>NZ_JBVJPC010000003.1:0-153643 GCF_055582845.1 Streptomyces sp. NPDC107471 | reverse complement strand
AGTGGGTCCGCCGGGGCCCGTTGCCCGGCCGGCGCGACCCAGACGGGCGGATCTGCGTCGACGGAGCCCGCGGGACCCGCGCCGCCGGGCCCGCGCGTCAGCCGGGACGGCCGGCGCGCGGTGGTGGCCCTGGGAAGCCGCCGACGCGGCCCAGGCGGTTGGAGGCACACCGGGCGGGTCTGTGCCATGGAGCCCCCGCCGGCCCAGCACTCGGAATCCCGGCCGCCGGAGGCACACCACGCGGATCCGCGCCGTGAAGCCCCGCCGGCCCAGCACTCGGAATCCCGGCCGCCGGAGGCACACCGGGCGGGTCCGCGTCGTAAAGACCTCACCCGCCCGGCCCCGGAGTCACGGCCGCATGAGGACCTTGACCGCGCCCTCCCGCTTCTTCTGGAACATCTCGTACGCGTGCGGGGCGTCCGACAGTGGTACGTGGTGGGTCGCGAAGTCGTCGACGCCGAGCGGGTCCTCGTCGGTCAGGTAGGGGATGATCTCGTCGCTCCAGCGCCGTACGTTGGCCTGGCCCATCCGGATCTGGATCTGCTTGTCGAACATGGTGAGCATCGGCAGCGGGTCGGCCATGCCGCCGTAGACACCCGTGAGGGACAGTGTGCCGCCGCGCCGCACCAGCTCGATGGCGGTGTGCAGGGCGGCGAGCCGGTCGATGCTGAAGCGTTCGGCGAAGGGTCCGCTGATCTTCCTGGGCAGCAGGGCCGAGGCGTTCTGGGCCAGGCGCGCGACCGCACTGCCGTGGGCTTCCGTGCCGACGGCATCGATCACGGCGTCCGGCCCGCGCCCGTCGGTCTCGTCGCGGATCGCCTGGACCAGTTCCTTCTCGCTGTCGAAGCTCCGGAGGTCGTACGTCTCCACGCCCCGCGTACGGGCCCGGCGCAGCCGTTCGCTCACCAGGTCCACGCCGAAGACGCGCCCGGCGCCGCGCACCTGGGCGACCCGGCAGGCCATGTCGCCGATGGGCCCGAGTCCGAGCACGGCCACGCTGCCGCCCTCGGGGACGTCCGCGTACTCGACTGCCTGCCAGGCGGTGGGCAGCACGTCGGAGAGGTACACGAAGCGGTCGTCCGGCGGCCCCTCCGGGACCTTGATGGGCCCGAACTGGGCCTGCGGGACGCGCAAATACTCGGCCTGGGCGCCCGGGACGGCGCCGTACAGCCGGGTGTAGCCGAACAGGGCGGCACCCATGCCCTCACTGGTGACCTGGGTGGTCTCGCACTGGGTCGGCAGTCCGGTCATGCACATCCAGCAGTTTCCGCAGGCGATCTGGAAGGGCACCACGACCCGGTCGCCGACGGCGAGGTCCGGCACCGCGGCACCGACCTCCTCGACGATGCCCATGGGTTCATGGCCGAGGATGTCGCCCGGTGTCATGAACGGTGTGAGTACCTCGTAGAGGTGCAGGTCGGAGCCGCACAGTCCGGTGGAGGTGATCCGGATGACGGCGTCCGTCGGTTCCTGGATCTTCGGATCGGGCACCTCCTCCACCCGTACGTCCCGCTTGCCCTGCCAGGTCACTGCCTTCATCGCCCGGCACTCCCTCCGTCAGGTCATGTGTCGGTCCTCGGGTAGGCGCCCCGGGTACCCGGGGGACTCCCGCCGAACCGTGATCCAGGGCCGATCGGCCTAGTCGACGCGACTAATCAGAAACGGACGGGTATGGCCACCAATGAACTTATAAGCGCACAATCAGAAACACGAGACGGGCGGGCAAGGTGGGCATGGTGGGTAGGGAGCAAGGGACGCGCGCCAGACGCGCCCGTACGGCGGCGGCACTGCTGACCGCCACGGGCCTCTTCGCCGCGGGTTGCACGGGACAAGGCACCCCCCGGGTCCCGACAGACGACGGACGCGGACCGTTCCGCTCGGCACAACCGGACACCTCGGAACCGAACACTTCACCGTCGAGCGGGGCCCACCGTCCCTCCGTGCTCGCCGTGAAGATCGACAACGTACGGGCGGCGCGCCCGCAGACGGGCCTCGACGCCGCCGACGTCGTCTACGCCGAGCAGGTCGAGGGCGGCCTCAGCCGCCTCATGGCGGTGTACGCGACGAAACTGCCGAAGGCCGTCGGCCCCGTGCGCAGCGCCCGCGAGTCGGATCTGGAGCTGCTGCGGCAGTTCGACCACCCGACGCTCGCCTTCTCCGGCGCCCAGGGCAAGCTGATGCCCCTGATCAACCGGGCACCGCTGGCCGCCCGCACCCCCGAGAAGGCGGCCGACGCCTACTTCCGCGGCACCGACAAGGTCCTTCCGCACAATCTCTACCTGCGCCCGAAGCGCCTGGTGCCCACCACGCCGGGCGCGGCCGCGCTGACCACCGGCTTCCGCTACGGACCGGCGCCGGCCGGCGGCACCCGGGACACCTCCGAGACGGTCCGCTACCCGGCCGCCCGCTTCACCTTCACGTGGTCCGAGAGCAGGCGGCGCTGGCTGGTCTCGATGGACGGCGCCCCGGACGTGACGGCCGACGGCAAGCGGCTGGCCCCGGCCACGGTCGTCGTGCAGTACGTCAAGGTCCGCAAGTCCGCCTTCCACGACTTCCTCGGCAACAACACGCCGTACACGGTGACCGTGGGCTCGGGGAAGGCGAAGGTGCTGCGCGACGGCCGCGCCTTCGACGTGAACTGGAAGCGGGCGACGCCCGCGGACGGCACGGACTTCACCACGAAGGACGGCTCCCCGGTGAACTTCGCGAAGGGCCAGGTGTGGGTCGTCTTCGCGAAGGCCTCCTGATCAGGGCTGGGTGACGAGGGGCTCCGCGGGATTGCGGAGCCCCTCCGCCGCGTCCGCGACCCGGCGGATCAGCTCGAAGAAGCGGCTCTGCTCGTCGTCGGAGAGCGGGGCCAGGAAGACCTGGTTCATCCGGGCGGTGCGCACGGTCAGCTTGCGGTGGGTGCGCACCCCGTCGTCGGTCAGGCGCAGCAGGAAGCGGCGCCCGTCCTGGGGGTCGCGGACCTTGTCGAGCAGTCCGCGCCGGCCGAGCCGGCTGATGACCTCGGCGATGGTGGACCGGTCGAGGCCGACCCGCTCCCCCACCGTGCGCTGGTCGAGCCCCGGCTCGGCGACGAGCGCGTTCAGGACCGCGAACTGGGGCGAGGTGATCTCCTCGGAGACCATCGTGTTCCACAGCAGGTAGTGCGCCTGCTGGAGCCGCCGGGCGAGGTGCCCGGGGTGGGTGGTGAGGTCCACCGCGGCCATGTGCGCTCCCGAGTCAGAGGGTCGATGCGTGGGCGTTTTCGTTTGTGCACTGAAGAGTAGTGAGCCTTGACGCCAGGCTGCCACAGTGGCAGCTTAAGAGAAACCTCGCTGAAATACTCAGTGCACTGAGCAATTGGAGAGATGGGGCTGTGCGGATGGACAAGGTGGTCGCCACGGCCCGGGAGGCGGTGGCCGATGTGCCGGAGGGCGCGTCGCTCGCGGTGGGCGGTTTCGGGCTGAGCGGTGTGCCGAACGTGCTCATCCAGGCCCTGTACGAGCAGGGCACCGGCTCCCTGTCGGTGGTCTCCAACAACTGCGGGGCAATGGAGTCGGGCCTCGCGGTCCTGCTCGCCGCAGGCCGGATCGCCCGGGTGACCGGGTCGTACATCGGCGCCAACAAGGAGTTCGCCCGCCAGTACCTGGCCGGTGAGCTGGAGGTCGAGATGATCCCGCAGGGCACGCTCGCCGAGCGGCTGCGGGCGGGCGGCGCCGGGATCCCCGCCTTCTTCACCCCGGCCGGCGTCGGCACCCAGGTCGCCGACGGCGGGCTGCCCTGGCGCTACGACGGCAAGGGCGGCGTCGCCCTGGCCTCCCCGCCGAAGGAGGTGCGGGAGTTCGACGGCACCGAGTACGTCCTGGAGCACGGGATCCGCACCGACTTCGCCCTGGTCCGCGCGGCGAAGGGCGACCGGTACGGCAACCTGGTCTTCAACAGGTCCACCCGGAACTTCAACCCCCTCGCGGCGATGGCCGGCAGGGTCACGATCGCCGAGGTCGAGGAGCTGGTGGAACCCGGCGAGATCGACCCGGACGCGGTGCACCTGCCGGGCATCTTCGTGCAGCGGGTCCTCGCGCTGACACCCGAGCAGGCGAGGGACAAGCGGATCGAGCAGCGGACGGTGAGCAACTGATGGCCTGGACCCGGGAACAGATGGCGGCGCGGGCCGCGCGCGAACTCCAGGACGGTCAGTACGTCAACCTCGGCATCGGACTGCCGACGCTGATCCCCAACCACCTCCCGCCGGGCGTCGAGGTGATCCTGGAGTCGGAGAACGGCATCCTCGGCACCGGCCCCTACCCCACCGAGGACCAGGTCGACCCCGATCTGATCAACGCGGGCAAGGAGACCGTCACCGTCCTGCCGGGGGCCTCCTTCTTCGACTCGGCGCTCTCCTTCGGGATGATCCGGGGCGGGCACATCGACGTGGCCGTCCTGGGCGCCATGCAGGTGTCCGAGACCGGCGACCTCGCCAACTGGGCCGTCCCCGGCAAGCTGATCACCGGGATCGGCGGGGCGATGGACCTGGTCCACGGCGCCCGCACGGTGATCGTGGTGATGACCCACACCGCCAAGGACGGCTCTCCCAAGATCCTCACCAAGTGCGCGCTGCCGCTGACCGGCAAGGCGTGCGTGAACCGGATCATCACCGACCTCGGCGTCCTGGACGTCACCGAGGACGGTCTCGTGCTGGTCGAGACGGCGCCCGGGGTGGGCGTCGAGGAGATCGTCGCCAGGACCGACGCACAACTGACCGTCGCGGAGGACCTGCGATGAAGAACGTCTACATCGTCGACGCGGTCCGCACCCCGGTGGGCCGCTACAACGGCGGACTCGCCGCGGTGCGCCCGGACGACCTCGGCGCCCACGCCATCCGTGCACTGCTCGCCCGTACGCCCGAACTGGACCCGTCCCGGATCGAGGACGTCTACTTCGGCAACGCCAACGGCGCGGGCGAGGAGAACCGGAACGTGGGCCGGATGGCGGCGCTGCTGGCCGGCCTGCCCACCTCCGTGCCCGGCGTGACCGTCAACCGGCTGTGCGCGTCGGGGCTGGAGGCCGTGATCCAGGCGGCCCGCGCGATCGCCCTCGGGGACGCCTCCGTCGCCGTCGCCGGTGGTGTGGAGTCGATGACCCGGGCGCCGTACGTGCTGCCCAAGTCGGACAGGCCGTTCCCGGCCGGGCACGCCGAGCTGTACTCGACCACGCTGGGCTGGCGCATGGTCAACCCGCGGATGGAGCCGCAGTGGACGGTCCCGCTGGGCGAGTCGGCCGAACTGATCGCCGACAAGCACAAGATCAGCCGCGAGCAGCAGGACGAGTTCGCGCTGGCCTCGCACCGGAAGGCGGCCGCGGCCCGGGCGGCGGGGCTGTTCGACGCCGAGCTCGCGCCGGTGCCGGTCCCGCAGCGCAGGGGTGAGCCGGTCGACTTCGGCGCGGACGAATGCGTACGGCCGGACGCGTCACTGGCCTCCATGGCGAAGCTGAAGCCGTCGTTCCGCACGGACGGCGGCACGGTGACCGCGGGCAACGCCTCGCCGTTGAACGACGGTGCCGCGGCGCTGCTGCTCGTCGACGACGAGGGCCTCGCCGCGACCGGTCGCGAGCCGCTGGCCCGGATCTCCGCGAGCGGGGTCAACGCGCTGGACCCGCACTACTTCGGACTCGCCCCCGTCGAGGCGGTCAACCGGGCGCTCGCCAAGGCGGGCAAGGGGTTCGACGACCTGTCCGTGCTGGAGCTGAACGAGGCGTTCGCCGCCCAGGTGCTCGGATGTGTCGCCGAATGGCCCGAGTTCGACCCGGCGATCCTCAACCCGCAGGGCGGGGCCATCGCCCTCGGCCACCCGCTGGGCGCCTCGGGCGCGCGGCTGGCCGGCACCGTCGCCCACCAACTCGCCCGCAGGGGCGGCGGAGTCGGGGTCGCCACCCTGTGCATCGGCGTCGGCCAGGGCCTCGCTCTCGTCCTCGAACGTTAACGGAACGCAGGAATCCCCATGACTCTCACCCAGCACGACATCGACCGGGAAATCGCCGCCGAGCACGCCGCCTACGAGAAGCGGCTCGCCGACGGCGCCCCGGTCGAGCACCAGCCGCGCCGCGACTACGCGCCCTACCGCTCCTCGGTGCTGCGGCACCCGAAGCAGCCCCCGATCGGCATCGACGTCTCCCAGGACCCCGAACTGGTGGAGCTGCACTCGCCCGCCTTCGGCGAACGCGACATCACGGAGATCGACAACGACCTGACCCGGCAGCACAACGGTGAGCCGATCGGTGAGCGGATCACCGTCGAGGGACGGCTCCTGGACCGCGACGGCCGTCCGCTGCGCGGTCAGCTCGTCGAGATCTGGCAGGCCAACTCGGCCGGACGGTACGCCCACCAGCGCGAGCAGCACGACGCCCCGCTGGACCCGAACTTCACGGGCGTCGGCCGCACGCTGACCGACGACAGCGGCCGCTACCGCTTCACGACCGTCCAGCCGGGGCCCTACCCGTGGCGTCAGCACCTCAACGCCTGGCGGCCGGCCCACATCCACTTCTCGATCTTCGGCACGGCGTTCACCCAGCGGCTCGTGACGCAGATGTACTTCCCGAGCGACCCGCTCTTCCCTTACGACCCGATCATCCAGTCGGTCACGGACGACGCGGCCCGCCAGCGGCTCGTCGCCACCTACGACCACAACCTGTCCGTACCGGAGTTCTCGATGGGCTACCACTGGGACATCGTGCTCGACGGACCGCAGGCCACCTGGCTCGAAGAAGGACGCTGACCAGCCATGACGAAGATCGACACCAGCCGTCCGGAGACCGTGCTGCCGACCCCGTCGCACACGGTCGGCCCCTTCTACGGACACGCCCTGCCCTTCCCCGGCGGCGGCGACATCGCGCCCGTCGGCCACCCGGACGCCCTCGTCCTCCAGGGTTACGTCACCGACGGCGCGGGCGCCCCGCTGCCGGACGCCTTCCTGGAGCTGTGGAGCGCCGACCCGGACGGCGACGTCCCGCAGGTCGACGGTTCGATCCGGCGGGACCCGGCGACCGGCGGCTACCTGGGCCGCAACGGCGTGGAGTTCACCGGCTGGGGCCGCATCCAGACCGACGCCAACGGCCACTGGAGCGCACGGACCCTGCGGCCGGGCGCCCGGGGGCGGAGCGCGCCGTACATCAGCGTGTGCGTCTTCGCGCGCGGGCTGCTGGTGCACCTGTACACCCGGATCTACCTGCCGGACGACGAGGCGGCCCTGGCCACGGACCCGCTGCTGGCCCGGGTGCCGGCGGAGCGGCGCGACACGCTGATCGCACGCCGGCAGGGCGACGGCACCTACCGTTTCGACATCCGCCTTCAGGGCGAAGGCGAAACGGTCTTCCTGGAGTTCCAGTGACTTCTCCCGATCCGGACACCGGACTGCTCGGCCCCGGGTGGGCGGGCTCCCCCGCCGCCTCCGCGACCTCCGACACCGCCCACCTCCAGGCGCTGCTGGACGCGGAGGCCGCGCTGACCCGCGTACAGGCCCGCCTGGGGCTCGCCCCGCAGGCGGCGGCGGACGCGGTGACCGAGGCGGCCGACGCGGCCCGGTTCGACGTACGGTCCCTCGCCGAGCGTGCGCGCGGCGGCGGCAACCCCGTCATCCCGCTGGTCGCCGATCTCACCCAGGCGGTCGGCGAGGAGCACGGCCCGTACGTGCACCGGGGTGCCACCAGCCAGGACATCCTGGACACGGCGACGATGCTGGTCGCGACCCGCACGCTCGACCTCGTCCTCGCCGACCTCGACCGCGCCCAGCGGGCCCTGGTCCGGCTGGCTGCCGAGCACCGCGACACGGCGATGCCCGGCCGGACGCTCACCCAGCACGCTGTTCCGACCACGTTCGGGCTCAAGGCGGCCGGGTGGCGGTCACTGGTCCTGGACGCGCGGGACCGAGTCATCGAGGTGCGGGACGACCTCCCTGCCCAACTCGGCGGTGCCGCCGGGACGCTGGCCGCTTTCACCGCGTACGGCGCCCGGAACACGGTGATGCTCACAGCGGCCTTCGCCCGTGAACTCGGCCTCGATGCACCGCTCCTGCCCTGGCACTCCCTGCGCACCCCCATCGCCGACCTCGCGGGATGCCTGGCCTTCACCGCCGGCGCGCTGGGCAAGATCGCCGCGGACGTGCTCGTGCTCGGCCGTACCGAGATCGCCGAGGTCGCGGAGGGCAGCGGGGGCGGATCCTCGGCGATGCCGCACAAGGCCAACCCCGTGCGGTCCACGCTGATCGCCGCGGCCGCCCGGCGCGCGCCCCAGCTCGCGGCCACGCTGTACGCCTCGCTGGCCGCCGAGGACGAGCGGCCGCCCGGCGCCTGGCACGCCGAGTGGGAGCCGCTCAGGGACCTGCTGCGGCTGGTCGGCGGAGCCGCGCGGGACGCCGCCGAGCTGACCGAGGGGCTACAGGTCCACGCCGACGCCATGCGCGCCCACCTGGACCTCACCCACGGGCTGATCGTCTCCGAGCGGCTCTCCGCCGAGCTGGCACCCGTGCTGGGCCGCGCCCGCGCCAAGGAACTGCTGACGGAACTCGCCAGGCGGACCTACACCGAGGGGGTCTCGCTCGGTGAACTCCTGGCCCGGGAGCCCGCGTTGAAGGACGTCGACCTCGGCGAGCTCACCGACCCCGCCCGCTTCACCGGTTCCGCCGGTGCCCTCACCGACCGTGCTCTGGAGCGACGTTGACCGTGAAACTGCTCAACCACCGTGCCGAGGGCTCCGCTTCCGCTCCCCCGCTGCTGCTCGGACCGTCGCTGGGGACGTCGTACGCCCTGTGGGACACGGTGGCGCCCGAGCTGTCCGTCACCCACCGGGTGATCCGCTGGGACCTGCCCGGCCACGGCGGTTCGGCGGCCGACCTGATCGGACCCGGCGCCACCGTGGGCGACCTCGCCGACCTGGTGCTCGCGCTCGCCGACTCGCTCGGCCTCGAACAATTCGCCTACGCGGGGGTTTCGCTCGGCGGCGCGGTGGGTCTGCACCTGGCCGTGCGGCACCCGGAGCGCGTCGCGTCGCTGGCGGTGATCTGCTCCTCGGCCCACTTCAACGGCAGCAAGCCGTGGGAGGAGCGGGCCGAGCGGGTCCGCCGGGAGGGGATGGGGTGGCTGCTGGAGACCGCGAACTCCCGTTGGTTCGCGGGCGACTTCAGCGTGCCGGAGCTGGTGCGGGACCACGCCGAGGCCGATCCGGAGGCGTACGCGGCCTGCTGTGACGCCCTGGCCTCCTTCGATCTGCGCGACCGACTGGCCGGGATCTCCGCGCCCACCCTCCTGATCGCCGGCCGCGAGGACCCGGCGACCCCGCCGCCCCATCTGCGGGAGATCGCCGACGCGGTGCCGCGCGCCACGCTCGTCGAGCTCCCCGGGGCCTCGCACCTGGCCCCGGCGCAGTGCCCGGAGGCCGTGCTCACCGCTCTGCGCACGCATCTCGACGGAGGCGCCAAGCGGGGCATGGAGGTGCGGCGCGAGGTGCTCGGGGACACCCACGTGGACCGGGCGCAGGCCCGGCAGACCCCGTTCACCGCCCGCTTCCAGGACTTCATCTCGCGGTACGCGTGGGGCGAGATATGGACGGACCCCACGCTCAGCCGCCGCGAGCGCAGCATGATCACCCTGACCGCGCTGGTCGCGCACGGCCACTACGACGAACTGGCCATGCATGTGCGGGCGGCGCGCCGCAACGGCCTCACCCCGGAGGAGATCGGGGCCGTCCTGCTCCAGACGGCCGTCTACTGCGGGGTACCGGCGGCGAACTCGGCGTTCGCCACGGCGCAGCGGGTGCTGGCGGAGGAGACGGAAGGGTGACCCCGGCAGGGGCAGGCACGAGGGACGGCGATGTGCCTACCGTGGGGGCATGTCGACCATCCTGATCACCGGTGCCACCTCGGGTCTCGGCCGCTACGTCGCCTTCGAGCTGGTCCGCTCCGGCCATCTCGTCCTCGCCCACGGCCGGGACCCGGGCCGCACCGAGAACCTGGTGGCGGAGCTGCGGACCGAGGGGCGGGCCGAGGGTTTCGTGGCCGACCTCGCCTGTCTCGACGAGGTGCGCGAGCTGGGCGCGCGGGTCGCCGACGCCCACCCCGAGCTCGACGTCCTGGTCAACAACGCGGGGGTGGGCTCCGGTTCGCCTGGCTCGCGCCGTGAGGTGAGCGCCGACGGCCATGAACTGCGGCTGGCGGTGAACTACCTGGCGCCGGTGGTGCTGACCCGGGCCCTGCTGCCGGTGCTGCGGGCGAACACCCCCGCCCGCGTCGTCAACGTGGGCTCGGCGGGCCAGGAGCCGATCGACCTCGACGACCCGGAGTTCACCCGCGGCTACGCCGGGTTCGCCGCGTACTGCCGTGCCAAGTTCGCCCTGGCGGCCCACACCTTCGCGCTGGCCGAGGAGCTGGCGGGCACGGGGGTCGCGGTCAACGTCCTGCACCCGGCGACCTTCATGGACACGGCCATGGTCCGCGAGGGCGGGGTCGCCCCGTGGTCGACGGTCGCGGACGGGGCGCCCGGAGTGCTGGCCCTGGCCACCGAGGACCTGGGAACGGGCGGCTACTTCGACGGGACCCGTCCGGCGCGGGCCCATGAGGCGACGTACGACGAGGAGACCCGCAAGCGCCTGACCGCGCTCACCGACCGCCTGACGGCACCCTGAGGGCTCCGCGTCACCGCAGCCCGCGCCCCGTCTCCAGGACCTCCCTCGCCTGCGCCACCAGCCCGTCCGCCCCGCAGGAACGCGCGAGCGCCAGGCCCCTGTTGAGCTCGGCCACGGACCGCGCCGCGATGCCGTACTCGACCCGGGCCGCCGCGTGCTCGTACTGGCAGGGTGAGGCCTCCAGATAGGCGACGGCCTGTGCGGCGAGTCGCACCGCCCGCTGCCCGGTCTCCAGGGCCGCCGCGCACCGCAGCGCCTCACCGATCGCCGTGTCCGTGCCGAGCCGCTCGGCGTGCCGGCGGACCTCCGTGGCCAACTGGGCGGCCCGCACCGGGTCCTCGACGGCGAGGGCACGCGCGAGGTCGACCGCCCAGGGCACCAGCACCGGGTTGTGGTGGCCCCGGACCGCCGCCGCCTTCTCCGCGGCGTCCAGTTCGTTGATCCCGTCCTTGGTCCGGCCCACGGCCAGCAGCAGCCGCCCACGCACGGACCGCGGGTCGGGCAGCACGATCGTGGACGGGTACGGCGGCGCGAAGCCGTACTGCTCGGCGATCGCCCACGCCTCCTCGACATGGCCGCGCGCGAGCAGCGTGTCGACGAGGTTGCAGGTCGCCGACCAGTACAGCGGCAGGCCCCGTCCGACCCGCTCGGCGAGCCGCAGCGACTCGCGCAGGGAGGTCTCCGCCTCCCGGAGCCGGCCGCGCCGGCGGTGGGCCAGGCCGACGTAGGCGTGGGCGAGCGCGAGGTGGCCGCCGCTCCAGCCGGCCGACTCGTAGGTGCGCAGGGCGTCGGTGTAGAGGGCCTCGGCGCGGTCGAGCCGGTCGGTGAAGGCGTACGCGCTGGCCAGCATCAGGGGCAGTTCGAGACCCCACTCGGTGTCGGTCCAGCCGAGGCCGGGCGCGAGGCGGCCGTTGACGAGGGCGCGGTCGCAGACCTCGGCGATCTCCTCGGCGCTCTCGCCTCGGGCCATCGCGTCGAAGCCGCGCAGGATCAGCAGGGCCCGCTCGGAGTTGTCCCGGCCGGTGCAGGTGGCGGCCAGGGCGGCGAGGCGCTCGGAGCGTCCCGGTGAGGTGGCCTCGCCCGGGTAGAGCCCCTCCCAGGTGTACTGCACGGCCTGGAGGCGGAGTCGGGCCGGGCCCTCCTCGTGCCGGGCGGCCTCCGCCTCGACGGTACGGACCGCCTCCTCGAGCTGGTTGTTGTGCATGAGGGCCTGGGACAGGCGGATGACGGCGTCCACCCGGGCCGCGCCCTCCAGGCCGGGCATGGCGAGCGCGGTCTGGAGGTGGCCGATGGTCCTGGCGGGGGCGGTCAGCAGGGTGGCGCAGCCGAGTTCGAAGAGCACGCGCGCGTGGACCTCGGGCGTCGGCGGTTCCAACAGGGCGCGCTCCAGGCAGCGGCGGGCCGCGTCGGGGGCGCCGACGAGGAGGTGTTCGCGGGCGGCCTCGCGCAACTGCTCGACGAGCTCCTCGTCGTCGTCCGGGTGGACCTGGAGCAGATGCCGGGAGGCGGCCGCGGCACCGAGCCCGGAGTCGGTGACGAGCTGGGCGGCGATGCCGTGCATGGCGGTGCGCAGGGCGTCCGGGATGGACTCGTAGACGGCGGTGGCGATCAGCGGGTGCACGAACTCCAGCTCGCCGTCCTCCACGCCGGAGTCGGTCAGGATGCGGGCGCTGCGCAGGAGTTCGGCGCAGCGCGTCGCCGTGTCCGGCTTCAGGGTGGCGAGTCTGGCCACCAGGGCGACGGAGATGTCGGTGCCGAGGATCGCGGCCGCCCAGGCGAACCGGGTGGCGTCGATGCCTAGTTCCTCCAGGCGGGCGACGAGTCCGCCGCCGCGGGCCGAGCGGTTCAGCTCGCGCAGTTCGTTCGCCGAGCCCTCGCCGGGTTCCATCTCGCTGTCGCGGACCTTGGCGAGGAGTTCGACGGTCTCGTACGGGTTGCCGCCGGTGACGGCCCAGACCTCACGGCAGAAGGGAGCGTCGGCGTGCTCGCCCAGGGTGGCGCGGGTCAGTCCCGCGGTGGCCTCCGGGGTGAGGGCGCTGAGGCTGGTGACGGGGCGGCCGGCCGCCGAGGCCACGGTCTCCAGGAGGCCGGCGCTCTCTGTGGTGGCCTCGCCGGGGCGCCGGGCCACCACGACCAGGACGGACAGGTCGTCCAGGCGCTCGGCGAAGGCGGCGAGCCAGCGCAGGGTCTCCTGGTCGGCCCAGTGGGCGTCGTCGACCATCAGGACCAGCGGCCAGTCCCGGCGGGCGAGCCGGCGCACCGCGGCGACCAGTCCGTCGCACACGCCCTGCGGGTCGGCCTGCCGCTCACCGGGGTCCGCGATGCCGAGGGCGGGGCCGGCGATGTCGTACCAGTCGCCGAGGTACTCGCGGGCCTCCTCGGGCATCAGCGACAGGAGGGCCGGCTGGAGCAGTTGGCGTACGACGTTGAAGGGGACGGACCTGAGGGTCTCGCCGCCGCGGGCGGACCAGACGGTGCAGCCGCGCGCCTCGGCGATACGGCGGGTCTCGGCCAGCAGGGCGGTCTTGCCGAAGCCCGCCTCGCCGCGGATGACCAGCACTTTGCCCGAGGACGTCCGTCCCGCGCACAAGGAGTCGATCACCCGTTCGATGGCGGTGAGTTCCTCGTCGCGCTCCCACAGCGAGGCCGGGGCGGCCGCAATGGGCCGTACCTCCGTCATCCCGCTACCTCCCCAAGTCGCCCGAACGACGTACAGATCTCGAGCGTAGCCGTCCGGGTGCGGAAGCGGAGGGCGGTCGGGGTACCTGTTGCCTTGACGGGTGACCTGCGGTACGGGCAGGCGACGCGCCCCGCCGGTGACCTGCCGTCGACCGACCTGACCGACAGTCAGCCGTGGACCACGAGAGAGGCCTGGAGGCAGCGATTCTCCGAGAACGAAGCGCAGTCCGCCCCCGCCGCGCGCTGGTCGCCGGTTCGGTGGGCAACTTCATCGAGTGGTACGAGTTCGGCGTCTACGGCTACTTCGCCACGATCATCGCGGCCCGGTTCTTCACCCCGGAGGGCGGCAGCGAGGCCGAGGCGCTGGTGCGGACGTACGCCTCCTTCGGGCTGGCGTTCTTCTTCCGGCCCGTCGGCGCCGCCCTGTTCGGCCGGCTCGGCGACCGGATCGGCCGGCGCCCGGTGCTGATCCTGGTGATCACGCTGATGACCGGGGCGACCACGCTGATCGGCGTACTGCCCACCTACGACCGGGTGGGGGTGCTCGCGCCATGGCTGCTCACGTTTCTGAGGATCATTCAGGGACTGTCCGCCGGTGGGGAGTTCGGGGGTGCGGTGGCGGTGCTGACGGAGTCGGCCCCGCCGGGCCGGCGCGGACTGTACGGGGCCTGGCAGTCGTTCACGGTGGCGCTGGGCCTGCTGGCCGGCGCGGGGGCCGCCGCCCTGCTCGCGACCGTGCTGACGGATGCTCAACTGACCTCGTGGGGCTGGCGGGTGCCGTTCCTGCTCACGCTGCCGCTGGGACTCGGGGCGCTGTGGCTGCGGCTGCGCCTGGACGAGACGCCCGCCTTCCGGGAGGAGGTGATCCGGGAGAGGCCGGGTGCGCGCGAGGTCGCCGGGGCGATCGCGCTCGGCGCCGGGCGGATCATGGGCTGGGCGGCGGCCGGTTACACCTTCCTGGTCGTGCTGCCCGCGTACCTCCAGAGCACGCTGAGCGCCACCTTCCAGCAGGCGTTGATCGCGACCGTGCTCGCCAACCTCGGTTTCGCGGTCACCATCCTCCCGGCGGGTCTGCTCAGCGACCGGGTGGGACGGCGGCCGGTGATGGCGACGGGGGCCGCGCTGGTGGTGGTCCTGGCGGTTCCGCTTCTCAACCTCCTCCAGGCCACCGGGACTTCCGACGCGGTGAAGGGGGCGGCGGTGTTCGGGGCGGGAGCGGTCGTGGGGCTGATGGCGGGGCCGGGACCCGCGATGCTGGCGGAGCTGTTCCCGACCACCGTCCGCTACACCGGGCTGGGACTGGCCTACGCCCTGTCGAACGCCGTGTTCTCCGGCTGCGCCGGGCTCATCATCACCAAGACGGTCGAGCGCACCGGGAACGTGGACGTCCCGGCGTACTACGCGGCGGCGACGTGCGCGGTCAGTCTGCTCGCCCTGGCCAAGAACCCCTCCAGGAAGGCGGGTTGACCCCATGCGGGTGATCGGTCTGATGTCCGGGACCTCCTACGACGCCGTGGACGCGGCGGCGGCCGATCTGCGCCTGGCCGGCGACAGTCTCGTGCTGAAGCCGCTGGGAATGGTCAGCGAGGCGTACGACGACGAGGTCCGCGAGGCCCTCGCGACGGCGCTGCCGCCCGGGAGGGTCCCGATGGCCGAGGTGTGCCGGCTGGACACCCGGATCGGGCAGGCCTTCGCGGCCCTCGCGGTCCGGGCCGACCGTGAACTGTGCTCCTCGCGGGCGGACCTGATCGCCTCGCACGGACAGACGGTCCACCACTGGACCGACGGGGACCGGGTGCACGGCACCCTTCAGCTCGGGCAGCCCGCCTGGATCGCGGAGGCGACCGGACTGCCCGTGGTCGCCGACTTCCGGCCGCGCGACATCGCCGCCGGCGGTCAGGGCGCCCCCCTGGTCAGCCTGGTCGACCTGATGTGGCTGCGCGGCCGGCCGGGCACCCCGGTCGCGCTGAACCTGGGGGGCATCGCCAACATCACCGCGCCCGACGGGACCGCCTTCGACACCGGGCCCGGCTGCGCGCTGATCGACGCGGCCGCCCACGGGTTCAGCGGCGGGCGGCTCTCCTACGACGCCGAGGGGGCCCTGGCCGCCCGCGGCGAGGTCCACCGGCCGCTGCTGGAGCGGCTGCTCGCGGAGCCCTACTACGCGCTGCCCGCGCCGAAGACGACCGGCAAGGAGCTGTTCCACCTGGGCCATCTGCGCGAGGCGCTGGCCGGGCTCGGCACGCTGTCGGCCGAGGACGTCGTCGCCACCCTGACCTTCCTCACGGCCCGCACGGTCGCCGACGCGGTGTACGCGGCCGGCGCCACGGAGGTGCTGGCGTCGGGCGGCGGGACCCGCAACCCGGTGCTGATGCGGATGCTCGGCGACCTGCTGCCGGGGGTCGCCGTGCGCCCCTCCGACGTGCTCGGGCTGCCCGCGGCGGCGAAGGAGTGCCACGCCTTCGCCGTCCTCGGCTTCCTGACCGCCCACGGCCTCCCCGGCACCGAACCGGCCGGCACAGGCGCCCGGCACGCACGCGTACTGGGCTCGATCACCCCCGGCCACCAGGGACTGCGCCTACCACCACCCGCACGCCGACGACCGGTGCGACTCGTGCTGGAGTGAGCGCCGGCGGTGGCGAGGGGCCGCGACCGGAATCGGCGCCGGCGGTGGCGAGGGGCCTTGACCGGAATCGGGGCCGCCCCTCTCATCCCTCTTTCACCGAGTACTCATACGGTGGGGACATGACGCAGGAGACTCCTCCCGGGTGGTACCCCGATCCCGGGCAGACAAGTGACGGTCCCGCCACCGAGCGCTGGTGGGACGGCAGGGCGTGGACCGAGCAGACCCGGCCCGCCGGATCGGCCGCCGCATGGGGTCCTCCGGAACAGGTCGCGAGCCCCGCGGGCGCCGGAGCCTATCCGGGCTATCCGCCGTATCCCGTCCAGCCGCCGCCCGTGAAGCGGCGCGGCCGCACGGGCATAGCCGTGGCCGTGGCGGTCGTGGTGCTGGCGAGCATAGGCGTGGGCGTGTACGCGCTGGCCGACAACGGCGGCGGCAACGGCGACTCAACCACCTCGCAGGGACCGGGCGGCCAGGGCGGCCCCGGCGGGACGGGCGGGCCGTTCGGCGGCGACGGGGGGTCCGGCGGCTCCGGCGGCAGCGGGGGTTCGGACGGCGCGTCGCCCTCCCCGCAGGGATCCGAGGCGCCGAAGATCGAGAGCGGTTCGGTGACCGACTCCATCGACGGGATCAGCCTTCCGATCCCGGACGACTGGTACGGCCAGGAGATCCAGGTCGGGGCGTCCGTGACCTCGAACGACTCCTACGCGTGCCCCGGCGACACCGCCGAGAAGTGCACGAAGGGCGGTGCCTACTCGGCGCCCGCCCTGGCCCTCGGCACCAAGGGCAGCACGGCCGAGGCGGTCGCCAAGGCCGACATCGAGGCGAACGCCGAGCAGTCCTACGGCGGCAAGACCTACGGTTCGATCACCTCGCACGACGTGCTCGACTCCGGCGCGGTGACGGTGGCCGGGCAGAAGGGCTACCGGGTCCGCTGGAAGGCGGTCACCAGCAAGGGCTCCGACGGCTATGTGGAGTCCCTGGCCTTCCCGTCCCCGGCGAACCCGCAGCAGATCGTCGTGGTGCGCTTCGGGGTCGACGTCGAGGAGGGCCAGAGCGTGATCGACGACATCACCAAGGGGATCAAGGTGTCGACGGGCGGCGGCAGCGGCCAGCACGTGTGACGGCCGTCCCCACCTCCGGGCCCGGGTCGGCCGGGTGGGGCGCCTCTCCGCTCGGGAGGCACCCCACCCGGCCGGGGGGTGCGCGCCGCCCCCGTCCCCACGGTGCGGCGCGAGCAGGTCGCCGTCCAGTCATCCCGTGGACGGCGGCCTGGGTCTCAGGTCAGGCCGAGTGTCGGCAGCACGGCGGCCTCGACGAAGCGGACCAGGTAGTCCTGGTCGGCGTACTTGCCGTCGACGACGGGCCGGGCCCGGATGACGCCGAACATCTGGGCCGGGATGTATTCCAGCGCCGGGTGTCCGGATGCGATCTCGCCCCGGTCGACCCCACGCTGGAGGATGTGCCTCAGAGCGGCGATCTCCGGTTCGACCAGTGCCTCCCGCAGCGCCCGCGCGAGTTCCGCGTCCTGCGTGACGGCGTGGCCGAGCGCCTGGAGCAGCTTGGTGTCGTGCATCGACCAGCGGCCCGCGGCCCGGGCGGCCTCGCGCAGGTCCTCGGCGAGCGATCCGGTGTCGATCCCGTCGAACTTCGCCCGGCGGCGCGAGCGCAGGGCGGCGACCACGAACTGGGGCTTGGTCTTCCACTGCCGGTAGAGGGTCGACTTGCTGCAGCGGGTGCTGGCGGCGATGCCCTCCATGGTCACGGCGTCGTATCCGCATTCGCGGACCTGTTCGAGCACGGCGTCGAAGAACTCCTGCTCACGCTCGGGCGTGATCTTGGAGCGGCGCGAGGCGGCGACCGTCTCCGGTCCGTCCGCGGCCTGCGACGTCATGAGCTCTTCCCTTCCTTCACTCCGGCGACCGGTGTGCTGCGCGGTCGCCGCGTTTCATTCCCGGATTCCAGTGTGTCGTATGTCAATCGATACGCCAGTGTACCGGTACCCGACCGTATCGGTACACTGACGTATCGGTACGAGGTCGTATCGATGAGTTTCGGAATCCGGCCGGGTCATCCCCTTGTTCGGATTCAGTATCAGCACCACCGTCAGCGAAAGGGCCGGGGGAATGAATGCCCGCACCGAGCCTTCAGAAGCGGAGCCGGGCGCGACAGCGCGGCCGCCGCTCGTCCGTGAGCTCCTGCTCGTCGTAGGACTCTTCCTCGTCTACAAGTTCGGCCGGCAACTGGTCACGGGCCACACCACCGAGGCCTACCGCAACGCCGACCGCGTGTGGGACTGGGAGCGGACCCTGCACCTGCCCTCGGAGGGCTCGGTCCAGTCGCTGCTGCTGCACGGCGACACCCTCGCGCACGTCGCGAACACCTACTACGCGACCGTCCACTTCCCGGCCACGGTCGCCTTCCTGGTCTGGCTGTACCTGAGGCGCCCCGCCCACTACGTCTGGGCCCGCCGGGTCCTCGCCGGCCTCACCGGCGCCGCCCTGGTGCTGCACCTCGTCTTCCCGCTGGCCCCGCCGCGGATGCTCGCGGCGGCCGGACTGGTCGACACCGCGAAGGTCTACGGCCCCTCCGTGTACGGCCCGCCGCAGACCGACTCCCTCTCCAACCAGTTCGCCGCGATGCCCTCGCTGCACTTCGGCTGGGCCCTGATGGTGGCGATCGGCCTGATCGTGGCGACCCGCTCGCGGTGGCGGTGGCTGTGGCTGATGCACCCGCTGGTGACCCTGGCGGTGATCGTCGGGACGGCGAACCACTACTGGCTGGACGCGATCGTGGTGACGGCCCTGCTCGGCGTCGTCCTCGCCGTCGTCAGCCCCCTGACTTCGTCCAAGGGGACCCTCGTCCCGCTCCGCTCCCGGCACCGGACGGCCACCACGGCAGGCCGGGCCCAGGAGAAGCCCGCCCCGGCCGAGTCCGATGAGAACGTCCTGGTCGGAGCGGGCCGATGAACGCCACCCTGCTCGCCCTCGCCCTCTCGCTGCTCTCCTCCGTCGCCTACGCGGCCGCCGCCGTCGCCCAGGAGCGCCTCGCTTCCCGCGACCCCGGCTCCGGTGTGCTGCGGATGCTGGGCTCGGGCGCCTGGTGGGGGTCGGTCGCCCTCAACGCGTCGGCCGCGCTGCTGCACGTCGTCGCCCTCAAGTACGGCCCCCTGACCGTGGTCCAGCCGCTCGGCGCCCTCACCCTGGTCGCCGCGGTCCCGCTGGGCGCGCGGATCGCCGGGCGCCGGGTCAGCGCGACGGAGTGGCGGGGCACCGCGTACACGCTGGCCGGTCTCGCCGCGATCCTCGTGGTGGCGTCGGGCTCCGCGCCCGGCAGGGTGCTGAGCACGTCCGAGGCGGTGGCGGTGGCGGCGGTGACGGCGGCCCTCATCGGAGTGCTGGCCCGTCCCGGCGCCCGGCCCGGCATACGGCACGCGTCGGCGTCCGGGGTCGCCTCGGGCGTGGCGTCCGCGCTCACCCAGACCGTGACGGTGGCCGCGACGGACCGCTCCGGATCGCTCCTGAGCATCCAGGTGATCGGCGTGGCCCTGCTCGTGGCGGCCTTCGCCGCGGGCGGGCTCCTGCTCTCCCAGACCGCCTACCGGGACGGCCTCGGCGCCCCGCTGGCGGTGGTGACCCTGGCCAATCCGGTGGCCGCCGCGGTGATCGGCCTGTCCCTGCTGGGCGAGAGCCTGCGAGGCGGCGCGGCGGGCGTGCTGCTCGCCCTGGCGGGCGCGGGCCTGGCGGCCTGGGGCGTGGTGCTGCTGACCCGGATGCCCCCGGTCCCGGCGGACGACGACCACCCGGTGGCGGCGGTCCTCGCCCTCGAACCGTCGACGGCGTCGGTGGAACCGGCCCTGCGGGACATGACAGTGCCCCGGCAGTCCGAGCCGGGGCACCTCACACCGCTGTAGCGAGGCTCAGCCGAACCCGCGGGCGTCCTGCTTCAGCGCCGTGTCGACCGTCAGCGCGGTCGCGACGACCAGGCTCAGCAGCGGCTCGGGCAACTGGTAGTGGATCTGCAGCACGTAGTTGTCCGCGGTCGTGAACATCGTCTTGGCGAGCCCTTCCCACGTCTTCGTGATCCGGGCGACCTCGTTCTCCGTGTGGTCGACGATCGCGAAGTTCCAGGCCCGCCAGTTCTCCGCCTTGATCGCGCCGACCTGCCGGCCGTTCACCATCAGCGCGAAGTTGATCTTGCCGATCATGTTCTGCTGGACGATCTCACCGATCGGCGTGCCGTCCGGACGCTCCACGATCACCCGGGACTTGAAGATCTTGCCCGGCCGGGTCAGCAGCATGAGCGGCCGGCCGTGGGCGTCCCGGATCTCCAGCTTGATCTTCATGAACTGATCGATGCTGTAGAAGAACCGCACGATCTTCCGGAAGGCGCTCTGCCCGACCTGGGTGACGGAGCCGAGCTGGTTGCCGTGCTGGTCCATGACCTTGTACTCGTTGGTCAGCTCGATCAGCTTGGCCTTCTGGTTGACCACGAGCACCGGCTCGGTGAACAGCGTTCCGCCGCCCGCACCGCCCGCGTTGACGCCGGCCTGCTGCTGCACCTGGCGCTGCACCCGCGGATCGGGACCGGCCGACTGCTGGGGCATCTTCGGTGCCGGGGCCGGCGGGGCCGGCGGGGCCTGCACGGCCTGCCCCGCCCCCTGCTGGTCCTGGTGGGTGTGCTGGGTCCACTGCGTGCCGTCCCAGTACCGGAGCGTCTGGGCGGCCCCGTGCGGATCGGGGTACCAGCCTGCAGGTGTGTTCGAATGCGTGGTCACCGGGGCACACTACCCCGGGACCACTGCAATCCGGCCATGTGTACGACCGCTGCCCGTACGGCTTTACCTGGTGATTACGGCGGGATCGCTCACCCCGGGACGCCCGTTCTCGACATGTCCGGCGAATCGCCTGAGGAAGGCCGGTTCGGCGTCGGAGGTGACCGTCAGGTCGTACCAGCGGCGGCTCTTGGCGAGACCGAAGGTGTGCCGCACGGTGGCGCCGGCGCGCACGGTGACGGTCCGCGCGGGCCCGCCGTAGCCGCTCGCCACCGTCAGACGGGCCGTGCCGGAGCCCTTGTTGGTGAAGGTCAGTTCGACGTCGTCGCCGGTGTGGCGGGCGGTCACCTCGGGACCGGCGCTCTTGTTCGACCCCCTGAAGGCCCGCAGGAAGCCCGCCGGGCCGTGCACGGTCAGGTCGTACGACCCCTTGGAGTACGCCGAGTTCCAGGTGTCCGAGACCGTCCGGCCGGCCTCGGTGGTGTAAGTCCAGGGTCCGTCGGTGCGGTTGCCGGAGGTCACCAGGAAGGCGGCACCGGCCTTGGCGCCGGAGGCGAAGGTGAGGGTGAGGGTGCCGCCCCTCGCGTCGACCGAACCGTCCACGAACGGCGCGTACTTGAGGGGGCGGGCCGGGCGCAGGCCGCGCTCCTGCTTCGGCAGGGTGCCGACGGCGGGCGGGGTGGGCACGTAGTCGGGGTGGCGCTCGCGGTCCGGCGGCTCGTAGCCGTCGGTGTCCGGGAGGGCGACCGGCCTGGTGTCCTGGTGGCTGAAGTCGAAGGCGGAGGTCAGGTCGCCGCAGACCGCGCGGCGCCAGGGTGAGATGTTGGGCTCGTGGACGCCGAAGCGCCTCTCCAGGAAGCGGATGATCGAGGTATGGTCGAGCGTCTCGGAGCAGACGTAACCGCCCTTGCTCCAGGGGGAGACGACGAGCATCGGGACGCGCTGGCCGAGTCCGTAGGGTCCGGCCGGGTGGCCGGCGTCGCCCTTGAACAGGTCGAGCGCGGGGTCGACCGTGGACTTGCCCTGGGCCGCCGAACCGGGCGGGAAGGCCGGGACCACGTGGTCGAAGAAGCCGTCGTTCTCGTCGTAGGTGATGAACAGGGCCGTCTTCGCCCACACCTCCGGGTTCGCGGTGAGCGCGTCCAGGACCTGGGCGATGTACCAGGCGCCGTAGTTGGCGGGCCAGTTGGGGTGCTCGGTGAAGGCCTCGGGGGCGGCGATCCAGGAGACCTGGGGCAGCTTGCCGGCCTTGACGTCGGCCCTGAGCCGGTCGAAGTAGCCCTCGCCCTTGGTGAAGTCGGTGCCGGTGCGGGCCTTGTCGTACAGCGGGTCGCCGGGCTGGGCGTTCCGGTACTGGTTGAAGTAGAGCAGCGAGTTGTCGCCGTAGTTGCCCCGGTACGCGTCCGGGATCCAGCCCCAACTGCCGTTCGCGTCGAGGCCGTCGCCGACGTCCTGGTAGATCTTCCAGGAGACACCGGCCTTCTCCAGGCGCTCGGGGTAGGTGGTCCAGCCGTAGCCGGCCTCGTCGTTGCCGAGGACCGGGCCGCCGCCCTGGCCGTCGTTGCCCGTGTAGCCCGTCCACATGTAGTAGCGGTTCGGGTCGGTCGAGCCGATGAACGAGCAGTGGTAGGCGTCGCAGACGGTGAAGGAGTCGGCGAGGGCGTAGTGGAAGGGGATGTCCTCGCGGGTCAGGTACGCCATCGTCGTGGACCCCTTGTTCGGGACCCATTTGTCGTACTTGCCCCCGTTGAAGGCGGCGTGTCCGTCGTTCCAGCCGTGCGGGAGGTCCTGGATGAACTGCATCCCCAGGTCGTCGGCCTCGGGACGGAACGGCAGGATCTCCTTGCCCTTGGCGTCCGTCTGGTGCCAGACGGACCTGCCGTTCTCCAGCGTCACGGGGCGCGGGTCGCCGAAGCCGCGTACGCCCCTGAGCAAGCCGAAGTAGTGGTCGAAGGACCGGTTCTCCTGCATCAGGACGACGACGTGCTCGACGTCCTCGATCGTCCCGGTACGGTGGTGGGCCGGGAGCGCGGCGGCGCGCTGGATGCTGTTCGACAGCGCGGTGAAGGCGGTGGTGGCGCCCGCGAGTTGGAGGAATCTGCGCCGGTTGACGTCGGACATGAGTGAGGGACCTCTCAATCCTGCGCATCGATGGCCCGAAGGTGACGGAAGGTGCGCGCAGCGAGTGTTCCAAGAGCAACAAACGTCAGGGAAGGGTGCGGTGGCGCTGATGTGAAAGTCGGGGGTACGGGTGGGGTCGGTGGGGCGGGCTCCTCACCGGCGAGGGCTCAGTCCGCTCCCCCGCGGGCGTTGTAGACGGCGACCTCGCCCTCGTCGATCGCCTTGCGGTAGGCGCGGAAGACCGCGAGCGCCTCGTCCTTCAGCACCTCCCCGACGACCTCGATGCCCCGTGCCCTGAACTGCCCGGCCCAGTCCGCGCCGACCGGCCCCTCGTCGAACGTGGTGAGCTCCTCCAGCTCCGGGCCCTCCCCGGCGATCACCAGGCCGCGTACGCCGGACTACATCGTGGCGCCGTAACACTGCACGCATGGACGCCAGTTGACGACCAGCTCGTGCGCGGGCAGTCCCTCGGCGCCGAGGTCCCAGCCGCCGGTCGCCCGCTGGGCGAGGCCGAGCGCGACGACCTCGGCGTGCGCGCTGGAGACCCCGGCGGACAGGACGACGTTGACGCCGACGGAGACGATCCGGCCGGTCTCGCGTTCGGCGACGAGCGCGGCGAACGGACCGCCGTCGCCCTCACGCCAGTTGCGGTCGGCGAGCCGGTGCACCAACCGCATGCGGTCCTCGCGGGACGGCAGGGCGGCCGGCACGTGCGCGAATTCGCCGTCGATCCAGGCGGGCAGGGCGACGCGGTACTCCCTGGCGATGTCGATCACTGTGTCTTCCTCCACGGCCGGGCCGAGCGGTCTCGGCACTCATCATGCGCGTTCCCTCCGCGCCCGCGTCGGCTCGGACACGCCCGGCCCCCGCCACCGGGCCCCGCGTCCTTCCTCTTCCGTGAGACGGAAGCGGTGTTGCCGTCCCCCTCCGGCCGCCCGGACGATGCCACCACAGCAGACAGACGGGAGCCGCAACGATGCCGCACACGACCGCCTTCGCCAGGAACCAGTGGTACGTCGCCGCCTACAGCCATGAGGTGGGGCGCGAGGAGCTGCTCGGCCGGACCGTCCTCGGTGAACCGCTCGTCCTCTACCGGACCGAGGAGGACGGCACGCCCGTCGCACTCGCCGACCGGTGTGTGCACCGCCGGTTCCCGCTGCACGAGAAGCCGAGCCGGCTCGACGGCGACCGGATCGTGTGCGGGTACCACGGGTTCACCTACGACACGACGGGCACCTGTGTGTACGTGCCGGGGCAGAAGCGCGTACCGCGTACCGCCCGGGTCGCCTCCTACCCGGTGGCCGAGCTGGACTCCCTGATCTGGGTGTGGATCGGCGACCCGGCCCTCGCCGACGCCGACACCATCCCCCGGGCCCGGCACCTCGACTCCCCCGGCTGGGTCACCGTGCGCGGCATGGAGCCCATCGACGCCGACTACGGACTGCTGGTCGACAACCTCCTCGACCTCTCCCACGAGACCTATCTGCACGGCGGCTACATCGGCACCCCCGAGGTCGCCGAGACGCCGATCACCACGGAGGTCGACGAGGGCGCCGGCATCGTCCGGGTCAGCCGGCACATGGACGACGCCGAGTGCCCGCCGTTCTACGCCAAGTCCACCGGGATCAAGGGCCGGATCACCCGCTGGCAGGACATCGAGTACCACGCGCCCTGTCTGTACCTGCTGCACAGCCGCATCGCCCCGGTCGGCGTGCTGCCCGAGGCCGACGGCAGCGACCCGAACGGCTTCCACACCGAGATCACGTACGCCATCACGCCGTCCGGCGACGGACACGTGTACGACTTCTGGATGGTCTCGCGCGACTGGGCGACCGAGGACGCCGAGGTCACCGAGTTCCTGCGGGGCAACAACCACACCGTCGTCATGCAGGACGTCGACGCGCTCAACCTGCTGCAGAAGACCCTCGGCACCGAGCGCTCGGGCTACCAGGAGCTCAGCATCAACATCGACACCGGCGGTCTCGCCGCCCGCCGCATCCTCGCCCGTCTCGTCGAGGAGGGCGACAAGCCCGTGGAGAAGGTCCTGTGAGTGCCGCGTCCACCGGGGAGGTCTACCGCATCGACTGGCTGCCGGGCACCGACACCCTGCACGGCACCTGCCACTGCGGCCGCGAGCACACCTCGCAGGACCCGGTCGAGATGTGGGAGTGGATGCTCGCGCACCCGAACGGACACGCACCCCAGGGACAGGCCCCGCACGGAAACGAACCGCACGGAAACGAGTCGCACGGAAACGAGTCGCAAGGGAACGGTTCATGAGTGACGCGTACGAAGCCGAACTCGTCGTCGACCGCAAGGACTTCGCGGCCGACGGGGTGTTCGCCCTCACCCTGCGCCACCCGCTGGGCGAACGGCTGCCTGCGTGGGAGCCGGGCGCCCACATCGACGTGGTCCTCGGGCCCGGCCTGGAGCGCCAGTACTCCCTGTGCGGCGACCCGGCCGACCGCACCGCCTGGCGCATCGCCGTGCTGCGCGAGCCCGCGGGACGCGGTGGATCCGCCCATGTGCACGAGCAGTTGGGGCAGGGCGACAAGGTCCGGGTGCGCGGCCCGCGCAACCACTTCGCCCTGCGCCCGGCCCCCCGGTACCGCTTCGTCGCGGGCGGCATCGGCATCACCCCCATCCTGCCGATGCTCGCGGCGGCGGAGGCCGAGGGCGCCGAGTGGACCCTGCTGTACGGCGGACGGACCCGCGCGTCCATGGCGTTCACCAGGGAGTTGAGCCGCTACGGCGACCGCGTGACCCTCGCCCCCCAGGACGAGACCGGGCTCCTGGACCTGGCCTCGGTGCTGGACGAGGTCCCCGAGGGCACCCTCGTCTACTGCTGCGGCCCCGGTCCGCTGCTCGACGCGGTCGAGGAGTGCTGCCCGGCCGGGCTGCTGCACGTGGAACGGTTCACGCCGAAGGAGCAACCGGAGGGCGAGAACACGGAGTTCGAGGTCGAGCTGGCCCGGACCGGCGCGACGGTCACCGTCGCTGCGGACGTCTCCGTGCTCGACGCCGTGCGCGCCAGAGGTGTCGAGGTGCTGTTCTCCTGCACCGAGGGCACCTGCGGCACGTGTGAGACCGACGTCCTCGACGGCACCCCGGACCACCGGGACTCGGTGCTCACGGACGAGGAGCGGGAGGCCGGGGAGACGATGATGATCTGTGTGTCCCGGTGCCGGGGGAAGAGGCTCGTGCTGGACCTGTAGCCGCGGTGGACATCCGCAGGTCGCTCTCGATCCCGGCGACCGTGTCCAGCAGTGGCGGCAGCAGGTCCCGCCGGACCGCCGCGAGGGTCGTACGCCCCGCCTGCACGGGGATGTTGACCGCCGCCACCACCTCGCCGTCCCGGTCCCGCACCGGGGCGGCGATCGAGCGCAGCCCCTCCTCCAGTTCCTGGTCGACGAGGGCGTACCCCTGGCGGCGCACCCGGTCCAGTTCCGCCCGCAGGAGCTCGGCGGAGACGATCGTGCGGGCGGTGATCGGGGTCAACTCGGCGCGGGCGAGCCGTACTTCGGTCTCCTCCGGCGGCAGGTGCGCGAGGATGACCCGGCCGACCGAGGTGACATGGGCCGGGAAGCGGGTGCCGACGGTGATCGCCGCGGTCATGATCCGGCGCGCGGGCACCCGGGCCACGTACACGACGTCGTCGCCGTCGAGCACGCACAGGGACGACGACTCCCGTGTGCTCTCGACCAGTTGCTCCAGATGGGGTTCGGCGATCTGAGCCAGCGAGAAGCTCGACAGGTAGGAGTAGCCGAGCTCCAGCACGCGCGGGGCGAGCCGGTAGGCGCGGCCGTCGGCGCGGACGTAGCCGAGGTCGGCGAGCGTCAGCAGGAAGCGGCGGGCCGCCGCGCGGGTGAGTCCGCAGGTGCGGGCCACCTCGCTGAGGGTCAGTTCCGGGTGGTCGGCGTCGAAGGCGCGGATGACGGCGAGGCCGCGCTCCAGGGAACGGACGAAGTGGGGGGCGCGGGCTGCTTCGGACATCGTCGCCTCCGTCGAGCAAATGTCAACAATATTGTCAGCCAAAGGTGTTGACCTCGACCCGCGAGACCAATACCTTTCGCGCTGAGCACCACTGTGCGGTCTGCGCACAGCCTGTCGTAAGCACAGCCTGTCGGAACAACGAAGTCTGCACAGGAGGAGCCATGCGTCGTCTGCTCGCCGCCCTCGCGGCCGGAGCATTCCTGGTCACCGCGTCGGCCTGTGGTTCGTCCGGCGACTCGGGGGCCTCGGACTCGGGATCGTCGTCGGGCGGCACCACCACCGTCAAGCTCGGTCTCATCCCGATCGTCGATGTCGCGCCGATCTATCTGGGCCAGGAGAAGGGCTTTTACCGCAAGCACGGGCTCACGCTCCAGATATCGACCGCGTCCGGCGGCGCGGCGATCGTGCCGGGCGTCGCCAGCGGGCAGTTCCAGTTCGGTTTCTCCAACGTCACCTCCCTGCTGATCGCCCAGTCGTCCGGAGTGCCCGTCAAGGCGGTCGCCAACGGCATCGCCTCGACGGGCGTGGCGGGCAAGGACTTCGCGGGCATCGCGGTGAAGCAGGGCAGCTCGATCAGGTCCGCGAAGGACCTGGAGGGCAAGAAGGTCGCCATCAACACCCTGAAGAACATCAACGAGTCCGCGGTGCGCGAGTCGGTCCGCAAGGACGGCGGCGACCCGGACAAGGTGAAGTTCGTGGAGCTGGCCTTCGACCAGATGCCGGCCGCCCTCGACGGCGGTCAGGTCGACGCGGCCTGCGCGGTCGAGCCCGCGCTCGCCACCATCAAGGGCCAGGGCGGCCAGGTGATCGCCTCCCCGATGGTGGACGTGGCCGCGAACACCACGGTGGCCATGTACTTCACCTCCACGCGGTACCAGCAGCAGAACGCCGACGTGGTGAAGAAGTTCCAGGAAGCCACCGCCGAGTCCCTCGCCTACGCCGACGCGCACCCGGACGAGGCACGCCGGATCATCACGACGTACACCAAGATCCCGGCGTCGGTCCTGGAGCAGGTGACCCTGCCGAAGTGGCCGGCCGAGCCCAACAGGGAGTCCATCGAGGCGCTGGCGAAGCTGGGCGAACAGGACGGGTTCTTCAAGAAGACCCCCGACGTGGACGCGCTGCTTCCGTGAGGTTCCAGGACACGGCGCTGGGCGCCGCCGGACTCGCGGCCTTCCTCGCCCTCGGTGAGGCGGTGCCGCGGCTCGGTCTGGTCAAGCAGGAGTACTTCCCGCCGACCAGCCGGATCGCGCGCGCCCTCGCCGACGAACTCTCCGACGGCGCCTTCTGGACCGCGCTCGGCGACACCCTCACCGGCTGGGCCCTGGGCCTGGCCGTCGCCGCCTCGGCGGGGATCGTCGTCGGCGTGGTCCTTTCGGTGGTGCCGTACCTGCGCGAGGCGACCGCCTCGACGATCGAGTTCCTGCGCCCGATCCCCTCGGTCGCCCTCATCCCGCTGGCGGTGCTGCTGTACGGCAGCGAACTGCGCTCGGTGCTGCTGCTCGTCGTGTACGCCAGTTTCTGGCAGGTCCTCATCCAGACGCTCTACGGCGTCCAGGACGTCGACCCCGTCGCCGACGAGACGGCACGGTCGTACGGTCTCGGCACCTGGGCGCGGGTCCGGCACGTGCTGTGGCCGACCGCGCTGCCGTACGTGATGACCGGTGTGCGGCTGGCCGCGGCCGTCGCGCTGATCCTCGCCATCACCGGTGAACTCGTCATCGGGGCACCGGGGTTGGGCGCCAGGATCGCGGTGGCGCAGAACTCGCAGGCGGTGCCGGAGATGTACGCGCTGATCGTGATGACCGGCCTGCTGGGGCTGCTCATCAACGTCGGCGCGCGTACCGTGGAGCGGCGGGCGCTGGCCTGGCACCAGTCGGTGCGCGGGGAGGTGGCGGTGTGAAGCGGCTCGTCTCGCGACTGGTCCTCGTGCTCGCGCTGCCCGCGGTGCTGGTGGGGGTCTGGTGGCTGGCCTCGGACGGCAGCACCGACGTCTTCTGGCCGCCGCTGCGCACCATCCTGCAGACGTTCCCGGACGTGTGGACCGCCGAACGGCTGCGCGACGACGTCCTGCCCAGCCTCTGGCGCCTGACGGCGGGTTACGCGCTCGCGGCCGTCGTCGGGGTCGCCGTCGGCACGGTCATCGGCTCCTACCGGCGGGTGCGCGCGGTGTGCGAACCGGTCCTGGAGTTCCTGCGGGCGGTTCCCCCGCCGGTCCTCATCCCGGTCATCATGCTGTTCGCGGGCATCGGCGACACGATGAAGGTCACCGTGATCGCGAGCGGCTGCGTGTGGCCGATCCTGCTCAACACCGTCGAGGGCGTCCGCGCGGTCGACCCCGTGATGGTGGAGACGGCCCGCTCCTACGGCATCTCCGGGCAGTCCCGGCTGCGCCATCTGGTGCTGCGCTCGGCGAGCCCGCAGATCTTCGCGGGCCTGCGCCAGGCCCTGTCGATCGGCATCATCCTGATGGTCATCAGCGAGATGTTCGCGGCCAGCAACGGCATCGGCTTCACCATCGTGCAGTTCCAGCGCAGTTTCGCGATCCCCGACATGTGGACCGGGATCCTCGTCCTCGGTCTGCTCGGGTTCCTGCTCTCCGTCGTCTTCCAGTTGGTCGAGCGGCGGGTCCTCGCCTGGTACCACGGCCTGCGCGCCTCGGCACGGCGGTCCCCGTGAAGCACCCCGACGCGAAAGGGCGGTCCATGCTCGACGTACGCGGCCTGCAGAAGGTCTACGAGGGGTCAGGGCGCCGGGTGGAGGCGGTGCGCGATCTGACCTTCACCGTGGACGCGGGGGAACTCGTGTGTCTCGTCGGCCCCTCGGGCTGCGGCAAGACGACCCTGTTGAAGTGCATGGGCGGTCTCCTCGACCCTACGGCGGGCGAGGTCCACCTGGCGGGCCGGAAGGTGAGCGGCCCGCCGCCCGGGATGGCCTTCGTCTTCCAGGAGTACGGCCGCAGCCTCTTCCCCTGGATGCGGGTCGCCGACAATGTCGAACTCCCCCTGAAGCAGAAGGACCTGACCAGGGCGCGGCGGCACGGACTGGTCGCCGACGCACTGGAGTCGGTGGGTCTCGCGGATGCCGCCGACGCCTATCCCTGGCAGCTCTCCGGCGGTATGCAGCAGCGCGTCGCGATCGCCCGCGCCCTCGCGTACGAGCCCGAGGTCCTGCTGATGGACGAGCCGTTCGCGGCCGTGGACGCACAGACCCGGGCCGACCTGGAGGACCTGGTGCGCACGCTGTGGCGGGAGCGCGGCATCACGATCCTGTTCGTCACCCACGACATCGACGAGGCCGTGTACCTGGGTGAGCGGGTGATCGTGCTGTCCGCCTCCCCCACGGTCGTGCAGGAGCAGCTCAAGGTCGATCTGCCGGACGAGCGGGACCAGTTGAACACGCGTGTGGCCCCGCGCTTCGCCGAACTGCGCACCCATGTGTACGAGCAGATCCAGGCGGCCAAGCGCGGGGTCGTGCGGGACGCTCCGGTCACGAGGTCCGATACGCCTCCACTTCACTGAACTGCGCCGCGGGCCACGCGGTGTTGGCGCTCACCGACAGCCGCAGGTACCGCACGTTGCTGCCGGGCAGGGTGACGGTGGCCGTGTTGCCGGTCGCCGGGTCGAAGCGGTAGCCCTGGGCGCCGACGACGGTGGTGTAGCTGCCGCCGTCGGTGCTGCCCAGCACGGTGACGGTCTGGGTGCGGGCCTGCCAGGCGCTCTGCGGAGGCAGCTTCAGCACCACCCTGCGCAGCGGCTCGGCCGCTCCGAGGTCCACCGTCCAGGACTGCGGGAAGGCGTTGTTGGCGGACTCCCAGTAACTGTTCGCGTCGCCGTCGACGGCCCTGCCGGGCGTGTAGACGTCCTGGGAGCCGGTCGCGGTGGCCGGGCGGCCCTTGGCGAGGTTGCGGTTCGGGTCCGGCTCGGGATTGCCCTGCCCCGGCTGCGGCCAGGTCGAGCAGTCCGACCAGGTGCTGCTCCAGCCGGAGTTGCCGCCGCCGTCGGTGAGGGCGAAGGTGCCGGAGCTCGCCGGGTAGGGGCAGTTGTAGACGCCGGCCACGCCCACCGAGCCGGCCGTGACGTTGCGGAAGCTCGCGGCACCCTGGGCCTCCGCCTGTACGACGACCGTACCGGTGTTGCGCACGGTCGCGCCGTTCACGGTGACGTTCCGGACCGCGTGGCCCTGTCCCCCGCCGGACACGAACTCGAAGGCGCTGTACGGGCTGTCGGTGATGGTGGTGTTGGTGATGTTCACCGTGGCGTTGATGGCGCTGTCGTACGAGTCGACCCGCAACGCCCCCATCGGATGGTTCCAGTTGGGGTTCATCGCGCCGGTGCGGACCAGGGTGTTGCCGTCGACCGTGATGGTGCCGGCCAGCGGGAAGAACGGGTCGAGGAACTTCTGGTTGGAGATCGCGATGCCGCTGCCGAGCGCGTTGGTGTCGGAGACCAGGTTGTTCCGCACGGCGATGTCGGTGCCGCCGTAGATCGCGATGCCGTTGGCGAGGTTCGGCTGGGTGATGGTGTTGTTCTCGAAGCTGCTGTTGGTGTCGGGGGCGTTGAGCGACCACATGGCGAGCGCGTCGTCGCCCTGGTTGCGCAGGAAGTTGTTCCGGACGCGCACTCCCCGGGCGTTGCCGTTGAGGTTGAGGCCGTCGGCGGTGGTGTCGAGGATGCGGTTGTTCTCCACGACGAGGTTGTCGTTGTTGCCGGTCAGCCAGAGGCCGACCTTGAGGTGCTGGAGCCACATCCCGGAGACCGAACTGCCGGGACCCAGGGAGCCGTTGACGAAGTTGTCCGGGTTGGAGTCGACCCGCTCGGTGACCTCGCCGACGACCGCGAAGTCCTTGATGTGGACGCCTCCGGCGGAGCCGGACTGGTCGATGAACCGGGAGGAGTGCACGATCGAGTGCCAGTTCCCGGCGCCCTGGAGGGTGACGTTCTGGACGCCGCCGAGGGCGGACGTCAGCCGGTAGTCGCCCGGCGGGATCCACACCACTCCGCCCTGGGCGGCGGAGATCGCGTCCCGGAACGCCTGGGTGGAGTCGCCGTTGCCGGTGGGGTCGGCGCCCTTGGAGGTGACGGACACGGACCCGGCGGGCTGCCCTGCGGCCGTCGCGACCTGCTCGAAGTCGGCCACGTCGACGGTGACCTGGGTGCCGGTGGACTCGAAGGCGACCCTGTCGCCCGCCTGGACGTTCTGGCCCAGGAGGAGGCGGGCGTTGTCGAAGAAGTGGTGGGTTCTGGCGCCGGCGATCCAGCCGGTGTCGATGTAGGAGTACTTGGAGGTCACGGGCAGCGTCCTGGCGAGCCTGGTGCCGTTGACGTAGACGTTCAGCGTGCCCGACTGGCCGTCCGGGACGCTGTGGGCGAGGTTCACGGCGTTGGCGGCGCGCGGCACCGTGAACTCGACGCGCTGGCCTGCACCGAGCCGTACCGCCTGCCGCCCGGACGCCTCCGAGGCGAGCGTCCCCTGGGTGTGGTCGGGCCCGATCCTGGTGCCGGTCGTGGTGGCGGACTCGGCCTCGACCGAGGTGAAGGGCAGGGTGGCGCCCGCGGCCGCGTGGGCGGCGGGTGCCGTGGCGGTGAGGAGGCCGGCGGAGAGGGCCGCCACCATCATCGCTGCTGGCATGCCCCTGACAGATCTGTGCATGTGCTGATCCCTTCGCGTGTGGACCCCTCGTGGCGGATGCGGTGGGCGCGGCACACTCAAGCACCCGCGACAACCGCCCGCAAGATGTCCGCGCGGAATCCGTAATTACTCGACAGCACAGCGGCAGAGATGGATTTCATAGATGCAGGGCCCGCACGGTGGACAACAGACGGGACGACACCGCCACCCGCCTGCGAGTTCAGCACCTCCAAGCTCCGCCACCGCGACGGGGCATCGCACCACTCACGCAAGAAAGGCGCAAGAAAAGCAAGCCACTTGCGCACCAAGGTCAAGGGGCCCCGGGTGACCCGCCGTCACACCCGGCTCCCCGTCGCCGTGTCCGCCGACAGCCGCTGGGCGAGGTAGATCGGGATCACCGACAGCAGCACCAGGACCGCCGCCACCACGTTCACCACGGGTGCCTGCTGCGGGCGGGTCATGTTGTCGAAGATCCAGAGGGGCAGGGTCTCGACGCCCGGGCCCGCGGTGAAGGTGGTCACCACGATCTCGTCGAAGGAGAGGGCGAAGGCGAGCAGGGCACCCGCGAGGAGGGCCGAGCGGACCAGCGGGAAGGTGACGTCGACGAAGGCCCGGAAGGTGTTGGCACCCAGGTCCATCGCGGCCTCCTCGTAGGAGCCGGAGGTGCGGCGCAGACGCGCGACGACGTTGTTGAAGACGACGACGATGCAGAAGGTGGCGTGGCCGACGACCACCGTGAAGAGCCCGAGGCCGACCCCCAGCGGCTCCAGTACCGTGCCGAACGCCGAGTTGAGGGCGATGCCCGTGACGATCCCCGGCAGCGCGATCGGCAGGACGACCACGAAGGAGAGCGTGCCCCGGCCGAAGAAGCGGTGCCGGGCGACGGCGAAGGCGATGAGCGTGCCGAGGACCAGCGCGACGGCCGTGGCACCCAGCCCCGCCCTGACCGACACCCACAGCGCCTCACGGGCTCCCGTGTTCTCCAGGGCCACCGACCACCAGTGCGCGGTCAGGCCGGGCGGTGGCCAGCTCGCGCTCCGGTCGGGATTCAGGGAGTTGACGAGGACGAGCACGAGCGGGACGTAGATCACCGCGAAGCCGAGGCCGGCGGCGACGCGCAGGGCGATCCGCGCGGAACGGGAGAGCTGCACGACGGGCTCCTCTACAGACTGCTCAGCGCACCGGTGCGGCGCATCGCCAGCAGGTACAGCACGATGACGGCGACCGGGACCGTGCCGAGCGCGGCGGCCATCGGCAGGTTGAGTTCGATGTTGGAGTAGACGAGGTTGCCGATGAGCTGGGTCTTGCCGCCGACGATCTGCACGGTGATGTAGTCGCCGAGGCTCAGCGAGAAGGTGAAGACCGACCCGGCCGCCACCGACGGCAGCACCATCGGCAGGACCACGGAGCGGAAGGTCCGGCCGGCCCGCGCCCCCAGGTCCGCCGACGCGTCGAGCAGGTTGGCGGGCACCTGCTCCAGCGCCGTGTGGATCGGCAGGATCATGTACGGCAGCCAGAGGTACGTCAGGGTCAGCACGGTCGCCGTCAGTCCGTACCCCGGCCCGGTCAGCCCGAACGGCCTCAGCATCCAGTCGGCGAGCCCGCCCTCGGAGAGGATCAGCCGCCAGGCGTACACCTTGACCAGGTAACTCGCCCACAGCGGGGTGAGGATGGCGACGACCAGCAGGGGCCGCCACCGGGGCCGCGCTACCCGTGCCGTGAAGAAGGCGACCGGGAAGGCGATCACCGCGCACAGCACGGTGACCGCCAGTGCCACGCCCACGCTCCGCAGGATCACCTGCCGGAAGACCGGGGTGGTGACCAGCTCGTGGAAGTTGTCGGTCGACCAGACCTTCACCACCTCGGAGGTGAAGGAGTCCGTGGTCCAGAACGCGGAGACGAACAGCACGGTCAGCGAGCCGAGGTAGAGCACCGCCAGCCACAGCAGCGGGGCCGTGAGGAGCAGGGCGAGCCGGAGGCGGGGGCGGCGGTGCAGCGCCCCCGCGGTCCGTGTCGTGAGGGTCATGCCTCAGCCCTTGATCTCGGTCCAGGCCTGCACCCACTTGGCGTACGGCACGCACGTGACGTCGGTGCGGCCGTCCAGGCACTGCTCGATGGGCGTGTTCCAGAAGGCGATGTTCTTCCAGTAGTCCTCGTCGGCGGCGTGGTAGGTCGTGCAGAACTTCCTGTCGCTGGTCAGGTCGCAGGCCTCGGAGTTGGCGGGTGCCTCGCCGAAGTACTCGGCGACCTGGGCGTTGACCTTCGGCGAGACGATCCAGTCGAGCCATTTGTAGGCGCAGTTGGGGTGCTCGGCCTTGGCGGAGACCATCCAGGTGTCGGACCAGCCGGTCGAACCCTCCTTCGGGACGAAGGCCTTGACCTCGGCTCCCTCGTCGGCGGTGAGGTTGGCGATGACCTGCCAGGTGGTGCCGATCACGGAGTCGCCGCTCTTGAACGCGGAGATCTCCTTGAGGTAGTCGCTCCAGTACTCGCCGATGTTCGCGTTCTGCTTCTTCAGCAGGGCCACGGCCGCGTCGAACTGCTTCTGGTCGAGCGCGTAGGGGTCCTTGATGCCGAGGTCGGGCCGGGTCGCCTTCAGGTACAGCGCCGCGTCGGCGATGTAGATCGGCGAGTCGTACGCGGTGACATGGCCCTTGTACCGGGACGCCTCGTCGAACACGGCGGACCAGGAGGTCGGGGCCGGGCTGACCTTCGCGGTGTTGTACATCAGCAGGTTGGCGCCCCGGCCGTGCGGGATGCCGTACATCTGCCCGTCGACGGAGTTCCAGGCGCCGTCCTTCAACCCGCTGAAGATGTCCTTGTAGTGGGGGACGAGGTCGGTGTTGACGGGGGCCGCGTCCCCGGCGGCGATGAGGCGCAGGGAGGCGTCGCCGGAGGCGGAGACGGCGTCGTACCGGCCCGTCTTCATCAGCTTGACCATCTCGTCGGAGCTGGCGGCCGTCTTGGAGTCGACCTGGCAGCCGGTCTGCTTCTCGAAGTCGCTGACCCAGTCGACCTTCGGGTCGTTGGATCCGTCCTCGACGTAGCCGGCCCAGGCGATCAGGTTGACCTGGCCCTCGGTGGCACCCAGTTTCGTGGGCGCCTTGAGGTCGGGCGGGTTGAGTCCGGCGGAGCCGCCGGAGCCGGTGTCGGAGGAGCCGCAGGCGGTGGCGGCGAGCAGCAGGGCGACGGCCGCAGCCGCGGGGAGGGGGAGGCGCACGACGTACTCCATCTGCGAGAAGGGGGTCAGTCGGTGGTGGGCACCGCGACGGCGTGCCGCCGGTGCCATTGCAGTCGCACCCGGGCGCCCCGGTAGGCGGCCACGTCCTCGGAGGACGTCTCCAGGTTCTGCTGGAGCGCGGTGAGGCGGCCGCCGCCGTCGAGGTCGACCAGGAAGCGGGTGGCGTCCCCGAGGTAGACCACCTCGGCGACGGTCCCGATGGCACTCACGTGCTCCGGCTCGCCGCAGTCCGCGGACTCCTTCAGCACCCGGATCTTCTCGGGCCGCACGCTGTAGGTGCCCGCCGCGCCGACGATCCGGCGGGCGACGTCCCCGTCGAGGAGGTTGGAGGTGCCGACGAAGGACGCCACGAAGCGGGTCGCGGGCCGTTCGTAGATCTCGGCCGGGGTGCCGACCTGTTCGACGCGGCCCCGGTGGAAGACGGCGATGCGGTCGCTCATCGTCAGGGCCTCCTCCTGGTCGTGGGTGACGAGGACGAAGGTGATCCCGACCTCCCGCTGGAGCGCCTTGAGTTCGACCTGCATCTGCTCCCGCAGCTTCAGGTCGAGCGCGCCGAGCGGCTCGTCGAGCAGCAGCACGCGGGGGCGGCCGACCAGTGCGCGGGCGAGGGCGACCCGCTGGCGCTGTCCGCCGGAGAGCTGGGCCGGCCGGCGTCTGCCGAAGCCCTCCAGGCGGACCTCGCCGAGCGCCTTGCGGGCCCGTACCAGGCGCTCCGCCTTGGGCACCCCGCGGACCTTGAGGGCGTAGGCGACGTTCTGCTCGACGCTCATGTGCGGGAAGAGGGCGTAGTCCTGGAAGACGGTGTGGACGTCCCGTTCGAAGGGCGCGAGGCCGGTGACCTCCTGCCCGGCGAGCTCGACGCGGCCCTCGGTGGGGGTCTCGAAGCCGGCGATCAGGCGCAGAACGGTGGTCTTGCCGGAGCCGGAGGGGCCGAGCATCGAGAAGAACTCGCCGTCCCGGATCTCCAGGTCGATCCCGGCCACGGCGGTCGTCTCCCCGAACGACTTCCGCAGGTGGTGCAGCCGGATCGCACGTCCCTCCATGGGCGGGAACCTTTCTGGCGCGTTCGGGAGTTGACCGATCGACCGAAAACATATGAAGTCATAGTTCAAAGCTCAAGGCCCCCTTAGGGTAAAGCTTGAGTCAACGTGCAAGGTGGTGGCCGTGAACCAGCAGCGCATCGACGGCGGCGCCCGCAGAGCCGTCTTCGCCCCGGTGGACAGCCGGGCCCGGGTGGACGCGGTCGTGCGCCGGATCGGTGACGCCATCGAGCTCGGGCTGCTCGCCGACGGGGAGCAGCTCCCGGGCGAGAGCGAACTGGCCGGTCAGCTCGGCGTGTCCACGGTGACCCTGCGGGAGGCGCTGATGGCGCTGCGCCAGCAGGGGCTCGTCACCACCCGCCGGGGCCGCGGCGGCGGCTCCTTCGTCTCGCTGCCCGAAGTCCCCGGCGAGGAACGGCTCAGGGCCCGGCTGCGCGGCTGGAGCACCGAGGAGCTGCGCGACCTCGGCGACCACTGGGCCGCCCTGTCCGGTACGGCGGCGGGGCTCGCGGCCGAACGCACCGAGCCCGAGGACCTCCTACCGCTGCGGCGCACCGCCGAGGAGTTGGCGCGGGCGGGCGACGCGGCGGCGCGCAGTCGCCTCTACGGCCGCTTCCACGTGGAGTTGGCGGCGGCCGCGCAGTCGGCGCGGCTGACCCGGGAGCAGGTGGCGTTGCAGACGGAGGTCGGGGCGCTGCTGTGTCTTGTGCTCGGGGACGGCGAATATCGTGAAGAGGTGTCCGAGCGACTCCGATTCGTCATCTCCGCCGTGCAGGATGGGGTCCACGAATCGGCCAGGGAGCTGGCCGGGCGATGCGTACGGGAGTCGACGGCACGGCTGATCGCCCTGCGTCTGACGCTGTAGCCGCCTCGCTCGACGGCCCCCGTCCGCTGGAGGGCAGCCATGGGCCTCGCGACCGCAGTGCTCGGCACGGCACCGGAGGAGTCGGTCGCGGCCCGGGTCCGCTCGGCCGTCGAGACGGTCTTCGACGCCGTGGCCGCGACCCGCGCCGACACCGCGGCCCTGCTGGAGCGCGTGGCCGCCGAGGGCCGCCGCCCGGCCACCGTCGACCTGGCCGCCCTGCGCCCGGGCCTCCATCTGCGGCTCGCCCGGCACGCGTTGGTGTCCGGCGTCGGCTTCGTCGCCGCTCCGGGCCTGCTGACGGACGTACCCGCGTGGCTGGAGTGGTGGCAGACGGGCGCGGAGGGCGACGTACGGCCCCTGCTGCTGGACCTCGACCCCGAGCACTCCGCGTACGCCGACTACACGCACTGGGACTGGTTCGCGCTGCCCCGCGACACCGGGGAGCGGGCGGTGGCCGGGCCGTACGTCGACTATCTCTGCTCCGACGAGTACAGCCTGACGCTGTCGGCGCCGGTCGAGGTGGCGGGCCGGTTCGCGGGGGTGGCCGCGGCGGACGTGTACCTGCGGCACTTCGAGGCGGCCGTGATGCCGCTGCTGCACCGGCTCCCGGGCCCCGCCCGGCTGGTGAACGCCCGCGGCCGGGTCGCCGCGTCCACCGATCCGCGGCACCTGGTCGGCTCCCTCGACAAGGGCCCCGACCACGCGGGGGCGTTGGCGACCGGACGGCCGGGACGGGAAGACGGGGTGCGGCTGATCCCCTGCGCGGGAGTGCCGCTGGTGCTGGTGGTGACGGAGTGAGCCGGACCGGGCGGCCCCGTGGAGCACCCCTGCTCCACGGGGACCGACAACTACTGACGAGGCGCCGTCGACGACCTGAACGCCGACGGTGCCCGTCAGGCCTCGGGGGTGGGCACCACCGTGAGGTGGGCCGCCGCGCGCCGCGGGCGACGCCTGGCGGGAGCCGGCCGGAGCACCAGCGTCAGCCGCGTGTAGCCCAGGTCGCGCAGGGTGCGCGGGGTCTCGTCGACCACCCGGCAGTCGGTGGCCCCCCAGCGCGGGTCGGGGTGCACGAGCGGGCGTACGGAGCCGTCGTGCTCCACCGCCTGTTCGCCGACCGCGCGGATCCAGTGCGGCAGGCCGTGCCGGTAGGCGGCGTCCATGATCGGGTCCTGGGCGATGTCCCGGCGGATCGCCTGGAGGCCGTGGTCGTGGCCGTGCCGCTCCACCGCGGCGGCGAAGTGCGCGAGCATCGGCAGGAACCAGCGCGACTCGTGCTCGCCGAGGACGCTGCTCGCGTCGGGGTGGAAGAGGACGAAGCGCAGGAAGTTGTCGCCCGGCATGGCCGTCGGGTGCGGACCCACGGCACGGAAAAGTGACGCGAAAGCGGTGTTGGCCAGTACGACGTCCCAGCGGTGGTCGAGGACGACGGACGGGAAGGGGACGGCTTCCAGGAGTGTGGCGTAGTCCTGAAGGTACGCCTGGGCTTCGAGCCCTTCGGGGGCGGGCCGCAGTTCCGACCGCTGCCCACCTGCCTGATACGCCATCGGGAGGTCACCCCTCTTGCCTATGCGGCCTTCACGCGGCGCCTTGATCCTGCTTCCCCGGGACGAGTCGTGTCAACTATCGTGGCATTCCGTAGCGGTTGACGGCTGAAATTGGCCACAGTTGTGGCGAGACCTGGATGTGAGTTCGAACAACGGGCTACTCTCCGGGAAGTTCACGGCGACCGCCTGTGAGAAGTCGGGTGAGAGACGTAGGAGATCTGTCGGTGTCGGATGGCTTCGAGAGCCCGGACGACGCGGCAACGGTCGTGCTGACGGCCGTCGTCGCCCGCGTCACCGCACTCGCCGACCGGCTCGGCGTCCCGCACGCGCAGGTCTTCGACACCGGCCGCCTGTCGGTCGCCTCCGGTGTCCCCGAACCCGTGGTCAAGGCCCTGCTGAGCGGGCGCCCGGCGGGCGAACCCGACGTCCAGGCGCGGTTCCTGCAACGCCTCGACCTTTTGCGCCGCACCCGCCTCAAGCCCAACGGGCGCAAGTACACCCAGCAGGAGATCGCCGACGGCGCGGGCATGTCCCGGCAGCAGGCGGGCGCCCTCATCAACGGCGACCGGCGTCCCACCATGGAGCACTGCGACGCCATCCAGCGGTTCTTCCGCGTGCACGCCGGGTTCCTCACGGCCGAGGACCCCGAGGCGCTCGCGGGTGCCCTCCAGCACACCGAGCAGGAGCTCCTGCACAAGCTCGCCGACCGGGAGCGGGAGGCCGCGGCGGCGGCCCGGGACCCGTTGGAGCGGCTGTTGCAGGACCACGGCGTGCGGGGCATCGCCTGGCGGGCCGCGCAGCTTCCCACCGACCAGCACCGTGACAAGGTCGCCGAGTGGCTGGACATGCTCCTGGAGAGCGTCAAGCGGCCCGAGTCCTGATCCGGGAGAGAACTGTGGGCATCGGTAGGCACATGCGCCGCCTGAGCGGCGAGTTGGTGGCGGAGCTGGAACTCGACACCCCGGCGCGGCCCGAGGACCTCTACGGCGCCCTGTGCGGGGCGATGAGCAGACGCCGGGGCCGCCCGGTCCACTTCCGTACGGCGCCCTTCCCGCCCGGCACGGCCAGCGGGCTGTGGCTCGACATGGCCGACCAGGACCTCGTGGTGATCGAGGAACGCACCGCCCCCGACCACCAGTTGGTCATCCTCGGCCACGAGCTGTGGCACATGAACGCCGGCCACTGCTCCCACCACGTCGAGGGTGCCGCGGTCGCCGCCCGCCTCCTCCACGACGACGCCGATCTCCAGGCCACGGTCCGCAAGGTCGCCGCCCGCAGCCGCTTCGACCTCGACGACGAGCGGGAGGCGGAGAGCTTCGGCCTGCTGCTGGCGAGCAAGTGCCGCACCTGGCTGGCGGGTTCGCCGCTGCGGGGCCCGGTGCAGCGGGACCGTCTGGCGGGGCGGATCGAGGTCTCCCTGGGGTATCTGGGCCCGCAGAGCTGAGGGGCGCGGCCGTGGGCGGTGCGGTCCCGCATCCGCCGAGCGGGCGGGGGCGAGGGCGCGGAAGCCGGATTGTCAGTGGCGGACGGCAAGCTGGAGTTGCACGCCCGTGCGGGGTGCGACCGACGCGCCCCGTCCGGGGGTGCGACCGACACCGACCCGGGGAGAGCCGCCGATGCCCACCGCCGTACTGACCGACCGTGAGCGCACCGCCGTCCAGGCGTATCTGCGGTTGCTGCACACGGTCCGAGCCGCCTTCGACACCGCGGCCGGCCCGCCCGACACCGCCCGACCACCGGTCGTCCCGCCGGCGGTCCTCGCCGAGGCCGAACAGGCTCTGGCGGCCGCGGGCCTCGCGGGCAACGAGGAGTCGTTCTTCAGGCTTCTGCACACCTGGTGCCCACCGGAGACCCCACAGCCGTGACGTGCCGGGCCGGCCGTGACCCAAGGGGCCCTGAGGCTTGAGCCGCGGCACGGGCCCGGGACGAGTGCCGCACTCCGGGGTCAGGCGTGCGGCACCGTCACCGCCGTCGCGACCAGGCCGTCGCGGGCCGTCCAGCGGCCCTCGAAGGCGCCGCGCCGTTCGCCGCCGACCAGCGGGCCGGGGACGAGGAGTTCGGCGCGCAGGGTGCCGCCGGCGGGCCGGCCGGGGTCGACGCGGATGTCGATGTCGGCCTCGGTGAACTCCAGCCACGTCCCGGTGAGCGGGAACCACGCCTTGTACACGGACTCCTTGGCGCTGAACAGCAGCCGGTCCCAGTGGACCGCGGGATGGGCCTCGGCGAGCTCCCGCAGCCTGACCCGCTCCTGCGGCAGGGAGACGCTCTCCAGGACGCCCTCCGGGAGCGGTCCGTGGGGTTCGGCGTCGATACCGAGCGAGGCCAGGTCGGCGACGCGGACCAGCGCGGCGGCGCAGTAGCCGTCGCAGTGGGTCATGCTGCCGGTGAGCCCGGCCGGCCAGCGCGGGGCACCGCGCTCCCCGGGCAGCACCGGCTGGGGCGGCACACCGAGCTTCTCCATGGCCCGGCGCGCGCAGGCCCGCACCACGGCGAACTCGCGGCGGCGCTTGGGGACCGCGGGTGCGACGAGCGCGGCCTCCTCGGGGTACAGCGCGGCGTTCTCCGGCTCGTCGTGGCCGTGGACCTCGACGGCCACCACCGAGTCCGGCAGGAGTTCCTCGATCACAGCGCGCCGACCTCCCCGGGCACGATCCGGCGCAGCCGCCCGGGCGGCTCCGGCCGCTTGCGCCACTCGCGCGGGTAGCCCACCGAGACCTCCTCGAAGCGGACGCCCTCGTGCCAGGTGGTCCGCGGGATGTGCAGATGGCCGTAGACCATGGTCGCAACGCGGAACCTGCGGTGCCAGTCCGCGGTCAGCGCGGTGCCGCACCACATCGCGAACTCGGGGTGCCACAGGACGTCCGTGGGATGCCGGTCCAGCGGGTAGTGGTTGACGAGGACCGTGGGCAGGTCCGCGGGCAGCTCGGCGAGTCTGCGCTCGGTCCCGGCGACCCGGGCCCGGCACCAGTCCTCCCGGGTCGGGTACGGATCGGGGTGCAGCAGGACCTCGTCGTTGCACACGATGCCGGTGCCGTGCGCGTACTCCAGGCCCTGCTCCTTGGTGGTGCAGCCGGCGGGCAGGAACGAGTAGTCGTACAGCAGGAACAGCGGGGCGACGGCGACCGGTCCGCCGGGGCCGTCCCAGACCGGGTAGGGGTCCTCGGGGGTCAGGACGCCGAGCTGCCGGCACATCTCGACGAGGTGCTCGTAGCGGGCGACCCCGCGCAGGGTGACGGTGTCCTTCGGGTGGGTCCACAGTTCGTGGTTGCCGGGGGCCCAGACGACCTGGCGGAAGCGGCCGGCGAGGGTCTCCAGGGCCCAGCGGACGTCGTCGACGGTCTCGGCGACGTCTCCGGCCACCAGGAGCCAGTCGTCGTCGGTGCCGGGGCGCATCGCCTCGACGAGGGCGCGGTTCTCGGGGTAGCCGATGTGCAGGTCGCTCACGGCCAGGAGCTGTGCCGCGCCACCGGCCGTCGCTGTCACCTCTCGCCCCCTCCGAGCACCCGAGTGGCACCACGAGAACACATTTGGTTTCCCGGTACAAGAGTGGGTCCGGGCGGCGGCGTTCCATGATCGGGCAAGTCGTAACACGGGCGTTGCACGCGTGGCCCCTTGAAAGCCGTATGATCGCCCCAACACCACCGCAGAAACTTCCCTTCGCAAGGGGCGGTTTGGTGTCCCTCCAATCACCCTGCCCGGGCACGGGCCCGCTTCGCCGTGCCCGAAAACCCCGAAAGGCGGCCTGAATGCACTCTCGCGTACGCGTCTGGCTCAACCGCACGTACGCGGAGAACGTGTTCTTCATGGATCAGCTCCGCCGAAATCCCAGCGACAGAGCCGTCGAGATCCATGCGACGCACGCGGACGCCGACTCCCCCGTGCTGGCCGCCGCCGACACCGCCGAGCTGGAGCCGGAGGGGCTGTCCCCGGCCGCCTACGTCGAGTTCGCCCTGGACCAGTGCCAGAAGCGCGGGATCGACGTCTTCGTGCCGCGGCTGCACCAGGCGGCGATCGTCTCCCACCGCGCCGAGTTCACCGCGATCGGCACGGCGCTGCTCGCGCCGCCGCCGGAGGCCGTGGCCGTCTTCCACGACAAGGTGATCGCCTACGAGGCGGTCCAGGCGGTCGGTGTCCCGGTGCCGCCGTGGTGGCGGGTGCGGACCGCGGACGAGCTGGTCGCGGCCGTCGAGGAGCTGGAGGCCGACGGCCACCGGGCCTGCTTCAAGCCCGCGTCCGGCGCGGGCGGGGTCGGCTTCCGGGTCGTCACCCGCGAGCCCTTCTCCCTCGCGCAGCTCAACGGCTTCCCGAGTCCCTACGTGTCGCTCGACACGGTCGTCGAGGCGCTCTCGCGGTCCGAGGAGCAGGTGGACTGGCTGGTCATGCCGCGTCTGGAGCAGCCGGAGGTGTCGGTCGACACGCTCACCGGGCCCGACAACCGGGTGCGGCTGGCGATCGGCCGCACGAAGAACGGGCGGCGGCGCGGGTTCACGCGGCACGAGCAGTGGCTGGAGCCGGCGCGACTGGTGGCCGAGGGGTTCGGGCTGCACTACCTGTCCAACATCCAGTTCCGGATGCTCGGTGACCGGCCCGTGCTGATGGACGTGAACACGCGTCCGGCGGGCGGGCTGCACCAGCTCTCCCTCTGCGGGGTCAACGTGCCCTGGGCGGCGGTGCAGTTGGCCCTGGGCGAGGATCCCGGCACGATCGAGCCGCCGTTCCTCGGACAGGACTACACGGTGGTGTCGGGGCCGCGGCCGCTGCGCCCCGTGTCGGTGCCGCACCAGCGGGTCGAGGAGGTCGGGCCGCTGCTGCCGTCCGTCCCGTCGCCCTCCCCCTCGGTGGAGGCGGCCCAGGCACTGCCGCTGTAGGCCTCAACCGGTATGGACCAATCCTGCCGTTCTCCTTGACAGGTGGATTGGTCCATACCAACTTGGTTGCGCACCCCCTGCACCACCTCTCTGCACTCCCGAACACCCCCATTTCTTCAGGGAGATCGCATGCGCAACCCACTCAGACGTTCCAGAGTCCTCGCTCTGCTCGGCTCCGCCGCTCTCGCACTGGCCGGAGCCGTCGCCCTTCCCGGTACGGCCCAAGCGGCCAACGTCCTGCCCAATCCCGGCTTCGAGTCGGGCGGTCTGTCTCCCTGGACCTGCTCCGGCAACCTCGGTTCGGTCGTCTCCTCTCCCGTCCACGGGGGCTCCAAGGCCCTTGCCGGAGCGGTCAGTTCGAGCGACAACGCCCGGTGCAGCCAGACCGTCTCCGTACAGCCCAACACCACCTACAGCCTCAGCGGCTGGGTGCGCGGCTCGTACGTCTACCTCGGGGTGGACGGCGGCGCCTCCACCTGGACGAGCTCCCCGTCCGCGTACAGCCAGCTCACCACGAGCTTCACCACCGGCGCCGGGCAGACCAGCGCCACCGTCTACGTGCACGGCTGGTACGCCCAGGGCACCTACTACGCCGACGACATCAGCCTCGACGGCCCCGGTGGGGGCGGCGGTTCGGACACCCAGGCACCGACCGTGCCGACCGGACTGACCTCCACGGGCAAGACCTCGTCGAGCGTGTCGCTGAAGTGGAACGCCTCGACGGACAACGTGGGCGTCACCGCCTACGACATCTACAGCGGCTCCAACAACGTCCTCGCCGTCTCCGGTACGTCCGCCACCGTCAGCGGCCTCTCGCCCAGCACGGCGTACACCTTCACGGTCAGGGCGCGCGACGCGGCGGGCAACAGCTCCGGGGCGTCCGGCTCCGTGAGCGTGACGACCGACGCGGGCGGCGGTGGCGGCACCGGCTTCAAGCAGGCCGCTCCGTACCTGTACGAGGGCTGGGGCGATCCGCCGAACCCGAGCACGGTGATGAGCGCGACCGGCGTCAAGTGGTTCACCATGGCGTTCATGCTGGACGCCGGCGGCTGCAACCCCGCGTGGGACAGCACCCGGCCGCTGACCGGCGGTGTCGACCAGACCGCCATCAACCAGATCCGGGCCGCCGGCGGTGACATCGTGCCGTCGTTCGGCGGCTGGTCGGGCAGCAAGCTCGGCGCCAACTGCTCCTCGGCGAGCGCGCTCGCGGCCGCCCTGCAGAAGGTGATCGACGCCTACTCGCTCAAGGCGATCGACATGGACATCGAGAACACCGACGAGTTCGAGAACGAGGCCGTGCAGGCGAGGATCCTGACCGCGCTGAAGACGGTCAAGGCCAACAACCCCGGCCTGAAGACCATCGTCACCTTCGGCACCTCGACCACCGGCCCGTCCTACTACGGCAACCGGCTCATCGAGCAGGCGCAGTCGCTGGGCGCGAACATCGACGTCTTCACCATCATGCCGTTCGACTTCGGCGGCGGCTCCGACATGTACGGCAACACCGTGAACGCCACGGAGGGGCTGAAGGCCAAGCTGAAGTCCACCTTCGGCTGGGACGACGCGACCGCCTACTCCCACATCGGCATCTCCGGCATGAACGGTCTCTCCGACCAGCAGGAGAACACGACCCCGCAGATCTGGACGCAGATCCGCGACTGGGCGAACTCCCACCACATCGCCCGGCTCGCCTTCTGGTCGGTCAACCGGGACCGGCCGTGCCCGGGCGGCGGAGTCGTCAGCAACTGCTCCGGCATCAGCCAGAGCACCTGGCAGTTCACCTCGATCACGGCCGGCTTCACCGGCTGAGTCACCCCGGACGGTACCCCCACGCCTGTGCCAGCGCGGCCAGGCGTGGGGGCAGTCGGGTCTCCGGAGCGGCCTGCCGGGCGGGCTGGACGCGGCCCGACCTGATGGTGCCGGACCAGTCGCCGAGCTGCGGGCGGAAGGTGCCGTGGTCCTTGCCGCCGTAGTCGAGCATCGCGCTCTCCCAGGGCACGCCCAGGTGGGCGCACAGGTCGCGGGTGGTCCGCTCCGGATCGGCGGTGAGGTCCTCGTACCTGATCACCCGGGCGTCGAGGGCCTGCCGGGCCTCCTCCAGCTTCTCGGCGTACTCCAGGACCTCGGCCAGGACGGCACGCTCGTCGGGGTCCGTGCGGCGCTCGGTCAGCGAGGTGACGACCGCGCCGGGGTGGCGCAGCAGGACGATGTACCGGGCGTTGGGCCAACACCGGTGCAGACGGGGCCAGATGAGGGTGTTCGCCGGGGTCTTGTCGACGATCAGGTCCTTGCCGCTGCGGGTGAGTTCGAGATGCAGGACCCGGTCCCACAGCAGGTGCTCCAGTTCCCGCCGGTCCAGTTCGAGGGCCCTCATCGCCGCCGCGGAGAAGTCGCGGCTCAACCCGACGTGCAGGGTGCGCAGATGCATCTCGTGCGGGGCGCGGATGCGGCTGTGGCTGTTCAGCAGCACCCGCAGCAGGGTCGAGCCGGAGCGCACGGAGGACAGGACGAACACCGGGGAGTCGACGAGCCGCGGCGCGCACGGGGCGACGTAGGACGGTCCGGTGGGGCGGGGCGAGGGGACGGCGTCCAGGGTCCGGCGCGGCGGGCTCACCGCCTGGGCCATCAGCCGCCCCCGCCTCCTGAGGCCCTTCCCGATCGCGGACATACGTGGGTCACGCACGTGGACACCTTTCTCTCGCCGTTCGACCGCATCTCAGGGGCGGTGGGCGAACTCCAGGTGTCGGAAAGGCGAACGCCCCTGGTCGCAGACCCCGCGCGAGGGGGCGTGACCAGGGGCTTCGCCGCTTCCTTAATACTCCATGGGAATCAGGCCCGGCCCGTCCCCCGGTACAGCTCCGCCTCCCCGTCCAGCTCGACCCTGAGCACCGTGGCGTACGGGTCCAGGTCGGCCGCGGCCGGCGGGTCGATCCACACGACGCCCACGGCCTCGTGGAGTCCGCCGACCGTGCGGTGGCCCAGTTCCCGGCCGGTGCCGAGGACGGTGACCCGGCGGACCGGGGTGACCAGGCCCCGCAGGCCCACCTCGGCGCGCGGTGCGTCGAAGAGGACCAGGTAGAGCGTGCGGCGGTCAGCGGAGAGCGTGCTGGGTCCGTAGTGGTGCCCGGCGGGCAGGCCGCGCACGGTCCCGTACACGGCCTCGGCGTGCCCGCGGATCCACTCCCCCAGCCCTTCGAGTCGCTCGACCTGGGGTTCGGGGATGGTCCCGTCCTCCCGCGGGCCCACGTCCAGCAGCAGGTTGCCGCCCCCGCCGATGGTCTCGGTGAAGTAGCGGACGAGCTGGGCGATCGACTTGTGGTTGTGGTCCCGGTGCTGGAACCCCCACGAGTCGTTGATCGTCAGGCACAGCTCCCAGGGCCCGGCGGGCGGTTCGATGGGAGCGCCCTGTTCGGGGGTGGCGTAGTCGCCCTCGCCGAGCATGCGCGCGTTGAGGACGACGTCCGGCACATGGGACCGTACGAGCGCGGCGAGTTCGCGGATCCGCCACTGCTGCTCGCTGCGCTCCCACTCGCCGTCGAACCACAGCAGGTCGGGCCGGTACCGGGAGACGAGCTCCCGGACCTGGCCGTCCCGGTAGGCGAGGTACCGCTCCCAGGCCGCCGGGTCCTCGTCCCCGGGGGCGGCCTCGGAGTAGGGGTTGTCCTCCTGCTCCGGTGGGCGGCCCGGCTTGCGCGTGGAGGCGTAGTCGGGGTGGTTCCAGTCGGAGTGCGAGTAGTACAGGCCGACCTTCAGGCCCTTCTCGCGCAGCGCCTCGGCGTAGGGGCCGACATAGTCCCGGCCGAGGTGCAGATCGCCGAACTCCGTGTCCCACAGGGCCACTCCGTCGTGATGACGGCTCGTCAGCACCGCGTACCCGGCACCCGCCCTGACGAGCAGGTCGGCCCACGCCCGGGGGTCGTACCCGGCCCCCGTGAAGCGCTCCCGTTGGGACATGTACCGCTCGTGCGGGACGGTGCCGTCGTAGAACGACCAGGACTCCGCGACACCGTCCACGGCGTAGATGCCCCAGTGGACGAAGATCCCCAACTTGGCGTCGGTGAACCACCGTTGCATCGGCACGGCTCAGCCCCTGCGCAGCCGGAGCGTCAGCACCTGGAAGGGGCGCAGCGAGACGGGCACGCCCTCCTCCTCGACGGCGGCGTCCTCCAGCGGGCGCTCCAGCAGGTCGGTGACCTGGGCGCCGGCCAGCGGGAAGCCGGTGCGCAGCACGCCCTGGGCGCGGCCGCCGCCGGACTCGTAGAGCCGGACCACGACGTCACCGGAGCCGTCGTCGGCGAGCTTGACCGCCTCGACGGTCACGCCGCCGCCCTCGACCGAGACGACCGGTTCGGGGGCACCGGCCGCGTCCGCCACCCGCAGCGGGAGGTTGAGGGAGTAGCCCTCGGCGACGGTGTCCTCGATGCTCGCCCCGGGCAGCAGCGCATAGGTGAAGCGGTGCCTGCCCTGGTCGGCCTCGGGGTCCGGGATGCGCGGGGCGCGCACCAGGCTGAGGCGGACCGTGGTCGTGGTGCCGCCGTCCTCACGGACCGTGCGGGTGACGTCGTGGCCGTAGGTGGAGTCGTTCAGGACCGCGACGCCGTAGCCCGGTTCGCCGACGTGCACCCAGCGGTGGCCGGAGACCTCGAAACGGGCCGCCTCCCAGCTCGTGTTGGTGTGCGTGGGCCGCTGGACGTGGCCGAACTGGATCTCCGCGGAGGAGTGCGCGGCCCGGACGTCCACCGGGAAGCCGGCCTTGAGGATCTTCTCGGCCTCGTGCCAGTCGATGTCGGTCTCGAAGTCGATGCGGGGGCTGTCGGCGCGCAGGGTGATGGTCTGGGTGATCGTCGAGCCCTTGCCGAAGGACCGGGTCACGCGGATCGCGCCGAGCAGCGGGTCGTCCGAGACCAGCTCGACCGACGTGGGCTCCAGGAGGTCCGTGTAGCGGTTGTTGTAGTGCTTGTCGATGTCCCAGGCGTCCCAGTAGTTGGGGAGGTCGGTGTGCAGGCGCAGCAGATTGCCCTTGTCGCCGAGGACCTCGCGCCGGGCCCGCAGGTCGTACACGGAGGACAGGGTGCCGTCCTCGGCCACCTCCACGCGGACCAGGCCGTTGTCGAGGACCCGGCCCTCGGCCGTGACGGGCCGGGCGGGCGCCGCCTGTGCCAGGGGGGCGCTGCCGTTCGCGGGCACCTCGACGTACGCCAGCGTCCCCTCGGACGTGCGGACCACCTCGGCGCGGTCGAACGGGCTGGTGTTGAAGACCCGGGTGCCGCCGGCGCCCAGCGCGGCCACCGCCTCGGCGGTCAGCGCCTCCAGTTCCCCGGCGACCCGGGCGTACTCGGCCTCCGCCTCACGGTGCACCCAGGCGATCGAGGAGCCCGGCAGGATGTCGTGGAACTGGTGCAGCAGGACCGTCTTCCACAGCCGGTCGAGCTTGTCGTACGGGTAGGCGTAGCCCGGCGCGTGCAGGGCCGCGGTCGTCGCCCACAGCTCGGCCTCGCGCAGTCGGTGCTCGGAGCGGCGGTTGCCCTGCTTGGTGCGGGCCTGCGAGGTGTAGGTGGCGCGGTGCAGCTCCAGGTAGAGCTCGCCCACCCAGACCGGGGCGTCCGGGTACTCGGCGCGGGCCTGGGCGAAGAAGTCGTCCGGGTGCTCGACGACGACCTTGGGCGAGCCCTCCAGGTCGGCGAGGCGCCGGGCCCGCTCCATGATCTCGCGGGTGGGGCCGCCACCGCCGTCGCCCCAGCCGAAGGGGGCCAGCGAACGCGTGCCGCCGCCCTTCTCCGAGTAGTTGCGGACCGCGCGGTCCATCTCCTCGCCGCTGAAGCGGGCGTTGTAGGTGTCGACAGGCGGGAAGTGGGTGAAGATGCGGGTGCCGTCGATGCCCTCCCACCAGAAGGTGTGGTGGGGGAACTTGTTGGTCTGGTTCCAGGAGATCTTCTGGGTGAGGAACCAGTCGTTGCCGGCGAGCTTGGCGAGCTGCGGGTAGGCGGCGGTGTAGCCGAAGGAGTCCGGCAGCCACACGCCCTTGGTCTCGACGCCGAAGTGCTCGATGAAGAACCGCTTGCCGTGGACGAGCTGGCGGGCGATCGCCTCGCCGCCGGGCAGGTTGCCGTCGGCCTCCACCCACATGCCGCCGACCGGCGCCCACTGGCCCTTCTTCACGGACTCCTGGATGCGGGCCCACACGTGCGGGTAGTTGTCGCGCACCCACTCGTACTGCTGGGCCTGGGAGCAGGCGAAGATGAAGTCGTCGTACTCGTCGGCGAGCGCGGTGACGTTGGAGAAGGTGCGGGACGTCTTGCGCTTGGTCTCGCGGATGGGCCACAGCCACGCGGAGTCGATGTGCGCGTGGCCGACCCCGGAGATGGTGTGCGCGCTGGCGTGCGCGGGCTTGGCCAGCACGGGGGCGAGCACCTCGCGGACGGCGGCCGCGCTGCCGGCGACGTCGTCCAGGTCGAGGACGTCCATGGCCCGGTCCAGGGCGTGCAGGATCTCGTGGCGGCGGGGCTCGTGGTCGGCGAGGTGCACCATGAGCTCGCGCAGCACCTGGAGGTCCAGGTCGAGGTGGAAGACCTCCTCGTCGAGGACGGCGAGGTCGGCGCGCCGGAACGTGTAGAGCGGTGCGGAGCCGGCCGTGAGCTTGTCGCCCATCGGCGTGACCCGGGAGAAGTCGTCCTTGAGGATGTCCGGGTTGGAGGCCGCCTCGACCAGGTAGTCGATCCGCTCGCCGCCGGTGGCCGGGTTGGCGACGGGGACGTACTGGTTGAGCGGGTTGACGGCCTTCAGGGGGCGGCCGTCGGCCAGGTGGACCAGGGCCTCGGCCTGGTTGCCGGGCCAGTCGCCGACGAAGCCGAGGTCGATGACGGACTCGACGCGCTTCCCGGCCCACTCGGCGGGCACCTCGCCGCGCATCCGGAACCAGGTGGTGCCCCAGGGCGGGCCCCACGGGGTGTCCATCGCGAACGGCGTGTATTGGGCGGCCGCGGCCTCCTCGAAGGAGACCGGCTCGCCCGGCGCCTGCCAGGCCTCGACCTCGAAGGGAACGGTGGCCGCGTAGACCGCGGGCTTGATGCGCTGGTCGTGGGCGCGCTGGACGCGCTCCTCGATGCGGCGGCGTTCGTCGTGCATGAAGGGTCTCCAGGGAGGGAGAGGGCGAGCTGGTGGGGCCGGGAAGCCGGGGGAAAGCGCTTTCCAAAAACAGACGCTACTTAAGGTACGCGAGCCCCGGATGGACCGAGGTGTAGCCCTCGACCAGCTTGCGGGCGACATTGACGGAGTCGACCAGCGGGTGCAGCGCGAAGGCCTTCACCGCGGTGGTGCGCGAGGCGGACTCGGCTGCGGCGAGGACCTCCCGCTCGACCGCCTTGACCGAGCAGACCAGGCCGGTGGCGTGGTCCGGGAGCGGGGCGACGGAGACGGGGTGGGCGCCGTTGGCGTCGACGAGGCAGGGCACCTCGATGACGGCGTCCCGGTCGAGCACGGAGAGCGTGTCCTGGTTGCGGACGTTGAGGATCAGGGTGGTGCGTTCGTCGCGCGCGATGGCCCGCATCAGGGCGAGGGCGACCTTCTCGTAGCCGCCGGAGAGGTCGTCGGCGTCGCGCTCGCCGGCGCCGGCCGTCTCCCGGTTCTCGGACATGTAGGTGGCCTCGCGCTCGGCGCGGGTGCGGTCCCAGACGTCCAGCGCCTTCACGCCGGGGGCGCCCACCTCGTCGTAGAACCGCGCCTGCTGGTCGGCGAGGAAGGCGCCGCGGGTCTTCTCGGCCTGCTGGTAGGCGCGGACGGCCTCGCGGTTGAAGTAGTAGTAGTGCAGGTACTCGTTGGGGATCGCGCCCAGCGAGCGGAGCCAGTCGACGCCGAAGAGCTTGCCCTCCTCGAAGGAGCCGAGCAGGTCGGGGTCGGCGAGCAGTCGCGGGAGCTCGTCCCGGCCGGCGATCTTCAGGCCGCGGACCCAGCCGAGGTGGTTGAGGCCGACGTAGTCGATCCAGGCCTCGTTCGGGTTCGCGCCCAGCACGCGGGCGATACGGCGGCCGAGGCCGACCGGGGAGTCGCAGATGCCGATGACGCGGTCGCCGAGGTGGCGGGACATGGCCTCGGTGACCAGGCCGGCCGGGTTGGTGAAGTTGATGACCCAGGCGTCGGGGGCGAGCCGGGCGACCCGGCGGGCGATGTCGACGGCCACCGGGACCGTGCGCAGGCCGTAGGCGATGCCGCCCGCGCCGACCGTCTCCTGGCCGAGGACGCCCTCGGCCAGGGCCACCCGCTCGTCGGCGGCCCGTCCCTCCAGGCCGCCGACGCGGATCGCCGAGAAGACGAAGTCGGCGCCGCGCAGGGCCTCGTCGAGGTCGGTCGTCGCGGTCACCGTGGGCGCGTCGGGCACACCGGCCGCCTGTTCCGCGAGGACCCGGCCGACGGCGGAGAGCCGGCCGGCGTCCAGGTCGTGCAGGACGACCTCGGTCACCCGGCCCTCGGCGCGGTCCGTCAGCAGCGCGCCGTACACGAGCGGGACCCGGAAGCCGCCGCCGCCGAGAATCGTCAGCTTCACCGGTGTCCTCCAGAGGTGCTCCGGCGGGCGGGCCGGGGATGGGTCGAGCCGTCGCCGTGCGCGTCGCGGGAAGCGGTCGCGCACGGCCTCCTTGCACTTGTCACACTGATCACACGAGCCGTTCTTGTCGTACGGGGACGGGAGCGGGGCTTCACACCGGTCCCTTTCCTGCCAGGACCACCTCGACGCCCGCCTCCTCCAGGGAGGACCGGGTCGCCGCGTCGACCGGCGCGTTCGTCACCACCACGTCCAGGGCCTCGGGACCGCAGACCTTCGCCATGCCCGTGCCCGGGAACTTGGCCGTGTCGGCGAGCAGGACGACCTTGTCGCTCGCCTGGATCATCGCCCGCTTGACCGGTACCTCGACGACCGTCGTGTCCATCACCTGCCCGCCCGGACGCACTCCACTGGTGCCGAGGAAGAGCCAGTCCGCGTGGAGCTGGCGCAGGTTGTCCTCGGTGAGGAAGCCGACCAGGGAGCGGTACTCGCGGCGGACCATGCCGCCGAGGAGCACCAGCTCGATGCCCTCGTCGTCGGCGAGCTCCTCGTAGACCACGAGGTTGCTGGTGATCACGGTGAGGCGGCGGCCGTGGAGCTGCCGGGCCAGCCGGTAGGCGGTGGTGCCGATGTCGAGCAGTACGGACTGGTTGTCCTGGACCAGGGCCGCGGCGCGGGCGGCTATGGCGTCCTTCTCGGCCACCCGGACCTCGGCGACCTCGGCGAAGGGCTGATCGCCCTCCTCGGCGCGCGCGCCGCCGTGCACCCGGGTGAGCAGCCCGTCCTCCTCCAGCTTGACGAGGTCGCGCCGGATGGTGGCGGGGCTCACACCGAGTTGCTCGGAGAGGTCGGTCACAGCCGCGGGGCCGCCCGAGCGCAGGGCCCGCAGGATGAGTTGGTGTCGTCGTTCAGCCAGCACGCCGTGAACACTACTCGTCATCTTCAATCATTTCTATGCTCAGTTCTGCTTGGGTATTGACCAATGTCGTCGAGCGGCGCACGATTCCCGTCATCGAAATTGACGAGTTTTGACGAGAGGCGCGCACGTGGACGACGACCGGCCCGAGGTGCTGCTGACCGGGCTGCTCTTCTACGACCTCGTCCTGACGGGTCTGGGAAAGCCGCCGACGCCGGGCGAGGAGATCTGGACGGCCGGCATGGGCTGCGGGCCCGGCGGCATCGCCAACCTGGCGGTGGCCGCCTCCCGCCTCGGCCTGCGCACCTCGCTGGCCACGGTCTTCGGCGACGACTTCTACGGCGCGTACTGCCAGGAGGTCCTCGCGGGCCAGGAAGGCGTCGACCTCTCGCTCTCCCGGGTCGCGGACGGCTGGCACACCCCCGTCACCGTCGCCCTCGCCTACGGCACCGACCGCGCCCTGGTCACCCACGGCCAGGAGCCGCCGTACTCCCAGGACGCGCTGATGGGCGACCCGCCCGAGGCGCGCACGGCCCTCGTCCACCTGGAGGCCGAACCGCGCGCCTGGCTCGCCAAGGCCGCCGCCGACGGCACGCAGATCTACGCGGACGTCGGCTGGGACCCCACCCAGCGGTGGTCCACCGACCTGCTCGACCAGCTCGCCCTGTGCCACGCGTTCCTGCCCAACGAGGGGGAGGCGATGGCCTACACCCGCACCGACAGCGCGGTCGCGGCCCTCGGCACGCTCGCCGAGCTGGTGCCGGTGGCCGTGGTCACCCGGGGCGGGGCCGGCGCGGTCGCCGTCGACCAGCTCACCGGCGAGTACGCGGACGTCCCGGCGCTGCCGGTCGACGTCGTCGACGCCACGGGCGCCGGTGACGTGTTCGGCGCCGCGTTCGTCGCCGCCTCCCTGGGCGGCTGGCCGCTGGAGGAACGGCTGCGGTTCGCCGTCCTCGCCGCGGGTCTGTCCGTACGGCGGCACGGCGGGGCCCTGGCCGCCCCGGGCTGGTACGGAGTGGACCGGTGGTGGCGCTCGCAGACGGACCCCGAGCTGCGGCGCGCGTACGGCTTCCTGGCCGAGCGCCTGCCCGCGGACGTCGGCCCCCCGCCACCTGCCGCGCCGGTCACACCCCCGGCCTGGCCGGCCGCCGCGCACTCCCCCGTCGCCCCACCCGGCACCGCACGGCGGAACTGATCCGCAAGCCCCCCACAAGCTCTTCGCATGCACGTCCCGAAAAGATCCGAAAGGCGGTGGGAGCTGTGCGGCTCTCACGAAGAGGTCTGCTCCGCGCGGGCCTGGGCGGTACAGCCGCCGCGGCACTCGGCGGCCTGGCCACCGGCTGTGCCGTCCCGACCGGTTCCACCGGCCGGAACATGGTCCTGTGGTACTGGAGCGGTGGTCTCAGCGACACCGTCGTCAAGAAGGCCGAGGCCCGCTACGGCAGTTCGGTGGACCTCCAGGCCATCCAGATCGGCGGCCAGTACCGCTCCAAGCTCATCACCACCATCACCGGCCGGGCCCACATCCCCGACATCGCGGGGCTCAAGGGCGAGGACATGGCCGCCTACCTGCCGAACGCGGACCAGTTCGTCGACCTCAGGTCGCTGGGCGCGGAGAAGTACAAGGACCAGTACCTGTCCTGGAAGTGGGACCAGGGCATCGCCGACGACGGCACGATGGTCGGCTTCCCCATCGACTGCGGCCCGGTCGCGCACTACTACCAGTACGACGTGTTCCGGAAGGCGGGGCTGCCCTACGAGCCCGACGACGTGACCGCCGGGCTCGACACCTGGGAGAAGTTCTTCGACGCGGGCGTGCAGTTGGGCAAACGGGTGTCGGGGGCCAGGCTGCTCACCGACGTCAACTCGGTCTTCGAGAACGTCGTGCAGCAGGGCGCCGAGCGGTACGTCGACAAGGACCGCCACTTCATCGGCGACCGGGAACACGTGCGCCGCGCCTGGGCGCTGGCCGTGGAGGCCAAGCAGCGGGGCATCGTCTCGGACCTGGTCAGCGGTACCCCCGACCAGCTCTCCGCCATCCAGGACGGCACACTGCCGAGCCAGCTCAACGCCTCCTGGGCCGCCTTCGACATCAAGAACGGCGTGCCGCGGACCAAGGGCAGGTGGCGGGTGGCGCAGATGCCCGTGAGCCCCGCCAACAACGGCGGTTCGTTCCTGTCGATCACCAGGGAGTGCCGGGAGCCCGAGCGCGCCTTCGAGATCATCACCTGGCTCCTCAACGCGTCCAACCAGGCGCAGGGTTACGTCGACGCGGGCCTGTTCCCCTCCACGCCCGCCTCCTACGGACTCGAGCAGATGCAGGAGCCCGACCCCTTCTTCGGCGGCCAGGTCACCACCGACGTCTTCGGACCCGCCGCGCAGAAGATCGTGGTCGCCTACAACAGCCCGTTCGACATCGCGCTCGGGCAGCCCCTCAAGGACGAGATCAAGAACGTCGGCGTCCTCGGCAAGGACCCGAAGAAGGCCTGGAGTGACGCCATGAGCAAGTGCCGTCGCATCGCGAAGCACCTGGGGGTGAGCTACTGATGGCCGTTCTGGAGCAGACCCCGCCCGTGGTGGCGCCGCCCTCACCGACCCGGCCCAGGAAGGGCCTGCGCAAGTACTGGCACCTGTACGCCGCGATCTCGCCCTTCTACCTGATCTTCCTCGCCTTCGGCCTCTTCCCCGTCGGCTTCTCGCTCTACCTGTCCTTCCACCGCTGGGACGGCCTCGGCTCCATGGAATGGGCCGGGCTCTCGCAGTACCAGTACCTGCTGAGCGACAGCGACTTCTGGAACTCGATCGGCAACACGATCGTCATCTGGGCGCTGGCCACCTTCCCCATGATCCTCCTGGCGATGGTCACGGCCGTGATGCTCAACTCCGCGGTCCGGTTCAAGGGCCTGTACCGCGTCGCGTACTTCCTGCCGAACGTCACCTCGGTCGTCGCGATCGCCATCGTCTTCGGCTCGATCTTCTCCACCAACGCCGGCATGGTGAACGCCGTCCTGCACGCGGTGGGCATCGACCAGGTGGCCTGGCTCAACACGCCCTGGGGCATCAAGGTCACCATCGCGGCCCTGATGACCTGGCAGTGGACCGGCTACAACGCCATCATCTTCCTCGCCGGGCTCCAGACCATCCCCGGCGAGCTCTACGAGGCCTCGCGGGTGGACGGCGCCGGCCCGGTCCAGACCTTCTTCCGGATCACGTTCCCGCTGCTGCGGCCGACCCTGCTGTTCGTGCTCGTCGTCTCCACGGTCACCGGCCTGCAGAGCTTCTCCGAACCGCAGGTGCTGCTCCAGACCTCCTCCAACGACTCGACGTTCGCGGGCGGTCCGGGCCACTCGGGCCAGACGATGGTCCTCTACTTCTTCCAGCAGACCTTCGACAACAACGACTTCGGGTACGGCGCCGCGGTGGCCTGGGGCATCTTCCTCGTCGTCGTCCTCTTCTCGATCATCAACTGGCGCCTCGTGCAGCGCCGGGGCGACTAGGAAGGGCCCGTCATGGCTTCCATCAAGGGGTCCCGCCGCAGAGGGATCGCGCTGCACCTCCCGCTGGTCCTCGGCACGATCGTCTCAGCCTTCCCGTTCTACTGGGCCGTGATCATGTCGACGCACAGCTCGTCGGAGATCTTCGCCTACCCGCCCAAGCTGCTGCCGGGCACGCACTTCCTGGAGAACGTCCGCAACCTGTTCGACGCCGTCGACTTCTTCGGGTCGATGTGGAACTCGCTGCTGGTCGCGGTGTCGGTGACCTTCCTGGTCCTGCTCTTCGACTCGCTCGCGGCCTTCGTCTTCGCCAAGTTCGAATTCCCCGGCAAGAACGTGCTGTTCGGGCTGCTCATGGTCATCTTCATGGTGCCCGCGCAGTTGTCGGTCATCCCGCAGTTCGTGATCATGGCGAAGATCGGCTGGATCGGCTCGATGACCGCGCTGATCGTGCCGGCCGCGGCCAACGCCTTCGGCATCTTCTGGATGCGCCAGTACATGAGGACGGCCATCCACGACGAACTGCTCGACGCCTCCAAGCTGGACGGCGCGAACTTCCTGCGCCAGTACTGGCACGTGGCCCTCCCGGTGGTCCGGCCCGGCCTCGCCTTCCTCGGCATCTTCACCTTCATGGGCCAGTGGAACGACTTCGCCTGGCCCCTCATCGCCCTCACCAACCCCGACAACGTGACCCTCCAGGTCGCGCTGTCCCAGCTCAACGGCACCCACGGCACCACCGACTACGGCATCGTGATGACCGGCGCCCTGCTCGCCCTCGTCCCGCTGCTCATCGTGTTCGCGATCGGCGCCAAGCAGATCATCGGCGACCTCGCGAAGGGAGCCGTGCGCGGATGACGGACGATCCTCTGATCGCCCTGCGCCCCTGGGAGGCACCCGAGGTGACCTCCTGGGGGCGGCTGCCCATAAACGCCGTCGACCGGCGCTCCGGAGCACTCCCCCTGGACGGCGACTGGCGTTTCCGGTTGCTGCCCACTCCGGACGCGCCGGTCGGCGGCTCCTGGTCGACGGCCCACGTCCCCGGCGCCTGGACGATGCAGGACACCGGCGACCTGCCGCGGTACCTCAACGTCCGCATGCCGTTCCCCGAGTTCCCGCCGCACTCCCCCGCCGCGAACCCCACGGGCGTGTACGAGCGGGAGGTGGACGTCCCCGCCGAATGGGCCGGACGCCGGATCGTGCTCCAGGTCGGGGCCGCCGAGAGCGTGCTCCTCGTCCATGTGGACGGGCGGCCCGTCGGCGTCTCCAAGGACTCCCACCTGGCGGCCGAGTTCGACCTGACGGCACGGGTGCGCGCCGGCGCGCGCTGCGTCGTACGGCTGACCGTGGTCAAGTGGTCGGACGCCTCGCACCTCGAGGACCAGGACCAGTGGTGGCACGGCGGGATCACCCGCTCGGTGCTGCTGTACGCGACGGACCCGCTGCATCTGTCCGACGTGACCGTGCGGGCTTCCCGCGACGGCTCGTTGCGGATCGACTGCCGGGTGCGGGACGCCGGCGGGGCGCTGCCCGCGGGGTGGTACGTCAGCGGGGAGCTGGACGGACGGGAGCTGGCGCAGGACGCGGAGTTCGACCGGTTCAACCGGGAGGACGAGCGGGTCTCCGACTTCCTCGGCGAGGCGCGGCTGCGGACCGTCGTCGAGGACGTCCGCACCTGGACCGCCGAGACACCCGAGCTGTACGCGCTGACCGTCCGGCTGCACCGCGCCGACGGCACGGTCGCCGACACCGCACGGCAGCGGATCGGCTTCCGGGACGTCGAGATCATGGGCCGGGACCTGCTGGTCAACGGCGAGCGGGTGTTCGTCCGGGGCGTCAACCGGCACGACTTCCACCCGCTGACCGGGCGGACGGTGTCGTACGACGACATGCGCGCGGACCTGGTCACGCTGAAGCGGTTCGGGTTCAACGCGGTCCGCACCGCGCACTACCCGAACGACCCGGCGCTGTACGACCTCGCCGACGAGCTCGGTCTCTACGTCGTCGACGAGGCGGACATCGAGTCGCACGACCACGCCCACGAGATCGCCGACGACCCGCGCTACCTCAACGCCTTCGTGGACCGGGTCTCGCGGATGGTGCTGCGGGACAAGAACCACCCGTCGATCATCGTCTGGTCGCTGGGCAACGAGTCCGACTACGGCGCGAACCACGACGCGGCCGCCGGCTGGGTGCGCCGGCACGACCCGACACGGCCGGTCCAGTACGAGGGCGCCGCCAAGCTGGACTGGGCGGCCGCCGGCGACGCCACCGACATCGCCTGCCCCATGTACGCCTCGCTGGAGGAGTGCGTGGAGCACGCCCTGTCCGGGCGGCAGACCAAGCCGCTGATCTGGTGCGAGTACTCGCACGCCATGGGCAACAGCAACGGCACGCTCGCGGACCATTGGGCGGCCATCGAGTCAACGCCGGGTCTTCAGGGCGGGTTCATCTGGGAGTTCCGGGACCACGGCATCCTCCAGCGTGTGAACGACGGCAGACCGGTCGGACGTGGGGGCGTCGGCCTCCACGGCAACGGTGTCGCCGCGCCCGGGCACCGCTGGGCGTACGGCGGCGACTTCGGCGAGGACGACCACGACGGCGCCTTCGTCGCCGACGGCGTGGTCCTGCCCGACCGCACGCCCAAGCCGGTGATGTACGAGCACCGGGAGATCGCGGCGCCGGTGCGCATCGAGTGCTTCCGGCACGAGGGGATCGTGCTCGGCAACTACCAGCACTTCCGGGGCCTCGACTGGCTGGCCGCCGAGTGGGAGCTCTCCCTCGCCGACGGCCGCACCCTGACCGCACCGGCCGAACTGCCCGACCTGCGGCCCGGCCAGACGGCCGCGGTACCGCTGCCCTTCGAGCTGCCCGACGACGGCGGCGAGGCGTGGCTGACGCTGCGGGTGACGACCGCGCGGGACGAGCCGTGGGCGCCGCGCGGGACGGTGGTGTGCCTGCCTCAGGTGCGCCTGCGGAAGGCGGAGCCCCGGACACCGAGGCCGGTGCGGAATCGTTCCGTCAAGGTCGACGACGACGGGCTGCTGGTCCACCCGCTGCTCACCGCAGCCCCCACGCTCTCCCTGTGGCGGGCGCCCACCGACAACGACGAACTGGGCGGAACGGCCTCGCGCTGGCGTGGCTGGGGCCTGGACACCCTGGTGCGCAAGGTCGCGCACATCCGGCAGACCACGGGACGGGTCACCGTCCGCGCCGAGTACGTCTCCGACGCCGGTGTCGTGCGTCATGTGCAGGTCCTCACCGCGGTCGAGGGCGGGGTGCACGTCGAGGAGTCGGCCGAGCTGCCGGACGCCCTCGCCGACGTGGCGCGGGTCGGCTCCGTGTTCGAGACGGTCGCCGGGCTCGACCTGATGGAGTGGTTCGGACAGGGCCCCTGGGAGTCGTACCCGGACCGCGCCTTCGGGGCGCCCGTCGGCCATCACTCGGTGCCCGTGGACGAGCTGTTCACCCCCTATCTGCGCCCCCAGGAGAGCGGCGGACGGCACGGGGTACGGCAGTTCGGGCTCCGCGCGCCCGATGCCACCGGCCTCTCGGTCGTCCTGGACGAACCGCGCCAGGTCGGCGTGACCCGCTACCGGGCGGCGGACCTCAGCGCCGTGGCCCACCACGACGAGCTGGTCCCGAGGGCGGGCTGCGTGGTGCACATCGACGCCGCCCACCGCGGCCTCGGCACCGCCTCGTGCGGCCCCGACACCTTCGCCTCCTACCTCGTCACGCCGGGCGTCCACCGCTGGAGCTGGACACTGCGCACGCTCTGACCCCTCACCGACCCCCCGTCATGTCCTGGAGCACACGTGTGTACTTCGCATGAGCACGACCACGGCCAGGAGGCCGCTCAGGCCGGTGCCGGCCGGCGCGGTTTCCTGCGGGCCACGGCCCTGCTGGGTGCCGCGGCCACGGCGGGCGTCGCCCTGCCCGCCGCCGCGGCCGGGCCCGCCTCCGCGGCCTCGCCCACGTGGCGCCCCGACACGGAGAGCCGGCGCTTCACGCTCGCCGTGATGCCCGACACGCAGTACCTCTTCGACGGGCCCAGCATCGACAGCGCGCCGGTCGAGGCCTCGCTGCGGTACCTGCTGGAGCAGGGCGGGGAGGAGAACATCGTCTTCCTGTCCCACCTCGGCGACCTCACGCAGAACGGCGCCGCGGCCGAGTTCGCCGCGATCGGCGAGGCGTTCGCGCTGCTCGACCGGCGCGGGGTCGGCTACAGCGTCCTGGCGGGCAACCACGACGTGCGGTCGTCCAGCACCGACCAGCGCGGTGCGACGCCGTACCTGGACGTGTTCGGGCCCGACCGTTTCGCACGGCACAGGACCTTCGGCGGTGCCTCGCCCGACGGGTACAACACCTACCACCTCTTCCGGGCGGCGGGTCGCGAGTGGATGGTGCTCGCGCTGGACTGGCGGCTGTCGGACCAGGGGTACGCCTGGGCGCGGAGCGTCCTGGCCGCCCACCCGAGGACGCCGGTGATCCTCACCACGCACGAGCTGGTCGTCGGGGACGACAGCCTGTCGGCGTACGGGCAGCAGGTGTGGGACCGGCTCGTCGAGGACCACGACCAGATCTTCCTCACCCTCAACGGGCACTACTGGCCCGCCGCCCGGGCGACCCGGGCCAACGCGGCGGGCCACGAGGTCCACCTGCACCTGACGAACTACCAGAACCGGTACTTCGGCGGCGCCGCCATGATCCGCCTGTACCGCTTCGACCTCGACCGCGGTGTGATCGACGTGGAGACTCTCTCCCCGTGGATCCTCGGCCGGGCCGCCGAGGGGCTCAACGAACTGGAACGGCAGGAGATCGAGCTGAGCGGCGACGCCGACCGGTTCTCGGTGCCCGTCGACTTCGCCTCCCGCTTCGCCGGCTTCGACCCGGCGCCCGCGCGGCCGGCGCGACCGGTGTCGAGGATGCTGGTCCGCGGGACGGCCGCGTACTGGCGCTTCGAGTCGCCCGTCTCCGGCACGGTCCGCGACCTCTCCGGCCGCGGCAACGACCTCACCGTGGTGTCGGTGGGCGGCGGCTCGCTGGGCTGGTCCGCCGACCACCACCCGGACCAGCCCGGCTACGGCAGCCTGGAGTTCCAGGGCCACAAGTCGCCGCTCAGGGGCGCGTATCTGCGCACGGTCGACGGCGCTCCCCTCAACTCGGCGACCTTCGAGGGCGGTTACACCATCGAGGCGTTCTACCGCCTCCCCGCGGACTGGGACCCGGCTCACCACGCCTGGTCGGGCCTGGTGAGCCGGACCGGTACCGGCGGTGCCGCCGGAAAGACGGCCGACGACCCCGACGAGCCGCTCGCCACGCTCTCGCTGTCGAACGACCGTGAGCCGCAGTGGGCGATGCGCCCGCTCAACCAGGAGGGCATCGCCACCAACTGGGGCCAGGAGACCCCGCTGGAGACCTGGTGGCACCTGGCCCTCGTCAACGACGGCAGGCACTCCACGCTGTACGTCCAGGGCTGTCCGGTGGTCCGCAACCCGAGGGCGCCCGCCGTCGGCATCACCTCGGTCGGACTGCCGTGGCTGCTGGGCGGTTACGAGTACGGCGGCCGGATCGACCAGATCTTCCACGGCCGGCTCGGTGACGTCCGGATCGTCGGACGGGCGCTGCCCGTGACCTCCTTCATGACGCACTGACCCGACTCACCGACTGGGACCACCATGACCGAGCAGCAGGTGCCCTCCTGGGCCGACCCCCGCGTCCGGCCCTCCGACCTCGACGCCCAGGGGGTGTCGCGGCGCCGACTCCTGCGGCGGGCGGGCCTGTTCGGGGCCGCGTTCGCCCTGGGATCGGCTGCCACCCCAGCCCTCGCCGCTCCCGGGAGGCGGGGCCTCGGCGGTGAGGACCCGCGCCTCGCCTATCTGGTGGGCGACCACCACGTGCACTCGGTGTACAGCCACGACGCCAAGTACACCTTCTCCCAGCAGGCGAGGGCCGCCGCGCGGTACGGCCTCGACTGGATGGTCTTCAACGAGCACTCCAACTTCGGACACGCCTCCCACGGGGCGCGACTGGAGCACGCGGAGATCGTCAGGGCCCGGGCGGAGAACCCGCGCCAGCTCATCTTCCAGGGCCTGGAGTGGTACATCCCGGCCGCCGAGCACGGCACGGTGTTCGCGGCTCCCGGGCCCCACGAGACCGACCTGCTCACACGGTTCGAGCTCGCCTACGACGGCAAGCTCCTGAACTACACCGAGGGGTCCGCCGGCGCCGCCGACACCGCGCGCAACGAGGCCCACGCCGTCAAGGCGATCAAGTGGCTGGCGGAGCAGCGGCGTTCGGGCTACGTGGACGACGTCCTCGTGATCGCCAACCACCCGCTGCGGCTCGGCATCGACTCCCCGCACGAGATGCGGGCCTGGCGGGACGCAGCCCCCGAGATCATGATCGGCATGGAGGGCGCGCCGGGCGCCCAGGGCGCGGCGATCCCCGGCCTGCGCGGGGCCACGTCGATCCGCGGCGAGTACGAGAACAAGCCGTCGGCGCAGTCCTGGGCGGGGTATCCGGCCGAGGCGTACGTGACGTACGGCGGCTTCGACTGGGCGACGGCGACCGTCGGCGGGCTGTGGGACTCGATGCTGGCCGAGGGCGGCCTGTTCTCGATCACCACGAACTCCGACAACCACCGCACGGTCTTCGACACCTGGAGGAACGGCGACTGGCCGGCCGGGCAGAACTTCGACAACACCGGCAGGCTGCCCGACCCGGTGAACACCGACACCCCGCAGCCCGGCAGCGACTTCTGGCCCGGCGAGTTCAGCCGCACCCACGTCGGCGTGACCCGCTACGGCTACCGCTCAGTGATGGCGGGGCTGCGCGCGGGCCGGGTCTGGGTGGACCACGGGCACCTGCTCGACGGTCTCGACGTCCGGGTGAAGCGGGACTGCGACTCCGGACGCGGTGTCACGCTGGGCGGCCGGCTGCGGGTCCGCAAGGGCGAGCGCATCACGCTGTACGTGACTATCACATGTGCGTCCCGCCCCAACCCCCACGGAGTCCTGCCGGAGTTGGCGCACGTGGACGTGATCCGGGGCGCGGTGCGCGGCCCGGCGGCCGACCGGGACGGCTGGCAGGCCCCCGACACCAAGGTCGTACAGTCGACGGACGTGTCCGGCCGCAACGGCACGTACACCCTGCGCATCCCGCTGACCGCCGGGGACGAGTCCTTCTACGTCCGCCTCCGCGGCAGCGACGGCAAACGGCACGGGGCGGGGTATCTCGGCGCCGCCGTCGACCCGCACGGCCCGATTCCGCACGCACCGGGCGACGGTGACCCGTGGGAGGACACCTGGTTCTACTCGAACCCGGTCTTCGTTGACATTGCCGGTTCCTGACGGTTGGTCACCCGGCCGTTCACTTTGCGTAGGCGCCGACAGAACACGTGCCGTGCGCGAAACGTGTCCGGACCGCTACTCAGAGTTGGATAATGCGTCCACGGCGCCTCTGCGCCAAGCCGACACCGCCGTTTTCGTCGGCCGCCAGCGACCAATAGGAGGGGCCGAGCGCGCCCGCCGCAAATTCGCGTCCGACACCCTCCACGGAAGGGGGTGGCCGTATCGCGCAATGGGTTCAGGGATTCCTCCATCTCGCACCGATACATATCGCAACAGCCCCTCACGACATCCTGGAGTGGGGAAATTCAGAGGCCGAAAGTTCGGTTCGGGCTTCAGCGAATATGCCACATAGATTTATGCAGGGAGCCACACATACTGCATACACCGAACACGCGAACGAGCCCAACCTCCGACAAGACCCTCCCGCGCCGGCCCGCCCAGAATGGGCCTCAAGTGATCACCATTCACCACTGATGCACCTAAACACACGATGAACCGCGCAGGACGCGGAACATAGACACGCCAACGCGACAAAGGGGTCATTGCGCCCTCGGAACGATCACGCCGGGCGCGGACGCCCTCGCCGCCCAAGTCGGCTGTGCAAAGCCCTCCCCGTGGGGACTGCGGGGCAGGGAGTTGGCGCCCAGGTGACCTTTACCAGGCAGGTGGTGTTTACTGGGTATCGGTCTGAACCTCGACGGGTCCAGGCCCTTTCCGGGAGGCTCCGGGGGTGGTTCCCCGGAGCCTCCTCTTTTTTCCTCGCGGTTACCGGCGGGCACTTCGCCACTCACCTGCGGTAAAAATTCGCAACAGACCGCATAAATTACCAGAGGCCCCTTGCAGATAAACCCGCATTCTTCCACCCTTCCGATCGACCTGTGATGGACGTCACACGACCGAGGCAGCGGGTGCGGGAACTCCCTCTGGCGAGGGAGAGATTTACTCCGCTGTCCTCCTCGACAGGAAACTTTGCTCTCCGTCATCGGTGACTGGCGATTTCCTGGGGCAGAGGGGTAACTTGTCAAAACGTCTTCGCCTCGCAGCCCGGCTAACCACCGGGCCGACAACGCGAGGGAGAGGACCTGGACCCGTCGCCCGGGTGGGCCGCAGCCAGCGGCGCACCCGGATCCCATCCTCGCTCGCGAGAAGGACCTCAGACCGATGAACACCGCCATCGCCGATGGCTTCGGCATATCCTCCGCTCACCCTCGTGACACAGCGTCACATCTGACGCTGCGTGACAACCACGACGCGGCCGTACGGCGGCACGACCTCCTGCCCATGAGCGCGTCCCGCGCGACCGGGGCCCGGTAATGGTCCCGAAGGTCGACGCCTTCCGAACCGCCGACGTCCTCAAGGGTCGCCAGGCCATGCGGCCCGGCAGCTTCCTCGCCCATCTCCCCGAAGGGGCCTGGCCGTTGCTGGTCAGCTCCTGGGGCGCGGACAGCCGTGTCCACCAGCGCGACGACGAACTGCCCCTCGGGCGGGACGACCAGCACGTGCACATCGTGCTGGGCGGCTGCGTCCGACAGGAGCGCCACCCCTTCGGCCCCGGCAAACGCGCACCCAGGATCACGCGCTTCCGGGGCGTCGGCCAACTGCTCGGCGAGACCAAACTCATCGAGCCGGAGGCCACGGTCAGGACGACCTGTCTCACCACGACCTGGGTCATGCCATGCCCTCTGCAGGGCATGAACCTTCTCCTGCGGCGGCGCCCGCACATCCAACTGGCCCTGCTGCGCAGCCTGGAGGACCGAAACCGCACCGACGAGATGATCTACGGCACCCTCACGCGCACGCCTCTGCAACGGGTCAGTGCGCTGCTCGTCCATCTCGCCGCGGTCGCCGGGACCGCCGACCCGGCCGAGCCGGGCCAGGTCACGATCCAGGGCCCCAGCCAGAAGGACATGGCGGACGCCCTCCTGCTGGGCGTCTCGACCGTGGAGAACACGCTCCGTCTGCTGCGCACCCCCGGCACCGCCAGCGATCTGCCCCCCGGCGGTGTACTGCGCAGCGGATACCGCCAGTTCGTCGTGACGGACCTGCCCGCGCTCCGCCGCGCGGCCGGGCTCGCGTAGACCGCGCCACCCCTCCCCGCCCCGCGCCACCGCTCCCGCTCCCGTCCCCGCCTCCGAACGTGTCCGCGCTCTTCGTCAGGGGCGTACGCGCGCGTTCTCATGAACGGATCACACCCATGATGTCCAGCACCATCGTCCTGGCCGCCGGAGCGGAAACGGGCTCCGCCCTGGTGGGCGCCGGCTGCGGCGTGGCCGCGACCTTGCTCGCCGTTCTCACCCTCCGTCACCATCGTCGGGCACTCGCCTGGATCAAGCACGTGCGCAGGTCCGACGAGGACGGACAGGACCTCGACGACGCCACGAACTACCTGAGGAGGCTCGTCGAGAAGCTGTGCGAACACGCCCACAAGCCGTGCCAAGCGGCGCACTTCGAACCGCTGCACGGCCTGCGCCACCTCCTGGAGGACACCGCACAGGGTACGGAAGCCGTCCGCCCTGAACTCCAGGTCGTCGTGGAGCGCCTCGACCGTTATCTGGCCACGGTGCTTCCGCCGGTACCGGCACCGGGTGAGATCACGGCCGCCGACCTGCACGCGCGTCTGGAGGCCGCGATGCAACAGGAATACGCCCGCATCGATCTCAAGAACGCGGTCGGCGTCGCGCAGCAGCGGATCCGCACGCTGCGCAGGGCCACCTGATCAGGCGTAGAACCGCGACAAGCTCTGCAGCACCGCCGCCGGCTTCGCGCTGCCCTCGATCTCGATCGCGCCGTCGACGGTGATCTGGACGCCGCCCGGTACGTCCTCGACCTCGGTCAGCTTGCCCACCAGGCGGATGCGGGAGCCGACCTTCACCGGGGAGGGGAAACGGACCTTGTTCAGGCCGTAGTTGACCTTCGTCGTCACGCCCTGGACGTCCAGGAGTTCGGTGAACAGGGGGATGAACAGGGAGAGGGTGAGGTAGCCGTGGGCGATGGGGCCGCCGAACGGGCCGTCCTTGGCGCGCTCGGGGTCCACGTGGATCCACTGGTGGTCACCGGTCGCGTCGGCGAAGGTGTCGATGCGCTCCTGGGTGACCTCGATCCACTCGCTGGTGCCGAGGTCGCCGCCGGCGAGCTTCTTCAGTTCGTCGAGGCCGTTCACGGTGAGGCTCATGGGGTTCCTTAGCTGTTGCCGTAGCGCTTGCGCACCCGGGACTTGAGGAGCTTTCCGGAGGCGGTGCGCGGGAGTTCGTCCGCGATCACCACCGACTTGGGGATCTTGTACTTGGCGAGCCGGCCGGCCAGGGAGGCCAGGATCTCGTCGGGGTCGGGCGTGGCACCCTCGCGCGGGACGACGACCGCCCGCGGCACCTCGCCCCACTTGTCGTCCGGGACGCCGATGACCGCGCACTCGGCGATGTCCGGGTGGGCGAGGAGGAGGTCCTCGATCTCCGCGGGGTAGATGTTCTCGCCCCCGGAGATGATCATGTCCTTGATGCGGTCGACGATGAAGACGTACCCGTCCTCGTCGACCCGGGCCGCGTCCCCGCTGCGGAACCAGCCGTCCGCGAAGGAGGCGGCCGTCTCCTCGGGCAGCCCCCAGTAGCCGGGCATGACGTGCGGGCCCCGCAGCACGACCTCGCCGGTCTCGCCGACGTCGACGGGCGCCAGGTCCGGCCGTACCACCCGGACGTCGCTGAAGAAGTGCGGCACACCCGCGGAGCCCGCCTTGCTGACGGCGTGCTCGGCGTCCAGGAAGAGGGTCCCGGGAGAGGCCTCGGTCATGCCGTAGCCCTGGAGGAAGGTGAGGCCGCGCGCCTGGTAGGCGGCGATGAGAGGGCTCGGCACCGGGGAGCCGCCGCAGGTGAGGATGCGCAGGGAGGACAGGTCGGCGTCCGGCCAGCGCGGGTGCCTCGCGATCTGCTCGAACATCGTCGGCACCCCGAACATGAAGGTGATCCGGTGCTGTGCGACCAGGTCGAAGGTGGCGTCGGGGTCGAAGGCCTCGACCAGGACGCAGGTGCCGCCCTTGAGCAGCACCGGCAGGGTCAGCATGTTCAGGCCCGCCGTGTGGAACAACGGGGCGGAGACCAGGGCGCGTTCGTCGGCGATCAGGTCGGTGTCGACGAGGACGTTGAGCGCGTTCCAGGTCAGGTTGCCGTGGGTGAGCATCGCGCCCTTGGGCCGCCCTGTCGTGCCCGAGGTGTACATGATGATGCAGGTGTCGTCGGGGGTCACCGGCTCGTCGATGGGCTCGGCCGGCGACTCGGCGAGCAACCGCTCGTACTCGGCGCCGACTTCGACGTACGTACGGACGTCGGTGTCGCCCGGCAGTCCGGCGACGAGCCCCGCGTGCGAGGGGCCGTAGACCAGCGCCCTGGCCCCGGAGTCGGAGAGCTGGTAGGCGATCTCCGGCCCGGCGAGGCGGGTGTTGAGGGGGACGAAGACCGCGCCGAGGGTGCCGGCCGCGAACAGCGTCTCCAGGTAGGCGGGGTGGTTGGGGCCGAGGTGGGCGACCCGGTCGCCGCGCCGGATGCCCCGGGCGCGCAGGGCGTGCGCGAGGCGGGTGACACGGGCGTGCAGTTCGGCGTACGGGAGTGTCGTGTCGCCGTGGATCAGGGCGGTGCGGTGCGGGGTCTTGCGAGCCCGGCGTGCGGGCCACGAACCCAGTCCCTCGTTGCGCATGGACGGCCCCTTACGGCTTGGCCAGCCCGAGCAGACGGGCGGCGTTCTCCTTGAGGATCCTCGGCCTGACCTCGTCCTTGATCGACAGCTTGGCGAAGTCGGCGAGCCAGCGGTCGGGGGTGAGGACGGGGAAGTCGGAGCCGAAGAGGACCTTGTCCTTGAGCAGCGTGTTCGCGTACTGCACGAGCTGCGGCGGGAAGTACTTCGGCGACCAGCCGGACAGGTCGATGTGCACGCCCGGCTTGTGCGTGGCGACGGCGAGGGCCTCGTCCTGCCAGGGGAAGGACGGGTGCGCCAGGATGATCTTCAGGTGCGGGAAGTCGGCGGCCACGTCGTCGACGTGGAGGGGGTTCGAGTACTTCAACCTGATTCCCCCACCACCCGGAACCCCGGCGCCGATGCCTGTCTGGCCGGTGTGGAAAAGGGCGATGGTGCCCGTCTCCTCGATCACCTCGTAGAGGTCGTACGCCACCGAGCGGTCGTTGGGGAAGAAGCCCTGGATGCTCGGGTGGAACTTGAAGCCCCTCACCCCGTACTCCTCGACCAGGCGGCGGGCCTGCTTCACGCCCGCCTTGCCGCGGAAGGGGTCGATGGACGCGAAGGGGATCAGCACGTCGGAGTTGGCAGCGGCCGCCTCGGCGACCTCCTCGTTGGGGACCGGGGTCGTACCGGTCGCGGACTCGGCGTCCACCGTGAAGATCACGGCGGCCATCCTCCGCTCGCGGTAGTAGGCAGCGGTCTCCTCCAGGGTCGGCTTCCGCTTGCCCTCCACCTTGAAGTAGGCGGAGGAGGCGTCGTGCAGGTCGTCGTCCAGCGAGGAGTGGCCCCGGGAGGACACCTCGGCGTGGGTGTGGACGTCGATGGCGACCAGCTCGTCGATGTCCATCAGGCCTCCGGAAGCTTCGGTGCCGGGATGCCGACGGTCTGGAGCTCGGCGCCGACCGAGGTGGGGAAGGCGTCGGCAAGCGTGTCCGGGGTCCAGCCGCCGTCCGCGTACGCCGTCCTGATCTCCTGCGGATGGGACCAGAGTGCCACCTTGTCGCCACCGATGCCGATGGCCTGGCCGGTGATGCCCCGGGCGGCCTCGGAGGCGAGGAAGGGGACGAGGGCCGCGCAGTCCTCGGGGGTGCCGAAGCCCTCGCCCTTGCGGAGGAAGTCCGGGAGCGGCTCGCCGTTCCGCAGGGCCTCGACGTACGGGGCGAAGGCGGGGATGGTCTCGGTCATCGCGGTGGCCGCGACGGGCACGATCGCGTTGACGGTGATGTTCGCGCGGCCCAGTTCCATGGACCAGGTGCGGGCGAAGGCGGCGATGCCGGCCTTGGCGGCGGCGTAGTTCGTCTGCCCGAAGTTGCCGCGCTGCCCGGCCGGGGAGCCGACCAGGATGAGGGTGCCGCCCTCGCCCTGCTCGCGCATCCGGACGGCGGCGGCGCGGGCGCAGGTGAAGGTGCCCTTGAGGTGAGTGGTGATCACCGCGTCGAAGTCGTCGTCGGTCATCTTCCACAGCACCTTGTCGCGCAGGATGCCGGCGTTGGTGACCAGGACGTCCAGCCGCCCGAACTCCGCCACGGCCCGGTCGACCAGGCGCTCGGCGGCCTCGGTGGTGCCGACCGGGACGACCTCGGCGACGGCGGTGCCGCCCGCCTGGGCGATGGACTTCACGGCCTGCTCGGCGACCGCCTCGTCGACGTCGTTGACGACCACGCGGGCGCCGTGGGCGGCCAGGGCGTGCGCGTAGGCGAGGCCGAGGCCCCGGCCGCTGCCGGTGACGACGGCGACCTTGCCGGTGAGATCGATGCTGGGCACGAGGAGGTCCCTTCACGAACGGATGCGGGTGGCGCGGCTTCGGGAAGCGCGGTGCGACTGCGAGATCGAAGCTAAGAGCAATAATTGGTGACGTCAATAGTTGTTGGCGACCTTCGGGTGCGTCATGCTGGAATCTCCCTGACACCCCGAGCACGAGGAGCCCGCCATCACACGCCAGCACGCCACCCCGAAGCCCATCGACTCGGAGGAGCCGTGGATGCGCGGGCTGCACGCGGACACCGGCTATCTGCTGTACCGCCTGGGACTGCGCTCGGGTCAGTTGTTCAACACGTTCCTCCAGGAGTCGGGACTGCGGCTGCGGCACTACGCGGTGCTGCGCTACCTCGCCGGTTCCGAGGGCGCCCTCCAGCGGGAGCTCAGCACCCGGCTCGGCTACGACCCCAGCGCGATCGTCGGCCTGGTCGACGACCTGGAGAAGCTGGGCATGACCGAGCGCCGCCCCTCCCCCGACGACCGCCGCAGCAAGATCGTCGTGCTCACCGAGGACGGCCGGGCCTTCCTGCGCGGCACCGACGAGGCGGGCCGCCGGGTGACCAACGACCTCCTCGCGCCGCTCGACCCCGCCGAACGGGAAACCCTCCAGGCCCTCCTGCTGAGAGTCGCCGACCGGCCATGACCGCCCGCCCCGACTCCCGGCCCCGCTTGGGCCGGGGCGCCTCCACCGCCCCGGACCGGCTGCTGGCCGTGCTCGCCGCGTTCGACCACGCGCACCCGGCGCTGTCCCTGACCGACATCAGCCGGCGGGCCGGACTCACGCTGACGACCACGCACCGGCTGGTGGGCGCGCTGACCGACTGGGGCGCGCTGGAGCGCGACGACACCGGGGTCTACCACGTCGGACTCCGTCTCTGGGAGGTCGCCGCGCTCGCCCCGCGCGGGGTCGCGCTCAGGCAGCTCGCGCTGCCGTACCTGGAGGACCTGTACGAAGCCACCCACGAGAACGTGCAGTTGGCGGTGCGGGACGGCACGGACGTCGTCTACATCGAGTGGATCGCTGGCCGGGCGTCGGTCGGCGTGCACATCCGGGTCGGGGCGCGCTGGCCGCTGCACGCCACCGGGGTCGGCCTGGTGCTGCTGGCGCACTGCGAGCCGCGGGAGCAGGAGGAGTACTCCGCCGACCCGCTCGCCGTGTTCACGCCGTACACCATCGCCGAACCGGTGCGGCTGCGCCGGGTCCTGGCCGAGGTGCGGCGCACCGGCGTCGCGGTGAGCAGCCGTCAGGTCACCGACGACGCCCTGTCGGTGGCCGCCCCCGTGCGCGGGCCCGACGGGGCGGTGGTCGCGGCCGTGTCGGTCGTCGTGCCGCACGCCGACGCCCAGGTGCCGGCACTGGTCCCGGCGGTACGGCTCGCGGCGCTCGGGATCTCGCGGGCGCTCGGCTGGCAGCCGGCGGTGACACCCCCGACGGGCACCGGAAATCCCTCGCACCGGTGAGGTCACGGCCGCCCGGGCCTCGTGATACTGGAACGGCCCCGGCCCCGAGGAGCCGCTCATGCCCGCCGCCCGGTCCTGGTACGCCCCCGTCGTGACCCGCCTGCGGACGACGAACCCGTACGTCGTCGACAGCGCGCTCGCCGCGCTCGTGCTGTTCGCCGCGTCCCTGCAGTGGCTGTTCCCCGACGAGGGCGACGACCGGCTGACCCTGGTGGGCTGGCTGCTGGGCGCCGCCACCGCCGTCCCCCTGGTCTGGCGCCGCCGCGTCCCCTACTCCAGCGCCGTGGCCGTCTCGGCGGCCACCACGGCCATGGCCTACTACCACGCGCCACCGCCCGACGTCCTCTACGGCGGGCTGGTCGTCCTGTACACCCTGGCCGCCCAGGCGCTGCCCTGGCAGCGCCGCTCGATGCTGGCGGGCTGGCTGCTCGGGGCGGTGCTGACCATGCAGCACAAGGAGCACTCCGAGCCCTTCGAGTACGCCTTCCACATCACCGGCATGATCTGCGCCTACGGCCTCGGCGTGCTGGCCCGCGTCCAGCGCGCGTACACCGCCGCCGTCGAGGACCGGGCCCGCCGGCTGGAACGGGAGCGGGCCGCCGAGACGGCCCGGGCCATCGCCCAGGAACGCTCCCGCATCGCCCGGGACATGCACGACATCCTCGCGCACGCGGTGAGCCTCATGGTGGTCCAGGCGGAGGCCGGGCCGGTCGTGGTGCGCAGCGATCCGGCCCGCGCCGAGGCAGCGTTCGACGCGATCGCGGCCAGTGGCCGGGACGCCATGAACCAACTGCGGCGCATCCTCGGCGTGTTGAAGGAGGAGGAACGCCTCGGCGGGGCCGTGCGGCTGCCGCAGCCGGATCTCGCCGGACTGCCCGGCCTGGTCCGCCAGGTCGCCGAATCCACCGGACTGCGCATCGAGTTGAGCGTCCGCGGCCGGGCGCGGCCGCTGCCCCCGGACACCGAGGTCGCCGCCTACCGCGCGGTGCAGGAGGCCCTGACCAACACGGTGAAGCACGCGTACGCTTCCTGCGCACAGGTGGAACTCGACTGGGCGGAGGACGGGTTGACCCTCACGGTGACCGACGACGGCAGGGGCCCCGCGCGCCCGGCGGGCGGGCACGGGCTGATCGGCCTCAGGGAGCGGGCGGCCGCCTGCGGGGGCGGCGCGCAGGCCGGTCCCGGCCCCGACGGGGGCTTCCGGGTCGTCGTACGGCTGCCCGCGACCGCCGGCCGGGAAGCGGCCCTCGGGTGAGCATCCGGGTGGTCGTCGCCGACGACCAGGAACTGGTCCGCAGCGGCTTCACGATGATCCTGGAGGCGCAGCAGGACATCGAGGTGGTCGCCGAGGCCGGGGACGGCGCCGAGGCGGTCGACGCGGTGCGCCGGCACACGCCCGACGTGCTGCTCCTCGACATCCGGATGCCTGTCATGGACGGCCTGGAGGCGGCCCGGCGGGTGTGCGCCCAGTCGAGCTGCAAGGTGGTCATGCTGACCACGTTCGACCTCGACGAGTACGTGTACGACGCCCTGTACGCGGGCGCCAGCGGCTTCCTCCTCAAGGACGTGCGCCGGGACGACCTCGTGCACGCGGTCCGCGTGGTCGCGGGCGGCGACTCGCTGCTCGCGCCGACCGTCACCCGCCGCCTGGTCGCGGACATCGTGCGCCGCCGCCGCGAGGAGGCCGCCGCCGAACCCGCCCCCGACCGCCTGGACGTCCTGACCGCCCGCGAGGTGGAGACCCTGCGGATGCTGGCCCGGGGCCTGTCCAACGCGGAGATCGCCACGACCCTGTTCGTCAGCGAGCACACGGTCAAGACCCATGTCAGCAACGTGCTGGGCAAACTCGGGCTGCGGGACCGGGTGCAGGCGGTGATCTGCGCCTACGAGACGGGCCTGGTGACGCCGGGCGCCCCCTAGTCGCCGAGCTCGGTGAACAGGGTCAACTGCAGCGAACCCGGCGCCTCCAGGCGCGAGTTGAGGGAGTTCCAGGGCGTGCGGGTCGGCTCGGCGACCACCTCCGCCCCCGCCTGCGCCAGCCTCGCCGTCATGACGGTCGAGTCGTCCACCTCGAACGCCACCCGGATGTGCCCGGCGGCCCGGCGCCCCACCTCGACCTCGTCGATGAACGCGGCGTGGTGCGGATCGGTCAGCTCCAGCGTCGCGCGTCCGGCCTCCAGGATGGTGACCCGGCCGTCGGGCGAGGAGAACGCGGCTCGTTCCGGCAGCCCGAGGACGTCCCGGTAGAAGCGCAGCGCCTCGTCGTAGTCGTCCGCCGTGACGACGAGCCGGAGTTCACGGACGGCGGGTGGTACCTCGGACATGCGGCCTCCTCATTCGTGTCTGCTCGGTCAACTCCCCGACCGGTACCGGAGATTCCTCCCCCGCGGGAGTGAGGAACCGACCCGCCTCACCCGTACGGCGGAGGCGCCGAAACCGCCCGTCCCGGCGATCCGGTGGGCACGCCCGCGGCAGCAGTCTGAGTGTCACCGACCACCGACCGCTCCGACCCGCCGGGAGGCCCCCGTGCTCTCCACCCTCGCCCGGGCTGCGACCCGCCGCCCGCTGACCGTCATCGGCCTCTGGGCCGCCTTCCTGCTGCTGGGCTTCGGCCTCGGCACGGGCGTCTTCGCCGATCTCTCCGACGACGTGCCCGACGTGCCGGGCACCGAGTCCGACCGGGCCGACGACCGGCTCTCCGCCGTGGACCCGGCCGGCGAGTCCGTCACCGCGGTCGTCGCGGGCGAGGCCGTCGCCGACGCGGCCCTGCGCGCCCAGGTCGAGCGGATCGTCGCGGAGGTCCGCGAGATCGCCGGGGTGGCCCATGTGCCGGACCCGTACCGCACGCCCGGTCTCACCGCCCGCGACGGACAGGCGCTCGTGGTCCCCGTGACCTTCGAGGGCGGCCTGAGCGACGAGGCCGAGGAGGAGGCGACGGACGCGGTCGTCGAGACCGTCAAGCGGATCGACGCACCCGACGTCCACGTCAGCGGCGGCGAACTGTTCGGCCGGCAGCTCGGCGAACGCGCCCAGGAGGACGTCAGGAGCGCCGAGTTGATCTCCCTGCCGGTCGTGCTCGCCCTGCTGCTGGTCGTGTTCGGCGGACTGCGGGCCGCCATGCTGCCGCTGGTGATCGCCCTGAGCGGGATCGCGGGCGCCTTCCTGGGACTGTTCGCCTTCAGCCAGGTCACCGACATCTCGGTGTACGCGATCCAGGTCACCACCATGCTCGGCCTCGGACTCGCCGTCGACTACGCGCTGTTGCTGCTGGTGCGCTTCCGGGAGGAGCGGCGGCACACCGAGGACCTCGTCGAGGCCGTGCACCGCACGGTCGACGCGGCCGGCCGGACCGTCCTGTTCTCCGGTCTCACCGTGGCCGTCAGCCTGACCGGGCTGCTGGTCTTCCCGAGCGTGTTCCTGCGCAGCATGGGCCTGGCCGTCGCCGCCGTCGTGGTGGTCGACATGCTGGCCGCGGTCACGCTGCTGCCCGCGCTGCTCACGAGGTTCGGCGGGCGGATCCGCCCCTCGAAGGCGCGTTCCGAGGCCGAGGAGGGCCGCGTCTTCGCCCGCCTCGCCCGCTTCGCCCAGCGCCGCCGGATCGCCGTCCTGGTCACCGTCGTCCCGGTCCTGCTGGTCCTCGCCCTGCCCGTGACCGGCCTGCGGATCGCCATCGGCGACGCCCGGCAACTGCCCGCGAGCACCGAGGCACGGCAGTTGTACGACACGGTAGGCGCGCACTTCCCGAAGGGCACCGGCGTCTCCCCCGTGGTCGTCCTCCTCGGGCCCGGCACCGACACCGCGACGGCCGACCGTGTCCGCGCCCTGGTCCCGGACGCCGAGTCCCGCGACCTGCCGGGCGGCAGCACCGTCGTGGAACTGCGCCCGCCCGGCACGGTGGACGGCACGGCGGCCACCGACCTGGTCGAGCGGGTACGGGACATACGCGGCGACGAGCCCGTCGAGGTGACCGGGGTCGCGGCCCGGCTGGTCGACTTCCGCGCGATGCTCGCCGACCGGGCGCCCTGGGCGGCGCTGACCGTCCTGGCCGCCGTCTTCGTGCTGCTGTTCGCCTTCACCGGCTCGGTGCTGATCCCGCTGCGCACGATCGCGACCACGCTGCTGAGCCTGGGCGCGGCGCTCGGGGTGGTGGTGTGGGTCTTCCAGGACGGCCACGGGGCCGGGCTGCTCGGCGGCGAGGGGCTGGGCGCGCTGAGCCTGACCGCCCCGCCGCTGATCGTGTCGATCGCCTTCGGGCTCGCCATGGACTACGAGCTGTTCATCCTGGCCCGGATGCGGGAGGCCCGGCAGCGCGGCGGGGACGACCAGGTGGCCGTCGTGACCGGGCTGCGCCGGTCCGGGCGGGTCGTCACCTGTGCCGCGCTGCTCCTCGCGGTCGTCTTCGGCGCCTTCATGACCGGCGGGTTCTCGCCCATCCTGCAGATCGGTCTCGGGCTGACCCTGGCGGTGCTGATCGACGCGACGGTCGTACGGATGCTGCTGGTCCCGGCGACCATGGCGCTGCTCGGCCGGCGCGCCTGGTGGGCGCCGAGGCCGCTGCGCGCGGTCCACGACCGGTTCGGGCTGCGGGAGGCGGCCACGCCCGAGCGGCCCGTGACGACGAACGCCTGAGGCGGCGGACGGCGGTCGCTCCGCCGCCCCCCGGAGTCTCCTCATCGGAATCTCAGCCCACGGCCCGGTGATTCAAAGGATCACCCAAGGTACGAGGCGCACGATGCACCCGCAAAGGCGGACATCTCAGGAAGGCCTCCCGTGGGCGACTGGCACATATCGAACCGGTCCGAGCAGTCGGAGAAGTGGTCCCGGCGCGGGATCCTCGCCGCTCTCGGCGCCGTACCGGCCGCGACCCTGCTGACGGGCTGCGGCGGCGGCACGGCGGACACCTCGCGGGAGTCGGCGGCGAGCGCGTCGGTGCGGGCGGCGACCAGGAAGGCGGTCGTCACGGTCACCCCGGCGAACGGCACCACGAAGGCCGGCTTCGACACGCCCGTCGAGGTCACGGTCACCGACGGGACCCTCGCCGCGGTGAAGGTGACCGGCGAGGACGGCTCCGCGCTGGAGGGCTCCTACAACGACGCCGGAACGACATGGACCTCGTCGAGGAATCCGTACTCGGGCACGACGTACACGGTCGCGGTCACGGCACGGGGCGGCACCGAGGAGACGGCCACCTTCACCACGAAGTCCCCCGGCGAGACCTTCGTGGGCTACTTCACCCCCGAGGCGGGCTCCACCTCCGGCGTCGGCATGCCCGTGTCGATCAACTTCACCCGTGCCGTGTCCGACCGGGCCGCCGTCCAGAAGGCGATCACCGTGACCGCGGAGCCGGCGGTGGAGGTCGTCGGCCACTGGTTCAGCGACACCCGCCTCGATTTCCGGCCCGAGACCTACTGGGCGGCCGGCACGAGGATCACGCTCGGTCTGCGGCTCAAGGACGTCCAGGGCGCGGACGGCGTCTACGGCGTGCAGTCGAAGGACGTCACCTTCCACATCGGCCGCGAGCAGATCAGCACGGTCGACCTGGCCACCGAGGAGATGACCGTCAGGCGGGGCGGCGAGACGGTCGCCACCTACCCGGTCAGCGGCGGCGACTCCGACCACACCACCTGGTCCGGGATCATGGTGATCAGCGAGCGGTTCAAGCAGACCCGCATGGAGTCCTCGACGGTCGGGCTCGGCGACGAGTACGACATCTCCGACGTCCCGCACGCCCAGCGCCTGACCACCTCCGGGACCTTCGTGCACGGCAACTACTGGGCGTCCACCTCGGTGTTCGGCAGCCGGAACACCAGCCACGGCTGCATCGGCCTGCACGACGCCAAGGGCGCGAACGACAGCTCCGTGGACGGCTACAAGTTCTACGACAGCTCGATGCTCGGTGACGTGGTGATCGTGAAGAACTCCGGCGAGCGGACCGTCGAGCCGTCCAACGGGCTCAACGGCTGGAACCTGTCGTGGTCGGACTGGAAGGCCGGCAGCGCGCTCTAGCCGTCACAGGAGCCGGGCGAGGGGCGGCCCCGGGCGAGGGCGACCGCGTTCTGCGGGGCGATCCGGAGTCCTGCCGGCAGCACCTGGGCCCCAGGGAAGCGTGGCGGGGCGTGACCGCAGGCGTCGGCGGGCTCCGACGCGCACCCTTCACACGGTGAACTCACCTGCGGTGCAGTGACTTTCACTGTTTCACCTCTTGACGACCGGAGTGGCCGAGAGCACATTGGGCGCACTTTGAGAGCGCTCTCAGAGCGTGCTCGAAGGGCTCCCCGCACCCCACCCCGTACCCGAGAGGCACCCCCATGAGCGAAACCTCCGGCATCCCCAGACGGCGACGGGCCCTCGTCGCCGTGCTCAGCACCCTCGGTCTGGCGGCCGCCCTCGCGACGGCCGCCACCCTCCCCGCCGACGCCTCCGCCCCCACCCCTCCCACGGGCTGGTCGCAGGTCTTCGTCGACGACTTCAACGGGTCCGCCGGGACCGGCGTCTCCACCTCCAACTGGCAGTACGCTACTGGCACCTCCTACCCCGGCGGCCCCGCCAACTGGGGCACCGGCGAGGTCGAGCGGATGACCAACAGCACGAGCAACGTCGCCCTGGACGGCAACGGCAACCTGCGCATCACCCCGCTCCGCGACGCGTCGGGCAACTGGACCTCGGGCCGCATCGAGACCAACCGCACCGACTTCCAGCCCCCGGCCGGCGGCAAGCTGCGCGTCGAGGCCCGCATCCAGATGCCCAACGTCACCGGCACCGCGGCCGAGGGCTACTGGCCCGCCTTCTGGATGCTCGGCGCGCCCTACCGCGGCAACTACCAGAACTGGCCGGGCGTCGGCGAGCTGGACATCATGGAGAACGTCCAGGGCCTGAACCGCGTCTGGGCCACCATGCACTGCGGCACCAACCCGGGCGGTCCCTGCAACGAGACCTCGGGCATCGGCAACAACGTCGCCTGTCCCGGCTCGACCTGCCAGTCGGCGTTCCACACCTACACCATGGAGTGGGACCGCTCGGTGAGCCCCGAGACGATCCGCTTCTACGTCGACGGCACCCAGTTCCACTCGGTCAACGCGAGCCAGATGGACGCGACGACCTGGGCCAACGCCACCAACCACGGGTACTTCATCATCCTCAACGTGGCGATGGGCGGCGCCTTCCCGGACGCGTTCGGCGGCGGACTCGACTCCGGCACCCAGTCCGGCGTGCCCATGGTCGTGGACTACGTCCAGGTGCTGTCGGCGAATGGGAGCGGTACCACGCCGCCGCCCTCGGGCGGCGGTGACGCCTACGGCACCCTCCAGGCGGAGTCCTTCACCAGCCAGAGCGGAGTCGGCACCGAGACCACGTCCGACACCGGCGGCGGCCAGAACATCGCCTCCCTGGCCAACGGCGACTGGGCGCTCTACCAGAACGTCGACTTCGGCTCCACGGCGGCCACGCAGTTCGTCGCCCGGGTGGCGAGCGGCGCGGCGAGCGGCGTGAGCGGTCTGGTGGAGGTGCGCCTGGACAGCCGTACCGCCACCCCGGTCGGCAGCTTCGCGCTCTCCAACACCGGTGGCTGGCAGTCCTGGAGGACGGTCCCGGCGAACATCAGCCGCGTGACCGGCACCCACAACGTCTATCTGACCTTCACCAGCGGCCAGCCGGCCGACTTCGTGAACGTGAACTGGTTCACCTTCGGGCACTGACCGACCGGTCGGGCCGCCCCGCGAGGCCGCCGAGCGGTCTCGCGGGGCGGCTTGTCACCCCAGATAGGCGGGCGCGACCGCGGAGTTCATCAGGCGGCGGGCCGTGCCGCCGCCGTCGGCGGGCACGGTCCACAGGTCGGAACCGTAGTCGCCGGGCAGGGCGTAGACGAGCGTGTCGTCGTCGGCCCACAGCGCCTGGTCGTCGAGGTTGCGGTGCTCGGCCGTCGCGGTCTCCTTCATGGTCCGCAGGTTCAGGACGTACAGACGCCAAGGGGCGTCGGGGGATGCCCCGTTGACGCGTTTCTTGTAGGCGACGCGGGTGCCGTCGGGCGAGAGGGAGGGGCATTCGACGTTGCGGTGCAGGGTGGTGAGGGTGCGCGCGGTGACGTCGCCCCGCACGAGGTACGTCCGGCCGCCGGTCGCCAGCGTGGCGTAGAAGCGGTTGTCGTCGGCGAAGGTGACACCCCAGACGTTGATGTCGGCGGCGTGGTACGCGCGGCCGTCCCTGACGACGTGGAAGGTCTCCAGGTTGTCGTCGATCGCCCAGGTACGGGTGTCCACGACGGCCGTGCGGGTGGAGAAGTCCGTGCCGGCGTACGAGTCCCCGCTGACGAACACCGTCCAGGCCACCATGTGCCCCGAGGGCGAGACCCGGGCCCGGGTGGGGATGCCGGCCGCCGGGAAGCGGTGGCGTTCACGAAGGCGCGCGTCGAGCACGACGGCGCGGTAGGTGTCCTCCAGCGCCCCGTGCACGGCCTGGAGGCAGATGCCGGTGCCGGCCGCCGCGTGGAAGCGCAGGCACTTCAATCCGGAGGCGGTGCGGAGGCCCTGCGGATCGTCGGCGGGGACGGTGGCGATCTCGTCGCGGTGCGGGCCCCAGGCGAGGTTGCGCACCAGCAGGCGACGTTCGGCCGTCGGGCGCAGTGAGACGGTGCCGGCCCGCACGGTCGGTCCGTCGGCCTGCTGCCGGTCGCGCAGGCCCGAGCGGTGGGCGGCGTACAGCACCGAGCCCGTGCCGACCGTCCCGAGCAGCAGGACGGCGAGGAGCAGGGTCACCAGACGGGTCGTGCGGGTCATGCGGGCACCTCGTCGGGGGTGGGGGTCTCGTCCGTGCCGCGCAGGACGAACGCGGCCATGACGGCGCCGGCGGCCAGGGCGGCCGCGGTGAGGGTGAGCGCGGTCCGCCCGTCCCACAGGCTCCAGGCCGCGCCGAAGGCGAGCGAGCAGGTGAACCGGGCCAGCGCCTGCGCGGTGCCGACCAGGGCCTGCCCCGCGCCCTGTTGCCGGGCGGGGACGACCGCGGCGGTGGCGGCCGCGAGCACTCCGTCGGTGGCCGCGTAGAAGGTGCCGTGCAGCACGAGGACGGCGAGCACGGCCGGGAGACCGTGCCACGGGCAGAGCACCAGGCCGTAGCCGAGCAGCAGGACACCGTGGCCGGCCAGGAAGAGCCGGCGGCGGCCGACGCGGTCCGCGAGGGCGCCGAGCGGCACGGCGAGCAGCAGGAAGAAGGCGGCGGTTCCGAGCGGCAGCAGCGGGAACAGATGGGCGGGCAGCTCCCCTTCCCGCTGGAGCAGCAGGTACAGGAAGGAGTCGCTGACCGTGGTCAGGCCGAGCAGGGCCGCGCACAGGGTCAGGCGGCGCAGTGCGGGCCGCCGCAGCAGCCCGAACGCGTCACGCAGGCCCGGGGGCCGGTCCGGTGCGGGCGGCGGGGGCCGCCGTACGGCGGGGGCGGGGGCGGGGGCGTCCACGCGGCGGGGCACGAAGAGCACCAGCACCAGGACGCCGAGCACGGCGACGCAGCCGCTGACCGCGAAGACCGCGTCGTAGCCGTCGACGGTGGCCCGCAGGACGGCGAAGGCGAGGAGCGGGCCGAGGAGCGCGCCGGTGGTGTCCATGGCGCGGTGGACGCCGAACGCCCGTCCCCGCTGGGCGGGTTCGGCCGCCAGGGAGATCATCGCGTCGCGCGGGGCGGTGCGCAGCCCTTTGCCGGTCCGGTCGACGGCGAGCACGGCGCCGAGCACGGGGAGGGTGTGGGCGAGGAGCAGCAGCGGCTTGCACAGCGCCGACAGGCCGTAGCCGAGGCCCGCCACGAGCTTGTGGCGGCGGCCTCCCCGGTCGGCGAGGTGGCCGCCGGCCAGCCGGACGAGGGCGCCGACGCCGTTGTTGATGCCGTCGAGGAGGCCGAAGCCGAGGGGCGAGAGGCCGAGGCCCGCGACCACGTACAGCGGCAGGACGGCCGTCACCATCTCCGAGGAGACGTCCGTGATCAGGCTGACCGCGCCCAGCGCCAGCACGGTGGAGGGCACGGCGGCCGGCCGCCGCCCCGGACGGGTGTCCGGGACGACGGCGGCCTCGGTGCCGCGGGAACCCGTGCTCCGGGAGTCCGCGAGGTACACGGGCGTCAGTTCCAGATGCCGGTGATGTCGGAGGCCGAGGCGGCGTTGCCCGCGTGGGCGCTCAGACCGGCCAGGTCCTCCACCGTGCGCAGCACGTTGTAGTGGTTGTAGGTCGTGGAGCTGGAGCTGCCGGGGGCGACGTGCTGCCCGTAGAACAGGGTGGGGATGCGGTTGCCGGAGAGCTTGTTGTCCTCGTCGAAGGTGACGGCGAGGATGCTGTTGTGGGTCCTGGCCCAGGTGGCGTAGGCGCCCAGGTTGTTCTTGATCCAGGTGTCGCCGGTGGAGACCGAGCAGTCGTGCATGTCGTTGCACAGGTTCGGGACGACGAAGGACACCTTGGGCAGGGCCGTGTAGTCGGTCGGGAACTGCGCGAAGGTCTTCGCGGTGCTGGTCGGCACGTTGGAGAAGCCGAACCAGGGGTTGTGCTTCTGGGCGTAGTTCCCGCTGCTGCAGGTCGTCGAGCCCTGGCTGGGCAGCGACTCGTTGTAGCTCGCCCAGGTCTTGCCCGCGGCGATCAGCTCGGAGGCGAGGTTGGGCTTGCCGATGGAGCCGACGCTCACGCAACTGTCGTCGGTGCGGCCCTGGTTGGAGCCGGAGAAGAGCATGTAGTAGTTCGGCTCGCTGGGGTGGGTGAGGCCGTAGGACTGAGTGAGGCTGGCGCCACCCGCCTTGAGGGTGTTGTTGAGGTAGGGGGCGCTGGAGCTGCCGATGACCTGCGAGTAGGCGTGGTTCTCCAGCACCACGACCACGACGTGGTCGGGGGTGGGCAGAGCGGCTGCCTCGGCGCTGGAGGCCGTCGCGGCCCACACGCCGATCGAGGTGGCGGTGAGGGCGAGGGCTCCGGCGAGTGCGGAGAGAGAACGTCGGTTGCGCTGGGGTGCCTTGACGGCGGCCATGACTGTCCTCCGGACAGAGGTGACGGACGTTCGGGGGGAGCGGCGCCGCAACCCTAGGAGCCGTCGGCCGGGTCCACGTGAAGGCCGGGCGAACCGTGGGCTCCGCCAGGCAAAGATCACCCCACGCACAGGTCATGCACAGCAAAGGGACGGTCAAGTGGTCACAGCGCTGGGCGGTTTGACGCGATGTCACCCGTTCTCACGAAAGTCACCCCTCCTCACGAAAGTCACCCGTCCTCACGGATGCCACCCGTCCTCACGAAAGTCACCCGTCCTCGCGGAAGACACAGAACTCGTTCCCCTCGGGATCGGTCAGCACCCAGTGGTCCGCGAACCGGTCCCGGACCCTCGCACCGAGTCCGACGAGCCGCTCGGCCTCCGCCGCCGGGTCCGGGGCGGACAGGTCCGGATGGACCCGGTTCTTGCCGCTCTTGGGCTCGGGCACCCGCTGGAAGAACATCCGGGGTCCGCCCCGCGAGGACTCGACGAGCACGGTCGGGTCGTCCTCGACGTCCGTGATGCCGAGGGCGCGCAGCCGGGCCAACTCCTCGTCGTCGTAGGGAGCCACGGCGTAGCCGTCCGTCGCGGCGGCCCAGAACCGTGCCGTGGCGGCGGGACGCGCACAGTCGAAGACGATGTCGCGCAGTCGGGCCATGGGGTTCACTCCTGTCGAAGTTCCGTCCGGAAGGCGGCCGGTGTCATGTCGGTGTGCTGCTGGAAGAACTTGGAGAAGTTCGCGGCGTCGGGGAACCCCACCGCCGCTCCCACCCGTCCGATCGGCATGTCGGTGTGGGCGAGGAGCCGCTTCGCCTCCAGCACGACCCGCTTGTCGATGAACCCCTTGGGGGTCTCCCCCGTGGCCGCGCGCACCGCGCGCACGAGGGTCCGGCGGGAGTAGCCGAGGGCGTCGGCGTACGCGCTGACGCTGTGGTTCGTGGCGAAGCCCTTCTCCACGGCGTCCCGGAACAGGGTGAACGTCGACTCGGTGCGCCGCCCGGCCTCCGCCGAGCTCGCGGCGAGGTGGGCGAGCCGCAGCAGGAACGCCGTCAGCGCGTGCCGCAGCACCGAGGTGTGCAGGCTCAGCGGCAGGGTGGCGGTGTCCTCGTACTCCCTCTGCAGCAGGGCCAGCGAGGCCTTGAGACCCGCCAACTGGGCGGCGGAGGGGCGCAGCAGGGGCGGCAGGTCGTAGCGGTAGAGCCCCGTCGCCTCCACCGTGGCCCGCGGCAGGAAGCCCGGTTGCATGATCAGGACGGTTCCGCGGTACTCGCTCGTCGGTGAGAAGCGGTGGACCTGGCCCGGGCGGATCCACAGGAGGTCGCCCGCTGCGGCCTCGTACTCGGCGAAGTCGATCATGTGGCGCACGGGGCCGCCGTCGAAGAGCATCACGACATGGAAGTCGATGCGGTGCACGCGCTCCAACGGGGCATCCGCGTGCCAGGTGCGGTCGGCTCCCATGGGGCCGACCTGCATGCCGACTCCGCACACACTCAGCTCGCTGGGGAAGGGGAACGTTCTGATCCCGTCCACGCCGCCGTCACCGTCTCCACCTTGGATGGAGCCTTGGGATGTTCTGTCCGCCATGTCCTGCTCGTGCCGCCTGCCTGGAGCGTTCCGTGTCCCACTTTCACCACAGGCTGACACACGGCGACCTTCCCTCGTAAAAGTCAGACTTTTAAGTTTGAACACGTCAGACCAGCAATCCCGCTCCGATCGAGGACTTCTTGAAGATGAGCACGCAGACACCGGACAGCTTCGAATGGACCGAACTCGACCGGCGTGCCGTCGACACCGCCCGCCTCTTGGCGGCGGATGCCGTGCAGCAGGTCGGCAACGGCCACCCGGGCACCGCGATGAGTCTCGCTCCCGCGGCGTACACGATCTTTCAGAAGGTGATGCGTCACGACCCCGCCGATCCCGAGTGGACCGGCCGTGACCGCTTCGTTCTCTCCCCCGGGCACACCTCGCTGACGCTCTACACCCAGCTCTACCTCTCCGGGTACGAGCTGGAGCTCGACGACCTCAAGGCCTTCCGCACCCACGGCTCCAAGACGCCCGGTCACCCCGAGTACGGGCACACGGCCGGTGTCGAGACCACGACCGGGCCGCTCGGCCAGGGCGTCGCCAACGCCGTCGGCATGGCGATGGCCGCCCGCTACGAGCGCGGCCTCTTCGACCCCGAGGCCCCCGAGGGCGAGTCGCCCTTCGACCACACCATCTGGGCGATCGTCTCCGACGGCGACCTGGAGGAGGGCATCTCCGCCGAGGCCTCCTCCCTCGCCGGCCACCAGAAGCTCGGCAACCTGGTCTTCCTCTACGACGACAACCACATCTCCATCGAGGGCGACACCGCCACCGCGTTCTCCGAGGACGTGCTGAAGCGCTACGAGGCCTACGGCTGGCACACCCAGCGCGTCGAGCCCGCTGCCGACGGCGACATCGACGTCCACGCCCTGTACGGCGCCCTGAAGGCGGCCCAGGCCGAGACGGACCGGCCCTCGATCATCGCGATGCGCACGATCATCGCCTGGCCCGCGCCGAACGCGCGGAACACCGAGGCCGCCCACGGCTCGGCGCTCGGCGCCGACGAGGTCGCGGCCACCAAGCGGCTCCTCGGCTTCGACCCGGAGCGCGCCTTCCAGGTCGACGACGAGGTCCTCGCCCACACCCGGCTGGCCCTGGACCGGGGCGCCGAGGCGCACACGGCCTGGGACAAGCAGATCTCCGCGTGGCGCGGTGAGCGGCCCGAGCGGGCCGAGCTGTTCGACCGGATCGTCGCCGGCCAGCTCCCCGAGGGCTGGGAGTCCGCGATCCCGGTCTTCGAGGAGGGCAAGTCCGTCGCCACCCGTGCCGCCTCCGGCAAGGTGCTCCAGGCGCTGGGCCCGGTCCTTCCGGAACTGTGGGGCGGTTCCGCCGACCTCGCCGGCTCAAACAACACCACCATCGACAAGACCAGCTCCTTCCTGCCGAAGGGCAACGCGCTGCCGGAGGCCGACCCGTACGGCCGAACCGTCCACTTCGGGATCCGCGAGCACTCGATGGCCGCCGAGATGAACGGCATCGCGCTGCACGGCAACACCCGGATCTACGGCGGCACCTTCCTGGTGTTCTCCGACTACATGCGCAACGCCGTGCGCCTGTCCGCCCTGATGCAGCTCCCCGTGACCTACGTCTGGACGCACGACTCCATCGGGCTCGGCGAGGACGGCCCGACCCACCAGCCCGTCGAGCACCTCGCGTCCCTGCGCGCCATCCCGGGCCTGAACGTCGTGCGCCCGGCCGACGCCAACGAGACCGCGATCGCCTGGGCCGAGATCCTGAAGCGGCACGCCACCGACCCGGCCCCGCACGGCCTCGCCCTCACCCGTCAGGGCGTACCGACGTACGCGCCGAACCCGGACGCGGCCAGGGGCGGGTACGTGCTCCGGGACTCCTCCACCGGGACCCCGGACGTCGTCCTGATCGCCACCGGCTCCGAGGTGCAGCTCGCCGTCGCCGCGCGGGAGCGGCTGGAGGCGGAGGGGGTCGGCACCCGGGTGGTGTCCATGCCGTCCGTGGAGTGGTTCGAGGAGCAGCCGCGGGAGTACCGGGAGAGCGTCCTTCCGCCGTCCGTGCGAGCCCGGGTCGCAATCGAGGCCGGTATCGGTCTCACGTGGTACCGCTTCACAGGTGACGCAGGACGCATCGTCTCCCTCGAACACTTCGGCGCCTCCGCCGACGCGAAGACCCTCTTCGCCGAGTACGGCTTCACCCCCGAGAACGTCGTCGCGGCCGCCAGGGAATCACTGGCCGCCGCGCGTGGTTGATCCGACCGCCAGAAAGAAGATGATCACTGTGACCGAAGCGACCGCGACCGCGGGAGCACTCAGGCGCCTCTCCGACGAGGGCGTCTCCATCTGGCTGGACGACCTGTCACGGGGACGGATCGAGTCGGGGAACCTGGCCGGGCTCGTCGCCACGAAGCACGTCGTCGGCGTCACCACCAACCCGTCCATCTTCCAGGCCGCCATCGGCTCCGGAGCGGGTTACGAGGAGCAGCTCGGCGACCTCGCCGCCCGGGGCGTGACGGTCGACGAGGCCGTACGGATGATGACCACGGCCGACGTCCGCGCCGCCGCCGACGTGCTGCGCCCCGTGCACGACGCCACCGGCGGCCGGGACGGCCGGGTCTCCATCGAGGTCGACCCGCGCCTCGCCCACGACACCCGGGCGACGATCGCCGAGGCCAAGCAGCTCGCCTGGCTGGTCGACCGCCCGAACGTCATGATCAAGATCCCGGCGACCAGGGCGGGCCTCCCGGCGATCACCGAGGTCATCGGCCTCGGGATCAGCGTCAACGTCACGCTGATCTTCTCCCTGGAGCGCTACCGCGAGGTGATGGACGCCTACCTCGCCGGTCTGGAGAAGGCCGCGAAGAACGGCCTCGACCTCTCCATGATCCACTCCGTCGCCTCCTTCTTCGTCTCCCGGGTCGACTCCGAGATCGACAAGCGGCTCACGGTCCTCGGCACGGACCGGGCCCGCGCGCTCAAGGGCCGGGCGGCGCTCGCCAACGCGCGGCTCGCCTACCATGCCTACGAAGAGGTCTTCGCCTCGTCCCGCTGGACCGCCCTCGGTGGCGCCCGCGCCAACAAGCAGCGCCCGCTGTGGGCCTCGACCGGCGTGAAGGACCCGTCCTACAAGGACACCCTCTACGTGGACGAGCTGGTCGCGCCCGGCACGGTCAACACCATGCCGGAGGCCACGCTGAACGCCACCGCCGACCACGGCGTGATCACCGGCGACACGGTGAGCGGCGGCTACGCGCAGGCCCGCGCCGACCTGGCCGCCGTGGAGGCACTGGGCATCTCGTACGACGAGGTCGTGCAGCAGTTGGAGGACGAGGGCGTCGCCAAGTTCGAGGCCGCCTGGCAGGACCTCCTGGACGCCGTCACGAAGTCGCTGAACAGCAAGGGAGTGGACGCGGAATGACCATCACCGCCGACTGGGAGAACCCGCTGCGCGACGAGCGCGACCGGCGTCTCCCCCGGATCGCCGGCCCCTCCGGGCTCGTCATCTTCGGCGTCACCGGCGACCTGTCCCGCAAGAAGCTGATGCCGGCCGTCTACGACCTCGCCAACCGCGGGATGCTCCCGCCGGGCTTCTCGCTCGTCGGGTTCGCCCGCCGGGACTGGGAGGACGAGGACTTCGCGCAGATCGTGCACGACTCCGTGCGCGAGCACGCGCGCACCGAGTTCCGCGAGGAGGTCTGGCAGCAGCTCGCCGAGGGGATGCGGTTCATCCCGGGCGACTTCGACGACGACACGGCGTTCAAGCAGCTCCGCCAGACCGTGGAGGACCTGGACAAGGCCCGCGGCACCAGCGGCAACTACGCCTTCTACCTCTCCGTACCGCCGAAGTTCTTCCCTAAGGTCGTCCAGCAGCTCAAGAAGCACGGGCTGGCGAACGCGCCCGAGGGGTCCTGGCGGCGGGCGGTCATCGAGAAGCCGTTCGGCCGCGACCTGAAGAGCGCCCGCGAGCTCAACGCCCTCGTGCACGACGTGTTCGAACCGGACCAGGTCTTCCGCATCGACCACTACCTGGGCAAGGAGACCGTCCAGAACATCCTGGCGCTGCGCTTCGCCAACCAGATGTACGAACCCATCTGGAACCGGTCCTTCGTGGACCACGTGCAGATCACGATGGCCGAGGACATCGGCATCGGCGGCCGGGCCGGTTACTACGACGGCATCGGCGCCGCCCGTGACGTCATCCAGAACCACCTGCTCCAGCTCATGGCGCTGACCGCCATGGAGGAGCCGGCCGCCTTCGACGCCGAGTCGCTGCTCACCGAGAAGCTGAAGGTCCTCAGGGCCGTGAAGCTGCCGGAGGACCTCGGCAAGCACACCGTGCGCGGCCAGTACGCGGGCGCCTGGCAGGGCGGCGAGAAGGTGCTCGGGTACCTGGAGGAGGACGGCATCGACGCGGCCTCCACCACGGACACGTACGCGGCCGTCAGGCTGAACGTGGACAACCGGCGCTGGGCGGGCGTCCCCTTCTACCTGCGCACCGGCAAGCGGCTGGGCCGCCGGGTCACCGAGATCGCGGTCGTCTTCCAGACGGCCCCGCACTCGCCCTTCGACTCCACGGCCACCGAGGAGCTCGGCTCCAACGCGATCGTGATCCGGGTGCAGCCGGACGAGGGCATGACGGTCCGGTTCGGGTCGAAGGTGCCGGGCACCTCGATGGAGATCCGGGACGTGACGATGGACTTCGCCTACGGCGAGTCGTTCACCGAGTCCAGCCCGGAGGCCTACGAGCGGCTCATCCTGGATGTCCTCCTCGGGGACGCCAACCTGTTCCCGCGTCACCAGGAAGTGGAAGAGTCCTGGAAGATCCTCGACCCGATCGAGGAGCACTGGGCGAACCACGGCCGTCCGGCGCAGTACGCGTCGGGTACCTGGGGACCCGAGGAAGCCGACGAGATGCTCGCACGAGACGGACGGAGCTGGCGCAGGCCATGAAGATCGACCTGACCGACACCACGGCAAGCAAGATCAACAAGGCGCTGGTGCAGGGTCGCCGCGCCATCGGAACGCCCGCCGTGGGCATGGTCCTGACGATGGTGATCGTCACGGACGAGGAGAACGCCTACGACGCGATCAAGGCGGCCGAGGAGGCCTCGCACGAGCACCCCTCGCGCACCCTGGTCGTCATCAAGCGGCACGCCCGCACCCCGCGCGACCGCACCAACTCGCACCTCGACGCCGAGGTCCGGGTGGGCGCCGACGCCGGCACCGGCGAGACGGTCGTGCTGCGGACCTACGGCGAGGTGTCCGACCACGCCGACTCCGTGGTGCTGCCGCTGCTGCTGCCCGACGCCCCGGTCGTGGTGTGGTGGCCGGTGGACGCGCCGGAGAACCCCGCGAAGGACCCGCTGGGCGCGCTGGCCCAGCGCCGGATCACCGACCTGTACGCCGTGGCGAACCCCCTCGACGTCCTCGCCGCCCGGGTCCGCTCCTACGCGCCCGGCGACACGGACCTCGCCTGGACCCGGCTGACGCCGTGGCGCTCGATGCTGGCGGCGGCCCTCGACCAGGCCCGCGCGGAGATCATCTCCGGGGCCGTGGAGGCCGAGGCCGAGAACCCGGCCGCCGAACTGCTCGCGCGCTGGCTGGAGGCGCGGCTGAAGGTGAGGATCGACCGGGTGGTCACCGACGGTCCGGTCGTCACGGCCGTCCGGCTGGGCACCGCGAACGGCGAGATCGTCATCGACCGCCCCGAGGGCCCGCTGGCCACGCTGTCCCTGCCGGGCCAGCCCTCCCGCACCCTCGCGCTGAAGGTCCGCTCCACCTCCGAACTGATCGCCGAGGAGCTCCGCCGCCTCGACGCCGACGAGATGTACGCCGTGGCCCTGCGGGGCGAGGGCACCAAGGAGACGCCTGCTCATGTCTGACTCCCCCCTTCTCACGCGCCGCCCCGAGTGGACGGCCCTGGAGGACCACCGCGCCGAGCAGCACGCGCATCTGCGTGAGCTGTTCGCCGACGACCCGGGCCGCGCCGAGCGGTACGTGGTGCGCGTGGGCGATCTGCGCATCGACTACTCCAAGCACCTGGTCACCGACGAGACCCTGGCCCTGCTCCAGGAACTGGCCGCCGCCACCGATGTGTTCGGGCTGCGGGACGCGATGTTCCGCGGTGAGCGGATCAACCTCACCGAGGACCGGGCGGTGCTGCACACCGCGCTACGCGCCCCGCGCGGCGCGGTGATCGAGGTCGACGGGGAGAACGTCGTCCCGGGTGTGCACGCCGTGCTGGACAGGATGAGCGACTTCGCGAACCGGGTCCGCTCCGGCGAGTGGACCGGCCACACCGGCAAGCGGATCAGGAACGTCGTCAACATCGGCATCGGCGGCTCCGACCTCGGCCCCGCCATGGCCTACGAGGCCCTGCGGGCCTTCACGGCACGGGAGTTGACCTTCCGGTTCGTCTCCAACGTGGACGGCGCCGACCTGCACGAGGCGGTGCGGGACCTGGACCCGGCGGAGACCCTGTTCATCGTCGCGTCCAAGACGTTCACCACGATCGAGACGATCACCAACGCCACCTCGGCCCGCACCTGGCTGCTGGAGGGCCCGGGCGGTCTCCACGACGACAAGGCCGTCGCGAAGCACTTCGTGGCGCTGTCGACGAACGCCGAGAAGGTCACCGACTTCGGCATCGACCCGGACAACATGTTCGAGTTCTGGGACTGGGTCGGCGGCCGCTACTCCTACGACTCGGCGATCGGCCTCTCCCTGATGATCGCCATCGGCCCGGACCGGTTCCGGGAGATGCTCGACGGCTTCCGGATCATCGACGAGCACTTCCGCACCGCCCCGGCCGAGTCCAACGCCCCGCTGCTGCTGGGCCTGCTCGGCGTCTGGTACGGCAACTTCCACGACGCCCAGTCGCACGCGGTCCTGCCCTACTCGCACTACCTGTCGAAGTTCACCGCCTACCTCCAGCAGCTCGACATGGAGTCCAACGGCAAGTCGGTGGACCGCGACGGCCACCCGGTGCAGTGGCAGACCGGGCCGGTGGTGTGGGGCACGCCCGGCACCAACGGGCAGCACGCCTACTACCAGTTGATCCACCAGGGCACCAAGCTGATCCCGGCCGACCTCATCGGCTTCGCCCGTCCGGTCGGCGAGCTGAGCGACGAACTCAAGGCGCAGCACGACCTGTTGATGGCCAACCTGTTCGCGCAGGGACAGGCGCTCGCCTTCGGCAAGACCGCCGAGGAGGTGCGCGCGGAGGGCGTGGCCGAGAAGCAGGTGGCGCACCGCACCTTCCAGGGCAACCACCCGACGACCACGATCCTCGCCAAGGAGCTCACCCCGTCCGTCCTCGGCCAGCTCATCGCCCTCTACGAGCACAAGGTGTTCGTCCAGGGCGCGATCTGGAACATCGACTCCTTCGACCAGTGGGGCGTCGAGCTCGGCAAGGTCCTCGCCAAGCGCGTCGAGCCCGCCCTGACCGAGGGCGCGGACGTCCCCGGCCTCGACCCCTCCACCACCGCCCTGGTGGCCGCCTACCGTGAACTGAAGGAAGTGCACTGACATGCAGTTGGGACTCATCGGCCTGGGCAAGATGGGCGGCAACATGCGCGAGCGCATCCGCCGCGCCGGCCACACCGTCATCGGCTACGACCGCAACCCCGAGGTCTCCGACGTGGCGAGCCTCGCCGAGCTGGTGGACAAGCTCGAGGCCCCGCGCACGGTGTGGGTGATGGTGCCGGCCGGCGCCGCCACCCAGTCCGTGGTGGACGAGCTCGGCGAGCTGCTCTCCCCCGGTGACACCGTGGTCGACGGCGGCAACTCCCGCTGGACGGACGACGAGAAGCACGCGGCGGAGCTCGGCACCAAGGGCATCGGCTTCGTCGACGCCGGCGTCTCCGGCGGGGTGTGGGGCCTGAAGAACGGCTACGCCCTCATGGTCGGCGGCGACAAGGAGCACGTGGACCGGCTCCAGCCGATCTTCGAGGCGCTCAAGCCCGAGGGGCCGTACGGCTATGTCCACGCGGGCAAGGTCGGCGCCGGGCACTTCTCCAAGATGGTCCACAACGGCATCGAGTACGCCATGATGCAGGCGTACGCCGAGGGCTGGGAGCTGCTGGAGAAGATCGAGTCGGTGGACAGCGTGCGGGAGGTGTTCCGTTCCTGGCAGGAGGGGACCGTCATCCGTTCCTGGCTGCTGGACCTCGCGGTCAACGCCCTCGACGAGGACGAGCACCTGGACAAGCTGCGCGGTTACGCCCAGGACTCCGGCGAGGGCCGGTGGACCGTGGAGGCGGCCGTCGACAACGCGGTGCCGCTGCCCACGATCACGGCGTCGCTGTTCGCCCGGTTCGCGTCCCGTCAGGACGACTCCCCGCAGATGAAGATGGTCGCGGCGCTGCGCAACCAGTTCGGCGGGCACGCCGTCGAAGCGAAGAAGTAGGCGCGTCGTGGGGGATCTTCTGCTGGTCCGCCACGGCGAGACGGAGTGGAGCGTGTCGGGCCGGCACACGAGCTGGACCGACCTGCCCCTCACCCAGCACGGCGAGGAACAGGCCAAGTCCCTCGCTCCGCTCCTGTCGGGCCGGACCTTCTCGCTCGCGCTCACCAGTGAGCTGCGCCGCGCGATACGCACCGCCGAGCTGGCGGGCATCACCGGCGCCTCGACCGACCCCGACCTGCACGAGTGGGACTACGGCGGTTACGAGGGCGTCACCACCGTCGACATCCACCGCACCCGTCCCGACTGGGACCTGTGGACCGACGGGGTACCGCCCGGCGCGGAGGGGCACCCCGGCGAGTCGCCCGAGGAGATCGGCCGCCGGGCCGACCGGGTCCTCGCCCGCGTCGACGCGGCCCTCCCCGAGGGTGATGTGGTGCTGGTGGCCCACGCCCACTTCCTGCGGGTCCTGACGGCCCGCCGGCTGGGCCTCGGCCCGGCGGAAGGGCGTCTGTTCCAGCTCGCGACCGGCACGGTGAGCCGTCTGTCGACGGAACACGACCGCCCGGTGATCGCGGAGTGGAACACCAGGGTGTAGCAAGGCGGTTGTGCCACGGCCCGGGAGCACAGGCTCCCGGGCCGTCGCCGTCCCGGGGCGTGTTGACACCGTGCCGTGGGCGTTGGAGAGTCACCGCTGATGGAGATCGACAACCTGACCCCGGCCGAACTGCGGGTGTGGCGCGCCTTCCCGAAGGGCGAGGCCGTGGACTTCCGGACGACGGAGGACGAGGACGCGACGGGCGGCGCCGAGTGGGGCGACGAACGGACCGTGCGGGCCTCCGTGTTGCGGGCGCTGATGCTCAACGGCCCCCAGGAGGACGGGGAGATACCCGCGCTCAAGCTCGCGGGCGCCCGGATCACCGGCGTGCTCAAGCTGCAGTACGGCACCGTCGAGCACGCCGTACGCCTCAGCCGCTGCTTCTTCGACGACACACCGCTGCTGTACGGCTGCCGGCTGCGCCAGTTGAACCTCAGCGGTTCCGTGCTGCCGGGGCTGACCGCCGCCACCCTGCACGTGGAGGCGGTGCTCCGGCTGACGGACTCGCGGGTCAACGGCCCGGTGCGGCTCGGCGGGGCGCAGATCGCCGGGGCGCTGTTCATGGAGCGCGCCGAGATCACCGCGGTCGACGCCGGTGAACCCGCGCTCCAGCTCAACCACATGAGCATCGGCGACGACCTGTGGGCGCCGGGCCTGCGGGCCCACGGCGAGGTCCGGCTCAACGGCGCCACCGTCGCCGGGTCCGTGAACCTGAACGACGCCCGGCTCAGCCGCCCCGGCGACGTCGTCCTCGACGCGCAGACCCTCGTCGTGGAGGGCGACTTCCATCTGCGCCGGTCGCACACCTTCGGCTGGATCGGCCTGCGGGGCGCCCGGATCGCGGGCCGGCTGGACTTGTCGTACGCGCATCTGTCGAACCCGGGCGACGCCGCCCTCCGGGCGAACAGCTCCACCATCGGGGAGCTCTGGCTGCGCAAGGGGCCACCCGTCGAGGGCACCCTCAGCCTGCGCCGGGCGCAGATCGACGACCTGTTCCTGGAACCCGACGTGGTGCCGGAGGAGGTGCAGTTCAACAAGCTCGTCTACACCTCGCTCACCCCCCAGGAGCCCGCCGAGCGCCGGCTGCCCATGCTGGAGCGCGACCGGGAGGGCTACGTCCCGCACGCCTACGAGCAGTTGACGGCCGCCTACCGCCGGATCGGCGACGACCACGCCGCCCGGCTGGTGCAGCTCGCCAAGCAGCGCCGCCGTCGCGCGACGCTGCCCTGGTACGGACGGCTGTGGGGGCACGTCCAGGACGCCGCCGTCGGCTACGGCTTCCACCCGCTGCGCGCGGGGGTGTGGCTGGTCTCCCTGCTGGCCGTCGGCTCGATCGCGTTCGGCCTGCACCATCCGCCGCCGCTGAAGGCGGACGAGGCCCCGCACTTCGACCCGGTCTTCTACACCCTCGACCTGCTGCTGCCGGTGATCTCCTTCGGCCAGGAGGGCGCCTTCGCCCCGCGGGGCTGGTACCAGTCGCTGTCGTACGCCCTGGTCATCGCGGGCTGGATCCTGGCGACGACGGTCTTCGCCGGTGTCACCCGGACCGTCAACCGGCAGTGACACCGGATCACTTGGGGGCGCCGACCGCTCCCGTCAGTTCCGTCATGTCCGCGAGCATCCGTGCCGCGTCCGGCTCCCGCCCGGTGAACAGCCGGAACGCGTCCGCGGCCTGGAAGGCGGCCATGCCGCCCCCGTCGAGCGTGGCGCAACCGAGCGCGCGGGCGGTGCGCAGCAGTTCCGTCTCCAGGGGCCGGTAGACCACCTCAGCGACCCACAGCTCGGGGCGCAGCAGACCCGCCGGGAGGGGCAGGCCGGGATGGGCGGCCATACCGGTGGGGGTCGCGTGCACGAGGCCGTCGGCGTCGGCGAGCAGCGCGGCCGACCGGTCGGGACCGGCCGCGGCTGCACGCCCCTGGCCGAAGTGCCGGTTCAGGGCGGCGGCGAGGGCGGCGGCCCGGTCGGCGAGCGCGTCGACGACGGTGACCCGCCCGGCGCCCAGGGTGAGCATGGCGTGCGCGACGGCCGCACCGGCACCGCCCGCGCCCAGTTGCACGACCCGCTCCAGGGGCACGTCGGGCAGCCCGCGCGCGAAGGACGCGGCGAAGCCGGTGACGTCCGTGTTGTGCCCGGTCGAGCGGCCGTTCTCGAAGACCACGGTGTTGACCGCGCCGAGCGCCTCGGCCTGCGGACTGAGCGCGTCCAGGTGCCCGATGACCAGTTGCTTGCAGGGATGGGTGATGTTCAGCCCGTCGAAGCCGAGGTCGCGGGCGGCCCGCACCAGCTCGCCGACCGCTTCGGGGCGCACACCGAGCACGTCGATGTCGATGAGCCGGTACAGACAGCGCAGGCCCTGCCGGTCCGCCTCCCGCTCGTGCAGCGCCGGGCTCAGCGAGGGGCCGATACCGGCGCCGATCAGTCCGACGAGAATCGAGTCCCTGGCCACGCGACCTCCTGAGCCGAGCGCTAATGTACGAACCAGTACGTTAGCTATATCAGCCGGACGGCTGCCGGGGAAGAGCGGGGCCGCGCCTTCTACAATCTGCGGCACCGGCCGCTCTCCCGAAGGAACCCGATGACCAGCGTCGACGAACCGGCACGACCCGGCGGGCGGATCCGTGACGCCGCCCGCACCCAGGCCGAGATCCTCGACGTGGCCACCCAGGAGTTCGCGCGGGCCGGCTACGACGGCGCCCGCGTCGACGAGATCGCCGCCCGCACCCGCACCACCAAGCGGATGATCTACTACTACTTCGGCGGCAAGGAGCAGTTGTTCACCGCCGTCCTGGAGCGGGCGTACGGCGTGATCCGGGAGGCGGAGCAGGAGCTGGACGTCGAGCACCTGGACCCGGTCGCCGCCATCCGGCGCCTGGCGGAGCTGACCTTCGACCACCACGAGCAGCACCCCGACTTCATCCGCCTGGTCAGCATCGAGAACATCCACGGGGCCGAGCACATCTCCGGCTCCGAGAAGCTCGGCAGGATCGGCTCCCCCGCGCTCGACGTGATCCGCCGCATCCTGGCCTCGGGGCAGGAGTCCGGCCTGTTCACGGCCGACGTGGACGCGGTCGACCTGCACGCGATGATCAGCTCGTTCTGCTTCTTCCGGGTGGCCAACCGGCACACCTTCGGCGCGCTCTTCGGTCGCGACCTCGTCGCCCCGGAGCAGCGCGAGCACTACCGGGCCATGCTGGGCGACATGGTGATCGCCTACCTGACGGCGGACCGCGCCGCGGACTGATCCGGGCCCGGCGGCACCCCTTGACACGCGAGACCGGTGGGCGCACCATCCTCCGCAACCGCTACTAACTATCCAGTGGGTTAATTAACTGGATAGCTCCCGGAGTCCCCCCGAAGGAGCACCCCCGTGACGCCCACCGTCGTCCCCCGCGACCCCGCCGAAGCCGTCGGGCAACCGAAAAAGGCCGCCACCGCCGCCTGGATCGGCAGCGCCCTGGAGTACTACGACTTCTTCATCTACGGCAGCGCCGCAGCCCTGATCTTCCCGAAGGTGTTCTTCGACGAGTCCGACCCGGCCACCGCGACCCTGCTGTCGCTCGCCACGTTCGGTGTCGCCTACGCGGCCCGGCCGGTCGGCGCGCTCTTCCTCGGGCATGTCGGCGACCGGGTCGGCCGGAAGAAGATCATGGTCTTCACGCTGATCCTGATGGGCCTGTCGACCTTCCTCATCGGCTGTCTGCCCACCCGCCACCAGGTCGGCACCCTCGCCCCGGTCCTGCTGGTGCTGTGCCGGGTCCTCCAGGGCATCTCCGCGGCCGGGGAGCAGGCCAGCGCCAACTCCATGAGCCTGGAGCACGCGCCGGCGCACCGACGGGGCTTCTTCACCAGCTTCACGCTCAGCGGCACCCAGGGCGGGCAACTGCTCGCCACCCTGGTCTTCCTGCCGGTCGCCGCGCTGCCCGAGGACCAACTGCTGTCCTGGGGCTGGCGGCTGCCGTTCTGGCTGAGCGTGGCGGTCGCCGTGGTCGGCTTCGTGATCCGCCGCAAGCTGGACGAGACCCCGGCGTTCGAGCAGCACGCCGCGTCGGTGGGCGTCCCGAAGCTGCCGCTCGTGGTGCTGCTGCGGGAGCACTGGGCGGACGTGCTGCGGGTGATCGGGGGTGCGCTGATCGCCTCGGTCTCCACGATCTTCACGGTGTGGGCGCTGGCGTACGCGACGAGCGACGCGGTCGGGATGAGCCGTTCGTCGATGCTGTGGGTGGGCGCGCTGGCCAACCTCGTCGCGCTCGCCGCGATCCCCCTGTGGGCCACCTTGTCGGACCGCGTCGGCCGGCGCCCGGTCTTCCTGGTCGGAGCGGTGGGCAGCGCGGTGACGATGTTCCTGTACCTGTGGGCGATCTCCACGGGCAACTACCCGCTGACGCTGCTGCTCGGCATCGTCGCCTTCGGTGTCGTCTACAGCGCCGCGAACGGGGTCTGGCCGTCCTTCTACGGCGAGATGTTCTCCACCCGGGTCCGGCTCTCGGGCATGGCGATCGGCACCCAGATCGGGTTCGCGGTGGCCGGTTTCGCGGTCACCTTCGCGGCCCGGATAGCGGGCCCCGACGGCACCGACTGGTCCTCGGTCGCCCTGTTCACCGCGGCCCTGTGCGTCCCGCCGCTGATCGCCGCCCTCACCGCCCGCGAGACCCACCGGGTCCCCACCGAGGACCTCGGCTCCCGTACGCCCCGGCAGGTGCCGCACCCGCAGAAGGTGACGGCCTGACCCCGCCGGGCGCGGCTACCGGTTGGACCAGCCCCGCGTGCACAGCACCAGCCGGTACCCGTCCGGGTCCTCGACGGTGACGCCCCACTCGTTCCAGTACGGGTTCGGGGAGAGCACACGCTTGCCGCCGTGCGCCTCCAGCCGGGCGACCAGGTCGTCCGGCACCGGCCCGTCGACGTAGACCACCAGGAGGTCCTCCTCGGTGGGGCGGGGTTCGACGGGACGGCCCTGCTCGTGCACGAGTTCCAGGTGCCAGCCGGCGTCCGGCCACCCGAGCATCAGCAGGTCGTGCTCACCGGGTTCGGATCCGCCCTCGGCACGCCACACGACCCCCAGCCCGAGCCCCTCGGCCCAGAACCGCTCGGCGGCGGCCAGGTCCCGGGAGGGACGGGCTATGCGCAGGTGGCTGCGGCCGTTGACGGGCATGGAGACCTCTTCCCTCGATGTACCGGCCACCGTAGCCAGCCACCGGCCCCGAACGCATCGCCCGCCGGTCCTGCGCCGCTGGGCGTAGGACCGGCGGACCGGGGGCACGGTCGTCAGTCCGTGGCGGTGGGGATCCCGTACGCCCGCTCCACCCGCAGCCGCAGCACCAGCCGTCGGTCGCGGACCATCGCCGCCCGGTAGTCGTCCCAGTCGGGGTGCTCGCCCTGGACGTCGCGGTACAGGCGGACGAGCTCCTCGACCGTGTCGTCGTGCGGGTCCTGTGCCACGGGGCTGAGTTCGGCCGTGCCCTCGGCGACGGTGTACGCCCACCGGTCCGGCGTCGTCACGTGGTACGAGGCACGCGGATCCCGGCGCAGATTGCGGGTCTTGGCGCGGTCGTCGGTCAGGGAGACCCGGATGATCCGCTCGTCGGGGTAGTAGGCGTGGCTGACGTTCGAGAGCTGGGGCCGGCCGTCGCGCTTGAGGGTGGTCAGCACCCCGCCGTGGCTCTCCAAGAGCAGCCGGAGCAGTGCGTCCTGCGTCGCTTTCTCGGTCATGCCACGATCAACCGGCCCGGCCGTGCCCGGCATTCCCGTTGCCGCGCGATCACGGCAGACCCGCAGCTCGGCGCCGTTTTCTGAGCGACGATGATGTCTGAGGCGGTCCGGGCCGGGTAGGTCGGTCCGCACCTCGACGTACGCGACGGAGGAGAGCGATGGCACAGCTTCGGCAAGAGGTCGATCCCGGTGAGGTGGGGCTGGACGCGAAGGCGCTGGACCGTCTCGACCGGCATTTCGTCCACTGCGTCGACGAGGGCCGGATCCCCGGCTTCCTGGTGTCCGTCGCCCGCGGCGGCCGCGTCGCCCACCTCACCACGCACGGCCACCGGGACCTCGCGGCCGGCCTGCCGGTCGAGGCGGACACCCTGTGGCGGATCTACTCGATGACCAAGCCGGTCACCACGGTGGCCGCCCTGATGCTGGTCGAGGAGGGCAGGCTGTCGCTGGACGACCCGGTCGCCGACTACCTGCCGGCGTTCGCGCAACCCCGCGTGTACGTGGCCGGCTCCGGCGACGACGTCACGACCCGCCCCGCCGACGGTCCGATACGCATCCGGCACCTGATGACCCACACCGCGGGCCTGACCTTCGCCTTCTACCGCTCCCACCCCGTCGACGCCCTCTACCGCGAGGCCGGCCTGGAGTCGTCCGTGCTGCCCGGCTCCGACCTCGCGAGGACGGTCGACGTCTACGCGAGCCTGCCCCTCCAGTTCGAGCCGGGCACCCAGTGGAACTACTCGGTCGCCTCCAACGTCCTCGGCCGGGTCATCGAGATCGCCTCCGGCCGGACCCTCGACGCCTTCTTCGCCGAGCGCGTCTTCGGCCCCCTCGGGATGCCCGACGCCGGCTTCTGGGTGCGGGACGAACAGGCGCACCGGCTCGCGGAGTTGTACGGCGAGAAGGACGACGGCTCCATCGAGCCGGTCCCCGGGCTCCCGCTGCGGGGCCGCCCCCGCCTGCTGTCCGGCAGCGGCGGCCTGGCGGCGTCGGCGTACGACGTCCACCGGTTCGCGGAGCTGCTGCGCCGCCGGGGCGAACTGGACGGCACCCGCCTGCTGTCGGCCGAGACCGTGGACCTGATGACCTCCAACCACCTCCCGGGCGGCGCGGACCTGCGTGCCTTCGGCACCAGACCCGCCCACGACGAACCCGGCAACGACGGCGTCGGCTTCGGCCTCGGCGTCTCCGTGGTGATCGACCCGGCCCGCACCCTGGCACCCACCACTCCCGGGACCTTCGGCTGGAGCGGCGCGGCGTCCACGACCTTCTGGGTCGACCCGGTCCGCGATCTGACCGTGCAGTTCCACACCCAGGTGCGGCCGAAGACGCTGAAGCTCTTCCCCGACCTCAAGCGGCTGGTCCACGAGGCGGTCGTGGCCTAGGTCCGGCCGCCCGGTGCACCGAGCGGCCTACGCGTCGACGCGCAGGGTGAAGTGCACGCCGCCGCGCGCCAGTTCGCCCAGCCACTGGTCGGAGCGGGCGGCCGTCTCGGCGGCGCGGTGCAGCCCGGCCGGGAGCGAGCCGTCCAGGACGTGGCCGACGCCCAGGGCGAGGGTGCGGGAGACGCAGCGGGCCATGGCGCTGTCGTCCTCGTCGCCCACCAGGTCGAGGAGGTAGCCGCCGGACCAGGTGCGGCCGTCCTCCGCGCGCACGTCGAGGGAGACGGCGAGGACGACCCGGTCGCGGTCGGCGTCCGTCGTCGGGTACTTGGCCGCCAGTTCCCGGGCCAGGGCGGCGATGCGGGTGTCGTCGCCGGTCCGCAGTTCCTCGAGGACCGGCTCCCAGGCCCGCAGCCAGCCGTCCAGACGCAGGGTCCCGCGCACGAAGGTCCGCGGGGTCCAGGCGGCCGGCAGTCCGTACTGCTCGACGAAGGGGACGCTGTCGCGGTTGGGGTAGACCTCGAAGGTCTCCCCGTCCACGACATGGCGCCGGGTCGCCTCCCAGGGGCGCTCGGCGATGACCGGGGTGCCGTGGTCGATGTACCGGGCCGGTGAGCGCAGGGCGTTCAGGACTCCGACGGGGGCCCAACTGAAGCGGTAGCGGAAGTCGTTCGGGACGGCGGGCACACCACCGCAGTAGGAGGTGAGGCCGTACGACGCCGGTGTCCCCTCGCCGATCGCCGCGCGGGCCCGGGCGACGAGGCTGTGCGCGAAGAGGTGGTCGATGCCCGGGTCGAGGCCCGCCTCGGTGAGGACGACCAGTCCCGCCTTCCGGGCCGCCGGCACGTGGGCGAGGACGGCGTCGGACACATAGCTGGAGCAGGCGAAGTGGGCCTGCTCGCGGACGCAGACGGCGAGGATCCGGGCGTGCTCGGACGCGGGCAGCATCGACACGACGACGTCCCCGGGGGCCAGTTCGGCCGCGAGCGCGGACAGCGCGTAGGCACGCGGCGCGGCCCGTCCGTTCAGCCGCAGCCTTTCGAGGGCCTCCTGTGCCCGCTCCTCGGTGCGGTGCCACAGCAGCACGCGGTCGGCCGTGTCGCACAGGGCGGCCAGACCGCCGCCGGTGGAGAGCCCGGCGCCGATCCAGTGGACGGTGCCGGTCGCGGGTACCGGGTCAGTCACGGTGCGATTCCCCTTCGTCGATGCCGAGTTCACGGCACGCCTGGTGGAACCGGTCCAGACAGCGCCCCCACGGGCCGCCGACCCCGAACTCCAGCAGCAGGGGCAGCAGGGAGCCCGAGAAGCCGACGCTGGACTCCTCGGGGAGCAGGGACGGCAGGTTGTCGATGGCGATCAGGTCGAGCGCGGGTTCCTTGTGCAGGCGGCGCACGGGCTCGGCCCACTCGGTGGTGCGGTCGTAGACCGGCAGGACGTTCAGGGGCGAGCCGACGTCGCAGGTGACGTCGGAGAGGGTGCGCAGCCTGCGGGCCGGGTCGTCCAGGTCCCTCTCGCGGACGAACGGCGGCACGGGGCTGGTGGCGAGGACGCAGTTCACCAGCGCGTCGTGGGCGAGCAGCGCGGGCCGGTCCAGGTCGCGGGTCTCGTCCAGGTCCCAGCAGGTCGGCTCGATCCCGGCGGCCCGCAGCGCGACGCGGGCGCCCCGGCCGCTGCGGCCCAGCGCCCCGATCACCAGCGCCGTGAACTCCTCGTCCCCGGCGACGGGCCGCAACGCCTCCTCCAGTTCCTCCTGCGAGGTGGGCACCAGGGGCGCGGACAGCCTGCCCCGGTGCTGGAGCACGGCCAGGGCCGCCCCCAGGTAACCGGCCCAGTAGCCGAAGGCGGCGAGCCGGCGGCCGTGGTCGTCGACCAGGTACTCCAGGTCGAGCAGGGCCCCTCCCCCGGTGGCGAACCGGCGCAGCAGGTCCCGGGCGCCCGGCTGCTCCTTGTAGGCGTGCCCGAAGAAGACGTGCCGGTGCGTCAGGGCGACGGGCTCGTCGGGGAGTTCCTTCAGACCGACGACCACGGCGTCCCGCGGCGCCCGGGTGGCCCACGAACCCGCCGGGGCGACACCGCAGCCGACCGCCTCGTACTGCTCGACCGGGAAGATCCGCTGCGGGGACTCCTCGACGGTCACCGTCACGCCGCTGTCGACGAGGCGCCGGGCGTCGGTCGGGACGACGGGCGTGCGTCGCTCGGTGGAACGGACCTCGTGGCGCAGCCACAGGTGGAGCTCGGTCATACGCGGTTGGCCTCCGGGCGCGGGGCGTCGGCCGCGAACCGGCCGGCGCTGAGCGGGCTGATGTCCACGAAGGGTACGCGGCCCAGGTACAGGTCGCGGACGACCTCGCCGACGGCCGGTCCCTGGAGGAATCCGTGGCCGGAGAAGCCCGTCGCGTACAGGAAGCGGGAGAGCGAAGTGGCCTCGCCGATGAGGGCGTTGTGGTCCGGGGTGATCTCGTACAGGCCGGCCCAGCCGCCGGTGCGGCGCAGGTCGAGGAGGGCGGGGGCGCGGTGCCGCATGGCCTCCGCCAGGCGGGGGATCCAGCGGTCGTGGGCGGCGGTGTCGAAGCCGGGTGTCTCGTCGGGGTCGGACATGCCGACCAGGAGGCCGGGGCCCTCGGCGTGGAAGTAGAGGCTGCTGGTGAAGTCGATGGTCATGGGCAGGTCGGGCGGGAGCGCGTCGACCGGTGCGGTGACCGCGATCTGGCGGCGCAGCGGTTCGACGGGCAGGTCCACGCCGACCATCGCGCCGACGGCCCGTGACCAGGCGCCGGCCGCGCAGATCACCGTGGAGGTGGCGATCCGGCCCGTGGTGGTGGCGACGGCCGCGATGTCCTGGCCGCGCACCTCGATGCCGGTGACCTCGGTGTGCCGCAGCACGGTGGCGCCGTGCCGGCGGGCGTCGGCCGCGTAGCCGTGCACCACGGACTCGGGGGTGCAGTGGCCGTCCTCGGGCGAGTAGGCGGCGGCGAGCAGGCCGTCGGTGGTGATGAGCGGGGAGAGCCGGCGCGCCTCGGCCGGGTCGATCATGCGGCTCGGGACGCCGAGGGAGTTCTGGAGCCGGACGCCCGCCTCGAAGGACGCGACCTCCTCGGGCGTCGACAGCAGGAACAGGTACCCGACCCGGTGCAGCCCGATGTCCTGCCCGGTCTCCTCCTCGAAGCGGCCGAACGCCTCCAGGCTACGGGCCCCGAGCAGGATGTTGAGCTCGTCGGAGAACTGCGCCCGCACCCCGCCCGCCGCCTTGGAGGTGGAGCCGGAGGCGAGTTCGTCCCGCTCGACGAGGACCACGTCGGGTACGCCCGCGCGTGCCAGGTGGCGGGCGATGCTGGTGCCCATGACACCGCCGCCGATGACGACGACACCGGCCGTGCGCGTGCTCACCGGCGCTCCCCCTTCGCCGCCCGCGGCACGGCGTCGCCCGGCCTGCCGTGCCAGGGCCGCGGCGCGGTGAGGGCCGTGTCCGCGTCGGGCGGGCCGGGGACCTGCTGTCCGGAGAGGAAGAGGACGTCGTCGGTCATTCCCTCTTCCTGTCCGGATCCGCCCTCCCGGAATCCGCCCGGAACTCAGGACAGGTGGGCCACCGCGTCCAGGTGGGGCAGGTGGTGGTCCATGCGCTCCCGCTTGGTGCGCAGATAGGTGATGTTGCTCTCGCACGGCGTGATGAGCAGCGGCACGGTCTCGGAGACCTTGATGCCGTGCCGTTGCAGCGCCTCGCGCTTGCGCGGGTTGTTGGACATCAGGCGGACCGAGTTCACGCCGAGGTCGTGGAAGATCCCGGCGGCGACGCCGTAGTCGCGGGAGTCCACCGGCAGGCCGAGCGCGAGGTTCGCCTCGACGGTGTCCAGGCCCTCCGCCTGGAGCGCCATCGCGCGCAGCTTGGCGAGCAGACCAATACCCCGGCCCTCGTGTCCCCGCAGGTAGACGACGATGCCGCTACCCGCCTTGACGACGGCCCGCAGCGCGGCGTCGAGCTGGTCACCGCACTCGCAGTGCTGGGAGCCGAACGCGTCACCGGTCAGGCATTCGGAATGCAGTCGCACGAGGACGTCGTCCGCGCCTATGTCGCCGTGCACCAGGGCGACTTGTTCGTCACCGCGGTCGTGATCGAGGTAGCCGATCGCCTGGAATTTCCCGTACACGGTGGGCAGCGGGGCATTCACCACGCGTTCCACGCCGGTGCGCTGTGGTGCCTTCTTGCCGAGGACGCCAACTTTGTCTGTCATGATCTGTTTCCTAAGCAGAGACGAAAGGCCGTGAAAAGATGAGCGGTTCGGGAATGCGGTCGGCGGCGAACGGTCTGTTGCCGACGGACACTACGGAAGACGTACGGACGCGGGGGGCGGGCGTCTCAACTCAGGTCGCCGTCCTTCCGGTCGGGAGCTTCGAACAGCACGGTCCGTACCTTCCGCTGGCGACCGACACCCTCGTCGCCTGTGCCGTCGCGCGGCAGATCGCCGCGGCGTACCCGGTGCACCTCCTCCCCCCGGTGACGATCTCCTGCTCGCACGAGCACGCGGCCTGGCCGGGGACCGTCAGCATCTCCGCCGTCACCCTTCACTCGATGGTTCGGGACATAGCCGCCTCGCTGCGCCGCTCGGGCGTCGAGGCCCTGGTCGTGGTCAACGGGCACGGGGGCAACTACGTGCTGGGCAACGTCGTGCAGGAGGCCTCCGCCCGCGGGGAGCGGATGGCGCTGTTCCCGGCCGCGGAGGACTGGGAGAGCGCCCGTACGGAGGCGGGGGTGCTCACCTCGCTGCTCACCGACATGCACGCCGGAGAAATCGAGACCTCCATTCTTCTGCACGCGCACCCGGAATGTCTGCGCCCCGGTTACGAGACCTCCGATTTCGTCGCGGACGACCGTCGTCATCTCCTCACCCTCGGTATGTCCGGTTACACCGATTCCGGTGTCATCGGGCGCCCTTCACTGGGCTCGGCGGAAAAGGGGAAAGCCTTGCTGGAGAGCCTCGCGGCATCCTTCGGGGCGTATTTCTCGATGCTGACGGAATCCGACGCGGAGTAGGCCGTCGCCGGGCGCCGCAGGCCCTGGTACCAGCGGACGACCAGGACGGCCGCGCCCGGCAGGCTCGCCACGAAGCTGAGGACGCCGTACACGATCGCCGTCGCGAGGCCGACCTCGGCTCCGAGGCCCATGGCGGCGAACGCCCAGGCGGTGACGCCCTCTCGGGGGCCGAACCCGCCGATGTTCAGGGGCAGTCCCATGGCGAGCAGGGCGAGCACGGCGAGCGGCAGCAAGGCGGCCACGGAGGCGTCGGAGCCCGCGATGCGGGCGGCGAGCACGAACATCCCGAGGTGGCCGGCGAGGACGACCAGCGAGGAGAGGGCGACGCCGGGCCAGTTGCGGCGGGACAGCAGTGCCTCGCGTGCCTCGCCGAGACCGGCGCCCAGGGCCCGGCTCCGGCGGTCGGAGCGGGTGCGGTTCATCCGCAGGGCCACCGCGACGGCGAGCGCGCCGAGGGCGGCGAGACCGGCCAGGGGCGCGAGGTGGCGGGCCTCGGCCAGTACCGGGGAGTCCAGGGAGAGCAGCACGGCACCGCCGACGACCGCCAACGCGATCTGTCCCGCGACCCGTTCGAGGACGACGGCCCGTACCCCGCGGCCCATGTCGCCCGCGCTCTGCCCGTGCCGCACCGCGCGGTGCACATCGCCGAGCACACCGCCCGGCAGGGCCGCGTTCAGGAACAGGGCCCGGTAGTAGTCCGCCACGGCCTCGCCGAGCGGCAGCCGGATGCGCAGCCCGCGGGCCACCAACTGCCAGCGCCAGGCGCTGAAGACGGTGGTCAGGACGCCGATCGCGAGGGCCGCCAGCAGGGCGGGAGCGTCGATCCGGCGCAGCCCGTCCAGGAAGACGCCGGTGCCGAGGCGCCACAGCAGGAGGGCGAGGATGGTGACGCCGGCGACGGTGCCGAAGTGGGTGCGCAGCGCACGGGAGTTCAGCGCCGCCCGCCAGGCGGTGCGCCGGCGGGGCCGGGCCTCGGCCACGATGACGCCGATCCGGTCCCGGGCGACGGCGGCTTCGGTCAGGTCCGTGGCGGGCACACCGGCCGCTTCGAGGATCTCGGCCCGGGCCACCAGCGCCTCGGTCCGTGCGGTGAGCACGTCGTCCCGGGTCCGGACCACCTCGGCCCGCAGGGTGCGGGCCCGGTGGGAGAGCGTGGTCGGCGCGGCCGGTTCCGCGGGGCGCCGTACCGGCAGGCCCGCCTCGGTGCGGCCCGTCCCCGGCCGCACCGTCTCCACGCTCATGACGCTCCGCCCGTCGGGCGGGACAGCGCCAGCAGGTCGCTGTGGTGGACGACGGCCTTCAGCTCACCGGCGCGGCACGCCTCCAGCCGGTCCCTGAGGTAGGACTCGGCGCGCTCCTTGAGTGCGGGGCGCTCCTCGACGGCGGCGCCGACCCAGCCGCGCAGCCACTGCTCGGTGAGCGCGGACTCGGCGGGGCCCAGACGCCAGGCGCTCGGGTGCAGCCGTACCGTCGCGCCCCGCTCGGAGAACGCCTCGCAGGCGACGGTGACGGCGTCCGGGCCGAGCAGTGCGCCGCGCCGCTGGTGGGCGTTGAACGCGTCGGCGATCTCCTCGTCGAGCGGGTCGGCCGGGTCGAGTTCGACGCGGCCCGCCACGGACAGGGTGAGCAGGGCCGGGCAGCCGGCGCCCGTGCAGGCGGCGGCGAGGGCGTCGATCTCCTCGCGGGTGAGGACGTCCAGCAGGGCGGAGGCCGTCACCAGGGAGGCGCCGGCGAGGGCGTCCGGGGTGAGCAGGCCGACGTCGCCGCGGCGGGTCTCGACGGTGACCCGGCTGCCGTCGGCCGCGGAGCGCGGGGAGGCGACGGCGGCGAAGTGCAGGAGGTAGGGGTCCCGGTCGTGCAGGATCCAGTGCTGGGGGCCGTCCAGGCGGGGCGCCAGCCAGCGGCCCATCGAGCCGGTGCCGCAGCCCAGGTCGTGGATGACGAGACCGGCCCGGCCCGGCAGGTTGGCCAGCCGGATGCGCAGCGGGTCGAGCAGGTCGGCCGCCCGCGCTGCCGCGTCGGGCCCCTCCCGCAGCTCCAGCCACTCGGGGGCGTACCGGGGGGCGTCGTCGGGCCCGGCGTCCCGCAGACGTACGGTCGGACGCTCACCGGGACGGGTGCTGGGACCGGCACCGGGGATCACCGCGTCCGCGTCGGAGGGCACACCGGACTCCACCGCCGTCACCTCCCGGGGTCCCGGCTGGGCCGGGATCTTCCCGCTCTGCTCGGTCGCCGTCTTCCTCATGCCGCCCTCCTGGGCTCGCTCGGGAGTCGGCCGAGTACGCCGGCCAGGCTGCGGGCCGTGGTCGCCCAGCCGTCCAGGGCGGCCCGCCGACCCCGGGCAGCCGCCTTGAGCCTGCGTCGTACGTCGGCCTCGCCGAACCAGCCGCGCAGTTCGGCGGCGAGGGCGGCGGGGTCCTCCGGCGGGACGAGGATGCCGGGCACCCCGCCGTCGGGGGCGCGGCCGACCGCCTCGGGCAGTCCGCCGACGTCGGTGGCCAGCACCGGGATGCCCCGGGCGAGGGCCTCGGTGACCGCCATGCCGTAGGTCTCGGCGTAGGAGGTGAGGACCATCAGGTCGGCGGCGTGGTAACTGGCGTCGAGCTCGGCCCCGGCCTGCGGTCCGGCGAGGTGCAGGCGGTCCTGGAGGCCGTACTTCGCGATGAGGGTCCGCAGGTGCGCGACGTACTCGGGGTCCTGGGTGATCCCGCCGACGCACACGCAGCTCCACGGCAGGTCCCGCGCCCCGGCCAGGGCCTCGATCAGCCGGTGCTGGCCCTTGCGGGGGGTCACCGCGGCCACGCACAGCAGCCGGGAGACACCGTCGGTGCCGGAGGCCAGCGGGGCGATGTCGGCGCCCGGGGTGGCGACGTGGACCCGCTCGGGGGCGAGACCGTGGTGGGAGACGAGGCGCCGTACGGCCCAGTCGCTGGTGGCGACCACGGCGGACACGGCCCGCAGCACCTCGCGTTCCCTGGCGTCCAGTTCGAGGGCGAGTGCGGGTTCGAGTCCGGTCTCGTCGCCGAGCGGCAGGTGGACCAGGACGGCGAGGTGCAGCCGCTGCGCCTCGGGGACGACGATCTCCGGGACCCCGCAGGCCACCAGGCCGTCGATGAGGACGACGGTGTCGTCGGGCAGGTCCCGCAGGGTGCGGGCCAGTTCGGTACGGGCCGCCGCTCCCGGGCGGGGCCAGCTCCCGGCCACCGCGTGCCGCTCGACCTGCCAGCCGAAGCCGGGCAGGTCCAGGCAGACCCGCCGGTCGTAGGCGTTGCCGCCGCTCGGCGCGGTCGGGTCGTCCACGCCGCCGGGCATCACGAAGTGCACGGACCGCAGGGACATCGGGATGATCTCGGCCTTCTTGAGGGCGGAGTGCTGCACGGGCACGTAGTCGAGTGTGGCCGTCCGCCCGGCGGTCATGTCGGTCACAGGGCACGCTCGTAACTCGCCCAGGCCACATGCGACTCGTGCAGCGTGACGGTCAGGCCCGACAGGCCCTTGGCGCCCTCGCCCAGCGCGCCCTTCTCGATGCGCTCGGCGAGCCGGTCCGCGATGACCTTCGCCAGGAACTCCGTGGAGGTGTTGATCCCCGCGAAGTCGGGTTCGTTGTCGAGGTTGCGGTAGTTCAACTCGCTGACGACGGCACCGAGTTCCTGGGTGGCCAGTCCGATGTCGACGACGATGTTGTCGTCGTCCAGCTCTTGGCGCCGGAAGGTGGCGTCCACCAGGAACGTCGCTCCGTGCAGACGCTGCGCGGGTCCGAAGACCTCGCCGCGGAAGCTGTGGGCGATCATGATGTGATCGCGGACGGTGATGCTGAACAACGGACGACCCTCCAGGTGCGGCGCGTCTGGTCCCCCGACTGATCCCTGCCGGGGGATGCCGTGTAGTACGGCTCCTCGCTTCCCCGTGTTCAGCCGGGTCCCACTCTTTTCTCAGGTCAGGCGCTCTTGTCATACCTCACGAGGTGACAGAGGGCCGCAATCTCCCCACTGGCCAGCCCCGGCATCACCTCCGGCAGTTCTTCGAACGCGCATTCCCCCGTGATGAGGGCGTCGAGCGCCGGGTCGGCGAGCAGCTCCAGCGCGAGGGCGAGCCGGTCGCCGTAGCTGCGGTTCGCCCGGGCCGGGGAGACGGTGCCGACCTGGCTGCTGCGGATGGTGAGGCGCCGGGAGTGGAAGGCCTCGCCGAGCGGGAGAGCGACCTTCCGGTCGCCGTACCAGCTCAGTTCGACGACGGTGCCCTCGGCGCCGAGCAGCTCCAGCGAGCGGGTGAGGCCCTGTTCGGTGGCGCTGGCGTTGACGACGAGGTCGCAGTCGCCGAGGGCGTCCGCGGGGGCCGCGAAACCGACGCCGAGGGCCTCGGCGGTGGCGGCGCGGGCCGGGTCGGCGTCCACCAACTGGACCCGTACGCCGGGGAAGCGGGCGAGGAGCGCGGCGACCGAGCTGCCCACCATGCCGCCGCCGACCACCGCGATCCGGTCGCCCACCAGGGGCGCCGCGTCCCACAGGGCGTTCACCGCGGTCTCCACGGTGCCGGCGAGGACGGCCCGCCGGGCGGGCACGTCGTCCGGTACGACCGTCACGGCGCTCGCGGGCACTACGTACCGCGTCTGATGCGGGTACAGACAGAAGACGGTCCTGCCCTTCAGCGCGGCGGGCCCCTGCTCCACCTGCCCCACGCTGAGGTAGCCGTACTTCACGGGTCCCGGGAAGTCGCCCTCCTGGAACGGTGCCCGCATGGCCGCGTACTGGCTCTCGGGCACCCCGCCGCGGAACACGAGTGTCTCCGTGCCCCGGCTGACTCCCGAGTACAGCGAGCGGACCAGCACCTCGTCCTCGCCGGGGGCCGGAAGGGGGGCGTCCCGTATCTCGCCCGCACCCGGGGAGCGGAGCCAGAACGCGCGTGCGGCGGCCTTCATCGAGAACCTCCTGAACGATCGGCAACCCGTGCACGTACCTCGTTCACGTACCGAGATGTGCACAGGCCGCGCACAGTACGCGGCCTTGATCGACTCTGTCATCTGGCCGGAGGAATGTGCGGTGGCCCTGAACAACACTTACGAAGCAAGGCTGGTCCAGCAGGAGACCGCTGTCGGAGCGGGCGTTCAGATCCTGTTGCTGGCCCTGCTCGGCACGGCGATCGGCATGGGGCCGGCGGGCTGGCTGACCGGCCTCGCCTTCGCCGTCGCCACCTGGGCCGTGCTCTCCAGGGCGCTGCACCGCACCCGGCCGCGGTCCTTCGGGCCCGCCAACCGGGTGACGCTCGGCCGGGCGACCCTGGTGGGCGGGGTCACGGCCCTGGTCGCGGACTCCTTCCAGGACTCCCCGCCGGTCACCCTCTTCGTCGGCCTGACGGCGGTGGCCCTGATCCTCGACGGCGTCGACGGCAAGGTGGCCCGTGCGACGGGCACCTCGACCCCGCTGGGCGCGCGGTTCGACATGGAGGTCGACGCGTTCCTGATCCTGGTGCTCAGTGTGTACGTGTCGATGTCCCAGGGCCCGTGGGTCCTCCTCATCGGCGCCATGCGCTACGGCTTCGTCGCCGCGGCCCGCGTCTGGAACTGGCTCAACGCCCCGCTGCCGCCGAGCATGGCCCGCAAGACGGTGGCCGCGCTGCAGGGGATCCTGCTGCTGGTGGCCGCGTCCGGGTACCTGCCGTTCGCGGCGACCTTCGGCGTGGTGGCCGTGGCCCTGGCCACGCTGGTGTGGTCGTTCGGCCGGGACGTCCTGTGGCTGTGGCGCACCCACCGCGCGGACCAGGCGGCCGTGGAGGAACTCCTGGACCTCGTCCCGGCAGCGACGCCGCAGGTCGTGGCGTCCTGACCGGGGACGGCGTGGCAGCGGCGGCCGGTCGCGGCCCGCGCCGGGCAGACCGTACGGCGTCCGCACCGTGCGCTGCCGGTGCCTGAGAGCCCGCCGCGTCCGCGGGCCGACGCGGTGACTGTCGGGACCTCCCGAAGCCGCCCCCGGTCACCGCGTGAAGGGGGCTCAGCCCTTCAGCGGTACGCGCGGAACCGATCCCGTACTCGCTCCGATGGGCTCAGCCCTTCAGCGGTACCCGGTAGACCGTCGACTCCCGCTGGCGGAACCCCTGCCGCTCGTACAACCGGTTGGCGGCCGCGCGGTCGGGGCGGGAGGTCAGGTCGACGGTACGGGCCCCGGCTTCCCGGGCGAGCCGGATGGCCTCCCTGATCAGCAGCCCGGCGATGCCCTGGCCGCGGGCCGCGTGATCGACGATCACGTCCTCGATGCGGGCCCGCAGTCCCGCGGGCGCCGGGAACATCACGAGGGTGAGGGTGCCGACGACCGGCCCGGACGTGGACCTGGCGATCAGCATGGTGTTGGCGTCGCAGGCCAGGATGCGGTCGAGCGCGGCGAGGTCGAGGGCCTCGGCCGTCGAGGACAACTGCGGCAGCATCCGCGCGAAGGCGTCGACGAGTTCCTGGTCCGCCTCCCGGGCGATCTCCACCCGGATGTCCTGAGTCTCCATGGGGTGGACCCTATCGCCGCGCCCCGGAGTCCTCCCGCCGACGCGGGTTCTGCCTATCTCCGTGGCAGCAACCCCACCGCCGCCACCGGTACCGCCGCCAGCAGCAGCCACGGCACCGGTGTCGGCAGGTCCGCGGCCAGCAGGGAGCCTGTGACGGAGCTGCCGACCAGGACGATCAGGCCGGAGACCGAGGAGAGCGCCCCGGTGTAGAGGCCGAGGCGGTCCGGTTCCGCGAGGTCGGGGACCCATGCGCGGGCCACCGGCGCCACGAGCATCTGCCCGAAGGTGAGCAGGACGACGAACCCGGCCGAGGGCAACAGGCCCGCCGTACCGGTCCAGTCGGCGGGCCGGGACACCGCGACGACCGCGAACCCGGCGCCGATCAGCAGCAGTCCGGCCATCATCGACCGGCGCAGCGACAGCCTGGAGCCGACCCGGCGGGTGACGGGGAGCTGGGCGGTCACCACCAGCAGCGAGGACAGGGCGAACAGCCAGGCCAGCGCCGCCTGCGAGCCGGTCGCGCGCTCCACCTCGTCGGGGAGGGCCAGGTAGAGCTGGTTGTAGGCGAGCAGGTAGGCGCCGTACGCGCAGCACAGGGCGAGGAAGCGGCGGTTGCGGAACAGGGTTCCCAACCCGCCCTCCAGCCGGACCCGTTGGCGCCCCGGGATGTGCTGCGGCAGCATCCACGCGTGCCCGGCGAGGACGAGCACGAAGATCCCGGCGCCCGCCAGGCACACCGTGCGGAAGTCCACCGCCAGCAGCAGCGCGCCGAGCAGCGGCCCCACGAACGCCCCCGCCTGTCCCGCGACGGTGAACAGGGCCAGCACACGGGTGCGTTGACCGCCCGCCTCCTCGTGGAGGACGGCCTGCCGCGCGACCTCGGACTCCACCGCGGGCGAGAACAGCGCGGCGGCGAACCCGATGAGCAGGACGGCCCCGATGACCGCGCCGGTCCGCTCGGCAAACCCCAGCCAGCCGAACCCGGCGATCCGCAGCACGCACCCGGCGAGGACGACGGGCCTGATCCCGTACCGGTCGGCGAGCGCGCCGCCCACCACGAACAGCCCCTGCTGGCTGAAGGTCCTCAGCCCCAGGACGAGCCCGACGAGCCACCCCGCCATCCCGACGGCCTGCCCGAGGTGGGCGGACAGGAAGGGCAGCACCGCGAAGAAGCCCACGTTGAAGGCGAGTTGGGTGAGGATCAGCAGCCGCAGCAGCGGCGGGAGGCGGGCCGCGGTCCGGGGCGCGCCGACCGGCGTCGACGTCATCGGGCCTCGGCCTCGGCCGACCGGGCGGGCACGTACGTCGGGGCGGTACGAGTGCGCGCGCGCCGGCGCGGCCACCGCACCCCGCCCGCCGCGCTCACCGCGAGCGCGCCCAGCAGGGCGAGTGCGCCGGCCGGGGCGAGGACGGCCCAGGGGGCGCGTTCGGCGTAGGGCTGGTTCTCGGCCAGGAGCAGGCCCCACTCCGGGGCGGGCGGCTGGGCGCCGAGGCCGAGGAAGCCGAGGGAGGCGAGGGCGAGCGCGACACCGGGCAGGCGCAGCAGGGCGTGCCGGGTGACGGGCGGCAGGATCGCGGGCAGCAGTTCGTGCCGCAGCAGGTAGCGGCGGCTCGCGCCGAGGGCCCGGGTGGCCGCGAGGTGCGGGGTGGCGCGTTCCTGCCGGAGCAGCGAGGAGGTGTGCGCGGCGAGCGCCGCCCAGGAGACGGTGGCCACGGCGAGGGCGGGCGTGGCGGCACCGCTCCCGGCGACGGCGGTCACGAGCAGTGCGGCGAGCACCGGCGGTACGGCGTTGACGGTGTCGACGAGCGGCCCGGACAGCCGGGGCAGCAGTCCGAGCAGGACGCCGACCGCCAGTGCGGTGACGCTGACGGCGAGGGCGGTCAGCAGGGTGTCGAGGGCCCCGTGCGCGACCCGGGCGAGCAGGTCCCGGCCGAGCGCGTCGGTGCCGAACGGGTGGGCCCGGGAGGGGGGTTGGAGTCGGGCCCCGGTGTCGAGGGCGAGCGGGTCGCGGAGCAGGCCGAGCGCCACGACGGCGGCCAGGAGACCGCCGTACAGGAGGGGCAGGGCGCTGCGGGTGGGCCGGCGCGGGCGGTGCAGGGAGTCCAGGGCGCCGTCGCGCAGGGCCGGGCCGGTCAGGCGGCGGACGGCGAGGATCGCGAGGCCGGTGGCGGTGGCCGCGAGGAGCAGGAGGGCGAGGGTGCCGGCCTGGAGCACGGGCAGGTCCTGGGCGAGGGCGGCCTGGAGGGTGGTGCGGCCGAGGCCCGGGATGTCGTAGATCTGCTCGACGGCGACGGAGCCCGCCGTGAGGCCGACGACGAACAGGCCCAGGTTGGGCAGCAGTGCGGGGACGCAGCGGCGGACCGCCTTGGCGGCGACGGCACGGCCCGGCAGTCCGCGGGCCGCCGCGGCGGACGCCCAGGGTTCGGCGAAGGCGCCGGGCAGCAGGTCGTCGAGGAGGCGTCCGAGCACGGCCCCGGCGGGCAGGCCGAGGGCGAGCGCGGGCAGGATCGTCCAGCGGGGTCCGTACCAGCCGAGGGCGGGCAGCCAGCCGAGCTGGACGCCGACGACGGTGGCGAGCACGGAGGCGGTGAGGAACTCGGGCAGTGCGGCGAGCATCGCCGAGGCGCCGCCCCGGGTCCGCCGCCCGTCGAGGCGGCCGTGCGCGCCGAGCCACAGGGTGCGGGCGCACACCAGGGCGGCGGTGCCGGCGGCGACCGCGAGCGCCACCGTCACCAGCAGCAGGGACACCCCGAGCGCCTGGACGACGGTCGGGGTGACCTGGGTGCCGTTCAGCCAGGACCGGCCGGCGTCCCCGCGGGGCAGCCCGCCGAGCCACTGGCCGAGCAGGTGCAAGGGGCCTTCGTCGAGGCCCAGTCGGTCCCGGATGTCGGCCAGGACCCGCGGCGTCGGGGTGCGGTCCGCGGAGCGCGCCTTGAGCACGGTGAGCGCGGGGTCGGTGCGCGACAGCCACGGCAGCAGGCCGATCCCGCACACCAGGGCCGCCGCGAGCAGGGCACGCCACAGCAGGGTGGCCACTCGTTGCCCCACGGCTCAGCGTCGCGTTCCGGCGCCGACCAGGGTCCGTTCGTACGGGTCGAGCAGCACGCCCCGTACGCCGTCGGCCACGCCGACGATGATGCCCTGGTGGGCCAGCGGCACCACGGCGTCGGTGCCGAGGACGGCCGCCTCGGCGCGCATCGCCGCGTCCTGGCGCTCACCGGTGTCGGCCACCGCGTCGGCATCGGCGACCGCCCGGTCGACCTTCCTGTCGCACAGCCGGGCGAGGTTGTAACCGCCGTCGCAGGTGTAGTCGCTCGCGAGGACACCGACGGGGTCGCCGGTGTCGACGAGGCTGTTGCGGGCGCCGACGAACGCGTCGAACTTCCCGGCGAGCGCGTCGCTTTCGAGCCGCGCGTACTCCCGTACCACCAGCCTGACCTCGAACCCGGCCTTCTGGAGCTGCTGTTGGAGCACCTGGGCGGTCTCGGGGAGTTCGGGCCGGTTGTCGTAGGTGGCGAGGGTGACGGAGGTGCCGTGCGCGTCGGCGGCGGTCGCGCGTCCGGTGGGCCGTACGCGCTTGCCCTCGGCCCAGGTGACGGCGGGACCGTAGAGGCCGGCGCCGGGGTCGGCGTACCCCTCGAAGACGCCCTTGACGACGGCGGAGCTGTCGACGGCCTCGCGGGCGGCGGCGCGCAGCCTCGGGTCCCTGAAGGGGCCGGACCGGGTGTTGAGGTGCAGGCTCGTGGTGCGGGTGGTGGCGGTCTCCTCGATCAGCGCCTTGTCGAGGGTGGCGGCCTGGGCGACGGGGATCGCCTCGGCGACGTCGACCTGGCCGGTGCGCAGGGCGTTGGCGCGGGCGGTGCCGTCGGCGACGAAGCGGGCGTCGATGCCGGGGGCCTGGGCGCGGCCGCCCCAGTAGTCGTCGAAGCGGTCGAGGGCGGCGGAGGCGGAGCCGGTGACCTCGGTCAGCTCGAAGGGGCCGGCGCCGGTGCCGACGGGATCGACCCGGCCGTCCTTGCCGTAGGCCTTCGGGGCGAACACGGCGAGGCTCGGGCTGGACAGCCGGAGCGGCAGGACGGGGTCGGCGGCTTTCGTGGTGATGCGTACGGCGTCGCCCGCGGCCCGTGCCGTCAGCGTGACGCCGGAGAGGGCGGCCGGGGCGGGCTCGGCCTCGCCGGCGTGGGTGAGGGCGGCGGCGACCGCGGCCGGGGTGACCTCGGAGCCGTCCTGGAAGGCGGCCTCGCGCAGGGTGAACAGCCAGGTGCGGTCGTTCTCGCGGCGCCAGGACGCGGCGAGCGCGGGGGCGGCGGCGCCGTTGGCGTCGAGGACGGTCAGGCCCTCGCTGACGCCGAGGCGGCTGAGGAGGGTGGCGTCGCCGCCGTACGGGGAGAGGTTCTCGGCGGGCGGGAAGGCGAGGGCGACGCGGAGCCGGGAGCCGTCGCCCGTCTCGCCCGCGGAGTCGCCGCCCTGGGCGGCGAAGCAGGCGGTGAGCAGCGGGGCGAGCAGGAGGGAGCCGAGTGCGTGACGGCGGCGCATCGCGGTCACCGTCCCATCGGTATCTCGAAGTGGACGACGTTGCTCGCGCCGCCCGTGGTCTCGCGTTCGTCGTGCACGACCTTGCCGATCGAGCGCCAGAAGGGTTCGGCGCCGGGGACCGCCGGGTCGGTGTGCAGATACACGCGGCGGTAGCCGCCGTCGGCGGCCGCGAAGGCGAGCAGTTCGTCGACCAGGCGGCGGGCGAGGCCGCGTCTGCGGTGCTCGGGGCGGACGTAGATCCGGCGCAGTTGGGCGGTCTCGCCGTCGGGGTAGCGCTCGGCCAGCTCGCGCGGGTTCGGCGGGTGCGCGGGGCCGCGGGAGTCGAGGGCGCCGGTGGCGACGACGGCCCGGTCGTCCGGGTCGAGGGCGACGAGGAGGGTGTGGCGGGCCGGGACGAGGTAGGCGGCGGCCGGGTCGACGATGTCGGCGTGCCAGCGCGGCACGTACCCGGTTCCGAAGTCGCGGTAGACGGTGTCGAGCATCACGGCTCGCGCACCTTCGAGGTCGTCCGGGCTCGCGGCCCTGATGCTGTAGTCACGCACTTGCACATCATATGCATTAAGGACCGGACCTTGATCGCGGGGTGATTTGACAGTGGTCGAACGCACGTCATAGAACCTACCGACATGACATCCATTTTCAAAAAGATGGAGCGGTAGTGCGCATCGCCTTCGTCGGCAAGGGCGGCAGCGGCAAGACCACCCTGTCCGCGCTCTTCTCCCGCCATCTGGCCCGTTCCGGCGCACCGGTGCTGGCCGTGGACGGCGACATCAACCAGCACCTCGCCGAGGCGCTGGGCCACGACGGCGACGACCTGGGCGCCCCTCCGCTGGGCGCGCACGTGGCCGACATCAAGGACTTCCTGCGCGGCGACAACCCGCGCATCGCCTCCCGCGAGGCGATGATCAAGACCACACCGCCGGGCCGGGGTTCACGGCTGCTGCGGCTGCTGGGCGACGACGAGCTGCACGCCCGTCACGTCCGGAAGGTCGGTGACGTCCCGCTGATGGTGACGGGCGAGTTCGAGGAGAGCGACCTCGGCGTGGCCTGCTACCACTCCAAGCTGGGCGGGGTGGAGCTGTACCTCAACCACCTGGTCGACGGCCCCGGCGAGTACGTCGTCGTCGACATGACAGCCGGCGCGGACGCGTTCGCCTCGGGCCTGTTCACGCGCTTCGACGTGACCTTCCTGGTGGCCGAACCCACCCGCAAGGGCGTCTCCGTGTACCGCCAGTACCGGGACCACGCGCGGGAGTTCGGGATCCGGATCGCCGTGGTCGGCAACAAGGTGACCGGCGAGGACGACCTGCTCTTCCTCAAGGAGCACGTGGGCGACGACCTGTTGACCCATCTGGTCCAGTCGCCGTGGGTGCGCGCCGCCGAACAGGGCCGCACCGAAGGCGACTTGGACGGCCCGGACGGCCTGGAGCCGCACAACCGGCACGCCCTGTCGATCCTGCGCGAGACGGTCGACGCCCACCCCCGCGACTGGCCGACGCTCCACCGCCACGCCGTCGACTTCCACCTGCGCAACGCCCGCTCCTGGGCGAACGAGGCGACCCGCCTCGACCTGGCCGCCCAGGTGGACCCGGACTTCGTCCCGGGGCCGGCCTCCCTCCGCTGACCCCCTCCCTTCCGTGCACGACAACAGGACAGGAACCCCCCGCACATGTCTCTCGACGTCTCCCCGAAGCTCCTCGCCGAAGCCGAACAGGGCGACATCCGCGAGGAGGACTTCGTGGACACCGTCCGCACCTCCCTCCCCTACGCCTACGACCTGATCGCCTCCCTCGCCGCGGAACTGCGCGGCGGCCGGGCCGAGTTCACCGACAACCAGACCCCTCCCCCGTCCGAGAAGGAGCGCGGCCAGCTCCTGCGGGCGCTCGCCAGCGACGCCATCCGCGGCAGCCTGGAACGCCACTTCGGCGTCGCCCTGGCCTTCCAGAACTGCCACCGCGTGGCCGCCTTCCGCCCGGAGTCGCTCGACGGCGCCGCCTACGCCCGCTTCACATCGCTGCGCTCGCAGGTGCTGAACCAGTCGCCGGAGTTCAGGGACTGCTGAACGGACAGCGCGCGGGGTGCAGGGCCGGGCGGTGCGACCGCCCGGCCCTTCCTCCTCGTGTCCGGGACCGCCGTCCCGGATCTCACGTCACGTCACCGTGCCGACGTCACCGCCGGTGCCGGCGCGTACCCCGTCGGGCGGGCCGTGAAGGTGCCGCGGCCCTGGGTGCGGCTGCGGAGTCTCGTGGCGTAGCCGAAGAGTTCGGCCAGCGGCACGGTCGCCGTGACGACCGTCGAACCGCCGCGCGCGGTCGAGCCCGAGACCCGGCCGCGGCGGGCCGCGAGGTCGCCGAGCACGGCGCCCACCGCGTCCTCGGGCACGGTGACCGTGACCTCGACGACCGGTTCCAGGAGGACCATCGCACAGGCACGCAGGGCCTCCCGGAGGCCGAACCGGCCCGCGGTGCGGAAGGCCGTGTCCGAGGAGTCCTTCACATGGGTCGCCCCGTCGGTGAGGGTGACGCGCAGCCCGGTCACCGGGTGCCCGCCGAGGGGGCCCTCGGCCAGGGCGTCCCGGCAGCCGGCCTCGACCGCGCGGACGTACTCCTGCGGGACGCGCCCGCCCACGACCGCGGAACGGAACTCGAAGGCCTCCCGCGAGGGTTCGACGTCCAGCACGACGTGGGCGAACTGGCCTGCCCCGCCGTCCTGTTTGACGTGCCGGAAGACCAGCCCCGACACCCCGCGCCCGACCGTCTCGCGGTAACCGACCCTCGGGCGGCCGACGGTGAGGGCGAGGCCGTGCTCACGCCGTACCTTCTCCACCGCGACCTCCAGGTGCAGTTCCCCCATGCCGGACAGCAGGGTCTGACCCGTCTCGGGGTCCGTTCGGACGACGAGCGAGGGGTCCTCCTCGGCCAGCCGGGCCAGCGCCGACGCCAACCGGTCGGAGTCGACGGCCCGTTGCGGCTCGACCGCCACGGACACGACGGGGTCGGCCACGCTCGGCGGTTCGAGCACGAGCGGGGCGTCCGGCGCGCACAGGGTCGAGCCCGCCCGGGCCGACCGCAGCCCGACGACGGCCACGATGTCGCCGGCGACCGCCCGTTCCAGCGGGGCGTGCCGGTCGGCCTGCACGCGCAGGATCCGTCCGACGCGCTCGGTACGGCGTGCACCCGCGTCCCACACGGTGGCTCCCTTCTCGATCGTTCCCGCGTACACCCGGAGGTACGTCAGCCGTCCGGTCGCGGTGGCGTGCACCTTGAACGCCAGCGCCGCGAAGGGCGCCGCCGGGTCGCAGGGCCGTTCCTCACCGTTCCCGCCGCGTACGGCGGGCACGTCGAGCGGTGACGGCAGGTACGCCACGACGGCGTCCAGCAGCGGTTCGACACCGCGGTCGCGGTAGGCCGAGCCGCACAGGACGACCACGCCGTCGCCGCCGCGGGTGAGGTCCCGCAGTGCGGCGGTGAGGGTGCCGGCGGACAGGGTCTCCCGGTCGCAGAACTCCTCCAGGGCGGCCGGGTGCCGTTCCGCGACGGCCTCCTCCAGCGTGCGGCGGCGTCCGAGCGCCTCCTCGCGCAGCGGGTCCGGCACCGGCCCTTCGAGCAGCGTGCCGCCGACCGGCCAGGTCAGCGCCCGCATCCGGACCAGGTCGACGACACCGGTGAAGCCGTCCTCGCTGCCGATGGGCATCTGCACGAGAAGCGGGGCCGGATGCAGTCGCCGGCGGATGGAGTCGACGGCGGCGTCCAGGTCGGCGCCCGCGCGGTCCATCTTGTTGACGAACGCGATCCTCGGGACACCGTGCCGGTCCGCCTGCCGCCACACCGACTCGCTCTGCGGCTCCACGCCCGCGACCGCGTCGAACACCGCGACCGCTCCGTCGAGCACCCGGAGCGAGCGCTCCACCTCGTCGGCGAAGTCGACGTGCCCCGGGGTGTCGATCAGGTTGAGGCGGTGTCCGTCCCACGCGCAGCTCACGGCCGCGGCGAAGATGGTGATCCCGCGGTCGCGCTCCTGCGGGTCGAAGTCGGTGACGGTGGTGCCGTCGTGGACCTCGCCGCGCTTGTGCGTGGCGCCGGTGGCGAACAGGATCCGCTCGGTGACGGTGGTCTTGCCGGCGTCGACGTGGGCGAGGATGCCGAGGTTGCGGACGACGGCGAGCGGGTCGGTGTGACGGTCGGTGCGCACGGCCCATGGCCTTTCGGGTGGTGGGTATGACAGGGCTGCGCGATGTCCCGTACGACGACATGGCGGCACGTCGCCCGCGGCTGCGGGGCGGTGTCCGGCCTCGGTCAGGCGGTCGTCGCGGGCGTCCGGTGCCGGCCGCGCAGCGGGCACCGGAGGGTCGAGGACACGAGGATCACGTCGTACGACGTCCGGGGAACGGCGACAGCGCTGCGCACGCACACGGCCGTACTCCCCTCGCTCGTCGTCCTCTTGATGGGCTGCGTGGTGAGTGTAGGGACACGGGAAGGGGCGGGGCACGGGGTTTTTCCCGTGCCCCGCCCCTTCGGACGGGATGCCGGCGCTAGAGGCCCTGGAGGCCGTCGTAGGCGGCCATGACGAGGTCCAACCCCCTTGTGTCCTCGGCGGGTTCGCGCATCTGGTTGGTCGCGTACGCCACCACCATGCGGGCGTCGGGGTCGATCATGACGAGGGAGCCGCCCCAGCCGCCCCAGCCGAAGGAGGTGCCGAACAGGCCGTAGCCCAGTCCGTACCGCTGGGGCATGCCGATCACTTGGTCCTCGCCGCTGAACTGCTCCTCCCGGGCCCGTTCGGCGCCCGCCGCCGACAGCAGCCGTACGCCCCGGACGGTGCCGCCGCAGGCGAGCGCGGACTGGACGAGCGCCACCGAACGGGCGTTGCCGAACCCGCCGGCGGCGGGGATCTGGGCGCGCCGCCAGGCCGTGCTGTTGCCGTCCCGGAGGCGGAAGGCGGTCGCCGTGGTGCGCGGGGCGTCGCTGTTCGCGGCGCCCGCGGTGTAGTCCTCGTCGCGGCCGGGCGGCGGGAGCGTGCGGGCGACCCGGTGGTCCTGGTCGGCGGGGAGGCCGATGTGGAAGTCGGCGCCGAGGGGGCCGGTGACCTCCTGGGCGAGGAACTCGCCGACCGTGCGGCCGGTGATCCGGCGCAGGACCTCGCCGACCAGGAAGCCCTGGGTGAGCGAGTGGTAGCCGGCCGCGGTGCCGGGCTCCCACAGGAGGGGCTGGGCGGCGAGCCGGGAGGTGGCGGCCGGCCAGTCGTAGAGCTCCTCGACCGGGCCCTCCCAGTGGGGCAGGCCGGCCGTGTGCGACAGCAGGTGCCGGACGAGCACCTTCTCCTTGCCGGCGGCGGCGAACTCCGGCCAGTAGCGGGCCACCGGGGCGTCCGGGTCGAGAGCGCCGCGGTCGGCGAGGATCAGCGCGCACAACGCCGTCATCGTCTTGGTGGTGGAGTAGACGTTGGTGATCGTGTCCCGTTCCCACGGGACCGTCCGGCCGGCGTCGGTGCAGCCGCCCCAGACGTCCACCACCGGCTCACCGTCCACGAAGACGGCCACCGAGCCCCCCGCGTCCCCTTCGTCCAGCAGCGCCGCCAGCCCGTTGGGTACCGCGGAGAACAGATCGTCGTACGTGCCCTGGATGTCGGCCATGGAGGGTATTGAGCTCCTCGCCCGGCGCGCCGGTCAACCGATATACGGGTGGATCGCGCCGCCGTGCCCACAGCAGCGCCGCGGCCGACGCCGCCAGGGTGACCAGGCCACCGGCCAGGAGTCCGGATCTGGCGCCCTGCGCCTCGACGAGCCGGCCCAGCGGGAGGGCGCCCAGCGGGGTCGATCCCTGGAAGATCACGACGTAGAGGGCCAGCACCCGGCCGCGGTACCGCGCGTCGCCGCCCAACTGCACGCGGTGGTTGGTCGCCTGCGCGAAGTAGCCCGCCCCGAAACCGGTGGCGGCGAGTGCCACGAGGGTCAGGGCGAACGTCGGTGCCAGGCCCGAGGCGGTCTCGCACAGCCCGAACAGCGCGCTCGCGCCGATCACCGCTCCGGCCGTCGGTCTGCGCACCCGGGCGGTCGTGACGAGCGCGGCGCCCAGCGAGCCGGCCGCGAGCGCGGAGGTCAGCAGTCCGAACGAGGACGGGCCGGTCCCGAACTCCGCCTTGGCGAGCACGGGCAGGGTGAGCTGGAAGCTGAAGCCGAAGGTGCCCACGACCGCCAGCAGGGCCAGCGGCAGCAGCAGGTCAAAACGCCCCCGCACATGCCTGAGTCCGGCGCTCACCCCGCCGCTCCGGTGGCGCGGGTCGGTCCGCGGGCGGGCCGAGCACAGCTCGTGCTCCCGCATCAGCGCGATGCTCGCCACGGTCGCGCCGTAGCTGACGGCGTTGAGCAGGAACACGGAGGCGGCGCCGAGGCGGCCGATGAGCAGACCGGCGAGCGCCGGACCCACCATCCTGGCGACGTTGAAGTACGCCCCGCTCAACGCCGAGGCGTTGGGCAGGAGTTCGGCCCCGACCATCTCCCCCACCAGGGCCATGCGGGTCGGTGCCTCCACGGCGGTGACCATGCCAAGGGCCGCGGCGAACCCGTAGAGGTGCCACAGGCGCAGCCCAGGGCCGACGGCCACCAGGAAGACCAGCCCGGCGAGCAGCCCGGCGACCCCGTTCGCCACCGCCAGGAGCCGTCGCCGGTCCCACCGGTCCGCGAGGGTGCCGCCGTGCAGCGTGAGCAGCAGCACGGGGGCGAACTGCAGGCCGGTGACGAGTCCGAGCTGGGTCGCCGAGTCACCGGACAGGGACAGCACCAGCCAGTCCTGGGCCACCAGCATCATCCAGGTGCCGGTGACGGAGAACATCTGGCCGATGACGAAGAGCCGGAAGTTGCGCACGGCGAGCGATCGGAACGTGTGCCGGAACATCTTCCCCCGCCGGTCAGGGCGCGGTGCGCGCGGCACCCCGGGGTGCGGCCGCCCACGCTCCCGAGGGCACGTGCGGGCGCTCCTCGGCCGGCCAGCGCGGTGCCCGGGCACCGGACGCCCGGGGTCCCGCGTCCTGTGCGGACGCGCGGACCAGGGCGAGCAACACCGCGGTGACGGCGGCCAGTTCGGTCTCGGACGGCCGGCCCGAGCGCACCTCGAAGGCCGCGGCGGCGGGACGGCGGGCAAGGTCGCCGGTCACTGCGGCTGGTTCCCGTGCTTGCGGCTGGGCGCGGCGACGTACTTGGCGCGCAGCATGCCGAGGGCGTCCGCCAGGCGGGGGCGGGTCTCGGCCGGGTCGATCACGTCGTCGACGAGTCCGCGCTCCGCCGCGTGGTACGGGTGCATCAACTGCTCCCGGTACTCCTCCATGTACTGCTTGCGGGCGAGTTCGGGGTCCGGCGCGGCGGCGATCTCGCGACGGAAGACCACGTCGGCGGCGCCCTCGGCACCCATCACGGCGATCTCGTTGGTGGGCCAGGCCAGGGAGACGTCGCAGCCGATCGAGCGCGAGTCCATGACGATGTAGGCGCCGCCGTAGGCCTTGCGCAGGATGACCTGCACCCGGGGCACGGTGGCGTCGCAGTAGGCGTACAGCAGCTTGGCACCGTGGCGGATGATGCCGCCGTGCTCCTGGTCGACCCCTGGCAGGAAGCCCGGGACGTCGACGAGGGTGACGAGCGGGATGTTGAACGCGTCGCAGAACCGCACGAAGCGGGCGGCCTTCTCGCTGCCCTTGATGTCCAGCACTCCGGCCAGCACGGACGGCTGGTTCGCGACGATCCCCACGACGTGGCCGTCCAGCCGCGCGAGGGTGCACAGCACGTTGGGGGCCCAGCCCTGGCGGATCTCGAAGTGCTCGCCGCCGTCGACGATCTCCTCGATGACCCGGCGCATGTCGTACGGGCGGTGGGGGTCGGCGGGGACGAGGGCCGCCAGGGTCTCGGTGCGCCGGTCCGCCGGGTCGGACGGGGGCTCGGCGGGCGCGGCCTCCCGGTTGTTGGCGGGCAGCAGGGAGAGCAGGTAGCGGACGTCCGCCAGACAGGCCGCCTCGTCGTCGTGGACGAAGTCCGCGACTCCGGAGACCGTGCCGTGCGGGTCGGCGCCGCCCAGTTCGTCCTGGGTGATCGTCTCGCCGGTGACCGCCTTGACCACGTCGGGGCCGGTGATGAACATCTGCGAGGTGCCGCGGACCATGAAGACGAAGTCGGTGAGCGCGGGCGAGTAGGCGGCGCCCCCGGCGCACGGCCCCATGATGACGCTGATCTGGGGGATCACCCCGGAGTTGCGCACGTTGCGCCGGAAGATGCCGCCGTACCCGGCGAGGGCGCCGACCCCCTCCTGGATCCGGGCGCCGGCGCCGTCGCACAGCCCCACCAGGGGAGCACCCGCCGTGGACGCCATGTCCATGATCTTGTGGATCTTCTCGGCGTGCGCCTCTCCGAGCGAGCCGCCGAAGACCCGGAAGTCGTGGGCGTACGCGAAGACCATCCGCCCGTAGACCCGGCCCCAGCCGGTGACGACCCCGTCCGTGTAGGGCCGCTTGTGCTCGAGGCCGAAGCCGGTGGCCCGGTGCCGGCGCAGGCCCTCGACCTCGGTGAAGTCACCGTCGTCGAACAGCAGGGCCAGGCGCTCACGGGCGGTGAGCTTGCCCTTGGCCCGCTGGGCCCGGGTGGCCCTCTCGTCCGGACCCTCCCGGACGGCGGCGCGGATCTCGTGGAGTTCCGCGACCCGGTCGCGGGCCGCCTGGAACGGATTGTCCTGTACGACGGTCATGACTGCCCTTTCTCCTGACAGGCCGGGAAACGGGGGGCGCCGGGTTCAGGCGTGGCAGGTGGGGAGGCCGCCGTGGAACTCCAGCATCTCGCCGAACGCGGCCATTTCGTCGATCGGTTCGCCCAGGGGTCCGCCGCGTGCCTCGGCGACGGCCCGGACGAGGTTGGGCACGAGGCGCTCCGGGTCGAGCAGGGCGCCCCACTCCCCCAGGTCCGTCTCGCGGGCCGCCTCCAGGGGGGAGACGCCCGCCGACACGGTGTCCTCGGCGAGCCGTTGCACCCACCGCAGATAGCGGGCGCAGGTGTCGAACACCTCGGGTCCGCAGACCGGGCCGTGTCCCGGCACGACCGTGGTGGGCCCCAGTGCGCGCAGGAGCCGTATCGCGCGCAGCGAGCCCTCGACGGAACCCATGAGGCAGAAGGGCGTCACCCCGTTCATGACGATGTCCCCGGTGAACAGCACCCGCCGGTGCGGCACCCAGACGACGGTGTCGCCCGTGGTGTGCGCGGGGCCGGGGTGGATCAGCTCGACCTCGTCAGGGCCGGTGTGCAGGGTCATCCGGTCCGAGTAGGTGAGCTCCGGCAGGGTGACCCGCACCTCGCCCCACGGCACGTCGGGCCACAGTCGCTGGAGTCCGAGGCCGGACGTCGCCATGTCCGAGCGGGTGGTGTCGTGGCCGACGAACAGGGCGTCCGGTGCGAAGACGCAGTTGCCGAAGGTGTGGTCGCCGTGCTGGTGGGTGTTGACCACCAGCAGGCGTGAGTCGCCCCTGAGCCGCTCGGCCCCGGCGCGCAGCCTGAGGGCCCGGGCCCGGGTCGCGGCGGTGTCCACGACGAGGGTGACGTCGCTGCCGGGCAGGACGCCCGCGTTGCTCAGACACCAGCTCCCGTCCGGCTGGACGAAGGCGTGCACGCCGTCGGCGACCTCCTCGAACCGCGGCTCGTACGGGCCGAGTTCACTCATGTCGGCTCCTTCTCCTGGACCTCGGGCACGGACCGCCGCCCGGCGGGCCTTCAGCGTCGGTGCCGCGCTTCGAGGACGGTTAGAGACCGGACGGTGGCGAGGGACCGCCGCGTTCGCGCGATCCGTTCTCGATCATTCGTCGACGGGGGCCGGTGACCCTGGACCGCACACGGCCCGGAGGAGGGTGTTCATGAGCGGGAAAGCGGTGGTGACGGGTGGTACCCGGGGGGTCGGACTGGCGGTCGCGCGCCGGCTGTGCGCGGACGGCGGCGACGTCCTGCTGGTCTACGGGCACAGCGACGCCGACGCGAAGCACGCCCTGGACTCCCTGTCCGGGCTGCCGGGCACGGTGACCGCGGTGCGGGCGGACCTGACCGCCCCGGGCGGGATCGTGCGGGTGCTCGACGAGGTGCGGGAGACCTGGGGCGTCCTGGACGTCTTCGTGCACGCGGCCGCGCACCGGCGTCCGCCGGCCGGGCCGCGGGCCTCGCTGCGGGAGGTGCGGGACGATCTCGTCCTGGCGCTCGCGCCGCTGCTCGCCGGTGTGCCCGTCCTGACCGGGCTGATGGCCGGCCGGCCGGGCCGGGTCATCGCGGTGAGCAGCGCGGGCGCGGGCCGGGTCGTCCCCTCCTATCTGACGCAGGGGGTGGCCAAAGCCGCTCTGGAGAGCCTGGTGCGCTATCTGGCCGTGGAGCTGGCCCCGGCGGGCATCACCGTGAACGCGGTCTCCACCTCGAAGATCGACAAGGGGCCAGGTGCCGAGGGTCCGGCGCAGGTGGCGGCGGCGCTCGCCGCGCGCACCCCGGCGGGTCGGCTGACCGCTCCGGACGACATCGCCGACGCCGTGGCCCTGCTGTGCCGTCCCGACGCGGGCTGGATCCACGGCCAGGTCGTCACGGTCGACGGCGGCCTGTCCCTGGTGGCCGGCTGACCTCAGCACCACCGCCCTCAAGCGGCCCACCGGCACCCGCCATCCCCCGTCGGGCGCCGGTGGGCCTGTTCCGTGCCGCCCCGGCCCGGGTGCCCCTCAGTTCCGGGCCGCGCCCGCGGTGGTCCGCAGGCCCTGATGGATCTCCAGGGCGGCCGCGGTCCGGTTGAGGGTGATGCAGTGCAGTCCCGGGGCGCCCTCGGCGAGGAGCCGACGCGCCATGGCGGTCGCGTGCTCGACGCCGATGCGGTGCCCTTCGGCCGGTCTGTCCCGGGCGGCGTCCAGGCGCCGGGCCAGGTCCTCGGGGAAGGCCGCGCCGGACAGGGCGGCGAACCGCCGGATCTGGCGTACGTCGGTGGCGGGCATGATCTCCGGGATGATCGGTGTGTCGCAGCCCGCGGCCTCGACCCGGTCGCGCAGCCGCAGGTAGTCCTCCACGTGGAAGAACATCTGGGTGATGGCGTAGTCGGCGCCGGCCCGGCACTTGGCCACGAAGTGCCTGATGTCGCTGTCCCAGTCGGCGGAGCGCGGGTGCATCTCCGGGAAGGCGGCCACGCCCACGCCGAAGTCGCCCGACTCCTTGATCAGGCCGACGAGTTCGCAGGCGTGGCGGAAGCCGTGCGGGTGCGGCCGCCAGGGGGCGTTCGGGTCCCCCGGCGGGTCTCCGCGCAGGGCGAGCACGTCCCGGACCCCCGCGTCGGCGTACTGGCCGAGGATGTGGCGCAGTTCGGCCACCGAGTGCCCGACGGCGGTGAGATGGGCCACCGGACGCAGGGTCGTCTCCGCGGCGATCCGCCGGGTGACGGCCACGGTGCGGTCCCGGGAGGAGCCGCCGGCGCCGTAGGTCACCGACACGAAGGCCGGTGACAGCGCCTCGATCCGGCGGACGGTGGTCCACAGGGCCTGTGTGCCCTGTTCGGTCCGCGGCGGGAAGACCTCGAAGGAGAAGAAGGGGACCCCGCCGGCGAGGACCTCGCGCACGGTGGGCGCGCTCACTTGGCTGTTCACGGCAACACCTCCAGGAACGGGGCGAGTTCGGCGGCCGCCCCGGGGCCGTAGGCATCGTGGAGGCGGGCCAGCAGGACCGGTGCCCGCGGGGCGTACTCCTGGGTGCCGACCGTCTCCAGTGCCAGCGTGGCCAGCGCGCAGCCCAGCCGGGCCGCTGCCTGTTCACCGAGTCGCCACGCGCCGGCGGCGAGGAAGCCCGCGCGGAACGCGTCGCCGACGCCGGTGGGATCGACGGTGGGTGCGGTGGTGACGGCGGGAACCCGCACCGGCCGGTGTCCGGCCCGCTGGATGCGGGCGCCCCGGTCCCCCAGGGTCGTCACCCAGGAGCCGACGCGGCCCAGGATCTGCGGCTCGGTCCAGCCGGCCCGCTCCTGGAGGAGCGCGGACTCGTACTCGTTGGTGAACAGCAGCCGGGGATGGTCCAGCAGGGCCCGGACCTCGGAGCGTCCCAGGTGCGCGAGTTGCTGGGAGGGGTCGGCGGCGAAGGGGATGCCCAGGGCGATGCACTCCCGGGTGTGCCGGAGCATCGCCTCGGGGTCGTTCGGCGAGACGACGACCATGTCGAGGCCGCCGGTGCGGTCGATCAGCGGATGGAGGCTGATGTCACGGGCCTCGGCCATCGCACCGGCGTAGAAGGTGGCGATCTGGTTCTGCTCGGCGTCGGTGGTGCAGATGAAGCGGGCGGTGTGCCGGCTGTCCGAGACGGTGATGGAGTCGGTGTCGACCCCGTTCCGCTTCAGCCAGAGCTGGTACTCGGCGAAGTCGACTCCGGCGGCGCCGACCAGGTACGGCGTCAGACCGAGCCGGCCGAGTCCGAAGGCGATGTTGGCGGCCACTCCGCCCCGGCGGATCTCCAGGTCCTCGGCGAGGAAGGAGAGCGAGACGCGGTCCAGGCTGTCGGCGAGCAACTGCTCGGTGAAGCGGCCGCGGAACTGGAGCAGGTGGTCGGTGGCGATCGATCCCGTCACGGCAATGCGCATGGCGGCCTCTCTTTCGTGATGGTGCCGGGCGTTCGGGATCAGACGCCGGCCGCCCGGCGCAGTGCCTCGGCGCGGTCGGTGCGTTCCCAGGTGAACTCGGGCAGTTCACGGCCGAAGTGGCCGTACGCCGCGGTCCGGGCGTAGATCGGGCGCAGCAGGTCGAGGTCCCGGATGACGGCGGCCGGACGCAGGTCGAAGACCTCGTGCACGGCGTCCTCGATACGGCTCTGCGCGACGACGGCGGTGCCGAACGTCTCGACGAACAGGCCCACGGGCCGGGCCTTGCCGATGGCGTACGCGACCTGGACCTCGCAGCGCCGGGCGAGACCGGCGGCGACGACGTTCTTGGCGACCCAGCGCATCGCGTACGCGGCGGAACGGTCCACCTTGGAGGGGTCCTTGCCGGAGAAGGCGCCGCCGCCGTGCCGGGCCATGCCGCCGTACGTGTCGATGATGATCTTGCGGCCGGTCAGGCCCGCGTCCCCCATCGGTCCGCCCACCTCGAAGCGGCCCGTCGGGTTGACCAGCAGCCGGTGGCCGTCCGTCTCCAGCTTGATGCCCTCGTCCCCGAGCTCCGCCAGCACGGGTTCCACGACGTGCCGCCGGACGTCCGGGGCGAGGAGCGCGTCGAGGTCGACCCCGGCGGCGTGCTGCGAGGAGACGACGACCGTGTCGAGCCGGAGGGGTCGGCTGCCCTGGTACTCCAGGGTGACCTGTGTCTTGCCGTCCGGCCGCAGGTAGGGGACGGTGCCGTCCCGGCGGACCGCGGACAGCCGCTCGGCCAGGCGGTGCGCCAGGTGGATGGGGAGCGGCATCAGGGTCGGGGTCTCGTCGGTGGCGTAGCCGAACATCAGGCCCTGGTCGCCCGCGCCCTGCCGGTCGAGGTCACCGGCGTCGCCGTCGACGCGGCTCTCGTAGGCGGTGTCGACACCCCGCGCGATGTCGGGCGACTGCGCGCCGATGGACACCGAGATCCCGCAGGAGGCGCCGTCGAAGCCCTTCGCCGAGGAGTCGTAGCCGATCTCCAGGATCTTCTCGCGCACGAGCCGCGCGATCGGCACGTCGGCCTCGGTCGTGACCTCGCCGGCCACGTGCACGAGGCCGGTGGTGATCAGTGTCTCCACGGCGACTCTGGAGGCCGGGTCCGCCCGCAGCAGCGCGTCCAGCAGGGTGTCGCTGATCTGGTCGGCGATCTTGTCGGGGTGGCCCTCGGTGACGGACTCCGAGGTGAACAGGCGTCCGGGCATGGCTGTGCCTCCTGATGGGGCGTCGGCTCCGATGGGGAACGGGAGCGGCTGGTCCGGTCCCCCGCAACGTAGCCAGCCGCGTTAGAGCCCTGTTCGCGCCAGTGTCCGGATCCGCACGGGTGCTCTCCGACATCTCGACGAACCCTCGACCCGGGGTGCGGACGATGGACCGTCATCCGAACTCCCGAGGGATGCGAGGACACTTCATGACCATCAGCGACACCAGCGCCGGGCCGTCCCTGGACGCGCCGGCGATCGCCCGCCTGAGCGCCTCCTACGCCGAGGCCCGCATACTGCACAGCGCCGTCGAGGTGGGGCTCTTCGAGCTCCTGTCCGAAGGGCCGCTGAGCCAGGGCGAGATCTGCGCACGGCTGGAGCTCCACCCGCGTCTGCTGCGGGACTTCCTCGGCGCGGTGGCCGCGCTCGGTCTGATCCGGCGGGACGGCGCGCGGTATCGCCTCACGCCCGAGGTGGAGCAGTTCCTCGTGCCCGGGGGCCCGCTCTACCTGGGCGCCCGGATCCGTACCGCGGGTCAGCGCCACTACCACACGTGGGGCCGGCTCACCGAGGCCCTGCGGGACGGCGAGCCCAAGGCCGGGGTCGGCGCGGACGCGTTCGCCACGCTGTACAGCAACCCGGAGGCCACCCGGAACTTCCTGGTCCACATGGACGCCAACAACGGGGTGGTGGGTCCGCAGCTCGCCGAGGCGGTGGACTGGTCGGCGTACTCGTCGTTCGTCGACGTGGGCGGCGCCCGGGGCAATGTCGCCGCCCAACTGGTGCGCCGGCACCCCCACCTGACCGGCGGGGTCTTCGAACTGCCCGCCGTGCAGCCGTTCTTCGACGAGCACATGGCCGAACTGGGCCTGTCCGGGCGGGTGCTGTTCCACCCGGGCGACTTCTTCGCCGACACCCTGCCGCAGACCGACGTGCTGGTGTTCGGGCACGTGCTGCACGACTGGTCGCAGGACGGGCGCCAGGAGCTGCTGGACCGCGCCCACGCCGTGCTGCCGCCGGGCGGGGCGGTCGTCGTCTACGACCAGATGCTCGACGAGGAGGCACCGGACCTGCGCAGCCTCGTGGGCAGTCTGAACGTCGGGCTGATCACGCCGGGCGGCTCCGAGTACACGGTGTCGGAGTGCCGTACCTGGGTGGAGAAGTCGGGCTTCACCTTCCTGTCGGCCACCCGGCTGGCGAAGGGCAACGACACGGTCGTCGTCGCCGCGAAGCGCGACTGACCCGGTGGCACCGCACGGCTCGGCCCCGGAACCGGGAAGGGTTCCGGGGCCGAGCCGTGCAGGCGGCGGGGAGCGGGGCGGCTCAGCCCGCCGCCGTACCGGCCAGCTCGGTGAGCTGGTCGCGCACGTCCGCGTCGAGCTGCTTGCGGGCGACGCGGGACTCCTCCTCGGAGACCGGGCCGGCCAGGGTGACGGTCCTGCGCAGGCGGACCGTCGTGCCGCCCTGTTCCTCGGTGAACCGGAACTCCCCTGTCGACGCGTGCAGTTGAGGGGCGAGCCCGGTGTGGCGCTTGAACACGAGGCCGTCCTCGGACGGTTCGACGCACACCCAGTGCGCCGCGCCGTCCGGGAGGGTGCCGGCCGCGCGGGCCGCGACCTCCTCGCGGGGCGCCCGCACCCGGACCGTGCGGACACTGGTCAGGGTGTCGCGGCGCAGTGCCTCGATCGACCCCGCCAGCCGGGCGATCCCGGCGAGCTGGCGGGGCACGTTGTCGTCGAGCTGACGGGCCACCTTGCCGGCGGCCGCCGGGTCGGCACCCTCGGCCAGGTCGAAGGAGTGCCGCACCCGCAGCCTCGTCCCGCCGTCGGCCAGACGCTCGAAGCGCCACTCGCCGCGCATGGCGGTCAGCGGCGGCCGGGGCGTCTCGTGCTCGAAGGAGATGAGCAGGTTCTCGGTGTCCCGGACCCGCCACAGGCGCCAGCCCCGGGGCGCGCCGCCGTCGATCACCCAGCGGGCCACGAGATCGCGTTCGGCGCTCTCGGTGCGGACGATCTCGGCGTGCAGATGGGTGGGGAAGTACTGGGGGGCCTCGACCACGTCGGCGACCAGGTCGAAGAGGACGCGGGCGGGTGCCGCCGCGGTCAGTTCATGGGTGAGTTCGGTCATCGGGGTTCCTCCGTGCGTCGGTGGTCCGGGGACACGCTGCGGGCGAAGGGGCCCGCCTGCCAGTTCGCCTCGATGCCCCAGGAGACGACCCGGGTCGGCGTGATCCGGATCAGCTCCCGGGCCACCTGGCCGCCGAGGCGCCGGCCGCCCTCGGCCAGGGCTTCGGCGAGCCCGCGGATCTCGATGCCCCGGGGTGCCGTCGGATCGGCCGGGTCGACGTCGTCGACGACGAACGCGACCTGCGGGCGCGCGCGGACGTCCCGGTACTTGCGGCTCCTGGTGAGGTTGAGGCCGCCGATGTCGATGGTCGCCAGGTCCGGGTTGTAGTGCAGGCCCACCGGGACGACGTGCGGATCGCCGTGCGGGCCCACGGTCGCGAGCCGGCCGAAGGGCTGCGAGGTGAGGTACTCGATCTCCTTGTCGGTGAAGATCACGCGGTTCTCCCCCTCACAGTTTCGCGGCGGGGCCGAGCGGATCCAGGGTGAGCGAGGGGTCGTCCCGGACCACGGGGGCCACCACCGCGTCGATGCGGCGCAGGAGTTCGTCGTCGAGGGTGACGTCGGCGGCGGCCGCGTTCTGCGCCACCTGCTGCGGGCGGGAGGCGCCCATGACCGTGGCGGAGACCCCCGGCCGGCCCAGCACCCAGGCGATCGCCGTCTCGGGCAGGGTGAGTCCGGCTTCGGCCACGAGCGGCGCCAGGTCCGCCACGGCGGCGAGCACCTTCTCGTTGAGGTAGTCCCAGCGGCCGATGGACTTGGCGCCGCCCGGACCCGACCCGGCCCGGCTGCCCTCCGGCAAGGGCGCCCCGGGCCGGTACTTCCCGGTGAGCGCGCCGCCGGCGAGCGGCATCCACGCGATCTGGCCGACGCCCGCCTCCCGGCTCGCCGGGAGCACCTCGGCCTCCACGACCCGCCACAGGAGGGAGTACTGGGACTGGTTCGCGATGAGCGGGACGTGCAGTTCCCGGGCGATGCGGGCCGCCTCGCGGATGCGGTCGGCCGGCCATTCGGACACCCCGATGTAGTGGGCCTTGCCCGCGCGGACGACGTCGGCGAGGGCTTCGACGGTCTCCTCCAGCGGGGTCTCCGCGTCGTGGCGGTGCGTCTGGTAGAGGTCCACGTGGTCCATGCCCAGCCGGCGCAGGGAGGCGTCGACCGACTGGAGGATGTGCTTGCGGGACAGCCGGCCGGCGTTGGGGTCGCCCGGCCTGGCCCAGCGGCCCGACTTGGTGCACACGACCAGTTCCTCGCGGCGGACGCCGGCCAGGGCGCGGCCGAGGATCTCCTCCGCCCGGCCCTCGGCGTACAGGTCGGCGGTGTCGAAGGTGGTGATGCCGTTGTCCAGGGCGGCCCGTACGCAGTCCCGGGCGACCGACTCGTCGACCTGGTCCCCGTGCGTGATGGCGTTCCCGTAGACGATCCGGCTCACCACCAGACCGCTGTCCCCGACCCGTGCGTACTTCATCGCTTGGTTCCTTCCTGTGTGTCCACGGCCGCCGGCGCGCCCGGGGCGGCCGTCACGACGTGTACGGGCAGCGGATCGACCCGGTGGGTGGAGACCTCCGTCAGTCCGGCGGCCGCGACCATCCGGCGTGTCGTGTCCAGGGAGTGGGCCTCGCCGCCGGGTGTGGAGACCAGCATCAGCAGGGACAGCAGATGGGCCGCGTGCTCCTCGGCCGGGGGGCCGCCGTCGACGGTGAACCCGACGGTGACCAGACGCCCGCCGGGGCGCAGTGCGCCGGAGAGCCGGCGCAGCAGGGCGACGCCCTGGTCCTCGGGGAACATGGGCAGCAGGTTCGCGACGACGATCAGGTCGTACGGTCCGGCGAGCGGGGCGGTGAAGGCGTCGCCCTCGATGCGGTGGGTGCGGTCCGCGAGGCCCATGCGCCCGGCGTGGACCAGGGCCTGGTCGAGGACGTCGGGGCGGTCGAGGGCGTGCAGGACGGCGGTGGGGTGCAGCCGGGCGAACTCCAGGCCGAACAGGGCGTGTCCGCAGCCGACGTCGAGCACCCGGGGCACCGGCACGGTGTCCGCCCAGGCCCGGGTGGACTCGACGAGGGCGGCCGCGGCGGCCCGGGTCACGAAGGTGCCGTCCGCGGCGAAGTCCCGCCAGTAGGAGAACCCCGGCTCGGTGGCGTCGGGGGCGAGCAGGGTGCCGCCCTTGCGCACCACGGCGGCGAGGTCGCGCATCGCCTCCCACTCCCAGTCGCTGACGTTGATCCGCAGCGCGTGTCCGGCGTACTGGGGGCTGTCGCTGACCAGGAGTTCGGCGGCGCCGGGCGGGAGGGCGAAGCGGGTGCCGTCCCGGACGAGGAGTCCGGTGGCGGCGGCCGCGCCGAGCAGGATGCGCAGCGCCCGGGCGTCCGCGCCGACGGCACGGGCGAGCCGGCCGGGGTCCAGGGGGCCGGCGGCGAGCGCGTCGAAGACGCCGAGTTCGACCGTGGCCCTGAGCAGACTGGTGCGTTTGAAGGCCTGGAGGGTGTCCAGCAGGCTCTGCCGGGTGACGGCCGGCGCCGCGTGGGTCGTCATCGTCAGCTCTTCCGGAAGATGAAGCCGTAGGTGCGCTCGACCTGCACGCGCAGCACGAGCCGCTGGTCCTTCACCTTGGTCCGGCGGAACTCCTCCCAGTCCTCGTGCTCGCCCTGGGTGGCGCGGTACATGTCGCAGAGCTCGTCCACCACGGCGTCGTACGGGTCGGCGGCCACCTCGGACACCGAGGCGGTGCCCTCGAAGACCCCGAAGGCGAACATGTCCTCGGTCGTCACGTGGAAGGTGACCCGGGGGTCCCGGCGGGCGTTGCGCGTCTTGGCCCGGTCGTCGGTGGTGGCGATCCGGATGGTGTCCGTGGCGGGGTCGTAGCTGTATCCCACGTTGGAGAGCTGGGGGCGGCCGTCGCGTTTGAGGGTGACCAGGACGCCGCGACCGCCGCTGCGCTCGGCCAGCAGCCGCCGGTAGGCGTCCTCCTGGTTCTGACTCATGACTTCTCTCCGTTCGTACGGCTGTGAACTGACGTGTGGGGTTGGGGACTTCAGGACGCTTCCGGCAGGGAGGCGGACGTGCTGCGGGCCGCAGTGAGTCCGGCGGACCGCAGTACGTGGTCGAGGTCCGCGCCGTCGGCCAGCGGTCCGCGGGCGGCGAGGTGGCCGTCGGGCCGGATGAGCGCGAAGTCCCTTGTCCCGAGGCCGAGATCGCGGCGCAGGACGCCGTCCGGGTCCAGCAGCGGGCGGGGCCCGGAGGTGTCGCCGGTGTCGCAGAGGCGGCGGACCGAGACCGCCCGGCCGTGGGTCGCGTCGAGCCGCCCGACCAGTTCCCCGGTGGGCCGCCCGCCGGCCGTCGCGGGCAGCAGCAGCGTCCAGCGCGGGTCGTGGAGTTCCTCGCACAGGTCCCGCCAGCCGGCCCTGGTGCGCCGGTCCTCGGCGGTGCAGCCCACCCGCTGTCCGGGCCGCGGGCCGGGTCCGGGCGGGGCGGGCCGGCTGAGCGGGCTGTCGGGGTACTCGACGGTCAGTCCGCAGAAGCCGCGGATCATCTTGCGCTCCAGCTTCCGCTTGAGCGGGGTGATCCGGCGGACGGCGCCGAGGCCCACCGGCAGCAGGACGGGCCCGAGGGCGTTGCGCAGGGCGACCAGGGCGGTGGCCACGCGGGTGGAGCCGAGGAGGCGTTCGCCGACGGGGACGCGCTCGGCGCCGTAGCTGTCCAGCAGCCGGTCCTCGGCGTGGCCGCGGACCACGTCGGCGAGTTTCCAGGCGAGGTTGTAGGCGTCCTGCATGCCCGCGTTCATGCCCTGCCCGGAGGCGGGGCTGTGCACGTGGGCCGCGTCCCCGGCGACGAAGCAGCGCCCGACGCGCATGCCGGTGATCATCCGCTGCTGCACGGTGAAGACCGAGATCCAGGTGGGCGGTGCCACCTTCACGGGCCGGCCGAGCGCGGTGGAGATCTTCCGTGCGAGGCGGTTCCTGATCGCCTCCGGGTCGTCCGCGTCCGTGATGTCCTGGGTGTCGATCACCCGCCACTTGCCCGAGGTGGGGAAGGGCACCATCAGCAGGGTGCCCTTGCCGGTGTGCAGCAGGTGGTTGCTGTCCCCGGGGAGCGGGGCGTCCGTCTCGACGTCGGCGTTGAGCCAGGTCTCGCTGGCGTCGCCGAGGAGGGGGAGGCCGAGGCTCTTGCGGACGGTGCTGTGCGCCCCGTCGGTGCCGACCAGCCACGGTACGCGGGAGGTGGTCGCGCGGCCGTCCGCCGCGACGAGCCGCACCTCCACGTGGTCGTCGTACGGGGTGAAGGAGTCGAGCGCGACGCCCCACTCGACCTCGACGCCGCGCTGGGACAGCCGCTCGCGCAGCACCTCCTCGGTCACCACCTGGTCGACCATGAGGCTGAAGGGGTAGCGGGTGGGCATCGTGGAGTAGTCGGTGTCGAAGCGGATCAGGGTGCGTCCGCGCAGGTGCAGGGTGAAGTGCTCGACCTTGCGGCCGCGCGGCAGCAGACCGTCCAGGACGCCCATCTGTTCGCAGATCTCCAGGGTGCGGGCGTGCACGGCGAGGGCCCGGCTGGTGACCGCGGGGCCGGGTGCCCGGTCGACGATCCGTACGGCCACCTGGCGCCGCGCGAGTTCGTGGGCGAGCGTGAGACCGACGGGGCCCGCGCCCACCACGAGGACCTCGGGGCCCGCGGAGCTGTCAGTCATCCCGGGCCTCCGCGAACGCCTTGGCCAGGGCGAGGGTCGCCGCGCTGTTGCCGCCGACCGCGCGGCGCACGAACTCCGCCGCGGACGCGCGTGTCCCGCCGGCCTGTGGGACGTCGGGGATGGCGGCCTCGTTCAGGCGCACGCGGTGCCAGGAGGTGGCGCGCACGCCGTCGGCGGTGGGCACCACGGTCCACTCGCCGAGGTGCGCGGTCATCAGCGGCGGCGTGACGAGCTGCTTGTAGACGATGCGCCGCTGCTCCGGGAAGCAGACCCGGACCGACTCGGTGGTGTGCGCCGAGCCCTCCTTGGTGACGGTGTCCATCACCATCCACTGGATGTTCTCGACGTCCTCGCGCAGCCTCATCCGGGAGACGTGCGGCAGCCGGTCCGGCCAGGCCGCGGCCTCGTACAGGAAGCGGTAGACGGCCTCCGGGTCCGCGTCGATCAGCGTGGAGTCCTCGAACTCGAAGACGAGGCCGGCGGTGTCCGTGGCCTGCTCGGCCAGCGCCTTGACGTTGGCGAGTTCGGTCGTGCTGTTGCGGTCGGTGGCCTGCTCGATCCATTCCAGGCCGGCCGGGTCGTCGTCGACGGCGGTGAACTCGTGGAGCAGGGTGAGGCGGGCGGTGCCCGGTGCGGTGCCGGCCTCGACGATCCACTCGCCGCTCATCGAGGCGACCGGCGGCGTGGAGACCTCCTGCCGGAAGGTGATCCGGGACCGTTCCGGGTCCAGGTGCCGGCGCGAACTCCAGGTCTTGGCCTCGCCGTTGGCGGTGGCCCAGATCCGCAGCCGTTCCACGCCCCCCGTCTGCGGGTCCGCTTCCTCGACGCGCTCGACGTGGATCGTCGGGGCGAAGCGGACGGGCCAGGAGAGAGCGTCGGCGATGATCCCGTAGACCGTCCCGGCCGGTGCGTCGATGTCGATGTGGTGCGTGGTGCGCTGGGTTCCGGTGCGCAGCATTGCCGTGCCTTTCTCTGGGTCGGACCGGGCGCCGGCCCGCGGGGTCAGAAGATGCCGAGTCCGCCGCAGACGTTGAGGGCCTGCGCGGTGATGGAGGCGGCGGTGTCGGTGACGAGGTAGTCGACGAGGCCGGCCACCTCGTCCGGGGTGGAGTACCGGCCCAGCGGGATCTTGGCGTGGAACTCCGTGAGCACCTCCTCCTCGGACAGGTGCCGGGTGTTCGCGTAGGACTCGCGCACCCGGACGGCCATCGGCGTCTCGACGTAGCCGGGGCAGACCGCGTTGACCGTGACCCCGGTGGGCGCGAGCTCCTTGGCGAGTGCCTTGGTGAAGCTGATGACACCGCCCTTGGCGGCCGAGTAGGGGGCGCCGAAGGGCACGCCCTGCTTGCCTCCGGTGGAGGCGATGCTGATGATCCGTCCGCCCTCGACGCCCTCCAGGCCGCCGGTGGTGAGGACTTCGCGGGTGACCCGGAAGACGCTGCTGAGGTTGGTCTCGATCACGTCGTCCCACAGCTCGTCGGTGATCTGCGCGGTCCGGCCGCCGCCGCTGCGTCCGGCGTTGTTGACCAGCGCGGTGATCGGCCCGTAGCGCTCCACGGCGGCGCGGACGAGGGCCCGCACCGACTCGCCGGAGCGCACGTCGGCGGCCCGGCCGTCCACCTCCAGGCCCTGCTCCCGCAGCCCCTTGACGGTCGAGGACACGTTCTCCTCGGACCGCGCGCACAGGTACACCGGGATGCCGCGCCGGGCCAGCCGGGTCACCACCGCGAGCCCGATCCCGCTGGTGCCGCCCGTCACCAGGGCCGCGCGGTGCGGACCGCCCGCCCCGGCCGTGCCCGGGGAATGCGCTGTGGTCATCTCGTCCTCCTCCGTCGGGATGCCCCGGCAGCCTCCCGGACCGGGTTCGAGGCGCGACCGAGGATGCCTCGAACCCTTCCGGGGCGGGTGGACGGACCGGTGAGGAGATCTCCAGCGGTTCTCGAGGCGCCGGTGCGAGCGTCTGCTGCACACCACGCCACCGTGATCGAAAGGGGGACTGTCATGCCGTTGTCGGCACCGCCCGCGAACAGCGTCCACGACACCGCGCTGTACCAGGAGGTCCTGCACTTCTACGCCCGGCAGATGCGCAGCCTCGACGAGGGGAACGTCGCCGAGTGGGCCGAGACCTTCACCGAGGACGGGGTGTTCCGCGCCAACGCCCACCCCCGGCCCCAGGAGGGTCGCGCCGCCATCCGGCAGGGCGCGGCCGAGGCCACCCGCCGGCTCGCGGAGCAGGGTGTCCGACGCCGTCACTGGCTGGGCATGCTGGAGGTCTCCCGCAACGCCGACGGCACGGTGACGGCCGTGACGTACGCGCAGGTGCTCGCCACCCCCCAGGGCGGCAGGGCCGAACTGGAGCTCAGTTGCTCCTGCGAGGACCTGCTGGTGCGCGAGGGCGACCGGCTCCTCGTGCGGCGCCGGCAGGTGTACCGCGACGACCTTCCGCGCTCGTGATGCCGGGCGCGCCGCACGAGGGGGTGGCGGCCGGGGCGCCGCTCGGTTCGCTGGCGGATCTGCTCGGCGGGCCCCGGATCGACGACCTGCTGCGGCGGGCCGCGGCGTCGGCCCCGCACCGCACCGCCGTGCGCACCGACGAGGGGACGGTCGACTACGCCGGTCTGTCGGCGCTGGCCGACCGGTACGCCGCCGGGCTGCGCGCCCTGCTGGGCGCATCGAACGCCGTGGTGGCCCTCACCACGACGCTGGACCGGCACTTCGCCCCGGCCTTCTTCGGCATCCTGCGCTCCGGCAACATCCCCGCCCTGGTCAACCCGTTGCTCCGGGAGGAGGGGCTGGCCCATGTCCTGGGCATCAGCGCGGCGCAGGCGGTGCTGGCGCCCCCGGAGCTCCACGACCGCCTGGACGGCGTCCGCGGCCGGCTGCCGGAGCTGCGGCACATCGTGCCGACGCACCGGGACGCCGGCGTACCCGAGGGCGTACCCGTGCTGGACGAACTGCCCGGGGCCGGGCCGCTGGAGCGGCCGCCGGTGCCGGACGACGATCCCGAGGCCGTCGCCTGTGTGCAGTTCACCAGCGGCACCACGGGAGCGCCGAAGGCCGTGCTGCTCAGCCACCGCAACCTGGTGGTCAACGCGGCGCAGTCGGCGCGGGCGCACGGTCTGGACCCGGACGCGGTGGTCTTCGACTACCTTCCGACGTTCCATCTGATGCACCTGACCGTCACGGTCGCGGTGGCCGGGACCCTCGTGCTGTGCACCGAGCCCGATCCGGCGGACGCGATGGACGCGGCGAACCGGCTGCGCGCCACGCACTTCTACAGCCTGCCGGTCCGGCTGGCCCGGCTGGCCGTGCACCCGCGGCTGCCCGAGCTGGAGTGCCCGTCGCTGCGGGCGGTCCTCTCCGGCGGCTCGACCCTGCCGCGGTCCGCGGCCGGCACGCTCGGCCAGCACTTCGGCGTCCCGGTGGTGCAGGGCTACGGCCTTCAGGAGACCTCCCCCTCCACGCACTTCGACAGTCTGGCCGCACCCCGCGCCGGCTCGTCCGGGCGGCCGGTGGCGGGCACCGAGTGCCGGATCGTCGAGGTCGACTCGCGGCGGGTGCGCCCGGTGGGCGAGCGGGGCGAGATCCAGGTCCGCGGGCCCCAGCTCATGAAGGGCTACCTCGGCCGGGACCTGTCGTACGACACGGACGCGGAGGGCTGGTTCTCCACCGGGGACATCGGGCTGATGGACGCCGACGGGTACCTGTACGTCGTCGACCGGCTCAAGGACGTCTTCAAACGGGACAACTGGCTGGTGTCGCCGACGGAGATCGAGCGGGTGCTGCTGCGCCACCCCGCCGTCGCCGACTGCGCGGTGATCGACCGGCCGCACGAGTTCAGCGGTGCCGTGGCGCACGCCTTCGTGGTGCTCGCCGAGGGCGCGGGCACCGTCGACCCGGCCGCCGTGGCCGCCGAGGTCAACGCCGGACTGCCGTACTACGAACGGCTCGAGCACATCGAAGCGACCGACCGCATCCCGCGTTCGCCCACCGGCAAGGTGCTCCGTCAGGAGTTGCGCGCACGGCTGCGGACCGCACCGGAACACCCCTCCCATCCGAAGGAGTCCACCGTCATGCACCACTTCGTCAACCGTTTCACCGTGTCCGGCGACACCGAGGAGTTCGAGCGCCTGCTGGGGAAGATCACCGACTACATGGCGGAGCAGCCCGGCTTCCGCGCGTACCACCTGTACCGGTCGGTGCAGGACCCGCAGGTGTACGTGGAGACCGCGGAGTGGACGGACGGCGCGGCCCACAAGCAGGCGGTCTCCAGCGACGGGTTCCGCGGTCCGGTGATGGAGATCATGAAGCTCGCCCGGGCGGAGGCCGGCCCGTACCGGCTGGTGACCGAGCGTCAGGCCGACGCGGGCGAATGACCGCGTCCGCGGGCCGGCCGGTGCCCCCCGTCGCCGGCCGGCCCGTGTCCCGTGCGCATCCTTGGAGGGAAGGGAATTCGTGATGACCGACGCGACAACCGCCGTACCGGGACCGGTCATGAGGCTGCGGGAGCTGGCGCACAGCGCCGCCTGCGCCGCCTCGGTCCGGGCCGCGGCCCTGCTCGGGCTGCCGGAGGCACTCGGCGAGGAGCCCGCCACCGCCGCCGATCTGGCCCAGGCCGTGGGTGCGGACCAGGAGGCGCTCGTCCGGCTGCTGCGTTCGCTGACGACGTACGGCGTCTTCGCCGAGACCGGTGCGGGCACCTATGTGCACACCGCCGAGTCCAGGCTGCTGCGCGAGGACGACCCGCGCAGCATCAAGTACAACGTCCTGTGGGCCACCGAGCCGTGGACCTGGGAACTGTGGGCCCACCTGGACGAGGCCGTCCGCACCGGCAAGGGCGTGTTCCCCTCCCTGCACGGGGAGGAGTTCTTCGCGTACCTGCACGCCCGGGCGCCGCACTCGGCCGAGGTGTTCGACAAGGCGATGACACAGTCCAGTCAGCTCTCCGCACGTGCCATCGCCGAGCGGCTCGACCTGTCCGGGGTGCGGAGCGTGGCCGACATCGCGGGCGGCCAGGGGCTGGTGCTGGCGACCCTGCTGGAGAAGAACCCCGGGCTGCGCGGCACCCTGCTCGACCTGCCGGGTGTGGTCGCCAACCCCGACCCGCGGCTGGGCGAGGGCGGTTCGCTGGCGTCCCGGGCCACGCTGCTGCCGGGCGACTGCCTGCGGGAGATCCCGGTCCAGGCGGATGTGTACCTCTTCAAGAACATCCTGGAGTGGGACGACCGGAGCACGGTCACGGCGCTGCGCAACGCGGTGGCCGCGGCCCGCCCGGGAGCCCGGGTCCTCGTGATCGAGAACCTGGTGGACGGCAGTCCCGAGCTGAGGTTCACCACCGCGATGGACCTCCTCCTCCTGCTGAACGTGGGCGGCAAGAAGCACACCCGGCAGGGGCTGGCGGCCCTGATGGAGCAGGCCGGGCTGCGGGTCGGGGACATCCGCCCGGTCAACTCGTATCTGCACCTCTTCGAGAGCACCGTGGCCTGACCGACGGCCGCGCCCCCGCCCCTCTTCCACCGTCCGGTGCCTCACCGCCGGCGCGGAGTTCCGCGCCGGCGGTGAGGCATGCCCGGGGACGACCGCTTCGAAGGCGGTCGTCCCCGTCGACTTCTTCGACCGGAGGACCACCATGCCGTCCGTCCCCGCCACCGGCGCGTCCGCCCTCGCGGCCCCCGTCTCCCCCACCGGCCCCGTCGCCCTGCTGTTACCGGGTCAGGGAGCCCAGCAGCCGGGCATGGCCACCGAACTCTACGGGCCCGAACCGGTGTTCACCGCCGTCATGGACGAGTTCTTCACCCTGCTCGGGCGGGAGGGCACGGAGCTGCGCGAGGACTGGCTGAGCGAGCGCCCGCGCGTTCCGCTCGACGACGCCTGCCGCGCCCAGCCGTTGCTCTTCGCCGTCGGCTACGCCCTCGGGCGCACCCTGCTGGCCCACGGCGTCCGGCCCGCGGTGCTGCTCGGGCACAGCGTCGGCGAACTGGCCGCGGCCGCACTCGCCGGGGTGTTCGACCTGGCCGACGCGGCCTGGCTGATGTCGGCCAGGTCCGCCGCGATGGCCGGCGTGGGGCCCGGGGGCATGCTGGCGGTGGCGGCGCGTCCCGAGGAACTCGCGCATCTGCTGCCGGGCGGCCCCGGGGGCGTCCCGGGCGCGGTGGCCGTCGGCGCGGTCAACGCGCCCGCGCAGACGGTGCTGAGCGGGCTGGAGCCCCACCTCACCGAGGTGGAGGAGGCCCTGCGCGCGGCCCGGTTGGCGGCTCGCCGGGTGCCCGCGCGGCAGGCGTTCCACTGCCCGGCGGTGGCGGGCGCCGCCGACGTGTTCGAGGCGGCGTTCAGCGGGGTGTCGCTCCATACGCCGCGGATCCGCGTGTGGTCGACCCGGACGGGGCGGCCGGTGCGCCCGCACGAGGCGGCGGACGGCGGTTTCTGGGCCCAGCAGCTCGCCGAGCCGGTGCTGTTCTGGCCCGCGCTGGACAACCTGCTGCGGCACGGCGACTTCACCCTGGTGGAGACGGGCCCCGGACAGGGGTTGTCGATGCTGGCCCGCCGGCATCCCCAGGTGCGCTCGCGGCGCAGCCGGGTGGTGCCGCTGCTGCCGCCGCGGCCCGGCGGGGACCTGGCCTTTCTCCGAACTGCCCTGACCCAGCTCCTCACTTGACGATTGGCAAGTGACTCCCTTACCTTTTGGCAAGTAAGTACTTGTCGATGAGACAGTGACGGTCCGGCCGGCCCGCGCATCTGCGTTTCCCTGACCTTCCCGACCACTCGAAGGGGGCTGACCCGTGGCGCGAGCACACGGAAAGAGCCGGACCCGACCACCCGGCCCAAGCACTACGGAACCGGCCTTCAGGCCGCGCGGCATCGCCGGCCGCATGGGCGGCTGGAGCGCCGAGCACCGCTGGGCCGCGGTGGCCGCCTGGCTGCTCTTCGCGGTCGTCTCCGTGGCCCTCGGAGGCATCGTGGGCCAGATCGACGCGGCGGACCACGACACCGTGCCCGGCGAGGCCGGACAGGTCATCAAGACCCTGCACGACAAGGGCGTCCAGGACCCCGCGCTGGAGTCGGTGCTGATCCGCTCGACCGGCGCGGTGACCGGTAGGGCCGCCCGCGACACGGTCAGCGACGTCATCACCTCGGTCCGGGCCACCGGACAGGTCACCGACATCCGCTCGCCCTACGACACCGAGGCCGTCTCCCGGGACGGCCACGCCGCCCTGGTGCAGTTCGCCGTCACCGGGGACCCCGCCACCGCGGGCGACCGGGTGGGCCCGGTCCTCACCGCCGTCGAGGAGGTGGCGGACCGACACAAGGACATGAAGGTCGAGGAGTTCGGCGCCGCGAGCGCGGACAAGACCATCGGGGACGCGTTCAGCGACGACTTCGCCCAGGCCGAGTACTCGGTGGTGCCGCTCGCGATCGGCATCCTCTTCATCGCCTTCGGCGCCCTCGTCGCCGCCGTCCTGCCGGTGATCCTGTCGCTGACCGCGGTCGTGGCCACCACCGGTCTGGTGGCGCTGGCCAGTCACGCGGTGCCCATGAGCGACAGCTCCGGCATCGTGATGCTCCTGGTCGGCATGGCCGTCGGGGTGGACTACTGCCTCTTCTATCTCCGCCGCGAGCGCGAGGAGAGGGCCCGCGGCAGGGACGCCCGGACGGCGCTGAACATCGCGTCGGCCACCTCCGGCCGGGCCATCCTCGTCTCCGGCAGCACGGTGATCGTCGCAATGGCCGGCATGTTCCTCACCGGCATGACCGAGTTCGAGGGCATGGGCCTGGCGACCCTGCTGGTGGTCGGCGTGGCCATGATCGGCTCGGTGACCGTCCTGCCGGCCGTGCTGTCGCTGCTCGGCGAGCGGGTGGAGAAGGGACGGCTGCCCTGGCGCAGGCCGGCCCGGCAGGCCCCGGACGCCGAGAGCCGCGTCTGGCGCGCCGTCCTCGGCACCGTGCTGCGCCGCCCCAAGCTGTCGCTGCTGATCGGCGCCGGCGCGCTGATCGCCCTCGCCGTCCCGGCCACGGCCCTGCATCCGGCGGACCTCACCCTCAAGCAGGAACTCGGCGACGTGGCCATGGTCCGCGCCTACGAGGACATCAGCACGACCTTCCCGGGCGGCCCCGAACCCGCCGAGGTCGTGGTGACCGCCGACGACATCACCGGCGCCCGGGTGACCGCCGCCATCGCCGCGTTCCGCGAACGCGCCGTCAGCTCCGGCGCCTCCGGCGGCCCGGTCCAGGTGACCGTGCACCGCAAGCAGAACCTCGCGGTCATCGAGGTACCGCTGACCGGCGGCGACTCGCGGGCCAGGAGCGAGAAGAGCCTGCGGCTGCTGCGCGAGGAGGTGCGGCCGCAGACGCTCGGCAAGGTCGAGGGCGTACGGGCACCGATCGGCGGATCCGTCGCCGCGTCCAAGGACTTCGCCGACAAGCTGGGCTCCAGCGTCGCCCCGGTGTTCGCGTTCGTCATCGCCTTCGCGTTCCTGCTGATGCTGCTGTCCTTCCGGTCGCCGCTCATCGCCCTCACCTCCACGGTGCTCAACCTGCTGTCGGTGGGCGCCGCCTACGGCATCCTCACCGCGGTCTTCCAGAAGGGCTGGGGCGCCTCGCTGATCGGTGCGCAGGGTGTGGGGGCCATCGAGTCCTGGCTGCCGCTGTTCCTCTTCGTCATCCTGTTCGGGCTGAGCATGGACTACCACGTGTTCGTGGTGTCGCGGATCCGTGAGGCGCGACTGCGCGGCATGAGCACGCGGGACGCCATCGGGCACGGGATCGCGACCACGGCCGGCGTCGTCACCAGCGCCGCGGTCATCATGGTCGGCGTCTTCGCGATCTTCGGCACCCTGTCGCTCCAGGGGATGAAGCAGATGGGCCTCGGGCTCGCCATCGCCGTGCTCATCGACGCGACCGTCATCCGGGGCATGCTGCTGCCGGCGGCGATGCTCCTGCTCGGCGAGCGCAACTGGCACGTCCCGGCCCTGCTGAGCCGGCTGCCCGACCTGGAGGGCGGTGACCTCGTGGCACCGGAGGCGCCGGCCGTGACGCACCAGCGGGACGGCGAGGCACCCGAGCGCGCCAGGACCTGAACCGGTCCTCGCACGCCGAAAGGGACGGTCCCCGCGGACCGTCCCTTTCGGCATGTCGGGCACCGGGTCAGGAAACCGACTCGTACGCTGCCACCCACCCCGCACGCAGAGCGGAATACTTATTGACGGCGTCAATTCGGGAAACGGCTCCGAGTTTCACGAAAATACTGTGCACATGCCGTTTCACAGTTCCCTCGGAAATAGAAAGCCGCCGGGCTATCTGCCCATTGCTCAATCCGTCCGCTATCCGCGTCAGGATTTCCTTCTCCCGGCGGGAGAGAGCGGTTTCGTCATCGGGGCGGCTAATGCGTTCGATACTGGCGCGGGCCACCGAGAGCACCACCCGGCCGTCCCGTGCGGCCACGGTCCGGATGGCTGTGACCAGCTCGAGGACCGTCACGCTTTTCGTCAGATAGCCGCTGATTCCCAGCGCGAGGAGTTCCTGCAGCAGGGCCGGCTGGTCGTGCGAACTGAGCACCAGGAAGCGGGAGTCGCGGACGGCCACCCGGAGCTGCATGAAGGTCTCCATGACACCCTCAGGCCGGTCGGCGTCGACGATGACGACATCGGGCTGGACCGTGACCGCCAGATCGACCGCCTCCGCGCCTCCGACCGCGCAGCCGACGACGGCCAGATCCCGCTCCGCGCCCAGCATCGATCCCAGGGACTCCCTGAGAAGCGTCTGGTGATCAACAAGAAGGATCTTGATCTGTCTCGACACCATCCGTCGAACCCCCCGTTTAGTGCGATGTGAACCACGACAGCACGCTGGGCCAATCGAACAGAGCATCAACGCGAGAAGACTTTCAGTGCATTCCTTCGATGCACTGTATCCCAACCGGACCGGGGACCAGGTAAAGATTCAGTAATAGTAAAAGATTGGAACGGGCTTTGATGGTGCGGAATTCAACGCTCCGCGCCCGCCGTGCACGCCGTCCGGGAATGCGTCGCAGACCCCCACAGCAATGCGGGGGTCTGAAACGTACAGAATTTGCTACTTGCCGGTGCGGGTACGGTAGAGGCGAACGGCCAGCGGAGCGAAGACGACGATCATTCCGACCGAGTAGACGGTGGTCGCGAGGACCGGGTGCTGGAGCGGCCAGGCGTGCACACTGCTCGCGGGATTCGGATTGCCGAACAGGTCCCTGATGGCGGCCGACAGCGAGCTCAGCGGATTCCAGTTGGCCACCTCGCGCAGCCACGCGGGCATGCCCGAGGTGGGGACGAACGCGCTCGACACGAAGGTCAGCCCGAGCATCATCAGCACCCCGAACTGCTGCACGCCCTCCGCGCTGCGGAAGACCATGCCGAGACAGGCCATCCCCCAGTTGAGGGCGTAGGCGAAGAGCAGGATGAGCGCGAAGCCCTCCACGGCGTGCGCGAAGTCGGTGTGGATGCGCCAGCCGATGGCGAGACCGGTCGCGGCCAGGACGATCACGGCGATGATCGTGGTCAGCAGGTCCGCGAGGCTCTGTCCCGCCAGCACCCCGGCCCGGGACATCGGCAGCGACCGGAACCGGTCGATGATCCCGTTGGACATGTCGTGGTTGACCGCGGTCGCGGTGCCGGTAGACGCCGAGGCCATGGTCATCGCGAACATGCCCGGAATCAGGTAGTCGTGATAACTCACCCCGTGGGGCAGCGCGATGGCACCGCCCACGACGTAGGCGAAGAGCAGGGTGAACACCACCGGGGTCAGGGTCACGTCGATCAGGGACTCGGGTTCGCTGAGCGTCCGGGCGAGGTTGCGGCGGGCGAGCACCAGGGTGTCGCCGATCACTTGGCGCACCTTGCCGATCGTGCCGGGTCCGGCGTCGAGGCGGCCGGGGACCGCCGTGAGGGTCGTCATCTCGGGTTCTCCAATGCAGGAATACGGGGGCCGTGCTCAGCCGGCCGCGGCCACGACGCCGTCCTCGCTGGCCGACTCGTCCCGGGCGAGGGCCGAGTGGCCCGTGAGCGCCAGGAAGACGTCGTCCAGCGACGGGCGCCGCACGGAGCAGTCGTCCAGTTCGATGCCGGACCTCAGCAGGGACCGGACGACGTCCGTCGCCAGCCGGGGGCGCGCGGTCACGGGCACCTGCACATGGCGGGTCTCGGGGTCGATGGTGGCCGGGCCCGTGCCGAAGCCGCCCAGCACCAGGGCCGCCGTGGCGAGATCCCCGCCGGCCGAGACGACGACCTCCAACTGGGCCCCGCCGAGGATGGACTTGAGTTCGCGGGGCGTCCCCTTGGCGATGGCCCGGCCGCGGTCGATGACCACGATCTGGTCGGCCAACTGATCGGCCTCCTCCAGGTACTGCGTGGTCAGGAACAGCGTCGTGCCGTCGGCCACCAGATCGCGGATGACGTCCCACATCACGTTGCGGCTGCGCGGGTCCAGACCGGTGGTGGGTTCGTCGAGGAACAGGATGCGCGGGCGGGCCACGAGGCTGGCGGCCAGGTCGAGCCGGCGCCGCATGCCGCCGGAGTAGCCCTTGACCGGGCGGCCCGCCGCCTCGACGAGGTCGAACTCCGCCAGCAGCTCGTCGGCCCGCTCGTGGGCCGCGCGGCGCCGCAGACCGGCCAGGCGCCCGATCATGACCAGGTTGTCCCGGCCGCCCTGGAACTCGTCGAGGGCCGCGTACTGCCCGGTCAGTCCGATGGCCCGGCGGACGGCCGCGGGGTCCTTGCTCACGTCGTGGCCGCCCACGAGCACCTGTCCGCCGTCCGGCTTGAGGAGCGTCGCGAGCACGCGCACGGTCGTCGTCTTGCCCGCACCGTTGGGCCCCAGCACCCCGACGACCGAGCCCGCGGGCACTTCGAGGTCGACGCCCTTGAGGGCCTCGTAGTCGCCGAAGCGTTTGACGAGTCCTCGGACGCTGATGGCGATGTCGCCTCCAGGAGAGACAGACACGGATTTCTCCTCATCGAATCGGGGTCAGGGGCGCTGCGACCGCTGTGCGGGGCCTTGAGACCGCGCGTGGATCCCGGATTGCTACTCTGCATCCCATAATTGATCCCGTCGGCAAGCCCGAATTAGGCACACCGGCCAGTGGCCACTTGCCAAACGGTAAGGGAGTCACTTGCCAATCGTCAAGGAGAGGTCGGACGTCATGGTCGCGCCATCAGCAAAGGACCAGGCCAGCAAGAAGGACGCCGGATCCTCCGGTTCGGGCAACACCCGCGATCGGCTGCTCGCGGTGGCCACGGAGCTCTTCACGACCCAGGGGTACGGCGGCACCTCCCTGCGGGAGATCGCCGAGCGGCTCAGCGTGAGCAAGGCGGCGATCTACTACCACTTCCGCACCAAGGAGGACATCGCCCGGGCCATCGTCGAGCAGATCATGGAGGTGAACGGCGGCATCGCCGACCGGCTCACCGTGGCCGGCAAGGACGCCGAGGCGTGGCAGCGCGCCTTCGACCAGATCATCGAGATCGCCCTGACCCACCGCCGGCTGTTCATGGTGTGGGACCGCAACGACGACGCGTTCCAGAAGCTGTTCGCCGACGACCCGGTCCTCGGCCCCCAGATCGAGGCCCAGGGCGAGCCGCTCGCCGCGCTCTTCGCCGACGCCTCGCTGCCGCCCTCGGACCGCATCCGGCTCGGCTGCGCGTTCGGCGCGATGATGGGCCCGCTCGTGATGTACACGTCCTTCTACGAGGACCTGAGCACCGACGTGCTGCGCGAGCACATCCGCACCACCGTCTCCATCCTCCTGAGCGGCTGACCCCCGGCCCCGGGACGGCACACACCCGGACGGCGCACCTGCGGGCTCCCCGCCGGCGCGCCGTCCGTGCCGTCGCCGCACGTCCTCAGACCACGTCCAGCCGCTCCCCCCGCGCCTGGGCGGCGACCCGGGCCCGCAGGGCCTCCTCGGCGGTGTACTCGATGCGCCGGGTGGCGAACCGGAGGATCGGCGGTGCCATCAGCGAGGTGATCACCGCCACCAGCACCACGATCGTGTAGGACTCGGACGTCAGGACGCCCAGCCGCAGCCCCACCGAGGCCACCACGATCTCGATGACGCCCCGCGCGTTCATGCCGGCGCCGACCGCGAGCGCCTCCCAGCGGCTGAGCCTGCTGAACCTGGCCCCCACGAACGCGCCGACGAACTTGCCGAGCACGGCCAGCAGCAGGACCACCAGAGCCATGCCGAGGACCTCGGGTCGGCGCAGCGCGGTGAGGTCCACCCGAAGGCCCGCCGTGGCGAAGAACAGCGGCGCGAGCACGCTCATCACGAAGGCCCGCATCGGAGCCAGCCTGGACAGCTCGATCCCGCCGGACCGGCGCAGCATGATGCCGGCCACGAACGCGCCGAACACCGCTTCCAGGCCCATCGACTGGGTCGCGGCGCTGCACAGCACGATCGCGGCCACCGCCAGCGCGACCGGCCCCCCGGATCCGGGGCCGCGGCCGGACACCCGCAGGGCCGCGCGCAGCAGCCGGTGCCCCACGGTCGCCGCGCCGAGGACGACCACCGCGAGCCACATCAGCGACGTCGCGACGGTCGACGCGTGCACACCGGTGGTGGCCATGGCGGAGACGGCCGACAGCAGGATCCAGCCGACGACGTCGTCGATCATGCCCGCGGCCAGGGTCAGTTGGCCGACGTTGCGGTGCAGGAGGTTCATGTCGGACAGCGTCTTGGTGATGACCGGTATCGCGCTGACGCACATGGCCACGCCGAGGAAGAGCGCGAACACGTGACGCTCCTTCACCGCCGCGCCGAGGAACGACTCCGGCACGTACCAGCCGGCCAGCACTCCCAGGCCCAGCGGGACGACCAGCCCGACGAGGCTGACGCCCAGCGCGGTCCGTCCCCTGCGGCGCACCAGGCCGAGATCGAGCTCCATGCCGGTGACGCCGACCAGGAGCAGCACCCCGATCTGCCCCACCGCGTCCAGCAGGTGGAACTGCTCCGGCTGCTGGGGCAGCAGCCACCGCGCGAGGCCCCCGGCGACATGGGTGAGCACCGAGGGCCCGAGCACCACGCCCACGCACAACTCCCCTACCACGGCGGGCAGTCCGAGGCGTGTCGCCAGTCGGCCGAACAGCAGCGCCAGGAGCAGCAGCAGTCCGGCCTGGAGGAGGAAGACGAGCAGTGAGTGAGCCGGGATCGGGGCCACCGGCGAGGCGATCGGCATGACGCTCCTCTGCACAGGAAGGGTCGCGTACGGAGCGAACACCGTGGCATCGGCGATCGGAGAGTCGTTCAAGCGGCGGCGGAGGAAAGGTTCCCGCCACAGAGCAAGTCGGACAACCACCGCATAGGGCGCGCCCCGCCGGGTCCGACTACATCGAAAGTTACATCGGCACCGGTCCTACCGGTTCAAGTGAGGCAACCTTCAGAAGGCCCCGTTGCCCACAACCTCTGCTGCACATAAAGTTCAGGCCAGAGGTAATCCAGAACCCGTCTTATTGCTCCGGAAAGGACAGGTAAATGGAATTCAGGCTTCTCGGACCACTGGAAGTGATGCACGACCGTCAGCTATGCACGCCGCACGCCCCGAAAGTCAAGAAAGTATTAGCCCTGCTCCTGCTCAGGGCGAATCAGGTCGTCAGTCTCGACACGCTGATCGAGGAGCTGTGGGGCGACAAGTCGCCGCAGACCGCGATCACCACGACCCAGACCTACATCTACCATCTGCGCAGGTCACTGACGCGTGTGGTGGGTCCGGAGAAGGCCGAGGACATCGTCAGGACGGCGGCGCCCGGTTATGTCCTGCGGGTCGAGGACCACGAGGTCGACATCAAGCAGTTCGACACGCTCATCGCCCGCGCCAAGGTGTCGGCAACGGCCCAGGATTTCCGGGCGACAGCCCAGCACGCAAAAGAGGCACTGGCACTCTGGACAGGCACTCCGCTGGCCGGCGTGGATTGCGGAAACGTCCTGCGCGGATATGTGGTGAACCTGGAAGAACGCCATATCGCCGCGCTTGAATTGCGGGTCTCGGCGGAAATGAAGCTGGGGAACTACCGCGAAATGATCGCCGATCTCCGCTCCCTGGTGACGGTGCACCCGCTCAACGAGTGGTTCCACGGCCAGCTCATCGTGGCGCTGAACAAGGCGGGACGCCGCAGCGAGGCGCTGCACGCCTACCAGAACGTGCGCGAGCTGCTGCGCCGCGAGCTCGGCCTGGAACCGTCGTCCGAGCTGTGGCACCTGCACCAGGAGATCCTCGCCGCCGACTCCCGGGGGCGCAGCTCGCACCGGCGGCTGCCCGCGCCCGCGCGGGGCGTCGTCGGCCGCGCGTCCGCCCCCGTGCACTAGCCGTGAAGGAGACGTCCATGTCGCTGCCGACACCACCCGCGTCCTCGGCACCGCCGGTCGAGCCGGAGACGTTCCGCGCCGTCATGGGCGCGCTGCCGACCGGCGTGACCGTCGTCACCACGCTCGACTCCCGCGGCGAGCCCTGCGGCTTCACGTGCAGCGCCGCGTGCAGCGTGTCGCAGGACCCGCCCCTGCTGCTGGTCTGCGTGAACTCCCGCAGCCGGGTCCTGCGGGAGATGCTGGGCACCGGGGCCTTCGCCGTCAACGTCCTGCGCGCCCACCGCGAGTGGGTCTCCTCGCACTTCGCGTCCCGGGCCGAGGACCGGTTCGCCTCGGTCGCCTGGCAGCCGGCCGACGCACTGGGCCTGCCGTGGCTTGCGGACCACACCGTCGCCTACGCCGAGTGCCGGCTGGACTCGGCCATCACGGCGGGCGACCACACCGTGGTGATCGGCACGATCGTCGGCGGGGACGCCCTGCAGGCCCGCGGACCCCTCATGTACTGGCGCCGCGAGTACGCCGGCTGGCCGGGCCACGACGTACTGGGCTCGGGCCTCACCCTGGCGACCGAGGGATGACTCCCCTGACGCGGATGCGGTGTGCCGCTGCCGGACGGTCCGGCAGCGGCACACCACCTCCCCGGTTTCCCCAGAGAGTGGCCCTCACCTGTTGCGGTGGCACAGACAGCAAGGCTCGTCTCTCCGCA
>NZ_JBVJPC010000002.1:804607-990774 GCF_055582845.1 Streptomyces sp. NPDC107471 | reverse complement strand
GCGCCGATGGTACTGCAGGGGGGACCCTGTGGGAGAGTAGGACACCGCCGAACAAATTTTGAGAAAACCCCCGTGCCATTCGGCACGGGGGTTTTCTGCGTTTAGGGTCAATGGCATGCGCTATGACCTCGTGATCTTCGACAACGACGGTGTCCTCGTCGACAGTGAGCCGATCTCCAACCGGCATCTCGCTGCCTATCTGACGGAACTCGGGCATCCGACCTCCTACGAGGACTCCATCCGGGACTACATGGGCTCCGCCATGCACCGGATCCACGAGCTCGTGCTGGAGCGGAGCGGGCAGACGTTGCCGGCGGACTTCGACGACGTCTTCCACGCGAGGGTGTTCGCCGCGTTCGAGCGGGAGCTGAAGGCCGTGATCGGCGTCACCGGCGTACTCGAGAAGCTGGCCGCGGACGGGGTGCCGTACTGTGTCGCCTCCTCCGGGAGCCATGCGCGGATCCGGGTGGGGCATCGGGCGGCCGGGCTGGACCGGTGGTTCGAGGGCGGGCGGATCTTCAGCTCGGAGGATGTGGGGCGGGGGAAGCCGGCACCGGATCTGTTCCTGTACGCGGCCGAGCGGATGGGCGTCGAGCCGGGGCGGTGTGTGGTCGTCGAGGACAGTCCCCTGGGGGTGCAGGCGGCCAACGCGGCGGGGATGGACGTGTACGGGTTCACCGCGATGACGCCTGCCGCGAAGCTCGCCGGGGCCACTCAACTCTTCTCCGACATGGGCGAGTTGCTGGACCTGCTCGTCTGACATTTGTCATGCCGAGGTCCGGACGATCGTTTCTACTGGGGGACCCGGCCCGGGCGGGAAGCTGAGGGCATGACGACGAAGGCGAACTCGAAGCGCGCGAACCTGGCTCCCCTGATCGTGGACGTGGCTGTGCCGATCGGGGCGTACTACCTGCTGAAGGACGGGCTCGGGATGAGCACGTTGATGGCGCTGGGCCTCAGCAGTGTCGTTCCGGCCGTGCGGACCGGCTGGAGTGTGGTGCAGGAGCGGACCGTCAACGGACTGGCCGCCCTCATCCTCGTGGTCAACGTGGTCGGGCTGCTGCTCAGCTTCGTGGCCGGTGATCCGCGGCTGATGCTCGCCAAGGACAGCGGGGTCAGCAGCGTGGTCGGCATCGGCATCCTCGTGTCCGTCGCGCTGGGCAAGCCGATGATGACCGCTGGGATGAAGCCCTGGCTGGTGAAGGGGATCGCCGAGCGGGAGGACGCCTGGGCGCGGCTCCAGGGCGGGTCGGCGGACTTCCGGCGGGCCGAGCGGCGGTTCTCCGTGGTGTGGGGCGTCGTACTGCTGACGGAGTGTGTGCTGCGGGTCGTGGGGGCGTACACACTGCCGGTGGACACGATGGTGTGGCTCGGGTCCGTGGTGATGGTCGTGTCGATGGCGGTGGCCTTCCTGGTCAGCGGGGCGATTGGGGCCGGCCCCATGGCCCGCATGCTGATCGCGGAGACGAGGACCTGTGCCGCCGCGCGGCCGGAGGTCGCTCTCGCCCGTTAAAGCTGAGGAGAACTCATCTTTGGCTGGATCTACCCACGAGTACGCCGGGGCCCTACGCTCGCCGCCATGACAGATGTGCTGCGGCGCGGTAGGGCCTCGCTGGCGTTCAGCTTCTTCGCGCAGGGTGTCGCCTTTGCCCTGCTGGTGACGCGGATTCCCGCGATCCAGGACCGGTACGGGGTCTCCGACGCGCTGCTGCCCGCCTTCCTGGCCGCAGTACCGATCCTCGCCGGGGTCGGGAGCGTCTCGACCGAGCACCTGGTGAAGCGCATACGGCCCAGCCGGCTGCTGCGGTTCGCCCAGCCCGTCGTGCTCCTGGCGCTGCTCGGCGTGGGCGCCGGGGACTCGACGGTCGAACTGGGTGTCTCGCTCGCCGCCTTCGGGCTCGCCGTCGGCATGCTCGACGCGTCCATGAACATGCTCGGGGTGAGTCTCCAACGGGCTTACGGGCGCAGCATCATGCTCAGCTTCCATGCCGTCTTCAGCCTCGGCGGGATCGTGGGAGCCTCGCTCGCCTGGGCCGGGGCGCACTGGCATCTCGCGCTGTTCGTCTCCTATCTGCCGGTCGTGGCGGTGCTGGTGCCGCTGTGCCTGGTGGGGAGCCGCTGGTACGTCGACGGGGACGGGGGTGTCCCGGCGGAGAAGGCCGAGGGCGGGGACGGGGTCGTCTTCAAGTTGTTGCTGCCGCTCTGCCTGGTGATGACCTTCGCCTACATCGGGGACTCCACCGTCTCCAACTGGAGCGCGAAGTACCTCCAGGACGTGCTCGGGAGCAGTGAGCAGGTGGCGACCGTGCCGTACAACGTCTACATGGTGACGACCCTGCTGGGGCGGGCCGTCGGGGACTTCGGGGTACGGCGGTTCGGGGCGGCCGCGGTCGTACGGGCCGGGGCGTTGGTGGCGGCCGGCGGGTTCGCGGTGGTGGCCGTGGCGCCCGGGCCGTGGGTGGGGATGCTCGGGTTCACGCTGCTGGGGATGGGGCTGTGTGTGCTGGTGCCGCAGACCTTCGCGGCGGCCGGACGGTTGTTCCCGGGGGCGTCGGACGCGGCGGTGGCGCGGCTCAACGTCTTCAACTACGTGGGGTTTCTTATCGGTTCGCCGTTGGTGGGGGCTTTGGGGGACGCGTGGAGCTATCGCGGTGCCATGCTCGTGCCGATGGTGTTGGTGCTGGTGACGCTGGTGTACGCCAAGTCGTTCGCGGCTCAACCGGACCGATACGGTGGCGGGCATGAGCGGCCGCGCACAGTTGATGTGGGACGAGGCAGTAACGGGCTATGACTTCGGTCCGGACCATCCGATGGATCCGGTCCGGCTCGATCTGACCCGGCGCCTGGTGGACGCCTTCGGGCTGGACCGGGACCTGGAGGTCGTGGCCGCGAAGGCGGCGGGTGACTCGACCCTGCGGCTCGTGCACCGGGAGGACTACGTCGAGGCCGTGAAGGCGGCCTCCGTGGACCCGGAGGCGGCCGACCAGTCGTACGGGCTGGGGACCATGGACGACCCGGCCTTCGCGCGGATGCACGAGGTGTCCGCGCTGATCGCCGGGCAGTCGGTGGGGGCGGCCGAGGCCGTGTGGCGGGGGGAGGCGCTGCACGCGGTGAACTTCGCGGGCGGGCTGCACCACGCGATGCCCGGCGCGGCCTCGGGGTTCTGCATCTACAACGACGCCTCGCTGGCGATCGCGCGACTGCTGGAGCTGGGGGCCGAGCGGGTCGCCTACGTGGATGTGGACGTCCATCACGGGGACGGGGTCCAGGCGGCGTTCTGGGAGGACCCGCGGGTCCTGACGATCTCCCTGCACGAGCACCCGCGGACGCTGTTCCCGCAGACCGGGTGGCCGGAGGAGACGGGGGCCGACTCGGCCGAGGGCAGTGCCGTGAACGTGGCCCTGCCGGCGGGGACGGGGGACGCCGGGTGGCTGCGGGCGTTCCACGCGGTGGTGCCGGAGCTCATCGCCGACTTCCGGCCCGATGTGCTGGTGACGCAGCACGGGGCGGACACGCACTTCGAGGATCCGCTGGCCCATCTCGCCGTGTCGCTGGACGCGCAGCGGGCGGTGCAGGTCGCCTGCCACGAGCTGGCGCACGAGTACGCGGGGGGTCGGTGGATCGCGCTCGGGGGTGGGGGATACGCCGTGGTGGACGTCGTGCCCCGGTCCTGGACGCATCTGGTGGCGATCGCCGCGGGGCGGGCTGTCGAGCCCGAGGCGATGATCCCCGAGGGGTGGCGGCAGGAGGTGTTCGCGCGGACCCGGCAGTTGGCGCCGGCGCGGATGACCGATGGGCGGTGGCCTGTCTCCTACGCGGAGTGGGACGCCGGGTACGACCCTGCGGACCGGCTGGATCAGGCGGTGCTGGCCACGCGGCGGGCGGTGTTTCCGTTGCGGGGGTTGTTGGCCTAGTGCGCTGCGGGGTGCGGGGTGCGGGGTGCGGGGTGCGGGGTGCGGGGTGCCGGGTGAGGTCGTGAGGCGGCTGCGGGTGCGTTGCGGCTGGTCGCGCAGTTCCCCGCGCCCCTGCGTTACTCCGACTGTGCGGTGTTCTTCCGTTCCCCCGCCTTCCGCACTCCCCATCCGCCACCATCACCCTCGTGTTGAGCACCGGTGCCCTCCGCGCCCATCTGTTGGCTGCTCGTCTCGCCGGGTCCGTGGCCACCTCGCGGGAGCGGAGTCTGCGGAGCTATCGGTTGTTCGCGGCCCGGGACCCCAGGGCGCTGATCGGGATTGACCCTGAATCGTCCTGGAATGAGCGGGATCTGATCGGTCTCATGGCCGACAGGTGCGGAGTTTCGGGCGATCCGAGGTGTACAACTGGCCAGGATGTGATCGATCCTGAACGGACGCTCGTCGCGCTCGACGCCTTCGCGGACCGGCTCGCGGCAGTTTCCCAGCGCAGCGGGGCCGTGCTTCTCGGCACCGGCCACCCGCACCGACTGCTCGGTTTCTACGCCGCTCTCGCGGACGCCCTCTCGGCGGCGGGATGTACCGTCCTCACCCCTGCGCATGGTCGCTGTGTCGACATAACGACCCGGTTCGGTCTACGTACGTACAACCTTGAGTACGTACGAGGAGTCGCGCTCGTACGGGAACCGGACGCGGAGAGCTCCGGTGGTGAGCCCGGCGCACACACGCATTCGCCGCTCCCGGTTCGTACTGCCCTGGCGGCCGCGGCGGAGAGCGGCGGGCCGCTTCCCGAGCTCGTGATCGGGGACCACGGATGGGTCTGCGGGGCAGGTCAGCTCGGGTGTGAGGCCATTGGGCTGGCGGATACGGACGACCCCGCGCTCTTCGTGGGGCAGGCGGAGGGGGCCGTGTCCGTCGTCGTTCCACTTGATGACGCTGTGCGGTCCGCTTACTACCGGCCGCTGACCCGCTACGTACTCAATCGAGCGTGTCTGTCACAGTAGGCCGCCGATGGGTGCACCTCTTCCCCACTTGCATCACCCGCCCCTACATTGGGGAGTGAGCACGCAGCGACGAAGAGTCACCGGAAGGGGAAGCCGGTGGCCGTCGAGTGCGGAAGGTTCAGGTGTGTCATGGCTGCTGAACAGAGGCCTCTGAGCGAGGTTCAGTTCCTTACCGTGGCGGAAGTCGCCTCGGTGATGCGAGTGTCGAAGATGACCGTGTACCGGCTGGTGCACAGCGGTCATCTGCCCGCGATCAGGGTGGGGCGGTCCTTCCGCGTCCCCGAGAACGCGGTTCACGAGTACCTCCGCGAGAGCTATGTGGGGGTGGAGACGGCCTGACGACGACCGGACTCGGGGAGGTCCCAAGGGGGCCTCAGGGCACTCGTGGACCCCTGCCGGATCTCCCCGGTTCACCTCGATTACGACCTCAGCGCTCGGGCGGGTAGGCTAGCCCCTCGTAGGTCGTATGGGCCCATGGCGCCCAGCACCGAGTGATGAGAAGTGAGCGAGGGTAGTCGTGGGCTCTGTTATCAAGAAGCGGCGCAAGCGGATGGCCAAGAAGAAGCACCGCAAGCTGCTCAAGCGCACGCGCGTCCAGCGTCGCAACAAGAAGTAAGCGACGCCGCGTAAGCGTGGTTGTGGCCCCCCACCTGATATCGGTGGGGGGCCACACGCGTGTCAGGAGGTGCGCATGGGCCGGATGTCGTCACCTCGCGCAGCGGGCGGTCATCACAGGGCGACACCGAACCGCTAAGTTGGCGGAACACGGGGAACGCGGCACAGGACTGGGGCTGTACAAGGGCCGTACCAGGGCTGGACTACGGCTGGAAGGAAGGCGCGGATCTTGGGAAAGGTCGTGCTCGTCACCGGAGTGGCCCGACAGCTAGGGGGCCGGTTCGTCCGGCGCATACAGCGTGACCCGCAGGTGGACCGGGTGATCGCGGTGGACGCGGTGTCGCCGGAGCACCATCTGGGCGGTGCCGACTTCATCCAGGCGGACATCCGGCAGCCCGGTATCGCCCGGGTGCTGGCCGAGACGGCCGCCGACACGGTCGTCCACCTGGACGTGACGGCGATGGCGCTCGGCAGCGGGAGCCGGACCACGGTCAAGGAGACCAACGTCATCGGCACCATGCAGCTCCTCGGTGCCTGCCAGAAGTCGCCGAACGTGCAGCGGCTCGTGGTGAAGTCCAGTACGAACGTGTACGGCTCCGCGCCGCGCGATCCCGCCGTGTTCACGGAGACCACCCCGCCCAAGTCCCTGCCCTCCGGCGGCTTCGCCAAGGACACGGTCGAGGTCGAGGGGTATGTGCGGGGCTTCGCGCGGCGCCGGCCCGACGTGGCCGTGTGCGTGCTCAGGTTCGCCAACATCCTGGGGCCGACGGCGGACACCCCGCTCGCCTCGTACTTCGCGCTGCCGGTGCTGCCGACCGTGCTCGGGTACGACCCGCGGCTGCAGTTCGTGCACGAGGACGACGTCATCGACGTGCTCAGGATCGCCTCGCACGAACCCGAGCGGGGCACGCTCAACAGCGGCACGTTCAACATCGCGGGCGACGGCGTCCTGTTGCTGTCGCAGTGTTCCCGGCGGCTCGGCCGGCCCACCGTGCCCCTGCTGCTGCCGGCCGTCACCTGGGCCGGGTCGCTGGTCCGTACGCTGGGGATGACGGACTTCTCGCCCGAGCAGATCCGGCTGCTCACCCACGGCCGGGTGGTGTCGACGGTCCAGATGCGCGAGACGCTCGGATTCCGGCCGAAGTACACGACGGCGGAGACCTTCGCGGACTTCGCGCGCAGCCAGGGTCCCGGGCTGCTGCCTCCGGAGGCCCTCGCGGGGGCCGTCGACCGGATCGCCGCGCTGCCCCTCGCGGGTGGCGGCAACCCCCCGACGCAGAGCGCCAACTGAGGAGCGCATCAACGATGGCGGACGCCAAGGTCATTCCGTTCGACGACGACCGGTCCCGCGCAGGCGCCGTACAGCGGCCGGCGCGGCGCCGGAGCGCGGGGAGTCGACGCAAGGGCTCCGAGCCCGCGCTGGTCCGTGAGGTCCAGCCCCTGCCCGGCGGGGCTTCCGCGCAGGATGATGATCCTGTGACGCGTGAGGAACAGCCGCCGCAGCAGGCGCACGACGAGGGCGGCCTGGAGCGGCGGATCGCCGGGGGCCTCAGCTTCCTGCGCCGCCGGCTCACCGGGGACTACGAGGTCGACGACTTCGGCTACGACGAGGAGCTCACCGACCAGGTCCTGATGTCCCTGCTGCGGCCGGTGTACGAGAAGTACTTCCGGGTCGAGGTGAAGGGCGTCGAGAACATCCCGGCGGAGGGCGGGGCGCTGATCGTCGCCAACCACTCCGGGACGCTGCCGCTGGACGGGCTGATGATGCAGGTCGCCGTCCACGACCACCACCCCGCGAACCGGCATCTGCGGCTGCTGGCGGCGGACCTGGTGTTCATGCTGCCGGTGGTCAACGAACTCGCCCGCAAGCTCGGTCACACGCTGGCCTGTGCGGAGGACGCCGAACGGCTGCTCGGGCAGGGTGAGGTGGTCGGTGTCATGCCGGAGGGCTTCAAGGGGATCGGGAAGCCCTTCAGCGAGCGCTACAAGCTCCAGCGCTTCGGCCGGGGCGGCTTCGTCTCCACCGCCCTGCGCCAGCGCACCCCGATCATCCCGTGCTCGATCGTGGGCGCGGAGGAGATCTACCCGATGATCGGCAACGCGAAGACGCTGGCCCGTCTCCTTGGCTTCCCGTACTTCCCGCTGACGCCGACCTTCCCGTGGCTCGGCCCCCTCGGCGCGGTCCCGCTGCCGACCAAGTGGACCATCCAGTTCGGCGAGCCCATCCCCACGGACGGCTACCCGCCGGAGGCCGCCGAGGACCCGATGCTGATGTTCAACCTCACGGACCAGGTACGGGAACAGATCCAGCACACGCTGTACAAGTTGCTGGTGCAGCGGCGGTCGGTCTTCTTCTGACGGGGTGGTTCCGGCGGGGCGGTCGGGGTCGCCGGATGTCCGTCCGACCAGGGGTCGCCGGGCGGCTGCGGGAGGCCGGGCGGAGTCCGGCACGGCTGTCCGAAGCCTGCGCAGCAGTGCGAGGGCAGCAGACAGGAGGGGCCAAGTTGCTGGTGCAGCGGCGGTCGGTGTTTTTCTGAGTTCCAGTGCTACGACGGTGGGGGCGCCCTTCTTGTGAAGGGCGCCCCCACCGTCGTACTGGCAGAGCTAGTTCGCGTCCTCGCCCTGGATGCCCAGGCCCGGGAGGAGGCCCGGGAGGAGGGGTGGGAGGGTGACGTCCGGGTCGGCCGAGGGGGCCGGGGACGTCGGGGTGGTGGTGCCGGTGTCCTTCGGCGGGTCGAGGAGACCGCCGGTGTCGCCGCCGAGCAGGCCGTCGTCCTCGCTGCCGGACGGGGTCGACTTGCTGGGGCTGCTGCCGCCGCGGTTCTCGGCGGAGCCGCCGGTGCTGGGGTCCGTCGAGCGGCCGGAGCCGGTCGAGCTGTCCGAGGACGCCGAACCGGAACCGCCCTGCCGTTGACCACCCGTGCCGCCGCCCTGGGCCGGGGGCTCGGGCAGCAGGGACTCGAGCGGTGCGACCTCTTCGTCTATGGCGTCGAAGACCTCGGACACCTGGTCGCTGACGTCGCCGAGCTGCACGGGCAGCCGGTCGCGGAGCGCGCCCCACGCCTCGCGGTGCGAGCGCGAGAAGCCGGCGAGGGCCTGGATGGGGCCGAGGGAGTTCGGGTCGCGTTCGTACGCCGCGTGCAGCAGACGGTGGCCCTCGGTCGCGTCGTGCTGCATGCCGGACAGGGCCCGGCGGATCTCGCCCACGGACTCGTGGTCGAGGTGGCCGCCCCGGCCGCGCTCCATCAGCCGACGGGCCTCGTTCAGCCGGGTGGAGGCCTGGTCGAGGTAGGCGACACCGCGCTCGTCGTCCCCGTCGGACAGATAGCTGAGCTTGAAGTCCTCGATGCCGCGCTTGAGGCCGTACAGCGAGTCACCGGGCAGGGCGTCCGAACTGGCCGCGGCCACCCCGCCGAAGGCACCGGCGGCGACTCCGACGCTCAGGCCGCCCGCGGCCAGGCCCTTGGTGAGCCGGGAACGGGGGCGCAGTTTGCCGAGCGGACTCGCCCGGTGGGCGCCCTTGGCCCGATGGGAGCGCTGCTCGGGGACCGCGGGTTCCGCCCGGTCGCCCTCCAGCAGCATGGCCTCCATCGCGGCCACGAGCTGGGCTCGCTGGACGACCTTGACCTCCGGGTCCAGCTCCGGCCTGGGCAGCTCTTCGAGACACTCCGCAAGGGCCAGAAGACGGCCCGGATCGGGGTGTTCCTCGGCGGCCGACGCCTGTCCTTCGGACTGCTCGGCCGCCGGTTCCCGGTCGGACAGCTCCTCCAGGGCCTGGGCGAAGGCGTTCGCCCGCCGGTGCGCCGATACGTTCGCGATCACTGGCGGCACCTCCTCTCGTCATGACGGTCGACTCCCCAGGGGGTCCTGAGGGTTGCACACCCTGAGCACAAGCACACGATCGGGTGATCGGAGTCGGCCAGGGGGTGACCACAGGGAGCCTGCATCCCGCACAACGAGTGGCGCGGCACTTGGGTTACGGACTGCGGATGATCGGATCGGGGAGTCAACGGACTTTCACCGAGAGCGAGTTGGCGATTACCCGGCGTGCGCTGTCAGCGGGCGTCGTCCGGGAGGAGCCGGGCCAGGGTGCGGACGGCCCGGTACTGGAGGGTCTTGATGGCGCCCTCGTTCTTGCCCATCACCCGGGCGGTCTCGGCGACGGAGAGGCCCTGGAGGAAGCGCAGGGTCACGCACTCCTGCTGCTGCGGGTTGAGCCGGCGGACGGCGTCCAGCAGCGCGGCGTTGGAGAGGGACTCCAGGACGGAGTCCTCGGGCGAGCGCTCGACCTCGTTGGCGTCGAGCATCTCGCCGGTGGTGACCTCCAGCCGGAACCGGCTGGACTTGAAGTGGTCGGCGACGAGGTTGCGCGCGATGGTCACGAGCCAGGCGCCGAAGTCGCGGCCCTGCCAGGTGAAGGTGCCGATCCTTCTGAGCGCGCGCAGGAACGTCTCGCTTGTCAGGTCCTCAGCGGTGGCCTTGCCTCCCACCCGGTAGTAGATGTACCGGTACACCGTGTCGCTGTACTGGTCGTACAGGCGGCCGAAGGCGTCGGCCTCGCCGGCCTGGGCGCGTTCGACCAGGTCCATCATGCGGGCGCTGTCGCTGTCCGCGGCCGGACGGCGGGCCGGTGCGGCACCGGTCGAACGCCCTCGTCTGCCGACGGCCGCGGAGCCGTCGGCCAGTGCGTAGCACGGGCCGATCGGTGCCGCGGCTACGGCGAGGGCGGGGACGGCGTACGCGGTGGGGACGAAGCCGCGCAACAGGTCGAGGACCGTTGCGCGCAGCGTAGCCAGGCCCGAGGCGTCAACCCCGACGTGTGGGTACACGGGACTCCCAGAGGCAGAGCTTCCATCACGTGCAGTGCGGGACCGTTCACCCGTCGTAGCGACGGAGGGGTACCGGATTGCGTCTGAGGAGAATAACGCTTAGTGCAGGCGCTGCTACACCCAGTTGCTCTATTCATCGATTACGTCGCTTCTGTAACCGATCGGAGGCCGTTCAAGTGCCACAGAGTGACCGCTTGTTGATCGAAAACGGTCTCACTCTGTCAGGGAACGGGGCGTGTTGTGGCCGTGTGCAGCCAATGTGCCTGCACACGGAGTTACGCGTATAAAACCCGTGGATTGGTGCGTTCGCCCGGTTACCGGCGGCGTTTGTGCAGGGCGATCGCGGCCGCCGTGCCGCCCGCCACCGCTCCCACGCCCGCGGCCGCGGGGATGCCGACCTTCGCCGCCTTGCGGCCGGTGCGGTAGTCGCGCAGGCGCCAGTCCAGGTGACGGGCGTGCTTGCGGAGCTTGGCGTCCGGGTTGATCGCGTAGGGGTGACCCACCAGCGAGAGCATCGGGATGTCGTTGTGGCTGTCGCTGTAGGCCGCGCAGCGGGACAGGTCGAGGCCCTCGGCCGCGGCCAGGGCGCGGACCGCCTCCGCCTTCGCGGGGCCGTGCAGCGGCTCGCCGACCAGCTTGCCGGTGTAGACGCCGTCCACCGACTCCGCCACCGTGCCCAGCGCGCCGGTGAGTCCGAGGCGGCGGGCGATCACCTGGGCGATCTCCACCGGGGCCGCTGTGACAAGCCACACCTTCTGGCCGGCGTCGAGATGCGCCTGCGCCAGCGCGCGCGTGCCCGGCCAGATGCGCTCGGCCATGTACTCGTCGTAGATCTCCTCGCCGATCGACTGGAGCTCGGCGACGCGGTGGCCCTTGACGATGGAGAGCGCCGAGTCCCGGGCCTCCTGCATGTGTTCGGGGTCCTCGACGCCGGCGAGCCGGAACCACGCCTGCTGCCAGGCGAACCTCGCGAGGTCGCGGGTCTCGAAGAACTTCCGTTTGTACAGGCCACGGCCGAAGTGGAAGAGGGCGGCGCCCTGCATCACCGTGTTGTCCAGGTCGAAGAAGGCGGCGGCCTTGTCGTCGCCCAGAACCGGGAACTGCGACTCCGGTTCCGTACCAGGGGCCTCCTGGACCTCCTGGGAGGACTTGCGCGCGGCCTCCGCCGAGGCCTCGCCTGCCAACACGCTTCGCGCCGTGGCGGAGCGCCTACGGGGAGTGAGCCATCCGAGAGCGGCCATGGCGTGAGCATAGCCAGTTTGTTCGGTGGTTCCGGAGTCGAGAGGTTTGGAGGGTGTGAACACTCCGGGACTGTGCCGTTAAGCGGGTCGCCCGGGCCGCTGCGACGCGCGGGACAATGGCCTGCATGAGTCCCATCTTCCGCCGAAAGCAGGCCGGGGCCCCCGCGGACCGGCTCGTCACCCTCATCCGCAAGCCCGGGTGCCATCTGTGCGATGACGCACAGCTCGTGATCGAGAAGGTGTGTGGAGATCTCGGGGTCCCCTGGGAGTACAAGGACATCGACCAGGACCCCCAACTCCACGACCAGTACTGGGAACAGATCCCCGTCGTGCTCGTCGACGGCGAGCAGCACACCTTCTGGCGGGTGGACGAGGGCCGCCTGCGCAAGGCCCTGACGGACTAGTCCGGCCGGGCCGGTCGGTCGCTTAGGATCGATGGCGAAGTGGTCTTGGGGGCGGGATTGATGAGGGAAGTGTGCGGTTTTGCCTCCGAGAGAGACGCGCGTGACCCCGGTCACGTTGGCCGGGCAAATCGGACACCATCTTTGTGCACGCGTTCACAAAGACATAGCCTGCTTTCGACGGGGCGGTCCGGGGACGTGTGACCGCCTACAGCCCCGCTCTACCCGCAGGAGCACCGTGGCAACTGGCCGAACTCACCGACCGGCGACCCGTAGCCGAGGGATTCCCGAGGCCACCGTCGCCCGGCTTCCGCTGTACCTCCGCGCCCTGACCGCACTGTCGGAGCGCTCGGTACCCACGGTCTCCTCCGAGGAGCTCGCGGCCGCCGCGGGGGTCAACTCCGCGAAGCTGCGCAAGGACTTCTCCTACCTGGGCTCCTACGGGACCCGCGGGGTCGGCTACGACGTCGAGTATCTCGTCTACCAGATCTCCCGCGAACTCGGCCTGACCCAGGACTGGCCGGTTGTGATCGTCGGCATCGGCAACCTCGGCGCCGCTCTCGCCAACTACGGCGGCTTCGCGTCCCGTGGTTTCCGGGTCGCCGCGCTGATCGACGCCGATCCGGCGATGGCCGGAAAGCCCGTCGCGGGCATTCCCGTGCAGCACTCGGACGACCTGGAAAAGATCATCGAGGACAACGGCGTGTCCATCGGTGTCATCGCGACCCCCGCCGGTGCCGCCCAGCCCGTCTGCGACCGGCTCGTGGCCGCCGGCGTCACCTCCATCCTGAACTTCGCGCCGACCGTGCTGTCCGTGCCGGACGGCGTCGACGTGCGCAAGGTCGACCTCTCCATCGAGCTGCAGATCCTCGCCTTCCACGAGCAGCGCAAGGCCGGCGAGGAGGCCGCCGCCTCCGACGGCGCCGCACCGGCCGCCGCCGGCCGCGAGGGCTCCGCCGCTGACAAGGGGCCCGACGGGGACGTACCCGCCGTGATGCCGGCATGAGTCTCCTCGTCGTCGGGCTGAGCCACCGCAGCGCTCCGGTCAGCGTGCTGGAGCGGGCGGCCCTGCATGTCGATGCGCAGGTCAAGCTGGTCCAGGACACAGTCGCCGCGGAGCCCGCCGCCGAGGCCGCGGTGCTCGCGACCTGCAACCGGATCGAGCTGTACGCCGACGTGGACAAGTTCCACGCGGGTGTCGCCGAGCTGTCGACGCTGCTCGCCCAGCACAGCGGGGTGGGGCTCGACGAGCTCACTCCCTATCTCTACGTGCACTACGAGGACCGGGCCGTCCACCACCTCTTCTCCGTGGCCTGCGGGCTCGACTCCATGGTCGTGGGCGAGGGGCAGATCCTCGGGCAGATCAAGGACTCGCTGGCGCGGGCGCAGGAGCTGCACACCGCCGGGCGGTTGCTCAACGACCTCTTCCAGCAGGCGCTGCGGGTCGGCAAGCGGGCGCACTCCGAGACCGGGATCGACCGGGCCGGGCAGTCGCTGGTGACGTTCGGGCTGGAGCAGCTTGCTTCCGGTACGGCTGTGCCGGACTGGGCGTCCGGGAAGAAGGCGCTGGTCATCGGGGCCGGGTCGATGTCCTCGCTGGCCGCGGCGACGCTGGCGCGGGTCGGTGTCTCGGAGATCGTGATCGCCAACCGGACCGCCGAGCGGGCCGAGCGGCTCGCGGAGATCCTCAAGGACGCCGGGGACGTGCTCGCCCGTGCGGTACCGATGGACTCGGTGCCGGACGAGCTGACACGTGCCGATGTCGTGGTGTCCTGTACGGGGGCGACTGGGCTGGTGCTTACTGCTGAGGCTGTTGCTTCGGCTGTGCAGGGTGCTGACGCGAGCCGGGAGTGGGTCGCGCAACTCGGCGCTGACGAGGTGCCGCCTTTCCGTGGGTCGGGAGCCGCCCCGGGCGGCACATCTGCCCGCGGCTTGGCGGAGCCGATCGCCGACGAGAACTGTCCTCTCGACTTGGCGCCCGTCCCCTCCACCGCCGGTTTCTCCGTGCTCGGGGAAGCCGCCGTCGCCGGGATGGCCGCCTCCGAGCTCGAGCAGCACGCCGCCTGGGTGGACAACGCGCCCCGGCCGCAGGGCTCCGTCGCCGTCGTCGATCCGGTCCAGGAAGCCGACGTCATCGCCGCGCTCGCCGCCACCGCCGCCGTCATCGGGCGGGTGCCCGAGCGGCGCAGGCCCGAGCCCGTCGCCGAGATCCCGCGGCCGACCCCCTCCCTCTTCCTGCTCGACCTCGCCATGCCCCGGGACATCGACGCCGCCGTGCACCGGCTGACCGGGGTGCGGCTCGTCGACATCGAGTCGCTCGCGGAGGCCTCGGCCGACGCCCCCATGGCGGCCGACGTCGACCAGGTCCGCCGGATCGTCGCGGACGAGGTGGCCGCCTTCGGGGCGGCGCTCAGGGCCGCGCACATCACGCCCACCGTCGTCGCGCTGCGGACCATGGCCGCCGATGTCGTCGCGAACGAGATCGCGCGGCTCGACGGGCGGCTGCCCGGCCTGGACGACAAGCAGCGCGGGGAGATCACGCAGACCGTGCGGCGCGTGGTCGACAAGCTGCTGCACGCGCCGACCGTACGGGTCAAGCAACTCGCGGCCGAACCCGGCGGTGCCGGGTACGCGGACGCGCTGCGGACCCTGTTCGACCTCGACCCCGAGACGGTGGCCGCCGTCTCCCGCGCCGAGGACAGCACCACCGATGAGAAAGACCGAGGCTCGTCATGAGTACCAAGGCGCTACGGCTGGGGACGAGGCGGAGCAGACTCGCCATGGCCCAGTCCGGGCGGGTGGCGGAGGCCGTGAGCCAGGTGACCGGACGGCCCGTCGAGCTCGTCGAGATCACCACGTACGGCGATGTGTCCAAGGAGGCGCTCGCGCAGATCGGCGGCACGGGTGTGTTCGTGACCGCGCTGCGCGAAGCCCTGCTCAAGGGCGAGGTCGACTTCGCGGTGCACTCGCTGAAGGACCTGCCGACCGGGCAGCCGGACGAGCTGGCGCTGGCCGCGCTCCCCGAGCGCGAGGACCCGCGGGACGTCATCGTCGCCCGGGACGCCCTGAAGCTGACCGACCTGCCCCGGGGTGCCCGCATCGGTACCGGTTCGCCCCGGCGGACCGCGCAGCTCAACGCGTACGCCCGTACGCACGGACTTGATATCGAGACGGTTGCGATCCGGGGGAACATCGACACCCGGGTGCGGTTCGTGCGCGAGGGTGAGCTGGATGCGGTGGTGCTGGCCGCGGCCGGCCTCCATCGCATCGGCCGTATCGACGAAGTGACCGATTTCCTCTCGGTCGACACAGTTTTGCCCGCTCCCGGCCAGGGAGCACTCGCGATCGAGTGCACCGCGGACAACGCGGACCTGATCGCGGCGCTCGGTGAGCTCGACGACCCGTTCACGCGGGTCGCCGTGACCGCCGAGCGGTCACTGCTCGCCGCCCTGGAGGCCGGCTGCTCCGCCCCTGTGGGCGCGCTGGCCGACCTGCTGGCCGACGGGCAGATTGTCAAGGAAATGCGCCTGCGGGGCGTCGTCGGCACCACCGACGGCTCGCGCATGGTGCAGTTGTCCACCACCGGTCCCGTGCCCGAGACGTACGACCAAGCAATGGCGCTCGGCCGTGAACTCGCGGCCGACATGCTTGCCCAGGGCGCGGCCGGTCTGATGGGGGAGCGAGCACAGTGAGCCCCACCACCCTTCCCGTCGGTCCTGAACACGGGCACGTCACCTTCCTGGGTGCCGGACCCGGAGATCCGGGACTGCTGACTCTGCGCGCCGTCGAGGCGCTCACGAACGCGGACGTTCTCGTCGCCGGGCACGAGGTGCTCGACGTCGTGCGCGTCCACGCTCGGTCGGGCGTCGCCGTCGTGGACACGGACATCGAGTCGCCCTCGACTCCGGTTCCGGGCACGGGCGCGCCCCAACTGACAGTCGTTGACGGCACGTCAACAACCGCCCCTGCCCCCGCTGTACGGGATGCGGCACATCTTGTCATGGAGGCCGCGCGGGGCGGCAGGCGGGTCGTGCGTGCGGTGTCCGGGGACCCCGGGCTCGACGCGTACGCCGCCGAGGAGATGCTGGCCTGCGTTCGCGCGGGCGTGCCCTTCGAGGTCGTGCCCGGTGTGGCCGCGGCCGTCGGCGTGCCCGCGTACGCCGGTGTCCCGCTGCGGGACGCGCAGGGCGCGGACGTGCGGTTCGTGGACGCGCGCACGGCCTCCGACCGGTGCTGGACGGAGGTGGGGGTGTCGGACGGGACCGTGGTCGTGTCGACGACCCTGGACTCCGTGGGCGCCGCGGCCGGCGAGCTGGTCGCGGCCGGGCGCAAGCCCGACACCCCGATGACCGTCACCGTCGCCGGTACGACCACGCGGCAGCGGACCTGGACGGCCACCCTGGGCACCATCGCCCAGACGCTCAAGCAGGCCAAGGTACTGCCCTCGCCCGAGGGCGGCCGGCCGGTGATAGCCGTGGTCGGTGAGCGCTCGGCCGCCGCGCAGCGCGACCAGCTCTCGTGGTTCGAGAACAAGCCGCTGTTCGGCTGGAAGGTTCTCGTGCCGCGCACCAAGGAGCAGGCGGCCTCGCTCTCCGACCAGCTCAGGTCCTACGGAGCCGTGCCGCACGAGGTGCCGACGATCGCCGTCGAACCGCCGAGAACGCCCCAGCAGATGGAACGTGCCGTCAAGGGGCTGGTGACCGGGCGCTACGAGTGGATCGCCTTCACCTCGGTCAACGCCGTCAAGGCCGTACGGGAGAAGTTCGAGGAGTACGGGCTCGACGCGCGGGCCTTCGCCGGGATCAAGGTCGCGGCGGTGGGCGAGCAGACCGCCAAGGCGCTGATCGCCTTCGGTGTGAAGCCGGACCTGGTGCCGAGCGGTGAGCAGTCGGCCGCCGGGCTCCTGGAGGACTGGCCGCCGTACGACCCGGTCTTCGACCCGATCGACCGGGTGTTCCTGCCGCGTGCCGACATCGCCACCGAGACGCTGGTCGCCGGGCTCATCGAGCTCGGGTGGGAGGTCGACGACGTCACCGCCTACCGGACCGTGCGCGCCTCGCCGCCGCCCGCGGAGACCCGGGAGGCGATCAAGGGCGGTGGGTTCGACGCCGTGCTGTTCACGTCGTCCTCCACGGTGCGCAACCTCGTCGGTATCGCCGGGAAGCCGCACAACGTCACCGTGATCGCCTGCATCGGTCCCGCCACGGCCAAGACGGCCGAGGAGCACGGGCTCCGGGTCGACGTCATGGCGCCCGAGCCGTCGGTGCACAAGCTGGCCGAGGCCCTCGCCGACTTCGGGCTGAAGCGGCGGGCGGCCGCGGTCGAGGCCGGGGATCCCGTGACGCGGCCGAGCGAGCGGCGGCCGGGGGCTCGTCGTCGGCGGTCGACGACCTGATCCCCCTCCTCGGGGAACCTCAGGCGGCCGGGGTCACGGTGTGGCCGTAGCGCAGGAGGTTCTCCGGGTCGTACGTCGACTTCGTGCGGCGCAGGCGGTCGTAGACCTCCGGGGTCCAGGCCCGGGCGCGGTCCGTCTCGTCGCCCGGGGTGCCGTGCAGGTTGACCATGGTGCGGCCGGTGCCGTACGCGGCCATCGCGGAGTTGAGGGCGGTCGTGGCGCGTTCGACCGCCTCGGCCATGGGCGGTGCGGCCAGGACGCCCACCGCCTCCAGGAGGTACTCGGCGTCCCGGGCGCAGACCGCGTCCGCCACGGCGGCGGGGCGGGAGAGTGCCGCGCCCATGTGGCGCAACTCCACCATCAGGAGCGGGAAGTCCGCGACGCCCGCCGCCGGGCCCACCTGGTCGAGGAAGGTCTCGACCGCCTGGGGGGTCAGCTCGCGCAGCAGGGTGCAGGACTCGCGGGCCGGCAGCGGGTCCTGGGGGTCCAGGTAGATGCGGTCCACCGCCGCGTAGTCCATCTCCTCCACCGTGTCGATCACGACCGGTGCGGCCGCGCGGAGCGGGGCGAGGAGGTCCTGGCCCGCTGACGGGTCGCCGGTCCAGGCGAGGCAGACGCGTGCCCAGAAGCCGCCCCGGAAGGGTTCGGGGATCTCCGGGAAGGGCGGCAGGCGCAGGATGCTGAAGGTGCTGTTCATCTCCGGCGGGACGTCCTGGGTCCAGGTCGCCCAGGCGGTCAGCAGGGCCTCGGCGTCCTCGCCCGCGCAGTAGATGCCGCCGCCGAGGACGCGGGGCAGCGGGAGGAGTTCGGTGACCAGGGAGGTCACCACTCCCACGTTGCCCTTGCCGCCGCGCAGGGCCCAGAAGAGGTCGGGTTCGGTGTCGGGGTCGGTGTGGTGGAGCGTTCCGTCGGGGGTGGCTACCTCGAAGGAGCGGACCTTGTCGGCGGCGTAGCCGTAGGTCCGGCCGAGGACCGGGAGGCCGCCGCCGAGGATGTAGCCGACGACGCCCGCGTCGGTGGAGGAGCCGTTGAGGGTGGCGAGGCCGTGGGGGGTGGCGGCGGCCAGGACGTCCCGCCACTTGGCGCCGGCGTCGATTCTCGCGGTACGGGTGTCCTCGTCGACGCGTACGCCGGTCATGCGGGCGGTGTTGATCAACAGGCCGTTCTCTATCGGGAAGTTGGCGCCGTGGCCGGTGGCCTGCACGGTGACGGGGGTGTGGGTGGCCGAGGCCCAGCGCAGGGCGGTGACGATGTCCTCGGTGCGGGTGGCGCCGACGACCACGTCGGGGGTGTGCAGGGCGGCCAGGTTGAAGCCGGTGACCTCGTCGGCGTAGCCGGGCTCGCCGGGGTGGATGACGGGGCCGTGGATCTCGTTCAGGGCGGCGTGGGTGGAGTGGGTGGAGTGGGTGGCAGCCATGGGGTCCTCCTGCCTTGTTCTTTCAGCTTGGACCTGGGTGTGGGGTGGCGCATGTGGGGGTGGGACGGGGTGCGTTGTCGGGTGCGGGGCGGTGGGGGGCTGGTCGCGCCGTTCCCCGCGCCCCTGGGGTGTGCGGTGGCGTGCGGGGGTGGGTGGCTGCGGGTCCGGTGGGGGTTGATCGCGCAGTTCCCCGCGCCCCTGGGGGTTGCAGTCACCTGCGCCACGACGGACCGTTCGCCACCTCGTCCGCCACGACGGGCCCGGGCGGGCCGCCGCAGGCATCAGGGGCGCGGGGAACTGCGCGACCAGCCACGCCGTACCCGCAGGCGCGTGGCGGTGTTGCGCGGCATCCCCTCAGGCGTCTGTCGGCCACCGCGTGTCCGCAGGCGCCCGGTGGCATTGCGTGGCACCCCCGTGGGCGCTTCGGCCGAGCTCAGCGCAGCGGGGCGTCCGACGTCGCGTCGGCAAAGGGGGGGTCGGGGCGGGCGTAGCGTAGGGATATGACGACGTACGGATCCTTTCCCGGTACCCGCCCCCGTCGGCTGCGGACCAACCCCGTCATGCGCCGCATGGTCGCCGAGACCCGGCTGCACCCCGCCGACTTCATCCTCCCGGCGTTTGTGCTGGAGGGGGCGAGCGAGCCCGTGCCGATCTCGGCGATGCCCGGGGTCGTGCAGCACACGCGGGACAGTCTGAAGAAGGCGGCCGCGGAGGCCGTGGCGGCCGGTGTCTCCGGGATCATGCTCTTCGGGGTGCCGGAGGAGTCGAAGAAGGACGCTGTCGGGACGCCGGGGACCGACCCCGAAGGGATCCTGCAGGTCGCCATCCGGGACGTGCGGGCCGAGGTCGGCGACGAGCTGCTCGTGATGTCCGACCTGTGCCTCGACGAGACGACGGATCACGGGCACTGCGGGGTCCTGGACGCCGAGGGACGTGTCGACAACGACGCCACCCTGGAGCGGTACGCCGAGATGGCCCAGGTGCAGGCCGACGCGGGCGCCCATGTCGTGGGGCCCAGCGGGATGATGGACGGGCAGATCGGGGTCGTACGGGACGCGCTCGACCAGATCGGGCGGGAGGACGTGGCCATCCTGGCGTACACGGCCAAGTACGCCTCCGCGTTCTACGGGCCGTTCCGCGAGGCTGTCGCCTCCTCGTTGCGGGGTGACCGCAAGACGTACCAGCAGGACCCGGCGAACGTGCGGGAGTCGCTGCGGGAGCTCGCCCTCGATCTGGAGGAGGGCGCCGACATGGTGATGGTCAAGCCGGCCGGACCCTACCTCGACGTCCTCGCGCGGGTCGCCGACGCCGTCGACGTGCCCGTCGCCGCCTACCAGATCTCCGGTGAGTACTCGATGATCGAGGCCGCCGCCGAGAAGGGCTGGATCGACCGGGACCGGGCGATCCTGGAGACGCTGACCGGTATCAAGCGGGCCGGAGCGCAGAACATCCTCACCTACTGGGCCACCGAGGTGGCGCAGAAGCTCGGCTGACGAAGCCGCCGGGCGGCGTGTCACGGCAACGGTTCGAGCTCGGTCCGGACACGGGCGGAGCTCGTTCCGGCCAACGTCCGACAACGGCCGCTGATCGCCTCGGTGATCTTCGGGTGGTCTGTCCGGAATCCGCTTTCACGGGTGGTGGATTTGTCGGAGTCTGACAGGTGCGCGACTTGATGAACCGCTTACATCCGTCGAATTGACGAGTTCTCGACATCCTTCATATCTTCTGCGCCTGGCCTGATCCATTCGGAATGGTCCGAACGCCGATCCCTGGGGGACACCACCATGAACTACTTCCTCGATGTGCTGAAGAAGTACGCCGTGTTCAGCGGCCGCGCGCGCCGCAAGGAATACTGGATGTACACCCTGTTCGTCGCGATCATCTACATCGTGCTGGCCGTCCTCGGTGTCGTGGCCAAGCAGGCGTGGATCCCGATCGTCTTCTACGTCGCCGTCCTGCTCCCCAGCCTCGCCGTCCTCGTGCGCCGCCTGCACGACACCGGCCGCAGCGGCTGGTGGGTCCTGTTCGGTCTGGTCCCGCTGGTCGGTGGCATCACCCTCCTCGTCTTCACCTGCCTCGACGGTGAGCCGGGCGAGAACAAGTACGGCGCCAACCCGAAGGGTTTCGCCCCCGCGCACGTGTGATGCCGTAGTCCTGCTGTGAGGCCGCCCGGTCAGTCCCGGGCGGCCTTCTGGTTTTCCACGGCGGTGACGCCGGCCGCCCGGTCGGCGGCCGGCCCCTCGTCGCGTACGCCCTGGCCGTCCTTGCAGCCCGTCAGCGCGGTGAGGGCGAGAAGGGCGAGGAGGACGAGGAGGGCGGTCCTGGTGCGGCCACGGGGGGTGGGGGGTCGGGTGGGCATGGGATCAGGCTGCGGGGGAGCGGGGGCATTCGCCAGCCCTGGCGGGGGATTCGGGACGGCCTCGTACCGGAAACCGCGCTGACCTGCGCGGACGTGCTTTCCCACGTCCCCCGCGCGGGACGCGGGACGGAGCATCCCGCGTACCGGGCACCATCAAGTCGCCCCAGGAGTTAGGTTCTTGACCATCGCGGTGGTTGTCCGTCGAAGGACCGACACATGCACAGGGGAGACGCCATGTCCGGTGACGCGCTGAGCCAGGACCCGGCCGAGCTGGCCAGAAGGATCGACACCACCAGGGCGCATCCGGCCCGGGTCTACGACGTCTTCCTCGGCGGCAAGGACAACTACCCCGCCGACCGCGAGGCGGCCGCCGCCGCGCTCGCCGCCAACCCCCGCGGCTACCTCGACGTACGCCACAACCGTGACTTCATGCGCCGGGCCGTCCTCCGGCTGACCGAGCGGTACGGGATCCGGCAGTTCCTCGACATCGGCACCGGCCTGCCCACCGCGGAGAACGTCCACCAGATCGCCCAGCGGATCCGGCCCGACGCGCGGGTCGTCTACGTCGACAACGACCCGGTGGTGCTGGCGCACGCCCGCGCGCTGCTCACGAGCGGACCCGAGGGACGCACGGACTACATCGACGCCGACTTCAAGAGCCCCGCGCAGATCCTCGAACAGGCCGCGAAGACCCTGGACTTCGACCGGCCGATCGCGCTGTGCCTGGTCGCGATCCTGCACTTCGTCGAGGACGACGAGGCCTATCCGATCGTGCGGGACCTCGTGGCGGCGCTGCCCGCGGGGAGCCGGATCGTGCTCAGCCACCTGACCGACGAGATTCACCCCGAGCCCGCCCGGGCGGTCCAACGGACCTACACCGAGCGCGGGTTCACCTTCGTGTTCCGTTCCAAGGCGCAGGTGGAGCGCTTCTTCACCGAGGTGCCGGGGCTCACCCTGGACGAGCCCGGCGTGGTGCCCGCCCATCTGTGGCATCCCGGGCCCGCGCCCGCGCCGCCCGCCATCGACGGGGAGGACTTCGACTCCCTCGACGACATCGAGAAGATCCGCTACCGCGACATCAACGACGTCACGGACGACGACATCAACGTCTACGGGGCCACCGGCACCAAGGCGTGAGCGGGTGCGCGGCGTCCGTATCGCGGAAAGGTCCTTGTAGGCGGCACTCAGTTCCTTAGGCTGCGCTGCACCAGTCGTCGCAGACAGCAGACAGCACTCGAAGGAGCCGTGCCATGACGGTGCCCACGTTCGCCTCCGTGCCGCCGCTCGCCGCCCGGGCCCGGTTGGTCGGCGGGTCGCCGGTGCGGGACATCCTCGCCGTCACCGCCCGCCCCGAGGTCATCAACTTCGCGGGCGGCCTGCCGGCGCCCGAACTGTTCGACGCCGAGGGGATCGCGGCGGCCTACCGGACGGTGCTCGGCGAGATGCCCGAGCGGGCGCTCCAGTACTCGACCACCGAGGGTGAGCCCGTGCTGCGGGCCGCCCTGGCGGAGCGGATGTCGGCGCGCGGACTCACCACCGACGCCGACGACGTCCTCGTCACCACCGGCTCGCAGCAGGCCCTGTCGCTGCTCGCCACCGCGCTGATCGAGCCCGGGGACACGGTCCTCGTCGAGAGCCCCTGCTACCTGGCCGCCCTCCAGGCCTTCCGGTTCGCGGGCGCCCGGGTAGTGGCCGTGCCGGGGGACGACGAGGGGCCCGACCCCGCGGCGCTGGAGGAGCTCGTCCTGCGGGAGCGGCCCCAACTGCTCTACACCGTGCCCACCTTCCAGAACCCGACCGGACGGACCATGTCCGCGGACCGCCGGGCCGCCGTCGCGTCCGTGGCCGCGCGGTGCGGGCTGTGGATCGTCGAGGACGACCCGTACGGCGAACTCCGCTTCGAGGGCGGGCGGGTGCCGTGGATCGCCGCCCACGAGGAGGCCCGCGACCGGACCGTGCTGCTCGGCTCCTTCTCCAAGGTCATGGCCCCCGGACTGCGGCTGGGCTGGCTGCGCGCTCCCGGCGAGCTGCGGCGGGCCTGCACGGTCGCCAAGCAGGCCGCCGACCTGCACACCCCGACCGTCAACCAGCTCGCCGCGGCCCGCTACCTGGCCGACCGGGACCTCGACGCGCATGTGGGGCGCGTCGCGGGCGTCTACGGCGAGCGCCGGGACGCCATGCTGGCGGGGCTCGGCGAGGCCCTGCCCCCGGGCTCGACCTGGACACGTCCCGAGGGCGGCATGTTCCTCTGGGCGAGCCTTCCGTCGTCGTACGACACCACCGCGCTGCTGCCGCAGGTCGTGGCCCGGGACGTGGCCTACGTCCCGGGGGCGCCCTTCTACGCCGGTGCGCCCGATCGCTCGACCCTGCGGCTCTGCTTCGTGACGCAGACGCCGGAGGAGATCGGGGAGGGGCTGCGCAGGCTGGGCGCGGGACTGCGGGGCGGCCCGGCCGGGGTGCGCTAGCCGAAGGGCGTGACGGACGGGGAGGTCCAGAAGGTCACGGTCGGACCGTAGGAGCCGTCCTCCTCGTCGCTCACCTCGACGGTGATCTCCAGGGCGGGGTACCGGGCGGACAGGACGCCCTGCCAGCATTCGCCCAGTGCCAGGGCGAGTTGGGGCAGCTCCTCGCCGAGCTGGTCGTCGTCCGTCAGGGGGGTGTTGACGAACGTGTCCCACAACTTGACCTGGTTGGTGACCGCTTCGACACGTTCCCTGTCGTCACCCAGCTTGGTGAACCAGTCGTCGACGTTCCCCTGACCGAACCGCTCCTTGAGGAACACACCGTCGCGGTACTCGACCGTCTCGGGGCAGAACAGCCAGGCCGCGGCCAGCACGAACCGCAGGCCGCCCTCGAAGTCGAGGAAGTTGGCCGGGGTGAGTTCCTCGTTCTTCCAGTCGGTACGCCACCGGGTGAGGAACGCCGGCAGCCTCCGGTCGGACCACGACGGCTTGCTGCTGGTCACGGGATCTCCCAGGGGAACGCGGCGCGTACTTCGTTCGACGGGCGCACGAAGACCTGACCGGTTTTCGGGTTGGTGTTGCGCTCGTACTCTACGACGTGCGGGGTGTCCACCCCGCCGTGCGGACGGCCCTCCAGGTCCACCCGCTTCACCGCACGGCCTTCGGAGTCGTACGTCGTGTAGTTGGTGACTTTCCCGGTCTGCGGGTCCGTCTTGTAGAGGGTGCCGTCCTTGGGGCCGTTCTCCACCGGCAGGTTGTTTCCCGCCCGTCCGCCGGTGCCCTTGTACTGCTGACCGTTCTTGATCAGATCGGAGGCCGGCTGCTGGGAGGAGCCGCCGGTGCCGGAGCCCTCGCTGTTCATCCGCAGGGGCTCGACCCGCGAGTCGCTCGTGGCGTGCTGGGCGAGGTCCACGGCTCCGGCACCCGCCAGACCGACGCCCGCGGTGATCCCGGCGGCGGACACGACGTTGAGGGGCACGCCGGCCACGGCACCGACCCCGGTGGCGTCCAGGGCGACGCCGAGACCCTCCCCGCCGGCGCTGACGCCGGCCAGGAGCATGCCGCCGAGCATCGCCGCGCTGTCGCCGGGGTGCTGGATCATGGCGTTGCCGAAGGAGGCGAGGTCGTTGACGACGGTCTTTCCGCCGTCCACCAGCCCGTCCCCCACGTCACCGAGGAAGTCGCCGACCTTGGACCAGAACCCCGGGCGCTCCGGGGCGGACTCGGTGGCCTTGCGCACCAGCGCGGCCGCGGTGTGCCCGGCGCTTTGTACGTTGCCGCGAGCGGTGTCGAGGGTCGCACGGGCGGCGGCACGGTCCGCCTCACCGGGATCGGCGAAGGGGATCTCGGTGCTGTCCCCTCGGCCGCGCGCCTCGCTGACCTGGCGGTCATGGGCGTTCCTGGCGTTCGTGGTGGCCGTCTCGCCGCGCGCGTACTGCGCTATGGCCTCGGCCGCGCGCTGCTGGGCCGCGCGCAGGGTGTGCAGGTAGTCGTACAGGGCGTTCGCGGCGGTGTGGAACTCGTTGCCCGCCTCGGTCCAGCGGGCGGGCTGGCCGTGGAAACGGTCCCGGAAGGCGTCGCCGGCGGGACCCCGCCAGCCGTCCTCGGTGTCGATCTTCGCCAGTCCCTCGCCGGCCTCGACGAGGACATCGCCGTACGCGAGCAGGGACTGTGCGGTCGTGGTCAGGGAGTCCGGTGAGCCGGGGACCAGCGCACGGGGATCCGACGTCTCGCCGAGCTGAGCCATCAGGACGCCCCCGGGTCCGTTCCGGACGAGGACCGGAGCACGCCCTCCGCGGAGAGCTGGATGTGCTCCTCGGCCGCCTCGTAGTTGGTGACGCAGCGGTTCAGCCGGTCCGAGACCTCGGCGCCGTCGGAGGCCAGGTGCGAGACGCCGATGTTCCACCGGTCGGTGAAGTCGACGATCGCGGACGCCAGTTCGTCGTGTCCGAAGTCGCCCTCGGGGACGTCGATGTCACTCACCTTCTTGGTGGCCATCGCGTCCAGCGTGGTGCTGATCCCGGAGGCGGCCTTGCGCAGCGCGCCGAGGTCCACGGAAAAGCCGTCCGCCATGCCGAGCGCCCTCCCCCTGTTAAGGACCGCAAACGAGAAGGGAGTTTAGTGGCGGATCCGGTCAGCCGAAGTGAGCCGGCGGGACTTGAAAGGGAATTTGCTCATGGGAGAGCTCTGGTTTGCCCTAGTCCCACCAGAAGGACCAGACGCGTCGGCCAAGCACCGCGTGTTCGGCGTACTCGGACAGGGTCTCGTGGTGCCCCTGGGTGATGTTGTCCGGGCAGAACGCGAAGTGCTCCGCGGCGACCGCCTCGGCCTCCTGGATCGTCGTGGGCGGGGCGGCGACGGACACGGTCAACCGGTCGAAGCCGAGCGCTATGACGCGTATGCCGAAGCGGTCCTCCCAGCCGCGGAGGACCGCACAGACACGGGCCGTGTCGCCCTCGTAGTTCATCGGGCCCGTCCAGCCGATCGCCGCCGGGATGTCCGCGCTGCGGCGGGCCGGGACCAGGGCGAGACGGGGCTCCTTGAACCACGACCCCTCGTCGAGGAGCGCGTCGGCGGTCTCGGCGGCACGGACGTCCGGGTCGGCCGGGAGGGACTCGGGGGCCGGGGCGAGGCCGGGCCACGCCTCGGAGTACGGGGCGATCGTCGCGTCGAGGTCGTCCGGTTCCTCGATCGCGTACTCCCAGTACTCCGAGAGGAGCTCCTCGGGGTCGTGGTCCCCGGGGTACGACATCTCCCCGGGCAGCAACTCCCACTCCTGCGGCCCGCCTTGGGCGCCGCCGACCTCTATCAGGACGGGCAGCAGCCCGGCCCGCGCCGCCTGAGCGCCCAGCGCGGTCCAGGCCCCGGCCGACGCCGCGTACTCGGCGTGCCACAGCAACGGCTCGTGCCAGGGCCCTTCGTCGGTCGTGTCGATCAGCCTCCCCAGCGGGAGGCCGAGACCGAGCGAACGACCGCTCGGGTCGGCCGCGAGGGTGGGCAGCGGGTTGGGAAGAGTCGCCATGGCAGTGACTGTAGGGGCCGCCACTGACAACGGCCCCCGCGGTCACAGCTTCTCGGGCGTCCTGATGCCGAGCAGGGCCATGCCCTGGTGGAGGGTGCGGGCGGTCAGGTCGCACAGGAAGAGGCGGTTCTCCACCTGCGCCTGCGAGTCGGCCTTCAGGACCGGGCACTTGTCGTAGAACGACGTGTACAGGGACGCCAGTTGGTAGAGGTACGCGGCCAGCTTGTGCGGGGCGTACTCCGCCGCCGCCTCGAAGACCGTGCTGCCGAACGAGTCCAGGTGCAGGCCCAACGCCCGCTCCGCGTCCGCCAGTTCGAGCTCCGGGTGAGCTGCGGGACGTACCTCTCCCGCCTTGCGCAGGATCGACTGGATACGGGCGTACGCGTACTGGAGGTACACGGACGTGTCGCCGTTCAGCGAGACCATCTGGTCCAGGTCGAACTTGTAGTCCCGGTTGGGGGACGTGGACAGGTCGGCGTACTTCACCGCGCCGATGCCCACCTGGGCCGCCCGCTCCTGGATCTCGTCCTCGGTGAGGTCCTGCGCCTTCTCCCGTACCACCTCGGCGGCCCGCTGCACCGCCTCGTCCAGCAGGTCCTCCAGCTTGACGGTCTCGCCCTCACGGGTCTTGAACGGCTTGCCGTCCGCGCCCAGCACGGTGCCGTAGCCCATGTTGTGCGCGGTGACCTCGTCGGTCAGCCAGCCGGCGCGGCGGGCCGCCTCGAAGACCATCTTGAAGTGCAGGGACTGGCGGACGTCGACGACGTACAGGAGGGAGGTCGCGTGCAGGTCGGTGACGCGGTTCCTGATCGCCGTCAGGTCGGAGGCCGCGTACCCGAAGCCGCCGTCCGCCTTCTGCACGATCAGCGGCACCGGCTGGTCGTCCTTGCCGCGGATCTCGTCGAAGAAGACCACCAGCGCGCCCTCGGAGCGGACCGCGACGCCCATCTCCTCCAGGAGGCGGGCGGTCTCGGGCATGCCCTCGTTGTACGCCGACTCGCCGACGATCTCGTCGTCGCGGATCTCCATGTCCAGCTTCTCGAAGACCGAGTAGAAGTAGACCTTCGACTCGTCCACGAACTGCTGCCAGAGGTCGAGGGTCTCCTTGTCGCCGGACTGCAGGGCGACGACCCGCTTGCGCGCCCGCTCCTTGAACTCCTCGTCGGAGTCGAAGACCACGCGCGACGCCTTGTACACCCGGTTCAGGTTCGACATGGCCTGCTCGCCGTCGACCTCCGACGCCGGGGCCAGCTCGCCGGGGTGCTCCATCAGGTACTGGATGAGCATGCCGAACTGCGTGCCCCAGTCGCCGATGTGGTGCCGGCCGATCGTCTTCTCACCGGTGAAGTCGAGCATCGCGCGCAGCGCGTCGCCGATCACCGCGGACCGCAGATGGCCGACGTGCATCTCCTTCGCCACGTTCGGCTGGGCGTAGTCGACGACCGTGATGCCGGGGTCGGCGGCGAGCGGCACGCCCAGGCGGTCCGTCTCGTCGGCGTACCGGGCGGCCAGGTTCTCGGTGATCGCCCGGTCGGTGAGCGTGATGTTCAGGAAGCCGGGGCCCGAGACCTCGATGTCCTTCAGCAGGTCGCCCGACTCGACCTGGGCGACCACCTGGGTCGCGAGGTCCCGCGGGTTGGCCTTCGCCTTCTTCGCGAGCGCCAGGATGCCGTTCGCCTGGAAGTCGGCCCGGTCGCTTCGTCGCAGCAGCGGGTCCGTGGAGTCGGCGTCCGGCAGAGCGGCCGAGAGGGCCGCCGCGAGACGCTGCTGGACGGAGTCGCTGAGGGACGTGACCGAGGCCATAAGGAGGGGTGCCGTTCTCCTGGTGAGGATCGATGGACACCGCCAGTATCCCATGGGGGGTAAAGCGGTTTTTCCGGCCGCACCCGGGTCTGTGACAATGGAGCGTCACCCGTTCAGAAAGAAGGACGTGCCGATCGTGGCTCAGAGCACCGAGACCACCGACTGGGTCTCCCGTTTCGCGGATGAGGTCATCGAGGAGTCGGAGCGTCGGGCCCCGGGCAAACCGGTCGTCGTCGCGTCCGGGCTGTCCCCCTCGGGACCGATCCACCTCGGGAACCTGCGCGAGGTCATGACCCCGCACCTCGTCGCCGACGAGATCCGGCGCCGCGGCCACCAGGTCCGGCACCTCATCTCCTGGGACGACTACGACCGCTACCGCAAGGTGCCCAAGGGCATCGCCGGGGTCGACGAGGAGACCTGGGCCGAGCACATCGGCAAGCCACTGACCTCCGTGCCCGCCCCCAAGGGGTCCGCGTACCCGAACTGGGCCGAGCACTTCAAGGCCGCCATGGTCGACGCGCTCGGCGAGCTCGGCGTCGAGTTCGACGGCATCAGCCAGACCGCGCAGTACACCTCCGGTGTCTACCGCGAGCAGATCCTGCACGCCATGGCCCACCGCGGGGACATCGACGCGATCCTCGACCAGTACCGGACCAAGAAGGCCCCGGCCAAGAAGCAGCAGAAGCCCCTCGACGAGGCCGAGGTCGAGGCCGCCGAGGGCTCCGGCGCGGCCGCCGAGGACGACGGGTCCTCCGGATCCGCCGGGTACTTCCCGTACAAGCCCTACTGCGGTAACTGCGAGAAGGACCTCACCACCGTCACCTCCTACGACGACGCCACCACCGAGCTGTCGTACACCTGCAACGCCTGCGGGTTCGCCGAGACCGTCCGGCTCAACGAGTTCAACCGCGGCAAGCTCGTCTGGAAGGTCGACTGGCCGATGCGCTGGGCCTACGAAGGCGTCGTCTTCGAGCCCAGCGGGGTCGACCACTCCTCTCCCGGCTCCTCCTTCCAGGTCGGCGGGCAGATCGTCGGGATCTTCGGCGGCAAGCAGCCCATCGGGCCCATGTACGCCTTCGTCGGCATCTCCGGGATGGCGAAGATGTCGTCGTCGCGGGGCGGGGTGCCCACACCGGGCGACGCGCTGAAGATCATGGAGCCGCAGCTCCTGCGCTGGCTCTACGCCCGCCGCAGGCCCAACCAGTCCTTCAAGATCGCCTTCGACCAGGAGATCCAGCGGCTCTACGACGAGTGGGACAAGCTGGACGCCAAGGTCGCCGACGGCACCGCGCTGCCGGCCGACGTCGCCGCGCACTCCCGCGCGGTGCGCACCGCCGGCGGGGAGCTGCCCCGCACGGCACGCGTGCTGCCGTACCGGACGCTCGCCTCCGTCGCCGACATCACCGCCGGGCACGAGGACCAGGCGCTGCGGATCCTCAGCGAGCTGGACCCCGACAACCCGCTGACGGCCCTGGACGAGGCCCGGCCCCGGTTCGACAAGGCCGAGGCCTGGATCAACACCCAGGTGCCCGCCGACCAGCGGACCATCGTGCGCGACGAGCCCGACGCCGAACTGCTGAAGTCCCTCGACGAGGCCTCCCAGCAGTCCCTGCGCCTGCTGCTCGACGGGCTCGCCGCGCACTGGTCGCTCGACGGGCTCACCCACCTCGTGTACGGCGTGCCCAAGGTGCAGGCCGGGTTCTCCGCGGACGCCACGCCCAAGGAACTGCCCGCCGAGATCAAGACCGCCCAGCGGACGTTCTTCGCCCTGCTGTACCGGCTCCTGGTCTCCCGCGACACCGGGCCCCGGCTGCCCACACTGCTGCTGGCCGTCGGACAGGAGCGGGTCCGGGCACTGCTCGGGGAGTGACAGGCGGTACGGAAGAGGGGCCCTCCGGTGCGGAGGGCCCCTTCTCATGTCCGGACGGCTCAGGCGATGTGGTCTTCCTGGAGCTCCGCCGTGTGGCGGTTGGTGAAGCGGTTGACCATGCGCTCGGCCTCGCGCTGCGGGAGCACGACGCCGTACGTCGCCTCCACGTCACCCCTGAGCTGGCCGGGGGAGGGGTAACTGCCGTCTATCGACTTCTTGAAGACCTGGTAGAAGTCCTCCTCCGTCGGCTCCGGGGACCCGCCGCCCTCGCCGAGCTCCCGGGTGCGGCCCGTGGTCACCGGGATGGGAAAGCTGCCCGTCTCCTCCATCGAGGGCTCCCGGGGCGGCTCCTCGTACTGGATCTGCTGGAGCTCGTACTGCTCGGCCTCCAACTGCTCCTCGTACCAGCGGTTGTACTGCTCCGCGGGGTCGTAGTCGGGGTTGTAGCCGCCCTGGTACTCGACCTGCTTGGGGGTCTCGAACCACGGGCTCTGGTCGGGCTCGGGCTCGGGTTCCGGCTCGGGCCGGGGGGCGGCCTGCTGCGGGACGGGAGCCGCCACGGCGGGACGACTGTCCGCTGCCACGGCACGGGAGCCCGCGGGGAGTTCGGCGTGCTCGGGAGCCGGCGGCAGCAGGACCGGCTCGATGCCCGCCGCCGCCAGGCCCGCCGGAGCCGTCTCCGCCAGCGGAACCCCGTACCGCGCCAGCCGCAGCGGCATCAGGGACTCCACCGGGGCCTTGCGCCGCCAGGCCCGGCCGAAGCGGGAGTGCAGACGGGCACGGTAGACGAGCCGCTCCTGCTCCAGCTTGATGACCTGCTCGTAGGAGCGCAGTTCCCACAGCTTCATCCGGCGCCACAGCAGGAAGGTCGGGACGGGGGACAGCAGCCAGCGGGTGAGGCGGACCCCCTCCATGTGCTTGTCCGCCGTGATGTCCGCGATCCGGCCGATCGCGTGCCGGGCCGCCTCCACCGCCACCACGAACAGCACCGGGATCACCGCGTGCATGCCCACACCCAGCGGGTCCGGCCAGGCCGCCGCGCCGTTGAAGGCGATCGTGGCGGCCGTCAGCAGCCACGCCGTCTGCCGCAGCAGCGGGAACGGGATGCGGATCCACGTCAGGAGCAGGTCCAGGGCCAGCAGGACACAGATGCCCGCGTCGATGCCGATCGGGAACACATAGCTGAAGTTCCCGAAGCCCTTCTGGATGGCGAGTTCACGGACGGCCGCGTACGACCCCGCGAAGCCGATGCCGGCGATGATCACGGCGCCGAACACGACCACGCCGATGAGCACGCGGTGCATTCGAGTCAACTGCATGGGCGCGGACACCCGTACTCCCCTCCCGGTACGTCTTGTTGCGCGCAACAGAGTGGCACATGTGTGCTGCGCACGGATGGCCGGTACGGGCCGTCAGACCTTCTTCAGCCCGACTTCGCAGCCGACTTGGACGGAGATGCCGACTTCGTGGCCGACTTCGACGCCGACGGGGACGCGGACTTCGACGGGGCCTTCGAACCCGACGCGGACTTCGAGGGGGCCGGGTTCGCCGCGCCCTCGCCGTTCGCCGCCGCCACCGCGGTCACCGCCTCCTTGGCCGCACGCTCCGCGAGCTTCGCCAGGGTGTCCGCGCTCGGCGCCTTGTCACCGGCCAGCCCGGCGCCGTTGTAGTCGACCGTCACGACGACGTTCTCCACGCGCGTGACGACCGTCTGCTGCTTGAAGGCGCCTTCCTTCTTCTTCAGGTCGTACCGCACCAGCGTCGCCGCGTCACCCGTCCCGGACACCGCCTGCGACTTGGCGTTCTTCGCACCCGCCACCGACTGCGCGTCCTGGATCTGCTGCGCGTAGTACTTCTGCGCCTGCGCCTCGCCCGTACCGCGCGAGGTGTCCGACTCGAACCGCAGCAACGAGACGTTCAGCCAGCGGAACTGGGAGCCCTTCACCCCGTTGTTGTCGAGGCTGCTCCAGGAGCAACTGCCGCGCGTACCCGCCTCCGACGTGCCCTTCTTGCCGGCCTTCGGGGCCTCCGGGACCAGCGACTTCAAGGTCTTCGACGACAGCACCCCGCACGACTCGGGAAGCGACTTGTACGCCGCCGCCTGCACCGTGGGCGCCGCGCTCGCGGAGGCCGACACCGTCGCACCGGCGCCTGCGGCCTTGTCGCCACCGCTGCCGGAGCCGGAGTCGCCGGAGTCGGAGGAGCAGCCGGCGGCGATCAGCATCACCGGGACTGCGGCCGCGCAGACAAGGACGCGGTGAAGACGCTTCGCCCGCTGAACACCCTGGTCACGCTCTGCTCGTCGCTGCATGGTTCCTTCACTCATGACGCTTGTGGTTCCTGCCGTCGGATCGGGTCCGAGGGGCCACGGTACGCGGTGAGGATGCCGTGCGGTCCAGCTTCGAACGCTTTGTGCGCGCGGGTGAGGGGGGTGTGCAGCGCGCTCAGCCGGACAGCGACCCGGCGAGCTGAGAGGCCAGTTTCCGGGCGTTGTCCTGCATTTCCTTGCTGTCCGGGGTGACGCCGATCGTCGTCGGCTGCTCCTCGTACTCGATGGTCACGATCACGTTGGACGTGCGGAACGCCACAGTCACCTTGCGCTGCTGGGCCGTCGAACCCGAGCCGCCCAACACGTCGTCCAGGAACGCCTCGTCGCCCAGATCGTCCAGGAGGCGGGGCTGGAGGTCCGACGGGGTCGCGGAGGCCGAACCGCTCGGACTCGCGGAACCGCTCGGGGTCGCCGTGGGGGAACCCGTGGGACTGGCGGTGCCGCTCTCCGCCACGTCCGAGGTCGCGCTCGCCGTCGCCGCCGCCGGCAGATCGGCCTTCTCCTCGGCCTGCGCGAAGAGCTGCTGCGCCTGGGTGTCGTCGCTGACCGCGTTGTCGTACGACACCACCCGCTCGAAGTCGACCGACAGGTACTCGGTGGCGTCCGTGGCCTCCACCTTCCAACGGCAGCCGACCTTGCGGTCCGTGTCGTAGGTGAGCGTGGCCGCGCCCTCGTAGGCCTTGGTGCGCTGGCCCGTGTCGGTGATCTGCTGGATGCCGGGCAGCAGCGCGTCGAGGGTGCTCTGGCCGACCACACCGCAGGGCTCGGGAAGGGTGCGGTACTTGCCCGGCTGGGCGGCGGGGGAGGCGGTGCCCGCGTCACCGGGGTTCGCGTCGTCCGTCGTGCCGTCGCCGCCGGAGCTGCCGGTGCAGCCGGCCAGCAGCGCCGCGAGGAGGGCGGCGACGCCGGGTACGTAGGCCTTCCGCTGCACGGTGGGGCTCCTCTCGGAATGTCTCCGGCTCGTGGGGATCCCAGTGTCCCCGCAGGTTATTCGCTTGCCGCACGGGGGCGTCCCCGGCAGACAATGTGTATCGCACGCACTGCCGTGAACGCCGGTCCGTCATCCCTTACGTCGACCTTGGCGCCGGTTTTGCATAATGGGACTTCTGTTTGCTTTCCGGGGGAATGAGGACGATATGTCGTACGTGGAGATGCCGGGCGCCAAGGTCCCGATCCGTATGTGGACCGACCCGGCGACCGTCGAGGACGTGGCTCTCCAGCAGTTGCGCAACGTCGCGACCCTGCCGTGGATCAAGGGCCTCGCCGTGATGCCGGACGTGCACTACGGCAAGGGTGCGACGGTCGGCTCGGTCATCGCGATGCAGGGCGCGGTGTGTCCGGCGGCGGTGGGTGTGGACATCGGCTGCGGGATGTCGGCGGTGCGGACGTCCCTGACGGCGAACGACCTGCCCGGAGACCTCTCCCGCCTGCGGTCGAAGATCGAACAGGCGATTCCGGTGGGCCGGGGCATGCACGACAGCCCCGTCGAGCCGGGCCGCTTCCACGGCCTGGCGACCGCCGGGTGGGACGAGTTCTGGGGGCGGTTCGACGGGGTTGCCGAGGCGGTGAAGTTCCGTCATGAACGCGCCGGAAAGCAGATGGGGACACTCGGGTCGGGGAATCACTTCGTAGAGGTTTGCGTAGATACGTCCGGTTCGGTGTGGCTCATGCTGCACTCCGGTTCCCGGAACATCGGGAAGGAACTCGCCGAGTTCCACATCGGCGTGGCCCAGAAGCTCCCGCACAACCAGGGGCTGGTCGACCGGGACCTGGCCGTCTTCATCGCGCAGACCCCGCAGATGGAGGCGTACCGCAACGACCTGTTCTGGGCGCAGGAGTACGCCAAGCACAACCGCACGATCATGATGGCGCTCCTCAAGGACGTGGTCCGCAAGGAGTTCAAGAAGGCGAAGCCGACCTTCGAGCCGGAGATCAGCGCGCACCACAACTACGTGGCCGAGGAGCGCTACGACGGGATGGACCTGCTCGTGACCCGCAAGGGCGCGATCCGGGCCGGTTCCGGCGAGTACGGCATCATCCCGGGATCCATGGGGACGGGGTCGTACATCGTGAAGGGTCTCGGCAACGAGAAGGCCTTCAACTCGGCCTCGCACGGCGCCGGTCGGCGCATGAGCCGCAACGCGGCCAAGCGGCGGTTCTCCACCAGGGACCTGGAGGAGCAGACGCGGGGCGTGGAGTGCCGCAAGGACTCCGGCGTGGTGGACGAGATCCCGGGTGCCTACAAGTCGATCGACCAGGTCATCGACCAGCAGCGGGACCTGGTGGAGGTCGTGGCGAAGCTGAAGCAGGTCGTGTGCGTGAAGGGTTGAGCCACGCTCACCCGGGAGCGTGCATCACCGCGTAGATCATGACGAACGCCACGATGTGGATGCCGAAGAGGAAGTAGGCGAGCCACCACCACATGTGGCGTTCGTCGTGCGGGTCCTTCCGGTCCTGGGTCACAGGTCCCGGTGCACCTTCGTGTTGGAGGCCTGGGCGCGGGGGCGCAGGACCAGGAGGTCGACGTTGACGTGGCTGGGGCGGGTGACCGCCCAGGTGACGGTCTCGGCGACGTCGTCGGCGGTGAGGGGTTCGGCGACGCCCTGGTAGACCTTCTCCGCCTTCTCCTGGTCGCCGCCGAAGCGGGTCAGGGCGAACTCGTCGGTCTTGACCATGCCGGGGGCGATCTCGATCACGCGGACCGGCTTCCCCACGATCTCCAGGCGGAGGGTCTCCGCCAGCACGTGTTCGCCGTGCTTCGCGGCCACGTAGCCCCCGCCGCCCTCGTACGTGCCGTGGCCTGCCGTCGAGGAGATCACCACGATCGTGCCGTCGCCGCTCGCCTCCAGCTTGGGAAGCAGGGCCTGGGTGACGTTCAGGGTGCCGATGACGTTGGTCTCGTACATCGTGCGCCAGTCGGCGGGGTCGCCGGTGGCGACGGGGTCGGCGCCGAGGGCTCCGCCGGCGTTGTTGACGAGGACGCCGACCGTCCTGAAGGCCGTGGCGAACTCGTCGACGGCCGCGCGGTCCGTCACGTCCAACTGGTAGGCCGTCGCCTGGTGGTCGGCCGCGTTGATCTCCTCCGCGAGCGCCTCGATGCGGTCCTTGCGGCGGGCGGTCAGGACGACGCGGTAGCCGGCCGCGGCGAGCTGCCGTGCCGTCGCCGCGCCGATTCCGCTGCTCGCCCCGGTGACGATCGCGATCCGGGACGCGGGGGACGGGGCGGCGGATGCCATGAGCTGCTCCTCGGGCGGGGCGTGGGTACGGGCTCCCGCCAGGATAGGTCGGCCGCGGTGCGGGTCTCCGGGGGGTCCGGATGGCGGGCCGGTGGGAAAATGGGGTGGGTGGTCCTCTGGCACACGGAGGTGGACCATGGGAGAAGCGCGTGAGGTCATGGACCGGCTCACCGACGCGGTCACGCACCCGGATCTGAAGGCCGTCGCCGAGCTGTACGCGGAGGACGCGGTCGCCGTCACCCCCGACGAGGGCGAGATCCACGGGCGGGACGACATCGTCGCGTACTGGCGGCAGATGACGGAGGCGGTGCCGGACGGCAGGTTCGAGACGAAGCACGCCTACGAGACCGGGGACACGGCCATCGACGAGGGCGTCTTCAGCGGCCGCAACACCGGGCCGATCCAGCTCCCCACCGGGGAGACGTTGCCGCCGACGCAGAAGGAGATCAGGATCCGCGGGGTCGACATCGCCACCGTGCGGGACGGCCGGATCGTGGACTACCGGCTCTACTTCGACGAGATGGAGTTCCTGGGGCAGCTCGGGCTGCTGCCCGAGGACGGGACGTCCTGAGCGACGTCCCGGGGACGGCCGTCAGTCGCCCCGCGGGGCGTACATGATCACCGCCATGCCCGCGAGGCAGACCAGCGCGCCCGCGATGTCCCAGCGGTCGGGGCGGTAGCCGTCGGCCGCCATGCCCCACAGGATCGAGCCGGCCACGAAGATGCCGCCGTACGCGGCGAGGATGCGGCCGAAGTGGGCGTCCGGCTGGAAGGTGGCGACAAAGCCGTAGGCGCCCAGGGCGAGGACGCCGCCCGCGGTCCACATCCAGCCGCGGTGCTCCCGTACGCCCTGCCAGACCAGCCAGGCGCCGCCGATCTCGAAGAGGGCGGCCACGACGAAGAGGGCGGCGGAGCGGGCTACGAGCATGTGGGCCAGCTTCGCACGCCCGTGTGCCGGGGCCCGCGTCACCTGATGGAGGGCGCCTGCCGTTCGCCGTACGTGGGATACATCCCTGCGACCGCGGCGGTTCGGGCGGCTGGAGCGAGGAGTGGGTGGCATGCGGGTGCTTGCGGTGTGGGGTGCGGTGCTGGTGGCGCTGGTGGGCGGGGGTACCGCGGCCGCCGTCGGCGGACCCGAGGCGGATCTGGCGTACCACGGGGCCGCGGCGATGTCGGGCGGGCGGGTGGACGTGCGGTTCACCCCGCGCAATCACGGTCCTTCCGCGGTGCCGGACGCGACCGTACGGCTGCGGTGGTCCGAGCCGCTCGTGAACGAGCAGGTGTTGCCGCAGGGGTGTGCGCGGTCGGACGAGCGGGTCGTGCTGTGCGGGGTGGGGGCGCTGGCCGCGGACGGGGTGGGGGAGCGGGTGGAGATGCGGGTGCGCCTGCGGGGGGCGCCCTCGGAGGTGCTGCTGGAGATCGACACGGTGTGGAACGGCGGGACGGTGGACCGCAACCGGGAGAACGACCGGCAGCGGGTGCTGGTGCTGGACAGCGGGGACGAGTACTACTTCTGACGCGCGCGGGGGCACCCCGGTCACCCGTCGCCGGGTGCCCCCGGTGGGAATAGGTGGGGGCGGGGTCTCGTTCTCCGGGTACGCGGTTATAGTTGAACCGTCAACAACCTGGAGGGTGAGCGACCATGCAGTTCGGGATCTTCAGCGTCGGCGATGTCACGCCGGACCCGACGACCGGCCGTACGCCGACCGAGCGTGAGCGGATCAAGGCCATGGTCGCGATCGCGCTGAAGGCGGAGGAGGTCGGGCTGGACGTCTTCGCGACCGGCGAGCACCACAACCCGCCGTTCGTGCCGTCGTCCCCGACGACCATGCTCGGCTACATCGCGGCGCAGACGGAGAAGCTCATCCTCTCCACGTCGACGACGCTGATCACCACGAACGACCCGGTGAAGATCGCCGAGGACTTCGCGATGCTCCAGCACCTCGCCGACGGGCGGGTGGACCTGATGATGGGCCGCGGCAACACCGGCCCGGTCTACCCCTGGTTCGGCAAGGACATCCGCGAGGGCATCAACCTCGCCGTCGAGAACTACGCGCTGCTGCGCCGGCTGTGGCGCGAGGACGTCGTGAACTGGGAGGGCAAGTTCCGCACCCCGCTCCAGGGCTTCACCTCGACGCCCCGCCCGCTGGACGGGGTCGCCCCGTTCGTGTGGCACGGCTCCATCCGCTCCCCGGAGATAGCCGAGCAGGCCGCCTACTACGGTGACGGGTTCTTCCACAACAACATCTTCTGGCCGGCCGACCACACCAAGCGCATGGTCGAGCTGTACCGGGCCCGGTACGCCCACTACGGGCACGGCACGCCCGAGCAGGCGATCGTCGGCCTCGGCGGCCAGGTGTTCATGCGCCGCAACTCGCAGGACGCGGTGAAGGAGTTCCGGCCCTACTTCGACGTCGCGCCGGTGTACGGGCACGGGCCGTCCCTGGAGGACTTCACCGAGCAGACCCCGCTGACCGTCGGCTCCCCGGAGCAGGTCATCGAGAAGACGCTGAAGTTCCGCGAGTACGCCGGTGACTACCAGCGCCAGCTCTTCCTCCTGGACCACGCCGGACTGCCCCTGAAGACCGTCCTGGAGCAGATAGACCTGCTCGGCGAGGAGGTCGTGCCGGTGCTGCGCAAGGAGTTCGCCGTCGGCCGCCCGGCCGACGTGCCGGAGGCTCCCACCCACGCGTCCCTGCTGGCCGCGGAACGGAACAAGGAGGTCGTCGCATGAAGCTCGTCGTCGTCTCCGCGGGACTGAGCGTCCCGTCGTCCACCCGGCTGCTGGGCGACCGGCTGGCCGCCGCCGTGGAGCGGACGGCCGCGGTGGACCTCCAGGTCGTGGAGTTGCGGGAACTGGCCGTGGAGATCGCGCAGAACTTCACCAACGGCTTCCCGGGACGGGCCCTGGCCGCCGCGCAGGAGGCGGTGGCCGCGGCCGACGGACTGATCGTCGTCACGCCGGTGTTCTCGGCGTCGTACAGCGGACTGTTCAAGTCGTTCTTCGACGTGCTCGAGCCGGACGCGCTGGAGGGCAAGCCGGTGCTGATCGCGGCGACCGGCGGCACGGCCCGGCACTCGCTGGTGCTGGAGCACGCGCTGCGGCCGCTGTTCGCCTACCTGAAGGCCGTCGTGGTGCCGACCGGCGTGTACGCCGCCTCGGAGGACTGGGGCGCCGAGGGGCTGGACGGACGCGTCGAACGCGCGGCGGGACAACTGGCCGCGCTGATGGCCGGACTGTCGGCCGGGCGCGCGCCGCACGCCACCGCGGCCGACACGTTCTCGGCGGTGGTGCCCTTCGAGGAGCAGCTCGCCGCGTTGCGCCCCACGGGGTGAGAGGCCAGTAAGAAGGGCACGCGGTGAGCAGCTCATCACGTCGTACGACTCGGCGGGCACGGCACACTGAGGGTGTGCCCCAAAATGTGCTGCTCGCCGAAGACGACCGTGCCATCCGTCACGCCCTGGAGCGCGCCCTGATCCTGGAGGGCTACCAGGTCACCGCGGTCGCCGACGGGGTCGAGGCGCTGGCGCAGGCCCACCGGACGCCGCCGGACGTGCTCGTCCTCGACGTGATGATGCCCGGGATCGACGGGCTCCAGGTCTGCCGAGTGCTGCGCGCCGAGGGCGACCGCACGCCGATCCTCATGCTGACGGCGCTCGTGGAGACCCAGGACCGGATCGCCGGCCTGGACGCGGGCGCCGACGACTACGTGGTCAAGCCCTTCGACGTCGAGGAGGTCTTCGCCCGGCTGCGGGCCCTGCTGCGGCGGACCAGCCCCGACGGGATGGCCCCGGTCGGCGCCGCACCCCGGCCCGTCGCGCCGGAGCTGCCCGGGGGGCGGATCGAGGCGGCCGGGCTGCGGATGGACATCCAGGCGCGGCGGGCCTGGCGGGGCGCGCGCGAGCTGGAGCTGACCCGCACCGAGTTCGAGCTGCTGGAGCTGCTCGTGCGGAACGCGGGCATCGTGCTGGACCACTCGACCATCTACGACCGCATCTGGGGCTACGACTTCGGGCCCGGCTCCAAGAACCTCGCCGTCTACGTCGGCTACCTGCGCCGCAAGCTCGACGAGCCCGGCGCGCCGCAGCTCATCCACACGGTGCGTGGGGTGGGTTACGTGCTCCGGGAGGACTGAGTGGGGCGGCTGGCCCGGCTGTGGGCCCGGCCGCGGCCCCGGCTGCTGTCCCTGCGGACCACGTTCGTGGTGTCCTTCGCCGCGGTGACGGCCGTGGTGACCGTGCTCGTCGGGGTGCTGTCCTACAGTGCCGCCGCCCGGCTGGTGCGGGTCGACCAGGAGTCCGTGTTCGACCAGGTCGTGCAGGATCTGCGGGACGAGGTGAGCCAGCACCGGATGGCGCCGGATGACTTCTCGTCCTCGGCGCCGGGCCATGACCTGGTGCGGCCCGCCCGTACGGACGTGCAGGTGCTGGGGCCCACCGGGGCGGTCGCCGACCCCGGGCGGCCCGGGCTGCCGGTGGTGGCCGGGGACCGGCGGATCGCGGCCGCGGACACGGCCGGGCGGATGGTCCTGCACAAGGAGGTCTCGGTCGGCAGTGACGTGTACCGGATCGCCACCGTCTCGCTGGGGGACGGGCGGGGCGCGGTGCAGGTGGCCCAGGAGTTCAGTGACACCGAGGACCTGCTGCGGGCGCTCCAGCAGCGGACGTTCCTGCTCATGGCGGCGGTCGTGGTGGGTGCCGGGCTCTTCGGGTGGTGGCTGGCCCGGCGGATCACCCGGCGGCTGGTGATCCTCACGTCGGCCGCGGAGGACGTGGCGCGGACCCGGCGGCTCGGGATCGAGGTGCCGGTCACCGGTTACGACGAGGTGGGGCGGCTGGGCCGGGCCTTCGACCGGATGCTGGGGCGGCTCGCGCAGTCGGAGGAGGACCAGCGGCGGCTGGTGCAGGACGCGGGGCACGAGCTGCGGACGCCGCTCACGTCGTTGCGCACGAACATCTCGCTGCTGCGGCGGATCGACGAGCTGCCGCCCGCCACGCGCGAGGACCTGGTCGCCGATCTCACGCAGGAGGCACGGGAGTTGACCGACCTGGTCAACGAACTGGTCGACCTCGCGGCGGGGCAGTCGGACAACGAGCCGCCGCAGCGGGTGGATCTCGCCGATGTCGCCGAGGACGTGGCGGGGCTGGCCCGGCGGCGGACCGGACGCCAGGTTCTGGTGCACGCGAGCGGGTCGACGGTGACGGACGGGCGGCCGGGGATGCTCCAGCGGGCCCTGTCGAACCTGGTCGAGAACGCGGCGAAGTTCGACCGGGACGGTACCGGTCCGATCGAGATCTCGGTGTCGGGGTTCACGCCGTCCGGGCCCGTGCGGGTGGAGGTGCTGGACCGGGGCCCCGGGATCGCGAACGCCGATCTCGTGCGGGTCTTCGACCGGTTCTACCGGGCGGCGGACGCCCGCTCGCTGCCGGGGTCGGGGCTGGGCCTGTCAATCGTGCGCGAAGTGGCGCTGTCGCACGGGGGAGCGCCGTTCGCGTATCCGCGGGACGGGGGCGGGACGGTGATCGGGTTCACGGTGGGGGGTGGGGGGTAGGGGGGTGGCTTTCGGGTTCGGCTTCGGGTGCGGATTCGGTGGGGGCTGGTGTTTTTCGCGCAGTTCCCCGCGCCCCTGGGGTGGGGGCTGGCGTCGTCTTGCGCAGTTCCCCGCGCCCCTGGGGCCTGCGGCGGCCCGTGCGAGGGGTTGCCGGGGTGCGGCTTTCCAGGGGCGCGGGGAACTGCGCGAACAGCCACGACGCTTCCGCAGCCGCCCTACCGCACAGCGAGGCACTTCTTCGGGCGCTCTACACCGACCGGCTGCGCAGCGGGGTCGTCTCCAGGGCCGTGCGGGCCGCCGCCAGGGCCGGGTGGGTCTGTTCCGCGACCCGGTGGAAGGTCTCCTGCGCGGTGCGGGCCGGCCAGGCCGGGGGCAGGTGGCGGGCCGGGAGCCTCGGGTCCGTGCGGATGGTCCGGAGCCAGTCGCTGACCAGGCGCAGGCGGGTGCCGATCGGGTCCTCGTCGGCGCCGTTGCCGAGGTGGGCGCTCCAGCGCTTGTCGAAGGTGACGTAGCGCGCGGCGATGGACTCCAGGTCCCAGGTGTCGCGGATCATCTGCTCGATGTCGGTCACCTCGGCGGCCCGGGCGTGGAAGATCTTGACGTGGTCCGCGAGCCCGAGGTCGGTGACCACCTCGGCGACGTCCACGTGGCCCGGCGCGATCCACAGGCCGCTGTACAGGGCGCCGAACCCGGACCAGGTGAGCCGCGAGCGCAGGTCGTGGCGCTGGCGCTTCCAGGAGTCGGGCAGGGAGAAGCCGAGCAGGGTCCAGGAGCCGTCCCAGTCGTCGTTGACGGCGCCCTGCTCCCAGATGCGGATGCGGCCGTCGATCAGGACCCTGGTGGCCTGCGGGGTCAGACCGAAGAACATCTTGCGGCCCTCGCGCTGCCGCTGGAGCAGCCCGCGGTTGACCATGCGGGTGAGGGTCGAGCGCACCGCCTGCTCGCCGACGCCGACACGGCCCAGGACGTCGATGATGCTGCCCGAGTAGACGCCCAGGTCCCCCTCCTCCAGGACGTGGTTGCCGAAGAAGGTCAGCATGAGCGACTGCGGGCGCGGCTGCGGCCCTTCCGCGGTGTCCAGGATGTCGTCGTCCACGGGGGCAAGCGTACGACCGCCCGCCGACCGTGCGGCAGGCGGTCGTACGAGGTCACCGGCGGTCGGCGGGGTGGGCAAGGCCGTCGGGGCGCGGAGAGGGGGCGGCCGGTCGGAAGGCGGGGCCGGCGCCCAGCGAGGTACGGCTGGTCTCGCGGACGAAGCACACCGTCAGCGCGGTGATCAGCGAGCCGCCGCACAGCAGGAGGGCGACCGGGGTGCCGTCGCCGCTGCTCGCGACCAGGCTTCCGGCGATCATCGGGCGGCCGCGGTGAGTCCTGGGGTCGACCGCTTCGCGGGGCCGGTCCGTCAGCCCTTCACGCCCTCCCGCTCGCGGCCGCGCACGGCCCGGTGGCCGCCGCGGGCGAAGAAGTCGGCCAGGGGGAGGCTCGCCGCGCCGACCGTGACCGCGTCCGTGCCGAGCCGGCCGACGTCGATGGAGACGCGTGCGGCGGGGTGGCGCAGGGCGTACGCGTCGGCGTACCGGCGGACGGCGGGCAGGAAGTGGCGGCCGAGCTGGAGGCCCGCCCAGCCGCCGATGAGGATGCGTTCGGGCTGGAAGAGGTTGACCAGGTCGGACAGGCCGGCGCCGACGTACTCGGCGGTCTCCTCCAGGACGGCGACGGCCACCGGGTCGGCCTCCGCGTCCCCCTCCGGATGGGCGGCGGCGAGCAGCGCGGCGAGCGCGGTCTCCTCGTCGGTGCCCTCCGGCGGGTGGCCGCCCGCCTCGCGCCAGCGGTCGACCAGCGCCCCCGCGCCCGCGTACGCCTCCAGGCAGCCCAGCGCGCCGCAGCGGCAGCGGCGCCCCCTGACCCGGACGGTCACATGGCCCCACTCCAGGGCGCGGCCGTATTCCACCTCCTCGGTGACGAGACAGGCGCCGATGCCCGAGCCGAACAGGACGACCACCGCGTTCCGGGAGCCCCGGCCGGCTCCGAACCACAGCTCGGCCTGGCCCAGGGTGCGGGCGCCGTTGTCGATGAAGTACGGGACCGAGTCGGGCAGTTCACAGGTCGAACGCAGCAGGGACTCCAGCGGGACGGTGTCCCAGCCGATCGTCTGTCCGTGCACCACCGCGCCCTGGCCCGGCGCGCGGGACACGATCCCGGGGACACCGATGCCGACGCCCAGAAGCTGTTCCGGGGTGACGTCCGTGTCGGCGAGGACCTCGGCGATGCCGTCGCGGATGTGACCGACGACGGCCTCGACGTCGTAGCCGTGATGCTCCAGGGGCCGTTCGGTGCGGGCGAGTTCGGTGAGGGTGAGGTCGAAGAGCTCGACGCGCACGCGGGTCTCGCCGACGTCGACGCCGATCAGGTGGCCGCCGGCGGGGGCGACGCGCAGCAGGGTGCGGGGGCGGCCGCCGTCGGACTCGACGGTGCCGGCCTCCTCGACCAGACCGTCCTCGACGAGTTCGGCGACCACGTTGCTGATGGAGCCGCCGCTGAGACCGGTGGCCGGAGCCAGTTCGTAGCGGCTCATGGGGCCGTCGAAATACAACCGTTGCAGTACGGCGGTTCGGTTGCCCCGTCGCAGGTCACGCACCGTCCGCCCGCTCCGCCCCACCATGTGGATCCCTTCCGACGCCGCCTCGACCTGCAAGATACCCTCGCGCCGACTCTTGACGCGACTTTCCTTCGCGTCTTAAATCACGCCATAAATTAACTCCGGGGTGGTGTTCGAGAAGCGAACGCACCGGGGGTCTCTCCCTGGAAGGGACACCAGAGCCATGCGCAGAACCCGAGCCGCGGCCGCCGGTGCGGTCACCGTTTCCCTCATGACTCTCGTGACCGCCTGTGGCGGCGGCTCGTCGACGAGCGGCGGGTCCAACGACTCGCCGAAGACCCTGACCTACTGGGCGTCCAACCAGGGCGCCAGCATCGAGGTCGACAAGAAGGTGCTCCAGCCCGAGCTCGACAAGTTCGAGAAGCAGACCGGCATCAAGGTCAAGGTCGAGGTCGTGCCCTGGTCCGACCTGCTCAACCGGATCCTCACCGCGACCACCTCCGGGCAGGGCCCGGACGTCCTCAACATCGGCAACACCTGGAGCGCCTCCCTCCAGGCCACCGGCGCGCTGCTGCCCTGGGACGCGAAGAACTTCGCCGCGATCGGCGGCAAGGACCGCTTCGTCGACTCCGCGCTCGGCTCCACCGGCGCCCAGGGCCAGGACCCGGCCGCGGTCCCGCTCTACTCGATGTCCTACGCCCTCTACTACAACAAGGAGATCTTCGCCGACGCCGGCATCACCAAGCCCCCGGCCACCTGGGACGAACTGGTCGCCGACGGCAAGAAGATCCAGGCCAAGGGCAAGTCCGCGCTCGGCGCCGAGGGCGCGAACCTCTCCGAGAACATCCACCACGTCTTCGTCTTCGCCAAGCAGCACGGCGGCGACTTCTTCACCGCCGACGGCAAGCCCGACTTCACCAACGACAACGTGGTGGCCGCCGTCAAGCAGTACGTCGACCTCATGGCCAAGGACAAGGTCATCCCGACCGGCGACGCCGAGTACGCCCAGAACCAGTCGGTCAGCGACTTCGCCAAGGGCAACCAGGCCATGCTGCTGTGGCAGTCCGCGTCCGCCAACCTCAAGTCCCAGGGCATGAGCGAGGACAAGTACGGCATCGCGCCCGTGCCCGTGCAGTCCGGCACCCCGGGCGGCGGCACCCAGGTCAACTCGGCCGTCATGGGCATCAACCTGGCCGTCTTCAAGAACACCGACAACACCGACGGCGCCAAGAAGTTCGTGAAGTTCATGACCAGCGACGCCGAGCAGAAGATCCTCAACACCGCCTACAGCTCCATCCCGCCGGTGAAGACCGTGCAGGAGGACACCACGTTCAGCACGGGCGCCAACAAGGTCCTCAAGGACACCCTCGCCACCAGCGCCGCCGCCCTGCCCCAGGTCGCCGACGAGTCGCAGTTCGAGACGGCCGTGGGAACCGCCGTCAAGGACCTCTTCGCCGACGCGGCCGCCGGACGCGCGGTCACCACCGAGTCGGTGAAGGCGGCGCTGGAGAAGGCCCAGCAGCAGATGCCGACGAAGTGAGCACGATGACCACCACCGCGCCCGCAGAGGCCGCCGTGGGCGAGACCCCTTCCGGGGCGGCGAAGCCCGGTCCCCGCCGCCGCCCCGGAAGGATCCGCCGCATCGGGCTGCCGTACCTGCTCCTGCTGCCGGCCCTGCTCCTCGAACTCCTGGTCCACCTGGTGCCGATGGTGATCGGCATCGTGATGAGCTTCAAGGAGCTCACGCAGTTCTACATCCGTGACTGGGGCGCCGCGCCCTGGTCCGGCCTCGACAACTACAAGGTGTCGGTGGACTTCGACGCCCCGGTCGGCGAGGCGCTGCTGCACTCGTTCCTCGTCACCGTGGCCTTCACGCTGCTGTCGGTCGGCCTGTGCTGGCTGATCGGCACGGCGGCGGCCGTCTACCTGCAGGACAACTTCCGCGGCCGGGGCCTGCTGCGGGCGCTGTTCCTCATCCCGTACGCCCTGCCGGTCTACGCGGCCGTCATCACCTGGGTGTTCATGTTCCAGCACGACAACGGCCTGGTGAACCACGTCCTGCACGACCAGCTCCACCTCACCGACAAGCCGTCCTTCTGGCTCATCGGCGACAACAGCTTCTGGGCCCTGCTCACCGTGTCGGTGTGGAAGGGCTGGCCGTTCGCCTTCCTCATCGTCATGGCCGGACTGCAGAACATCCCCGGCGAGCTGTACGAGGCGGCGGCCCTGGACGGCGCCGGGATGTGGCAGCAGATCCGCCGGATCACGCTGCCGTCCCTGCGGCCCGTCAACCAGGTGCTGCTCCTGGTGCTGTTCCTGTGGACGTTCAACGACTTCAACACGCCGTTCGTCCTGTTCGGCAAGTCGGCTCCGGAGGCCGCGGACCTGATCTCGGTCCACATCTACCAGGCGTCCTTCGTCACCTGGAACTTCGGCACCGGCTCCGCCATGTCCGTGCTCCTGCTGCTGTTCCTGCTCGTGGTGACGGGCGTGTACCTCCTGCTGACCTCCCGGGGAAGGAAGCCGGCCCATGGCTAGCACCAACTCGCCGATGGCACCGCCGCGTTCGTTCTTCTGGTCCCGGCGGATCTTCCTCACCCTGCTCACCGGCTTCGTCCTGCTGCCGGTGTACGTCATGGTCTCCAGCTCGCTGAAGCCGCTCGCGGACGTCACGGGTCAGTTCCACTGGCTGCCGAGCGAGGTGACCATCCGGCCGTACATCGACATCTGGTCCACCATCCCGCTCGCGCGCTACTTCGTGAACTCGCTGGTGGTGGCCGGCGCGGCGACCGTCTGCTCGGTGGTGATCGCGGTGTTCGCCGCGTACGCCGTCAGCCGCTACGAGTTCCGCGGCAAGCGGGTCTTCACGGTCACCGTGCTGTCCACGCAGATGTTCCCGGGCATCCTCTTCCTGCTGCCCCTGTTCCTGATCTACGTCAACATCGGCAACGCCACCGGCATCGCCCTGTTCGGCTCGCGCGGCGGGCTGATCCTGACGTACCTGACCTTCTCGCTGCCCTTCTCCATCTGGATGCTGATCGGGTACTTCGACTCGGTGCCGCGCGACCTGGACGAGGCCGCGCTGGTGGACGGCTGCGGGCCGTTCGGCGCGCTCTTCCGGGTCGTCGTGCCGGCCGCGATCCCCGGGATCGTCGCCGTCGCCGTGTACGCCTTCATGACGGCCTGGGGCGAGGTGCTGTTCGCGTCGGTGATGACCAACGACACCACCCGCACCCTCGCCGTCGGACTCCAGGGCTACTCCACGCTCAACAACGTGTACTGGAACCAGATCATGGCCGCCTCGCTGGTCGTCAGCGTCCCCGTGGTCGCCGGGTTCCTGCTGCTCCAGCGCTATCTCGTCGCCGGGCTGACGGCGGGCGCCGTCAAGTGACCGATCTTGAAAGGACTTTCGTGAGCATCGACCTCGCCGCACTCCCGCACGACTTCCTGTGGGGCACGGCCACGGCGGCCTACCAGATCGAGGGAGCCGTGTCGGAGGACGGCCGCTCGCCGTCGATCTGGGACACCTTCTCGCACACCCCCGGCAAGGTCGCCGGCGGCGACACCGGCGACGTCGCCTGCGACCACTACCACCGCTGGCGCGAGGACATCGACCTCATGCGCCGGCTGGGCACCAACGCCTACCGGCTGTCCGTCGCCTGGCCGCGCGTGATGCCCGGCGGCGACGGCCCGGTCAACCCCAAGGGCCTCGACTTCTACGACCAGTTGATCGACGCCGTGCTGGCCGCCGGCATCACCCCGTCGGTCACCCTCTACCACTGGGACCTGCCCCAGGTGCTCCAGGACCGCGGCGGCTGGCCCGCCCGCGAGACCGCCGAGCACTTCGCCGAGTACGCCTCGGTCGTGGCCGGGCGGCTCGGGGACCGGGTCGACCACTGGACCACCCTGAACGAACCGCTGTGCTCGGCCTGGATCGGCCACCTGGAAGGCACCATGGCCCCCGGTCTGACCGACCTCACGGCCGCCGTCCGGGCCTCCTACCACCTGCTCCTCGGCCACGGCCTGGCCGCGCAGGCGATCCGCGCCGCGTCCCCGTCCGCCCAGGTCGGCCTCGTCACCAACCTCTCCACCGTCCACGCGGCCAGTGACCGCCCCGAGGACCTGGAGGCCGCCCGCCGCATGGACGGCCACACCAACCGCTGGTGGCTCGACCCGGTCCACGGCCGCGGCTTCCCGGCGGACATGCGCGAGGTCTACGGCGTCGAGCTGCCGGAGCGCGACGGCGACCTGGCGGTGATCGCCACCCCGCTGGACTGGCTGGGCCTCAACTACTACATGCCGGTCACCGTGGCCGACGACCCCGCCGGACCGGCACCCCGGGCCCGCCAGGTCGCCCGCCCCGGCGTCCCCCGCACCGGCATGGACTGGGAGATCGACGCGAGCGGCATCGAGACCCTGCTGCTCCGCCTCACGAACGAGTACGGAGCCCGCAAGATCTACGTCACCGAGAACGGCTCCTCCTACCCCGACGTCGTACGCCCCGACGGGACGGTCGACGACCCGGAACGCCAGCAGTACCTGATCGACCACCTGGCCGCCTGCGCGTCCGCCGCCCGCAAGGGCGCCCCGCTGGCCGGCTACTTCGCCTGGTCGCTGCTGGACAACTTCGAGTGGGCCTACGGCTACGACAAGCGCTTCGGCCTGGTCCACGTCGACTACGAGACGCAGCGACGGACCATCAAGGGCACGGGACACCGGTACGCGGACGTCATCCGCGCGCACCGGGAGCAGGGCCGCAAGGCGGCCTGAGCGCGGACCGCCCGAGCGCGCCGGCCCGGGGAACAAGAAAGGGGCGGGGTCCTAGGACCCCGCCCCTTCACTGCTCACGGCCACACCAGGCAGTACGGCTGATGCCCCGCCTCGTGCAGGCGGTGGCTGAAGTCCTGCCATTCGTGCAGCAGTTGGTAGACGTTGAACGCGTCCCGCGGGCCGCCGCGGTCCGGGACCGTCGACCAGATGAACGCCGCCGCGCCGACCGCTTCCTCGCCTATGCCGCGCAGCGGGTCCACGACCGTCATGGGGAGCTTGACCACCGCGTAGTCGGGGTGCAGGACGACCAGTTCCAGCGGGGGGACCTTGTGCAGGGGGACGCCCTCGATGCCGGTGAGGACCATGGCCGCCATGGTCTCCGGCTTGATCTTGGTGAACATGCCGTTCATGCCGAGCTCGTCGCCGCCGAGTTCCTCGGGGCGCATCGAGATCGGGACGCGGGCCGCGGTCGCCCCGTCGGGCGCGCCGAAGTACTTGTACGTCACCCCCACCCGACCACCATTCCTGCTTCCCGCCCTCAACGGATCGATACGACGTTCGATACGTCGCTCGTCGCGTTCCGACTCATCCGGGGTGCCCGGGGCACCGCGTCCCTGACGGGTCTCGGCCGCTTCCTCCGCCTCGCGCCGGTGCCTTCCCCGCCGGGCACGTCGAGGACCCAGGTCATCAGTCCCCTCGCCCAGTCCGCCACCGCGATGCATATCTCCACCCGACTGCTTTTCTAGGACGCACGACCCCCGTCGCGCAACCCGATCATCGTGTCAGTGACCTCCCCCACGGCCGCCCGCCGAAACGTGCGTTGAAACACCTGTCCGCAGGATCTTCGCAGCCCCTGAACAGACGGCTCCGTGCCGTCGTCTCCGTGAGCTGTGTGTATCTGCATCCAGTTTCGCAGATCGTGGGGCGCCGGGGGGTTTCGAGGGCTGGCCTACCCTGAGGTAGTCACCGGCAACGGAGTCCAGAAAGCCGAACAAACCGGAGAAGGTCGGAGTAGTCGCAGGATATGAGTGAATTGCCCTATTCATACGAGGCGCCTGTCTCGCAGGCCCTGTTCGACCGCGCGTCCGCCGTCACGCCGGGCGGCGTGAACTCCCCGGTCCGCGCCTTCCGTGCCGTGGGCGGCACCCCCCGCTTCATGGTGTCCGGCACCGGGCCCTACCTGACCGACGCCGACGGACGGGAGTACGTCGACCTCGTGTGCTCCTGGGGCCCCATGATCCTCGGGCACGCGCACCCCGAGGTCATCGCCGCCGTCCAGGAGGCGGTGTCGAAGGGCACCTCCTTCGGCACCCCCGGTGAGGGCGAGGTCGCGCTCGCCGAGGAGATCGTGGCCCGGGTCGAGCCCGTCGACCAGGTGCGGCTCGTCTCCAGCGGGACCGAGGCCACCATGTCGGCGATCCGGCTCGCCCGCGGCTTCACCCGGCGCACCAAGGTCATCAAGTTCGCCGGGTGTTACCACGGTCACGTCGACTCGCTGCTCGCCGCGGCCGGTTCCGGCGTCGCCACCTTCGCGCTGCCCGACACCCCCGGCGTCACCGGCGCCCAGGCCGGCGACACGATCGTGCTGCCGTACAACGACCTCGAAGCCGTCCACGAGGCCTTCCACCGCCACCCCGGCGAGATCGCCTGTGTGATCACCGAGGCCTCGCCCGGCAACATGGGGGTCGTGCCGCCGCTGCCCGGCTTCAACCAGGGACTGAAGGACGCCTGCGCGCAGAACGGCGCCCTCTACATCTCCGACGAGGTCATGACCGGGTTCCGGACCAGCCGGAGCGGCTGGTACGGCATCGACGGGGTCAAGCCGGACCTCATGACCTTCGGCAAGGTCATGGGCGGCGGGTTCCCGGCCGCCGCCTTCGGGGGCCGCGCCGACGTCATGGCCCACCTCGCTCCCGCCGGGCCCGTCTACCAGGCCGGCACCCTCTCCGGGAACCCGGTCGCCACCGCCGCCGGCCTCGCCCAGTTGCGGCTGCTCGACGACACGGCCTACGCCAAGGTCGACGCGGTCTCCGAGCAGATCCGCTCGCTGGTCTCCGAGGCGCTCGGCAAGGAGGGCGTCGCGCACACCGTGCAGACCGCCTCCAACATGTTCTCGGTGTTCTTCACCGACCGGCCGGTGCGCGACTACGAGGACGCCAAGGCGCAGGAGTCCTTCCGGTTCACCGCGTTCTTCCACTCCCTCCTGGAGAACGGCGTCTACCTGCCGCCGTCCTCCTTCGAGTCGTGGTTCGTCTCCACGGCCCATGACGACCAGGCGGTTCAGCGCATCGCCGACGCCCTCCCGGCGGCGGCCCGAGCGGCGGCGGAGGCCACGGCAGCATGAGCACCCCCAGCAACAGCGACATCACCGTCGTCCATTTGATGCGGCACGGCGAGGTCGCCAACCCCGACGGGGTCCTCTACGGCCGTCTCGAGGGCTACCACCTCTCCGAGCTCGGGCGGCAGATGGCCGACCGGGTCGCCGACCACCTGGCCTCCCGGGACGTCACCCATGTCTGCGCCTCCCCGCTGGAGCGGGCGCAGGAGACCGCGACGCCCATCGCCAAGGCGCACGGCCTCGACCTCGCGACCGACGAGCGGCTCATCGAGGCGGAGAACGTCTTCCAGGGCAAGACCTTCGGCGTCGGCGACGGGGCGCTGAAGAACCCGGAGAACTGGAAGCACCTCGTCAACCCCTTCAAGCCGTCCTGGGGCGAGCCGTACATCGACCAGGTCGTCCGGATGAAGGGCGCGCTGGACGCGGCCAGGGACCGGGCGCGCGGCCACGAGGCCGTGCTGGTCAGCCATCAGTTGCCGATCTGGATCGTGCGGTCGTACGTCGAGAAGCGGCGGCTGTGGCACGACCCGCGCAAGCGGCAGTGCACGCTCGCCTCCCTGACGTCCTTCACGTACCAGGGCGACCGGATCGTGTCCGTGGGGTACTCCGAGCCCGCGATCGATCTGGTGCCGGTGCATCTCCGTGCCGGGGCCAAGCCGGCGAAGGGCAAGAGCAAGGCGTTCGGGGCGTAGCGCTCCGCGGGAGACCGAGCAAGAAGGCCGTGGGGAACTGCCGCGCCGTCGTGGCTGGTCGCGCAGTTCCCCGCGCCCTCTGAGGGGCGCGTTGCTGTTACCGAATCCGCAAATTTCGCCGGAACCTTCCCCCTCCTCACGTCCTCTGACTGGGTGACCACCGGAGAACGTGAACGAATCGGGGAAGCATGCGCACTGTCAGCCGAAGGGGAGCACTCGGGCTCGGTGCGGGCGCCGCGGCGGCCGTGGGGCTCTCGGGGTGCGGGACCCCCAGCAAGTCGGACGGCGTGACCCACGCCTCGGCCCCCAGCGCCTCGCCCAGTAAGAAGCCGGTCACCGCGCGCCCCATCGGTGACGGCTCCACCTCCTTCACCGGCAAGCAGCCCCACCAGCCCGGCAAGCCGGTGCCCCTTGAGCCCGGCCAGACCCCGCCGCAGTTCGTCGTCTTCTCCTGGGACGGCGCCGGCGAGGTCGGCAACGGCCTCTTCCCGCGCTTCCTCGACCTCGCCAGGAAGCACGAGGCGCACATGACCTTCTTCCTCTCCGGGCTGTATCTGCTGCCCGAGTCGAAGAAGCGGCTCTACGACCCCCCGAACAACCCCCGCGGCGCCTCCGACATCGGCTACCTCACCGACGAGCACGTCAAGGCGACCCTGACGAACATCCGCCGGGCCTGGCTCGAGGGGCACGAGATCGGCACCCACTTCAACGGCCACTTCTGCTCCGGCTACGGCACCGTCGGCAACTGGACGCCCCAGCAGTGGAAGAGCGAGATCGAGCAGGCGAAAGCTTTCGTCAAGGAGTGGCGCACCAACACCGGCTGGACCGACCTGCCCGCGCTGCCCTTCGACTACGACAAAGAACTCGTCGGCGGCCGCACCCCCTGCCTGCTGGGCCAGGACAAGCTGCTGCCCACCGCCCGCGAGCTCGGCTGGCGCTACGACGCCTCCTCGCCCGGCGGCCGCCAGGTCTGGCCCGAGAAGAAGAACGGCATATGGGACCTGCCGCTCCAGGCGATACCGTTCCCCGGACGCGGCTTCGAGGTCCTGTCCATGGACTACAACATGCTCGCCAACCAGTCGGTCAACTCGACCAACGCGCCCGCGTACAACTACCCGGCCTGGCGCAGGCAGTCCGCCGGGGCCTACATCGCCGGCTTCCGGCGGGCCTACGAGACCAACCGCGCCCCCTTCTTCGTCGGCAACCACTTCGAGCACTGGAACGGCGGCATCTACATGGACGCCGTCGAGGAGGCCTTCAAGCACATCGCGCGGGAGAAGGAGAAGGGCGCCGACGTGCGCATGGTCTCCTTCCGGCAGTTCGTCGACTGGATGGACGTACAGAAGCCCGAGGTGCTCGCCAAGCTCCGCACGCTCGATGTCGGCCAGGAGCCGGCCGGTGGCTGGAAGACGTTCCTCAAGGGGTCCTCGACACCCTCCTCGAACGCTGCCTGAAATGCGGGTTTCCGCCCGCAAGGGGGGTGCTCAAGATCCCCGGAACGGGCATGCGAAACTTTTCACATGAGTGCCGCCAGCCGTAGCCGCTCCCGAGTCCGCACCGCCCTGCTCACCGCGGGTGCCGCAGCAGCGGCGCTGACCCTGTCCGCCTGCAGTTCGGGCGGCACCTCGGGCGGCGGCGGCGACACCAACTTCATCATGGGCGCGGACGGCATCTCGACAGCCGAGCAGGGAGACCGGGGCACCGCCCCCGACCTGTCCGGCAAGACCGTCGACGGGGGCCGGCTCGACGTCGCCGACTACAAGGGCAAGGTCGTCGTCCTGAACATGTGGGGCTCCTGGTGCGCCCCGTGCCGGGCCGAGGCACCCAACCTGGAAGCGGTCCACAAGGAGCTCAAGGGCAAGGGCGTGCAGTTCGTCGGCGTCAACACCCGCGACACCAGCGTTCAGAACGCCCGCGCCTTCGAGAAGGACATGGGCATCACCTTCCCCAGCCTGTACGACCCGACGGGCAAGCTGATGCTCCGCTTCGCCAAGGGCACCCTCAACCCGCAGGCCGTGCCCTCCACGCTCGTCATCGACCGGGACGGGAAGATCGCCGCCCGCTCCCTGGCCGCGCTCAGTGAGAGCAAGCTGCGCAAGATGATCGACCCGGTCCTGGCGGAGAAGTGACGTGAGCGCAGTCGTCACGCTCGCCGCCGAGACGGGCTACAACGGCACCGTCCTCAACGGCGCCCTGCTTCTCGCCCTGCCCATCGCGGTCCTCGGCGGCCTCGTCTCCTTCTTCTCCCCGTGCGTCCTGCCGCTGGTCCCCGGCTATCTGTCGTACGTGACCGGCGTCACCGGCACCGATCTCGCCGAGGCCCGGCGCGGCCGGATGGTCGCGGGCGCCTCCCTGTTCGTGCTCGGCTTCACCGCGGTGTTCGTCTCCAGCGGGGCGCTGTTCGGCTACTTCGGCCAGACGCTCCAGGAGAACCAGGGCGTGCTGTCCAAGGTGCTGGGCGTGCTCATGATCCTCATGGGCGTCTTCTTCATGGGCCTGATGCCCTGGATGACCCAGCGGGAGTTCCGCTTCCACAACAAGCCCACCATGGGCCTGGTCGGCGCCCCGCTGCTCGGCGCGCTGTTCGGCATCGGCTGGACCCCGTGCATCGGCCCGACCCTCGCCTCGGTGATCGCCCTGTCCTCCCAGCAGGGCAGCGCGGGCCGCGGTGCCATACTGACCGTCGCCTACTGCCTCGGCCTCGGGGTGCCCTTCGTGCTCGCCGCGGTCGCCTTCCGCAAGGCGCTCGGCGCCTTCGGCTGGGTCAAGCGCCACTACGTCTGGGTCATGCGCATCGGCGGCACCATGATGATCGTGACCGGACTGCTGCTGCTGACCGGCGCGTGGGACCGACTCGTGCAGGACGTCCAGTCCTGGTCCGCCGGCTTCACTGTGGGGATCTGATCCATGAGCAAGACCGCACCCGACACCCCCGACGCCTCCGTCGGCGACCAGGACCTCGGGGCCGCCGGCTCCCAGCTCTCCACCGCGCCCGTCGAGTCCGCGCCGAACCTGCCCTCGCTCGGGGTGATCGGCTGGGCCCGCTGGTTCTGGCGCCAGCTCACCTCCATGCGGGTCGCGCTGCTGCTGCTCCTGCTGGTGGCGCTCGGTGCGATCCCCGGCTCGCTGATCCCGCAGACCGGGACCGACGCCACGAAGGTCGCCGACTTCGTCAAGAAGAACCCCACCCTCGGGGACGTCTACGACAAGCTCGGCCTCTTCCACGTCTACAGCTCGGTGTGGTTCTCCGCGATCTACATCCTGCTGTTCGTCTCCCTCATCGGCTGCATCGTGCCCCGCACCTGGCAGTTCGTCGGGCAGCTCCGCAGCCGCCCGCCGGGCGCGCCCAAGCGGCTGACCCGGCTGCCCGCCTACACCACCTGGCGCACCGGGGCCGAGCCCGAGCAGGTCCGGGATGCCGCGCTCGCCCTGCTGAAGAAGCGGCATTTCCGCGCCCACCTCGCGGGCGACAACGTCGCCGGTGAGAAGGGCTACCTCCGCGAGGTCGGCAACCTCGCCTTCCACATCGCGCTGATCGTGATGCTGACCGCCTTCGCCTGGGGCCAGCTCTTCAAGTCCGAGGGCAACAAGCTGGTCGTCGAGGGCGACGGCTTCTCCAACACCCTCACCCAGTACGACGACTTCAAGTCCGGGAACCTCTTCGACACCGGCGACCTGGTGCCGCTCAGCTTCAGGCTGAACAAGTTCACCGGCACCTACGAGACCTCCGGACCCAACAAGGGCACCCCGCGCCTCTACCAGGCCGCCATCACCTACAGCGAGGGCGCCTACGGCAAGGACCACAAGACCCTCGTCAAGGTCAACGAGCCGCTGGAGATCGGCGACGCGAAGGTCTACCTCACCGCCCACGGTTACGCCCCCCTCATCACCGTGCGGGACGGCAAGGGCAACGTCGTCTTCCATGACGCGGTCGCGCTGCTGCCGCTGGACTCCAACGTCACCTCCACCGGTGTGATCAAGGTCCTCGACGGCTACCGGAACGCCAAGGGCGTCAGCGAGCAGCTCGGCATCTCGGCCTTCTTCCTGCCGACCTACACCAAGGGCAGCGAGACCGCCTCCACCTTCCCCGCGCTGCTCAACCCGGTGCTCAACCTCACGCCGTACCACGGTGACCTCGGTGTCGACTCGGGCATCCCGCAGAGCGTGTACCAGCTCGACAAGTCGCACGTGAAGGACTTCAAGGATGCCAAGGGCCAGGAGCTCAGGCAGAACCTGAAGCCCGGCCAGACCATGCAGCTCCCGAACGGCGCCGGCTCGGTCACCTACGAGGGCACCAAGCAGTGGGCGAACTTCCAGGTCGTCCAGCAGCCCGCCAGTGGCTGGGCCCTCGGCGGCGCTCTCACCGCGATCTTCGGCCTCGCCGCGTCCCTGTTCATCCAGCGCCGCCGGGTGTGGGTGCGCGCGGTGCGCGGCGACGACGGCGTGACGGTCGTCGAGATGGCCGGCCTCGGCCGCAGCGAGTCGGCGAAGGTACCCGAAGAACTGGGAGAGCTGGCGGGAGTGCTGTACGACCAATCGCCGAGTACGGCACCCCGCTCCGGGGCGCGGGGAACTGCGCGACAAGCCCCCACGGACCCGCAGCCGCCCAACGGGCAATCCACTCCCGAACCCCAAGAAGCACCCTCCGAAGGGGCTGAGAAGTGACTCTCGCCGCCGCAACCGAGCTGGCCACCGCCACCAACGAGCACCTCGCCAACATCAGCAACACGCTGATCTACTCCTCCATGGCCGTCTACACCCTGGCCTTTTTCGCGTACATCGCCGAATGGCTCTTCGGCAGCCGCAGCAAGGTCGGACGGACCGCCGCCGCGCTCACCGCCGACACGAAGGCCAGGGCCAAGGCGCCCGCGGTCACCGTGAACCAGGGCGGCAGCACCGCCGTACTGGAGCGGCCGCAGGTCGTGGTGCGGTCGGCGGCCGGGGCGCGGGACGTGCCGGACGGGCCGGGGGCCCACGGCGGGGACGAGCAGGGCGACCTCTACGGGCGTATCGCCATCTCCCTGACGGTGCTCGCCTTCGTCGTCGAGCTCGCCGGGGTGGTCGCTCGCGCGGCCTCGGTGGAGCGGGCGCCCTGGGGCAACATGTACGAGTTCAACATCACCTTCTCCACGGTGGCGGTCGCCGTGTACCTGGGGCTGCTGGCCCTGCGGAAGAACGTGCGCTGGCTCGGCCTGTTCCTGGTCACCACGGTCCTCCTCGATCTCGGTCTCGCCGTCACCGTCTTGTACACCGCCAGCGACCAGTTGGTTCCCGCCCTCCACTCGTACTGGCTGTACATCCACGTCTCCACCGCGATCTTCTGCGGCGCGGTGTTCTACGTCGGCGCGGTCGCCACGATCCTGTACCTCTTCAAGGACAGCTACGAGAACAAGATCGCGAGCGGTGGCACCCCCGGCCGGTTCGCGAACTCCGTCCTCGACCGGCTGCCGGCCTCCGCGAGCCTCGACAAGTTCGCCTACCGCGTCAACGCGGCCGTCTTCCCGCTGTGGACGTTCACGATCATCGCGGGCGCGATCTGGGCCGGCGACGCGTGGGGCCGCTACTGGGGCTGGGACCCCAAGGAGACCTGGTCCTTCATCACCTGGGTCGCCTACGCCTGCTACCTGCACGCCCGCGCCACGGCCGGCTGGAAGGGCCGCAAGGCCGCCTACCTGGCGATGCTCGCCTTCGGCTGCTGGCTGTTCAACTACTACGGCGTCAACATCTTCGTCTCCGGCAAGCACTCGTACGCGGGCGTCTGACCACGTGCGGAAGGCGGGGCTCCGGGTGACCCTGGAGGCATGACCGGTTCCGTCGAACACGGCAGCAGCCAGACCCACGGCAGCACCCGCGTCCTGCACTTCCTGGTGCGGTTGCCGGCACCCATGGAGCGGGCCTGGCCGGCGGTGGCCACCGCGGAGGGGCTCGCCGCCTGGTGGACCGGGGTGCGGGCGCTCGAACCCCGGCTCGGTGGCGCGGTCGCGCTGCCGGGCCTCGGCCAGGGGCAGGTCACCGCGTGGGACGTGGACCGGGTCGCCGAGTACACGCTGGAGCGGGGCGGCCGGGTCCGCTTCCATCTGGAGCGGGACGGGGACGACGGCTCGGTCCTGCGCTTCACGCACGAGTACGAGGGTCACGGGGAGACCGAGTCCGCGTGGCGGGCCCGGTTCGAGCGGCTGCTGGAGACCCTCGGCACCGCCCTATGAGGGCGGCAGGCACTCCTTCGCCGGCGGCTTCCCCTCCGGCCAGGCGATCCGCACGAAGCGGGCGGTGCCCTGCGGGGTCAGTTCCACGATCGGCACGGCCTTGTCGTACGGGTTGCCGTGGTTGTCGAGGCAGATCCAGCCGCTCGCGCCGTCGACCCGTTGCTGGGTGCCCTTGATGAGCCGCCACTCGTTGCGGACCTCTTCGAGGGTGGGGACGTCCTTGGTGCCCTTGGCGAACCGGATGCCCTGGTACGTCAGCCGCATCGCGTCGTAGGCGATGATGAGCTGCCCGTCCTCCAGGTCGACGTCCCCGATCGGGCCGACCTTGTCGCCCTGGCCCTCGCGCACCAGGTCCATGAGGAGTTGCGCGTCGGCGGCCGAGCCCCCGGTGGCGGGCGGGGCCTGGAGCCAGGCGTCCGGGTGGGCGAGCGCGGTGTAGCGGACGGTGAGGTTGCGGTCGAGGGCGTCCCGGTCCAGCTCCCTGTCGCCGGTGAGGTAGGAGGCCTCGTCGCCGGTGAGCAGGGTGAACTTCCGCTTCTGGCAGCCGCGTTCGCCGAGCGCGTTGATGAACTGGCGCAACTGCGTGTGCCGTCCGGCGAACAGGACGGTGTCGGTGCCGGCGTCCGTGTCGCAGACCAGGTGGGTGATCTGCTCGAAGTCGTTGGCGGTGCTGCCCTCCAGGCTGCGGTCGTCGGGCGGGTTGAACGACCAGGGGGCGTACGGCGATCCCTTGAGCAGTTTCTCGAAGGAGCGCTGGAGGGTCAGCGAGTAGGGGTCGCCGTTGTCCGGGTCGTCCGCCTTCTGTTCGTGGACCAGGACCGCCTTGTCGGCGGCGACCTGGGCGAAGGAGGTGAGCGCGCGGGCCTCGTCGGTGTTGGTGGGCGCCACCCGGGCGAGCCCGGGGAAGGGGTCCTTGCCGTTCTGCCCGTTGGCGAGGTTGTCGGCGGTGATGGAGGTGCCGATGACCGCGATGCCGCGGGCGGTGAGCGCGCTGACGGCCCGCTTGTTGGCGGCGGTGCTCAGCCCGACCCCGGCGACCGCCCGCAGCCGGTCCGTGCCGCCGGTCATGCCCGCCAGCCGGTCGACGGTGTACTCCCAGTGGGCGCCGGTGGCACCGGGGTTGGCGAGCACCAGCCGGATCGCGGGGACGGTCCCGTTGGACCGGTGGTTGGCCTGGTACTGCGCGAGGTACGCGCCCTGGAGCTCGTGCAGCACGTCCCCGAGGTTGTCGGCGTCGGTCGCGGTGAAGGGCTCCAGGAGGGCCACGGTGACGTACGGGCCCCTGATGGCCCGGTTCTCGCGGTCGATCGCCCGGACGACCGGCCGCAGCGGGGCCCGCCCCCAGTCGTAGCCGGTCGCCGAGACGCCCACGCACTCGTCGCTGCCCTCCGGTCGGGCCACCCCGGCCGCGCAGGAGCGGTCGTCGTGGGCGAGGGTGCGGACGGCGAAGCCCAGGGCGCCCAGCACCACCAGGGTGAGCAGCAGGGCGACGTACCGGCGCAGCGGGATCTCCCACACGCCCTCCCGCAGCCGTGTTCCGAAGCCTCGGCCGGCCATCACGCCTCCCCCTCGCCGTCGTCGCTGTCGTCGGTGCCGTCGGGGACCCTGAGCGGGCGCCCCGCGAGCGCGTCCTCGGGCCAGTCCCGGGACGCCCGCCACAGCAGCGCGTTGCCGGCCGGGCGCAGGTTGGAGAGCTGCTCCAGCTCGAAGCGCAGCCGGTCGCAGACCTTCGGGTCGGGCAGCGCGAGCGGGTCGGTGAGCTGCCACACGGCGTGCAGCAGCCGTCGTACCCGCAGGTGCAGCACGGCGTCCACGCCGTCCGGCACGCACTGGACGGCGTCGGTGTGGCCGAGCGCGATCGCCGCGCGCCGGTCCTCGCGGGCGGCGAAGTCGTGGCCCTCGGCGTCGTGCGCGTGGAAGTAGGGCGCCGAGGCGACGAAGCGCAGGGTGCGCAGCCAGGTGCGGGTGTCGAGCCCGGTGAAGGTGTCGCGCAGGTGGGCGACGGCCGACTCCGTGGCCCCGAGGGCGAGTTCGTGGTGCAGGCGGTAGCGGGCGCGGGCCTCGTCGGCGTCGGTGGGCGCGTAGTGGGCGATCAGTGTCTCGTGGGCCGCGCGCCAGCGCCCGTGGTCGGGGGCGCGGTGGTGCAGCCGGAGCAGCAGCAGTGTCCGCACGAAGGGGTCGCCGACGAACCGGCCCGGCACCTCGGGCAGCCCCTCCTCGACGAGCCGGGTCTGCAGGGCCCGTACGTCGGCCGGGCCGAAGTCGTCGGGCAGGAGGGCCTCGGCCAGGGCGGTGGCGGAGTCGTGGTCGTGGGCGGCGGCCAGCACGGTCAGCTCCTCCAGCCGGTCGGCGGGCACGAGCCGGTCCAGGAGTTCGACGTAGGCGGGTCTGCCGTCGTGGTCCTCGCTCAGCCGTACGTCCGAGGTGAGCAGTTCGCCGAGGAAGGCGGTGCCGTTCTGCGCGGCGGACTCGGTGAGCAGGGTGATGCCGAGCGGGTTGCCGCCGGTCAACCGGTGCACGGCGGGCGGGAGTCGGGGCGGCACCTGGTGCTCGTCGACGATGTGCAGGGTGTCGTCGGCGGTCAGCGGCGGCAGCGAGACCAGCAGGGCGCGGGAGGAGGGCGAGGCGGGGTCGGGCGTCCAGTCGGTGCGCCGGGCGACCTCGGGGAGGGTGTGCCGTACGGCGTTGCGCAGGGCGGGCCGGCCGGTGCCGCGCAGCGCGGCGATGAAGACGACCTGGTCGGAGACGCCCTCGGAGCGGTCGCGCAGGACGGGGTCGGTGAGGCCGGGGCCGGGCGCGGACTGCGCGTTGTCGACGAGGACGAGGGGGCGGCCCAGGCGCTGCATGCGGGGCAGCACGCCGGTGTAGGCGTCGGTGAGGTCGGCGAGCAGGGCCCGGACCAGATGCCGCTCGGCGTGGTCGCGGGAGGTGCCGCCGGCCCTGAAGTGCCCGGACAGCAGCATGAGTCCGCGCCGGGCGTTGCGGCCGGCGTTGGGGTAGTCCCGCCACCAGGTGGCGGCGCGCTGCTGACGGCGGTGGACGAAGCTGTCGGAGATGGACTCCAGGGTCGCCTCGATGGCGGACGACAGCAGCGGGCCGGTGCCGGTCGCGGCGGCGGTGACATTGGCGGCGACGCGTCCGGCCCAGCGGCCGGCGAACCCGGCGATCCAGGAGCCGCTCTCGTTGAGCAGCAGGATCCGCTCCACCTCGCGCCGGATCCGCTCCGAGTCGGCGTCCCGCCATCCTCCGGCGGCGACCGCGACGAGCCCTGACATCAGCCGGGGGAAGGCGATCCGCCCGGCGCCGGTCACCGGTTCGGCGAGCTGCTCGGCGATGACCAGCAGGGCCTGTGACACCGGGGACCAGGCCTCGGCGTCCCGGCCCGCGGGCGGCGCCGCGAACTCGGGTGCCTCGCAGTCGACCAGGGCGACCGGGGTGTGCCCCTGGTAGGCCGCCCGCAACTCGGCGAGCAGGGCGCTCTTGCCCGTTCCGCGCGCGCCGGTGAGCACGACGAAGGGGATCTCCTGCGGGTGCTCCACCGCGGTGGCCCGGTGCTGGTGCGGCCGCAGCCCCACGAGCCGGGGCGCGAGCCCCGCCGGGTCCGTGTCGAACAGCGCTCCGCGCCCGTGCAGCCGTCTGTGCACCCGCATTCCCCCCATGCGCGCTGTTTATCAACCCCAGGGTAGGGAGGGGGAGTTGGTTCGGACTAGATCGCGTGGTGTCCGTTTGGTTACGAAAGCGTCGTCCCGGGACCGTCACCGGTGTGAGCTCGGCCGCCTCCTGGACATTTCGCGGCGAATTTTGACACGGTGAGACGCACCGGCCCGCAATCGAACGTGTGGTCGATGACACCCTTCCGGGAGGCCGTCGTGTCCCTCTCCTTCTACGCCGAGCAGAGCACCTTCTCCGACCCCGGCGACCTCGCCCGCCGCTACGACGGGCTGCCGCGCGACCCCGCCCGACTGGCCCGTGTCGCACGGGACCTGATGATCCATCGGCTGGAAGGCGGCCTGTTCGGCCACACCCACCCGGAGGACCGCCTCCACAACGACGCGGAGTCCCGCTACCTCGACGACATCCTGCGCATCGTCGTGGCGCGAAACGACGCCCCGCTGACCGTGCGGCGCGAGCCGGCCGACCGGTTCGTCGGGACCTGCCGTGACTTCACCCTGCTGCACGTCTCGTTGCTGCGCCACGCCGGCGTCCCGGCCCGGCTGCGGTCGGGGTTCGCCGACTACTTCGGGCCGACCGGCTTCCACGGGGACCACGTGGTCACCGAGTACTGGGACCAGGGGCGGGGGTGGGTGCTGGCGGACGCGCAGTTGGCGGACCCGGAGATCACCGCGCACTGGCCCGTGGACTTCGACCCCATGGACGTCCCCCGGTCCCGGTTCCTCGTCGCCGGTGAGGCCTGGCGGGCGATCCGGGAGGGCGGGGCGGACCAGGAGACCTTCGGACTGCATCCGCCGGCGGAGGGACCCTTCTTCGGGGAGCGGTTCGTGGCGGGCAACATCCGCCTCGACCTCGCCGCGCTCAACAAGGTGGAGACCCTGTTGTGGGACGTGTGGGGCGAGGACGAGGGGGAGCCGGGGACACCGCTGCCGCAGCGTTCGCGGGAGTTCTACGACCGGGTGGCGCCGGTGGTGAGCGGGGAGGTCTCCCAGGAGGCCGTGCGGCAACTGTTCGCGGAGGACGACGTGCTGCGGACGCCCCCCACGGTCACGTGTTACGCGCCCTTCAACGGACCGCATGCTGTCACTCTGCGGTGAGCGGTCCGTCCGGGGCGCGATGAGCGGGAGCGGGAGACATGGACCAGGCACAGGCACACCGGTGGCTCGCCACCGCCGTCGCGGAGGCCCGCGCCGGGCTCGCCGAGGGCGGCATCCCGATCGGGGCCGCGCTCTACGGTGCCGACGGCACCCTCCTCGGGCGCGGCCGCAACCGGCGCGTCCAGGACGACGACCCCGCCACGCACGCGGAGACGGCCGCCTTCCGGGCGGCGGGGCGGCAGCGGTCGTACCGCGGCACGACGATGGTGACCACCCTCTCGCCCTGCTGGTACTGCTCCGGTCTGGTCCGGCAGTTCGGGATCGGGCGGGTCGTCGTCGGGGAGGCCACCACCTTCCACGGCGGCCACGACTGGCTCGCCCGGCACGGGGTGGAGATCGTGCTGGTCGAGGACCCCGAGTGCGTGCGGATGATGCGCGACTTCATCGAGAGGAACCCGGCCCTGTGGAACGAGGACATCGGTGAGTGACACCCCTGAGCCCCGCGTTCCGGCCGTCGCCCTCGGACCCGGCCCGGACTCGACCACGGTCGGCTGAGGGGGTGCGGCGGGCCGGCGTTCGGACGCCGGGGCTACAGTGCAACGGCCCTTTCTGCGGGGGCCGTTGCGACTGGGGGAGACATGAGGAAGCGCACCGCCTTGCGGGGACTGCTGGTCACCGCGACCGCCCTGGTCGCCGCGGCGGCGGGAGTGGGCGGCACCCTGCTGTACCAGCGGCTCACCGGCCCCGACACGTCGGCCGTCGACGCCCAGGCCGCCGCTCTCGCCCAGGATCTGCGCCAGGACCTGACCGCCGGCTTCTACTCGGCGGGCGGCGGCACCTACGGCGGGCAGTTCACCGAGGGCACGCTCGTCGCGCAGACCGAGGAGCACGGCGGGGCGGTGCTGAGCATCCGCTCCCAGGGGATCTCCCACACGGCCGAGGTGGTGCTCGGGCTGATGCCGCCCACCGGGACCACCGTCGACGCCGACGCCTACCCGGTCCGCTGCTACCGCCTCACCTTCGCCTTCGGCGCCCACAGCGTGCGGCGGACCGCCTTCCCCTGCCCGGTCACCCGGGCCGACGGCCGGCCCGGCAGTCTGGCGGCCCAGTTGGGCGGACTGCTCGCACGGCAGCCCGACACGGCGAACTCCTACCGCGAGATGTCGGCCGCCGGCTACGACCACACGGCCGACGGCGCCACCCGGTTCCTCACCGACCGGCGCCTGGTCTCCGCCACGGACACCGTGACCGACCTCTCCGGCCAGGAGGCCGGCGCCGGGGTCTACGCCGTCGCCCTGCGCGTCAACGGCGTCTGCCACTACCTGCGCATGGACCCCGCGGCCGCCGCCACCCGGCTGGTCCCCCTGTGGGCCGCCCCCGCCGACGCACAGCACACCTGCCGGGCCCGGCAGGCCGTCACGGCCGCCGCGCTGTACGGCGTCGACCCGGCGAAGGCGGGCTGAGCGGGCGCGGGCGTGCGCTCAGTTGGTCCTCGGGTCCTCGCCCTGCTCCCGGCGCTTGAGCTCCTCCTCGCGGCGGCGCAGGTCCGCCTCCCAGTCCTTCAGCAGGGCCTCGTCCTTCTTGTTGTCGGCCTTGAGGGAGTTCAGGAACTCGGGGTTGTCGTCCGGGGCGACGTACTCCATGCGGTGGTTGCGGTGCCACTCGGAGGGGGTGCGGCCGTTCGCCGGCGGGGTGCGCAGCTTGCCCGCGGCGAGCCAGGCGATCGGACCGACGATCCAGAACAGCAGGATGATGAAGACCCAGGCGATCTTGGGCAGGTGCTTCGCCTCGTCCTCGGGCGTGTTGAGGCAGTCGATGAACGCGTAGATCGTCAGCGCCAGCGGGATCAGGTACATCAGCAGCCGGAACATGTGCGTTGGCCCCCCAGGGAACGGTGTGTGGAGCCTGTGACGGGCCCCTGACGGGGTCAGGGTAGCGGCTCGGGGATACTGGACCCCATGGCTTACGACGATCTTCGCTCCCTGCTCAGGGCACTGGAACGCGAGGGAGACCTCAAGCGGATCAAGGCCGAGGTCGACCCGTATCTGGAGGTCGGGGAGATCGTCGACCGCGTGCAGAAGGCGGGCGGCCCCGCGCTGCTCTTCGAGAACGTCCGCGGGTCGGCCATGCCGCTCGCGATGAACGTCTTCGGAACCGACCGCCGGCTGCTCAAGGCCCTCGGCCTGAAGTCCTACGGCGACATCTCCGACAAGATCGGCGGGCTGCTGCGCCCCGAACTCCCGCAGGGATTCGTGGGGGTGCGCGAGGCGTTCGGGAAGCTCGGCGCGATGACCCACGTCCCGCCGAGGAAGATCAAGGACGCGCCGGTGCAGGAGGTCGTCCTCACCGGGGACGACGTGGACCTCGACCGGCTTCCCGCGCTCTTCACCTGGCCCAAGGACGGCGGGTCCTTCTTCAACCTGGGGCTCACCCACACCAAGGACCCGGAGACCGGCATCCGCAACCTCGGTCTGTACCGGCTCCAGCGCCACGACAAGCGCACGATCGGCATGCACTGGCAGATCCACAAGGACAGCCGCAACCACTACCAGGTCGCCGCCCGACGTGGTGAGCGCCTGCCGGTCGCGATCGCCTTCGGCTGCCCGCCGGCCGTCACGTACGCCTCCACGGCCCCGCTCCCCGGTGACATCGACGAGTACCTCTTCGCCGGGTTCATCGCGGGCAAGCGGATCGAGATGGTGGACTGCAAGACGGTCCCGCTCCAGGTCCCGGCGCAGGCGGAAGTGGTCATCGAGGGCTGGCTGGAGCCCGGCGAGATGCTGCCGGAGGGGCCCTTCGGCGACCACACCGGGTTCTACACCCCGCAGGAGCCGTTCCCGGCGCTGACGATCGACTGCGTGACCATGCGGAAGCGGCCGCTGCTCCAGTCGATCGTCGTGGGCCGCCCCCCGACGGAGGACGGACCGCTGGGCCGTGCCACGGAGCGGTTCTTCCTGCCGCTGCTGAAGATCATCGTCCCGGACATCGTGGACTACCACCTGCCCGAGGCCGGCGGCTTCCACAACTGCGCGATCGTCTCGATCGACAAGAAGTACCCCAAGCACGCGCAGAAGGTGATGCACGCGGTCTGGGGGGCACACATGATGTCGCTGACCAAGCTGATCGTGGTCGTCGACGCCGACTGCGACGTCCACGATCTGCACGAGGTCGCCTGGCGGGCGCTGGGCAACACGGACTACTCCCGTGACCTCTCGGTCGTCGAGGGACCGGTCGACCACCTCGACCACGCCTCCTACCAGCAGTTCTGGGGCGGCAAGGCGGGCATCGACGCGACGAAGAAGTGGCCCGAGGAGGGCTACACCCGCGACGGCGGCTGGCCCGACATGGTGCTGTCCGACCCGGAGACGGCGGCGAAGGTCGACCGCCGGTGGAAGGAGTACGGACTGTGAGCCCCGACGCCGAGGGCGGCCCGGCCCTGTTCATCGGCACCGACACCGACTACGTCGCCCTCGTGCGGCCCGCGCTGGACCCGGCCGACCCGGGCGTCAGGGAGGCCGCCGAGCAGGCGGGCGTCACCCCGGAGGAACTCGCCGGCGCCGGTGACACCTGGGCCGTCCTCTTCGAGCGCGGCGGCGACGGCGACGGCTTCGAGCTGCCCGGCGTGCGCGACGCGGAACCCGCCGACTTCGCGGAGCGGCTGCGCGCGGAACTCCTCGCGGCGGACGGTCCGTTCACCGTCGACGGCGGAGCGGCCCTGCGGCTGGACGCCAGCCCGTCCGGCCCGGACGCGTACGCCTTCACCGCGCACGTCACCCCGCCCGACGAGACCGCGACCCCGCTGACCGTGGAGACGGGCCCGCTGCCCGTCGCCGCTCTCCTGACCGACCTCGACGCCTTCCTCGGGAGCCTCGCATGATGACCACCGCCGACGGGGTCGTGGGCCCGGGCCCGGCGCCGCAGCCGACCGGGAAGGTGAAGGGCTTCCTGCGCCTCGTGATGATCGAGCACTCGGTCTTCGCGCTGCCCTTCGCGTACATCGCCGCGCTGACCGCGATGTACGAGTGGGACAGGAACATCCACTGGGGGCGGCTGCTCCTGGTGACGATCTGCATGGTGGGCCTGCGCACCTTCGCGATGGCGGTCAACCGGATCATCGACCGGGAGATCGACGCGCGGAACCCCCGCACCGCCCAGCGCGAGCTGGTCACCGGGGCGATGTCGGTGAAGCACGCCTGGACCGGGGCGCTGGTCGCGGTCGTCGTCTTCCTCGGCTCGGCGGCGCTGCTGAACCCGCTGTGCCTGGCCCTGGCGCCCGTCGCGGTGATCCCGATGGTGGTCTACCCGTACGGCAAGCGGTTCACGAACTTCCCGCAGGCCATCCTCGGGCTCGCCCAGGCGATGGGGCCGGTCGGCGGCTGGCTCGCCATCACCGGGTCCTGGTCCTGGGACGCGGTGATCCTCGGTCTCGCGGTCGGCATCTGGATCGGCGGGTTCGACCTGATCTACGCCTGCCAGGACGTGGAGACGGACCGGGAGATCGGGGTCATGTCGGTGCCGGCCCGCTTCGGCATCCCGGCGGCGATCCGGGGCGCGCGGGTCTGCCACGCCCTGACGACGGCCCTCCTCGTCTGGTACGCCGTCGCCACCGAGGCTGGTGGGTTCTTCTGGGTCGGCCTGATGATCGTCGCGGGAGCGTTCGTGTACGAGCACTCGATCGTGCGCCCGCATGACCTGTCCCGCCTCAACCGGGCCTTCTTCAGCGTCAACGGCTTCATCGGCATCGCCCTGTTCGTGTGCGCGCTGCTGGATCTGCTGGTGCGAGGGCTGACGGTCTGAGGCGGGATCGCGGCGGCACTGCGGCGGGCCCCCAGGTTCGTCGCGGGCTGCGGCGCGTGGGGGTCGCTCGCGCAGTTCCCCGCGCCCCTAAGGAGTCGCGGGCGATCGGCGTTTGAACGCGAACGCTGTTCCCACTCCCGCCACCAGGCCCAGCAGGTGGCCCTGCCAGCTCACCCCGGACTGTGTCGGTGCCAGGCCCATCAGGATCGAGGTGCCCCAGACCGCCGCGACCAGGAGGCCCACCAGGACGCCCAGCGGTCTGCGCTCGACGAAGCCCGTCACCACCAGGTAGCCGAACAGGCCGAAGATCAGGCCCGACGCGCCCGCTGTGTTGCTGTGGGCCGGGGCGACGAGCCAGACGCCCAGACCGTCGGCCACGATGATCAGGGCGCACACGGCGGCGAACCGGCGCAGCCCGCCGAGGGCCGCGAGGAAGCCCATCACCAGCAGCGGGACGCTGTTCGCGGCCACGTGGGTGAAGCCGAAGTGGACGAAGGCGGCCGGCACGACGTCGACCAGCTCGGACGGGGTGCGGGGCGTGATGCCGAGGCCGTCCAGAGCGTGCCCGCTCGCCACGTCGACCGCTTCGAGCAACCACAGCAGCGCGACCCAGCCCACCATCAGCTTGGCCGCGGCCTTCGCCCGGTCCCCGCGCGACCACTCGAGTTCATCGCCCGTCATGGCAACCCCCATCCCCTCACAGGAACGCCCCGACCCCCTTGGCCGGTTCCCACCCGGTGACGCCGGATAGGCTCGGGGGTGTGAACCCAGTCAAGCCAGGAGAGACGCGGCGTACGCCTTGGATCGTAGGGGTGTCCGGCGCCTCCGGCACCCCGTATGCCGCGTCGGTGCTACGTGCGCTGCTCGCCGCCGGTGAGAGCGTCGACCTGGTGGTCTCCCGCGCCTCGCGGCTCACCCTCCTCGACGAGACGGGCATCTCCTTCCGGGACGCGCACTGGCGCGAGGACCTGCGGGAATGGCTGTGCCGCGGGGCCGACGGCAAGCCGGCCTTCGACGTGGACACCGACGCCGTGCGGTACTGGGCCGCCGGGGACCTGGCCGCGGGGCCGTCCTCGGGGTCGTACCCGAGCAAGGGGATGCTGATCGTCCCCGCCTCCACCGCGTGCGTCGCCGGAGTCGCCCTCGGCCTCTCCAAGGACCTGCTCCAGCGGGCCGCGAGCGTCACGCTGAAGGAGCGGCGGCCGCTGGTCGTGGCCGTGCGGGAGACTCCTCTGAACGGCCAGACCCTGCGGCATCTCGTCGCGCTCGACGACGCCGGCGCGAGCGTGGTGCCGGCCTCGCCGGGCTTCTACGCGGGCGCCACCCACATCCAGGACCTGGTGGACTTCGTCGCCGGGCGGGTGCTGGACGCGGCGGGCGTGGGGCACGACCTGTACCGGCGCTGGCGGGGCGAGCTGGGCGGCGGAACCTCGGGTCAGTAGGCAAGTGGCAGTACCGGCAGTACCTCTCATCACTTCAGGCACTTTTCAGCGGAAGGCTTCGATCCCATGGACGCGGTGGACAGGCAGCTCATCCAGGCCCTGAGGGAGAACGGCCGGGCCTCCTACGCTGAGCTGGGGCGCCTCGTCGGTCTGTCGGGACCCAGTGTCACCGACCGCATCAACCGGCTGGAGGCGGCCGGTGTCATCACCGGTTATCGCGCCACCGTCGACGCCGCCTCGCTCGGCCTCGGCGTCACCGCGCTGATCGGCATCTCGCTGTCCGACGCCGTGGACCACGAGGACGTGGCGCGGCGGCTGCGGGACCTCACCGAGATCGAGGACTGCTGGTTCATCGCGGGCGACGACTCGTACATGCTGAAGGTCCGGGCACCGGACGTGGACGGCCTGGAGAAGATCATCCGGCGGCTGTCCGGGACCGAGGGGGTCTCCCGGACCCGTACCACGATCGTGCTCTCCACGAAGTGGGAGAACCGGGTCGGAGAGCTGCCCGAAGAAGCGTAGAGGCGGGGACGTACGGTTGTCGCAGTCGTCGGAGAAAGGTGTGACCCCCATGGACGTCGGGCTCAAGCGCGAGCTGGAGGAGAAGGTCAGGGCCGGTGAGCGGCTGACCCGTGAGGACGGCATCGCGCTGTACGAGTCGGACGACCTGGCATGGCTGGGCGGACTCGCGCACGAGGTGCGGACGCGGAAGAACGGCGACGTCGTCCACTTCAACGTCAACCGCCACCTCAACATGACCAACGTGTGCACGGCGTCCTGCGCCTACTGCTCCTTCCAGCGCAAGCCGGGCGAGAAGGACGCGTACACGATGCGCATCGAGGAGGCGGTGAAGCTCGCCAAGGCGATGGAGGGCGAGAACCTCACCGAGCTGCACATCGTCAACGGCCTGCACCCGAACCTGCCGTGGCGCTACTACCCGCGGTCGCTGCGGGAGCTGAAGGCGGCGCTGCCCGGCGTGTCCCTGAAGGCGTTCACGGCCACCGAGATCCACCACTTCGAGACGATCTCGGGTCTGTCGGCCTCCGAGATCCTCGACGAGCTGATCGACGCCGGTCTGGAGTCGCTGACCGGCGGCGGCGCGGAGATCTTCGACTGGGAGGTCCGGCAGCACATCGTGGACCACCGCACCCACTGGGAGGACTGGTCCCGGATCCACCGCCTGGCGCACGAGAAGGGTCTGAAGACCCCGAGCACCATGCTGTACGGCCACATCGAGGAGCCGCGGCACCGCGTGGACCACGTCCTGCGCCTGCGGGAGCTCCAGGACGAGACCGGCGGTTTCCAGGTCTTCATCCCGCTGCGTTACCAGCACGACTTCGTGGACGTGAAGGACGGCAAGGTCAGGAACCGGCTCCAGGCGCGGACCCGGATGGCGACGGGCGCGGAGGCCCTGAAGACCTTCGCGGTCTCCAGGCTGCTGTTCGACAACGTCCCGCACGTCAAGGTCTTCTGGGTCATGCACGGCGTCCAGACCGCCCAGCTCGCCCTCCAGCACGGCGCGGACGACATGGACGGCTCGGTCGTCGAGTACAAGATCACCCACGACGCCGACAACTACGGCACGCCGAACAAGCTGACCCGCGAGGACCTGCTGGACCTGATCCGGGACGCGGGCTTCCGGCCGGTGGAGCGGAACACCCGGTACGAGATCATCCGGGAGTACGACGGGCCGGACGCGGGGCGTCGGGAGTCTCCTCAGCCGATGCGGGTCTGAATTCCGGCCGCGGGTGCGCGGGGGCGGGCGTTGTGCGCAGTTCCCCGCGCCCCTGGGGTGGGTCCTCGGCCCGCATGCCTCAGAAGGCGGCGGGGTCTGAATTTCGGCGGCGGGTGCGTGGGGGCTGGTCGCGCAGTTCCCCGCGCCCCTGGGTGGGTACTCGGGGCGTATGGCCGAGAAGGCACCCGAGGACGCCTACGAGGCGGGACCACACGCATTGGCGTAAGGCTTACGATGCTGTTGTGTCCCTTACCTTTACTCTCGACCCGGCCGTCACTCCCGCCCTGCGGGACGGCCTGCTCGACCTCTGGACGGACGTCAGCAACGCGGGCGGTGCCGTCGGTTTCGTCGCGCCCGTGGAGCGCGAGACCATACGTCCCGAGCTGGTGAAGCACTTCGCGGCGATGGCGGACGGCCGCACCCGGCTGCTCGTCGGACACGACACGGACGGCCGGGTGGCCGCCACCGCGTTCCTCACCCTCAACACGCACCGGCTGATGACCCACTGGCTGTGGCTCTACACGGTGATGGTCCACCCCCGCCACCAGGGCCGGGGCTACGGCCGTGACCTGCTCGCCGCCGCCGCCGACGCGGCCCGCGGACTCGACGGCATCGAGGCGGTACGGCTCACCTGCCGCGGCGGCCTCGGCTTGGAGCGCTTCTACGGCTCCTGCGGCTACAAGGAGGTCGGCCGCATACCCGACGCCATACGGGTCGCTCCCGGGGACGACCGCGACGACGTGATCATGCTGCTGCCGCTCGGCTGACCCCCGTCGAAGATCGGGTGCCCGGCGTGCTTCACTGGACGGTGTCCCTTTTAGGAACCGGAAGAGTGGATTGACATGCTCCGCTACACGCTGATGCGCCTCGGGATCTTCGTGGGCTGCCTCGTGGTCGTCTGGGGCCTCGTCTACTCCGGCCTCGCCCCGCGCGGCCTCGGCGACTCCAACGGCATGTGGATCGTCCTGCTCTCCCTGCTGCTCTCGGCCCCCATCAGCTTCGTGGTCCTGCGCAAGGAGCGCGACCGCGCCTCCGTCCAGGTCGTGCAGCGGGTCGACCGGATGAAGGCCAACCTGGAGGCGAACCGCAGCCAGGAGGACGAGGCCGCCGACGAGAGCGCCCCCGCCCAGGGACAGGCTCCGCAGACCTCCTGAGCCCAACGCCCCCGCCGCCGTGCCCGCGTGACCGTAGGCTTTGGGCATGGGTGTCGTGAAGAGCAAGCGCATGCCGCGTGCCGTGCGGGAGCAGCAGATGCTGGACGCCGCCGTGGAGACCTTCGGGCGGCGCGGCTACATGGCCGCCTCGATGGACGAGATCGCCGAACTCGCCGGTGTGTCCAAGCCGTTGGTCTACCTGTACCTGAACTCCAAGGAAGACCTCTTCACCGCGTGCATCCGCCGGGAGGCGGCCGCGCTCACCGAGGCCGTGCGGACGGGCGTGGCGACCGGTCTTGCGGCCGACCGTCAGCTCTGGGACGGCCTGCTGGCGTTCTTCACCCACACCTCGCAGAACCCGCACGGCTGGTCCGTGCTGCACCTCCAGGCCCGTATCCACGGTGAGGCGTTCGCCGCCGAGGTCACCGCGATGCGCGAGGAGATCGTCGCGTTCGTGACCCATCTGATCGTGGTCGCGGCCCGCGAGGCCCACCGGGACCCGGACCTGCCCGAGCGTGAGGTCGCCGGGCTCGCCGAGGCGCTCGTGGGCGCCGCCGAGTCCCTGGCCGCCTGGGCCAACGCCACCCCGGGCGTGACGGCGAGGCAGTCCGCGGCGACCCTGATGAACTTCGCGTGGGCCGGACTCGGCAACCTCATGGAGGGCCGGCCGTGGACGCTCCAGGACGCGCCGTCCGGGAGCGCCCCCGTCCACGTCAGCTAGCGGCGCCCTCCGGGGCGTCGCCGCCCACCGGGTACACGCCCCCGGTGACGTGCACGCGCTCCCCGTCGCACAGTTCGAAGCGCTCTCCGTCCGCCGCGTAGGTCACCGTCCCGGGCAGCAGTACCGGCGCCCGGAACTCGGCCAGCACCAGCGCCGCCGGGGGCGTGCCGTGCGCGGCCAGACAGCGGGCCGCCGTCCACATGCCGTGCGCGATGGCCCTCTTGAAGCCGAAGAGGCGGGCCGTGAGCGGGTACAGGTGGATCGGGTTGCGGTCGCCGGACGCGGCGGCGTAACGCCGTCCGATGTCCCCGGCCAGCCGCCACCGGGCGACCTCGGGCAGCGGCCCGTGCCTGCCCTGGTCCCGGTGCCGGTCCCGGTTCCGGTCCCGGTCCCGCTGAGCGTCGGCCTCCGACGTGCGGTGCCGTGCCAGGTAGGTGCTCACCGACTCCCACACGACGTCCTCGCCCGTCCGGAGCTCGGTGACGACCGCGACCTCGGTGCCGCGTCGGTGCGGTGCCAACGCGTCGACGTACACGGTGAGTTCGTACGTGCCGGACGCGGTGAGCTCCCGGTGGCGGGTGATCTCGATCGAGGTGTGCACCAGTCCGAGCAGCGGCAGCGGGAAGTCGCGTCCGCTCATCAGGCTCATGGCCAGGGGGAAGCCCAGCACGTGCGGGTACGTCACCGGCAGCGCGTCCTCCCCGGTGGGGAACCCGCACACCCGCTCGTAGGCGGCCAGCCGCGCGAGGTCCACGCGCAGCCCGGGCAGCACGAGGCGGGTCCGGGGGAAGTCCGCGGTGGCCGAGGGCCGCTTGAAGGGGGAGCGCAGGGCGCCCCGCGCGAGGAGCGGGAGGAGGGAGGGGGGCCGGTCGAGGACGGTCCGCGGGTGGCCGTACGACTGCTCGGCCCGGGTGCCGTCGGAGTACGTCCCCACTACGCCCCCAACAGGCTCTGGCCGCACACCCGCACGACCTGGCCGTTCACCGCGCCGGAGGCGGGGTGGGCCAGCCAGGCCGTCGTCTCGGCCACGTCGACGGGCAGTCCGCCCTGTCCCAGGGAGTTCATGCGGCGGCCCGCCTCCCGGATGAACAGCGGGATCGCCGCCGTCATCTTCGTCTCGATGAATCCCGGGGCGACGGCGTTCACCGTGACCCCGTGCTCGGCAAGCGCCCGGGGTGCCAGGGAGCGCACCAGTCCGACGACACCGGCCTTGCTCGCGCCGTAGTTCGTCTGCCCGGCATTGCCGGCGAGCCCCGCGATGGACGCGGTGGCGACGATCCGCGCGCCCCGCCGCAGCGTGCCCGTCCCCAGCAGCGCGTCCGTCGTGCGCAGCACGCTCGCCAGGTTCACGTCGAGCACCGAACTCCAGCGCTCCGCGGGCATGTTGACCAAACGCCGGTCCCGGGTGACGCCCGCGTTGTGGATGAGCACGTCCAGGCCGTCGGGCAGCGCCTCGGCGATCCGCGCGCCCGCGTCCGGAGCCGTGATGTCCAGCGCGAGGGCGCTGCCCCCGAGCCGCCCGGCCAGCCGCTCCGCGTCCGCCGCCGCCCCCGGCACGTCCAGTACGACCACCCGCGCCCCGTCCCTCGCCAGGGTCTCGGCGACCGCCGCGCCGATGCCCCGCGCCCCGCCGGTCACCAGGGCCGTCCGCCCGGCGAGCGGCAGGTCCCGGTCGAACTCGGCCTCCTGCGGCTGCCCGACCTCGATCACCTGGCCGCTGACGTACGCCGACTTGGGGGAGAGCAGGAACCGCAGGGTCGACTCGGCGGCGGACGCGTCGGTCAGCCGGACGAGGTTGACCGTGCGGCCCCGCCCGATCTCCTTGCCGAGCGAGCGGGTGAACCCCTCCAGGGCCTGCTGGGCGGCGGCCTGGTGGTGGTCGGCGGGATCGAGCGGTGCGCCGAGGACGACGACCCGTCCGCTCGCGGCGACCGAGCGCACGACCGGGTGCAGGGCCGCGTGGACCTCGGCGAGTCCTTCGACGTCCCGCACCCCGGTGGCGTCGAGGAGGACCGCGGCGGGCGTGTCCGACGGGGCCGGGAACTCCGGCCCGGAGAGCTCCGACTTGCCGGCCGTGAGGTGCAGCACCCCGCCCTCGAACCCGGGGGACTCCGGTGACCAGCGGCGCAGCGCCGCCGGTTGCGGAAGCCCGAGGCGCCGGGTGAGGAACCGACCCGGCGCGGTACCGGTGAAGCTCAGATAGCGGTCGGCCATGTCCATCTCCCGGGTCGGTCGCAGATTCCTTACTCTGGAGTAAGGTTACCGTAGGTAAGCCGATGTCCGTGGTGAGGAGCTGGTGGAAAAATGAGCCCCCTGGAGCCGCCGGTGGCCCGGCGTGTGGCGATCGTCGCCGGGACCCGTGTCCCCTTCGCCCGCTCGGACGGCCCGTACGCCACCGCCTCCAACCAGGAGATGCTCACCGCCGCCCTCGACGCCCTCGTGGAGCGCGAGGGGCTCCAGGAACCGGGCGCGGTCGGGGAGTTCGTCGCCGGTGCCGTCCTCAAGCACGCCCGGGACTTCAACCTCGCCCGTGAGACGGCCCTCGGCTCGAAACTGGACCCGCGCACCCCTGCCTACGACATCCAGCAGGCGTGCGGGACCGGACTCCAGGCCGTCATCGCCGCCGCCAACAAGATCGCCCTCGGCCAGACCGAGTCCGCGATCGCGGGCGGCGCGGACACCGCTAGCGACGCGCCCCTCGGTGTCAACGACGACCTGCGCCGCATCCTGCTGGAGGCCCGGCGCGCGAAGTCGGCCGGCGCCCGCCTCAAGGCGCTCGCCCGCATCCGTCCCGCCCACCTCGTGCCCGACATCCCGCGCAACGCCGAGCCCCGCACCGGTCTGTCGATGGGGGAGCACGCCGCCGTCACCGCCCGGGTGTGGGGCGTGAGCCGCGAGGCCCAGGACGAACTGGCGGCCACGAGCCACCAGCGACTCGCGGCGGCCTACGAGCGCGGCTTCTTCGAGGACCTGGTGGTCCCCTTCCGGGGCCTGGCCCGCGACCAGAACCTCCGCCCCGACTCGACGGCCGCCAAACTCGCCGCGCTCAAGCCGGTGTTCGGCCTCAAGGACCCCGAACCGACCATGACGGCCGGGAACTCCACCCCGCTGACGGACGGCGCGGCGGTCGTGCTGCTGGCGTCGCAGGAGTGGGCCGAGGCGCGCGGCCTGGAGGTGCTGGCCTACCTCACGGCGTACGAGACGGCGGCCGTGGACTTCGTGCGAGGGGATGTGGCCCAGGGGGAGGACGGGCTGCTCATGGCCCCCGCCCACGCCGTCCCCCAAATGCTGGAGCGGGCCGGGCTCGGGATCGAGGACTTCGACCTGGTCGAGATCCACGAGGCCTTCGCCTCCCAGGTCCTGGCGACCCTCGCCGCCTGGGAGAAGCGGGGCCTGGCCCCCGTCGACCGGGCGCGGCTCAACGTCACCGGGTCCTCGCTCGCCACCGGGCACCCCTTCGCGGCGACCGGGGCGCGGATCGTCGCCACGCTCGCGCAACTGCTGGCCGAGCGAAAGGGCCCGGGCCGCGGCCTGATCTCGGTGTGCGCGGCGGGCGGCCAGGGGGTGACGGCGATCCTGGAGCGGCCCTAGGCCCTGGAGCGGATAGCTGACAAATTCTCACTTTGCGGTCGACATTGCACAGTCCTGGCTCCGGACCATCAACGAACCCGCACAGAGTCGCCACTTGAGCCACTTAGGATCACCGTCCTACCCCTGGTAACCCTTCCCGGCGCACTCGCGGGTGAACGCCCCGGTACGTCCCCTGCGTACCTCATGCAGCGGAGCGGTACCGAGCTGCACGTCCCAGGAGCTGACCATGTCCCTCTCGTACGTGTCCGGCCACGACTACGACGGCGCACCCGTGCTCGTGGAACCAGAGATCGTGCGGCTGGACGGTGAGGTCCGCGAGGTGTCGGTGCCGCCGCTGGTGCCGCCGGTGACCCACGGCTCGCTGGCCGACCTGCCGTTCGACAACGCGGAGGCGGCGCCGGAGCAGCGGGTGATGAGCCGCCGCACCGAGGACGGCCGCTGGATCGACCTCACGGCGGCCGAGTTCGCCCAGCAGGTGCTGGCGACGGCCAAGGGCCTGATCTCCGAGGGCCTGATGCCGGGCGACCGGGTCGCGATCATGGCGCGTACGACGTACGAGTGGACGCTCCTGGACTTCGCCGCCTGGGCCGCGGGCCTGGTGACGGTCCCCATCTACCCCACGTCCTCCGTCTTCCAGACCCGGTTCATCCTCCAGGACTCCGGCGCGGTCGCCCTGGTCACGGAGACGGCCGCCCAGGCCGCCGCCCTCGGCCCCGAGCTCAGCCGCCTGCCCGACCTGCGCCACATGTGGGTCATGGAGAAGGGCCATGTGGACCGGCTGGCCGAGCTCGGCCGGGCCGTCCCGGAACAGGAGATCGGCGTACGGCGGGGCATGCTGGGCCCGGACACGGTCGCCACCGTCGTCTACACCTCCGGCACCACCGGCCGCCCCAAGGGCTGTGTGCTCAGCCACGGCAACTTCCTCGCCGAGATCGACAACGCGGTCGAACTCCTCTACCCCGTCTTCAAGTCGAAGTCGGAGGAGGCGGACCTGGCGACCCTGCTCTTCCTGCCCATCTCGCACGTCTTCGGCCGCATGGTCGCTGTCGCCTGCGTCCGCGCCCGGGTCCGCCTCGGGCACGCGCCGAGCCTCCAGGCCGAGGACCTGCTGGCCGACCTGGCGAGCTTCAAGCCGACCTTCCTCCTCGTGATCCCCTACATGCTGGAGAAGGTCTTCAACAACGCCCGCGCCAAGGCGGAGAGCGGCGGCCGGGTCGCCGTCTTCGACCGCGCGACCAATGTCGCCGTGCGCTACGGCGAGGCGACGGAGTCCCGCAACGCGGGCACCGGCTCCGGCCCGGGGGCGGCCCTGCGGGCGGCCCGCACCTTCTACGACCCGCTGGTGTTCCGCCGGATCCGCAACGCCATGGGCGGCCGGATCCGGCACATCATCTCCGGCGGCTCCCCGCTCGGCCGCCGACTCGCGGCCTTCTACGCGGGCGCGGGCATGGAGATCTACGAGGGCTACGGCCTGACCGAGTCGACGGGCGCGGCCACGGTGACGCCCCCGCTCAAGTCCCGCCTGGGCACGGTGGGCTGGCCCCTGCCCGGCACCCGGGTCCGCATCGCGGCGGACGGCGAGATCCTGCTGAGCGGCGGGCAGGTGTTCCGCGGCTACTGGGACCCCTACGGCGAGGGGGTGGCCCCCGCCTCCGCCGACGGCTGGTTCCCGACCGGTGACATCGGACAGTTGGACGACGAGGGCTATCTGACGATCACGGGCCGCAAGAAGGAGATCCTGATCACGGCCGGCGGCAAGAACGTCGCCCCGGCCCCGCTGGAGAACTGGCTGCGCTCCCACCCCCTGATCTCGCAGTGCATGGTCCTCGGCGACCGCCGCCCCTACATCTCGGCCCTGATCAGCCTCGACATGGACGGCGTCCACCACTGGCGCCAGATGAACGGCAAGCACCCCGTCCCGGCGGAACTCCTGGTCGACGACGCGGAGTTGCGGCAGGTCCTCCAGCGCGCGGTGGACGAGGCGAACAAGATGGTCTCGCGCCCCGAGTCCATCCGCCGCTTCGCCGTCCTGCCGACCGACCTCACCGAGGCGGCCGGCCATCTGACCCCCTCGATGAAGCTGCGCCGGGAGGCGGTCATGCGGGACTTCTCGGGCGAGATCGAGGGGCTCTACGAGCGCGAGCGCTGAGCGGCCCGGGCGACGAAGGCCGACCAGGCCCTGGGGGAGAGGGTGAGGTGAGGGGCGGTGGGGTGCTTGGAGTCGCGGAGGTGGACGGTGCCGGGGCCTACGGCGACCTCCAGGCACTGGCCGCCTTCGCCGCTGCTGTAGCTCGACTTGAACCAGTGCAACTTCTCTATGGTCATCGCTCTTCCAGCATCCTCTCGATCAAGTCCAGGGACTCGTACGGGTTGAGGGCCTGAGCTCGGATGATCCCATAGCGGGCGGCGAGGATGCGCACTTCTTCCCGGTCAGTGATCAGCCGCGGATATCCCTGGCTCTCCATGTACACAACCTGCTCCTTGCCCCTCGGGGTCAGCAGCGTGAACGAGTTGTCCAGACAGGGGTGTTCTGCCCGTGCGGTCGGCATCACCTGAAGCTGGACGTTCCGCATGCGCCCGAGGTCCAGCAGCCGTCGTAGCTGACCCGCGTGCACCGACGGACCGCCGATCGGCCGCTCCAGCACGGCCTGTTCGAGGACGAAGCTGCATTCCGGTGGCGGCCACTTCTCGAAGAGCTGCTGGCGGGAGAGCCGGTCGGTGACACGCTTGTCGATGGTCTCCTCGTCGAGCGGTGGGTGCCGTTGCGTGAACACGGCCCGGGCGTACTCCTCCGTCTGGAGCAGGCCCAGCACGCCCATGGTGCTGTAGTCGTAGAGCGACACCGCCTCCGCCTCCAGCCCGGCGTAGTTGCGATACCACTCCGGATGACGGGTCCGTGTCTTCGTCATCGCCTCCTCGACCTCGGGGACGACCTCCTTCAACAGGCCCCCCGCGTCCAGCAGTTCGTCCGCCTTCAGCAAGACCTCCGGCCGGAGTGTCCGTACGCCCCGCTCCATCGCCGAGACCGCGTCGGGGCCGTACCCCACCAGTTCCCCGAACTCCTTCTGCGTCAGCCCCTTCCGCTCCCGCAGCAGCCGCACCATCTTGCCCAGCGCGACGAAGAGCCCCGCCGTCCCGTCCGCCTCCGCAGGCGTCTCCGGCTTCCGCCCACCCATGCGCTTCACCCCTCCCGCCCGACAACCCGTACACCACACGCCACGCATCCGTACAGCTACTCAGTGTCGCCGAGTCGCCCCTGGTCAGCGTAGAGACAACCCAGCACGCTCAGTCACGTGAACGCCGAAACTTCCACCCCCACCGACGAACTGACCCAGCGTCTGAGCGCGACCCCGCGAGGCGCCCGACTGGCCCGCAGGCTCACCGCCGCACAGCTCGCGGAGTGGGGGCACCCTCATGACACCGAGGTCAACGACACCGCGCAGCACCTCGTCGCCGAACTCGCCGCCAACGCGGTGACCCACGGCCGGGTCCCCGGACGGGACTTCGAGCTGCGTCTGTTCCTGCTCCCGGGGAACACGCTCCGTATCGAGGTGAGCGACCCGCGGGGGGACCGTGCCCTCCGGTTCCGCCGCGAGGAGGACGGTGAGCACGGCCGGGGGCTGATCCTCGTCACGCTCCTCGCCCGCACCTGGGGCGTCTCGGAGCGGGACGTGGGCAAGACGGTGTGGGCCGAGATCGGGCTCGGGTGAGGACGGGCAGCGCGCCCGTGGATCAGCTTTGGCAGGTGTCCGCCACCGTGTCCGCGAACGCCCGGGCCGGCGGCGACAGCGCGTCCCAGCGGCGCACCGCCCAGCCGACCGAGAGCGGGCGCAGTGCGGGCAGGGGCACCAGGCGCAGGTCGCCCCGGTCGCCGGGCACGGGCAGGCCGGGAAGGGCGGGCACCACCGCCCGGCCCAGGCCCAGTTCGGCCAGCAGCAGGGCCGTGTCCCAGTCGGCCACGCTGGTGTCGAAGGCGAACCGGACGCCCAACTCCGCGCAGGCCGCGTCCAGATGGGCGGCGGAGGTGGAGTTCGGGGGCAGCCGGATCAGTCGTAGCTCGCAGAGGTCGGCCGCCTCCACGTGCGCGCGCTCCGCGAGAGGGTCGTCGGCCCGTACCGCCAGCACCCACGGCAGCTCCATCACCGGCCGCTGCTCGACGCCCCGGACCGGCGGGCCCAGGGTGATCCAGGCCAGGTCGAGACTGCTGTCGGCCAGCGCGTCGAAGCAGGCCCGGCTGGAGCTCTCGGTCCGGAACTCCAGGCTGACCCGGGGGTGTCGCTGCCGGAAGGCGACGACCGCGTCCGACATGAAGTGCCGTACGGTCGTCGCGCCGGTGGCCACCCGCACCGAGCCGCTCTCCCCGTCGACCAGTTCGCGCAGCCGCCGCAGGGCGAGGTCCAGCCCGGCGATCCCCTCCGCGGCGGCGGCCTCCAGCACCCGCCCCGCCTGCGTCGGCACGACCCCCCGGGGCTGCCGTTCCAGGAGACCGACCCCGGTCTCCCGCTCCAGCCGCTTCACGTGCTGGCTCACCGCGGACTGGGTGCAGTCCAGCTCCCGGGCCACCGCGCTGAGGCTGCCCGCCCGGCACACGGCCACGAACACCCGTAGGTCGTCGAGGGTCATGGCACCCAAGCTAACACTGGGGTCCAGCGACACATCCTTAGGATTGACTGGGGCGAGTGCGCGTACGACGATTTCCCCAGGGCCCGGGCGGCAACCCGCTCCCGCACCCGGGGAGGAGCGGGTGCCGACCCAACCACCGCAGCACGTCGAGGAGTTCGGTGACCGTGCGGACGACCCCTGCGGAAGAAGCCACCGCCCTGTTGCGGCGGCTCGGCGCCGACCGCGTCCACCATCCCGGCGGCACCCTCCTCGCCCACCTCGAACGCGTCCACGTCCGGCTCGCTCTCTGGGACGCCCGCCCCGACCTCCGGGTCGCCGGCCTCTGCCACGCCTTCTACGGCACCGACGGCTTCCCGACCGCCCTGCTCCCGCTCGACCGGCGTACCGACCTCGCGTCCGTCATCGGACCGGACGCCGAGGCGATCGTGCACTTCTACGCGAGCTGCGACCGCGAGGCGACCTACCCGCACCTGCCGGAGCCCCGCTTCCGGGACCGGTTCACCGGGCGCACGTACGCCCCGGACCCCCTCCGGTGCCGGGACTTCGCCGAGCTCACCGCCGCCAACGAACTCGACCTCGCCCGCCAGGACCCCGCCTTCCGCGAGCGATGGGGCCCCGAACTCCTCGCCCTGCTGACCCGGTTCAGGCCCCTCCTCAGCGAGCCCGCCTGGCAGGACACCCTCGCCGTCCTCCACGCCCCCCGTTCCTTGGGGGCCTGAACGGGAGTGATTCCTGAGTGGGTGGGTGCGGGTGCGCGGGGGCTGGTCGCGCAGTTCCCCGCGGCCCTGGTGGGTCACGGCAGGCCGAGGCCTCGTAGAAGTGCCGTCGTCGCGGCTGCGCCCAGTACCACCACCACGAACGGTGCCCTGCGCCACGCCAGTGCGGCCCCTGTCAGGACTCCGGCAGGGCGCGCCCACCCAGCGAAACCGCCGCCCTCCGTCAGCGCTCCCGTCGCCAGCAGGGCCACCAGGAGGACCACGGCGCCCGCGGCCAGCAACTCCTGGACCCGTGGGGGCAGTTCCACCCGGCCGTGCAGCATCGGTCCGACCAGCCGGAAGGCGTACGTGCCGACCGCCAGGGCCAGGATCATGGCGATCGTCGCGTTCACGCCGGCCTCCTGCCGCGGTGGAGGACCAGCCCGGCCAGTGCCACCAGCACCGGTACGCCCGCCGGGACGGCCGGGGTCACCGCCAGGGCCAGTCCGGCGCCGAGCAGCGCGGAACGCCGTACGGCCGGGTCCGCGCGCAGGACGGGCAGCACCAGCGCGACGAGGACGGCCGGGAAGGCCGCGTCCAGCCCGTAGGTGCCGGTGTCGCCCAGCGCGCCCCCGGCGAGGGCCCCGGCCAGGACGCCCAGGTTCCACACGGCGAACAGCCCGAGTCCGGAGATCCAGAACGCCGCCCGGCGCCGCGCCGGATCCGGCTGGGCCAGCGCGAAGGCCACCGTCTCGTCGGTCACCAGGTGCGCCCCGGCCAGCCGCGCCCAGCGGCCCCCGCCGAGGATGTCGGCCACCGCCAGGCCGTAGGCGACCGTACGGGCGTTCAGGAACAGACCCGTGGCCGCCGCGGCGACCGGACCGCCCCCGGCCAGCAGCACGCCCACCGCACTGAACTGCGCGGAGCCCGCGTACACCACCAGGGACATCACCACCGGGACCCACACCGGCAGACCGCCGGTCACGGCGATCGCGCCGAAGGAGACGCCCACGACCCCGCTCGCGAGCCACACGAGCGCACTGTCACGGACCAAGGCTGTTCGCTCTGCCGTACGCATGTTCACTACAGTGGACGGGAAGAGTCATGTTCGTCAAGGCGAACGATCGTACCGATGGAGCGAACAGCATGCCCGAACGCCCCCTGGACTGGATCGCCGCCGCGCTCCGCCGTGAACGCACCCGCGCCGGCCTCTCCCTCTCCGAGCTGGCCAAGCGCGCCGGAATCGCCAAGTCCACGCTGTCCCAGTTGGAGGCCGCGAGCGGCAACCCGAGCGTGGAGACGCTGTGGGCGCTGGGCGTGGCGCTGGGCGTGCCGTTCAGCACGCTGGTGGAGCCGCCGGTGTCGTCGGTACGGGTCGTCAGGGCGGGACAGGGCCCGACCGTGGCCTCGGAGCGGGCCGACTTCGCGGCCACCCTGCTCGCGGCCAGCCCGCCCGGGGCGCGCCGGGACATCTACCACCTACGGGCCGAACCGGGCGCGGTACGGGAATCGGAGCCGCACATTCCAGGAACCGTGGAGCACCTGGTCGTGAGCTCGGGACGGGTGAAGGCCGGACCGGTCGGCGAGGAGGCCGAGCTGGGTCCCGGCGACTACATGACGTACCGCGGAGACGTGGCCCATTCCTACGAGGCGCTCGACCCCGGCACGACCTTCGTGCTCGTCATGCAACACGTGTGAAAAGCGGGAGCGGACAAGGCAGGAGCCCCGCTGCCGTGCGGCGCGGGGCTCCTTGGGTACTGCATTCAGGTCCGGATCAGAGGCTGGAGCGCCTATGAGACGGGATCGCTCAGACGGGGGTGACGTTCTCCGCCTGCGGGCCCTTCGGGCCCTGGGTCACGTCGAAGGAGACCTGCTGGTTCTCCTCCAGCGAACGGAAGCCGCTCGCGTTGATCGCGGAGTAGTGGACGAAGACGTCGGGGCCGCCGCCCTCCTGGGCGATGAAGCCAAAGCCCTTTTCGGCGTTGAACCACTTCACGGTTCCGGTAGCCATAAGCCCTCCTTGGGCCCAAAAGGGTTGCCCTGCTCCAGAACCTGCAAGTGTGAAAACAGTGCCGCACAACTGCATTCTTCTGAAAACGACTAGAGCCCGCGGTTACATGCTCCGCAGGCTCTGTACTGCAAGGGAAACCAAACTGCAACTTGCGGCGAGCCTAGCACGCAGGCAGCCGAAAGCAATAGAGGCCAAGATCACGTCACCCGGATGTTTGAAGATCGCAAAGGCGTTGACCCAGGGGCCGGAGTCCGAAGCGTACCCCAAGGGGTCTAGTGTCGCGATGTGGACAATTCTCGCACCCGGCCGCGCGTCGGCCACATCCAGTTCCTGAACTGCCTGCCCCTGTACTGGGGGCTCGCGAGGACGGGCACGCTCCTCGACTTCGAGCTCACGAAGGACACCCCGGAGAAGCTCAGCGAGAAGCTGGTGCAGGGAGATCTCGACATCGGGCCCATCACCCTGGTCGAGTTCCTCAAGAACGCGGACGACCTGGTCGCCTTCCCCGACATCGCCGTCGGCTGCGACGGCCCGGTCATGTCCTGCGTCATCGTCTCGCAGGTCCCGCTGGACGAACTGGACGGGGCGCGGGTGGCCCTCGGGTCGACCTCGCGCACCTCCGTCCGTCTCGCCCAGCTCCTCCTCGCCGACCGCTACGGCGTCCGGCCCGACTACTACACCTGCCCGCCCGACCTCAGCCTGATGATGCAGGAGGCGGAGGCCGCCGTCCTCATCGGGGACGCGGCCCTGCGGGCGAACCTCCTCGACGGCCCGAAGTACGGCCTCCAGGTCCATGACCTCGGCGCGCTGTGGAAGGAGTGGACCGGCCTGCCGTTCGTCTTCGCGGTCTGGGCCGCCCGCCGCGACTACCTCGCCCGCGAGCCGGTCATCACCCGCAAGGTCCACGAGGCCTTCCTCGCCTCCCGGAACCTCTCCCTGGAAGAGGTCGGCAAGGTCGCCGAACAGGCCGCCCGCTGGGAGGACTTCGACGAGAAGGTCCTGGAGAAGTACTTCACGACCCTGGACTTCCGCTTCGGCGACCCGCAGTTGGCCGCGGTCACGGAGTTCGCCCGCCGCGTCGGACCCACCACGGGTTTCCCCGCGGACGTGAAGGTGGAACTGCTTCGGCCCTAACCTGCATCTGAACCTTGGGGCCTTACGGGGGAGGCAGCATGCAGCCGCTGGGAGTGGACGAGCCCACCGTCGTGGGTCCCTACCGGCTGCTCGGCCGGCTGGGGTCCGGTGGCATGGGCCGGGTCTACCTCGGCCGCAGTGCGGGGGGCCGCACGGTCGCGGTGAAGATCGTGCACCCGCACTTCGCGCTCGACGAGGAGTTCCGCGCCCGCTTCCGGCGCGAGGTGGACGCGGCGCGCAGAGTGGGCGGCGCCTGGACCGCGCCGGTCCTCGACGCCGACCCGGAGGCCGCCGTGCCCTGGGTCGCCACCGGGTTCGCGGCGGGTCCCTCCCTGGCCTCGGCGGTCAGCGACGGGGGACCGCTGCCCGAGCACTCGGTACGGGTCCTGGGCGCCGGGCTGGCCGAGGCGCTCGCCGCCGTGCACGAACTGGGGCTCGTCCACCGGGACGTGAAGCCCTCCAACGTCCTGCTCACCGTCGACGGCCCCCTCCTCATCGACTTCGGCATCGCCCGCGCCACCGACGGCACCGCGTCCCTGACGTCGACGGGGGTCTCGATCGGCTCGCCCGGCTACATGTCCCCCGAGCAGATCCTCAGCAAGGGCGTGTCGGGCGCGGCGGACGTCTTCTCGCTCGGCGCGGTCCTGGCGTACGCGGCCACCGGGGCCCCGCCCTTCCCGGGGGACTCCTCGGCCTCCCTGCTCTACAAGGTCGTCCACGAGGAGCCGGAACTCGGTTCGCTGAGCGGTGAGTTGCGGGCCGTCGTGGAGGAGTGCCTGGGCAAGTCGGCGCAGGACCGTCCGGCTCCGGGCGAGGTGGCCCGCCGGCTGGCTCCGCAGGGCGCGGCCCGGCTGGTGGCGGCGGGGTGGCTGCCGGGGGCCCTGGTGGAGCAGGTGGGGCGCAGTGCCGTGGAGCTGTTGAACCTGGAGGCGGTGGGCGAGCAGCCGTCGGGGCCGGTGGGGTTCAGCAGTCCTTCGGTGGGCGGGGGTTCGGCGTATCCGGTCGGCGCGTTCGGGCCGCCGCCGGTGATGCCGCTGGTGTCGCCGGGGGCCCCGCCGGCTCCCGCGACCGGGCCCCCGGCGTATCCGGTCGTGCCACCGGCTCCCACGGGCACTCCCACCGGGTCCTTCGTGCCGGAGCCCCGGGACGCGGCGCCCCACGAGACGGTGGTGCCCTCGGACACGCGGTCCGGACCCGGAAGGCTCTCCGTCTCCGTGGCCGCCACGTCCAGCGACAACGGCCGCGGGCGTCGGCTGAGTTGCACCGTGGCGCTGGCCGTCGCGGGCGCGATGGCGGCCGTGACCGTGGGGTCGGTGCTGGTGTTCGACCTGCTGCCCGGGCGCGGCGACGACGACTCGGCGAGTTCCCCGCCCGGCAGCGACGCGTACTCCTCGGCGCCGACGTCCGTACCGTCGGCGTCCTCCTCCGCCTCCCCGTCGGGCTCCCCGCCGGGCTCGCCGTCGTCGTCGGGCGAGGCGTCGGGCGAGGCGTCGGGCGGCCCGTCCGAGGTCCCGGCCCGTTACCTCGGCACCTGGGAGGGCCCGGGCACGGGTCTCGGCGGGAGCCTGCCGATGGGGACCTTCCGGATCACCGTCAAGAAGGTGCGCGTCGGCGAGGAGCTGGGCCGCCTCCGGCAGACCGACGCGATCGGCGCGGTCTGCACCGACGTCCTCACCCTGAAGAAGGTCACCGGCACGGAGCTCGTCACCACGGCCGTCGGCGCCGCGGACAACCACGCCGGCTGCAACCCCACCGCCCACACGGTCCGCCTCACCACCGTGGGCGACGACCTGAAGTACACCTCGGAGAGCGAGGCGGAGGGATACCCCGAGGCCCGGATGTCGAAGGTCGGCCGGTGACGGAGCTGCTCGTCGCCGTGGCCGCGCTGTGGGGAGCGGCCGCGGGCGCTCTGCTGCCCCGCGCCGCCCACCGCTTCTCCGTCCCGCCCGAGCACCCGTGGCGCGACACCTGTCCCGACGGACACCCCCTGGGGGGCTGGCTCGGCCGGGCGAGGTGCCGGACCTGCGGCACGCGGCGGTCGTACGGCAGCGGGGCCCTGCTCCTGCCCACCGTCACCGCGCTCGGCTGCGCCGCCCTCGCCGCCGCCACCGGCACCCGCCCGGAGATCGCCGTCTGGCTGCTGCTCGCCCCCGTGGGCGTCCTGCTGGCGGTCGTCGACCTGCGCGTACGACGGCTGCCCGACCCGCTGACCCTGCCTCTCGCCGCTGCCGCGCTCGTGCTGCTCGGGCTGGTCTCCTTCGTGCCGGAGCACACCGGCACCTGGTCGCACGCCTTCTTCGGCGCCCTCGCCCTGGGCGTCGGCTACTACCTGCTGTGGCGGATCAACCCCGGCGGCATGGGCTTCGGCGACGTGAAGCTGGCGCTCGGCGCGGGCGCGGTCCTCGGCTGGTACGGCTGGGACACCGTGCTGCTGGGCACCTTCGCCGGCTTCCTGCTCGGCGCGCTGTACGGCGGTGTCCTGGTCCTGCTGGGCAGGGCGGGGCGCGGGACGGCGATCCCGTTCGGGCCGTTCCTGATCGCGGGGGCGTACGCGGGACTGCTGGTCGGTGCGTACACGGCCTGACATCCGGCTTGTCCGAGGGCTGGCGTAGGCTGGCCCAGACCGCCCGAACCCTTGACGAAAGGCACGCCCCGGTGACCGAGAAGGCCGACCTTCAGTCCGTCCTCGACCGTGCCGCCGAGGGTGGGCGCATCACTCCGGAGGAGGCGCTCGACCTCTACCGCGACGCCCCGCTGCACGCGCTGGGCTCGGCGGCGGACGCCGTGCGCCGCCGCCGGTACGCGGGCACGGAGCACATCGCGACGTACATCATCGAGCGGAACATCAACCACACCAACGTCTGCGTCACGGCGTGCAAGTTCTGCGCGTTCTACGCCCCGCCCACCGCGAAGGACAAGGGCTGGACCCGCGACCTGGACGACATCCTGCGCCGGTGCGCGGAGACCGTCGAACTCGGCGGCACCCAGATCATGTTCCAGGGCGGCCACCACCCGGACTACGGCGTCGAGTACTACGAGAAGCACTTCGCCGCCATCAAGAAGGAGTTCCCCCAGCTTGTGATCCACTCGCTGGGCGCGTCCGAGGTCGAGCACATGGCCCGGATCTCCGAGGTGAGCGTGGAGGAGGCGATCCAGCGCATCCACGCGGCCGGTCTCGACTCGTTCGCCGGCGCGGGCGCCGAGCTGCTGCCCGAGCGCCCCCGCAAGGCCATCGCGCCGCTCAAGGAGTCCGGCGAGCGCTGGCTGGAGATCATGGAGACCGCGCACAACCTGGGCGTGGAGTCCACCTCCACCATGCTCATGGGCACCGGCGAGACCAACGCCGAGCGCATCGAGCACCTGCGGATGATCCGTGAGGTCCAGGACCGCACGGGCGGCTTCCGGGCCTTCATCCCGTATCTCTACCAGCCGATGAACAACCACCTGAAGGGCCGCACCCAGGCCACGATCTTCGAGTACCTGCGGATGATCGCGATCTCCCGGCTCTTCATGGACAACATCGCCCACATCCAGGGCTCCTGGCTGACCACCGGCCAGGACGCGGGCCAGTTGACGCTGCACTACGGCGCGGACGACCTCGGCTCGGTCATGCTGGAGGAGAACGTCGTCTCGGCGGCGGGTGCCAAGCACCGCTCCAACCTCCAGGAAATGATCGACATGATCCGCACGGCGGGCCGTGTCCCGGCTCAGCGCGCGACGACGTACGAGCACCTGGTGGTCCACGACGACCCGGCGGACGACCCGGTCGACGCGCGCGTCCAGTCCCACATCTCCTCGACGGCGATCGAGGGCGGCACGGCCCACCCCGAGCTGAAGATCCTCGCGTCCAACTAGGCCCGCCGTGCTGACGATCCACACGGCCGACGTCGTGGTCCCGGGCGGGGAGAGGCCCTCGCTGCCCGGCGGGGCGGTACTGGTCGAGGGCCGTCGGATCGCGGCCGTGGAGGCGTACGACGACCTGGTGGCGGCCCACCCGACGGCACGCGTGCGCCGCTGGCGCGGCCGCCTCGCCCCCGGCCTGCTCAACCCGCACGGCCGTGAGCTGCTGGAGCAGTCCTACCACCCGGACCCCCGCGAAGACCTGGGCGACCAACCCCTCACGGGCGAGGCCCTGTCGGCCCTGGCCATGACGGACACCCGGTGGGGCGCGAGCGCGAGACGCGGTGTGCAGCGGTTGCTGGCGCAGGGGACGGTGGCGGTCGTCGGCCCCTTGCAGCGTCCCGCGGTGATCGACGCCGTGCACAGGTCGGGCCTGAGGATCGAGCGCGGCTTCACGGAGGAGCCCCTGATCCCGCTGCTCCCGGGCGCGGACGCGACCTTCGTGGTCTTTGCGGCACCGGAGTGCGTGGCTACGGTGATCAGGGGCCGCTTGCTGCACAGGCGCAGGTAGTTTCCCCAGGGGCGCGGGGAACTGCGCGACAAGCCCCCACCGGCCGGTACCCGGGAATCAACCGGAGAGCGCCTCCCCGAACGCCCCGGCAGACTGAGAAACGCCACTGCAATTGGTCAACGGGTCGTCCTCATCGGAATCCCCCGACTCGCACTGCTGATCCCGGAACGTCGACCACATCGACACCCACGCCACCTCCTTCAACTCCGCGAACTCCCGCACCTGCGCCGCGTCGGACAGCGTGAGCGTCTCCCCGTCCACGTCGTTCGTCCCGATCATCGACGTGAGCGCCATGGCCCGCCACGCGGTGGCGTCGGACGTACCGAAGACCGACTTCAACTGCGCCTGCGTCGCCTTCGCCGAGGTGATCGCGTAGTCCCCCATGTCCCCGTCGTACGACTCCCCGTAGTTCATCGTCATGATGTTGACCGTCGACACCTGGACCGCGTTGTTGTTCGCGGACTCCAGCAGGGCGACGCTGTCGTCGTCGAGCCCGGACGGCATCACGGGAAGCGTGAACGAGACGCGCAGATCGCTCCGTTCCCGCTGAAGCAGTGCGATCGCCTCGGAGCGCAGGTCCACCGAGTCCGAGTCGGTCAGCGCGTCCCCCTCGACGTCGAAGTCGGCCAGCGAGGAGTCGGCCGCGTCCAGCGCCTTGCCGTACGCGGCGGCCAGTTCCGTGGCGCTGGAGCATGTCTCGGCCAGCTCCTTGCCGGACGCCCCTCCGAAGGAGACCCGCACCTCGGCGCCGTCCTCCTTCAACGCGCTGATCCGGGACGCGACGGACGAGTCCCCGATGGCGGTCGTGCCGTTCCAGGACGGTGTGCAGTCGCTGCCGTCGGCGATCACGAACGCGAGGTTGTACACCGAGGGCGAGCCCGCGGAGTCGTTGTCGGAGGCCTCGGTCGCGCTGACGTAGGGCGCGTAGGAGGTGACCGACGACGTGGACGGCGAGGCCGACGGTGACGTGCCGCCCCGATCCGACGGCTTCGCGTCCGAGGTGCCGTCCGATTCCGCGGAGCACCCCGCCGTGGCCAGGGCGATCAGACAAGTGAGCCCGGCCATCGGCTTCAGGAAACTCCGCATTTCGCATGCACCCGCTCTCGTGAGGTCACTTTCGGAGAGCGAATGTCTCACACCCGGCTGGGGCTCACGAGGACAGTCCCTGAACAGCGAACCCACGGACGAGTTGGGTGGTAAGGAGCGAATCGGCCGCGCAAGGCGGGCATTTGGCCCCCCTCACCCGGCGGAGCGGCGCGCAGGGTTTCTGGGAACCTCTCAGGAAACAGACAGCATAAGAGGTTTCTCATATGCACCTCACAAGAACGCCAAATCTGGACACATAAAGACTCCCTAATGTCTGGGGAATGCATTCCGAGCCTGCCACCGAAAACCGCGCCGACTCGCGCGGTCGCCGCCGCAAACGCGGCAGTAACGGGTCCGCCGAGGGGCCCGTGTTCGTTGACAACTCCGGACGCCGCTCCAAGCTGCTGCGCCGGATCGGCCTCCTCCTCGGCGTCCTGTCCCTCGGCTACGCCGTCGTCCTGGGCCTGGCCTTCATGGGCATCGGCGTCTCCAGCACCACGCTGCTGCCCTTCGCGGGCGGCCCCGGCAACTCCTCGAACTCCGGCCCCGGCGGCATCCAGCCGCAGGGCGGTATCGGCACCCCGCCGGCACTGCCCACCGGCACTCCGCCGAGCGCCGCCCCCACCGCGACCGCCTCCGCGGCCTCCAACTGACCGGAACGGCCCACCACATGACCACGACGACGCCCTCCCGCGGCCGCCGGCGTGCCCCCTCCCGCATCGAGCGGGCGGCGGGCAAGGCCGCGGCGCTGCAGAAACCGCGGGTGATCCTCGCCCTGCTGCTCCTGCTCGGTCTGACCAGCGTGATGCTGCTCGACGGCTATCTGCGCGCCGAGGTCGGCGGCGACCAGCGGGTGCGCGACGGCGCCAGCTCCAGCAAGGTCCCCGACAAGATCATCAACGGCGGGCCGATCATCAGCTTCCGGGGCGGCCAGGCGACCACGACCTCCGTGCCGGACAAGACGATCGCGCTCACCTTCGACGACGGCCCCAACCCGACGTACACGCCCCAGGTGCTGGAGATCCTGGAGAAGTACGACGTCCCGGCGACCTTCTTCGTGGTGGGCTCGATGGTCTCGCGCTACCCGGGGATCGTGAAGGACATGGTCGACCAGGGCAATGAGGTGGGCATCCACACCTTCACCCACGTCGACCTCTCCTACCAGAGCGACGCCCGCATCCGGCGCGAGATGACCCAGACGCAGCTCGCCCTCGCGGGCGCGGCCGGCATCACCACGACGCTGTTCCGGGCGCCGTACTCCTCGGAGACGGACGCGATCGACAACTACAGTTGGCCCGTCTACAAGAAGCTCGGCGAGGAGGGCTACACCAGCGTCTTCGTCGACACCGACAGCGACGACTGGAAGAAGCCGGGCGTCTCGAAGATCGTCAAGTGGGCCACCCCGTCCGGGACCTCGGGCGCCTCCGTGCTGATGCACGACGCCGGTGGCGACCGCGAGCAGACGATCAAGGCGCTGCCGGAGTACATCGAGAAGATGCGGGCGAAGGGCTACACCTTCACCACCATCAGCGGGGTCGTCGAGGCGCAGAACACGGGCGCCGCGGCCGGACAGCAGACGAACGCGCCGGCCGGCGCCACGGCCGGACAGCCCCAGAACGGCGACCTGAACGGCACCGCGGGCGGTGACCTGAACGGCACCGGCCGCCTCCAGGCCGCGCACCGCGAGGCCACCGGCACGACCCTGTACGAGGGCAAGGCGCTCGTCGTGGCCGTCGCCGTCGCCGAGTACACCGTGCCCGCGCTGTCGGCCGGACTCGTGGTCGTGGGTGTGGCCGTCATGGGTCGGTTCGGGATGATGCTGATCCTCGCCCGCCGCCACTACCGGCAACGCAACAGACGCCGCTTCTCCTGGGGGCCCGCGGTCACCCGGCCGGTGACCGTGATCGTCCCGGCGTACAACGAGAAGGAGTGCATCGCCAACACCCTGGAGTCGCTGGCGAAGAGCACCCATACGATCGAGGTCATCGTCGTCGACGACGGCTCCTCGGACGGCACCTCCGAGATCGCCCGCGAGGCGGCCCGCGCCCTGGGCATGACGAACGTCCGGGTCATCCGCCAGGAGAACGCGGGCAAGCCGGCCGCCCTCAACAACGGTGTCCGCAGCGCCAGTCACGACATCGTCGTGATGATGGACGGCGACACCGTCTTCGAGCCGGACACCGTACGGCAGCTCGTGCAGCCCTTCGCCGACCCGGAGGTCGGCGCGGTCGCCGGCAACGCCAAGGTCGGCAACCGCAACACCGTCATCGGGGCCTGGCAGCACATCGAGTACGTGATGGGCTTCAACCTCGACCGCCGGATGTACGACCTGCTGCGCTGCATGCCCACCATCCCGGGCGCGATCGGCGCGTTCCGCCGCGAGGCGGTCCTCCAGGTAGGCGGCATGAGCGAGGACACCCTCGCCGAGGACACCGACATCACCATCGCGATGCACCGCGCGGGCTGGCGGGTCGTCTACCAGGAGCACGCCCGCGCGTGGACCGAGGCACCGGGCTCCCTCAAGCAGCTCTGGTCGCAGCGCTACCGGTGGTCGTACGGCACGATGCAGGCGCTGTGGAAGCACCGCAAGTCCCTCACCGACCGGGGACCCTCGGGCCGCTTCGGGCGGGTCGGCATGCCGCTGGTGGTGATCTTCCAGATCGTCACGCCGGTCTTCGCCCCGCTGATCGACGTGTTCACCGCCTACTCGATGATCTTCGTCGACTTCCAGGCGGCGCTGTACGCGTGGCTCGCGGTCCTCGCCGTCCAGCTCGTGTGCGCGGCGTACGCCTTCAAGCTGGACAAGGAGCAGTACCGCTATCTGCTGATGATGCCGCTCCAGCAGCTCGCCTACCGGCAGATGATGTACCTCGTCCTCATCCACTCCTGCATCACCGCGCTCACCGGCGGCCGTCTGCGCTGGCAGAAGCTGAAGCGCACCGGCGAGGTCGGTACCCCGGCGGGGGTCGGCTGATGAGCTGGGAGCAGCAGGGGTACCCGCACCAGGGGTACCCGCAGGGGTATCCGCAGCAGTACCAGGGATACGGGCCCGAGCACGGGTACCCGGAGTACGCGCAGCAGCCGTACCCGCAACAACTGCATCCGCAGCAGCCGTATCCGCAGCAGTACGTGGAGAACGGGCAGCGCGCGGACCCGGTGCCGGACGCGACAGCCCCCTTGCCGGTGGTGGAGCCGGAACCGGAGCCACCGGTCCCCGCTGCTCCCACCGACGCCGAGGCGGAGGAGGAGAAGCCTCCGTCTCGGCCCCCCGGCCGGGACCGCTACTTCGACACGCTGCGGGCCGTCGCCCTGATCCGGGTCGTCAGCTATCACACGTTCGGGTGGGCCTGGGCCGGCATGGTCTTCCCCTCCATGGGCATCATGTTCGGCCTGGCCGGCACGCTCATGGCGAAGTCCCTGGAGCGCCCGGCGGCCACGGTGGTCCGCAGCCGGATGCGCCGCCTGCTGCCCCCGTTCTGGTTCTGGGGCGTCTTCGTGGTCCTCGCGATGCTGGTCCACGACTGGATGCCGGGCTGGCAGATCGTCTTCTGGGTCGTGCCGCTCGGCGACCCGCCCGGCAACGCCTGGGGCGAGCAGGCCTGGGAGATCCTCTGGTACCTGCGCACCTACCTGTGGTTCGTCCTGCTCTCCCCGGTGCTGCTGAGGGTGTTCCGGCTGGCCCCGGTGCCGGTCCTGCTGGCGTCCCTGGCCCCGATCGTGGTGTTCCAGTTCCTGTGGGAGCCGCCGGACAACCGCCTCGGCAGCGCGCTGACCGACCTCGCGATCTTCCTGTTCTGCTGGATCCTGGGCTTCGCTCACCGGGACGGGGTCCTGGAGCGGTTCAAGCCGGTCGCCGTCGTGGTGCTCTCGCTCGCCGCGATCGGGTTCGGCGGCTGGTACGCCCTCACCCACCAGGCCGAGACGGGCTCGTACGACCTCGACGACATCCCCCTCGCACAGGCCTTCTGGTCCGCCGGGTACGTGACGCTGCTGATGTGGGCCAAGTCGTACTTCGGGATCGACTTCGCCTGGCTCACCCGCTTCCGGCGGACCGACCGGATCGTGACGGTCTTCAACTCCCGCGCGGTGACGATCTACCTGTGGCACGAGATCGCGCTGATCCTCGCGGTGCCGCTGATCGACCAGTTCTGGAACGTGCCCGCGTTCGAGAAGTGGCTGCCGCTGGAGAGCCAGTGGTTCATGTTCGGCGTCGGCTGGATCCTGATCGCGGTGTTCGTGCTGCTGTGCGGATGGGTGGAGGACGTGGCCGGGAAGAAGAAGCCGCAGCTTCTTCCGGGAGGGCGGCCTGCAAGAATGGGGACGTGACCCGCGCTTCCCTGAACAAGCAGCCGCACGAAGTCGCCTCGATGTTCGACGACGTGGCGGAACGGTACGACCTGACCAACGACGTGCTGTCGCTGGGCCAGGACCGGGTGTGGCGCAAGGAGGTCGCCAGGGCCGTCGACGCCCGCCCCGCCCAGAAGATCCTGGACCTGGCGGCGGGCACCGCCACCTCGTCGCTGCCCTTCGCCCGCACCGGCGCCTACGTCGTGCCCTGCGACTTCTCGCTGGGGATGCTCCGGGTCGGCAAGCGGAACCACTCCTGGCTGCCGTTCACCGCGGGCGACGCGACCAGGCTGCCCTTCAAGGACGACACCTTCGACGCCGTCACCATCTCCTTCGGGCTGCGCAACGTCCAGGACACCGACTCCGCGCTGCGCGAGATGTACCGGGTGACCCGGCCCGGCGGCCGGGTCGTGATCTGCGAGTTCTCCCACCCGACCTGGGCGCCCTTCCGCACGGTGTACACCGAGTACCTGATGCGTGCCGTGCCGCCGGTGGCCCGCGCGGTCTCCTCCAACCCCGACGCGTACGTCTACCTCGCCGAGTCGATCCGCGCCTGGCCCGACCAGCCGGCCCTCGCGGAGCGCCTGCAGAAGGCGGGCTGGTCGAAGGTGGCGTGGCGGAACCTCACGGGCGGGATCGTGGCCCTGCACCGGGGCGTCAAGGCGGGCTGACCGGCGCGGCGCGCCGGCTCAGAGTCCCGTCACACAGCGGACCACGTACGGATCGCCCGGCTCGTCCAGCTCGCGCTGGAGACCGCCGCTCGGGGGCCTGGGGACGCGGGGCTCGCGGATGCCGCCGCCGCCCTCGCCCGGACCGAGGTCGAACCACACGTACACCACCGAGTCCCGCGGCACCTCCGCGCCGGCCTGCGGGTACTGGCGTACGACGTAGTCCACGACGGCCTGGTGGAAGTCCTTGCGATCCGGCGCGCTGACGAACAGGCCCTGCGCTTGGGCCGTCTCGCGCGCGTCCATGGCCATGAGTCCGACCAGACGCGGTACGCGCACTTCGGGCGTCTTGGGTGTTATGCGCACAGATGTCACCCCCAGCGGTACTGGCAGGGTAACTCCGGCCCGGGGCGGGCCGGAAGTGCCGGGTGTCTTTCTGTAGCAGATCGCTACTCTGGGTAACCCCCCTGGAGGGGGAGCCGGAAGCAGAGCGCCTCTTCCTGGAAGAGAGGGTGCGGATAGGTCTCCGCGAGTTCCATTCCGAGGCGCTTGGTGACCGCGATCGACCGTTCGTTGCCGGGTCTGACCATCGCCACCACGTTCGTGACACCCGCCGCCCGGAGCCGCTCCAGCGTCATCCGCGCGGCCACCGTGGCGTATCCCCGGCCCCAGTACGCCCGGCCGAGCCGCCACCCGATCTCGATCTCGCCCGTCGGCCCCCAGTCCCGCGGCCACGGCTGGGCCCCGGTGAAGCCGATGACCTGCCCGTCCTCGCCGACCATGGTCCACAGGCAGAAGCCCCGCTCGGCGTCGTGCCGGCGCTGCCGCGCGGTGAGCTCCTCGTAGACGGACAGCTCCGCGGGCCTGCCGCCGTGGAACTCCATGACGTCCGGGTCGTCGAAGAGCCGGTGCCAGGCGACGGCGTCCTCGTCGGTGGGCACACGCAGCCGTACTGCGGGCAGAGCTCGGTTCACTGGGGGCAGCCCTTCAGCCGGGTGATCAATTCTGCTGAATAGACTGCCCATGTCCAGTGCCGGTCGGCACGCGGATTCAGAAGTTGATTCCGAACTTGATTCCGAGCCTGGGGAGAGCCTGCCGTGACCGAGCCCCTGTCCGAGAACACCGCCGATGTCATCGTCGTCGGCGCGGGGCCGGCCGGCTCCACGACCGCGTACCACCTCGCCAAGTCCGGCCTCGACGTGCTCCTCCTGGAGAAGACCGAGTTCCCGCGCGAGAAGGTCTGCGGTGACGGCCTCACGCCCCGTGCCACCAAACAGCTCGTGGCCATGGGCATCGACATCTCCGAAGAGGCCGGCTGGCTGCGCAACAAGGGCCTGAGGATCATCGGCGGCGGCGTACGCCTCCAGCTCGACTGGCCCGAACTCGCCTCCTTCCCCGACTACGGCCTCGTCCGCAAGCGCGACGACTTCGACGAGCAGCTCGCCCGCCAGGCCCAGAAGGCCGGGGCCCGGCTCTACGAGCGCTGCAACGTCGGCGCCCCGATCGTCGACGACCGCACCGGCCGCATCACCGGCGTCCACGCCAAGCTCGGCGAGGAGAAGCGCGAAGTCACCTTCCACGCGCCCCTCGTGGTCGCCGCCGACGGCAACTCCACCCGGCTCTCCCTCGCGATGGGCCTGCACCGCCGCGAGGACCGCCCGATGGGCGTCGCCGTACGGACGTACTTCGAGAGCCCCCGGCACGAGGACGACTACCTGGAGTCCTGGCTGGAGCTGTGGGACCGCCGCGGCCCCGGCGAGGACCGGCTGCTGCCCGGCTACGGCTGGATCTTCGGCATGGGCGACGGCACCTCCAACGTCGGCCTCGGCGTGCTGAACACCTCCGACTCCTTCAAGGAGCTCGACTGGCGCGAGGTGCTGAAGGCGTGGTGCGCCTCCATGCCGGAGGACTGGGGCTACACCCCGGACAACATGACCGGCCCGATCCGCGGCGCCGCCCTGCCGATGGCCTTCAACCGCCAGCCGCACTACACCAAGGGCCTGCTCCTGGTCGGCGACGCCGGCGGCATGGTGAACCCCTTCAACGGCGAGGGCATCGCCTACGCCATGGAGTCCGGCCAGATCGCCGCCGACGTCATCGTCCAGGCCCACGCCCGCGCGACGCCCGCCCAGCGCGAGATCGCCCTCCAGCGCTACCCGCAGGTCCTCAAGGACACCTACGGCGGCTACTACACGCTCGGCCGCGCCTTCGTGAAGCTCATCGGCAACCCGAAGGTCATGAAGATCGCGGCCCAGCGCGGCCTGACCCACCCGCTGCTGATGAAGTTCACCCTCAAGATGCTCGCCAACCTCACCGACCCCACGGGCGGCGACGCGATGGACCGGATCATCAACGGGCTGAGCAAGGTGGCGCCGAAGGCGTGACGACGGGCCCGCACCGGAGCACCGTGGAGGCATGGACGCAGGGCTCGCGCTGACCGTGTTCGTCATCCTCATCGCGGTGTCGGTGTGGGCCCTGGTCCACGCCCTCAGGCGCTGAGCGAGCCCTGAGCGCCGCTCAGCGCCCCGGTGTCGTCCTGAGCGCCGCTCAGCGCCTCGGGGCCCTCAGCGCCGCGACGTTGGCCGCCCGGCGGGCGTACACCTCCTCCCGCCGGTCCGCGCTCTGCCGCAGCGCCTCCTTGCGGTCCCGCCGGGACAGCCGGTCCAGATACACGTGCCCGTTCACATGGTCGGTCTCGTGCTCCAGGCACCGCGCGAAGTAGCCGGTCCCCTCGATCACGAGCGGCTCGCCGTCCCGGTCGAACCCCCGGACCACGGCCCGGTCCGGACGCGGTACGTCCATGACGGCGCCCGGCACCGACAGGCACCCCTCGCTGTCGTCGAGCAACCTGCGGCCGGCCGGGTCCAGTTGGTCCAGCACCGGGTTGACGACGTGTCCGACATGCCGGACTCCGTCGTCGTCCGGGCAGTCGTACACGAAGAGCCGCAGATCGACGCCGACCTGGTTGGCCGCCAGGCCGGCCCCCTCCGCGATGTACATCGTCAGGAACATGTCGTCGATCAGCGCGGCGAGATCGGGTCCGAACTCGGTCACGTCCCGGCAGGGCTTGTGCAGCACCTCCTCGCCGACCTCGGTGACGCGTCGGACCTGACCGCGCCGGGCCTCGGGGGCGAGCCGGGGATACGAGTCGGTGGGCCTGCCTTGCACGAACACACTGGGCATGCGGATGTCTCCTGTCCGGTAGGGGCGGCGCGGACGCGCACCGCGGACACTCATCCAACCCCCTGCACGGCAGAACGGAAGGGCCGCAGCCCCCGAGCGGCTGCGGCCCTTCCGTGCGTTCGTGCTGTCCCGGTGTCAGAGCACCCGCACCGCGCCGGTCGGCGGGTCGTAGGACAGCGGCTTCTCGACGACACCCGTCGAGGGGTTCTGCGCGCCGACGAACATGCCGTCGCCGACGTAGACCCCCACGTGGTACGCGCTGCCCGCGCTGCCCCAGTACAGGATGTCGCCCGGCTGGAGGTTGCTCAGCGAGACCTGGGTGCCGGCGGTCGACTGGGCCTGCGAGACGCGCGGCAGGTCGATGTTGATCTGGCTGAACGCCGCCTGGACGAGGCCGGAGCAGTCCCAGGAGTTGGGGCCGGTGCCGCCGGAGACGTAGGCGTCGCCGATCTGGGCCTTCACGAAGGCGATGACGGCCGCGGCCGAACCGGTGGCGGTGGACGAGCTCGTGGAGACGTCGGCGCTCGCGGAGGCGGACAGCGTGGTCCGCTCGGAGCTGCGCGAGGCAGCCTCCTCGGCGGCGGCCCTGCGGGCCTCCTCGGCCTTCTTCTTGGCCTCGGCCTTCTTCTTGGCTTCCGCGAGGTCCGCCTTGGCCTGCTTCGCGGCCTTCGCCGCGGCCGCGTCACGCTCGGCCTGAAGCTGGTAGTCGGCGGCCGCCTGCTGCATCGCGTCGGCGGACTCGGCGACCTGGCTGCCCAGGTCGGCCGAGAGGGTGGGCAGTTCGAGGGTCTGCGTCGTCGACTCGGCGGCGAACGCCGTGGCCGACGCGCCCGCCGCTGCCATGCTGAGCACGCCACCGGCGACTCCGGCACGCACGGCGATCGAAGTCGTCGCGCTGCGGCGGGGTTTCCGGTGGCTGCGTATGTGAGCGGTGTGGGACATGAGACCAACTGGTATCAGGGGCTCCTCCATACCTTCAAGAAACGTGGGCTGCGCCACAGTTGTTCAATCGACGGCCCGAATTCCGGTCGTGCCGCTCTTTATTGACGCCGTAACGGACATTGCGGACTCTCGTGATCATGGCCGTGATCATGGACTTTCGCTGTTACGTCCGAATTGCCCCGCAGCTACCACCGGTTGGCCCGGATGGCCAAGCCCCCTTCTTATGGATCTCTCATGCATGTGGCGGAGGTCACGCAACGGTTACAGGGGCGGCTGCGTCCGGAGCGGTTCGACGCTCGTGAACGTGTGCACGCGTCCACACCCGTCCTCGGACCTCCCTCTGATGTGTGAACGCGGTCCACTATCAAGCAGTCCGGTCCAGCGCCAATTTGCATGCAGAAGAAGCCTCTTGATATGGAGACGCCTCTCCCGACCTGCGCCGACTAGCGGAAATGTCACCTCTGGTGATCACTCGGACGCTTCTCGTGTGAAGATCACCGCTGATCCGACTTCATGATCCTTCGTCTGGTGGTGGAGATCACAAAGCTTGTGCAATACCCCGTGTCGCAGATCACAGACCGGCGGGCATAAGATGCGGGTCAGTTGGGCTTGTGACCTGCTTCACATGTTCGCGATCTTCGTCGGGACGGACGGAGGTTCAGGGGACGTATGAGTCGGGTGTGAGTCCGATGCCATCGCCAGCAGTCAGTGCCGACTGAGAGGAGCGAGGAGCGGTGAACGCTTATGCGCCCATCCTCGTACTGGGAGCCCTCGGGGCAGGCTTTGCGATCTTCTCCGTGGTCATGGCCACGCTGATCGGTCCGAAGCGGTACAACCGGGCCAAGCTCGAGGCCTACGAGTGCGGGATCGAGCCGACCCCCACGCCGGCCGGCGGCGGGCGCTTCCCCATCAAGTACTACCTGACGGCGATGCTCTTCATCGTCTTCGACATCGAGATCGTCTTCCTCTACCCCTGGGCCGTCACCTTCGACGCCCTGGGTGTTTTCGGGCTCGTGGAGATGCTGCTCTTCGTGCTCACCGTCTTCGTCGCGTACGCGTACGTATGGCGGCGCGGCGGCCTGGAATGGGACTGAGGGGCCTTTAACTCATGGGACTCGAAGAAAAACTGCCGAGCGGCTTCCTGCTGACCACCGTCGAGCAGGCCGCGGGCTGGGTGCGCAAGGCGTCCGTCTTCCCGGCCACCTTCGGCCTGGCCTGCTGTGCCATCGAGATGATGACCACGGGCGCCGGACGCTACGACCTGGCCCGCTTCGGCATGGAGGTCTTCCGCGGCTCACCCCGCCAGGCGGACCTCATGATCGTCGCCGGCCGGGTCAGCCAGAAGATGGCGCCGGTGCTCCGGCAGGTCTACGACCAGATGCCGAACCCCAAGTGGGTCATCTCCATGGGGGTCTGCGCCTCCTCGGGCGGCATGTTCAACAACTACGCGATCGTGCAGGGCGTCGACCACATCGTCCCGGTCGACATCTATCTGCCCGGCTGCCCGCCACGGCCGGAGATGCTGATGGACGCGATTCTCAAGCTCCACCAGAAGATCCAGTCCTCCAAGCTCGGCGTGAACGCCGAGGAGGCCGCCCGCGAGGCGGAGGAGGCGGCGCTCAAGGCCCTGCCCACGATCGAGATGAAGGGGCTGCTGCGGTGAGCGACGCGAACGGCACCAACGGAGCCAACCCGGAGAGGGATCTCAGCGGCTCCAACCTCCCCGGCCAGCGCGGCGAGGGCGGTGAGGAGATCCGCGTCCAGCGCGGCATGTTCGGCGCCGACAACGGCGGCGACACCACCGGTTACGGCGGGCTGGTCCGCTCGATCCGCCTCCCGGGACCGGCCGCCCGCCCCTACGGCGGCTGGTTCGACGAGGTCGCCGACGAGCTGGAGGGCGCCCTGGAGGAGCAGGGGCTGCTCCCGGACAACGCCATCGAGAAGACGGTCGTCGACCGCGACGAGATCACCTTCCACATCGAGCGCGAGCACCTGCTGCGCGTCGCCCGGACCCTGCGCGACGACCCGGCCCTGCGCTTCGAGCTCTGCACCGGCGTCAGCGGGGTCCACTACCTCCACGACAAGGGCCGCGAGCTGCACGCCGTCTACCACCTGCGCTCGATCACCCACAACCGGCTGATCCGCCTGGAGGTCAGCGCCCCGGACGCGGACCCGCACATCCCGTCCCTGGTCTCCGTGTACCCGACCAACGACTGGCACGAGCGCGAGACCTACGACTTCTTCGGGATCGTCTTCGACGGTCACCCGGCCCTGACGCGGATCATGATGCCGGACGACTGGCAGGGCCACCCGCAGCGCAAGGACTACCCCCTCGGCGGCATCCCCGTCGAGTACAAGGGCGCCCAGATCCCGGCTCCGGACCAGCGGAGGTCGTACTCATGAGCACTTCCCACGCCTCTCCCCGGGAGACCACCGAGGGGACCGTCTACACGGTCACCGGCGGCGACTGGGACGAGATCGTCCAGGCCGCGGCCCGTGCCGACGACGAGCGCATCGTCCTCAACATGGGCCCCCAGCACCCCTCCACCCACGGAGTGCTCCGTCTGATCCTGGAGATCGACGGCGAGACGGTCACCGAGGCCCGCTGCGGCATCGGCTACCTCCACACCGGCATCGAGAAGAACCTCGAGTTCCGCACGTGGACGCAGGGCACCACGTTCGTGACGCGCATGGACTACCTGACGTCCTTCTTCAACGAGACCGCCTACTGCCTCGCCGTCGAGAAGCTCCTCGGCATCGAGGACCAGATCCCCGACCGGGCCGAGATCATCCGGGTGCTCCTGATGGAGCTCAACCGGCTCTCCTCGCACCTGGTGTGCATCGCCACCGGCGGCATGGAACTCGGCGCCACCACGATCATGATCTACGGATTCCGCGATCGTGAAATGATTCTCGACATCTACGAGCTCATCACGGGCCTCAGGATGAACCACGCGTACATCCGCCCCGGCGGACTCGCGCAGGACCTGCCGCCCGGCGCGGTGGACCACATCCGCGAGTTCGTGAAGAAGATGAAGAAGAACCTCCCGGAGTACGACAAGCTCGCCACCGGGAACCCCATCTTCAAGGCCCGTATGCAGGACGTCGGCTACCTCGACCTGGCCGGCTGCATGGCCCTCGGCGCCACCGGCCCGATCCTGCGCTCCACCGGCCTGCCGCACGACCTGCGCAAGGCCCAGCCCTACTGCGGCTACGAGACCTACGAGTTCGACATCCCGACCGCCGACACCTGCGACTCCTACGGGCGCTTCCTGATCCGCCTGGAGGAGATGCGCCAGTCGCTTCGGATCGTCGAGCAGTGCCTGGACCGGCTCCAGCCCGGCCCGGTCATGGTCGCCGACAAGAAGATCGCCTGGCCCGCCCAGCTCGCGCTCGGCCCCGACGGGCTCGGCAACTCCCTCGACCACATCAAGAAGATCATGGGCACCTCCATGGAGGCCCTGATCCACCACTTCAAGCTGGTCACCGAGGGCTTCCGCGTCCCGCCCGGCCAGGCGTACGCGGCCGTCGAGTCGCCCAAGGGCGAACTCGGTGTGCACGCCGTGTCCGACGGCGGCACCCGCCCCTTCCGGGTCCACTTCCGCGACCCGTCCTTCACCAACCTTCAGGCCATGGCGGCGATGTGCGAGGGCGGCCAGGTCGCCGACGTCATCGTCGCTGTCGCGTCCATCGATCCCGTGATGGGAGGCGTCGACCGGTGACCACCAGTTCTTCCGAGCGGGGCGTCAGCCTGGGCATGCCCGAACTGCCCGCCCCCGCCTACCCGGACGACGTCCGAGCCCGACTGGAGGCGGACGCGCGCGAGATCATCGCCCGCTACCCGGACTCCCGCTCGGCGCTCCTGCCGTTGCTGCACCTCGTGCAGTCGGAGGAGGGGCACGTCACGCGCACCGGGATGCAGTTCTGCGCGGACGTGCTGGAGCTGACCACGGCCGAGGTCACCGCGGTGGCCACCTTCTACACCATGTACCGGCGCAGGCCCTCCGGTGACTACCAGGTCGGCGTCTGCACCAACACCCTCTGCGCGGTGATGGGCGGCGACGCGATCTTCTCCGAGCTCCAGGAGCACCTGGGCGTCGGCAACGGAGAGACCACCGAGGACGGCAAGGTCACCCTGGAGCACATCGAGTGCAACGCGGCCTGCGACTTCGCGCCGGTCGTGATGGTGAACTGGGAGTTCTTCGACAACCAGACCCCGGACACCGCCAAGCGGCTCGTCGACGACCTGCGCGCGGGCCGTCCGGTCGAGCCCACGCGCGGGGCGCCGATGTGCACCTTCAAGGAGACCGCGCGGATCCTCGCCGGCTTCCCCGACGAGCGGCCGGGGGCCGTCGAGGCGACCGGCGGCGCCGGACCCGCGTCACTGGTGGGCCTCCGCCTGGCCAGGGGAGAGACCGCACCCGCGCGCGTGGTCCACCCGCGTGAGGGAGCACCGCAGGACCGGGACGTCCACGAGCCGTCCCCGTCGGAGCACCTGAGCTCACACGACGCGCCACAGGACACGTCGGCCTCCGACCCGGCCCACCCGGCCGGGCCCGCCGCCGAGGAGGGGGAGTGATGACCTTGGCACCCGAACTGAAAGACACCAGCCCCGAGAAGCTGCTCGCACCCGTGCTGTCGGCCTTCTGGGACGAGGACAAGTCCTGGACGCTGGACGTCTACAAGAGGCACGACGGCTACGAGGGACTCCGCAAGGCGCTCGCGATGTCGCCGGACGACCTGATCGCGTACGTCAAGGACTCCGGTCTGCGCGGCCGCGGCGGCGCCGGCTTCCCCACCGGGATGAAATGGCAGTTCATCCCCCAGGGCGACGGAAAGCCGCACTATCTGGTTGTCAACGCCGACGAGTCGGAGCCGGGCACCTGCAAGGACATCCCGCTCCTCTTCGCGAACCCGCACAGCCTCATCGAGGGCATGATCATCGCGTGCTACGCCATCAGGTCGTCGCACGCCTTCATCTATCTCCGCGGTGAAGTCGTCCCCGTCCTGCGGCGGTTGCACTCGGCCGTGAGCGAGGCCTACGCGGCCGGCTACCTCGGACAGGACATCCTGGGCAGCGGCCTCGATCTCGACATCACCGTGCACGCCGGGGCCGGGGCGTACATCTGCGGTGAGGAGACCGCACTGCTCGACTCGCTCGAAGGCCGCCGTGGCCAACCGCGGCTGCGTCCCCCCTTCCCCGCGGTCGCGGGCCTCTACGCCTGCCCCACTGTGGTGAACAACGTGGAGTCGATCGCGTCGGTTCCCGCGATCCTGCAGAAGGGCAAGGACTGGTTCAGGTCGATGGGCAGCGAGAAGTCCCCGGGCTTCACGCTCTACTCGCTCAGCGGCCATGTCGCCAGTCCCGGCCAGTTCGAGGCCCCGCTCGGCATCACCCTCCGCCAGCTCCTAGAGATGAGCGGCGGCATGCGGCCCGGTCACCGGCTGAAGTTCTGGACGCCGGGCGGCTCCTCCACGCCGATGTTCACCGACGAGCACCTCGACGTCCCCCTCGACTACGAGGGCGTCGGCGCCGCCGGCTCGATGCTCGGCACCAAGGCGCTCCAGTGCTTCGACGAGACGACCTGCGTCGTCCGCGCCGTCACCCGCTGGACCGAGTTCTACGCCCACGAGTCCTGCGGCAAGTGCACCCCGTGCCGCGAGGGCACGTACTGGCTCGTGCAGTTGCTGCGCGACATCGAGGCCGGCAAGGGCGTCATGTCCGACCTCGACAAGCTCAACGACATCGCCGACAACATCAACGGCAAGTCGTTCTGCGCCCTCGGTGACGGCGCCGCCTCGCCGATCTTCTCCTCGCTCAAGTACTTCCGCGAGGAGTACGAGCAGCACATCACGGGCCGCGGCTGCCCCTTCGACCCGGCCAAGTCGACGGCCTGGGCCGACCGCACGGAGGTGAACGCATGACTGTGACCACCAACGCTCCCTCAGGCGGGGGAGAGGCGGCGGTCCCGCCGGAGGATCTCGTCTCGCTGACGATCGACGGCGCCGAGATCAGCGTGCCCAAGGGCACCCTGGTCATCCGGGCCGCCGAGCAGCTCGGCATCGAGATCCCCCGGTTCTGCGACCACCCCCTCCTCGACCCGGCCGGCGCCTGCCGCCAGTGCATCGTCGAGGTCGAGGGCCAGCGCAAGCCGATGGCCTCCTGCACCATCACCTGCACCGACGGAATGGTGGTGAAGACCCACCTCACCTCGCCGGTCGCCGAGAAGGCCCAGCACGGTGTGATGGAGCTCCTCCTCATCAACCACCCGCTGGACTGCCCGGTCTGCGACAAGGGCGGCGAGTGCCCCCTGCAGAACCAGGCCATGTCCCACGGGCAGGCCGAGTCCCGCTTCGAGGGCAAGAAGCGGACCTACGAGAAGCCCGTGCCGATCTCCACCCAGGTGCTGCTCGACCGCGAGCGCTGCGTGCTGTGCGCCCGCTGCACCCGCTTCTCCAACCAGGTCGCGGGCGACCCCATGATCGAGCTGATCGAGCGGGGCGCGCTCCAGCAGGTCGGCACCGGCGAGGGCGACCCCTTCGAGTCGTACTTCTCCGGCAACACCATCCAGATCTGCCCGGTCGGCGCGCTCACCTCGGCGGCGTACCGGTTCCGCTCCCGCCCCTTCGACCTGGTGTCCTCCCCGAGCGTGTGCGAGCACTGCTCCGGGGGCTGCGCCACCCGCACCGACCACCGGCGCGGCAAGGTCATGCGCAAGCTCGCGGCCGACGACCCCGAGGTCAACGAGGAGTGGATCTGCGACAAGGGGCGCTTCGCCTTCCGGTACGCGCAGCAGCGGGACCGGCTGGAGCACCCGCTGGTGCGCAACCCCGAGGGTGAGCTGGTGCCGGCGTCCTGGCCGGAGGCGCTCCAGATCGCGGCCCAGGGGCTGCTCGCCTCCCGCGGCCGGGCCGGCGTCCTCACCGGCGGCCGCCTCACCATCGAGGACGCCTACGCGTACAGCAAGTTCGCGCGCGTGGCGCTCGACACCAACGACATCGACTTCCGCGCGCGCGTGCACAGCAGCGAGGAGGCCGACTTCCTGGCCGCACGGATCGCCGGCCACGGCCGCGACCTCGACGGTACGGGCGTCACGTACACCGCGCTGGAGAAGGCGCCGGCGGTCCTGCTGGTCGGGTTCGAGGCCGAGGAGGAGGCGCCCGGCGTCTTCCTGAGGCTGCGCAAGGCCTGGCGCAAGCACGGCCAGAAGGTCTTCTCGCTCGCCACCTACGCCACCCGCGGTCTGGAGAAGGCGGGCGGCACGCTGCTGCCCGCCGCCCCCGGCACCGAGACCGAGTGGCTGGACGCGCTGGCCGGCGGGGTCGGCCTGGAGGACGACGGCAGCAGGGCCGCCGAGGCGCTGCGCACCGCGGGCGCGGTGATCGTCGTCGGCGAGCGGCTGGCCGCCGTGGCCGGGGGCCTGACCGCCGCCGCACGGGCCGCCTCCGCCACCGGCGCACAGCTCGTGTGGATCCCGCGGCGGGCCGGGGAGCGCGGTGCCGTCGAGGCGGGCGCGCTGCCCTCGCTGCTGCCGGGCGGGCGTCCGGCCACCGACCCGCGCGCGCGTGAGGAGGTCGCCTCCGTGTGGGGCGTGGCCGAACTCCCGCACCGCTACGGCCGGGACACCGGTCAGATCGTCGAGGCCGCGGTGTCCGGCGAGCTCCAGGCCCTGGTGGTCGCGGGCGTCGAGATCGCCGACCTGCCCGACCCGGCACGTGCGCGTGAGGCGCTGCGGGAGGTCGGGTTCGTGGTGTCGCTGGAACTGCGTCCCGGTGAGGTCACCGAGCACGCGGACGTCGTCCTGCCGGTGGCCGCGGTCGCCGAGAAGGCCGGCACCTTCCTCAACTGGGAGGGCCGGGTGCGCTTCTTCGAGGCCGCGCTCAAGCCCGACCAGATGACCCGCCGCCTCGCGCCCACCGACGCGCGGGTGCTCCAGATGCTGGCCGACGCCATGGACGTGCACCTGGGCCTGCCCGATCTGCGCACGGTGCGCGCGGAGATCGACCGGCTCGGCCCCTGGGACGGACCGCGCGGCACCGAACCCCTGGAGACCGGGGCCCAGTTGCCGCGGCCCGCCGCCGGAGAGGCCGTCCTGGCCGGACACCGGCTGCTGCTCGACCAGGGCCTCCTCCAGCAGGGCGACGAGGCGCTCGCCGGGACCCGGCACGCGGCACGCGCGCGTGTGTCGGCCGCGACGGCCGCCGAGGTGGGCGTCGCGGAAGGCGACCTCCTCGCCGTCACCGGCAAGACCGGAGTCGTCGAACTGCCGCTGCAGATCACCGAGATGCCCGACCGCGTGGTCTGGCTCCCGCTGAACTCCGCCGGCGGGGGTGTCGCCTCCGACACCGGGGCGCTGCCCGGCGCCCTCGTCCACATCGGCCCGGCGACGCTCGCAGCCGAAGCTCCCAAGGAGGTGGAGGCATGAGCCCGTACCTCGCCGCGGAAGACCTCTCGATGTTCGGCACCGATCCCTGGTGGCTCGTCGTCATCAAGGCCGTCTTCTGCTTCGCCTTCCTGATGGTGACCGTGCTGTTCTCCATCGTGTGGGAGCGCAAGGTCGTGGCCTGGATGCAGTTGCGCATCGGCCCCAACCGGCACGGCCCCTGGGGCATGCTCCAGTCGCTCGCCGACGGCATCAAGCTGATGCTGAAGGAAGACGTCATCGTCAAGCGCGCGGACAAGGTCGTCTACGTCCTCGCGCCGATCGTCGCGGCCATCCCGGCCTTCATGGCGATCGCGGTGATCCCCTTCGGCCCGTCCGGCAACGAGATCTCGATCTTCGGCCACCGCACCGCGATGCAGCTCACCGACCTGCCGATCGCGATGCTCTACATCCTCGCGGTCGCCTCGGTCGGCATCTACGGCATCGTCCTCGCGGGCTGGAGTTCCGGGTCGACCTATCCGCTCCTGGGCGGTCTGCGCTCCTGCGCCCAGATGATCTCGTACGAGATCGCCATGGGCGCCGCCTTCGCCTCGGTGTTCCTCTACTCCGGGTCGATGTCGACCTCGGCGATCGTCGAGGCGCAGCAGGACCGCTGGTACATCGTCCTGCTGCCGGTCTCCTTCATCATCTACGTCATCACGATGGTCGGCGAGACCAACCGCGCCCCCTTCGACATGCCGGAGTCCGAGGGCGACCTGGTCGGCGGCTTCAACACCGAGTACTCCTCGATCAAGTTCGCGATGTTCATGCTCGCCGAGTACGTGAACATGGTGACGGTCTCGGCCGTGACGACCACGCTCTTCCTCGGCGGCTGGCGGGCTCCCTGGCCCGTCAGCACCTTCTGGGAGGGCGCCAACCACGGCTGGTGGCCGCTGCTCTGGTTCGTGATCAAGGTGCAGCTCCTGCTGTTCTTCTTCATCTGGCTGCGCGGCACGCTCCCGCGGGTGCGCTACGACCAGTTGATGAAGCTCGGCTGGAAGGTCCTCATCCCGGTCTCCGTGGTGTGGCTGATGCTCGTCGCGACCGTGCGGACCCTGCGCAACGAGAACTACGACTTCGCCGACATCGCCCTGTACGTCGGCGGCGGAGTCCTGGTCCTGCTGCTGCTCTCCTTCGTCGCGGACATGTTCCGCGAGAAGTCGAAGGCCGCGGCGGAGCCCGCCGAGGAGCCGGTCGCCTTCGACCCGACGGCGGGCGGGTTCCCCGTCCCGCCGCTGCCCGGACAGGAGTTGCCGCCGGTGCCGAGGCGCCGCTCGCGCCAGGAGCGGGAGCTGATTGTCAGTGGCGGGCCCGATACTCAGAGTGACGGATCTCTGGATGGAAAGGAGGCGTCCGATGGCTGAGGAGCCCAAGGAGACCAAGCCCGGTTTCATGAACCCCGTCGCCGGCTTCGGCGTGACCTTCAAGGCCATGTTCAAGAAGCGGCTGACCGAGCAGTACCCGGAGCAGCAGAAGACCACCGCTCCGCGGTTCCACGGACGGCACCAGCTCAACCGCCATCCGGACGGCCTGGAGAAGTGCGTCGGCTGCGAGCTGTGCGCCTGGGCCTGCCCCGCCGACGCCATCTATGTGGAGGGCGCCGACAACACCGACGAGGAGCGCTACTCCCCGGGCGAGCGGTACGGCCGCGTCTACCAGATCAACTACGCCCGCTGCATCCTGTGCGGCCTGTGCATCGAGGCGTGCCCCACGCGCGCGCTGACGATGACCAACGAGTTCGAGCTGGCCGACTCCAGCCGCGCCAACCTCATCTTCACCAAGGAGCAACTGCTCGCCGGTCTCGAGGAGGGCATGGTCGACTCGCCCCACGCCATCTACCCCGGCACCGACGAACAGGACTACTACCGGGGTTTGGTGACCGAGGCCGCGCCCGGCACCGTGCCCCAGGTCGCGGTCTCCAAGGGCGAGGTGGTCCAGGAGGCCGACTCCACCTTCGGTGCGGACGAACCGGCGTCGGAGAAGGTGATCGGGCGATGACCGCACCTCTCCAGCTCGCCGCCACGGCCACCCTGGCCGCCGACACCTCCACCGGCGAGGCCTTCCAGTTCTGGGTCCTCGGCACCGTCGCCGTGATCGGCGCCCTGTGCACCGTCTTCATGAAGAAGGCCGTGCACAGCGCGCTCTGCCTGGCCGGCACCATGATCATCCTGGCGGTGTTCTACCTCGCCAACGGCGCCTACTTCCTCGGCGTCGTCCAGATCGTCGTCTACACCGGCGCGATCATGATGCTGTTCCTGTTCGTGGTGATGCTCGTCGGCGTGACCGCCGCGGACTCCCTCAAGGAGACCATCAGGGGCCAGCGCTGGCTGGCCCTGCTGTGCGGACTCGGCTTCGGCGTCCTGCTGTTCGCCGGCATCGGCAACGCCTCCCTCCACCAGTTCAACGGCCTCGCGCAGGCCAACGCCGGCGGCAATGTGGAGGGCCTCGCGACCCTCATCTTCACCAAGTACGTCTTCGCCTTCGAGATCACCGGCGCGCTGCTGATCACGGCCGCCGTCGGCGCCATGGTGCTCACCCACCGCGAGCGCACCGAACGCGCCCTGACGCAGCGCGAGATGGCCGAGAAGCGCGTCCGCGACGGCAAGCACGTCCCGCCGCTGCCCGCCCCCGGCGTCTACGCCCGGCACAACGCGGTGGACATCGCGGGCCTGCTGCCCGACGGCACCCCGTCGGAGCTCACGGTCAGCAAGACCCTGCGCGAGCGCGGCCAGATCCGTGACGTCTCCGCCGAGGCGCTCAACGACCTCAAGGCGCTGGAACAGCGCGCCGAGGAGCGCCTGGAGCGGACCGAGATCGAACCGGCCACCTTCAAGAGGGAGGCGTCGAAGTGAATCCCGTCAACTACCTCTACCTCGCCGCCCTGTTGTTCACGATCGGCGCCACCGGCGTACTGATCAGGCGCAACGCCATCGTCGTGTTCATGTGCATCGAGCTCATGCTCAACGCCTGCAACCTCGCGTTCGTCGCCTTCTCCCGGATGCACGGCAACCTCGACGGCCAGATCATCGCCTTCTTCACGATGGTCGTCGCCGCCGCGGAGGTCGTGGTCGGGCTCGCGATCATCGTGTCGCTGTTCCGTTCCCGCCACTCGGCCTCGGTCGACGACGCCAGCCTGATGAAGCTGTAAGGGGTCGCTGAATCGTGGAAAGCCTCATCGCGCTGCTCATCGCGGCGCCCCTGCTCGGAGCGGCGGTCCTGCTGACCGGCGGCCGGCGGCTGGACGCCGTCGGCCACTGGATCGGCACCCTGCTCGCCGGCGCCTCCTTCGTCTTCGGCGCCATCCTCTTCGCCGACCTGCTCGGCAAGGACGCGGAGCACCGCACGCTCACCCAGCACCTGTTCAGTTGGGTGCCGGTCGAGGGCTTCCAGGCGGACGTCGCCTTCCGCCTCGACCAGTTGTCGATGACGTTCGTGCTGCTGATCACCGGCGTCGGCTCGCTGATCCACCTGTACTCGATCGGGTACATGGAGCACGACGAGCGGCGCCGCCGCTTCTTCGGCTATCTGAACCTGTTCCTCGCGGCGATGCTCCTGCTCGTCCTCGCTGACAACTACCTGTTGCTGTACGTCGGCTGGGAGGGCGTCGGTCTCGCCTCCTACCTGCTGATCGGCTTCTGGCAGCACAAGCCCAGCGCGGCCACCGCGGCGAAGAAGGCCTTCCTGGTCAACCGCGTCGGCGACATGGGCCTGTCGATCGCGATCATGCTGATGTTCACGACCTTCGGCACCTTCGCGTTCGGCCCGGTGCTCGGCAGCCACGAGGAGCCCGGACTCGTCACCGGCGCCTCCGAGGCCACGCTCACCGGCATCGCCCTGATGCTGCTGCTCGCGGCCTGCGGCAAGTCCGCCCAGGTGCCGCTGCAGTCCTGGCTCGGGGACGCGATGGAGGGCCCGACCCCGGTCTCGGCCCTCATCCACGCGGCCACGATGGTGACCGCGGGCGTCTACCTGATCGTCCGCTCCGCCAACATCTTCAACCTCGCGCCGGACGCCCAACTGGTCGTCACCGTCGTCGGCGCGGTCACGCTGCTGTTCGGTGCGATCGTCGGTTGCGCGAAGGACGACATCAAGAAGGCCCTGGCCGGCTCGACCATGTCGCAGATCGGCTACATGGTCCTCGCCGCGGGCCTCGGCCCCATCGGCTACGTCTTCGCGATCATGCACCTGGTAACGCACGGCTTTTTCAAGGCCGGGCTCTTCCTCGGCGCCGGTTCGGTCATGCACGGCATGAACGACGAGGTCGACATGAGGAAGTACGGCGGCCTCAGGAAGTACATGCCGGTCACCTTCGTGACGTTCGGCCTCGGCTACCTCGCCATCATCGGCTTCCCTGGCCTGTCCGGCTTCTTCTCCAAGGACAAGATCATCGAGGCGGCCTTCGCCAAGGGCGGCACCGAGGGCTGGATCCTCGGCGCCTGCGCCCTGCTGGGCGCGGCCATCACCGCCTTCTACATGACGCGCGTGATGCTGATGACGTTCTTCGGGGAGGAGCGCTGGAAGAACCAGCCCACCCGCTCCCCGGAGGCCCCGAGCGCCGAGCCCGCCGCCGAGCACCACGGCGAGCACGCCGAACCCCACCCGCACGAGTCGCCCAGGTCCATGACGATCCCCATGATCGTGCTGGCCTTCGGATCGGTCTTCGCGGGCGGTTTCTTCAGCATCGGCGACCGGTTCCTGCACTGGCTGGAGCCCATCACCGGGCACAGCCACGGAGACGCGCCGATCAGCGCGGCCACGGTCACGGCGGCCACCGTGACCGTGATGGTGATCGGCGTCGCCATCGCCTGGCTCCAGTACGGCAGGCGTCCGGTCCCGGTCGTCGCCCCGCGCGGGTCGCTGCTCACCCGGGCCGCCCGGCGCGACCTGCTCCAGGACGACTTCAACCACGTCGTCCTGGTCCGCGGCGGGGAGCACCTCACGCGGTCCCTGGTCTACGTCGACCACACCCTGGTCGACGGAGTGGTCAACGGCACGGCGGCCTCGGTCGGCGGCCTCTCCGGGCGGATGCGCAAGCTGCAGAACGGCTTCGCGCGGTCGTACGCGGTCTCGATGTTCGGCGGCGCGGCGATCCTCGTCGCCGCGACCCTGCTGATGAGGGCGGTCTGATACCGATGTCCTTTCCTCTGCTGACAGCGACGGCGGTGCTCCCGGCGATCGGGGCCATCGCCACGGCCGCCGTGCCGGCCGCGCGGCGCACCGCCGCCAAGTGGCTGGCACTGCTCGTCTCGCTCGCCACGCTCGCCCTCGCGATCGCCGTCCTGGTCCGCTTCGACCCGGACGGCGACCGCTACCAGCTCACCGAGTCGCACGCCTGGATCGCCGACTTCGGGGTCCGCTACGAACTGGGCGTGGACGGCATCGGGGTGGCGCTGCTCGCGCTGACCGCGCTGCTGATCCCGTTCATCATCCTGGCGGGCTGGCACGACGCCGACCCGCTGGAGACCGGAAGCAGGCGGTGGCGGCCGACGCAGGGCTTCTTCGCCCTGATCCTGGCCGTCGAGGCGATGGTGATCATCTCCTTCGAGGCCACCGACGTCTTCCTCTTCTACATCTTCTTCGAAGCCATGCTCATCCCGATGTACTTCCTCATCGGCGGCTTCGGGGACCGGGCCCACGCCGGCTCCGACGAGAACGCGGCGGCCCAACGCTCGTACGCCGCCGTGAAGTTCCTCCTCTACAACCTGGTCGGCGGCCTGATCATGCTGGCCGCGGTCATCGGCCTCTATGTCGTCGCCGGGAACTTCAGCCTCCAGGAGATCGCCGAAGCGCGGGCCAACGGCACGCTCGACATGGCGACCAACACCGAACGCTGGCTGTTCCTCGGGTTCTTCTTCGCCTTCGCGGTGAAGGCGCCCCTGTGGCCGCTGCACACCTGGCTGCCCAACGCGATGGGGGAGGCCACCGCCCCGGTCGCCGTCCTCATCACGGCGGTCGTCGACAAGGTGGGCACCTTCGCGATGCTCCGCTTCTGCCTCCAGCTCTTCCCGGAGGCCAGCAAGTGGGCGACGCCCGCGATCCTCGTCCTGGCGGTGATCAGCATCATCTACGGGGCACTGCTCGCGGTCGGCCAGCGGGACATCAAGCGGCTGGTGGCGTACGCGTCGATCTCGCACTTCGGCTTCATCATCATGGGCATCTTCGCGATGACCAGCCAGGGCCAGTCCGGCGCGACGCTCTACATGGTCAACCACGGGATCTCGACGGCCGCGCTGATGCTGGTGGCCGGCTTCCTGATCTCGCGGCGCGGCTCGCGGCTCATCGCCGACTACGGCGGGGTCCAGAAGGTCGCCCCGGTGCTCGCCGGCACCTTCCTGATCGGCGGCCTCGCGACCCTGTCGCTGCCGGGGCTCGCGCCCTTCGTCAGTGAGTTCCTGGTCCTGGTCGGCACGTTCGCGCGCTACCCGGTGATCGGCATCATCGCCACCTTCGGCATCGTGCTCGCCGCGCTCTACACCCTGGTCCTCTACCAGCGGACGATGACGGGCCCGGTGAAGCCGGAGGTCTCGGCCATGCCCGACCTGCGGATGCGTGAGCTCGTGGTCGTCGCCCCGCTGGTCGTTCTGCTGATCTTCCTGGGCGTCTACCCGAAGCCGGTCACCGACATCGTCAACCCGGCGGTGAAGTCGACCATGTCCGACGTACACAAGAAGGACCCCAAGCCCGAGGTGGAGGCGGCCAAGTGAGCGCAGTAGCCGTCCACAGCCTGTGGACAAACGCGGCCGACCCGATCTCGAAGATCGACGCGCCGAAGATCGAATACGGGCAGTTGTCGCCGACCCTGATCGTCGTGGGCGCGGCGATCATCGGAGTCCTCATCGAGGCCTTCGTCCCGCGCAAGTCCCGTTACTACGCCCAGCTCTTCGTCTCCGTCGTGGCCCTGTGCGCCGCCTTCGCGGCGGTCGTCGCCCTGGCCGCCGACGGGTACGCCACCACCAAGGCGGGCATCGCGGCCATGGGCGCGATCGCCGTCGACGGCCCGGCCCTGTTCCTCCAGGGCACGATCCTGCTGGCGGCCCTGGTGGGCCTGTTCACCTTCGCCGAGCGGCGGCTCGACCCCGAGGCACACGGCAGCCGCGTCGACTCGTTCGCCGCGCAGGCCGCCTCGGTGCCGGGCAGCGACAGCGAGAAGGCGGCCGTGAAGGCCGGGTTCACCACCACCGAGGTGTTCCCGCTGCTGCTGTTCGCCGTCGCCGGCATGCTGATCTTCCCGGCCGCCAACGACCTGCTGACGCTGTTCGTGGCCCTGGAGGTCTTCTCGCTGCCGCTGTACCTGCTGTGCGCGCTGGCCCGCCGCAAGCGGCTCATGTCGCAGGAGGCCGCGGTCAAGTACTTCCTGCTCGGCGCGTTCGCCTCGGCGTTCACCCTGTTCGGCATCGCGCTGCTCTACGGCTACGCGGGCTCGGTGTCGTACGGCACCATCGCGCAGGTCGTCGACGGCACCATCGGCACCGTGGACCCGGCACTGGCCGACACCATGGGCAACGACGCGCTGCTGCTGATCGGCGCAGCGATGATCGTCATGGGCCTGCTGTTCAAGGTGGGCGCGGTGCCGTTCCACATGTGGACGCCGGACGTCTACCAGGGCGCGCCGACCCCGGTCACCGGCTTCATGGCGGCGGCGACCAAGGTGGCCGCCTTCGGCGCGCTGCTGAGGATCCTCTACGTCGTCCTGCCGGGTCTGCGCTGGGACTGGCGGCCGGTCATGTGGGCCGTCGCGATCGTCACCATGCTGGGCGGCGCCATCGTCGCGATCACGCAGACCGACATCAAGCGGCTGCTGGCGTACTCGTCGATCGCGCACGCCGGGTTCATCCTCGCCGGTGTCATCGCGACCACGCCGGACGGGGTGTCGTCGGTCCTCTTCTACCTGGCCGCGTACTCGTTCGTGACGATCGGCGCGTTCGCCGTGGTCACGCTGGTCCGGGACGCCGGCGGCGAGGCCACGCACCTGTCCAAGTGGGCGGGGCTGGGCCGTCGTTCACCGTTGGTGGCGGCCGTGTTCGCGGTGTTCCTGCTGGCCTTCGCCGGTATTCCGCTGACCTCCGGCTTCGCCGGGAAGTTCGCCGTGTTCAAGGCGGCGGCGGAGGGCGGCGCGGCGCCGCTCGTCGTGGTCGGTGTGATCTCGTCGGCCATCGCCGCGTTCTTCTACATCCGCGTGATCGTGCTGATGTTCTTCAGCGAGCCGCGGCCGGAGGGTCCGACGGTCGCCGTGCCGTCGCCGCTGACGATGACGGCGATCGGGGTCGGCGTGGCGGTCACGCTGGTCCTCGGTGTCGCGCCGCAGTACTTCCTGGACCTGGCGAACCAGGCCGGAGTCTTCGTGCGCTGACCCGACGCCCCGACCCGGTTCATGCCGCGGGCCCCGGTTCCCTTCGAGGGAGCCGGGGCCCGCGGCATGCGCTCACACGTCCAGGTCCAGATCCGGGGTCAGGTCCAGATCCAGGTCCGGGATCGAGTCCGCGTCCGAGTCCGAGTCCGTCGAGCACGTCACGGCGGCGTGCGTGGCGCTGAAGAGACCGCCGGGGTTCGTCTTGTAGATCCAGGCGCGCAGGGTGTAGCTGGAGCCCACCTCCGGCAGCTCGACCGGCTGCTGGAAGGTCTGGCCGAACATCGCCGGAGCGGCGGCACCCGACTCGGCCTTCACGACCCACTCCACGCCGATGAGCCGGCGCCCGTACGGGCCGTCCTCGTAGAGGAGGGCCGCGGGCTTTTCCGCGTCGGTCTGACCGACGTTCGCCTGGTTCACGTACCGGTAGCCCGTGCCGGGCGCGCAGGCCGTGGGGGCGAAGCCGTCGGCGACGGCGTACGGCTCGTAGGCGTAGGCCGCGGTGGCCCCGTACGTATGTGACAGTTCCGTCCAGACGGACGGGTCCAGGTCGGCTGCCTGCGCGGGCGCGGCGGTCAGTGAGAAGGCCGCTGCCGCCGCGACGGTGAGCACTGCCTTCAGGGGCCGAGAGGCCATGGTCGTTCTCCTTGAGGCGCTTGAGGCGGGAGGGGCGCGCGGGTGAGGCGCCGTCCGTCGGAGGAGCGGGCCTCCCCAGCCCGCCCCAGCAGCATGTCCCCGCATCGAACGAGTGCGCCATGTGACATCCGCCGATCGGATGAGCACGCAACGTCACCGGCCCGGCCTGTGGATAACTCCGACGCTGTCGGTCCCGACCCCTATCGTGGAGGCAGTGGTCGAGGGACGACGTACGGGGGACGGGACTATGGGCGGGATGGGCGGTATCAGCGAGATGCCAGGGATCACCGGGACATCGGGCGCGAGCGACAGCGAGGCACTGGCCACGCTGCACCGGGTCTTCGGATACGACGCCTTCCGCGGCGAGCAGGAAGAGATCATCGAGCATGTGGTGGCCGGCGGGGACGCCGTCGTCCTCATGCCGACCGGCGGCGGCAAGTCGCTGTGCTACCAGATCCCCTCCCTGGTCAGACCCGGCACGGGCGTCGTCGTCTCACCGCTCATCGCCCTCATGCAGGACCAGGTGGACGCGCTCCGGGCGCTCGGCGTGCGCGCCGGGTTCATGAACTCCACGCAGGACTTCGACGAGCGCCGCGTGGTGGAGGCCGAGTTCCTGGCCGGGGAGCTGGACCTGCTCTACCTCGCGCCGGAGCGGCTGCGCCTCGACGCCACGCAGGACCTCCTGTCCCGGGGCAAGATCTCCGTCTTCGCCATCGACGAGGCGCACTGCGTCTCCCAGTGGGGCCACGACTTCCGCCCCGACTACCTGACGCTGGCGGTGCTCGGCCGGCGCTGGCCCGACGTCCCCCGGATCGCGCTCACCGCGACGGCCACGCATGCCACGCACCAGGAGATCACCGAGCGGCTGGACATGCCGACGGCCCGGCACTTCGTGGCGAGCTTCGACCGGCCCAACATCCAGTACCGCATCGTCCCCAAGGCCGACCCCAAGAAGCAGCTCCTCGCCTTCCTGCGCGAGGAGCACCCCGGTGACGCGGGCATCGTGTACTGCCTCTCCCGCAAGTCGGTGGAGGCCACCGCCGAGTTCCTCTCCCGCAACGGCGTCGAGGCGGTCCCGTACCACGCCGGGCTGGACGCGGGCACCCGCGCCGCCCACCAGTCCCGCTTCCTGCGCGAGGACGGCCTGGTCGTGGTGGCGACCATCGCCTTCGGCATGGGCATCGACAAGCCGGACGTCCGCTTCGTGGCCCACCTCGACCTGCCCAAGTCGGTCGAGGGCTACTACCAGGAGACGGGCCGCGCCGGGCGGGACGGACTGGCCTCCACGGCCTGGATGGCCTACGGCCTCAACGACGTCATCCAGCAGCGCAAGATGATCCAGTCGAGCGAGGGCGACGAGGCGTTCCGGCGCCGGGCCGCCGCCCACCTGGACTCGATGCTCGCGCTGTGCGAGACCGCGCAGTGCCGGCGCGGGCAGCTCCTGAACTACTTCGGCCAGGAACCGGGGGCAGCGGGCTGCGGCAACTGCGACACCTGCCTCACCCCGCCCGAGACCTGGGACGGCACGGTGGCCGCCCAGAAGGTGCTGTCGACGATCGTGCGGCTCCAGCGGGAGCGGGGGCAGAAGTTCGGGGCGGTGCAGATCGTCGACATCCTGCTCGGCAGGCGCACGGCCAAGGTCATCCAGTTCGACCACGACCAGCTCTCCGTGTTCGGCATCGGCGAGGAGCTCTCCGAGGGCGAATGGCGAGGTGTCGTACGGCAGTTGCTGGCCCAGGGACTGCTCGCGGTCGAGGGGGACTACGGCACGCTGGTGCTGACCGAGGCCAGCGGGGCGGTGCTGCGGCGGGAGCGGGACGTGCCGCTGCGCAAGGAACCGAAGAAGCCGGCGACCGCCAGGTCGAGCTCCTCGTCCGGGCGCGGCAAGACCAAGGCCGCGGTGGCCGAGCTGCCCGAGGCGCTGGTGCCGGCGTTCGAGGCCCTGCGGGCCTGGCGCGCCGAGCAGGCCCGTGAGCAGGGCGTCCCGGCGTACGTCATCTTCCACGACGCCACGCTCAGGGAGATCGTCTCGGCGTGGCCCACCTCGGTGACGCAGCTCGGAGGCATCGGCGGGGTCGGCGAGAAGAAACTCGCGACCTACGGCGAGGGCGTGATCGGGGTGCTCGCCGGCCTGTCCGACGGCGGTGGGGCCGCGAAGGAGGCACCGAGCCGGACCGACGACACCACCGACGCCGATCCCGGCGCGGACCACTGGCCCGAGATGGACGCGGAACCGGCGCCCGAGGACGACTGGATATAGCCGCCCCCGGGCTTCGGGGAGGAAGCGTCCCCCGGTGCGGCACCGGCGTCCCCGGAGGTCGCACGGCCGCTCCCGGGTGTCGCACCGGCCGCTCCCGGGTGCCGCACGACCGTTCCCGGGTGCCGTACCCGGCGTCCTAGGTGCCGCACGGGAGTCGGGGCACGTCACAGGGCCCGTGCCGCATACGCTCTCACGTCCGCGTCCGAGTCCGTCGTCGCCGTGGCCAGGGCGGCGCGGGCGCCGTCGGTGCTCGGGTGCCGGGTCAGGGCCAGGACGGCGGCCTTGCGGACGTCGGCGTTGGGGTCGGCGAGGGCCTTGGTGAGGGCGGGCACGGCCACGTCCGGGTCGGCCGCGGACAGTGCTCTCGCGGCACCCGACCGGACCTGCCAGGCGGCGGCCGACAGGGCGGCGACCGCGCGGGCGGCGAGGGGCGTGGGGCAGCCGGTGGTGCCGAGGGCTCCGTAGGCCGCTCCCCGCACCAGGGCGTCCGGGTCCTCGGTGAGGTGGGCCAGGGCGTCGAGGACGGCGGGCGGCGGGTGTTCCGCCGACACCGTCGCCAGTGCCTTGGCGATCGTCACGCGGACCTCGCGGGAGGGCTCGGCGCGGGCCGCGCGGGCGAGTTCCTCGGCGGCGTCCACCGAGACGAGGGCACGGACCGCCTCGACGCGGACGGCGATGTCCGTATCGGTGAGGGCGCCGGCGAAGAGGTCGGTGTCACCGAGGCGCAGGGCGCGCAGGACGTCCAGGGCGGCGGCGCGGACGACCGGATCGGACCCGGTCAGGGCGGTGGCGAGGCCGTCTCGGAGGGCGGGTTCGGGCGGAAGCGTCTCGACGAGTTCGCGCAGGGACGCGGCCGCGGCGGCGCGGACACCGGGATCGTGGTCGGTGAGGGCCTGCGCGAGGACCGGGCCGGTCCCGGGTGGCGCGGTCTCCGTCAGGACACCGACGGCCGTGCGGCGGACAGCGGGGTCGGGATCGGCCAAGTAGGTCCGCAGAGCGGCGAGTTCAGGCTCCTGTTCGGCGAGGGCCAGGAGGCCGAGCAGCCGGGGGGAGACGGAGGCGGGGGCGGCCGGAGCGTCCGTCAGTGTGTCGGCACCGGGACGATCGCCCGTGCCGCCGGCGCCCGCCCCACCGGGCCGCCCCGCGGCGACCGGGGCCAGCTCGCGTGCCCCTGCCGTGGCCACCTCCTCGGCGTGCACCTCGCCGAGGTGCCGGGAGGGGCCGCCGACCGGGGTGAACTCGTCGATCGGGACCAGATAGGGAGCCACGGGCCGGGCCGTGAACTCCATCGCACCGGAGGGGGACTTGTGCAGGTCGAGATGGTGGAACCAGGAGGCGTCGTCGCGCTGGGGGTGGTCGAGACGGTCGTGGTAGAGACCCCAGCGGGACTCGGTGCGGGCCAGGGAGGCACGCGCGGCCATCTCCCCGCAGTCGCGGATGAAGGAGACCTCGGCGCAGCGCATCAGCTCGTGCGGGGTGCGGGCACCCATCGCGGCGATGTCCGCCCGCATCCGCTCGAAGGACTCCAGGGCCAGCGAGAGCCGGGCGCCGGACTTCGGCGGAGCCACGTAGTCGTTCACGAAGCGGCGCAGCTTGTACTCGACCTGGGACTGCGGCGGGCCGTCCGGGTTGCGCAGCGGGCGGTAGATCAGTTCGTGCGCCTCGCGGATCTGGTCGGGCGGCAACTCCCCTTCGTACGGCGTGTACCGGGAGGCGTCCGCGCCCGCGAGGTCGCCGAAGACGAACGCGCCGATCATGTAGTTGTGCGGGACGCAGGCCAGGTCGCCGGCGGCGTAGAGACGGGGCACGGTGGTGCGGGCGTGGTCGTCGACGCGGACGCCGGAGGCCGAGTGGCCGCCGCACAGGCCGATCTCGGAGATGTGCATCTCGATGTCGTGGGTGCGGTAGTCGTGACCGCGGCCCTCGTGGAAGGTCCCGCGGGTGGGCCGTTCCGTGGAGTGCAGGATCGACTCCAGGGACGCGATCGACTCCTCGGGGAGGTGGCTCAGCTTCAGGTACACCGGGCCCCGGTCGGAGGCGACCTCCGCCGAGAACTCGGCCATCATCTGGCCGGACCAGTAGTCGGAGTCGACGAAGCGCTCACCGTGCCGGTTGACCTGGTAACCGCCGAAGGGGTTGGCGACGTAGGCGCAGGCGGGACCGTTGTAGTCCTTGATCAGCGGGTTGATCTGGAAGCACTCGATGCCGGTCAGTTCGGCGCCCGCGTGGTAGGCCATGGCGTAGCCGTCGCCGGCGTTGGTCGGGTTCTCGTAGGTCCCGTACAGGTAGCCGGAGGCGGGCAGGCCCAGGCGGCCGCAGGCGCCGGTCGCCAGGATCACCGCGCCCGCGCGGACGGTGACGAACCCGCCGGTGCGCGTGTTGAAGCCGACCGCGCCCACCGCGCGCCCCTCGGCCGTCAGCACCCGCACCGGCATCACCCGGTTCTCGATGCGGATCCGCTCGCGCATCTCGCGCCGCCGCAACTGCCGGTAGAGGACCTTCTTGACGTCCTTGCCCTCCGGCATCGGCAGCACGTACGAGCCGGAGCGGTGGACCTGGCGGACCGCGTAGTCGCCGTGCTCGTCCTTCTCGAACTTCACGCCGTACGACTCCAGGCGCTGCACCATGCCGAAGCCGCGGGTGGCGGTCTGGCGGACGGTGGACTGGTCGACGATGCCGTCGTTGGCGCGGGTGATCTCGGCGACGTAGTCGTCGGGTTCGGCACGGCCGGGGACGACCGCGTTGTTGACGCCGTCCATGCCCATGGCGAGGGCGCCGGAGTGCCGGACGTGCGCCTTTTCCAGCAGCAGCACGTTCGCGCCGTGCTCGGCGGCGGTCAGGGCCGCCATGGTGCCGGCGGTGCCGCCGCCGACGACGAGGACGTCACAGGTGATCTCCTCGGCGTCGGTCGGGGCGGGGATCGCGAGCGGCGGGTTCAGGGAGGGCGTGGTCACCGGGGGGCCTTTCAGGAACCGAGCGAGGAGAGGACGTCGCGCCGCAGCGCCACACGCGCGGGATCGTCGTGCGCCGACCGGTCGCGCGGGCGCGGGACGTCGCGTACGGCGGTGAGGCGGCCGCCGCCGAGGAGCGCGACGCGGTCACCGAGGAAGAGGGCCTCGTCCACGTCGTGGGTGACGAAGACGACGGTGGCGCCCGTGCCGCGCAGCACCCGCACCAGGAGGTCCTGCATGCCGGCCCGGGTCTGGGCGTCGAGGGCGCCGAAGGGCTCGTCCATGAGGACGGCACGGGGTGCTCCCGCGAGGGCGCGGGCCAGTTGGGCCCGCTGGCGCTGCCCGCCCGAGACGCGGTGCGGCAACTGCCGGGCCTGGTCGGCGAGTCCCACGCGGTCCAGCCAGGCATCGGCCTGCGCGCGGCGCTCGGTGCGCGGCACGCCCTTGACGGCCAGGGGCAGTTCGACGTTGGCGCGCAGGGTGCGCCAGGGCAGCAGGGCGTCCTCCTGGAAGATCAGCGCGCGGTCGGCGGAGGGGCTGGTCAGGGCGCGGGCGTCCTGGGTGACCTGGCCGGACAGGGGGGCCAGGAGGCCGGCCAGGGTGCGCAGCAGGGTCGACTTGCCGCAGCCGGAGGGGCCGACGACGGTGAGGATCTCACCGGGTGCCACAGCGAGTTCCTCCACGTCGAGCACGGGTGCGTCGGGCCGTCCCAGAGCGGCGCCGCGCAGGGCCAGTGCCGCACCGGTGCCCGAGGGGGCGTGCGTGTCAGACGAGCTGGTCATGGGGGATGCCCTCCTTGGTCCTGGGGCTGACCGGCACGGCGGCCCGGGTGCCGCGGGCCCGCCGTGGGGTGCGGCCGCCGACGTAGGACGTTCTCGGCAGCCACCGGGTCAGGCGGCGGCCGAGCACCTCCACGGCGGTGGAGGTGAGCCAGCCGAGGACGCCGATGGTGACCATGCCGACGAAGACGCCCGCGTAGTCGACGACGGTGTAGTCCTGCCAGGTGCGGTAGCCCACGCCGTACTGACCGGAGATCATCTCGGCGGAGATGACACAGATCCACGAGACGCCGATGCCGACGGACAGGCCGCCGAAGATGCCGGGCAGGGCGCCCGGCAGGACGACCGAGGCGAGGATCCGCCACCGGCCGCCGCCCATGGTCAGCACCGCCTCCTCCCACACGGGGGTCAGCGCGCGGACCGCGTGCCGGGTGGAGACCAGGACGGGGAAGAAGGCGGCGGTGAAGGTGATGAAGACGATGCCCTGCTCGTTGGAGGGGAAGAGCAGGATCGCGACGGGGACCAGGGCGATCGCCGGGATCGGGCGGACGACCTCCAGGACCGGACCGAGGAGGTCCTCGGCGAGCGGGGACCGCGCGACGAGCACGCCCGTCGCGACGCCCAGCACCGCGGCGAGCAGGAAGCCGGTGAGGATGCGGGTGAGGCTGGCGGTGAGGTCCGTCCAGTAGTCGGGGCCGGCGAGGCGGTCGGCGAAGGTGCCCGCCACATCGGTGACCGTGGGGAACTGCGAGAAGCGCAGCCACAGGTCGATGTCCAGGCCGGTCAGCAGTTGCCACCCGCCCAGGGCGACGGCCAGGGAGGCCGCTCTGAGCGCGTATCGGCCGGCTTTCGGCAGGGGGCGGCTCACGACGCCTGCTCCAGTGCGTCGGCGTACGTGACGACCCGGGCGCCGCCGTGCGCGGAGACGTACGACCGCGCGGTCTCCGGGGCGACGAAGGGCAGGAGCCGGTCGCCGTCGGCCACCCAGACCGCCTTGTCGGCGAACCAGGGGGTGCCGGTGGTCGCGTCGGGGACGTAGGCGGCGCGGATGCCGTCCTGGTGCGCGGAGACGTAGGCGAGGAGCTCGGTGGGCGTCCTGAAGGTCCGGGTCCCGGCGGCGCCCTTGGGCCAGACCTCGCTCGCGGCGGCGGGCGGAGCGGCGGTGAGGCGCTTCGCGTAGTCGGCCCCGAGGGCCTTCTTGACGTACTGGTCGTCGACGAAGGAGTCCACGTCGATGTCGCCGGTCAGCTTGGCCGCCTTCAGCACCGAGACGTCCTGCTTCAGCGCGGAGATCAGTTGCGGCTTGACCGCCGGGTCGAAGGTGGCGATGCCGTGGGCGCCGTTGTAGAGGTAGACGACCTCGGCGGGCAGACCGGTGGCCTTCGCGACCGACTCGGCGGCGGCGACCGGGTGGTCGTCGAGGTAGTCGGTGGCCTCGGCCTGGGCCTTCAGGAACGCCTCCAGGACCGCCGGGCGCTGCCGGGCGAAGTCCTCGCGGGCGGTGACGCCGTGGAAGGTGGGCAGGTCCAGTTCGGCACCGTCGTACAGGGCCTTCGCCTTGCCCTGGTAGGCGAGCAGTCCGGGCCAGGCGACGAACTGGGAGAGCGCGTCCGCGCTGCCCGCCGACAGGGCCGAAGCGCCCACGGCGGGCTGCTGGTTCAGCTTCTCGATGCCCTTGTCGGGGTCGATGCCGGCGCGTTGCAGGGCGCGTACGAGGGTGCCGTCGGCGGCGGAGCCGACGCTGGTGGAGACCTTCTTGCCGCGCAGGTCGGCGAGGGAGTCCAGCTCGGATCCCGGGGCGGTGACGATGGTGTTGAGGCCGCCGCGCAGGTTGTAGCCGGTGACCGAGACCAGGCGGGTGGGCTTGCCGAGCTGTTGTCCGCGGGCCGCGTTGATGAGGAGCGGGAAGTCGCCCATCGAGCCGATGTCGATCTTCCCTGCGGTCATCTGGGCGGTGATGGGGGCGCCGGTGGCGTAGTCCTGCCAGTCGACCTTGTAGGTGTGGCCGTCGTGGAGGGAGTTGAGCTGCTTCTCGAAGGAGCCGAGGGAGCGCAGCAGGGTGCCGGCGGTGACCGTGTTGATGGTCCTGGACTGGTAGCCGACGGTGACGGTGACCGTCGAGCTGTCACCGGCCTGGGCGCTGCCGCAGGCCGTCAGCGGTGTCAGCACCAGCAGGGCGGCGACAACGTGCTTGTGTCTCATGGGAGTTCGGGACCTCTCACCGGAGCAGATAGGGCATGTTGACCGTGACGGCTCCGGTGGGACAGCGAGCCGCGCACGGGCCGCAGTACCAGCACTCGTCGACGTGCATGTAGGCCTTGCCGCTGCTGGTGTCGATGGCCAGGGAGTCCAGCGGGCACATGTCCACGCAGAGCGTGCAGCCGTCGATGCACTTCGACTCGTCGATGGTCACGGGCACGTCGGCCCGCTGGGGCACCAAGGGCATGGCTGTCTCCGGGAAGCGGCTCGGAAGGAGGTCGGAAAAGCGGTCGGAAAGAGGTCGGGGAGAGGTCAGACGCAGCGGTGCAGCAGACCGCTCATGGTGATGCGGTCGCCGCGGAAGCGGATGAACTCCAGGTCGACCGGGCGCCCGTCGGCGAGGTGCGTCAGGCGTTCCAGCATGAGGACGGCCGCACCGCGCGGGGCCTCCAGTACGGCGGCGGAGTGCGCGTCCGCGTTCACCGCCTCCAGGGTGATCTCGGCGTGGCCGAGGCCCTGGCCGGTGATCGTCTCCAGCAGGCGGAAGACGTCGGTGTTCTCCAGGTCGGCGCCGAGCAGGGCGGCACCGAGGTCGAGCGGGAGGTAGGTGAGGTCGAGGGAGAGGGGGAGGCCGTTGAGGCGGCGCAGACGTTCGACGCAGAGGACGTCGGTGCCGGGCTCGACCTGGAGCCGCCGGGCCACCGGGTGCGGGGCGGGAGCGGGTCCCATGGTGCGGACCTCGTTGGTGACCGTGCCGTGTTCGCGCAGGGTTTCCGCGAGACCCATCAGACGGTCCAGGCCGTGGGGGTACTTCTGGCCGACGACCACGGTGCCGACGCCGGGGAGGCGTTCGACCAGACCTTCCGCGCGGAGCAGGTCCAGGGCTTGGCGGACCGTGTTGCGGGAGGCGCGGTAGTCGGCGGCGAGGGTCGTCTCGTGGGGGAGGGCGCCGTTCTCGAAGCCGCCGGTGAGGATCTGATGGCGGAGGAGGTCGGCGAGTTGGCGTGCCCGGTCCGCGCGCAGCCGGCGCCTGGCGCGGGCGGCGACGGTGGTCGCGCCCTGGCCGGCGTGGTCCCGCATGCGGTCGGTGGAAGGCATGGCTGGAACCATACCGACCTGGTAGGAAAACCTGTGTTGCCGGATTGTTGCGCCACCTGACGAGGTGACGGATACGGCGCTGACCTGCGGTTTCTCATGTCGTGGGGTGAGATGTGCCACCTGGCTGTGTGAGCGGAGGGCGGCTGCACCTGCCTAGGGGCGCGGGGAACTGCGCGACCAGCCCCCACCGGCCGAAAGCCGAGAACCAACCGCCCTACGCCAGCGCCGACAACCCCGGCCCGAAAACGATCAGCAGCGGCAACAACGGCACCAGCGCGGCCGTCGCAGAGGTCAGTGCCCGCTGCCTGCGCAGCAACCGCGGCGGCGGCTCCAGCAGGCGGTCCACCCGCTCGCCCAGCAGCCGGTGGCTGGACGCGCAGGACAGCACCCCGCGGTGCTGGTTCAGCTCGATCAGGGCCAGGGCCGTCGTCAGGTGGCCGCACCGCCGGGACGCCGTGTCGTCCGCCGCGAGTTCCACCAGCCGGTGGGTCTGGTCGCAGAAGTGGGCGAACAGCGGCACCCGCGGGAAGCCCGTGGCCAGCGCGGTCGAGAGGTGGAGCAGCCAGTCGTGGCGGGCCCGCGCGTGGCCGCGTTCGTGGGTGAGGACCGCGTCGAGCTGGTGATCGGTCAGCCGGTGCAGGGCGCCGGTCGTCACGATGAGCTGCGGCGGGCTCCCCGGCATCCACCAGGCGTCCGGGTACTCGTCCTCCAGCACCAGCAGCGGACCGCGCGTCGCCGCCCCGAGACCGGCCGGCAGATCCGGCGCGCGCTCGCGCAGGTGCTCCCGGGCCAGGCCGCGACGCCTGCGGGCCTCGACCAGTTCACGCGCCAGCATCGCCGTGGTCCACGCCGCCCCGGCCGCCAGCAGCAGGGTCGAGGCGACCGCCCAGGCCGGCGCGGCCGACAGGTCGTACGCCGCGGTCACGGCCGGCGGCGCGGGGGCGAACACATGGTCGCGGACCGTGTGGAAGACGGCCGCCGCGCCCAGCACCAGCGCGGTCAGGCAGCACAGCAGCACCGTGGCGACCAGGCACTGCCACACCCACAGCCCGACCACCGGTTCCCGTTCGGGCCACGCGGCCCGGGTGAGCGCGCGCGGCACCGGCACGGCGGCCGCCACGGCGACGGTGCTCAGCAGGAGCAGGCAGAGTGTCATGCCACGGGCTCCGGATCCTGATCGGAGACAGGGGAGGTGGGGCTGTGCGGTGCGGCGGTGCGCGGCGGTCGACACGTCGTCCCCACGCGTACCGCCCGCCGCCAGTATGCCGTGAGCGGAGCCCCCGTGGCAGGACTCCAGGGGCTCCGGATGCCTCACACCCCGCCGGACACCACCCGTCCCACCACGTCGCCCAGGCCCACCCGGACCCCGTCCGGGCCCGGAGCCCACGCCGACAGCGTCACCACGTCCCCGTCCTCCAGGAACGTCCGTTTCCCGTCGGGGAGTTCCAGCGCGTCCCGTCCGTTCCAGGTCAGCTCCAGGAGGGACCCCCGCTCGCCCGCCGAGGGCCCGCTCACCGTGCCCGAGCCGTACAGGTCGCCCGTCCTGAGCGAGGCCCCGTTCACCGTCATGTGCGCCAACTGCTGGGCCGCCGTCCAGTACATGGTGGAGAAGGGCGGCTCCGACACCACGTGGCCGTTGACGGCGACGGAGATCCGCAGGTCGTAGCCGCCCGGCTCGACGTCGGACGCGGTGTCGTCCAGGTACGGCAGCAGCTCGTGCGTCCGCTCCGGCGGCGCCACCCGGGCCTCCTCCAGCGCGTCCAGCGGGGTGATCCACGCCGACACCGACGTGGCGAAGGACTTGCCGAGGAACGGGCCGAGGGGGACGTACTCCCAGGCCTGGATGTCCCGCGCCGACCAGTCGTTGAGCAGGCACAGCCCGAAGACGTGCTCGCGGAAGTCGCCGAGCGGCACCGGCCTGCCGAGCGCGGACGGCGTGCCGACCACGAAGCCGACCTCCGCCTCGATGTCGAGCCGTACGGACGGCCCGAAGACGGGAACCGCGTCGGCGGGGGCCTTGCGCTGCCCCGATGGCCGTACGACGTCCGTGCCCGAGACCACCACCGTGCCCGCGCGGCCGTGGTAACCGATCGGCAGGTGCTTCCAGTTGGGGGTCAGGGAGTCCGCGGCGTCCGGGCGGAAGATCTGGCCGACGTTTCGCGCGTGGTTCTCCGAGGCGTAGAAGTCGACGTAGTCCGCGACCTCGAAGGGGAGGTGGAGGTCGACCGAGGACAGCGGGTGGAAGAAGCCCGCGATCTCCTCCTGGTGCGCGGGCACCGTCACCCATGCCGTCAGCGCGCGCCGCACGTCCGACCAGGCCGTGCGGCCGGCGGCGAGGAGCACGTCCAGGGAGGGCCGGGCGAGCAGGGAGGCGTACGGGGAGCCCAGGGCGGTGGCGGCCGCGCCCGCGTCGAGGACGTGGTCGCCGAGCCGGACGCCGATGGTCCGCTCGGACGAGCCCGAGGGCGAGAAGACGCCGTACGGAAGGTTGTGCGGGCCGAAGGGGTCGCCCTCGGGCAGGTCGAAGGGGACTTCGAAGGGGGGCATGGGGTGCTGCCTCACTCTCGCGCATGCCGTGCGGACCGGCTGGTCGCGGCACACGTTGCGGTCCGGGTGGTCGCGCCCACGTTACGGCCGGGACGCCGGTCACGGGAGTGCCTAAAGGGAGAGCAATGTGGCTAAAGAGTTAGCAATGTCCTGTTAAGGGACGGTCGGAGGCTTCCATTCCGGCTTAGCGTCCTTTGCGAGCACGGACGGGGTGGGTGGGGTCGCGTCCGTGGGGGGACGCGTGGGGGGACCGTGTGGCCAGGAGCGCGAGCAGTGTGCCGTTCGAAGCCGACCGTGAGGTACCGGCCCTGATCGTCAAGTTCGGCGACTACCCGCTGCACCACGGCGGGGTCGGCGCGATCCGCAGTCTGGGCCGCCTCGGCGTGCCCGTGTACGCCATCACGGAGGACCGCTGCACACCCGCGGCCGCCTCCCGCTACCTCACGCGCGCGTTCGTCTGGCCGACGACCGGCACCGAGGACCCGGACCGACTGGTCGAGGGACTGATCCGGATCGGGCGCCGCATCGGCCGCCCCGCCGTCCTCGTGCCGACCGACGAGGAGGCGGCGGTCCTGATCGCCGAGCACCAGAACGACCTGTTCGGCCGGTTCCTCTTCCCGCGCGTGGAGCCCGGACTCACCCGCCGGCTGGCCAGCAAGCAGGGCCTGCACGAACTGTGCGCGGAACACGGGATCGCCAGCCCGCAGGCCGCCTTCCCGCAGTCGTACGACGACATCGTGGCCTTCGCCGAGAAGGCCCGCTTCCCGGTGGTGGCCAAGAACCGCGAGGCGTTCGTACGGCGCCGACGGCCCGCCGTGGGCGGCACCACCCGCATCGCCACCCGTGAGGGGCTGCTCGCCCTCGCCCGTGACTGGGGCGAGCGGCCCGGGGTGATCCTCCAGGAGTACCTGCCGCGGGAGGAGGCCGAGGACTGGATCGTGCACGCCTACTTCGACGCCAACTCCGCCCCGCTGGCCCTGTTCACCGGCGTCAAGGTGCGCTCCTGGCCGCCGCACGCGGGCATGACGGCCAACGCGTACGTCGTGGACAACCCGGAACTCGCGGACCTCGCCGCACGTTTCGTCAAACAGATCGGCTACACCGGCGTCATCGACCTCGACCTGCGCTTCGACCGGCGCGACGGTCAGTACAAGCTGCTCGACTTCAACCCCCGCATGGGCGCCCAGTTCCGGCTCTTCGAGAGCGAGTCGGGGGTGGACGTCGTCCGCGCCCTGCACCTGGACCTCACCGGGCGGGCCGTCCCGGAGGGGGAGCAGCGGGCCGGTCACCGCTATGTCGTCGAGAACATCGACCTGCCCGCCCTGCTCGCCTACCGCCGCAGCGGCTATACGACCCCGCACGCGCCGGCGCGGCCCAGCGGGACCGAGCTGGCCTGGTTCGCGGGTGACGACCCGCTGCCGTTCCTCACCATGCTCGGCAGGTTCGTGCGGCCCGGCGCCAAGCACCTCTACCAGCTCTGGCAGACCAACCGCCGTGGCGGAAGGACCAGTTGAACAGCGGTACCACCACGAAGTGACGAAGTGACGTCCTGGGGAGGGACTTCGTGATCCAACCGGTAGCAGTCATCGGCGCCGGGCCCTTCGGCCTGTCGACCGCGGCCCATCTGCGGGCCCGCGGCATCCCCGTGCGCGTCTTCGGCGACCCCATGGTGAGCTGGCGCGACCACATGCCCGCGGGCATGCTCCTCAAGTCGACCCCGGCCGCCTCCGACCTCGACGCGCCCCAGCCCGGGCACACCCTCGTCGACTACTGCGACGCGGCGGGCATCCGCCGGCTGGTGACGGACGAGGACATCGTGCCCGTCGAGACCTTCATCGCCTACGGCCAGTGGTTCCAGCAGCGGCTGGTGCCCGAACTGGAACAGGTGCGGGTGGTGTCCGTGGACCGCAGCGAGCGGGGCGGCTTCCAGCTCAAGCTGGACTCGGGGGAGTCGTTCACCGCGCGGGCGGTGGTCGTGGCCACCGGTCTGTCGGGGCTCGCCCACCTGCCCCCGGAGCTGGCCGCCGCGCTGCCCGACGGGCCCGCGCCCACCGGTCCCGTCTCGCACAGCTCCCAGCACCACGACCTGACCCGCTACTCCGGCAAGGAGGTCATCGTCGTCGGGGCGGGCCAGTCCGCGCTGGAGACGGCGGCCCTCGCGGCGGAGGCGGGCGCGCGGGTCCGGGTGGTCGCCCGGGGGCGCGGCCGCGTGGCCTTCGGCGCACCACCGTGGCAGCAGCCGCGGCTGCGCCCCGAGTCGCCGTTCGGCCGGGCCTGGTCCCTGTGGGCGCTGACCTACTACCCGCACCCCTACCGCAGGCTCCCGGCGGGCACCCGCCACTACCTGGTGCGACGGGTCCTCGGCCCGCTCGGCGCGTGGTGGTTGCGGGACCGCTTCGAGGGCAAGGTCCAGGTCACCGAGGTGGAACGGATCCTCGCGGCGGACACGGCCGACGGCCACCCGACCCTGGAGGTCCGCACCCACACCGGCACGCGGGACCGCCTCGACGCCGACCACGTCATCGCGGCCACCGGCTACCGCGTCGACCTCGCCGCGATGGGCTTCCTCGGGCACGAGTTGCGCACCGCGCTGGCGGTCAGCCGCGGCACGCCCAGGCTCGGCGCCGGGTACGTCTCCTCGGTACCGGGCCTGTACTTCACCGGCCTGCCGGCGGCGGCGTCCTACGGCCCGGTCATGCGCTTCGTCTGCGGCACGGAGTTCGCCTCCCCGAGGCTCGCCCGACACCTGGCGGCGGCTCACGGCTGAGGCGCGGGGTCTGTGCCAGGGCTGTGCGGTGTCCGGGGGTGCGGCCGGGCACACCTCGCGGCCCGGCAGGGGGCGCCACGGGGCACTGCCGTGCGGGGCCGCCGGACGGGGGTGCCACGGGCCACTGCCGTGCGGGGCCGCCGGACGGGGGTGCCACGGGGTGTCGTGAGGGGGCTGCGGGTCGGTGGGGGCTGATCGCGCAGTTCCCCGCGCCCCTGAGGAGTCCAGTCGGCCGCGTACGGCGGTGAGGGGACGGGAGTCCCGCGACGGACAGCCGGGCCGGCCCCGCGGTCGTCGTGCGCGGCCCGCCCCGGCGTCCCGCGAGACGCACCCTGCCCGCGGCGACCCTCACGGACGAGCCGACAGGTCCCGGCGCCCCGCGAGATGCCCCCGCCCGCGGCGACCCTCACCCACCAGGCGACAGCCCCCCGGCGCTCCCCCCCCCACAAAACCCGGCAGCCCCCTACCCCCGGTATCCCCCCAACACCCGCAATGCCGGCAGCTCCCTGTCCTCGAAGTCGAAGAGGGCGAGGTTCTCCCATGCGTTGCCCGAGGTCGGGTTCGTGGGGTCCCAGCCGCTGCCCTGGCGGTAGGTCCACAGGCCCTCCCAGTAGCAGTAGCCGAGGCCCTGCCCGGCCGGGACGCCGGCGGCGAGGTCGGCCACCGTGCGCAGCCAGGCGGCCTGGCCGGAGGGCGTGGCGGGGTAGCCGTCGGTGAGCTGCGAGGGGCTGTTCATGATGTCGTTGACGTCGTCCTCGCTCTCCAGCGTGAACGGGTACGCCGTCTCGGCGATCACGCACGGCTTGCCGTAACGCGCGGTGACGTCGGCCATGTTGGCGGCCGCGTCCGCGATCGGCCCGTGCCAGAACGGGTAGTAGGAGAGCCCGATGACGTCGAAGTCGACGCCGTACGACAGCACGTTGTCGAACCACCAGCGGTACAGCCCGTTGTCGCCGCCGTTCGCCAGGTGCAGGATCGTGCGGACGCGCGGCGTGGTGTCGCGGGCCGCGCGCAGACCGGCCTTGAGGAAGGCCGTCATGTTGTCGAAGTGCTCCCAGTTGCCCTCGGGCCAGATCAGGCCGCCGTTCAACTCGTTGCCGACCTGCACCAGTTGGGCCGGGGTGCCCTGCCGCCTCAGTGCGCCGAGGACGTCGGCCGTGTGGTCGTACACCGCCCTGGTGAGCCCCGCCACGTCCAGGCCCGCCCACGCGGCCGGCTTGGTCTGGTGCGCCGGGTCCGCCCAACTGTCGGAGTAGTGGAAGTCGATCCAGATGCCGACCCCGGCCCGCTTGAGGCGGCGGGCGAGCCGCAGGACGTGCGCCTTGTCGTTGTAGCCGTCGGCCGGGTCCACCCACACCTTGAGGCGGGCGTGGGTGACGCCGGCCCGGGCCAGCAGGTGGACCGGGTCCACGCGGTGGCCGTCGGCGGTCCGGTACACCGCGCCGTGGTCCTCGTTCTTCGGCAGTGAGGAGATGTCCACGCCCCGGATCTCCAGACGGCCCCGCCGGGCGGCGGCCGGTGCCACCCCGGACGCCGGTACGGCGACCGCGGGCACCGCCGACGCGGGCACCGCCAGCGCGGCGGCTCCGGCGGCGGTGAGAACACTGCGTCTGCGCATGTCAAAAGGTCCTTTCGCGGACGGTCACGGGGGATACCGGTGCTGCGTGGCCGCAACGGGCGTGCGGGCGGGGGAGGGCCGGACAAGCGGGGCTGAGCGTTGAGGTGAGGAGCAGGGCGAAGAGCAGGGCGAGGCGCGGGGTGAGGGAAGCCCGCGAAACGCCGGACGAACCCAGAAAACCCTCATTTTCTGTGATCGTGCACAGCTTCCCTCACCCCTGTCATCGGGGAGCAACAAGTAGGTAACCCCACGCCCCCGCCATTGACAAGGGATCGAAACAATTCTCTACTGTGCACGATCACAGAGCCGCGCGGTCCTCGCGCACAGCCTCTCGGTCACGTCCGCAGAACCTCCCCCCACGGCGGTTGCCGCGAACGCGGGACGTCTCGAGACCGGCTGGTTCCAAGTCAGGGGAGATGAAGATGTCGATCCACCGCCGCCAGATCAGCAGGCGCAGCATCCTTGCCGGGGCCACAGCCCTCGGCCTCACCAGCACCCTCGCCGCCTGCGGCGGTTCCGACGACAAGGACTCCGGCGAGAGCAGCGGGCCCGTCAAGCTGACGTACTGGTCGTGGGCGCCGAACATGGAGAAGGTCGCCGCGATCTGGAACAAGAAGAACCCGGACATCACGGTCACCGTGTCCAAGCAGGCCAGCGGCCAGGAGATCCTCTCCAAGCTGATCACCGCGAAGAAGGCCGGCAACGCCCCCGACCTGATGCAGGTCGAGTACCAGTCGCTGCCCACCCTGGTCTCCAACGACGTGCTGGCCGACATCTCCCGGTACGCCGGTGACACCAAGTCCCAGTTCGCCGAGGGCCTGTGGGGCATGGTCACGCTCGGCACGGACGCGCTGTACGCGATCCCGCAGGACTCCGGGCCGCTGATGTTCTACTACCGCGAGGACCTCTTCAAGAAGCACGGCCTGAGCGTCCCGAAGACCTGGACGGAGTTCGCCGAGACCGCCCGCGCCGCCAGGAAGGCCGTCCCGGACGCCTACCTGACCACGTTCTCCGCCAACGACCCCGGTCTGTTCGCGGGTCTCGCCCAGCAGGCCGGCGGCAAGTGGTGGACCGTCGACTCGGCCGGCAAGTGGTCCGTCGGCATCGACGACGCCGCCACCAGGCAGGTCGCCGAGTTCTGGGGCGGCCTGGTGCAGGAGGGCGTCATCGACAACCAGCCGATGTACACCCCGGCCTGGAACAACGCCCTCAACAAGGGCACCCACCTGGCCTGGGTCTCCGCCGTGTGGGCGCCCGGTGTGCTGGTCTCCTCCGCGCCCGACACCAAGGGCAAGTGGCGCATGGCCCCGCTGCCGCAGTGGAAGTCCGGCGAGAACGTCACCGGAAGCTGGGGCGGCTCCTCCACCGGCGTCTCCACCGACTCCAAGCACGCCGAGGCCGCCGCCAAGTTCGCCACCTGGCTGAACACCGACCCGGAGGCGCTGGCCGCCCTGGTCAAGGAGGTCGCGATCTACCCGGCCGCCACGAAGGGCCAGTCCGGCGACGTCCTGACCACGCCGGAGTTCTTCTCGAACCAGGCGGACTTCTACACCACGGCCGGCGAGATCGCCGCCACCACGGCCGCCGCGGCCTGGGGCCCCAACGTCAACACGGCCTACACCACCTTCCAGGACGCCTTCGGCAAGGCCGCCAAGGCGAAGAAGGAGGACAGGTTCGACTCCGCCCTCGCCACCATGCAGTCGAAGACCTTCGCCGACATGAAGAAGCAGGGCTTCGAGGTGACCGAGGCATGACCAGCGCTCCGCTCAAGGGCGCCGACCTCACCGAGGTCGGGCCCTTGGCGGACGGCACCGGCACCGCCCCGTCCGTCCGCCCCAGCCGTCCCCGCCGACGTGGCCGCAGCGCACCGTACTGGTTCCTGGTGCCCACCCTGACCCTCTTCGCCGCCTTCACCGTCGTGCCCATCGGGTACGCGATCTGGCTGAGCCTGCACAAGGTCCGGGTCAAGGGCATCGGACTCGGCAAGGGCGCACGGGAACAGGTGTGGAACGGCCTCGGCAACTACACCGACGTCCTGAAGGACTCCGAGTTCGGCCACAGCGTGCTGCGGGCCTTCGGATACGGCCTCATCGTCATCCCGACCATGCTGGGCCTCGCGCTGCTGTTCGCGCTGATGCTGGACACCCCGAAGGCGCGCAGCGCGCCCTTCGCCCGGCTGATGATCTTCCTGCCGTACGCGGTGCCGGGCATCATCGCCGCCCTCATGTGGGGCTTCCTCTACCTGCCGGACGTCAGCCCCTTCTACTACCTGCTCGACAGGTTCGGCCTCCCGCAGCCCGACCTGTTCGACGGCGGCAACCTCTACCTCTCCTTCGCGAACATCGCGGTCTGGGGCGGCACCGGCTTCAACATGATCGTCATCTACACCGCCCTGCGGGCCATCCCGCCGGACATCTACGAGGCCGCCCGGCTCGACGGCGCGTCCGACCTGGGCATCGCCCTGCGGATCAAGATCCCGATCGTGATGCCCTCCCTGGTGCTCACCTTCTTCTTCTCGGTGATCGCCACCCTCCAGGTCTTCACCGAGCCGATGGCCCTCAAGCCCCTCACCAACGGCCTGCCCAGCTCGTGGAGTCCCCTCATGGCCATCTACGACAAGGCCTTCCTCCAGTCCGACATCTACGGCGCCTCCGCCACCGCGGTCGTCCTGGCCCTGGCCACGTTCGTCCTCTCCTTCACCCTGCTGCGCATCTCCGACCGCTACACCCGGGAGGACCGGGCATGACCCCCCTCACCCTCACCGCCAGGCCCGACGGCGGCCGCCGCACCGCCTGGGTGCCCACGATCGTGCTGATCCTCGGCGCGCTCTACTGCCTGATCCCCATCGCCTGGGTGGTCGTCGCGGCGACCAAGGACCGGTCGGAGCTCTTCTCCACCTTCACCCTCGCCCCCGGCACCGGCCTCTTCCAGAACCTGAGCGACCTGACCGCCTACCGGGACGGCATCTTCTGGCGGTGGATGGCCAACTCCGCCTTCTACGCCGGTCTCGGCGCCCTGCTCTCCGCCGCGGTCTCCGCCGCCGGCGGCTACGCGCTCGGCCGCTACAGCTTCCGGGGCCGCGAGGCCGTCTTCAAGATGATCCTGGCCGGCGTCCTGGTCCCGTCGATCGTGCTCGCCGTACCGCAGTACCTGCTGCTGTCGAAGCTCGGCATGGCCGACTCGTACTGGTCGATGCTGCTGCCGTCGATCCTGTCGCCCTACGGCGTCTACCTGGTCCGCATCTACGCGGCCGCGTCGGTGCCCGCCGAGCTCATGGAGGCGGCCCGCATGGACGGCGCGAGCGAGTGGCGGATCTTCTCGCGGATCGCCGTACCGATGATGATGCCCGGCCTGATCACGGTGTTCCTCTTCCAGTTCGTCGGCATCTGGAACAACTTCCTGCTGCCCTTCGTCATGCTCGCCGACGACGAGAAGTTCCCGATCACCCTCGGCCTGTACACCCTGCTCGCCCAGGGCGCCTCGCAGCCCGCGCTCTACACCCTGGTCATCACCGGGTGCCTGCTCGCGATCCTTCCCCTGATCGGGCTCTTCCTGGTGATCCAGCGGTTCTGGTCGCTGGACCTGATGAGCGGCTCGGTCAAGGCCTGAGGCCCCGGGCTCCCCCGCACGAACGTCTCCGAACGAGGAACATGACCACCAGCGCGAACGGACGCCGCAAGCCACCGACCATCCACGACGTGGCCCGGGAGGCGGGCGTCTCGCGGGGCACCGTCTCCCGCTTCCTGAACGGCGGCCACTACGTCTCGCCGGCCGCCCGGCGGTCGGTCGAGGCCGCCATCAGGAAGACCGGTTACGTGGTCAACCGGCACGCCCGCAGCCTCAGTACGGGCCGTTCGGACTCGGTGGCGTTCCTGCTGACCGAACCGCAGGAGAAGTTCTTCGAGGACCCCAACTTCAACGTCCTGCTGCGGGGTTGCACCGAGCGGCTCGCCCAGCACGACATCCCGCTGCTGCTGATGCTCGCCGAGAGCGACGACGACCGGCGCCGGCTGACCCGGTACATCACCTCGGGGCACGTCGACGGCGTGCTGCTGCTGTCCAACCACAGCGGCGACCCGGTCGCGGCCGAACTGCACGACGCCGGGATCCCGTTGGTGGTCTGCGGCAAGCCGATCGGGCGCGGCACCAAGGTGAGCTACGTGGCGGCCGCCGACCGGGAGGGCGCCCAGGACATGGTCCGCCATCTCCTCGCGGCCGGCCGCCGGCGCGTCGCCATGGTCACCGGGCCGCTGGACATGCCGGGCGGCCCCGACCGGCTGGCCGGCTACCGGGACATGCTCGCCGAGGCGGGCCTGCCCTACGACCCGGCACTCGTCGTCGAGGGCGACTTCCGGCGCAGCGGCGGCGAACGGGCGGCCCGCCGGCTGCTGGCCCAGGCCCCGGACATGGACGCGGTGTTCGTCGCCTCGGACCTCATGGCCCTGGGGGTCGTGGGCGTCCTTCAGCAGGCCGGGCGTTCGGTCCCGGACGACATCGCCGTCGGAGGCTTCGACGACTCCCCGGCGGCCACCGCGATCGCCCCCGCCCTCACCACCATGCGTCAGCCCTTCGACCGCATCAGCGCCGAGATGGTCCGCATGCTGCTCGCCCAGATCGCGGGCGAGGACACCGCCGGCGTGATCCTCCCGACCGAACTGGTGCTGCGGGACTCGGCCTGAGCGCTCCGCGGGCGAAGCCGCCCGGAACCGGAACTGCGGTCAACGGATGTGAAAGCAGCAGCCGTCCGGTTCGCGTCGAGTCGGAGGGGCCAACCATCCGTATTCTCTGATCATGGCCGCCTCCCCCGCATATTCACTCATCGCCACCGACCTGGACGGCACGCTGCTGCGCGCCGACGACACGCTCTCCGACCGGTCGTTGGCCGCGCTCGCGCGGGTGGCCGCGGGTGGGGCCCGGCATCTCGTCGTGACCGGACGGCCGGCGCCCAGAGTGCGCCCGCTGCTCGACGACCTCGGCAGCACGGGACTCGCGGTGTGCGGACAGGGCGCGCAGGTGTACGACGCCGGCGCGGACCGTCTGCTCTGGTCGGTGACCCTGGACCGGGAACTGGCCGAGACCGCACTCGGCAAGATCGAGGCGGAGGTGGGGCAGGTGTACGCGGCCGTGGACCAGGACGGTGTCGACGGGCTCACGCTCATCGAGCCGGGCTATCTGATGCCCCATCCGACGCTGCCCGCGGTGCGGGTCGGCCGGCGCGACGACCTGTGGTGCGAGCCGATCAGCAAGGTGCTGCTGCGCCACCCCTACCTGTCCGACGACGAGTTGGCGGGCACGGCGCGTTCGGTGGTGGGTTCGCTGGCGACGGTCACCATGTCGGGGCCCGGGACCGTCGAACTCCAGCCATGTGGTGTCACGAAGGCGACGGGTCTCGCGCTCGCGGCCGAACACCTGGGACTGGGGCCCGAGGTGACGATCGCCTTCGGGGACATGCCCAACGACATCCCCATGTTCGACTGGGCGGCCCACGGGGTGGCGATGGCCAACGCCCACCCCGAACTCAAGGCCGTGGCCGACGAGGTGACCTTGTCGAACGAGGACGACGGCATCGCCGTCGTCCTCGAAGGACTCTTCCCGCGGGCGTAGTTCCTAGTAGGCGCCGTACACGTTGTCGATGGAGCCGTACCGCTGGGCCGCGTAGTTGCAGGCCGCGGTGATGTTCGCGACCGGGTCGTACGGGTCCCACGAGGTGTTGGCCACGTGGTAGGCGGTGAAGGTCGGGTCGATCACCTGGAGCAGGCCCTTGGAGGGCGTGCCGGCGGCTGCGTTGGAGTCCCAGTTGTTGATGGCGTAGGGGTTGCCGGAGGACTCCCGGATGACGTTGCGGTAGATGCCGTCGTAGGAGCCGGGGATGCCGTGCTCCGCCATGACGGCGAGGGAGGCCCGGATCCAGCCGTCGAGGGTGTTGGGGTAGCCGAGCGTGGTCGCGGTCTGCAGGGTCGGGGTGGCCGCGGACGCGCTGGTCGCGCCGATGAGGGGCAGGGCCAGGACGGCGACTCCGGTCCCGGCGACGGCGAGCTTGCGGGCGAGACGGCTGGTGCGGGGACGGCGGTGCTGAGCGGCAGCGGGCATGGCGAAGTTCCTCTCCGTCGCCTGCGAGGTGAGCTGTCGGGTTCGGGCGGGAGCTGCCCGGCCATGCCTGCGAAAGGCATGACTTCACCCCAAGCCGTACCGGTATGTCCGAAGACAGCCGTTACGACGACTTACCTGGTTCCCCCGCTCCTGCCGTGGTTCTCGGTGGGTGTACGGGCGGTGGCAGGATTCGGCGTCCGCCCGACAGGCCGGGAACGTATGCGAGAGCACATGTCCGGAACAAGTGGCGAATTCACATGAGGTGCCTATTGACCTTGGTCGGAGGCATTTGCGGCGCTTGATCCTTTGCATTGGCCAAGCTTCAACTCGCGCACGGGAAAAGGCGGATCGAAAGATTCCGGATGTCCGCCGATCCGGCCGCCCAAGTGGGCCAAGTCACAGCCGAGCGCAAGAGGGGTAAAACGGTCAAGAAGTCTCAACTCGTGTTCAACCGGCCGTCCGTGGGATGTGCTTCTCCCACGTCCGGTGGAAGACCACCTCGCCGCCCTCGGTGCACACGACCTCGTCGGAGGTGACGAAGTTTGTCCCGTCACAGGTGATCTCGGAACGGGTCCGCACGGTCGTGTCCCAGCCGAGCTCGGGGCGGTGCAGCCGGATCGACCAGTCCGAGCGGGTGCGGGCGGACAGGGGGTCCTGCTCGTGGATCGTGTACGTCTCCAGCGTTTCCTCGGTGCACTCCAGGCCGTCGGGGTACACGCGCGTGCCGCCGTTCCGGGGGTCGGCCTCCAGCCGCCACTCGCCCCTGGCCACGTCACGGACGACCAGCAGGCCGGGGCGGGGTTCGTCCAGGGTGGCGGGGCTCCATCCGTCGGCGGCCGCGCCGTGGGCGGCCCCGGGCGGCCCGGACTGCTCCGGCTCCTCGAAGGCGATGTCCGCGTCCGTGTCACGCGCGCGTACCGGCAGTTCGAGGAAGCTCCCCGCCGGCTCCAGCGTGAACCCCGCCTGCGAGCCGGGCTGCGGCCAGATCCACGGCCAGTACGCGGAGGAGACCGCGAGCCGGATGCGATGGCCGGGCCGGAAGGCGTGCCCGGCGCCGCTCAGCTCGAAGGCCACCTCCTGGGTGGCCCCCGGCTCCCAGGGCACCGCCCGGTCCCGTCCCTGACGGGCCGACAGGTTCAGCGCGCCCCGCGTGACGAGCGTCGACGACCCGTCCGGGGCGACATCGCAGAGCCGGGCGACGACCTGCCCGCGCGACACCTCCGAGGTCACCCTGAGCCGCACCCCCGGCCGCCCGAGCACCCAGGTCTCCTCGCCCACCGCGAACTCGAAGCAGGCCGAACGGGCGTCCTCCTCCCGCTGGTCCGGCGGCAGGTCGGCGTCGTTGCCGCGCGGGAGGAAACGGCCGGCGTCCACGCCCGTGTGCTGCGGGGAGCGGACCAGGACGGGGGCGCCCTGGAGGCCGTACGCCACCGTCGTCACGGTGGGGGAGGGCCAGGCCGGCTCGCCGACCCAGCGGCCGGGCAGGGTGTCGTACACGGTGGCCGGGGGGTGGGAGTCGCTGACGTAGGCCCGCAGGAGGGGTTCGCGCAGGACGCCGGTGTCGATGCCCTTCAGGTGCTGGTCCCACCAGCGCAGGGTCTCCTGGAGGAAGCCGATCGCCGGGCCGGGCGGCCGGCCGCGGTCCGGGTACTGGTGGGACCACGGGCCGACGATCCCGCGGACGCGGTCGGGCGGGAGGTGCTCGACGAGCCGCAGGACGGTGTCGCGGTACGGGTCGTGCCAGCCGCCCACCGCGAGGACGGCCGCGTCGATCGCGCCGAGGTCCTCGCGGCCACCGTCGTCCCGCCCGTGGTCGTCGCGGGTCTGGTGGCCGAGCCAGGTGTGGACGAACGGGGCGAGCCCGTCGAGGCGGGCGAGCCACATCTCCCGCCAGGCGTCGCCCACATGGAGCGGATCCGGGGGACGGGAGGCGAAGGCGAGCAGCGTGGCCGCCCAGGCGTGCATGTCCACCGCCAGGACGGAACCACCCAGGTAGTGCGCGTCGTTGTCACAGCGGTCGGCGCTGGAGCAGACGGTGACGACCGCCTTGAGCGGTTCGGGTGCGAGAGCCGCGATCCGGAGACCGTCGTGGCCGCCCCAGGAGATGCCGATCATGCCGACCCGGCCGTCGCACCAGGGCTGCGCGGCCAGCCAGTGGACCACCTCGACCCCGTCGGCGATCTCGGTCGCCGAGTGCGGGTCGCCCGGCACGCCCCCGCTGTTGCCGTGCCCGCGGATGTCCACGCGCACGGAGGCGTAGCCGTGGCCCGCGTACCAGGGATGGCGCTGCCGGTCGCGGGGCGCGGTCCGGTCGGTGAGGCGGTACGGCAGGTATTCGAGGATCGCGGGTACCGGTTCCGGAGTGAGCGGCCGCCACACGCGCGCGTACAGCAGCGTCCCGTCCGGCATCGGGATGCGGACGTCGTCGTGGGTCGTCTCGTACGGGAAGGAGGTACGGATGCGCATCGGCGGGTCCCGTCCGTCTCAGGGCACCGGGTGCGGGGCGCGGCGCGGCCGGGGCGCGACGACCACGGGCGGGGCGGCGACCTCGGCTTCGGTTCGGGACACAGGGGGTACTTCCCTACAAGTCGATAGATATCCATCCTTTTCAGGTGATCAAAAACATACCGGCCGTGATCCGATACCGCCTGGCATGGACGGGGCGGGCGCTATCGGTGATCCAAAGGTGACCGGATACGCTGACTTGAGTGAGGGCAGCGACCTATCGACATTTCGCGTAACCGCCAGTAGACACCAGCAGACAGGAGACCCCTCGTGACCGTCGTCGGGCCGTTCGGGCTGAGCGTGCGGGACCAGGCTCTGGAAGCCGATGTCCAGGCCGGATTGGCGGCTGTCGAGGAGGGACTGCTCGAGGCCACCAAGAGCGAGGTCCCCTTCATCACGGAGGCCGCCCAGCACCTGGTGCGCGCGGGCGGAAAGCGCTTCCGGCCGCTGCTCGTGATGCTCGCCGCCCAGTTCGGCGACCGCTATGCGCCGGGCGTGGTGCCGTCGGCCGTGGTGGTGGAGCTGACCCACCTCGCGACGCTGTACCACGACGACGTCATGGACGAGGCCGAGGTCCGGCGGGGCGTCGACAGCGCCAACACCCGCTGGGGCAACTCGGTGGCCGTGCTGACCGGCGACTTCCTGTTCGCCCGCGCCTCGCACATCCTGGCCGACCTCGGGCCCGAGGCGGTCCGGGTGCAGTCGGAGGCGTTCGAGCGCCTGGTCACCGGCCAGATCCTGGAGACCGCCGGACCGCAGGACGGCCGGGACCCGGTCGAGCACTACCTGGACGTGCTCGGCGGCAAGACGGGCTCGCTCGTCGCCGTCTCGTGCCGCTTCGGGGCGATGATGTCGGGCGCCGACGAGACGGTCGTGGACGTGCTGACCCAGTACGGCGAGCGCCTCGGCGTCGCCTTCCAGCTCGCCGACGACGTCCTGGACATCGCCTCCGACTCCCACGAGTCCGGCAAGACCCCGGGCACGGACCTGCGCGAGGGCATTCCGACCATGCCCGTCCTGCGGCTGCGGGAGCGCGCCGCCCGGCTCGGCCTGGCCGACGACATCGCCCTGTGCGAGCTGCTCGACTCCGACCTCACGGACGACGCCCGGCACGCGCGGGCGCTGGCTGCCCTGCGCGCCCACCCCGCGCTGGAGCAGGCCCGCCGGGACACCGTGCGCTACGCGGAGGACGCGCGCGCGGCCCTGGCCCCGCTGCGGGAGTGCGACGCGAAGGCGGCGCTGATGGAGCTGTGCGACGCGGTGGTCCACCGCGCCGGGTAGTGATGTACGTCACCGTCTTGGCCGGGCGGCTGTGCTGGGCCGGGGCCTTCTGTAGGGGCCCTGTAGGTGATCTGGCGGGTGCGGGCGCGTTGTGGCTGGTCGCGCAGTTCCCCGCGCCCCTGGAGGGCGCAGTCGCCTGCGCCATGAGGACCGTCCCCCCCCACACCGGACCCGCACGGGCAGGCATTCAGGGGCGCGGGGAACTGCGCGAAACGCCCGCCCCCATCCACCCCGCACCGCCCCACGGCCGAGCCCGCGGACGGACGCCCCCTACGGGTCTCAAGGGCCGTCCGCATGTCGTGTCATACCCCAGGTGTACACGGAGTTGGCTCCGTGGGCTGACGCGTGGTCATGGCCGATTTGGTCAGATGGACACCACGGAAAACACCACTCCTCACCGATTCGGGTGAGAATGGCGGCTACGGGGTGGACACACGGGAGTTGACAGCCGCCGCCGACGACGGAGGTAAGGCACACATGGCACCGTACGAATCCGACGAGAGCGCGACCGCCGCGGACGCCGAGGAGCTGCGCTCCGCCCGCCGGCGCAAGGCCGCCCGGTACGTCGTGCCGGCCACGGTGGTGGGGGTCGCGGCGGCGACCATCGGGCTCGTCCCGGCGCTCGCCGACTCCGGCGACCCCGACCTGCCGAAGATCAGCGCGCAGGAACTCATCGAGAAGATCGCCGCGTCGGACGTCCAGCAACTGTCCGGCACCGTGAAGATCACCACGGACCTCGGCCTGCCGGACCTCGGCGGCCTGGAGAGCTCGCTCGGCTCCGCCGCCGGGTCCTCCGGATCGGGCGACCGCTCGTCCGCCGACCCGTCCGCCAAGCTCACCGAACTCGCCTCCGGCACGCACACCCTGCGCGTCGCGGCGGACGGCGAGAACCGCCAGAAGATCTCCCTGCTGGAGGACGCGGCCGAGTACAGCCTGATCCACAACGGCAAGGACGTCTGGGGCTACGACAGCAAGTCCAACTCGGTCTTCCACACCACGGCCTCCGAGAGCGACGGGAAGCAGCAGGAAGAGCTCCCGGCCACGCCCAAGGACCTCGCCGAGGAGGCCCTCAAGGCCGCCGACAAGACCACGTCGGTCACGGTCGAGGGCACCGCCCAGGTCGCGGGCCGGGACGCCTACCGCCTGGTCGTCAAGCCCAAGGACGACGGCTCGACGGTCGGTCAGATCACCGTGGCCGTGGACTCCGAAACCGGGCTGCCGCTGAAGTTCACCCTCACCCCGGCGAGCGGCGGCGCGGCCGTCGTGGACGCGGGCTTCACCCAGGTCAGCTTCGCCAAGCCGGCCGCCTCCACCTTCGACTTCACCCCGCCGAAGGGGGCGAAGGTCGAGGAGGAGGACGCCTCGAAGGCGCCCGAGCACTCCAGGGACTTCGGCAAGGACCGGTCCGAGGAGCTCGGCAAGGGCGCGGCCGGCGAGTTCGGCGAGCACGGCCCCGCAGGGATGCACGTCATCGGGGACGGCTGGGACTCCATCGCCACCTTCGACACCGGCGGCCAGGGCGTCCCGTCCGGCTCCGAGGTCGGCGGTGACGTCGGCGGCTTCCTGGACTCGCTCGGCGACAAGGTCACCGGCAAGTTCGGCCAGGGCACCGTCTTCAAGACCCGCCTGATCAACGCCCTGATCACCGACGACGGCAAGGTCTACGTCGGCGCGGTCACCAAGGACACGCTGGTGAAGGCGGCCGACGCGGCGAAGTAGGTCCCCCGCGGGGCACGACGAATCGAGGGAGCCGATGGAGCAGCCGTCCGCCACGGAACCGGACCCGGAGGGGTCGGGTGACAGCGCGGGCGACGGCGTGGGCGGGGCCGAGGCCGTCATCCGCACCCACGCCCTCACCAAGCGCTACCGCGGCGGACAGCTCGCCGTGGACGGTCTCGACCTGACCGTCCCGGCGGGCAGCGTCTTCGGCTTCCTCGGCCCGAACGGCTCCGGCAAGACCACCACCATCCGCATGCTGATGGGCCTGATCGAACCGACCTCCGGCTCGGCCCGGGTCCTGGGCCGCCCCATGCCGCGCGCCGCCCGGACCGTCCTCCCGCACGTCGGCGCGCTCATCGAGGGCCCGGCCCTCTACGGCTTCCTCTCCGGCCGCGACAACCTCGTCCGCTACGACGCCGCGGACCCCACCGCCGACCCGCGCACCCGGAACACCCGCGTGGCGGCCGCCCTGGACCGGGTGGGCCTCGCGGCCGCCGCCGGCAAGAAGGCCAAGGCGTACTCACTGGGCATGAAGCAGCGCCTCGGCCTGGCCGCGGCCCTCCTCCAGCCCCGCAGACTCCTGGTCCTGGACGAGCCGACCAACGGCCTCGACCCGCAGGGCATGCGAGAGATCCGCGCCCTGATCAGGGAGCTGGCCTCGGACGGCACCACCGTCTTCCTCTCCTCCCACCTCCTCGACGAGATCGAGCAGGTCTGCACCCACGCGGCGGTGATGGCCCAGGGCCGTCTGATCACCCAGGGTTCGGTGACCGACCTGGCGGCGGGGGCGAGGGGACGCCTGGTGGTGACGACCCCGGACCCGGCGGACGCGGCGAGGGTGCTGAAGGAACGAGGTATCCCGGACGTGGTGACGACGGACGACCAGGTGACCTGCGACCCCCCGGACCAGGAACTGTCCGACATCAACGCGGCGTTGGTGAAGGCGGGCGTGCGGGTGCGAGGCTTCGCCGTGGAACGGGCCTCCCTGGAGGACGCCTTCGTGGCCCTGACGGGGGAGGGCTTCGATGTCGCGGGCTGAACTGAAGGGGCGCGGGGAACTGCGCGACCAGCGCCCACGGACCGAGGGCCGCCGTACGACCTTCTACGGCACTCTCTTCCGCAATGAACTCCACACCACCTTCCGCCGCTGGCGCACCCTCGCCCTGCTCGCCGTCCTCGCGGCGGTCCCGATCCTCGTGGGCATCGCGGTGAAGATCGAGACCGGCGACGACCCCTCGACGGGCGGCGGTGGCGGCGGCCCCGCCTTCATCTCCCAGATCACCAACAACGGCCTCTTCCTGGTCTTCACCGCCCTCGCCGCGACCCTCCCCTTCTTCCTCCCGATGTCCGTCGGAGTCATCGCGGGCGACGCGATCGCGGGCGAGGCCAACGCCGGCACCCTGCGCTATCTGCTGGTCGCCCCGGCGGGCCGCACCCGGCTGCTCCTCACCAAGTACGCGACGGTGATGACGTTCTGCCTGGTCGCCACCCTCGTGGTCGCCGTCTCGGCACTGGCGGTCGGCGCCATCCTGTTCCCGCTCGGCGATCTGACCACGATCTCCGGCACCCGGATCACCTTCACGGAGGGCCTGGGCAGAGCCCTGCTGATCGCTTTGGTGGTGGCCGCGTCACTGACCGGTGTGGCCGCCCTCGGCCTGTTCGTCTCCACCCTCACGAACAGCGGCATCGCGGCGATGGCCACGACGGTCGGCCTGCTGATCACGGTCCAGATCCTCGACCAGATCCCCCAACTGCACGCTCTGCAGCCGTACTTCTTCTCCCACTACTGGCTGTCCTTCGCCGATCTCATGCGGGAGCCGGTCTACTGGGACGACCTGGTGAAGAACCTCGGCCTGCAGTCGCTGTACGCGGCGGTGTTCGGCTCGGCGGCCTGGGCGCGGTTCCTGGCGAAGGACATCACGGCGTGACCCGCTCGTAGGGGAACCGCGCGAGCGGGGCCTCCTGGTCGAAGAAGGTCTTCGCCCGGGCGAGCGCGTCGGTGTCCCGCAGCACGTCACCCGGCTTGCTGCCGTTGCCGAGGAGCACCCCGCCGAAGCGCATCCCCATGTAGGCGGCCGAGTTGTTGAGGGTGCCGACCAGCGGCTCCGCGACCTCGAACTCCTCGTGCGCCAGCGCGGTGACACCCCACAGCGTGCGCCCCGCCATGGTCGCCTTGAACTCGACGCCCGGCGTGCGCAGCCAGCCCGACCAGTAGTCCAGGTAGCGCTTGACGTGGGCGGAGACCGAGTACCAGTACAGCGGCGAGGCGATCACGATGTCCGTCGCCGCGAGCGTCGCGTCGAAGAGCAGGGCCGTGTTGCCGATCGAGGGACGCGTGTGGTCCGTGTCGTGCCGGAGGTCCTCGAAGTCGGGCAGCGGATGCTCCGCGAGGTCGATCCACTGCTGCTCGACGTCCGGGGGCAGTTGCTCGGCGGCCCGGCGGGCCAGCAGTTCGGTGTTGCCGTCGCTGCGGCTGCTGCCGAGCACGAACAGGAAACGGCGCGTCATGAGGCTCTCCCGGCTGGTCGGCGTACGGTAAATAGTCGCACGTGCATTATATGCGTACGCAAGTACCTGTCCAGGGGGTTGTCGTTGTCCGGGGGTTGTCGTTGTCCAGGAGGTCTCATCGGGCCTGCGTCCGTGCCACCTCCAGCAGGAGCTCCTCGCCGCCGTGCCGGGCCACGAGCTGGAGCCCGACCGGGCAGCCGTCCGGGCCGAGACCGGCGGGGAGGCTGAGCGCCGGGTGCCCGGAGAGGTTGAACGCCCAGGTGAGAGCGGTGGAGTAACGGTCGCCCGGCCCCTCGTGGCCGTGCGGCGGACAGGGCGTCGTGGGCGTCATCAGCAGGTCGGTACCGGCGAAGAGCTCCGCCAGGAGACGGTCGTTGGCCGCCCGGACCCGGTCGGCGTCCCGCAGCTCGGAACCCGGGGTGCGCAGGGCGAGCCAGGCGGGGGCGGGGTCGTGCAGACTGAGCGGGGCGCGGGGGCGGGCGGGCCGTACGACACCGGCGCCGAGCAGTCGCTCCGCCGCCGCGTGGGCGATCCGGACGATCTCGGAGTCGGGGTCGGCGAAGCCCAGGTCGGGGGACCAGAGGGCGGTGGCGGCGAGCGCTGGGGACGCCTCCGGGCCGCATCCGTCACGGCGGCCGCCTCCGTCCTTGACGCCGTCACTGTCCCTGCCGCCGTCCCCGTCCCCGCTGTGGCTGTCGCCGTCGTCCGAGACCGCGTGCCAGTAGGCGACCGCGTCGCAGGCATGGCGGACGAGGACACCGGGGGCGGTGAGGCCGGGGCGAGGGGAGGCGGGTGGGCCGGGACTGATCCGGCCGGCACGGGCGCCCGCGCCGCCGGTAGCGGTGTGCGCGCGGTCGGTGCCGGTCGGGACGCGATCGGCGTCCCCGTGGCCGTCCCCGTGGCCGGAGTTGGTGACCTTGAGGCCGATCACCCCGCACCAGGCCGCCGGGATCCGTACCGACCCTGCCCCGTCGCTCCCCGTCGCCATCGGGACGAGTCCCGCGGCCACCGCGGCCGCCGAGCCCGCCGAGGAACCGCCCGGGGTGCGGTCGGCGCGCCAGGGATTGACGGTACGGCCGTGGGCGCCGAGTCCCCAGGTCTGCCAGGGGGTTCCGGGACCGGGCACCGACGTGGCGCCGACGGGTACGCACCCGGCCGCGAGGAGCGGTGCCGCACCGCGCAGCCCGTGCCGCCCCTTCACCCCGATCGGCACCCCGGCCAGTGGCAGCGGCTCACCGGCGTCGACGCGGACGTCGATCGCGTGCGCCCGCCGCAGCGCCTCCTCCTCCCACACCTCGGCGAACGCGCACAGCGCCCGGTCCACGCGCCGGATCCGCTCCAGGGCACGGGCGACGACGTCGACGGCCCGCAACGAGCGCGAACGCACCGCCGCTGCCAGGTCCGTGGCGGACAGGTCGGCGCCGACCGTCACGGGGTGCCGGCCCGGGTGAGCCGGGCCAGTGCCTCCGCGGCGCGCGGGGGAGTCCCGTCCAGGTCGCCGAGGCGCCACGCGGTGACCCAGGGCACGCGGTACACGTCGACCGCGGCCTCGATCTCCCTGACCTGCTGGGCGAGCGGGCGCGGGAGCCGGCCGGGAGCGTCCGCGACGAGGACGACGGCGTCGAGGTCGAGCCCCGGCGGGTGCTCCCCGCGCCGGAACAGTTCCAGAGCCCGGCGGGCGGCGAGCAGACCCGCGGCGTGCGTACGGGCGACGAGCAGGACGGAGGCGGGGGCACCGGGGCCGGGCCAGTCGCGTCCGCAGTCCTGGCCGCCGTAGACGGCGGCCAGAGTGGAGACGCCGGCGCCGCCGTGCGTGCCGACCCACGCGAACCGCCGCCCGGACGGGGCCACCGGCCCGCGGATCCAGATCTCCGGCCCCTGCTGCACGCTCTCCGCCTCTCGCCGCACGTCGGTGCGCCTGCCCACGCCCCGCTCCCGCCATCCCACCCGCCCCCCGCCTCCTGGAACAGGCCTGTGACATCACGGTGACGTGAGAACCGGGGGCGAACGGAGAGACTCGACAGTACGTGCACGACCGTGAGGGATGGGGATGTCTCGACTCAGCCGCGACAAGAAGCGGGACCAGCAGCGGGGGGCCACCCCGATCGACGTCCGTGTCCCCCTGACGGGTGAGTGCGCGACGGTGGCCGGAACACCGGTCACCGCGCCGCCCGGCGAGGAACTCCAGCAGACCGTCCTGACCCACCTCCACCACCTCGCCCTCAGCAGCGGCCACCCCGTCCACGCGACGATCCACGACGCCCGCATCGGCTACGTCGTCCCCCTGGAAGTCGCGACGAACGGCGCCAGCCGCTTCACCGCCGAGCCGGTACGGATGGCCGCACCGGAGCCGGCGGACCGGAACCGGCCCGCCGAACAGGGAGCACCCGCACCCGAGGAGGCCGGAGCCCGGCCGAGCCCGCCCGGCGCGGACGCGGAATCGGCCGAGCACCCCTGGCCACCGGCGGCCTCCGTCCCGCACGAACGGCCCACGCACCTCCTGCGACCGCTCGACGACTCCCCGCGGGACGCCGAAGCGCCCCCGACCCGGATCCTGCGCCGACTGCCGGACCCGCAGACCACCGGCCCGGCTACGGCTCCGGTTCCGGCCCCCGGGACGGTCGTACCCCCGACGGGCGAGTTCGGGCCGCCGCCCGTGATGGACGCGAACCCGGCCACCGCCCTGCCCCCGCAGTCACCGACCGACGCCCCGCCTCCACCCGGACCGTGGCCGACGGCCGGTCCGGCGAGCGGCCCCGTGCGGTCACCGTCCGACGCCGTACGCCCGCCCGCGGACGTCCCCGGCCCGTCCGCTTCACCGCACCCCGGCCCCACACCCGCGCCCACCCCCACGCCGACGGCCGGTTTCGCCGCCGTCGCGCCGCGACCGCTCCCGTCGGCCCCGCTCGCCCCGCGACCGGCCGCCCCCGTCGTCGAACCCGTGCCCCTCCTGGACGATCCCGGTCCCAAGGTGACGACCGTGCGAGGGTTCGACGCCGTGGCCGAGGCGGTCCTGGGGGAGGGCCTGGTGGTCGACGAGAGCGCGGTGCTCGCGGAGCCGGTCGGGCGGCTCAGCGAGGCCGTGCGGGAGGGCCGGACCGAGGCCGCCGCCGAGCTCGCCGAGCAGGTGGTCGGCGAGGCGTCCCGGACCCTGGGCGCCGAACACCCCGATGTGCTGCGGGTGCGTGAACTCGCCGCCTACATCGCCTACTTGGGCGGCGAGCCCGACCGGGCCGCGGAGATCTCCCTCGACCTGGCCGGGATCCACCACCGCGCCGGGGACGCCGAGGCGGCCTACGGCAACGTGCACGGCGCGGCCACCGCGTGGAAGGCCGTACGGGATCCGCTGCGCGGCCTGGCCCTCGGGCGGGACCTGCTCACCCTGTGGACGGACCTGGCCGCCGGGGAGGGCCCGGCGGCCGAGGACCCCGACGCACTGGAGTCGGCCCGCGCCCGGATGCTGCGCCTCGCGGAGCGCGCCCGGAACGCGGACCAGTAGCCCGGGGAGGTCTGATACGGCGACCGCCACGGGCTGTTGCCGCGCTGCTTACCGCGAGAGCTCCCACACCGCGTACGCCACCGCGTCACTGTTGCGGTCCAGGGCCGTGTCGTTGATGTTGGCCGTGGTGTCGCAGGACGAGTGGTAGCAGCGGTCGAAGGCCAGCCCCGAGGTACCGCCCCACTTGGCCGCCTGCGCCGCCGTCTTGGTGTAGTCGGCGCCACTGAACAGCCCGCCCACCGGCACGCCCGCGTTCTTGAACGGCGCGTGGTCGGAGCGGCCGTCGCCCTCGGTCTCGATCTCGGTCGGGACGCCGAGACCGGCGTAGTACGTCTTGAAGGTCTTCTCGATGGCCGGGTCGTCGTCGTAGACGAAGTAGCCGGGGTTCGGCGAGCCGATCATGTCGAAGTTGAGATAGCCGCTGATCCGAGAACGGTCCGTGGTGGACAGGCGGTTGACGTAGTACCGGGAGCCGACCATGCCCAGTTCCTCCGCGCCCCACCACGCGAACCGCAGGTGCTTGGTGGGGTGGTAGCCGGCCCGGGAGACGGCGAGCGCGGTCTCCAGGACGGCCGCCGAGCCGGAGCCGTTGTCGTTGATGCCCGCGCCCGCGGTCACGCTGTCGAGGTGCGAGCCGGACATGACCACCTGGCCGGTGTCGCCGCCCGGCCAGTCGGCGATCAGGTTGTAGCCGGTGCGTCCGGAGGAGGTGAACTGCTGGACCGTCGTGGTGAATCCGGCGGCGTCGAGCTTGGCCTTCACGTAGTCGAGCGAGGCCTTGTAGCCGGTGCGGCCGTGCGCGCGGTTGCCGCCGTTGGCGGTGGCGATGGACTGGAGCTGGGTGAGATGCGCCTTCACGTTGGCCACCGGGATGTCGGGGGCCGCGGCCACCGCGGGCTGTCCCGCGGGGGCCGCGCCGGCTATGGATCCGCCGGCCAGGAGGGAGACGGTGGCGACGACGGCGGTGGCCGTGACGCGTCCGGGAACCGAGAGCTTCATGTGGGGGGCTCCGAATTCCGTGGGAACCCCTGATGCCACAGGGATTCCACAGTGAATGGGTGCCTGGATCGTGAAGCTGAGGTTGACTCACCGTCAAGGGCGGAATCCGGTCAGGGGAGTTCGCATACCGGACCGCACGGGTTCAGTGGACGCAGAATTCGTTGCCCTCGGGGTCCGCCATCACCACCCACGCCCCCGACGGCTCGCTCACCTCGCGCAGCACCCGCGCCCCGAGCCCCGTCAGCCGCTCCACCTCCGCCGACCGCAGGCCCTCCCCGGGGTGCAGGTCGAGATGGAGCCGGTTCTTGACGGTCTTCGGCTCCGGCACGCGCTGGAACAGCAGCCGCCGCCCGAGCCCCGTCCCGCTGTCCTTGTCGTACGGGTCGTCCGGATGCCGTACGGCGACGAGGTCCCGGAAGGCCAGCCGGGCGTGGTACTCGACCGTGGCCTCGCGCGGCAGCGCCCCGAGTTCCAGCAGCCGCTGGATCAGGGCGTCGTTGTCCTCGGTCTCGTAGTGCAGCGCGGCGGCCCAGAAGTCGGCCTGAGCGTGCGGGTCGCCGGCGTCGACGACCAGTTTCCAGTGCAGGGGTGCGGGTGCGGTCCGGGTCATGGAGCCACTTATAGCCGCGAATGAGGTCGCGTGCTGTCCTAAAGGGCCCGTCCAGCTCTTCGGCGACCGGATCGGGAGGTCGGCGCGGTGACCGCGCTCCACGGCCGTGCGGCGGGGGTCTACGGCCTGGCGGCGGGCGAGTCCAGCGGCTCCGCGCCGCCCGGGGCCAGGCTCTCCGCCTTCGGTACGGCGACGCCGGCGGTGCCCGTGCTCATGGCGGTGCCGGCCCTGCTGATCCCCCTCCGGAACGTCCGCGCGGTGCGCAGGGCGTCAAAGGTGAGCAGCGCCAGGGCCAGCCAGACCAGCGCGAACCCGGCCCACCGCTCGGGCGGCATGGCCTCGTGGAAGTAGAAGATGCCGAGCATGAACTGGAAGACCGGGGCCAGGTACTGCAGCAGCCCCAGCGTGGACAGCGGCACCCGGATCGCCGCGGCGCCGAAGCACACCAGCGGGAGCGCGGTGACGATGCCGGTCGAGGCGAGCAGCGCCGCGTGCCCGGGACCCTCGGAGGCGAAGCTGAGGTCGCCCTGGCTGCTCAGCCACAGCAGGTAACCGAGCGCGGGCAGGAACTGGATCGCGGTCTCGGCGGCCAGCGACTCGACCCCGCCCAGGTTGACCTTCTTCTTGACCAGACCGTAGGTGGCGAAGGAGAAGGCGAGGGTGAGGGAGATCCACGGCGGCCTGCCGTACCCCACGGTGAGGACGACCACGGCGGCGGCGCCGGTCCCGACCGCCACCCACTGCACGCGCCGCAGCCGTTCCTTCAGCAGGAGCACGCCCATGGCGATGGTGACCAGCGGGTTGATGAAGTACCCGAGCGAGGCCTCGACCACATGGCCGCTGTTGACGGCCCAGATGTAGACGCCCCAGTTCACGGTGATGACGGCGGCGGCCACGGTGACGAGGGCCAGCCTGCGCGGCTGCCGCAGCAGCTCCCCGGCCCAGGCCCAACGCCGTACGACGACGAGCGCGACGGCCACGAAGGCGAGCGACCACACCATCCGGTGGGCGAGGATCTCGGCGGCCCCGGCGGGCTTGAGCAGCGGCCAGAAGAGGGGCACGAGCCCCCACATCCCGTACGCGGCGAAGCCGTTCAGCAGACCTATGTGCCGCTCGCCTCTCGACTTCACGGGCTTTCCTCCTCGCACTGTGCTCGCCTGCAAGAAGGTAACGCCGAGCACCCCCCACTGTCATGCCCGTATCGCCATACGGTCATGACAGGTGGGGGGTAGGGCGTTCAGGGGCCCGCGGGGGGAGTGTCCGCGGAGTGTCAGCCCTTGAGCGCGGCCTCGATCGACGCGGCGATCGGGGTGGCGGGGCGGCCGGTCAGCCGGGCCAGGTCGCCGGAGGAGACGATCAGCTCGCCCTTCTCGATGGAGGCGTCGACACCGGCGAGGATCTCGGCGAAGGGGGCGGGCAGCCCGGCGCCGGTCAGGATGTCGGTGAAGGCGTCGACGGGGACGGCGTGGTAGCCGATCTCCCGCCCGGTCTGCCGGCTCAGCTCGGCGGCGTACTCGGCGAAGCCCCAGGGCTCGTCGCCACCGAGCTCGTACGTCGAGTTCTCGTGCCCCTCGCCGGTCAGTACGGCGACCGCGGCGGCCGCGTAGTCGGCGCGCGAGGCGGAGGAGAGACGGCCGTCACCGGCGGCCTGGACCACGGCGCCGTGCTCCAGGACGGGGGCGAGGTTCTCGGTGTAGTTCTCGTTGTACCAGCCGTTGCGCAGCAGCGAGTAGGGCAGACCGGAGGCGAGCAGCGCCTTCTCGGTGGCCCGGTGGTCGTCGGCGAGCGCGGCGGTCAGGGTGCCGGGGGCGCTGGTGTACGCGAGGAGCGCCACGCCCGCGGCCTGGGCGGCGTCGATGACGACCTGGTGCTGGGCGGGGCGGCCCTTGTCGAACTCGTTGCCGGAGATCAGCAGCACCTTGTCGCCGGCCGCGAAGACGCTGTCGAAGGTCTCGGGGCTGTTGTAGTCGGCGACGGCTATCCGTACGCCCTTCTCGGCGAGGTCGGCGGCCTTCTCCGGGGTGCGGACGACGGCGGTGACCTGCTCGGCCGGGACCTTTTCGAGCAACTGCTCGACGACGTGACGGCCGAGGTGTCCGGTGGCTCCGGTGACGACGATGCTCATGGTGTGCGATCTCCTTTTGGGGTGCGTTGGCACTAACCATAGGAGAGGCGCTAACTCAGCGAAAGTACCCACTTTGAAGTAAGGTACTGACATGACAGTAAGTGCTGAGCGCATTCTGCTGGAGGCGGCCGCGACGGGCGAGGAGATGTGCCCCCACCGCCTGCTCCTGGAACACGTGACGAGCCGCTGGGGCGTCCTGGTCCTGCTCCACCTGCTGGACCGCCCGCACCGCTTCAGCGAACTCCGCCGGGCGATCGGCCGGGTGAGCGAGAAGATGCTGACCCAGACCCTCCAGACCCTGGAACGCGACGGCCTGGTCCACCGCGACGCCAAGCCGGTGATCCCGCCCCGCGTCGACTACTCCCTCACCGACCTCGGCCACGAGGCAGCGGAACAGGTCCGCGGACTGGCCCGGTGGACCGCGCGCCGGATGGGGGCGGTGCAGGAGGCGCGGGAGGTGTACGACGCGCGGAAGAGGGGCTCTGAGCAGGACTGATGCGTCCCGACGGGCTCGCCTGAAGGCATGTACACGGCGCCAGGGGGCACACATATGTCAGGGCGTTGGTCGACATGCGAGACGCGTCCACCCATGCGCCCCCTCTCCGCCTCCCGCGCCGCCTTGAGTCGACGGGCACGCTGGATGCGGAGTGCCACGCCCACCGTGTACCGCCCCGCCATGCCACCTCACGGCGCACGGTCACCGGATCCAGGGGGATGCCTTGACATGGCCACACAGACTCCGCACGCCCTCCGCAGCAGGATCGGTTCTGCTGTCATGCGGGGGCGTGGCCTGATGCGAGCCTTCTTCACACGGAGGGATCGCCACCGACGCCAGGGGGACGTCCTGCTGGAACTGCTGGGTCAACTGACGCTGATGACAGAGGAGATTCACCGGGCGAACCTGATCCAGCAATACAGGCTGACACTGGAGCAGATGGACCGGATGGTCGATGACCCCTCCATGGCCGAGGTCGCAAGCACCTTGTCGGGACTCTCGGAGGCCAGACGTCGTCAGATGATCTTCGCCAACAGGCAGTACGGCAACCTGCTGCTGTCCCATCGCGTCGGTGCCTGCGACTGGGACGAACTGCTGGGCCACCTGCGTGTGCTGTGTCGTAACCCTCTCTTCGCCGAGTATTGGGACCGCACGGTCGAGCACCGCAGGAGTCTTCCGTCGGATTCGCTGGAGGCGCAGGTCGGCGCCGCCGTGGACGTCATGTTGGAGGAACTCGCCGACGACCCGGAGCAGTGGTGGATCGTGGGTCCGGCGCCACCCACCGAGCGCACGTCGTGAAATCCGGTGTCGGGGAATTCAGGCGTCAGGAATATCTCGCTTGGCTCGGATCAGGGTTTCCCGGTCGACCACCACGATCCGCTCATGGGTGGCCCGTTTCACGCCGTGGGGGAGTCTGGCGTCCAGGGAGGCAGTGGCTTCCGTGCCGATGACTGCGAAGCTGCCGTCGCTCAATTCGAAGACGTCAGGGCAGGTTTCAGCGGTCTGACTGTTCCGGGCCTTGGGTGGGTCTCCGATACGGCGGACGATGCTGACACTGGGAAGTTCGCGGGACACTTGGGGCCTTCTTTAGTGACAAGATCATGGATTTCGCAGCCTGCATTAACGACTGTCGCCCTAACTGCGACATGCCCTAATTTTGATCGAATGTAGCCCCAATGTACGAAAATGACCCGCAGAGGGGTCCGGCGTGTGAGCACGTCGGACCCCTCCTTGATCAGCCCACAACCGTCCAGGTATCCCCCCCGGCCAACAGCGCCCCCAAATCCCCCTTGCCGTTCTGTTCGATCGCTGTGTCCAACTGGTCCGACATCTGGGTGTCGTACACCGGTCGTTCCACTGAGCGGAACACGCCGATCGGGGTGTGGTGGAGGGTGTCCGGGTCGGCCAGGCGGGAGAGGGCGAAGGCGGTGGTCGGGGACGCGGAGTGCGCCTCGTGGACCAGGATCTGCGACTCGTTCGACGGCGTCACCGGAACCACCTTCAGGTCACCCGTCCCGGGGTCCCGGACCACGCCCTTCGACAGCTCCGCGCCGAAACGGATCGGCTGCCCGTGCTCCAGCCGGATCACCGCCTCCTCCGCCTGCTGCTTGTCCTTCAGCGCCTCGAAGGCCCCGTCGTTGAAGATGTTGCAGTTCTGGTAGATCTCGATGAGGGCCGTACCCGGGTGGGCGGCAGCCTCCCGCAGCACCGACGTGAGGTGCTTGCGGTCCGAGTCCACCGTCCGCGCCACGAAGGACGCCTCCGCACCGAGGGCGAGGGACACCGGGTTGAAGGGCGCGTCCAACGACCCCATCGGCGTCGACTTCGTGATCTTGCCGACCTCGGAGGTCGGGGAGTACTGCCCCTTCGTGAGGCCGTAGATCCGGTTGTTGAAGAGAAGGATCTTGAGGTTGACGTTGCGGCGCAGGGCGTGGATGAGGTGGTTCCCGCCGATCGAGAGCGCGTCGCCGTCACCCGTGACCACCCACACCGACAGGTCCCGGCGCGACGCCGCCAGCCCCGTCGCGATCGCCGGCGCCCGCCCGTGGATGGAGTGCATGCCGTACGTGTTCATGTAGTACGGGAACCGCGACGAGCAGCCGATGCCCGAGACGAAGACGATGTTCTCCTTGGCCAGCCCCAGCTCCGGCATGAAGCCCTGGACCGCCGCGAGGATCGCGTAGTCACCGCAGCCGGGGCACCAGCGGACTTCCTGGTCGCTCTTGAAGTCCTTCATGCTCTGGCGCGCCTCGGCCTTGGGGACGAGCGAGAGTGCCTCGATCGTGCCCGTGCCTTCCGTGGACGTCTCAGCCATCGATGGCCTCCTTCAGAGCCGTGGCGAGCTGTTCGGCCTTGAACGGCATGCCGTTGACCTGGTTGTAGCTGTGCGCGTCGACCAGGTACTTCGCCCGGACCAGGGTCGCGAGCTGCCCGAGGTTCATCTCCGGGATGACGACCTTGTCGTACGCCCTCAGCACCGCGCCCAGGTTGCGCGGGAACGGGTTGAGGTGGCGCAGGTGGGCCTGTGCGATCGACTCGCCGGCCGTCCGGAGGCGACGAACCGCGGCCGTGATGGGCCCGTACGTCGATCCCCAGCCCAGCACCAGCGTGCGGGCCTCGTGCGGGTCGTCGACCTCGAGATCCGGTACGTCGATCCCGTCGATCTTGGCCTGGCGGGTGCGGACCATGAAGTCGTGGTTGGCCGGGGCGTAGGAGATGTTGCCCGTCCCGTCCTCCTTCTCGATGCCGCCGATGCGGTGTTCGAGACCGGGTGTGCCGGGCACGGCCCAGGGGCGGGCGAGGGTCTGCGGGTCGCGTTTGTAGGGCCAGAAGACCTCGGTGCCGTCGTCCAGGGTGTGGTTCGGGCCCTGCGCGAACTGCACGGTCAGGTCCGGGAGCTCGTCCAGCTCCGGGATCCGCCAGGGCTCGGAGCCGTTGGCCAGGTAGCCGTCGGACAGCAGCATCACCGGGGTGCGGTAGGTCAGCGCGATCCGGGCCGCCTCCAGCGCCGCGTCGAAGCAGTCGGCCGGGGTGCAGGGGGCCACGATCGGCACCGGCGCCTCGCCGTTGCGCCCGAACATCGCCTGGAGCAGATCGGCCTGCTCGGTCTTGGTCGGCAGCCCGGTCGAGGGGCCGCCTCTCTGGATGTCGATGACGAGGAGCGGCAGCTCCAGGGAGACCGCGAGCCCGATGGTCTCCGACTTCAGCGCCACACCGGGGCCACTCGTGGTGGTGACGGCCAGGGACCCGCCGAAGGCCGCGCCCAGCGCCGCCCCGATGCCCGCGATCTCGTCCTCGGCCTGGAAGGTCCGTACGCCGAAGTTCTTGTGCTTGCTCAGCTCGTGCAGGATGTCCGAGGCCGGGGTGATCGGGTACGAGCCCAGGAACAACGGCAGGTCCGCCTGGCGAGACGCCGCGACCAGCCCGTAGGACAGCGCGAGGTTCCCGGAGATGTTGCGGTAGGTGCCGACCGGGAAGGCCTTCGTCGCCGGCGCGATCTCGTAGGAGACCGCGAAGTCCTCGGTCGTCTCGCCGAAGTTCCAGCCCGCCCGGAAGGCCGCCAGGTTCGCCTCGGCGATCTGAGGCTTCTTCGCGAACTTCGTCCGCAGGAACTTCTCCGTGCCCTCGGTGGGCCGGTGGTACATCCACGACAAGAGGCCGAGCGCGAACATGTTCTTGCTGCGCTCGGCCTCCTTGCGACTGAGGTCGAAATCCTTGAGGGCCTCGACGGTCAGCGTGGTCAGGGGGACCGGATGAAGGCTGTATCCGTCGAGCGAGCCATCTTCCAGCGGCGAGGCCGCGTACCCCACTTTCTGCATCGCCCGTTTGGTGAACTCGTCCGTGTTGACGATGATCTCCGCGCCGCGCGGCAGATCGGCGATGTTGGCCTTCAGGGCCGCCGGGTTCATGGCCACGAGCACGTTCGGCGCGTCGCCCGGCGTGAGGATGTCGTGGTCGGCGAAGTGGAGCTGGAAGGAGGAGACGCCCGGCAGGGTTCCGGCAGGGGCCCGGATCTCGGCGGGGAAGTTGGGAAGGGTGGACAGGTCGTTGCCGAAGGACGCCGTCTCCGAGGTGAAACGGTCACCGGTGAGCTGCATCCCGTCGCCGGAGTCGCCCGCGAAACGAATGATCACCCGGTCGAGGCGGCGGACGTCCTTCACGCCGGCCTCTTTGCGCTGCTCTCCCACGACGGCTTCGTCGGCCTGCTCCGCTGGGCTGCTGACCTGACTGGTCACTGAACTGGACCTCCCTCTGGGCGGCTGTTCGGGAGCGGCCTTCCCGCAGGCCTTCCCAGGATCAACCCTACGACCGCAGGGGTCGCCTTCCCTCGGCCATTCGCATGATGGACGTGGATTTGAGACGGTACAAAGCCATGACTTGACACGATTTACTCGCCCCCCGGCGCTTTCCTTGAAGACGCTCCCTCATCGTTCTCCGGTTCTCGGTCCCGGCGGCCCGCCGCCCTGTCGGCCGGCCGCCCTCGCCCTGACATCTGACACGCTGTCAGACGGTCAGGAGTTCAGGTAGGTCAGCACCGCCAGCACCCGCCGGTGGTCCCCGTCGCTCGGCGACAGCCCGAGCTTCAGGAAGATGTTGCTGACGTGCTTCTCCACGGCCCCGTCGCTCACGACGAGCTGGCGCGCGATCGCCGAGTTGGTGCGCCCCTCGGCCATCAGTCCCAGGACCTCCCGCTCCCGGGGCGTGAGATGGGCGAGCACGTCCTGCTTACGGCTGCGGCCCAGGAGCTGGGCGACCACCTCGGGGTCGAGAGCGGTGCCGCCCTCGGCCACCCGCACCACCGCGTCCACGAACTCACGCACCTCCGCGACCCGGTCCTTGAGCAGGTACCCCACCCCGCGGCTGGACCCGGCCAGCAGCTCGGTGGCGTACCGCTCCTCCACGTACTGCGACAGTACGAGTACCCCGAGACCGGGATGTGCCTTGCGCAGTTGTACGGCGGCTCGCACGCCCTCGTCCGTGTGCGTCGGAGGCATCCGCACATCGGCGACCACGACGTCGGGCAGCTCGCCCTGCGCATCCAGTTCACCGATGGTCTTGATCAGTGCTTCCCCGTCGCCCACTCCGGCCACGACGTCGTGCCCGCGGTCGGTCAGCAACCGGGTCAGGCCCTCCCTCAGCAGCACTGAATCCTCGGCGATGACCACCCGCACCCTGTCCTCCACGACTCTCGGCCCCCCAGCCCACTGCCAGCCACCCGCTGGACAAGTCCAGCATTCCAGCATTCGGATGCGGAGGGGTGCGAGCAACGGGATTAGGGGGCCGGAGATACGAACAAAGGGCCGAGAACGGGGGGCCGCAGCCGGAATCCGGCCATGCGGGGCGCGGGGGCGTCCCAGCCCGTCCGGCGTATGGGAGGGGACGGGAGAGAGGGGACGGGTGAGCGGGCGGCGAGGGCTGAAACCCCCGCCGCCCGCTCACCCAGGACCCGTCACACCCGCTCGCCCCGCCACGGCAGCTCCGCCGTCACCCGCGTCGGCCCACCGACCGGCGAGTCGACCACCAGAATCCCGTCGACCGCGTCCAGCCGTTCCGCCAGCCCCGCCAGCCCCGACCCGGTGGACGCGTCGGCGCCGCCCACCCCGTTGTCCACGACCTGGAGCATGAGCCGGTTCTCCACCCGCCACACGTCCACCGCGGCGAACGTCGCCCGGGAGTGCTTGCTGATGTTCTGCAGCAGCTCGGAGACCGTGAAGTACGCGATCCCCTCGATCGCCGGTGCCGGCCGAGCGGGCAGGTCGACCTCCACCTGCACCGGGACCGTGCACCGGGAGGCCACCGACGACAGGGCGGCGTCCAGCCCGCGGTCGGTCAGCACCGCGGGATGGATGCCCCGCGCCAGGTCCCGCAGCTCCTGGAGCGCCGTCTTCACCTCGCCGTGCGCCTCGTCCACCATCCGGGCCGCCGCCGCGGGATCCTCCGTGAGCTTCTCCTTCGCCAGCCCGAGGTCCATGGCCAGCGCCACCAGCCGGGCCTGCGCCCCGTCGTGCAGGTCCCGCTCGATCCGCCGCAGGTCCGCGGCCGCCGTGTCCACCACGACCCCCCGGTCCGACTCCAGCTCCACCACCCGCGCCGACAGCCGCGTCGGCCCCAGCAGCCCGTGCACCATGACCCGGTCCACCGTGGTCAGCGCCCGTACGATCCACGGCGTGGCCAGCGTGAACAACAGTCCCACCAGCGCGGTCACGCCGATCTCGAACGGGTTGTCCAGGTAGATGTGGTGGGTCTCGTCACCGTAGAGCTGAAGCCCGTCCTGGCCGACGTACGCCGGGAAGACCCAGAACCACAGCGGGTACGTCAGCAGCGCCCAGCCGTACACCCAGAAGTTCACCGCGACGACGAACGAGAACAGCGCCCACGGCAGGTGCACCACGGAGTACAGCAGCGTCCGCCAGGACGTCCCGCTCTTCAGGACCGCCCCGATCCACCCCATGAACCCGGACTTCCGCAGCCTGAGCGGCTCCGGGTCACCGACCTCCAGACCCAGCAGCCCCCGCGCCCGTGCCCGCTCCAGCGCCCCCAGGCCCCGGCAGCCGGCGAGCCCGGCCGCGAAGACCGGGATCCCGAGGAAGGTCACGAGGAGTCCGGCGCCCAGCGAGATCATCGTGATGGCGTAGGCGAACATCAGGACGCTGATCGGCAGGCTCAGCAGCACATATCCGAACTCCCGCCAGGTCCGCCCCTCGAACGGCGCCCGCAGCCCGGCCGGCACCCGCTGCCGCCGTGCCGTCTCGGGGAACCCGAGCCCACTGTCGTACCCGTAGTCCGTGGCCATCGACGTCGTCCTTCTTCTCTCGTCCCGCGCCTGTGGTGTCGTACCTCCACCCTGCTGGGCCGCAGCTCAACGGACCATGGAGGCCGTCGGCGTCTTGGGAGGGGGGTTTTCCCCACCCCTCCCCCGTGCCTACGACCGTTCCGGGACCCGGTCCCGCCACGGCAGCTCCGCCGTGACGACCGTCGGGCCGCCGGGCGGGGAGTCGATGACGAACAGCCCGTCGACCGCGTCGAGGCGCTCCGCGAGCCCGCGCATACCGGTGCCGCCGTCGAGCCGGGCACCGCCGCGGCCGTCGTCCCACACCTGGATCAGCAGCCGGTCCTCCGCCCGCCACACGTCCACCGACGCCGACCGCGCCCCGCTGTGCTTGCTGACGTTCTGCAGCAGCTCGGAGACCGTGAAGTACGCGATCCCCTCGATCGCCGCGACCGGCCGCGCGCCGAGATCGGCGGTCACCTTCACCGGCACCGTGCAGCGCGAGGCCACCGACGACAGGGCCGCGTCGAGCCCGCGGTCGGTCAGCACGGCCGGATGGATGCCCCGCGCCAGGTCCCGCAGCTCCTGGAGCGCCAGCTTCACCTCGCCGTGCGCCTCCGCGACCATCGCCTGCGCGTACTCCGGGTCCTCCAGGAGCTTCTCCTTCGCGAGGCCGAGTCCCATGGCCAGGTTGACGAGCCGGGCCTGTGCCCCGTCGTGCAGATCGCGCTCGATGCGCCGCAGGTCGGCGGCGGCCGTGTCGACCACGACCCCCCGGTCCGACTCCAGTTCGGCGATACGGCGTTCCAGCTCGTCGGAGGGCGACAACAGTCCGCGCACCATCGCCCGGTCGACGTTGGCGAGGCCCCGCGCGATGAACGGCAGCACCGGCCACAGCACGAACAACGAGGTCAACGTGATCGTGAAGGTGAGCACCCCCCAGGGCAGCCGGATGAAGTCGTACAACACCGTCCGCCAGCCCACGGGGTCCTTCACGCCCAGCCAGAGCTGGGCGAAGAAGCCGTTGCCGCCGTTCTTGGTGCGCCAGGGCAGCCGGCTCGGTTCGTCCACCCGCACCCCGAGCAGTGCCCGGGCGCGCGCCCGCTCCAGCTTGCCGAGCTGCCGGGCGCCCAGCAGGCCCGCCGCGAGCAGCGGGAGTCCGATCACCGTGACGGTCAGCCAGAAGCCGGTGAACAGCACCGTCACGACGTAGGTGAAGCCGAGGATCGACACCGGGAGGTTCGCGAGGAGATGCGCGATCTCCTTCCAGGTGTGCACGTCGTAGGCGAAGCGGGCCGGCGGCGGCCGCCCGTCGTCGGTTCCGCCGTCTCTGCCGGTGGTCACGGCACGGCTCGGAGTCGAGTGGCGTTCGGTCATATGGGCTAGCGTGCCGCGCGGGACCGCCGCGCGCCATGAGGCGGACCGCCGCGGCGTGCGGGGGAAAACCCCACCTCGGCCTTTCGAATGGCTTTCCTCGGGTGACGGGCTGCTTACCGTCCCTTTATCAGGGCCTAGACTCCCGTGCGTACAGATCGTCGAACAGTGTCTTCGGGTGATCGATGTGATCACCGTGACCAGCGTGTTCACAGGGAGCGAGGGGCGGACGTGCCGGAACCGACCGTCGTCGATGCAACCGTCGTCGATCCGACCGTCGTGGCGGCGGACTACTTCCAGTCGTACTCGGTCGTCGGACTGCTCGCCGTCGTCGGCGTGCTGTTCGTCGCGGTCGCCTTCGGCGCCGGACGGCTGCTGCGACCCGTGGTCCCCACCCCCGAGAAGCTCCTGACGTACGAGTGCGGGGTCGACCCCGTCGGCGAGGGCTGGGCCCACACCCAGGTCCGCTACTACGTCTACGCCTTCCTCTACGTCATCTTCGCCGTCGACTCGATCTTCCTGTTCCCGTGGGCCACGGTCTTCGCGGCACCCGGCTACGGCGCGACCACCCTCGTCGAGATGTTCATCTTCCTCGGCTTCCTCGCCGTGGGACTGCTGTACGCGTACAAGAAGGGTGTCCTGGCATGGACGTGACCCCCTCGGAACCCGTTCTGCTCCCGGAGCCGAAACGGCTGGGCGCGCTCGCCCGACTCGCCCCCGAGCCGATGAAGGTGATCCTCAACTGGGGCCGCCGGTACTCCCTCTGGGTCTTCAACTTCGGTCTCGCCTGCTGCGCCATCGAGTTCATCGCCGCGTCCATGGCACGCCACGACTTCATCCGCCTCGGCGTCATCCCGTTCGCCCCGGGCCCGCGCCAGGCCGACCTGATGGTCGTCTCCGGCACGGTCACCGACAAGATGGCACCCGCGGTCAAGCGCCTGTACGAGCAGATGCCGGAGCCGAAGTACGTCATCTCCTTCGGCGCGTGCAGCAACTGCGGCGGCCCGTACTGGGACTCCTACTCCGTCACCAAGGGCGTCGACCAGATCATCCCCGTCGACGTCTACGTCCCCGGCTGCCCGCCCCGCCCCGAGGCACTGCTCCAGGGAATCCTGAAGCTCCAGGAGAAGATCGCGCGGGAGTCGCTGGGGGAGCGGTACGGGACACCCTCGGGCGGCCCTTCGACGGCCGCGCTCCAGAGCGGACTGGTCCTGCCGCCGACGCCGGGTTCGGGTCCCGCTTCGGGTTCGGCTTCCGCTTCGGGTTCGGGTTCGGGTTCGACTTCGGGTGAGGAGGAGGCGAAGTGACCGCCGTCGGCTGGCTCCCCGCCCCCGCCGAGGAACTCTTCGGCCCCGAGGCCACCGCCGAGGAGTCCTACGAGGTCCTCACGGTCGACGTTCCGCCCGCTACCTGGCTCACCGCCCTGCGCGTCGCCCGCGACGAACTGGGCTGCACCTACTTCGACTGGCTCAGCGCCGTCGACGAACCCGGCACCGGCTTCCGCGTGGCCGCCCACGTGGCCGCCCTCTCACCGGTACGACGTCTGCTCCTGCGCACGACGATCCCCCACGAGACCCCGGTGCTGCCCACCGCCGTCGACATCTACGCGGGCGCCGCCTGGCACGAGCGCGAGACCCACGAGATGTTCGGCGTCACCTTCGAGGGCCACCCCTCCCTGGACCACCTCCTGCTGCCGGAGACCTTCGAGGGCCACCCCCTCCGCAAGGACTTCGTCCTGGCCGCCCGCGTCGCCAAGGCCTGGCCCGGCGCCAAGGAACCGGGCGAGTCCGAGCACGGCGGCCCAAAACGCCGCCAGATGCTCCCCCCGGGAGTCCCCGACCCCAACGAATGGGGCCCCCTGAAGGGCCAACTCCCCCCACCCCCCGCCCGCCCCACCCGCACTTCCTCAGCAGACCGCCCCACCCGCGCAACATCAACAGACCGCCCCCCTCGCCGAACCCGCTCGTCCGCGGAGGGGTCGGCGAGCCAGGGGGAGGGGACTGGGGTACCGGGAGCGGGTGCATCGGCCGCGGGTACTTCGGCTGCTGCGGGGGCTTCGGGCGCGGCGGCGGCTGGTCCGCGTCGGGCGCGTTCGGCTGCGGAGGGGTCGGTGAGTCAGGGGGAGGGGGCTGCGGCTCCGGGTGCTGCGGGGGCTTCGGGTGCTGCGGGTGCGGCGACGGCTGGTCCGCGTCGGGCTCGTTCGGCTGCGGAGGGGTCGGTGAGTCAGGCAGCGGCGTCGGGTGCTGCGGGTGCGGCGGCTGGTCCGCGTCGGGCACGTGCGGCCGCGGAAGGCTCGGCCAGCCAGACAGAGGTGTCCGCGGGTGCGGGCCCGGAGGGCTCGGGGAGTCCGACGGCGGCGCCCGGGAAGGCGGGCGCGCCCGGCGCTGGTCCGCGTTCCGCGGGTACGGCGGACGAGGGCTCGGCGAACCAGGCCGACCCCGGCACGACGGGGAGCACGACCCCTACCTCGCCGACAGGTGGACCCCGGCGGGCACGTACTGCCGCGCAGGGGTCGGTGAGCCAGACGGCACCCGGAGCCGACGACACCGGCGCTGACACCGGCACCGGTTCGGCGGCCCCGGCCGACGGAACGCCCGAATCGGAGTCTCCGGCAACGGACCTTCCTGTGCCCGCGTCGGATGCCTCGACCGAGGGATCACCGGCACGCGCGTCGGACACCCCGGCTCCCGATGCGCCCGCACCGCAGTCCCCGGAAGCGTCGACAGGCGGCGCACCCCGCGGTCCCCGTCGAGCACGCTCCGCCTCGGGCGGTTCCGCGAGTCAGAGGCCCACCGCGACCGGCTCCGATCCGTCGACCGACGACACCAGCACGCACCCCGCGGCACCGAAGCCCTCCACGGCTCCCCGCAGCCCGGACGCACCGTGGCACCACGCCCGCCCGGCCTTCGACGACCCGGAACCGAAGCGGACCGCCACTCCCGAGGACACCGGAGCCTCCGAACTCCCCTCCACATCCCGGGCCAGCGAAACCCCGTCCCGGCGTCCCGACGATCCCGGCGCCCACAAGGCCCCCGGGGAGCCAACGGCGTCAGCGACCCCGGCGCCGACGACTCCTCCTGCTGCCGAAGAACCCACGGCCGCCGAAGACCCCCAGGTCCGGGAGGAGCCGACGACTTCCGAGGAACCCCTCGCGACGGACCCCCCGACCCCCGAGGACTCCGAGGCCCCAGACGGCCCCGCCCCCGAGGACCCCACCCCGGACAAGCGCTCCACCCCCGATAAGCCCCGCACCCCCGACCACCCTGACAACCCCGCCGGAGGCCCGCAGTGAACGACGCTCTCGACGTCGCCCTGCGACTCCTGATCGTCTTCGTCGTCTTCCTCACCTTCCCCCTGATCATCGGTCAGACCGAGCACAAGGTGATGGCCCACATGCAGGGCCGCCTGGGCCCCATGTACGCCGGCGGCTTCCACGGCTGGGCCCAACTCGTCGCGGACGGCGTGAAGTTCGCCCAGAAGGAAGACGTCGTACCGGCGGGCGCGGACCGCCGTGTCTTCCAACTCGCCCCCGCCGTCGCCCTCCTGCCCTACCTGATCGTCCTCCTCGCGATCCCGATCGGCCCCGGCGAGGGCGCCGTCGGCGAGGTAGTCGACGCCGGCGTGTTCTTCGTGCTCGCCGTGATGGGCGTGGGTGTCCTCGGCTCCCTCATGGCCGGCTGGGCCTCCGCCAACAAGTTCTCCCTCCTCGGCGGCCTGCGCACCGCCGCACAGCTCCTCGCCTACGAACTCCCCATGCTCCTCACCGCCGCCTCGGTGGCGATGGCGGCCGGAACCGTCTCCCTCCCCGGCATCCTCGACGCCTTCGAGTGGTGGTGGCTGCCCTGGCAGATCGTCGGCGCGATCGTCTTCTTCGTGGCCGGACTCGCCGAACTCCAGCGCCCTCCCTTCGACATGCCCGTCGCCGACTCGGAGATCATCTTCGGCGCCTACACCGAGTACACCGGCCTGCGTTTCGCCCTGTTCCTCCTCGCCGAGTACGCCGGGATCGTCGTCCTGTGCGGCCTGACCACCGTCCTCTTCCTGGGCGGCTGGCACGGCCCCTGGGGCGCCGACGGTCTCGGCTGGGTCTGGACCCTCCTCAAGACGGCCCTGCTCGCCTTCGTCGTCATCTGGCTCCGCGTGACCTACCCCCGCCTGCGCGAGGACCAGCTCCAGAAACTCTCCTGGACCCTCCTCGTCCCCCTCTCCCTCGCCCAGATCGCCCTCACCGGCATCGTCAAGGTGGTGATCCAGTAACCATGGCCCCCATTCCTGGCTCGGGTCTGGCCAAGGGCCTGGCCGTCACCCTGCGCACGATGACGAAGAAGACCGTCACCGAGCAGTACCCCGACGCCCAGCCCGACCTCCCGCCCCGCACCCGCGGCGTGATCGGCCTGTTCGAGGAGAACTGCACGGTCTGCATGCTCTGCGCCCGAGAGTGCCCCGACTGGTGCATCTACATCGACTCCCACAAGGAGACGGTCCCCGCGGCGACCCCCGGTGGCCGTGAGCGCAGCCGCAACGTCCTCGACCGCTTCGCCATCGACTTCTCCCTCTGCATGTACTGCGGTATCTGCATCGAGGTGTGTCCTTTCGACGCCCTGTTCTGGTCCCCGGAGTTCGAGTACGCCGAGACCGACATCCGCGAGCTCACCCACGAACGGGACAAGCTCCGGGAGTGGATGTGGACCGTCCCGGCCCCGCCGGCCCTCGACCCCGGTGCCGAGGAACCGAAGGAGATCGTCACGGCCCGCAAGACCGCCGAGAAGCTGGCGGCCGCCCAGGCCGAACCGACCACGCCGGCCGATCCCCAGGGGGACGAGTCGTGACCCTCGCTCAGGAGACGCACGGCTTCCTCTCCCCGACCGGCGTCGAGATCGCCTTCCTCCTCGTCGGCCTGGTCACCTTCGGCGCCGCGATCGTCACCGTCACTACCAGGCAGCTCGTGCACGCCGCCCTGTGGCTGGTGGTGGCCCTCGGTGGCCTCGCCGTCGAATACCTCCTGCTCACCGCCGAGTTCATCGCCTGGGTGCAGGTCCTCATCTATGTCGGTTCCGTCGTCGTCCTCCTTCTGTTCGGTCTGATGCTCACCAGGGCACCCATCGGCCGCTCCCCGGACGCGGACTCGGGCAATCGGTGGGCCGCCCTCGCTGTGGCCCTCGCGGCGGCGGCCGCTCTGGTCTGGGTGGTCGCCGACGCCTTCCGCACCACCTGGATCGACCTCGACGGCCCCGCCGCCGGCTCCACCGAGGTCACCGGCGCGAGCCTCTTCCAGAACTGGGTCCTCCCCTTCGAGGCCCTCTCCGTCCTGCTCCTCGCGGCACTGGTCGGCGCGATCGTCCTGTCCCGCAAGGCGAAGGCGGAGTCGAGCTCTCCCCCTGTGAACTCCCGGGCCGGGACCGGTGGTTCCCCATACGTCCCGGATTCCCGTAATCACCCGATCGGGCGAAATAAGCCGGTCGCGGGAACCTCGACGTCCAGGGGGAACCAGACGTCCACGGGAACGGAGGCGTCCACGGGAACGGAGAGGTCCGAGGAATCGGAGGCGTCCAAGGGAACTGAGACGCCCGGGGAATCGGAGGCGTCCAAGGGGACTGAGGCGACCGAGGGCACGGCCGCCCGCAAGGAAACGGTCCCGGCCAAGGAAACCGCCCCGCCCAAAGGCGCCGCGCCCGCCGAAGGAACCGAGTCGGCCGAGCAGGAAGGCGCCCGCTGATGCACCTCGCCTACCCCGCCGTACTCTCCGCCCTCCTCTTCTGCACCGGTCTCTACGGCGTCCTCGCCCGCCGCAACGCGATCCTCGTCCTGATGTCGGTCGAGCTGATGCTCAACGCCGTCAACCTGAACCTGGTCGCCTTCGACGTCTGGCTCAGCAGGACCGCCGAGGAGACCCTGCACTCCGGACAGGCCCTCACCCTGTTCACCATCGCCATCGCCGCCGCGGAGATCGGCATCGGCCTGGCGATCGTCCTCGCGGTCCACCGCAACCGCGGCACCGCCGACATCGACAGACTCCGCGACACGGCCGAGGGCCACGGCCCCGACGACCGTGACGACTCCGACAGCGAAGCCCACCCGGCCGAGCAGGCCGAACGATCCGGGCGGACCGGGAAGGCTGAGGCCACCGCGTGACCACGACCACCCTCGCCGTCCTCGTCCCCCTCCTTCCCTTCCTGGGCGCCGCGGCCGGCCTGCTCCTGGGCCGCACGGCCCCCGGCTTCGTCCGCCCGCTCGCCGTCCTGCCTCCCCTGGCCGCCCTCGCGCTCGCCGCGGTGGTCGCCGTACGCCAGGGCGGCGACCAGACGGTGAACGCCGCCACCGAACTCACCCCGACCGGCTCGGTCCCGATCGAACTCGCCCTGCACATCGACGGCTTCGCCGCCCTCGTCGCCGTCCTGGTCGGCCTCGTCGCCACCTGCGTGCAGGTCTACTCGACGGGCTATCTGCGCGACGACCCGCGCTACCCCTCGTACGCCGCTCTCGTCTCCCTCTTCACCTCCGCGATGCTGCTCGTCGTCTACTCCGGCGACGTGATCGTGCTGCTGGTCGGCTGGGAGATCATGGGCATCTGCTCGTACTTCCTGGTCGGCCACTACTGGGAGACCCCGGAGGCCCGCGCCGCCTCCCTCAAGGCCTTCCTGGTGACCAAGCTCGGTGACGTCCCCTTCCTGATCGGTCTGTTCGCGCTGGCCACCGACGCCGGGTCGTTCCGGATCACGAAGGTCCTCGCCGCCGTCGCGCACGGCGGACTCGACCATCCGACCCTGATCGGCCTGCTCCTGCTCGCGGGCGTGGCCGGCAAGTCGGCGCAGTTCCCCCTGCACACCTGGCTTCCGGACGCGATGGCGGGCCCCACGCCCGTCTCCGCGCTGATCCACGCCGCGACGATGGTCGCCGCCGGTGTCTACTTCATCGCCCGTCTCCTCCCGGTTTTCGAGGCCTCCCAGGCCGCGATGGTGGTCCTCGCCGTCATGGCCGCCGTCACGATGCTGGGCTCCGGACTCGCCGCGCTCGCGCAGGACGACATCAAGCGCGTCCTCGCCTACTCGACGATCGGTCAGCTCGGCTACATGACCGGCGCCCTCGCCGTCGGCGACCGCGGTGCCGCCGTCTTCCACCTCCTGTCCCACGGCGCCTTCAAGGCGCTGCTGTTCCTCGCGGCAGGCGTGATCATCCACGCCGCCGGCACCAACTCACTGGCCGCCATGTCCCGTATGAAGGACCTGCGTGCCCGTGTCCCCGACGCCTTCTGGACGATGACCGTGGCGCTCCTCGCGCTCGCCGCGATCCCGCCCTTCAGCGGCTTCTTCTCCAAGGAGTCCGTCCTGGGCGCGGCTGAGCACGTCGCCACCGGCCACACCGAGCACGCTCCCGGCGCCGCCGGCTGGATCACCCTGGTCGCGGGTCTCGTCACGGCCCTGCTCACCGCCGCGTACGCGACCCGCCTGTGGCTGCTCGCCTTCCAAGGACGCGGCACCGAGGCCCCCGACCACGGCCGTCAGCCGCTGACGATGAACGCGGTCCTGTGGGTCCTCGCGGCCCCCTCCCTCGCCCTCGGCGCGTTCGCCTACCGCGTGCTGCCCGACTGGTTCGACGGCCGCGACCTCACCCCGACCCTCACCACGTCCGTCGTCGGCACCGGCGTGGCCCTGATCGGCGGCATCGTCACCTACGCGGCCTGGCGGCACACCAGCACGGCTGCGGCCCGGGTCCCGCTCGGTGCGGTCGCCGCCCACCCCGAGGGCGACGCCGGACTGGTCGAGGCCGAGGCCATCGCCACCCACGAGCCCGCCTACGGAGACGTGGCCTACGCGGCCGACCCCGCCGACCCCGGACGGCTCCTGCTCGGCCCGCTGCACCGCCCCGCCGCCGCAGGCTTCCACCTGGACGCCCTGTACACGGCCCTCTTCGTCCGCCCGGTCCGAGCCGCAGCCGACCTCGTCCGCTTCCTGGACCGCGAGGTCGTCGAGACCTACGTACGCGGCGCGGGAGCACTGCCCCGCTGGCTCGGCGTCGCCGTACGACGCGCCCAGACCGGCAATCTCCAGACCTATATGAGCGCGCTGCTCGCCGGCACCGTCGTCCTCGCGGTCGCCGTCGTCCTCGTCGCCACGGGAGCGTGAGCAGGCGTGATCGATATCAACGAGTCCGTGATGCAGTTCCTTCTGGCGTTCGTCGTGGTCGGCCCGCTCCTCGGTGCCGTCACGGCTCTGCTGCCCGCCCCGCCCGGGCTGAAGGGGAAGTCACCCGAGCAGGCCGTACTGCGGCACGGCGTGACCGTCACCGGCGTGGTCCTCATCGCCGCGATCGTCCTCGCGCTCGGCTTCGACCACGACCATCCCTCGAAGATGCAGGCCACGACCGACATCAGTTGGATCCCCGCACTCGACGTGCGCGTCCACCTCGGCATCGACGGCATCTCCCTCCCCCTTCTGGTCCTGACCGCGCTGCTGACCTTCCTCTGCGCGCTCTACTCGTACTTCAAGATGCCGTCGGGTCCCTCCCCGAAGGCCTTCGTCGCGCTGCTGCTCGTCCTGGAGTCCGGCACCCTCGCGACCTTCGCCGTCCTCGATCTGCTGCTGTTCTTCCTCGCCTTCGAGACGGTGCTCATCCCGATGTACTTCCTCATCGCCCGCTGGGGCGGCGCGGACCGCCAGGCCGCCGCCTGGCGCTTCATCCTCTACACACTGCTCGGCTCGGTCGTCATGCTGCTCGGCCTGCTCCTGATCGGGATCAAGGCGGGCACATTCGACATGGTGGCACTCGCCACTGACAACGGCCGGTCGCTGACCGCGTCCGTGCAGGTCATCGCCGTTCTGGCGATCGGGATCGGGCTCGCGGTCAAGACCCCGATGTGGCCCCTGCACAGTTGGCTGCCCGACGCCCACACCGCCGCCCCGACCGTCGGCTCGGTCCTGCTGGCCGGCGTCCTGCTGAAAATGGGCACGTACGGGTTCGTCCGCATCCTGCTGCCGATCGCACCCGACGGCTTCCACGACTTCGCGCCCTACCTCGCCGTTTTCGCCGTGGTCGGGATCATCTACGGATCACTTGCCTGCCTCGCCCTCGCCAAGCGGGGCGCGAAGGGCGACCTCAAGCGCCTCATCGCCTACTCCTCCGTCGGCCACATGGGCTTCGTCCTCCTCGGCATCGCCACCATGACCCCGACCGGCGTGAACGGCGCCCTGTTCGCCAACATCGCCCACGGCCTCATCACCGGTCTCCTGTTCTTCCTGGTCGGCGCCCTGAAGGACCGCACCGGCACCACCGACCTCGACACCCTGGCCGAGGAGACCGGCGCCGCCCTGTACGGCAAGGCCCCCCGCCTCGGCGGACTGCTGGCCTTCGGTGCGGTCGCCTCGCTCGGCCTGCCCGGCCTCGCCGGATTCTGGGGCGAGATGCTGGCGCTCTTCGGGGCCTTCGACCCCGCGGACGGCCTCAGCCGCCCCGCCTTCCTCACCTTCATGGCGATCGGCGCGTTCGGCACCCTTCTCACGGCCGCGTACATGCTCCTCGTGGTCCGCCGCGTCTGCATGGGCGCCGCGCCCCAGGACGCGCCTCAGCTCGCCGACGTGCACACATACGAATTCGCGGCATGGACGCCGCTCGTCGCTCTCACCGTCGTGGCGGGCCTGTGGCCGAAGGCCCTCCTCGGCCTCACCAACCCGGCCGTCCAGCAGCTCCTCGCAGGAGGCAACCGATGAGCACCCTGGCCGCCACGGCCCCGCCATTGGCTTCGTCGGCCGAGCCGCTGACCACGGCAGCCGGGAACCTCGTCCAGTCCGTCGACTGGCTCGCGATCGCCCCGCCGACCCTCGCGGCGATCGTCGGACTCGTCGTCCTGGTCGCCGACCTGTTCGTCGGCGAGCAGAAGAAGGCCCTGCTCGGGTGGGTCTCGGTCGTCGGCCTGGCCGCCTCGGCGCTCCTGCTGCTGCCCCTCCTGGACGGCGACCGCAGCACCTTCTGCCTGACCGGCGACGACAGTGTCTGCAGCTACACGGCCGACCGCTTCACGCTCGTCATCCAGTTCCTCGTCCTCGGCGGAGCCCTCCTGGCCGCCCTCCTGTCGGTCACCACCCTCAAGGACGCCGACAAGAGGATGCCCGAGGGGGAGTACTGGTTCCTGCTGCTCTCCTCGGCCGCCGGCGCCGCCCTCCTGCCGGCCTCCCGCGACCTGGCCACCCTGATCGTCGCCCTCGAAGTCGCCTCCCTGCCGGCCTTCGCCCTCGTCGGCATCCGGCACGGCGACAGGAAGTCCTCCGAAGCGGCCCTGAAGTTCTTCCTGTCCTCGGTCACCGCGACCGCGGTCAGCCTCATGGGCATCAGCTTCGTGTACGCCTCCACGGGCACCCTCTACCTCACCCAGGTCGCCGAGCGCATCCAGCACGTCGACGGGCAGCTCCACACCCTTGCCCAGACCGGCGTCGTCCTCACCCTGGTCGGCTTCGCCTTCAAGACCGCCGCCGTGCCCTTCCACTTCTGGGTGCCCGACACCTACGTCGGCGCGCCCCTCCCGATCGCCGCCTACCTGTCGGTCGTCGGCAAGACGGTCGGCTTCTCCGGCCTGATCCTCGTCACCGTCGTCGCCCTGCCGTCGTACGCCGACGTCTGGGGCCCGGCCCTGGCCGCGCTGGCCGCCCTCACCATGACCGTCGGCAACGTCGGCGCCCTCCGGCAGCAGGCCACGCGCGCGTACAGCGCCGTACGGCTGCTCGCCTGGTCCTCGGTCGGCCAGGCCGGCTACCTCCTCGTCCCGATCGCCGCCGCCGCGTACTCCGACGACGCCGAGCGGTCCGTCGGCTCCACCGTCGCCTACGCCCTCATGTACGCCGCCGTGAACCTCGGCGCCTTCGCGGTGGCCGCGCTGGTGGGCCGTACGAAGGCCGCGAACCGCATCACCGACTACCGCGGCCTCTACGCCACCAACCCGCTCGCCGCGCTCCTCCTGGCCTTCTTCCTGCTCTGCCTGGCAGGGCTGCCGCCCGGCATCATCGGCCTGTTCGCCAAGGTCACCGTCTTCTCGGCGGCCGTCGACGCGGGGCTCGGCTGGCTCGCCGTGGTCATGGCCGTCAACGTCGTGATCGCGCTCTTCTACTACCTCCAGTGGACAACCCTGCTGTTCCGGGCCCCCGAAGGCGAACCCGCCGCGCACCGCGTCCCCGCCCCCCTCACGATCGCCCTCGCGACGACCGGCGTCCTCGGTGTCGCCCTCTCGGGCGCGCCCCAACTCGTGCTGCGCTTCGCCGACACCGGACTCTTCTGAACCGGCCCTTCCCGAACCTGAACCGGTCTCCCCGACGCCGTCACCCGGACGGCCCACCTGGGCCTCCGTGCGCACAAGGGAACTAGTGGCCCTCGCCTGGCGTTGAGCAAGACGGGAAGGTCCACTGGACGTGACACCACGGACCGGTGGCACCGGAAGACATCGGAGACCAGCAAGCAAAGGGTTCCCCTGCTGCACCACTTGGAGGGCGTACCGTGCACCGCCGGCACAACGGGCTCAGGACCGCAGTCCTCCTCGGGGGACTGTCCGCACTCATCATCGTCATCGGCAGCTTCTTCGGCCGCATGGGGCTGATCGTGGCCGTCCTGATCGCGCTGGGCACCAACGCGTACGCGTACTGGAACAGCGACAAGCTGGCTCTACGCGCGATGCGTGCCCGCCCGGTGAGCGAGTTCGAGGCGCCGGCCCTCTACCGAATGGTCCGCGAACTCTCCACGCAGGCCCGTCAGCCCATGCCGCGCCTGTACATCTCGCCGACCGAGGCACCCAACGCCTTCGCGACCGGCCGCAATCCGCGCAACGCCGCGGTGTGCTGTACCGACGGCATCCTGCGCATGCTGGACGAGCGCGAACTGCGCGGTGTCATCGGCCACGAGCTCAGCCACGTCTACAACCGCGACATCCTGATCTCGTCCGTCGCCGGCGCCCTCGCCTCCGTGATCATGTTCCTGGTCAACTTCGCCTGGCTCATCCCGATCGGCCGCTCCGACGACGATGACGGCCCGGGCCTGCTCGGCATGCTGATGATCATGATCCTCGGACCGCTGGCGGCCAGCCTCATCCAGTTGGCCATCAGCCGCTCCAGGGAATACGAGGCGGACGCGTCCGGCGCCCAGCTCACCGGCGATCCCCTCGCGCTCGCCAGTGCCCTGCGCAAGCTCGAGACGGGCACCAAGCAGCTACCGCTGCCCCCCGAGCCGCGCATCGAGACCGCGAGTCACATGATGATCGCCAACCCTTTCCGCCCTGGCCAGGGACTGTCCAAGATGTTCTCGACGCACCCGCCAATGGCGGAGCGCATCGCCCGGCTCGAGAAGATGGCAGGTCGCCCCCAGTGAAAACCATCCTGAACGTCATTTGGCTCGTCCTGAGCGGCTTCTGGCTGTTCCTCGCCTACCTGGCCGCGGGCGCGCTGCTCTGCATCACGATCATCGGCATCCCGTTCGGCATCGCGGCCTTCCGCATCGGCGTCTACGCCCTGTGGCCCTTCGGGTACACCACGGTCGAGCGCCGCGACGCGGGCGCGCCCTCCTGCCTCGGCAACGTCCTGTGGCTGGTCCTCGCCGGCTGGTGGCTGGCCCTGGGTCACATCGCCACGGGCCTCGTCCTGTGCATCACGATCATCGGCATCCCGTTCGGCATCGCCAACTTCAAGCTGATTCCCGTATCCCTGTTCCCGCTGGGCCGCGAGATCGTCCCGACGGACGAGCCGTTCGCGGCCCGCTGAGGACGGGCCGGGGGAGTGGAGCTCCGAAACACCCGCCTCGTCTGAGCTATGGCCGGCACGGGGTTTTCCACAATCCGGAGGTTGTCCACAGGCTTGCCCCGCTGTCAGTGCCGCCCTGCATCATGAATGCATGACCGAGAGCGAGCAGTTGCTGGCACGGGTGGCGGACAAGGCCCGCAACACCCGTCCGTGGGGCTGGCCTTCCCTGCCTGAGCCGGTGGACCCGGCCACCCTGACCCGCGCCGAGGCCGCGCTGGGCTTCCGCCTGCCCCCACTGCTCGCCGACCTCTACCTGCACATAGGCGACGGCGGATTCGGCCCGGAGTACGGTCTGTTGCCCCTGCTGGACAGCCCTCCGGCCGGTGAGCCCGCAGCCGTCGTGCAGTACCTGGCCAACCGCAAGAGCGGCCGCAAGGACCCCGACTGGCCCTGGCCCGAAGGCGTCCTGCCGATCTCCCACTGGGGCTGTGCGATGTACGCGTGCGTGGACTGCCACAGCCCGGACGCCACCGTCCTCCTCTTCGAGCCGAACGCCGGAGACGGCGACCACGCCTGGTTCGTGGACGCCCCCACCCTCACGGACTGGCTGCGAACCTGGGTCGACGGCACGGGCTGGTACGAGGAGATGAACGAGGAGCTGGAGATGGCCCCTTGGGCGGAGTTCGGAATACGCACGGCACCGCCGACCCACGCGACCTGACGCCCCCTCCCGGGACGCCCACCGGTCGGCCAACCGGCTTCCCTTTCTCCGCGACAACCGGCTGATCCGCCTCCACGTCAACCGGCCGACCTACCGCCCAGCCACCGCTTCCGCACGCCGTACGCCACCACCCCGACCGCCAGCACTCCCGCACCCACGACCACGGAAACCACCGGCAGCGCGAACGCCAGCACCACGCACCCGAGCAACCCCACCGCCGGCACCACCCGGGCCGCCGGAGCCGAACCGAGCGTCCAGGCCGACGCGTTGGCCACCGCGTAGTACGCGAGCACACCGAAGGAGGAGAAACCGATCGCGCCCCGCACGTCCACCGTGGCGGCGAGGACCGCGACCACCGCACCCACGGCCAGCTCGGCCCGGTGCGGCACCTGGAAACGGGGATGCACGGCGGACAGCCCGCCCGGCAGATGCCGGTCCCGGGCCATCGCCAGCGTCGTCCGGGAGACGCCCAGGATCAGGGCGAGCAGCGAGCCGAGCGCGGCCACGGCGGCACCCGCCCGCACCACCGGCACGAGCCCCGGCACCCCGGCCGCCCGCACCGCCTCGGCCAGCGGTGCGTCCGCAAGCCCCAGAGCACCGGCGCCCAGCACGGAAAGGACAGACACCGCCACCGCCGCGTACACCACCAGCGTGATGCCCAGGGCCAGCGGGATCGCGCGGGGAATGGTGCGCGCGGGATCCCGCACCTCCTCACCGAGGGTCGCGATCCGCGCGTACCCCGCGAAGGCGAAGAACAGCAGACCGGCCGCCTGCAGCACCCCGCCCACACCGCCGGAGACGCCGTCGTCCAACCGCCCGGCCTCCGCGGCCCCGGATCCCAGGCACACGACCACCACGGAAGCGAGGACAGCGAGGACCACCGCCACGATCGCCCGGGTCAGCCAGGCGGACTTCTGGATACCGCCGTAGTTCACCGCGGTCAGCGCCATCACGGCCGCGACGGCCACGGCATGGGCCTGCCCCGGCCAGACGTACGCCCCGACCGTCAACGCCATCGCCGCACAGGAGGCCGTCTTCCCGACCACGAACGACCAGCCCGCGAGATAGCCCCAGAACGGTCCCAGCCGCTCTCGCCCGTACACATAGGTGCCGCCGGAGGCCGGGTAGAGGGCGGCCAGCCGCGCAGAGGAGGTGGCGTTGCAGTAGGCGACCACGGCGGCGACCGCGAGTCCGAGCAGCAGCCCCGATCCGGCCGCCCGCGCAGCCGGCCCGAGGGCGGCGAAGATCCCCGCGCCGATCATCGAGCCGAGCCCGATGACGACCGCGTCCCCCACCCCCAGCGTGCGCCGCAGTTCGGCACCGGAATGCGTCATGGGCCGCACCCTACTGATCCCGTGCAACCACGGGACGCGGCCCTGACGTCCTCTCCGGCAACGAGACGCGAACACCCGCTCGACGAACATCGCACACGCGCCGCACGTGAACGACGTGCGACCCAAGCGCACGAGCGCTCGTCCGGTCTGCCGGGACACGAATCACAAGTCCCGGACAGCGCCGGCACAGCGCGGAAGGGCAGGTTCAGGGCATGAGCATCATCGGCTGGATCATTCTGGGGCTGTTGGCCGGAGCCATCGCCAAGTTCCTGCTGCCGGGCCGAGACCCGGGCGGCTTGATCGGGACGACCCTCATCGGCGTCGCCGGCGCCTTCATCGGCGGCTGGATATCCGCCCGCTGGCTGGACCACCCGGTCAGCAAGAGTTTCTACGACGGGCCCACCTGGGCCGCTGCGATCGGCGGCTCCCTGGTGCTCCTGATCGCTTACCGTCTCCTGTTCGGCAACTCGCGCGACTGACCCCGAACCGCAGCCAGCAGGCGAGAAGGGTGGGCACCGTCCAGGGGCCCACCCTTCCTCGTGAATCGATGCCGACCGGTGCCGACGGGTGTCGACCGGTGCCGACCGGCGAATCAGCGGCTCACCGGTAGTTCACGAACTGGATCGCGAAGTCGAAGTCCTTGCCCTTCAGCAGGGCGATCACGGACTGCAGGTCGTCACGGCTCTTCGAGCTGACCCGCAGCTCATCGCCCTGGACCTGCGCCTTCACGCCCTTCGGACCCTCGTCACGGATGATCTTCGCGACCTTCTTGGCGTTCTCCTGGGAGATGCCCTCCTCGATCGACGCGAAGATCTTGTATTCCTTGCCGGAGAGCTGCGGCTCGCCCGCGTCGAGCGCCTTCAGCGAGATCCCGCGCTTGATCAGCTTGGACTGGAAGACGTCGAGGACGGCGTTGACGCGGTCCTCGGAGTTCGCCTCCATCAGGATCTTCTCGCCGGACCACGAGATCGAGGCACCCACGCCCTTGAAGTCGTAGCGCTGGGAGATCTCCTTGGCGGCCTGGTTGAGGGCGTTGTCGACCTCCTGCCGCTCGACCTTCGAGACGATGTCGAAACTGGAGTCGGCCATGTCCTGTGGCTCCTTGTATCGGGGTGCGTATCGGCGTGCGTACGGATGCGTATCGGCGTACGTGGGGGCGGGCGCCGAGCCCGGCGTGAACCCGGGCCGCATCCGCCCAAGCCTAGTCACCCCATGCCCTCCGGGCGCAGATCAATCGGGTGGCGAAGCACCCCTCGGCATCGGGTATTGTTTACGTCGTTGCCACGGAGCACCGCCGAAAGACGGTTCGAGGGGCAGCAACCCCGGCGGTGTGCCCGAGCGGCCAAAGGGAGCAGACTGTAAATCTGCCGGCTCAGCCTTCCCAGGTTCGAATCCTGGCGCCGCCACGCTGAGAAAGAGACCCCCTCCGAACTGCGGAAACGCAGAGCGGAGGGGGTCTCTTCGTTGCCGGGCGCTCCCGTGTTCGGGCGGCACGGCCGGAGCACGGCGGGACGGGGCAGAGTGATCTGTCCGGTGCGGAGGGGCAGGCGGAGCACAACCTCCGGACCCGTCCGGCAGAGCCGTGCACATGAAGCAGGAGCGGACCAGAACCCGGCGCCGCATCCGTCCCCGCCGCCAGCCAAGCCGGCGCCCCGCCGCCGCCCCCAGCCACGCCCCGCCGCCACCCGAACCGCCGCCCCGAGCCGGCGCCCGTGGCCAGTACGAGGCCCCCGCGCCCGGCGCCTCCACCACCCCGCCCCACCCAACCCCATTCGCCCCAACCACCCCCTCCAGACGCACAAACCCCCCGCGTCCGGGGCACACTGACTGCATGTCCAGTCGTCGCAGGCTCTGCCCCGAGTGCCGTCGCGAGATCGCCGTCGTCGCCGGCCGCTTCGCCCGGCACGACCCGCCCGGCGCGCGTGAGAGAGGCCAGCTCGTCTCGTGCCCCGGATCTCGCCGACAGGCGGAACTCGGAGCCGCCCAACCGTCGTTGGACGGGTACGCGGTCCCCGTCCTCCCCGGTCAGTTGCCCCTGTTCTGACGCGCGCCTACCGCCCGTGCAACCGTGCGCGATGGTCTCCCCGAGCCGTACGCTCACCGTCACCCCCCGAACGGACTCCCACGAGGGATCACTAGCCGCGAACTGCCGCGCCCCGTAAACGAATAGGCCCGTACCACCGCGTCCGTGCTATCGGCCGCCTCCCCCCACGACCCACGACCCACGCCCCACGGCCCGTCCGCACCCAACGCGAGACCGTGCCGGAGGAAGGCGTCCCGGCAACTTCAGTTGCCCGCCACCGACTTCACCGCCACCGACACCGGCACGGAACCGCTCACCAGCTCCAGCGTCAGCCCGGCCGTCGCGGGCGTGTCCAGCAACTCCGCGAGTACGGCGGCCACGTCGTCGCGCGGGATCGGGCCGCGGCCGGTGTGCGCCTCCAGGCGGACGAGGCCGTTGCCGGCGTCGTCCGTGAGCGCGCCGGGACGCAGAACCGTCCAGTCCAGCGTGTCCAGACCGCTCACATAGGCGTCGGCCTCGCCCTTGGCGCGCAGGTACACGTCGAAGATCTCGTCGCCCTCGTGCCGCGGGTCCGCGCCCATGGAGGACACGATCACGAAGCGTCGTACGCCCGCCCGGACCGCCGCGTCCGCGAACAGCACCGCCGCGGCCTTGTCCACGGTGTCCTTGCGGGCCGCGCCGCTGCCGGGGCCCGCGCCCGCCGCGAAGACCGCCGCGTCCCCGCCCCGCAGGGCCGCGGCGACCTCCTCGACCGAGGCCGACTCCAGGTCCAGCAGGACCGGTTCGGCACCGGCGTCCCGCAGATCGTCGCCCTGTTCCGGGCGGCGGATGATCCCCGCGACCTCGTCCCCGCGCGCGGCGAGCAGCCGTTCCAGCCGCAGCGCGATCTGACCATGACCACCAGCGATGACAATGCGCATGCCTTCGACCGTACGCCGGAACACCCGCGAACGCCGCGTCAGGAGAGTGCCGGGTGAGGCTGGGGGGCGCACAGGGACCGACACTCAGGGAGCAAGGCGACCGGGGCGCCCAAGAGGGCATAGGAGACGCAGCGACCACCTCCGCCGCACCTGTCCGTGAGCCCCGACCCCCTTCAAGCCCCTCGCCCCTGCCGAGGCAGTCCCAACTCGTCCGCCGCCGCCGAGTTGCAGTACTCGCGTACCGCGCTCGTCCGTGCCACCACGCGCCCCCGGTGCACCACGATCCGGCTGTACGCCAGGGAGAGCGCGCCGGCCAGGCGGTCGCCGCGTACCGCGAGCAACTCGGCGGGGAAACCCGCCTCCACGCGGACCTCGGGCAGTCCGAGAACGGCCCGCGCCGACGTGCTCACGGCGTCGTAGGCGTCCTCCGGCCGCAGTCCGTACCGGGAGGCCAGCAGGTAGGCGGCCTCCAGCGGGTCCCCGCGGCCCACGGGATTGCAGGCGTCCCGCAGTGCGCCGCTGCCGGCGGCCACCCGGACCCCGGCCGCGCGCAGCAGCCGTACCGGAGCGGTGCCCCGGCCGTCCACGCCGGCGCAGCCGCCCTGCGGCAGGCACACCACGGTGACCCCGGCCGCGGCGAGCTGGTCGGCGGTGCGGGAGACGACCTCCGGGGGGAGTCGGTCGAGGCCCGCGCAGGGACCGAGGGTCACCCCGGGGCGCAGCCCCCCGGCCAGGGCGGCGAGGCGGGCGAGCCGGGCCGGGTCGGTGGCGTCGGTGTGCAGGTCGACCGGGCAGCCGTGCTCGGAGGCGACCTCCAGGACCGCCTCCGCGTAGCCGATCGGATCGGGGTCCAGATCGGGACAGCCGCCCACCACCGAGGCGCCCATCTTCAGCGCGTCCCGCAGCATGGCGAGCCCTTCGGCCCCGGCCACCCCGGTCAGCACCCTCGGCATGGCCACCGTCGTCAACTCGGTGAGCCCGCGCAGCGACCGCCGTGCCTGGAGTACGGCGGCCAGCGCGCCCAACCCCTGGACGTCGCCCACGCGCACGTGTGCCCTGAGCGCGGTCGCCCCGTGCCCGAGCTGCAGCAGCGCCGCTTCGGTGGCCCGGCGCTGGACGTCCCGGGGATCGGGGGAGACCGGGCCCTCGGCGTCGGCCGACAGGGCGGTGTCGCCGTGGGCGTGCGGTTCGGCCGGGGCCGGCAGGAGCAGGTAGCCGTGCAGATCCACCCGGGCACCGCACGCGCGCGTGCCGCCTCCGGCCAGGCTCCCGGCCGTACCGACCGCCTCGATGCGCCCGCCGCCCAGCCGTACGTCCACCGTCCTGCCGTCGGTGAGGCGTGCCCCGCACAGCAGGAGACCGGCCCCCTCGGTCCGGCCCGACGACGCGGCACCCGACGAGGACGAGGAGTGGGGCTGCTGCGGCTGGCTGTCGGGCATCGCGCTCCAGGGGCTCGGGGCTGCGGGGCCCGGAGCCGCCGGAACCGCGCAAGGGACGCAAGATCACGCAGAGTGAGTCGAGCCTAGGACGGCGGCACGACCTTGACGGGGAGGAGCGCAATAGTCGTACCGGTGTGGTCCGCCGTACGGGAGGGGCTGTCGTGGCGTCCGGGAACCCCGCCGATCAAGGCACCCGGGGCGGCTCGAAACGGATTTGGGCGAACGGCGGCGGACCGTGTAATGTCTTCATCGCTCGCCCCAATAGCTCAGTCGGCAGAGCGTCTCCATGGTAAGGAGAAGGTCTACGGTTCGATTCCGTATTGGGGCTCTGGTGTGTGAGGTTCCCGTCGCGAGGCGGGAACGGATCGCATCACAGCGGTGTAGCTCAGTCGGTAGAGCAAGCGGCTCATAATCGCTGTGTCACCGGTTCAAGTCCGGTCACCGCTACAGACAGTAGCCGATTGTGGGGTCGGTCCTTCGATCGGCTACTCTTCTATGCGTTAAACCTGTCCCATCCGTTCGTCAAGGAGCACTCCTGTGGCTGCCACCGACGTCCGCCCGAAGATCACGCTGGCCTGCGTGGAGTGCAAGGAGCGGAACTACATCACCAAGAAGAACCGGCGTAACAACCCGGATCGCATGGAGATGAAGAAGCACTGCCCGCGTTGCAACGCGCACACCGCGCACCGCGAGACGCGATAAATCAGGCTCGTACGCGAGGCCGTCCCCGAGAGATCGGGGGCGGCCTCGCGTCGTTGAGGGACCCGATACCGGCCAGTAGAGCAACCAGGAGGTGCCGAGCCCATGGCGCTCGACCAGTCCTTCGTGGGGCGGAGCTACCCGCCCACCGACCCCTATGAGGTGGGCCGGGAGAAGATCCGCGAGTTCGCCGAGGCGGTGGGGGACACCAACCCCGCGTACACGGACCCGGAAGCCGCCAAGGCGCTCGGCCACCCCGATGTGATCGCCCCGCCGACCTTCGTCTTCTCCATCACCTTCAGGGCGGCCGGCCAGGTCGTCCAGGACCCGCAGCTCGGCCTGGACTACAGCCGCGTGGTGCACGGCGACCAGAAGTTCGCCTACGTCCGCCCCGTGCGGGCCGGTGACCGGCTGACCGTCACCTCCACCATCGAGGCGATCAAGTCCCTGGCGGGCAACGACATCCTGGACATCCGCGGCGAGGTCCACGACGAGGCCGGCGAGCACGTCGTGACCGCCTGGACCAAGCTCGTCGCGCGCGCGGCCGAGGGGGCGTGACGAAGATGACGGCGAAGATCGCATACGACGACGTCGAGATCGGCACCGAGCTGCCGGCCGGGACGTTTCCCGTGACACGCGCCACTCTCGTCCAGTACGCGGGCGCGTCCGGGGACTTCAACCCCATCCACTGGAACGAGAAGTTCGCCCAGGAGGTCGGGCTGCCGGACGTCATCGCGCACGGCATGTTCACCATGGCCGCGGCGATCCGCGTGGTCACCGACTGGGTCGGCGACCCGGGCGCGGTCGTCGAGTACGGAGTCCGCTTCACCAAGCCGGTCGTCGTCCCGAACGACGACCAGGGCGCCACGGTCGAGGTCAGCGCCAAGGTCGCCGCCAAGCTCGACGACAACACGGTCCGGGTCGACCTCACCGCGACCAGCGCCGGCCAGAAGGTGCTCGGGATGTCACGAGCGGTCGTACGACTGGCCTGAAGGCCGTTACCGACTACCGAGGTAAGGGGCGCCCTCCATTGCGGGGCGCCCCTTACCTCGTCTCCATAGGAGCCCTCTTGCAAAGTTAGTGATTGAGTACTAACTTACTTGCATGGCCAGGATGAGTGCAGAGGAGAGGCGCGAGAGCGTCATCCGCGCGGCGACGATCGAGTTCGCCCGCGGCGGCTACCACGGCACGTCGACCGAGGCGATCGCCAAGCGGGTCGGGGTCTCGCAGCCGTATCTCTTCCGGCTCTTCCCGGGGAAGAAGGCGATCTTCCTGGCGGCGGTGGAGCGCTGCGTCGAGGACACCATCCGCACCTTCGAGGAGGCCTCGGAGGGGCTGCGGGGCGAAGAGGCCCTGCACGCCATGGCGGACGCGTACGTCAAGGTCATCGCGGAGCGGCCCGAGCGGCTGATGATGCAGATGCAGATGTACGTCGCGGTGGCGGCTGCCGAGCAGGAGGGCGACTCCGAGTTCGGCGAGGCGGTGCGGGCCGGCTGGATGCGGCTGTGGGACACCGTCCATGTGCCGCTCGGCGCCGACATCAACGAGACGACGACCTTCCTGGCGTACGGGATGCTCGTCAACTGCCTGGTGGCGATGGGTTTTCCGCCCGCGCACCGGGTCTGGGAAGGCATGTACCCGTCGGCGCGGCTCAAGGGCCGACTGGAGCACTGAGGATGCGCGCACCGAGGCGTCGTCGGCGCCTTTTCATGATCGAGAAACTTAGTAATCAATAACTAACCAACGATCGCCCGCTGGGGGAGCGATGTCACAGCAAGCAGGACACACCACACCGACCGCACGTCGCGGGGGAGCGGTCTGGGCCCTCGTCATCACCAGCGTCGCCGGATTCATGGCGGCCCTCGACAACCTCGTCGTCACCACCGCCCTGCCCTCCATCCGTGAGGATCTCGGGGGCGCGCTGCACGACCTCGAGTGGACCGTCAGCGCCTACACGCTCACCTTCGCCGTCCTGCTGATGACCGGCGCGGCACTCGGCGACCGCTTCGGCCGCCGCCGACTCTTCCTGGCCGGCCTCACGGTCTTCACCGGCGCGTCGGCGGCCGCGGCCCTGGCCCCGGGCATCGACTCCCTCATCGCGGCCCGCGCGGTCCAGGGCGTGGGAGCGGCCATCATGATGCCTCTCACACTGACCCTCCTCACGGCGGCCGTGCCCGTCGCCAAGCGCGGGATGGCGTACGGCATCTGGGGCGCCGTCAACGGACTCGCGGTCGCCTCCGGACCCCTCATCGGCGGCACCCTCACCGAACACATCTCCTGGCAGTGGATCTTCTGGCTGAACGTCCCCCTCGGCCTCGCCCTGCTGCCCCTAGCCCGCCTGCGCCTCGCCGAATCCCACGGCACCGGCGCACGGCTCGACATCCCCGGCACGCTGCTCGCCAGCGGCGGTCTCTTCGGGATCGTGTACGGCCTGGTCCGCGGCCCGTCCGACGGCTGGACCGACTCCGTGGTGCTCCTGGCCCTGTTCGCGGGGACCGCGCTGCTCGCGGTGTTCGTCCTCTACAGCACGCGGGCCAAGAACCCCATGCTTCCGATGCGGCTGTTCCGCTCGCGCGCCTTCTCCGGCATCAACGCGGCGAGCCTCCTCATGTTCCTCGGCATGTTCGGCTCGATCTTCCTGCTCAGCCAGTACATGCAGGGCGTCCTCGGCTACTCGCCCACCGAGGCGGGCCTGCGGATGCTGCCCTGGACCGGCATGCCGATGCTCGTCGCGCCGATCGCCGGGATCCTCTCCGACCGGGTCGGGGGCCGGCCGGTCGTCGCCACGGGGCTCTTCTTCCAGGCGGCGGGACTCGCGTACATGGCGTCCGTCGTCACGGTCGACGCGTCGTACGCCGCGCAGCTTCCCGGACTCGTCCTCAGCGGTATCGGCATGGCCCTGTTCTTCGCCCCCGCGTCCAACCTGGTCATGTCGAGCGTGCTGCCGCAGGAACAGGGCATCGCGTCCGGGGCGAACAACGCGCTGCGTGAGGTGGGCGGGGCGCTGGGTATCGCCGTCATGGCGTCGATCTTCTCCTCCCAGGGCGGCTACGAGAGCGGCCAGTCCTTCGTGGACGGCCTCCAGCCGGCGCTGGTCACCGGGGCGGCGGTCGTGGCACTCGCCGGGGTCGCGGCCCTGCTGATCCCTTCGCGCAAGCGGGTTGTGGGGGCGGGGGAGGAGGAGCGGGTGCTGGAGCTGGCGGCGGGCTGAGCGGTTGGGGAGTGCGGGGTTCGGTTGTGTGGCGGGTGCGGGTGCGTTGTGGCTGGTCGCGCAGTTCCCCGCGCCCCTGGGGGGTTGGAGTCGCCCGTGTCATGAGTGAGCGTGCGCCACGACCGGCCGTCTGGCGGGTGCGGGTACGTT
>NZ_JBVJPC010000002.1:0-804514 GCF_055582845.1 Streptomyces sp. NPDC107471 | reverse complement strand
GTGGCTGGTCGCGCAGTTCCCCGCGCCCCTGGGGGGTTGGAGTCGCCCGTGTCATGAGTGAGCGTGCGCCACGACCGGCCGTCTGGCGGGTGCGGGTGCGTTGTGGCTGGTCGCGCAGTTCCCCGCGCCCCTAGGGGGTGCAGTCACCTGCGCCACGACGGACCGTTCGCCGGACGGCGCGCTAGGACGGGCCGTTGGCCGCGTACGGCGGTGAGGGGACGGGGTGGGGGGTGTCCGCCCGCAGCGGCCGGCGTCCGTTACCGAGCCCTTTTTGCAAGGGACCGAGGCGCCGGACCGAGGACGGATACCCCCCACCCCGGCACCGACCCCCAACACAACCGCACGCGCTGCACACGCCCCCACCGGACAGCAGCGGGCCGCCGCAGGCATTCAGGGGCGCGGGGAACTGCGCAGAACGCCCGCCCCCACCGAACCCGCACCCCACCCCCCGTACCCTGTACCGCGTGCAGGAACGACACGACGCCCCCCTCGCCCCCCTGACCACCTTCCGCCTAGGCGGCCCCGCCGCACGGCTCGTCACCGCGACGACCGACGCCGAGGTGATCGAGGTCGTCCGCGAGGCCGACGCCACCGGCACCCCCCTCCTCGTCATCGGCGGCGGCTCCAACCTCGTCATCGGCGACAAGGGCTTCGACGGCACCGCACTCGTCATCGCCACCAAGGGCCACGAACCCACCGGCACCCATTTGGAGCTCGCCGCCGGCGAGGTGTGGACCGACGCCGTCGCCCGCACCGTGGAGGCCGGGCTCGCCGGGATCGAGTGCCTCGCCGGCATCCCCGGCAGCGCGGGCGCGACCCCGATCCAGAACGTCGGCGCCTACGGCCAGGAGGTGTCCTCCACCATCACGGAGGTCATCGCCTACGACCGCCGCCACGGCGAGACCGTCACCCTCACCAACGACGACTGCGCCTTCTCCTACCGCCACAGCCGTTTCAAGGACGACCCGACCCGCTACGTCGTCCTGCGCGTCCGCTTCGAGCTGGAGGACGCCGACGGCCTCTCCGCGCCGATCAGGTACGCCGAGACCGCCCGCGTCCTGGGCGTCGAGCCCGGCGACCGCGTCCCCCTCGCCGACGCCCGCGCCACCGTCCTGAAGCTGCGCGCCGGCAAGGGCATGGTCCTGGACCCCGACGACCACGACACCTGGTCGGCAGGCTCCTTCTTCACCAACCCCATCCTCACGGCGGCCCAGTTCGCGGAGTTCCACGCGCGCGTGAAGGACCGCCTCGGCGCGGACACCGAACCGCCCGCCTACCCTGCGGACGACGGCCGTACCAAGACCTCCGCGGCCTGGCTCATCGACAAGGCGGGCTTCACCAAGGGGTACGGCACGGGCCCGGCCCGTATCTCCACCAAGCACACCCTGGCCCTCACCAACCGGGGCAACGCCACCACCGAGGACCTCCTCGCCCTGGCGAGGGAGGTCGTGGCGGGCGTACAGGACGCCTTCGGCGTCACCCTCGTCAACGAGCCCGTGACGGTGGGCGTGACCCTGTAGCGGCAGGGGGCGACACCACCCCGGACGGCACACGGCACACGGCACACGGCACACGGCCCCGGTGGAAGGCTTCCCCGCCCGAGCCCCGAGCCCCGAGCCCCGAGCCCCGAGCCCCGAGCCCCGAGCCCCGCGGCCGGCGCCCGCCTCAGTCGACCGGCTGGTGCAGCCAGTCGTCCACTCCCGACAGCAGCTTGGCCTTCACGTCCTCCGGTGCCGCCGAGGCCCGTACCGACTGCCGGGCCAGTTCCGCGAGTTCCGCGTCCGAGAAGCCGTGCCACCGTCGCGCGATCTCGTACTGCGCGGCCAGCCGGGACCCGAACAGCAGCGGGTCGTCGGCGCCGAGCGCCATGGGCACACCGGCCTCGAACAGCTTCCGCAGCGGCACGTCCTCGTGCTTCTCGTACACGCCGAGGGCCACGTTCGACGCCGGGCACACCTCGCACGTCACCTGCCGGTCCGCCAGCCGCTTCAGCAGCCGCGGGTCGTCCGCCGCGCGCACCCCGTGACCGATCCGGTTCGCGTCCAGGTCGTCGAGGCAGTCCCGTACCGAAGACGGGCCGGCCAGCTCGCCGCCGTGCGGCGCCGACAGCAGTCCGCCCTCGCGCGCGATGTGGAACGCCCGGTCGAAGTCCCGTGCCATGCCCCGGCGTTCGTCGTTCGACAGCCCGAAGCCGACCACGCCCTTGTCCGCGTACCGCACCGCGAGCCGGGCCAGCGTGCGCGCGTCCAGCGGATGCTTCATCCGGTTCGCGGCGACCAGCACCCGCATCCCGAGCCCGGTCTCCCGCGAGGTCGTCTCCACCGCGTCCAGGATGATCTCCAGCGCCGGGATCAGCCCGCCGAGCCGGGGCGCGTACGACGTCGGGTCGACCTGGATCTCCAGCCACCCCGAGCCGTCGCGCACATCCTCCTCGGCGGCCTCCCGCACCAGCCGCCGGATGTCGTCGGGCTCCCGGAGGCACGAGCGGGCGGCGTCGTACAGCCGCTGGAACCGGAACCAGCCCCGCTCGTCCGTCGCCCGCAGCCTCGGCGGCTCTCCGCTGGTCAGTGCGTCGACCAGCGCCTCGGGCAGTCGTACGCCGTACTTGTCGGCCAGTTCCAGAACCGTCCCCGGGCGCATCGAGCCGGTGAAGTGCAGATGCAGATGGGCTTTCGGCAGCTCAGAGACATCACGTACACGCTCCATCCCAGGATCCTGCCGTACGCCACGGGCGTCCCGGTACCGCTTTCCCCTTTAGTGGTCTTGCTCGCACAAAAAAAGGAGGCAGCCACTCACGTGAGTAGCTGCCTCCTCCTTTACGGCGACCTCAGTCCCGCGCCTCCGCCAGCAGCTTCTGGATCCGGGACACGCCCTCGACGAGATCCTCGTCACCGAGCGCGTACGACAGCCGCAGATAGCCCGGCGTGCCGAAGGCCTCACCCGGGACGACCGCGACCTCGGCCTCCTCCAGGATCAGCGCGGCCAGCTCGACGGTGTCCTGCGGGCGCTTGCCGCGGATCTCCTTGCCGAGCAGCTCCTTGACCGAGGGGTAGGCGTAGAAGGCGCCTTCGGGCTCCGGGCAGAGCACGCCGTCGATCTCGTTGAGCATGCGGACGATCGTCTTGCGGCGGCGGTCGAAGGCCGTGCGCATCTCCGCCACCGCGTCGAGGTTGCCGGAGACCGCGGCGAGGGCGGCGACCTGGGCGACGTTCGACACGTTGGAGGTGGCGTGCGACTGGAGGTTGGTCGCGGCCTTGACGACGTCCTTCGGGCCGATGATCCAGCCCACCCGCCAGCCGGTCATGGCGTACGTCTTCGCGACACCGTTGACCACGACGCACTTGTCGCGCAGCTCGGGCAGGAGCGCGGGCAGCGAGGTGAACTTCGCGTCGCCGTAGACGAGGTGCTCGTAGATCTCGTCGGTCAGCACCCACAGGCCGTGCTCGACGGCCCAGCGGCCGATCGCCTCGGCGTCGGCCTGGCTGTAGACGGCGCCGGTCGGGTTGGAGGGCGAGACGAAGAGGACGACCTTGGTCCGCTCGGTGCGGGCCGCCTCGAGCTGCTCGACGGAGACCCGGTAGCCGGTCGTCTCGTCGGCGACCACCTCCACCGGGACACCGCCGGCCAGCCGGATCGACTCCGGGTAGGTCGTCCAGTAGGGCGCCGGGACGATGACCTCGTCGCCCGGGTCGAGGATCGCGGCGAACGCCTCGTAGATCGCCTGCTTGCCGCCGTTGGTCACCAGGATCTGGGACGGGTCGACCTCGTAGCCGGAGTCGCGCAGCGTCTTCGCGGCGATCGCGGACTTCAGCTCGGGAAGGCCGCCGGCCGGGGTGTAGCGGTGGTACTTCGGGTTCGAGCAGGCCTCGATCGCGGCCTGGACGATGTAGTCCGGGGTCGGGAAGTCGGGCTCACCGGCGCCGAAGCCGATCACCGGACGCCCGGCGGCCTTGAGGGCCTTGGCCTTGGCGTCCACGGCGAGGGTGGCGGACTCGGAGATCGCGCCGACTCGGGCGGAGACCCGGCGCTCGGTGGGAGGGGTTGCAGCGCTCATGGGGCCCATCGTTCCAGACCGGAAACCTCCCCGGCACACGGGTTTCACGGACTGAACAACCGCTGAACAACCGTCCGGATCCGCGCCGCACGCTGGGCGATCTTCCGTCCCCAAGGCCCGTACGGGCGCTTTCTGTTCGACGGGGGGCCGCGGACCACGTACACTCTCACCTCGTTGGCCTTCAGCAGCCGCCGCCCAGGTGCACACCGAGCACCCGGTCGGATGCGGTACGTTGGGGGGCACACAAAGGGTCGTAGCTCAATTGGTAGAGCACCGGTCTCCAAAACCGGCGGTTGGGGGTTCAAGTCCCTCCGGCCCTGCTACACACACCTTCGCCAGGATGTGTGCGCATGTACGTACAGCAATGCACCGCCGTGCGGCTCCAACCGGGCGCGGCACGGCCACGACCCGGGAACAGGTGAGGACGAATGGCGGATGCCGTGGGCTCCATCGACACGCCTGGCGCCCAGGACGAAGTGCCGGAGTCCAAGAAGAAGGCCCGTAAGGGCGGCAAGCGTGCCAAGAAGGGCCCGCTGAAGCGTCTTGCGATCTTCTACCGGCAGATCGTCGCAGAACTCCGCAAGGTCGTCTGGCCGTCGCGGAGCCAACTGACGACGTACACGACCGTGGTGATCGTCTTCGTCCTCGTCATGATCGGCCTGGTGACCGTGATTGACTATGGACTGAACCACGCCGCCAAGTACGTATTCGGCTGAGCACAGAGCGAAGGGCGCCGAGGTTACCGGCGCCCCTTTTCGCATGTTCCACCCCATGTATCCAGGAAGAAGCAGCCACCGTGTCTGACCAGAACCTGAACGACGCCATCGAGCCCGACGAGTCTGTCGACGACGAGCTCGACATCGTCGAGGGCGCGGACGAGGACCCGGACGAGGTCGAGGCTGCCGACGCCGAGGCCGGCGAGCCCGCCGAGGAAGCCGCCCTGCACGCCGAGGACGAGTCCGGCGGCGACGTCGAGGCCGTCGAGGACGAGGACGCCGAAGAGGTCGAGGAAGAGCCGGCCGAGCCGGTCGACCCCGTCGCCGCCCTGCGCGAGGAACTGCGGACCCTTCCCGGCGAGTGGTACGTCATCCACACCTACGCCGGTTACGAGAACCGCGTGAAGACCAACCTCGAGCAGCGTGCCGTCTCGCTGAACGTCGAGGACTACATCTTCCAGGCCGAGGTGCCGCAGGAAGAGGTCGTCCAGATCAAGAACGGCGACCGCAAGACGATCCGCCAGAACAAGCTCCCCGGCTACGTCCTCGTCCGCATGGACCTGACGAACGAGTCCTGGGGCGTCGTCCGCAACACCCCCGGCGTCACCGGCTTCGTGGGCAACGCCTACGACCCGTACCCGCTGACCCTGGACGAGATCGTCAAGATGCTCGCCCCGGAGGCCGAGGAGAAGGCCGCCCGCGAGGCCGCCGAGGCGGAGGGCAAGCCGGCTCCGGCCCGCAAGGTCGAGGTCCAGGTGCTGGACTTCGAGGTCGGCGACTCGGTCACCGTCACCGACGGCCCGTTCGCCACGCTCCAGGCGACCATCAACGAGATCAACGCCGACTCGAAGAAGGTCAAGGGTCTCGTCGAGATCTTCGGCCGCGAGACCCCGGTCGAGCTGAGCTTCGACCAGATCCAGAAGAACTGACTCTCTTCCGGACAGAGCTTCCGACCAGGTCAGGCGGGCTGTCACAGCTCGTCTGACCTGCTCGGTTTTTGGCCGCGCATCTATACCCGTTATCGTTGTGCGGTATGCCTGCGTTCGGGTGGTCCCCGTAGGCAGGCAGGACCCGAATCGAAAGGACCCGGAGAGCTATGCCTCCCAAGAAGAAGAAGGTCACGGGGCTCATCAAGCTCCAGATCCAGGCCGGTGCCGCCAACCCGGCTCCGCCGGTCGGCCCCGCGCTGGGTCAGCACGGCGTCAACATCATGGAGTTCTGCAAGGCCTACAACGCGGCCACCGAGTCGCAGCGTGGCTGGGTGATCCCGGTGGAGATCACGGTCTACGAGGACCGCTCCTTCACCTTCATCACCAAGACCCCGCCGGCCGCGAAGATGATCCTCAAGGCCGCGGGCGTGGAGAAGGGCTCCGGCGAGCCGCACAAGACCAAGGTCGCCAAGATCACCGAGGCGCAGGTCCGCGAGATCGCCACCACCAAGATGCCCGACCTCAACGCCAACGACCTGGACGCCGCCGCGAAGATCATCGCCGGCACCGCGCGTTCCATGGGCGTCACGGTCGAGGGCTGAGCCCCAACCCCCCGTACATCAAGCAGAAGTGGCAGGGCCTGCTCGGCCCGTACCACGACTCCTTTCAGAACACACAGGAGCAGTTGTGAGCAAGCGCAGCAAGGCTCTCCGCGCTGCGGACGCCAAGGTCGACCGGGAGAAGCTGTACGCCCCGCTCGAGGCCGTCCGTCTCGCCAAGGAGACCTCCACCTCCAAGTTCGACGGCACCGTCGAGGTCGCCTTCCGTCTGGGTGTCGACCCGCGCAAGGCGGACCAGATGGTCCGTGGCACCGTGAACCTCCCGCACGGCACCGGTAAGACCGCCCGGGTCCTGGTCTTCGCGACCGGTGACCGTGCCGAGGCCGCTCGTGCCGCGGGCGCCGACATCGTCGGCGCCGACGAGCTCATCGACGAGGTGTCGAAGGGCCGTCTGGACTTCGACGCCGTCGTCGCCACCCCGGACCTCATGGGCAAGGTCGGCCGCCTCGGCCGCGTGCTCGGTCCCCGTGGTCTCATGCCGAACCCCAAGACCGGCACCGTCACCCCCGATGTCACCAAGGCTGTCAACGACATCAAGGGCGGCAAGATCGAGTTCCGCGTCGACAAGCACTCGAACCTGCACTTCATCATCGGCAAGACGTCGTTCGACGACACCAAGCTGGTGGAGAACTACGGCGCGGCGCTGGAGGAGATCCTCCGTCTGAAGCCGTCCGCCGCCAAGGGTCGCTACATCAAGAAGGCCGCCATCAGCACCACGATGGGCCCCGGCATTCCGCTGGACTCCAACCGCACCCGCAACCTCCTCGTCGAGGAGGACCCGGCCGCGGTCTGAGACACCGGCAGGTCCACGGGCCCCGCACCTTTCGAGGTGCGGGGCCCGTTCCCATGTGCGGGGGCTGTGCTCTGAGTTAGCGTGCGAGCAGGGCACTTGACCAGGGGGACGCATGAAGAGGACGACGGTCCGGCTCACGACGGCCGCCGCACTGGCGGGCCTCGCCGCCTGTACCCCCTCGGGCCCCTCCGACCGGCCGGCGCAGCAGGGGCCCGCGGCCTCGGCGCCCGCCTCCCTGTCGGCCCTGCGCAGCGCCGAACACGCCACCGAGCGGGCCCGCAGCGCCCGGGTGAGATCCACGACCGTGATGGGCACCCAGTTCTCCCTCACCGCCGACGGCGTCCTCGCCTGGCGCGACGGCCTCTCCGGGTCCCTCACCATCGCCTACACCGGCGGCACCGCGGCCGAGACGATGCGCGACCTCGGCGTCACCTCCATGGAGGCCCGCTACCTCTCCGACGCCTACTACGCGCGCATGGGCGACACGTTCGCGGCCAAGACCGGCGGCAGGCACTGGCTCCGGTACGCCTACGACGACCTGAAGACCCTCGGCGGGGGCGCCGACCTCGCCGACCAGATGCGCTCCACCACCCCCGACCAGTCGGTGCGGCTGCTGCTGGACTCCGACGACGTGCGCGCGCTCGGCCGGGAGACCGTGAACGGCCAGGCCACCACGCACTACACCGGCACGGTGGACGTCCGGGACGTCACCGACACCGAGCTACGGCAGCGCCTCCAGGCCGCCGACGTCACCGCCGAGACCGTCGACATCTGGATCAACGAGAAGAACCTCCTGGTCAAGAAGGTCGAGAAGACCAGCACGGCGAACGGCAGGGTGACCCAGACCGCCCACTACAGCGACTACGGCGTCCAGGTCGCCGTACGCAAGCCGCCGGCGGACGACACCGAGGACTTCAAGAACCTCCTGTCACAGTCGAGCACCAACCCCACCTGAGCCACAGGGAATTCACGGACCTCGCGCGCTCCGCTCGGATAAGCTCGCGGTCTTGCTGTGAATCGACCATGTGTTCCTTGGGGGGAATCAAATGGCTACTTCTGCACGACGTTCCACGCACCGCCGGGCCGTCGGCGCCGGCCTCGCCGCCGTCGCCCTCGCCGCGGGTGCGGTGAGCTGTTCCAAGGGCGGCGACGAGTCGCCCGAGATGACGCCCGCCGCCGCGGTCGCCAAGGCGGCGAAGAACACGGAGGAGATCACCTCCTTCCACTACCGCATGAAGGGCGAGATGCCCGAGCAGGGCCAGTTCCAGGCCGAGGCCGCCATGCGGACCAAGCCCGACATCGCGATGAGCATGAAGATGACCGCGGCCGGCCAGGGCTCCGCGGAGATCCGCCTCGTCGACAAGGCCATGTACATCGGCGGCAACGCCGACATGGCCAAGGAGATGGACGGCAAGAAGTGGATGAAGTTCGACCTGTCCGCGCTCGGCAAGGACGGTGACCTCGGCGCGGCCGCGTCCGGCGCCGGCCAGGCCGACCAGAACCCGGCCTCCATGTCCTCCTTCCTCAACGGCGCCAAGGACGTGAAGAAGGTCGGCACCGAGACCGTCGACGGGGTCGAGACCACCCACTACGCGGGCGACGTCACACTCGCCGAGCTCAAGGCCACCTTCAAGGACGCCGACAAGTCGGTCCGTGAGCAGCGCGAGAAGAGCACCGACCAGCTCGAGAAGCTGGGCCTGGACAAGTTCACGATGGACATGTGGGTCGACGACGAGGACCACGCCAAGCAGTTCCGCATGCGGGGCGACGCCGACAAGGGCAAGTTCGACATGACCTTCACCTTCCTCGACTACAACAAGCCGGTGACCGTCACGGCCCCGCCGGCCGGCGAGACCGCGGACCTGGCCGAGATGATGAAGGAACTCCAGAACGGCTGAGCGTGACAGGACCGGATTTGCTTGACAGGGATCCGGTCACGTACGCTCCTGCAGAAGCCAAAGACCGCTGGTCGTTGCCGTGTCCTCGCAAGAGGGGGCGGTGGCCGAAGGATCCGCTGAAGACTGCGGACGACCCGCGCAGGTGACTGTGGATGTGCTCCCGGAGACACGTGCCTCGTGCAGGTGAATGCGGTCGAGCTACGCCCCGTGCGCCTGCGCCGGGGCGTTTCGTTTTGTGCAGCCCCTTCTGAGCGGTCCTCATCACCCGGAAGGAGGCCGACGCTCTATGGCAAGGCCCGACAAGGCTGCCGCGGTAGCCGAGCTGACGGAGCAGTTCCGCAGCTCGAACGCCGCCGTGCTGACCGAGTACCGGGGTCTCACCGTGGCGCAGCTCAAGACGCTGCGTCGTTCGCTCGGTGAAGACGCCCAGTACGCCGTGGTGAAGAACACGCTGACCAAGATCGCGGCCAACGAGGCCGGGATCTCGACGCTCGACGACCTGTTCAACGGTCCGACGGCGGTTGCCTTCATCACCGGTGACCCGGTGACGTCGGCGAAGGGTCTTCGTGACTTCGCCAAGGACAACCCCAACCTCGTCATCAAGGGCGGTGTCCTTGACGGCAAGGCGCTGTCCGCCGATGAGATCAAGAAGCTCGCGGACCTCGAGTCCCGCGAGGTTCTGCTCGCCAAGCTGGCGGGCGCCTTCAAGGGCAAGCAGACTCAGGCTGCTCAGGTCTTCCAGGCGCTCCCGTCGAAGCTCGTCCGCACCGTGGACGCGCTGCGCGCCAAGCAGGACGAGCAGGGCGGTGCCGAGTAACTCGGCTCGCGCATTGATCCACGCCGCCTGAGGCGCGGGTCGTAGCGGGCCGTAAGTACGCCCGCCGTATCGATACATCCGGCACCTGCCGAAATTAGTGGAAGGATCGCCCCTCATGGCGAAGCTCAGCCAGGAAGACCTGCTCGCGCAGTTCGAGGAGATGACCCTCATCGAGCTCTCCGAGTTCGTGAAGGCCTTCGAGGAGAAGTTCGACGTCACCGCCGCCGCGGCCGTCGCCGTCGCGGGCCCGGCCGGTCCGGCCGCCACCGCCGAGGCTGCTGAGGAGCAGGACGAGTTCGACGTCATCCTCACCGGTGCCGGCGACAAGAAGATCCAGGTCATCAAGGTCGTGCGTGAGCTGACCTCCCTGGGTCTCAAGGAGGCCAAGGACCTCGTGGACGGCGCCCCGAAGCCCGTCCTCGAGAAGGTCGCCAAGGACGCCGCCGAGAAGGCCGCCGAGTCCCTCAAGGGCGCCGGCGCCTCCGTCGAGGTCAAGTAACACCCCACAGGTCCCGCTGGGCCTGTAACGCGCAAGCACCGAAGAGCGATCATCCATCCGGGTGGTCGCTCTTCGGCGTTCCTGGAGGCGCGGTCACGGTTGCCTTGCGGCCTCGTGGGCGAGGGGTATGGTGATCTTCGTCGTGTCTCCCGGAACCCCTGGGTTCCGGCAGGGGGGCCTTGACGAACCGCACGCAGCGCGCAATTCTCAGGACGCGTCGTCAGAACGGTCCGAATCCGAGGCATGGATCGGCGACGAAGAGGGCAGTATCAACGTGCGTTGAGGGCACCATGCCGAGGACGTTGAGGGCAGCGAGAGTTTTTGAAGACTGGGCAGAAAAGCGGGGCTGGACATCAGTGCGCCAAGTGGCTACACTGACCCTTTGCGCTGCCTGTTAGCTGTCCCCTGCCCGTCACCAGGGGTCTGCCCTCGCCTCAGCATCGATGACCGGACCATCTCCGACCTGGCCTTTCGGCCGAATCGGAGAGACCTGTCCTCTGTGCCGCGGAGGAGGGCCCGGGGAGCGCGTAGTGAGTCCGAGCCCTCGGAAGGACCCCCTCTTGGCCGCCTCGCGCACTGCCTCGACCGCGAATACGAACAACGGCGCCAGCACCGCCCCGCTGCGCATCTCTTTTGCAAAGATCAAGGAGCCTCTCGAGGTTCCCAACCTGCTCGCGCTGCAGACCGAGAGCTTTGACTGGCTGCTCGGGAACACCGCCTGGCAGAGTCGGGTCGAGGAGGCTCTGGAGTCCGGTCAGGACGTCCCCACCAAGTCCGGTCTGGAGGAGATCTTCGAGGAGATCTCCCCGATCGAGGACTTCTCCGGGTCGATGTCGCTGACGTTCCGCGACCACCGTTTCGAGCCGCCGAAGAACAGCATCGACGAGTGCAAGGAGCGCGACTTCACGTACGCCGCCCCGCTCTTCGTAACGGCGGAGTTCACCAACAACGAGACCGGCGAGATCAAGTCCCAGACGGTCTTCATGGGCGACTTCCCGCTCATGACCCACAAGGGCACCTTCGTCATCAACGGCACCGAGCGTGTCGTGGTGTCGCAGCTCGTCCGCTCGCCGGGTGTCTACTTCGACTCCTCCATCGACAAGACGTCCGACAAGGACATCTTCTCGGCCAAGATCATCCCGTCCCGGGGTGCCTGGCTGGAGATGGAGATCGACAAGCGCGACATGGTCGGTGTCCGCATCGACCGCAAGCGCAAGCAGTCCGTCACCGTCCTGCTCAAGGCTCTCGGTTGGACGACCGAGCAGATCCTCGAGGAGTTCGGCGAGTACGAGTCGATGCGCGCCACTCTGGAGAAGGACCACACCCAGGGCCAGGACGACGCGCTGCTCGACATCTACCGCAAGCTGCGTCCGGGCGAGCCCCCCACGCGTGAGGCCGCGCAGACGCTTCTGGAGAACCTGTACTTCAACCCGAAGCGTTACGACCTCGCCAAGGTCGGCCGCTACAAGGTCAACAAGAAGCTGGGTGCGGAGGCTCCGCTGGACGCGGGCATCCTGACCGTCGAGGACATCATCTCGACGATCAAGTACCTGGTGAAGCTGCACGCGGGCGAGACCGAGACGGTCGGCGACAGCGGCACGAACATCGTCGTCGAGACCGACGACATCGACCACTTCGGCAACCGTCGTCTGCGCAGCGTCGGCGAGCTCATCCAGAACCAGGTCCGCACGGGTCTGGCTCGTATGGAGCGCGTCGTCCGCGAGCGCATGACGACCCAGGACGTCGAGGCGATCACGCCGCAGACCCTGATCAACATCCGGCCGGTCGTCGCCTCCATCAAGGAGTTCTTCGGCACCAGCCAGCTCTCGCAGTTCATGGACCAGAACAACCCGCTGTCGGGTCTCACCCACAAGCGCCGTCTGTCGGCTCTTGGCCCGGGTGGTCTCTCCCGTGAGCGGGCCGGCTTCGAGGTCCGTGACGTGCACCCGTCCCACTACGGCCGCATGTGCCCGATCGAGACGCCCGAAGGCCCGAACATCGGTCTGATCGGTTCGCTCGCCTCCTACGGCCGCGTCAACGCGTTCGGTTTCGTGGAGACGCCGTACCGCAAGGTCGTCGACGGCCAGGTCACCGACGAGGTCGACTACCTGACGGCCGACGAGGAGGACCGCTTCGTCATCGCGCAGGCCAACGCCACACTCAGCGAGGACATGCGGTTCGAGGAGTCCCGGGTCCTGGTCCGCCGCCGTGGCGGCGAGGTCGACTACGTCCCCGGTGACGACGTCGACTACATGGACGTCTCGCCGCGCCAGATGGTGTCGGTCGCGACCGCCATGATCCCGTTCCTGGAGCACGACGACGCCAACCGTGCCCTCATGGGCGCGAACATGATGCGTCAGGCCGTGCCGCTGATTAAGTCCGAGTCCCCGCTCGTCGGCACCGGCATGGAGTACCGCTCCGCCGTCGACGCCGGCGACGTGGTCAAGGCGGAGAAGGCGGGTGTGGTCCAGGAGGTCTCCGCGGACTACATCACCACCGCCAACGACGACGGCACCTACATCACCTACCGGCTGGCCAAGTTCGCCCGCTCCAACCAGGGCACCTCGGTCAACCAGAAGGTCATCGTCGACGAGGGCGACCGGATCATCGAGGGCCAGGTCCTGGCCGACGGTCCGGCCACCGAGAACGGCGAGATGGCGCTGGGCAAGAACCTGCTCGTGGCGTTCATGCCGTGGGAGGGTCACAACTACGAGGACGCGATCATCCTGTCGCAGCGCCTCGTGCAGGACGACGTCCTCTCCTCGATCCACATCGAGGAGCACGAGGTCGACGCCCGTGACACCAAGCTCGGCCCCGAGGAGATCACCCGGGACATCCCGAACGTCTCCGAGGAGGTCCTCGCCGACCTCGACGAGCGCGGCATCATCCGTATCGGTGCCGAGGTCGTCGCCGGTGACATCCTCGTCGGCAAGGTCACGCCCAAGGGTGAGACCGAGCTGACGCCGGAGGAGCGCCTGCTGCGCGCGATCTTCGGTGAGAAGGCCCGTGAGGTCCGTGACACCTCGCTGAAGGTGCCGCACGGCGAGATCGGCAAGGTCATCGGCGTCCGCGTCTTCGACCGCGAGGAGGGCGACGAGCTTCCCCCCGGTGTGAACCAGCTCGTGCGCGTGTACGTGGCGCAGAAGCGCAAGATCACCGACGGTGACAAGCTCGCCGGCCGGCACGGCAACAAGGGTGTCATCTCCAAGATCCTGCCCATCGAGGACATGCCGTTCCTCGAGGACGGGACCCCGGTCGACATCATCCTCAACCCGCTGGGTGTGCCGTCCCGAATGAACCCGGGACAGGTCCTGGAGATCCACCTCGGCTGGCTCGCCAGCCGCGGCTGGGACGTCTCCGGGCTCGCCGAGGACTGGGCGCAGCGCCTCCAGGTGATCGGCGCCGACTCCGTCGCGCCCGGTACCAACGTCGCGACCCCGGTCTTCGACGGTGCCCGTGAGGACGAGCTGGCGGGTCTGCTCCAGCACACCATCCCGAACCGGGACGGCGAGCGCATGGTGCAGCCGACCGGTAAGGCGAGGCTGTTCGACGGCCGCTCCGGCGAGCCGTTCCCGGAGCCGATCTCGGTCGGCTACATGTACATCCTCAAGCTCCACCACCTGGTCGACGACAAGCTCCACGCCCGTTCGACCGGTCCGTACTCGATGATCACCCAGCAGCCGCTGGGTGGTAAGGCCCAGTTCGGTGGCCAGCGCTTCGGTGAGATGGAGGTGTGGGCGCTGGAGGCATACGGCGCCGCGTACGCCCTCCAGGAGCTGCTGACCATCAAGTCCGACGACGTCACCGGCCGCGTGAAGGTCTACGAGGCCATCGTCAAGGGCGAGAACATCCCCGAGCCCGGCATCCCCGAGTCCTTCAAGGTGCTCATCAAGGAGATGCAGTCTCTCTGCCTGAACGTGGAGGTGCTGTCCAGCGACGGTATGTCCATCGAAATGCGTGACACCGACGAGGACGTCTTCCGCGCGGCGGAGGAGCTCGGCATCGACCTGTCCCGGCGCGAGCCGAGCAGCGTCGAAGAGGTCTGACGGGAGTCCGGCCGGAGGACCTGGTGAGGAACCTCCGGCCGGCCCCAGGACCCCCGTATCAGACCCCAAGACTTACAACCCTGAGAGGGATTGACGCATAGTGCTCGACGTCAACTTCTTCGATGAGCTCCGGATCGGTCTGGCCACCGCTGACGACATCCGTCAGTGGAGCCACGGCGAGGTCAAGAAGCCCGAGACCATCAACTACCGCACCCTCAAGCCCGAAAAGGACGGACTCTTCTGCGAGAAGATCTTCGGTCCGACCCGGGACTGGGAGTGCTACTGCGGCAAGTACAAGCGTGTCCGGTTCAAGGGCATCATCTGCGAGCGCTGCGGCGTCGAGGTCACTCGCGCCAAGGTGCGTCGTGAGCGGATGGGCCACATCGAGCTGGCCGCCCCCGTCACGCACATCTGGTACTTCAAGGGCGTCCCGTCGCGTCTGGGCTACCTGCTCGACCTGGCCCCCAAGGACCTCGAGAAGGTCATCTACTTCGCGGCGTACATGATCACGTACGTCGACGAGGAGCGCCGTACGCGTGACCTGCCCTCCCTGGAGGCGCACGTCTCCGTGGAGCGCCAGCAGGTCGAGAACCGTCGCGACGCCGACCTCGAGGCCCGTGCCAAGAAGCTGGAAAGCGACCTGGCCGAGCTGGAGGCCGAGGGCGCCAAGGCCGACGTGCGCCGCAAGGTGCGCGAGGGTGCCGAGCGCGAGATGAAGCAGCTCCGCGACCGTGCGCAGCGCGAGATCGACCGCCTCGACGAGGTGTGGACCCGCTTCAAGAACCTCAAGGTCCAGGACCTCGAGGGCGACGAGCTGCTCTACCGCGAGCTGCGGGACCGCTTCGGTACCTACTTCGACGGTTCGATGGGTGCCGCGGCGCTGCAGAAGCGCCTGGAGTCCTTCGACCTCGACGAGGAGGCCGAGCGTCTCCGCGAGATCATCCGTACCGGCAAGGGCCAGAAGAAGACCCGTGCGCTGAAGCGGCTGAAGGTCGTGTCTGCCTTCCTGCAGACCTCCAACAGCCCCAAGGGCATGGTCCTCGACTGCGTCCCGGTCATCCCGCCGGACCTCCGCCCGATGGTGCAGCTCGACGGTGGCCGCTTCGCGACCTCCGACCTGAACGACCTGTACCGCCGTGTGATCAACCGCAACAACCGTCTGAAGAGGCTCCTCGACCTCGGCGCGCCCGAGATCATCGTCAACAACGAGAAGCGCATGCTTCAGGAGGCCGTTGACGCCCTCTTCGACAACGGTCGTCGCGGTCGCCCGGTGACGGGCCCCGGCAACCGCCCGCTGAAGTCCCTCAGCGACATGCTGAAGGGCAAGCAGGGTCGATTCCGTCAGAACCTGCTCGGCAAGCGTGTGGACTACTCCGCGCGTTCCGTGATCGTCGTCGGTCCGCAGCTCAAGCTGCACCAGTGCGGTCTGCCGAAGGCGATGGCGCTGGAGCTCTTCAAGCCGTTCGTGATGAAGCGCCTGGTCGACCTGAACCACGCGCAGAACATCAAGAGCGCCAAGCGCATGGTGGAGCGCGGCCGCACGGTCGTGTACGACGTCCTCGAAGAGGTCATCGCCGAGCACCCGGTGCTGCTGAACCGTGCTCCCACCCTGCACCGCCTCGGCATCCAGGCCTTCGAGCCGCAGCTCGTCGAGGGCAAGGCCATCCAGATCCACCCGCTCGTCTGCACCGCGTTCAACGCGGACTTCGACGGTGACCAGATGGCCGTGCACCTGCCGCTGTCCGCGGAGGCGCAGGCCGAGGCCCGCATCCTGATGCTGTCCTCGAACAACATCCTCAAGCCCGCCGACGGCCGTCCGGTGACGATGCCGACCCAGGACATGGTCCTCGGTCTGTTCTTCCTCACCACCGACGGCGAGCTGCGTGACACCAAGGGCGAGGGCCGCGCGTTCGGCTCCACGGCCGAGGCGATCATGGCGTTCGACGCGGGCGAGCTGGCTCTCCAGTCGCAGATCGACATCCGCTTCCCGGTGGGCACCATCCCGCCGCGTGGCTGGACGCCGCCGGCGCAGGAGGAGGGCGAGCCGGAGTGGCAGCAGGGGGACACCTTCCGCCTGCGTACCACCCTGGGCCGCGCGCTCTTCAACGAGCTGCTGCCCGAGGACTACCCGTTCGTCGACTACTCGGTGGGCAAGAAGCAGCTCTCCGAGATCGTCAACGACCTGGCCGAGCGCTACCCCAAGGTCATCGTGGCGGCGACGCTCGACAACCTGAAGGCGGCCGGCTTCTACTGGGCGACCCGTTCCGGTGTCACCGTGGCCATCTCCGACGTCGTCGTTCCCGAGGCGAAGAAGGAGATCGTCAAGGGCTACGAGGCGCAGGACGAGAAGGTCCAGAAGCAGTACGAGCGCGGTCTGATCACCAAGGAAGAGCGCACTCAGGAGCTCATCGCGATCTGGACCAAGGCGACCAACGAGGTCGCCGAGGCGATGAACGAGAACTTCCCCAAGACGAACCCCATCTTCATGATGGTTGACTCGGGTGCCCGAGGAAACATGATGCAGATGCGGCAGATCGCCGGTATGCGTGGTCTGGTGTCGAACGCCAAGAACGAGACGATCCCGCGTCCCATCAAGGCGTCCTTCCGTGAGGGCCTGTCCGTGCTGGAGTACTTCATCTCCACGCACGGTGCCCGTAAGGGTCTCGCGGACACCGCCCTGCGTACCGCCGACTCGGGTTACCTGACCCGTCGTCTGGTGGACGTCTCGCAGGACGTCATCATCCGCGAGGAGGACTGCGGCACCGACCGTGGCCTCAAGCTCGCGATCGCCGAGCGCGGCGCCGACGGCGTCCTGCGCAAGGCGGACGACGTCGAGACCTCCGTGTACGCGCGCTGCCTCGCCGAGGACATCGTCGTCGACGGCAAGGTGCTGGCCCCGGCCGGTACCGACCTCGGTGACGTGCTCATCGACGAGCTGGTCAAGCACGGTGTCGAGACGGTCAAGACCCGCTCGGTCCTGACCTGCGAGTCCGCCGTCGGCACCTGCGCCATGTGCTACGGCCGCTCGCTCGCCACCGGCAAGCTGGTCGACATCGGTGAGGCGGTCGGCATCATCGCCGCCCAGTCCATCGGTGAGCCCGGTACCCAGCTCACGATGCGTACCTTCCACACCGGTGGTGTGGCCGGTGACGACATCACCCAGGGTCTGCCGCGTGTCGTCGAGCTCTTCGAGGCCCGTACCCCGAAGGGTGTCGCCCCGATCTCCGAGGCCCAGGGCCGCGTGCGGATCGAGGAGACCGAGAAGACCAAGAAGATCGTCATCACGCCGGACGACGGCAGCGACGAGACGGCGTTCCCGATCTCGAAGCGTGCCCGACTCCTGGTCAGCGAGGGCGAGCACGTCGAGGTGGGCCAGAAGCTCACCGTGGGTGCCACCAACCCGCACGACGTGCTGCGCATCCTGGGCCAGCGTGCCGTCCAGGTCCACCTGGTCGGCGAGGTCCAGAAGGTCTACAACTCGCAGGGTGTGTCGATCCACGACAAGCACATCGAGATCATCATCCGGCAGATGCTGCGCCGGGTGACGATCATCGAGTCCGGCGACGCCGAGCTGCTGCCCGGCGAGCTGGTCGAGCGCTCGAAGTTCGAGACTGAGAACCGTCGTGTGGTCCAGGAGGGCGGTCACCCGGCCTCCGGTCGTCCGCAGCTCATGGGTATCACCAAGGCCTCGCTGGCCACGGAGTCCTGGCTGTCGGCGGCGTCCTTCCAGGAGACGACGCGAGTCCTCACGGACGCGGCGATCAACGCCAAGTCCGACTCGCTCATCGGCCTCAAGGAGAACGTCATCATCGGTAAGCTCATCCCGGCCGGTACGGGCCTGTCCCGCTACCGCAACATCCGGGTGGAGCCGACCGAGGAGGCCAAGGCCGCGATGTACTCGGCCGTCGGCTACGACGACATCGACTACTCGCCCTTCGGCACGGGCTCCGGCCAGGCTGTTCCGCTGGAGGACTACGACTACGGGCCGTACAACCAGTAAGGCCCGCGTCTGAACGACTGAAGGGCGGTCACCCCGTTTCGTACGGGGTGGCCGCCCTTCGGCGTTCGTGCCGGGCCCAGGACGGCCGTGGGCGCGTGTCTGGGGCCCCGCGGCGAGCGGTCCGGCCCCGGGCGCCTCCCGTGCGCCCCCGGCGCTGCTGAGCCCTCCGGGCGTTTCCGGCTTGAGATGCGGGAACCTGTCCCGGTATCGCAGCGTTGGAGCATCATGGAGGCATTCGACCGCCCAGGGGGTGCTCCTGTGTCGCAACCGTCGTGGCAACCGTGGCAGGGGAACGAGGAGTCGCCATCAGGGCCGGGCAGGGACGGACCGGTGGCGGGCTCCTGGTCCGGTGCGCACGTTCCCGTCGCCCGTCCCTGGCCGGGGTACGCCGTGCCACAGGCGGCCGGCTCCGGCATGCTCGCCTCCCACGCCGACCGGGAGCGGGCCGTGGACGTTCTGCGGGCCGGGTACGGCGAGGGGCGGCTGGAGAAGGGCGAGTTCGACAAGCGGGTGGAGCGGGCCTACGGCGCCCGTACCGTGGGCGAGCTGGCGCTGCTCGTGTCCGACCTGCCGCTGGGGCCGATGCCGCAGCCGGCGCCCGTCACGGCCGTACCGCGGACGTTCCTGCCCGCCCCGAGGCCGCGGGCGAACGGGAAGGCGGTCGGAGCCGCGGTGTGCGGGCTGCTGTGCGTGCCGACCTTCGGCTTCACCGGGATCCCGGCGGTGATCCTCGGACACGCGGCGCGGGCGGAGATCGAGCGGACGGGGGAGAGCGGCGACGGGCTGGCGCTGACCGGACTCGTGTTCGGCTGGCTGTCGATCGCCGCGTGGTCGGTCGTGATGACACTGCTGGTCGCGGTGGGCCTCGCCTCCGGGTGAGCGCCCCAAGAGGCCGCGCCGAGCGGCCTCTTGAGCGTGTGCGCTGTGTGAAATCGAAGATCGTCCACGGCGTAGGGGCTTGACATCGGCCGCTCCGCGATGGTGCCGCCGTCCATCTGTTTTGACCGCAGCGAATGAGCTGGGTACGCTCAGACCTTGTGCCTGGGGTGTGCCCTGGCTCCCGTGCGTGCCTTGAACCGCACTAGGGGGGCCGTGAGCGGCCACCGTAATCTGCGCCCTTTTCGCCTTGCGGCGGGAGTCCGCCGGATTCGACACACCCGACCGCGTGGGTCGGCGACGTTCCAGGTTAGCTTCACCATTCGGCACACAGAAACCGGAGAAGTAGTGCCTACGATCCAGCAGCTGGTCCGCAAGGGCCGGCAGGACAAGGTCGAGAAGAACAAGACGCCCGCACTCGAGGGTTCCCCTCAGCGTCGCGGCGTCTGCACGCGTGTGTTCACGACCACCCCGAAGAAGCCGAACTCGGCCCTGCGTAAGGTCGCGCGTGTGCGTCTGACCAGCGGGATCGAGGTCACTGCTTACATTCCGGGTGAGGGACACAACCTGCAGGAGCACTCCATCGTGCTCGTGCGCGGCGGCCGTGTGAAGGACCTGCCCGGTGTTCGCTACAAGATCATCCGCGGTTCGCTCGACACCCAGGGTGTCAAGAACCGCAAGCAGGCCCGCAGCCGCTACGGCGCCAAGAAGGAGAAGTAAGAATGCCTCGTAAGGGCCCCGCCCCGAAGCGCCCGGTCATCATCGACCCGGTCTACGGTTCTCCTCTTGTCACCTCCCTGATCAACAAGGTGCTGCTGAACGGCAAGCGCTCCACCGCCGAGCGCATCGTGTACGGCGCCATGGAGGGCCTGCGCGAGAAGACCAGCAACGACCCGGTCATCACCCTCAAGCGTGCGCTCGAGAACATCAAGCCGACCCTTGAGGTCAAGTCCCGCCGTGTCGGTGGCGCCACCTACCAGGTGCCGGTCGAGGTCAAGCCCGGCCGCGCCAACACGCTGGCGCTGCGCTGGCTGGTCGGTTACTCCCGCGCCCGTCGCGAGAAGACCATGACCGAGCGTCTGCTCAACGAGCTTCTCGACGCCTCGAACGGCCTCGGTGCGGCCGTCAAGAAGCGCGAGGACACGCACAAGATGGCCGAGTCCAACAAGGCCTTCGCGCACTACCGCTGGTAGTCGCAGACCCCATCGAGACCGAGAGAAGACTGAAGCCTTATGGCTACCACTTCGCTTGACCTGGCCAGGGTCCGCAACATTGGGATCATGGCCCACATCGACGCGGGCAAGACGACCACCACCGAGCGGATCCTGTTCTACACCGGCGTTTCGTACAAGATCGGTGAGGTCCACGACGGCGCCGCCACCATGGACTGGATGGAGCAGGAGCAGGAGCGTGGCATCACGATCACCTCTGCTGCCACCACCTGTCACTGGCCGCTCGAGGGCGTCGACCACACCATCAACATCATCGACACCCCGGGTCACGTCGACTTCACCGTCGAGGTGGAGCGTTCGCTCCGCGTCCTCGACGGTGCCGTGACGGTGTTCGACGGCGTTGCCGGCGTGGAGCCGCAGTCCGAGACGGTCTGGCGTCAGGCCGACCGTTACGGCGTGCCCCGCATCTGCTTCGTCAACAAGCTGGACCGTACCGGCGCCGAGTTCCACCGCTGCGTGGACATGATCTCGGACCGCCTGGGCGCCCAGCCGCTCGTCATGCAGCTCCCGATCGGCGCCGAGGCCGACTTCAAGGGCGTCGTCGACCTCGTCACCATGAAGGCGCTCGTGTGGTCCGCCGAGGCGGCCAAGGGCGAGATGTACGACACCGTCGACATCCCGGCCACGCACACCGAGGCTGCCGAGGAGTACCGCGGCAAGCTCATCGAGGCCGTCGCGGAGAACGACGAAGAGATCATGGAGCTGTACCTGGAGGGCGAGGAGCCTTCCGTGGAGCAGCTTTACGCGGCGATCCGCCGTATCACCATCGCCTCCGGCAAGTCGAAGGACACCACGGTCACCCCGGTGTTCTGTGGCACCGCGTTCAAGAACAAGGGCGTCCAGCCCCTGCTCGACGCGGTCGTGCGCTACCTGCCGACCCCGCTCGACGTCGAGGCCATCGAGGGCCACGACGTCAAGGACCCCGAGGTCGTCGTCAAGCGCAAGCCGTCCGACGAGGAGCCGCTGTCGGCGCTGGCGTTCAAGATCATGAGCGACCCGCACCTCGGCAAGCTCACCTTCGTCCGGATCTACTCCGGTCGCCTGGAGTCCGGCACCGCGGTGCTGAACTCCGTCAAGGGCAAGAAGGAGCGCATCGGCAAGATCTACCGCATGCACGCGAACAAGCGTGAGGAGATCGAGTCGGTGGGCGCCGGCGACATCGTCGCCGTCATGGGCCTGAAGCAGACCACCACCGGTGAGACGCTGTCCGACGACAAGCAGCCGGTGATCCTGGAGTCCATGGACTTCCCGGCGCCGGTCATCCAGGTCGCCATCGAGCCCAAGTCCAAGGGTGACCAGGAGAAGCTGGGTGTCGCCATCCAGCGTCTCGCGGAGGAGGACCCCTCCTTCCAGGTCCACTCGGACGAGGAGACGGGCCAGACCATCATCGGTGGTATGGGCGAGCTGCACCTCGAGGTGCTGGTCGACCGTATGCGCCGTGAGTTCAAGGTCGAGGCCAACGTCGGCAAGCCGCAGGTCGCGTACCGCGAGACGATCCGCAAGGCCGTCGAGCGCGTCGACTACACGCACAAGAAGCAGACTGGTGGTACCGGCCAGTTCGCCAAGGTGCAGATCGCGATCGAGCCGATCGAGGGCGGCGACGCCTCGTACGAGTTCGTGAACAAGGTGACCGGTGGCCGTATCCCGAAGGAGTACATCCCTTCGGTGGACGCCGGTGCGCAGGAGGCCATGCAGTTCGGCATCCTCGCCGGGTACGAGATGACGGGCGTTCGCGTCACGCTTCTCGACGGCGCCTACCACGAGGTCGACTCCTCCGAGCTCGCGTTCAAGATCGCCGGCTCGCAGGCCTTCAAGGAGGCCGCGCGCAAGGCGTCCCCCGTGCTGCTCGAGCCGATGATGGCCGTCGAGGTCACCACGCCCGAGGACTACATGGGTGAGGTCATCGGCGACATCAACTCCCGCCGTGGTCAGATCCAGGCCATGGAGGAGCGGGCCGGTGCCCGCGTCGTGAAGGGCCTCGTGCCCCTCTCGGAGATGTTCGGCTACGTCGGAGACCTCCGCAGCAAGACGTCGGGTCGCGCAAGCTACTCGATGCAGTTCGACTCCTACGCCGAGGTTCCGCGGAACGTCGCCGAGGAGATCATCGCGAAGGCCAAGGGCGAGTAACGCACCGCGTTCGCACGCTTTAGGCTTGACTCCGGAGCCCGGAGGGGCATTCACCCGCATTTGCGGGGGAGTGCCCCCGGGCCGAGGCTTTCCAGCAAAGATCACCTGGCGCCGATGAAGCAAGGCGTTCAGAACCACTCCACAGGAGGACCCCGTGGCGAAGGCGAAGTTCGAGCGGACTAAGCCCCACGTCAACATCGGCACCATCGGTCACATCGACCACGGTAAGACGACCCTCACGGCCGCCATTACCAAGGTGCTGCACGACGCGTACCCGGACCTGAACGAGGCCTCGGCCTTCGACCAGATCGACAAGGCTCCCGAGGAGCGCCAGCGCGGTATCACCATCTCGATCGCGCACGTCGAGTACCAGACCGAGACGCGTCACTACGCCCACGTCGACTGCCCCGGTCACGCGGACTACATCAAGAACATGATCACGGGTGCGGCGCAGATGGACGGCGCCATCCTCGTGGTCGCCGCCACCGACGGCCCGATGCCGCAGACCAAGGAGCACGTGCTCCTGGCCCGCCAGGTCGGCGTTCCGTACATCGTCGTCGCCCTGAACAAGGCCGACATGGTGGACGACGAGGAGATCCTGGAGCTCGTCGAGCTCGAGGTGCGTGAGCTCCTCTCCGAGTACGAGTTCCCGGGCGACGACGTTCCCGTCGTCAAGGTCTCGGCGCTCAAGGCTCTCGAGGGCGACAAGGAGTGGGGCCAGTCGGTCCTGGACCTGATGGCCGCCGTCGACGAGGCGATCCCGCAGCCCGAGCGTGACGTCGACAAGCCGTTCCTGATGCCGATCGAGGACGTCTTCACGATCACCGGTCGTGGCACCGTCGTCACCGGTCGTATCGAGCGTGGTGTCCTCAAGGTCAACGAGACCGTCGACATCATCGGCATCAAGACCGAGAAGACCACCACCACGGTCACCGGCATCGAGATGTTCCGCAAGCTGCTCGACGAGGGCCAGGCCGGTGAGAACGTCGGTCTGCTCCTCCGTGGCATCAAGCGCGAGGACGTCGAGCGCGGCCAGGTCATCATCAAGCCGGGTTCGGTCACGCCGCACACCCAGTTCGAGGCCCAGGCCTACATCCTCTCCAAGGACGAGGGTGGCCGCCACACGCCGTTCTTCAACAACTACCGTCCGCAGTTCTACTTCCGTACGACGGACGTGACCGGCGTCGTGACCCTCCCCGAGGGCACCGAGATGGTCATGCCGGGTGACAACACCGAGATGAAGGTGGAGCTCATCCAGCCCGTCGCCATGGAAGAGGGCCTGAAGTTCGCCATCCGTGAGGGTGGCCGGACGGTCGGCGCCGGCCAGGTCACCAAGATCACCGCCTGATCTTGTTCTGACCCGGTAGGTCTCCGAGACCCGTAGGTCTCTGGACCCGTAGGTCTCTGAAGGGGCCCGTACGACTTCGGTCGTACGGGCCCCTTCGCGTGCGCGGAGGGTTGCCCGGGGGGCGGGTGAAGAGTGGGCGAACTCCGGAGGACGTCTTCGCGAGGCTTCGGCCAACTGTCTCCCGGGGTCGTCCCGAATGTTCTTGTCTGGTCGCTGTGGGGTGGTTGTGAGGGTCGTAGCCTGAGGCGCCCGGATGGCCACTCACGGCCCGGATTCCCTCATGAGGACGGACGGACCCGCAGGTGTCGATGCAGGAAGCGGAGAGCAGACGGTCGGTGCCGCGACGGATCGTCGGCGGACTGCAGCAACCGCTCCCGCCCCTCGCCGCACCCGCACCGCCGGAGCAGCCCGCGCACCCCGCCCGGCGCGCCGCAGTCCGCGACCGCGCCGGCCGCCGGCTGTACGCCATCGACGGCATCCGGCTCCTCGCCGCCCTCATGGTCGCCGTGCACCACTACGCCGGCACCCGCAGGGTCGACCAGCCCGGCAACCGCATCTGGGACCGCCCGGTCTCCGACATCATGCCGACGGTGTTCCGGTTCGCCTCCTACGGCTGGATCGGCGTCGAGATCTTCTTCGTGATCAGCGGCTTCGTGATCTGCATGTCCTGCTGGGGCCGTACGCCCCGGCAGTTCTTCACCTCACGGGTGATCCGGCTGTACCCGGCGTACTGGTGCGCCGTCGTCTTCACCACGGCCGTCCTGGTGGCCCTGCCGGGCGTCTGGGACCGCCTGCGCACCCGCGACGTGCTCCTCAACTTCACGATGCTGCAGTCGGGTTCGGGCGTCATGAACGTCGACGGCGTCTACTGGACGCTGTGGTCGGAGCTCCGCTTCTACCTCCTGTTCCTGGTGGTCGTGTGGAGCGGGCTGACCTACCGCAAGGTCGTCGTCTTCTGCTGTGTGTGGGGCGCCGCGGCGATGCTCGCCCCGATCTCGAAGCTCCCCCTGCTGGAACTGGTCGCCAACCCGGAGGGCGCCTGGTACTTCATCGCGGGCCTCTCCCTCTACCTGATGCACCGCTTCGGGCAGGACCTGCTGCTGTGGGGCATCCTCGCGCTGGCCTGGCTGATGGGCCAGCGCGAACTGGGCATCCGGATCGACGAGGTCGAGCACGTGTCGGGCTGGCGGGGGAGCGTTCTGATCTTCACCGTCTTCCTGCTGGCCATGGTCGCCATCGCCCTCGGCGCCACGGACCGCGTCCGCTGGAAGTGGCTGGTGACGGCGGGGGCCCTGACCTACCCGCTCTACCTGATGCACTACGCGGCCGGTACGACGATGATCAACCGCCTGCGCGACACGATGGACGCCCGCCTCCTGGTCGTCTGCGTCATCGCCGGGTTCATGCTGCTGAGCTGGTTGGTCCACCGGTTCGTGGAACGCCCGGCGGCACGGCTGCTGAAGCGCGGGCTGGACACGTCGTTCGCGCGGCTGCGGAACGCGAGCGGCTGACCTCCGTACGGCGACCGGGTGTTCTGAGTACGAACGCTCATGCGGCCAGGGATGTCCGCGCGCTGTGATGGACCCATGCCGGATCTCACGCACGACGACGATCGCGCGACCGGAGCCTGGGTCGCCCCGCTGGTCTCGACGCTCCTGACGCTGCCCGCGTGCCTGGCCGCCTGGTTCTTCGGCGGGTTCTCGGCGATGGCGTGCGACGCCTGCACCGCCCCGCAGGCGGACCGCTTCGACGACAGCTTCGGGGTGGCCTTCCCGGTGCTGCTCGGCGGCCTGGGTCTCGCTCTGTTCCTGCTCGCCGCGAGCTGGGCACTGCCGTGGGAACGCCACCACACGGCCCGCCGCGTCGGCCTCGCGGCCCTGGCGGCGGTGCTGGCTCCGTCGGCGTACGCGCTGTTCGCGGTGTTGGTCCAGTGGCCTTAGAGCCTCAGAGGCTCAGACCAAGCGGAAGTCATGATCGGGTCATGCGATAGTCTGCCCGCTTCTTTTCCGCTCCACGAAAGAGGTGGTAATGACCACTGGCAGACGTACGGCCACCGGGTTCGCGCTCGTGGGGGCGCTGGCCCTCACCCTCCTGAACGCCCCGGCGGCCCACGCCCAGGACACCGGGATCACGGTGTCCGACATCGTGATCAACAAGGGCAAGCCGATCGTCGTCGGCACCACGAAGGTGGTGGAGCCGTCTCTCACCTTCAAGATCACGCTGCCGTCCGGGTACAGCACGAGTGCCCCGTCCCGGTACGACGCGTTTCCCTTCGTCTACCGGGGAAGCCTGACGCACGCGGCCGACACCGGTGACAACTACATCGGACCGGGTGGCTACACCTGCTACGAGCTGAGCGCCAGGAAGGCCGAGTGCGAGGGGTCCCTGTACATCGACCCGCACCCCTCGCAGGAGCATGTCGACTCCAACAGTGACGCCACCACCTGGAAGACGGCCGTGGCCCTGCGCCTCTTCAGGGCCAGCGGAAGCCTCGTCGCCGAGGAGCACGAGACCCGGTCCCTGACCGTCCGCCTCAAGCGGGCGGCGAAGGTCACCGTGAACGCCTCGCCGGAGCCGGTCGTCAAGGGCAAGAACATCACCGTCACCGGCCGGCTCACCCGGGCGGACTGGGGGACCAAGAAGTACGGCGGCTACGGCGGCCGTTCGGTCACCCTGCAGATCCGCGAAACGGGCACGAGCTCCTTCGTCACGGTCAAGAAGGTCACGACCAGCAGCACCGGCGCCCTGAAGACCACGGTCACCGCCTCGAAGGACGGGACCTGGCGCTGGTCGTACGGCGGCAACGACACGACGGGTGCCACGACGAGCGGCGGGGACCACGTGGACGTGCGCTGACGCGCCGCCCACGGGGGAGGCGAGCAGTCCCGCGGCGGGCCGGAGGCAGGACCTGTGTTTGACCTGCGTCACTCTCGGGGTATTGTCTCCGGCTCGATTGGCCAGGCGCCTGCCCCGTATGGCAGACTAGCGGGGTTGCTCGGTCGAGTGTTGATGCTGCGCGCCTCCCGCCGGGAGGACCGGAAGCGAGTCCCACAGTACTCGTCGTTCCAACTGCCGTGAGGCAGCGCTGGGGCGGACGTACGGGAATCTTTCGGGAAGTGTCAGTGCGGCACCGGCCAGGCACCCGGTGGGCTTCTGCCCCTGGCTTGCGGTTCCGGAAGGGCCGTGTTCGTTCCCAGCAGGGATGTTCGAACAAGGGACATCTGTGTCAGCGGAAGTGCGACACGCCCGACCGCGTGGGTCGGAGGAAGTCAACGGAACACCGGGTTCCAGAGCTGTAGAGAGACAGGACTACTGAGTAGCCATGGCGGGACAGAAGATCCGCATCCGGCTCAAGGCCTACGACCACGAGGTCATCGACTCCTCGGCGAAGAAGATCGTCGAGACGGTGACGCGCACTGGTGCGTCGGTCGCGGGCCCGGTGCCGCTGCCCACTGAGAAGAACGTGTACTGCGTCATCAAGTCGCCGCACAAGTACAAGGACTCGCGCGAGCACTTCGAGATGCGCACGCACAAGCGCCTGATCGACATCCTCGACCCGACCCCCAAGACCGTTGACTCTCTGATGCGACTCGACCTCCCGGCCGGTGTCGACATCGAGATCAAGCTCTGAGGCCGGTGATCTGAACGATGGCTAAGCAGATCAAGGGCATCCTGGGCGAGAAGCTCGGCATGACGCAGGTGTGGGACGAGAACAACCGTGTTGTTCCGGTCACCGTCGTCAAGGCCGGCCCCAATGTCGTGACCCAGGTCCGTACGAACGACGCCGACGGCTACGAGTCCGTCCAGATCGCGTTCGGCGAGATCGACCCGCGCAAGGTGAACAAGCCCCTCAAGGGCCACTTCGCCAAGGCCGACGTCACTCCCCGCCGCCACCTCGTCGAGATCCGTACCGCTGACGCCAGCGAGTACACCCTCGGCCAGGAGATCACCGCTGAGGTGTTCGAGGCCGGCATCAAGGTCGACGTGACCGGCAAGAGCAAGGGCAAGGGCTTCGCCGGTGTCATGAAGCGTCACAACTTCAAGGGCCTCGGCGCCGGTCACGGCACCCAGCGCAAGCACCGCTCTCCCGGTTCCATCGGTGGCTGCGCCACCCCGGGCCGCGTGTTCAAGGGCCTCCGCATGGCGGGTCGTATGGGCAACGAGCGGGTCACCACCCAGAACCTGACCGTTCACGCCGTTGACGCGGAGAAGGGCCTGCTCCTCATCAAGGGCGCGGTTCCTGGTCCGAACGGCGGCCTCGTCCTGGTCCGCACCGCGGCCAAGGGGGCCTGAGGACTATGAGCACCATTGACATTCTGTCGCCCTCCGGCGACACCGCCGGGACCGTCGAGCTCCCGGCCGAGATCTTCGACGTAGAGAAGATCAGCATCCCGCTGCTTCACCAGGTCGTCGTCGCGCAGTTGGCCGCCGCCCGTCAGGGCACGCACAAGGTCAAGCGTCGTGGCGAGGTCCGCGGTGGCGGTAAGAAGCCGTACCGCCAGAAGGGCACCGGCCGCGCCCGTCAGGGTTCGACCCGTGCGCCGCAGTTCGCCGGCGGTGGCGTCGTCCACGGCCCCACGCCGCGTGACTACTCGCAGCGGACCCCGAAGAAGATGAAGGCCGCGGCTCTGCGCCACGCCCTCACCGACCGGGCCCGCAACAACCGCATCCACGTCGTCTCCGGCGTCATCGAGGGCGAGAGCCCGTCGACGAAGGCCGCGAAGACGCTCTTCGGCAAGATCAGCGAGCGCAAGAACCTGCTGCTCGTCATCGACCGTGCCGACGAGGCCGCGTGGCTGTCCGCCCGCAACCTGCCCCAGGTCCACATCCTGGAGCCGGGCCAGCTGAACACGTACGACGTTCTCGTCTCGGACGACGTGGTCTTCACCCAGGCCGCCTTCGAGTCCTTCGTGTCCGGCCCGAAGGCCAACGACACCGAAGGGAGCGAGGCCTGATGGCTACGCGTCACCCGAGCATCGCCTCCAAGGCTGCGAAGGCCGCCAAGGCCGCGCGCGTCGCCAAGGCGCGCCGCCACGCCGCCGAGGGCAAGAACACCGTCGTCACGCCGGCGAGCAAGGCCTTCACGGACCCCCGTGACGTCCTGCTGAAGCCGGTCGTGTCCGAGAAGAGCTACGCGCTTCTCGACGAGGGCAAGTACACGTTCATCGTGGCCCCCGGCGCCAACAAGACCCAGATCAAGCAGGCCGTCCAGGCGGTCTTCTCGGTCAAGGTCACCGGGGTGAACACGATCAACCGCCAGGGCAAGCGCAAGCGGACCCGCACCGGCTTCGGCAAGCGTGCCGACAGCAAGCGCGCGATCGTGACCCTTGCCGAGGGCGACCGTATCGACATCTTCGGCGGTCCGACCGCGTAAGCGGGTCGGATCGTCCGATATCGGACGAGGACTGAGAAATGGGAATCCGCAAGTACAAGCCGACTACGCCGGGCCGTCGCGGCTCCAGCGTCGCCGACTTCGTCGAGGTCACGCGGTCCACGCCGGAGAAGTCGCTGGTCCGCCCGCTGCACAGCAAGGGCGGCCGTAACAACGCCGGTCGTGTGACCGTTCGCCACCAGGGTGGCGGACACAAGCGCGCCTACCGTGTCATCGACTTCCGTCGCCATGACAAGGACGGCGTGCCGGCGAAGGTCGCGCACATCGAGTACGACCCCAACCGCACCGCGCGCATCGCGCTGCTGCACTACGCGGACGGCGAGAAGCGCTACATCCTCGCCCCGCGCAACCTGCAGCAGGGTGACCGCGTCGAGAACGGTCCCGGGGCCGACATCAAGCCGGGCAACAACCTGGCGCTCCGCAACATCCCCGTCGGTACCACGATCCACGCGATCGAGATCCGTCCCGGTGGCGGCGCCAAGTTCGCCCGCTCCGCCGGTGCCTCGGTGCAGCTCCTCGCGAAGGAGGGCACGATGGCGCACCTGCGCATGCCCTCCGGTGAGATCCGCCTGGTCGACCAGCGCTGCCGCGCCACGGTCGGCGAGGTCGGCAACGCCGAGCAGAGCAACATCAACTGGGGCAAGGCCGGCCGCAAGCGCTGGCTGGGCGTCCGCCCGACCGTTCGCGGTGTGGCGATGAACCCGGTTGACCACCCCCACGGTGGTGGTGAGGGCAAGACCTCCGGTGGTCGCCACCCGGTCAGCCCCTGGGGTCAGAAGGAGGGTCGTACTCGTTCGCCGAAGAAGGCTTCGAACAAGTACATCGTCCGCCGCCGCAAGACGAACAAGAAGCGCTAGGAGCGGGTTTAGATGCCGCGCAGTCTCAAGAAGGGGCCCTTCGTCGACGACCACCTGATCAAGAAGGTGGACGCCCAGAACGAAGCTGGTTCCAAGAACGTCATCAAGACCTGGTCCCGTCGCTCGATGATCGTCCCGGCCATGCTCGGCCACACGATCGCGGTGCACAACGGCAAGACCCACATCCCGGTGTTCGTCACCGAGTCGATGGTCGGCCACAAGCTCGGCGAGTTCTCGCCGACGCGCACCTTCCGGGGTCACGTCAAGGACGACCGGAAGTCGAAGCGCCGCTAAACGCGGATCGCATTCAGACACGTAAGTAACTGAGAGGGACAACCATGGAAGCCAGGGCCCAGGCGCGGTACATCCGCGTTACGCCCATGAAGGCCCGCCGCGTGGTGGACCTTATCCGTGGCATGGACGCCACGGAGGCTCAGGCGGTCCTGCGATTCGCTCCGCAGGCCGCCTCAGTGCCCGTCGGCAAGGTGCTGGACAGCGCCATCGCCAACGCCGCGCACAACTACGACCACACCGACGCCGACAGCCTCTTCATCTCCGAGGCGTACGTCGACGAGGGCCCGACCCTGAAGCGGTTCCGGCCGCGCGCCCAGGGCCGTGCCTACCGGATCCGCAAGCGGACCAGCCACATCACCGTGGTCGTCAGCAGCAAGGAAGGAACCCGGTAATGGGCCAGAAGGTTAACCCGCATGGGTTCCGGCTCGGTGTCACCACGGACTTCAAGTCCCGGTGGTACGCCGACAAGCTGTACAAGGACTACGTCAAGGAAGACGTCGCCATCCGTCGGATGATGACGTCCGGCATGGAGCGCGCCGGCATCTCGAAGGTGGAGATCGAGCGCACCCGTGACCGTGTGCGTGTGGACATCCACACCGCGCGTCCCGGCATCGTCATCGGCCGCCGTGGCGCCGAGGCCGACCGCATCCGCGGTGACCTCGAGAAGCTCACGGGCAAGCAGGTCCAGCTCAACATCCTCGAGGTCAAGAACCCCGAGACGGACGCGCAGCTCGTGGCCCAGGCCGTCGCCGAGCAGCTCTCCTCCCGCGTCTCCTTCCGTCGGGCCATGCGCAAGAGCATGCAGTCCGCCATGAAGGCCGGCGCCAAGGGCATCAAGATCCAGTGCGGTGGCCGCCTCGGCGGCGCCGAGATGTCCCGCTCGGAGTTCTACCGCGAGGGCCGTGTGCCCCTGCACACGCTCCGCGCGAACGTGGACTACGGCTTCTTCGAGGCCAAGACGACCTTCGGCCGCATCGGTGTGAAGGTCTGGATCTACAAGGGCGACGTGAAGAACATCGCCGAGGTCCGCGCCGAGAACGCCGCTGCCCGTGCGGGTAACCGCCCGGCGCGCGGCGGTGCCGACCGCCCGGCCCGTGGTGGCCGCGGTGGCGAGCGGCGCGGTCGCAAGCCGCAGCAGGCTGCCGGCGCCGAGGCCCCCAAGGCCGAGGCTCCCGCCGCCGCTCCGGCTGAGAGCACCGGAACGGAGGCCTGACCGACATGCTGATCCCCCGTAGGGTCAAGCACCGCAAGCAGCACCACCCGAAGCGCCGTGGTCAGGCCAAGGGCGGTACGACGGTCGCGTTCGGCGAGTACGGCATTCAGGCCCTCACGCCGGCGTACGTGACCAACCGCCAGATCGAGGCGGCCCGTATCGCGATGACCCGCCACATCAAGCGTGGCGGCAAGGTCTGGATCAACATCTACCCGGACCGCCCGCTCACGAAGAAGCCTGCCGAGACCCGCATGGGTTCCGGTAAGGGTTCGCCGGAGTGGTGGATCGCGAACGTGCACCCGGGCCGGGTCATGTTCGAGCTGTCCTACCCCAACGAGAAGATCGCCCGTGAGGCCCTGACTCGCGCCGCTCACAAGCTGCCGATGAAGTGCCGGATCGTCAAGCGCGAGGCAGGTGAAGCGTGATGTCGGCCGGTACCAAGGCGTCCGAGCTGCGCGAACTGGGTGACGAGGAGCTGCTGAACAAGCTCCGCGAAGCCAAGGAAGAGCTGTTCAACCTCCGCTTCCAGGCGGCGACGGGTCAGCTCGAGAACCACGGTCGGCTCAAGGCCGTCCGTAAGGACATCGCGCGGATCTACACCCTGATGCGTGAGCGCGAGCTGGGCATCGAGACGGTGGAGAGCGCCTGATGAGTGAGAGCAACGTGACTGAGCAGACTGCAGAGGCCCGCGGCTTCCGCAAGACCCGTGAGGGTCTCGTCGTCAGCGACAAGATGGACAAGACCGTCGTCGTCGCCGTCGAGGACCGCGTCAAGCACGCGCTGTACGGCAAGGTCATCCGCCGTACCAACAAGCTCAAGGCGCACGACGAGCAGAACGCTGCCGGCGTCGGCGACCGGGTCCTCCTCGCGGAGACCCGCCCGCTGTCGGCGACCAAGCGCTGGCGCGTCGTCGAGATCCTCGAGAAGGCCAAGTAATTCCTGCGGCCAACCCCGCAGGTCAGTTCCGCCAGGCTCGGCAGGGGCGCTCGTACTGAGGCCCCTGCCGGGAACCGGCAGACAAACAGGAGATAGACGTGATCCAGCAGGAGTCGCGACTGCGTGTCGCCGACAACACTGGTGCGAAGGAGATCCTTTGCATCCGTGTGCTCGGTGGCTCCGGTCGCCGCTACGCGGGCATCGGTGACGTCATCGTCGCCACCGTCAAGGACGCGATCCCCGGTGGCAACGTGAAGAAGGGTGACGTCGTCAAGGCGGTCATCGTTCGCACCGTCAAGGAGCGCCGCCGTCCGGACGGCTCGTACATCCGCTTCGACGAGAACGCCGCCGTCATTCTGAAGAACGACGGCGACCCTCGCGGCACCCGTATCTTCGGCCCCGTCGGCCGTGAGCTGCGCGAGAAGAAGTTCATGAAGATCATCTCGCTCGCGCCGGAGGTGCTGTAAGCATGAAGATCAAGAAGGGCGACCTGGTCCAGGTCATCACCGGTAAGGACAAGGGCAAGCAGGGCAAGGTCATCGCGGCCTTCCCCCGCGAGGACCGCGTCCTGGTCGAGGGTGTCAACCGGGTCAAGAAGCACACCAAGGCCGGCCCCACCGCCAGCGGTTCGCAGGCCGGTGGCATCGTCACGACCGAGGCGCCGATCCACGTCTCCAACGTCCAGTTGGTCGTTGAGAAGGACGGCAACAAGGTCGTCACGCGTGTCGGTTACCGCTTCGACGACGAGGGCAACAAGATCCGCGTTGCCAAGCGGACGGGTGAGGACATCTGATGGCTACCACCACCACTCCGCGTCTCAAGACGAAGTACCGCGAGGAGATCGCGGGCAAGCTGCGTGACGAGTTCAAGTACGAGAACGTCATGCAGATCCCCGGCCTCGTCAAGATCGTGGTCAACATGGGTGTGGGCGACGCCGCCCGCGACTCCAAGCTGATCGAGGGCGCCATCCGCGACCTCACCACGATCACCGGTCAGAAGCCGGCCGTCACCAAGGCCCGTAAGTCCATCGCGCAGTTCAAGCTGCGTGAGGGCCAGCCGATCGGTGCCCACGTCACGCTTCGTGGCGACCGCATGTGGGAGTTCCTGGACCGCACCCTGTCGCTCGCGCTGCCGCGCATCCGCGACTTCCGCGGCCTGTCCCCCAAGCAGTTCGACGGCCGTGGCAACTACACCTTCGGTCTCACGGAGCAGGTCATGTTCCACGAGATCGACCAGGACAAGATCGACCGTACCCGGGGCATGGACATCACCGTGGTGACCACGGCGACCAACGACGCTGAGGGCCGCGCGCTCCTTCGTCACCTCGGCTTCCCGTTCAAGGAGGCGTGAGCGAGATGGCGAAGAAGGCTCTGATTGCCAAGGCTGCTCGCAAGCCCAAGTTCGGTGTGCGTGGCTACACCCGCTGCCAGCGCTGTGGCCGTCCGCACTCCGTGTACCGCAAGTTCGGCCTGTGCCGCGTGTGCCTTCGTGAGATGGCTCACCGTGGCGAGCTGCCGGGCGTGACCAAGAGCTCCTGGTAATCCCACCTTTTAGGGATTCCGGAAGCTCTCGGTAAGCAATGGGCGTGTCAGGCGCCCTCCCTTCCATGGCTTAGGCTTGGAGGGTTGGGCGCCTGACGGTCGCCCGTACGACTTACTACGCCGTAGGTCCACCGCACCGCACCCGCCTCGTCTCGGATCGAGGAGAGGGATGGGCACCTGGAAACCCCGGCGAGAGAGGCCGAAGGCCAATTCATGACCATGACTGATCCGATCGCAGACATGCTTACGCGTCTGCGGAACGCGAACTCGGCGTACCACGACTCCGTGACGATGCCGGCGTCCAAGATCAAGTCTCACATCGCGGAGATCCTCCAGCAGGAGGGCTTCATCACGGGCTGGAAGGTCGAGGACGCCGAGGTCGGCAAGAACCTCGTCCTCGAGCTGAAGTTCGGCCCGAACCGTGAGCGCTCCATCGCGGGCATCAAGCGGATCTCCAAGCCCGGTCTCCGGGTTTACGCGAAGTCCACCAACCTGCCCAAGGTCCTCGGTGGCCTCGGCGTGGCGATCATCTCCACGTCGCACGGTCTCCTGACCGACAAGCAGGCCGGCAAGAAGGGCGTGGGTGGGGAAGTCCTCGCCTACGTCTGGTAGCGGAAGGGAACGGAGGAAACAGCTATGTCGCGTATTGGCAAGCTCCCCATCACGGTTCCCGCCGGCGTGGACGTCACCATCGACGGCCGTACGGTCTCGGTCAAGGGCCCCAAGGGCGAACTGACCCACACCGTCGCTGCGCCGATCGACATCGCCAAGGGTGAGGACGGCGTTCTCAACGTCACCCGCCCCAACGACGAGCGTCAGAACAAGGCCCTGCACGGCCTGTCCCGCACGCTGGTGGCGAACATGATCACCGGCGTGACCCAGGGTTACGTGAAGAAGCTCGAGATCAGCGGTGTCGGTTACCGCGTGCAGGCCAAGGGTTCGAACCTCGAGTTCGCTCTCGGCTACAGCCACCCGATCACCGTCGAGGCCCCCGAGGGCATCACCTTCAAGGTGGAGGCCCCCACCCGGTTCTCGGTCGAGGGCATCGACAAGCAGAAGGTCGGCGAGGTTGCGGCCAACATCCGCAAGCTGCGCAAGCCCGACCCGTACAAGGCCAAGGGCGTCAAGTACGAGGGCGAAGTCATCCGCCGCAAGGTCGGAAAGGCGGGTAAGTAAGCCATGGCATACGGACAGAAGATCCTGAAGGGCGACGCCTACAAGCGCGCCGCGATCAAGCGCCGTCACATCCGGATCCGCAAGCGGATCTCGGGTACGGCGGAGCGTCCCCGTCTGGTCGTTACCCGCTCCAACCGCCACATCGTGGCCCAGGTGATCGACGACATCAAGGGTCACACCCTGGCGTCGGCGTCCACCCTGGACACCACGGTTCGCGGTGGCGAGGGCGACAAGTCCGCGCAGGCCAAGCAGGTCGGTGCCCTGGTCGCCGAGCGCGCCAAGGCCGCCGGTGTCGAGGCCGTCGTATTCGACCGAGGTGGCAACCAGTACGCCGGGCGCATCGCCGCCCTGGCGGACGCCGCCCGCGAAGCCGGGCTCAAGTTCTGAGCCGCTCGAAGCTAGCGGAAAGAGAGAGGTAATCCAATGGCTGGACCCCAGCGCCGCGGTGGCGGTGCCGGTGGCGGCGAGCGGCGGGACCGTAAGGGTCGTGACGGTGGCGCAGCCGCCGCCGAGAAGACTGCTTACGTTGAGCGTGTCGTCGCGATCAACCGTGTCGCCAAGGTTGTGAAGGGTGGTCGTCGCTTCAGCTTCACCGCGCTGGTCGTGGTGGGCGACGGTGACGGCACCGTGGGTGTCGGTTACGGCAAGGCCAAGGAGGTGCCGGCCGCCATCGCCAAGGGTGTTGAGGAGGCCAAGAAGCACTTCTTCAAGGTCCCCCGTATCCAGGGCACCATCCCGCACCCGATCACGGGTGAGAAGGCTGCCGGCGTCGTTCTCCTCAAGCCGGCTTCGCCGGGTACCGGTGTTATCGCCGGTGGTCCCGTGCGTGCCGTCCTGGAGTGCGCCGGTATCCACGACGTGCTGTCGAAGTCGCTCGGCTCGTCGAACGCGATCAACATCGTGCACGCGACCGTGGAGGCCCTGAAGGGCCTGCAGCGTCCCGAGGAGATCGCGGCCCGCCGCGGTCTGCCCCTCGAGGACGTCGCTCCCGCGGCTCTGCTCCGTGCGCGTGCCGGGGCTGGTGCTGCGTAATGGCTCAGCTCAAGATCACGCAGACGAAGTCGTACATCGGCAGCAAGCAGAACCACCGTGACACCCTGCGCTCCCTTGGTCTCAAGGGCATCAACACGCAGGTCGTCAAGGAGGACCGCCCCGAGTTCCGCGGCATGGTGCACACCGTCCGCCACCTCGTGACGGTCGAGGAGGTCGACTGATCATGGCGGAGAACAACCCGCTCAAGATCCACAACCTCCGTCCCGCCCCGGGCGCCAAGACCGCCAAGACCCGTGTGGGTCGTGGTGAGGCGTCGAAGGGTAAGACGGCTGGTCGTGGAACCAAGGGTACGAAGGCCCGTTACCAGGTTCCGGAGCGCTTCGAGGGTGGCCAGATGCCCCTCCACATGCGTCTTCCGAAGCTGAAGGGCTTCAAGAACCCGTTCAAGACCGAGTTCCAGGTCGTGAACCTCGACAAGCTGGGCGCGCTGTACCCCGAGGGTGGCGAGGTCACCGTCGAGGACCTCGTGGCCAAGGGTGCCGTTCGCAAGAACAGCCTCGTCAAGGTCCTCGGCCAGGGCGAGATCTCCGTGGCGCTGCAGGTGACGGTCGACGCCGTCTCCGGCTCCGCCAAGGAGAAGATCACCGCCGCCGGCGGCACGGTCACCGAGCTCGTCTGAGCACGATGACCTGAAGCAGTACCCACCGGGGATACCTCACAACGAGGTATCCCCGGTTGGTCGTTCCACGGCAGGCGGCGGCCCGGGTAAGGTGGCCTGCACTGCTTTCCCACATATTCGTCGAACCTCAAGACCGTCACCCTTGACGCAGTAGCGCGGGGGTCGCAGGAGGCACCGTGCTCACCGCGTTCGCCCGGGCGTTCAAGACGCCCGACCTGCGCAAGAAGCTGCTCTTCACGCTCGCCATCATCGTGGTGTACCGCGTGGGTACCCACATCCCGATCCCCGGCGTCGACTACAAGTCGGTCCAGGAGTGCGTGGACCAGGCGTCCGGCAACCAGGGACTCTTCGGTCTGGTCAACATGTTCAGCGGCGGCGCGCTGCTGCAGATCACGGTCTTCGCGCTCGGCATCATGCCGTACATCACCGCGAGCATCATTCTGCAGTTGCTCACCGTGGTCATCCCGCGTCTGGAAGCCCTCAAGAAGGAGGGTCAGGCCGGTACGGCGAAGATCACGCAGTACACGCGTTACCTCACGGTGGCGCTCGCCATCCTGCAGGGCACCGGTCTGGTGGCCACCGCCCGCAGCGGCGCCCTCTTCTCCGGCTGCACGGTCGCGTCGAGCATCGTCCCGGACCGCGCGATCTTCACCACGATCGTCATGGTCATCACGATGACCGCCGGTACGGCCGTCGTCATGTGGCTCGGTGAGCTCATCACCGACCGCGGCATCGGCAACGGCATGTCGATCCTGATGTTCATCTCGATCGCCGCCACCTTCCCGTCCGCGCTGTGGGCCATCAAGAAGCAGGGCACCCTGGCCGACGGCTGGATCGAGTTCGGCACGGTCATCGCGGTCGGCCTGGTCATGGTCGGTCTGGTGGTCTTCGTCGAGCAGGCCCAGCGCCGGATCCCGGTGCAGTACGCGAAGCGCATGATCGGCCGTCGTTCCTACGGCGGTACGTCGACCTACATCCCGCTGAAGGTCAACCAGGCCGGTGTGATCCCGGTCATCTTCGCGTCGTCGCTGCTCTACATCCCGGCTCTGATCGCGCAGTTCTCGAGCGGCACCTCCGGTTGGAAGACCTGGATCGAGGCCAACCTCGTCAAGGGCGACCACCCGATTTACATCACCATGTACTTCTTGCTCATCGTTTTCTTCGCGTTCTTCTACGTGGCGATCTCCTTCAACCCCGAGGAAGTCGCGGACAACATGAAGAAGTATGGTGGCTTCATCCCGGGCATCCGGGCTGGCCGACCGACCGCTGAGTACCTCTCCTACGTGCTCAACCGGATCACCTGGCCGGGTTCGCTGTACTTGGGTCTGATCGCTCTTGTGCCAACGATGGCGTTGGTGGGCTTCGGGGCAAGCCAGAACTTCCCGTTCGGCGGGACCAGCATCCTGATCATCGTGGGTGTGGGTCTTGAGACGGTGAAGCAGATCGAGAGCCAGCTCCAGCAGCGCAATTACGAAGGGTTCCTCCGCTGATGCGTATCGTCCTCGTCGGGCCGCCGGGTGCCGGCAAGGGAACGCAGGCCGCGTTCCTCGCCAAGAACCTGTCGATCCCGCACATCTCCACGGGCGACCTGTTCCGCGCCAACATCAGCCAGCAGACGGACCTCGGCAAACTCGCGAAGTCCTACATGGACGCGGGCAACCTGGTTCCGGACGAGGTCACCATCGGGATGGCCAAGGACCGCATGGAGCAGCCCGACGCCGAGAAGGGCTTCCTGCTCGACGGCTTCCCGCGCAACGTCTCGCAGGCCGAGTCGCTCGACGAGATGCTCCGGACCGAGGGCATGAAGCTGGACGCGGTGCTGGACCTGGAGGTCCCCGAGGAGGAGGTCGTCAAGCGCATCGCCGGCCGCCGCATCTGCCGCAACGACTCGGCGCACGTCTTCCACGTCTCGTACAAGGCGCCGAAGCAGGACGGCGTCTGTGACGTCTGCGGCGGCGAGCTGTACCAGCGGGACGACGACTCCGAGGAGACGGTCCGCAAGCGCCTGGAGGTCTACCACACCCAGACCGAGCCGATCATCGACTACTACAAGGCCCAGGGCCTGGTGGTCACGATCTCGGCGCTCGGCAAGGTGGAGGACGTCACCGGCCGTGCCATGGAGGCCCTCCAGCACGAGGACGACGCCGCGTAGCGGTTTTTCGCAGTACGACAGCCGCGGTTCCCTTCCGAGGGGGCCGCGGCTGCTGTGTGGGTGCACGTATCGTTGAAGGCGCCCCTCAGAGCGCTTCCGAAGGCGCCTGTTGACGGCGCTCTTCCCATCCCTGTTTCCCCGGTCCGAGAAAGGCCCCCGCCGCATGGTGCAGATCAAGACCCCCGAGCAGATCGCCAAGATGCGCGAGGCGGGGCTGGTCGTCGCCGCCATCCACGCGGCGACCCGAGAGGCCGCGGTGCCCGGGGCCACGACCAGGGATCTCGACCAGGTCGCGCGAAAGGTCCTCGCGGAGCACGACGCGAAGCCGAACTTCCTTGGCTACGGCGGCTTCCCGGCGACGATCTGCACCTCGGTGAACGAGGTCGTCGTCCACGGCATCCCCTCCGACGAGGTCGTCCTCAAGGACGGCGACATCATCTCCATCGACTGCGGCGCGATCATCGACGGCTGGCACGGGGACGCGGCCTACACGGCGTTCGTGGGCTCGGGGCACGCCCCGGAGCTGCTGGAGCTCTCGCGGGTGACCGAGGAGTCCATGTGGGCCGGCATCGCGGCGATGAAGCAGGGCAACCGGCTCGTCGACGTCTCCCGGGCCATCGAGACGTACATCCGCCGCCAGCCCAAGCCGGGCGGCGGCCGCTACGGCATCATCGAGGACTACGGCGGCCACGGCATCGGCACCGAGATGCACATGGACCCGCACCTGCTGAACTACGTCGACCGGCGCCGCGGGAAGGGGCCGAAGCTGGTCACCGGGTTCTGCCTGGCGATCGAGCCGATGGTGTCGCTGGGCACGCCCAGGACGGAGGTCCTGTCGGACGACTGGACGGTCATCACGACCGACGGCACCTGGTCGTCCCACTGGGAGCACTCGGTGGCGCTGACCGACGAGGGGCCGCTGGTGCTCACGGCTCCGGACGGCGGCAAGGCGAAGCTCGCGGAGCACGGGGTCGTCGCGGCTCCGGACCCGCTGGCGTAGGACGTATGCCGTCCGCGGGCCCGGCTGTGTCCGATCGCGCAGTTCCCCGCGCCCCTGACCGGGCGCTTAAGGATCTCCTTCCCGGGGCATGAATCCTCGATTCGTCTTTCTAGGAGCGCTGACGTAGACTGACTCGTCGACTCTCGTGCACCCGCATGTCCGCATGCGCCCCTCGGGGAAAGCAGGGGAGTCGATCAAGGTAGTCGATTCGAAGGGCGAAGCGTGGCCAAGAAGCAAGGTGCCATCGAGATCGAGGGCACTGTCGTCGAGTCTCTTCCGAACGCCATGTTCAAGGTCGAGCTCCAGAACGGCCACCAGGTCCTGGCACACATCAGCGGCAAGATGCGTATGCACTACATCCGCATCCTCCCTGACGACCGGGTCGTGGTGGAGTTGTCTCCGTACGACCTGACACGTGGCCGGATCGTCTACCGGTACAAGTAGATCTTGCCCGCACTCCGTTCCGGCGGGGTGGTGGCACTGACCCGGAGAACCTCAATCCCATGAAGGTCAAGCCGAGCGTCAAGAAGATCTGCGACAAGTGCAGGGTGATCCGCCGTCACGGTCGGGTCATGGTCATTTGCGAGAACCCGCGCCACAAGCAGCGCCAGGGCTGACGCACGACCGAACCCTCTGCTCTCGCAGGGATTCGCGCGACGCAAGCTGAACATGTTCATACGCAGGGCCCAGACGCACTCCGTCTGACACCCCCGGCTCGGAGGCCGGGGACCCAGTTCGTACCTGGTACGGCGGCTGGGAGCCGGTCCTGCGGAAGACCTCCGAAGATCACCAGGAGCCATTGAAGTGGCACGCGTTTCCGGTGTTGACATCCCGCGCGAAAAGCGCGTGGAGGTCGCCCTGACCTACGTGTTCGGCATCGGCCGGACCCTTTCGCAGAAGACGCTGGCCGAGACCGGCGTCAACCCGAACACCCGCGTTCGCGACCTCTCCGAGGAGGAGCTCGTCGCGATTCGTGAGTACGTCGACAACAACCTCAAGACCGAGGGTGACCTCCGTCGCGAGATCCAGGCCGACATCCGCCGCAAGGTCGAGATCGGCTGCTACCAGGGTCTGCGCCACCGCCGTGGACTGCCCGTCCGTGGTCAGCGCACCAGCACGAACGCTCGTACCCGCAAGGGCCCGCGTCGCGCCATCGCCGGCAAGAAGAAGCCGGGCAAGAAGTAGTCCTCAGCGGACCACGCTTCATCAGCGGTCTTCGCTGTAGGACCGACCACCTCCCCGTAGGAGTTTGTAGATGCCCCCCAAGGGTCGTCAGGGCGCTGCCAAGAAGGTGCGCCGCAAGGAAAAGAAGAACGTCGCTCACGGGCACGCCCACATCAAGAGCACGTTCAACAACACGATCGTCTCGATCACGGACCCCTCGGGCAACGTGATCTCCTGGGCCTCCGCCGGCCACGTCGGCTTCAAGGGCTCGCGCAAGTCCACCCCCTTCGCCGCGCAGATGGCCGCCGAGTCGGCCGCCCGCCGCGCGCAGGAGCACGGCATGCGCAAGGTGGACGTGTTCGTCAAGGGTCCCGGCTCCGGCCGTGAGACCGCGATCCGCTCCCTCCAGGCCACCGGCCTCGAGGTCGGCTCGATCCAGGACGTCACGCCCACGCCGCACAACGGTTGCCGTCCGCCCAAGCGCCGCCGCGTCTGAGGCCCGGTTGTCCTGAGGTTGCGGGCGGTACGGCTCTTCGGGGCGGTGCCGCCCGTACCCTTGCAGTACCCGTCCCTTTTGCCGGGGGCGGTTCCGTCGGGCGTCAAATAGCGGGCGTCCACGAAAGAAGGATCTGATCCACACATGCTGATCGCTCAGCGTCCCTCGTTGACCGAAGAGGTCGTCGACGAATTCCGCTCCCGGTTCGTGATCGAGCCGCTGGAGCCGGGCTTCGGCTACACCCTCGGCAACTCCCTCCGCCGCACCCTCCTGTCGTCGATCCCCGGTGCCGCTGTCACCAGCATCCGCATCGACGGCGTCCTGCACGAGTTCACCACCGTGCCGGGCGTCAAGGAGGACGTCACCGACCTGATCCTCAACATCAAGCAGCTCGTGGTCTCCTCGGAGCACGACGAGCCGGTCGTGATGTACCTGCGCAAGCAGGGCCCGGGTCTGGTCACCGCCGCCGACATCGCGCCCCCGGCCGGTGTCGAGGTGCACAACCCCGACCTCGTCCTCGCCACGCTCAACGGCAAGGGCAAGCTGGAGATGGAGCTCACGGTCGAGCGTGGCCGCGGTTACGTCTCCGCCGTGCAGAACAAGCAGGTGGGCCAGGAGATCGGCCGTATCCCGGTCGACTCCATCTACAGCCCGGTGCTCAAGGTCACGTACAAGGTCGAGGCGACCCGTGTCGAGCAGCGCACCGACTTCGACAAGCTGATCGTCGACGTCGAGACCAAGCAGGCGATGCGTCCCCGTGACGCCATGGCCTCCGCCGGCAAGACCCTGGTCGAGCTGTTCGGTCTCGCCCGCGAGCTGAACATCGACGCCGAGGGCATCGACATGGGCCCGTCCCCCACGGACGCCGCCCTTGCCGCCGACCTGGCGCTGCCGATCGAGGAGCTGGAGCTCACGGTCCGCTCCTACAACTGCCTCAAGCGTGAGGGCATCCACTCCGTGGGTGAGCTCGTGGCGCGCTCCGAGGCCGACCTGCTGGACATCCGCAACTTCGGTGCGAAGTCCATCGACGAGGTCAAGGCGAAGCTGGCCGGCATGGGCCTGGCCCTGAAGGACAGCCCGCCCGGATTCGACCCGACCGCCGCCGCGGACGCCTTCGGCGCCGACGACGACGCGGACGCCGGGTTCGTCGAGACCGAGCAGTACTAAGAGCTCGGGACCGACTGCCGGTTCCTGGCTGCCGGCCCGCTGTGGCTGGTCGCGCAGTTCCCCGCGCCCCTTGAGGGCGCGGGGTCTCCGACGAGTAAACCCGCTCGCTCGGATACTGACCCCGGTACCTGATACGGCCGGGGCAGACATCTAGGAGAAACACCATGCCGAAGCCCACCAAGGGTGCCCGTCTGGGCGGCAGCGCCGCGCACGAGAAGCTGCTCCTCGCGAACCTCGCGAAGAGCCTCTTCGAGCACGGCCGTATCACCACCACCGAGGCGAAGGCGCGCAAGCTGCGTCCGTACGCCGAGCGTCTGGTCACCAAGGCGAAGAAGGGCGACCTTCACAACCGCCGTCAGGTGCTCCAGGTGATCACGGACAAGAGCATCGTGCACACGCTCTTCACCGAGATCGGCCCGCGCTACGAGAACCGTCCCGGTGGCTACACCCGCATCACCAAGATCGGTAACCGCCGTGGCGACAACGCGCCCATGGCTGTCATCGAGCTGGTCGAGGCGCTGACGGTCGCGCAGCAGGCGACGGGTGAGGCCGAGGCCGCCACCAAGCGTGCCGCCAAGGACGCCGAGGCTGCTCCGGCCGCCGAGGAGACCAAGGTCGACACGACCAAGGCCGCCGAGGCCGAGGACGCCACCGAGGCTCCGGCCGAGGAGTCCAAGGACGCGTAAGCGTTCTGTCGGGGACTGTACGTTCGCGGCCGCGGCGCCGCCGTGGCTGGTCGCGCAGTTCCCCGCGCCCCTGGGGCGATCGCGGGCCCGTTCCTTTCGAGGAGCGGGCCCGTTTGCGTTGTGGCGCAAAGGGACTGCAACCTCACAGCGGGCTCACAGGTCATGCATACGGCGCCACCGATCCGGTGCGCCCGATGGTCCGACTTACGGGGGTCCCATGACGTATCTCGCCGCGGTGCGGCGCACCATCTCCGCGTTCGCGCTGGCCGCCCTGGCCGCTACGGCACTCGCTGTCCCGGCCGGTGCCGCGGAGGAACCGCTGCCGGTGTCCGTCACCGGCCCCGACAGCGTGAACCTCTCGCTCCAGCCGGAACCCGGTGAGCCGGGCGAGCCGGGTGAGCCGCAGATCGAGCTCGGACTCCGGGCGCCCGGCGAGCCGGTGCCGGACGAGAACGGGGTCATCTACCCGATCCACCAGGGCGACTACACGGTCACGGTGGACGCGAGCTCCCTGGCCGGTGTCGCCTCCGTCAACTTCTCCCGCCTCGGCGGCTGGCAGGGCTGCTCGGTCGACGGACTGGTCGCGACCTGCAAGGACTACGAGATCTACGCCGGCCAGGACTACAACGACCTGGGCGGCATCAGACTCGACGTGACCGACGAGAGCGCCGCGGGCGACTTCGGCACCATCGAGGTCACGGCCGTGGGGGAGGGCCTGGCCTTCACCGGGCACACGGTGGACGTCCTGGTCGGCGGCCCCGAGATGCAGATGAAGCACCTGGCCGAGCCCGAGGGCTTCAAGGCCGGTGACACCCTGCAGGCGCCGCTGAGCTTCCGCAACGTCGGCGGGCTGGGCGGCAAGGGCGTGGTGCTGCGGATGTACGGCAGCCGGGGCCTCTCCTTCCCGAACACCTACGGGAACTGCTGGTACGACCCGCGCGACCCCGACGAACTGTTCGGGAGCTCCAAGGCCCTGTGCGTCTTCGACGAGGAGTTCGCGGCCCGGGCGGCCTACGGACTCAGCGCTCCCTTCCCGGTCGGGACGGCCGGCTTCGCCCTGTACGACGTGATGTCCTACTCGTTCAGCGCGGTCCCCGCCGACCAGGTGGCGGACCTGCTGGCCGAGGGCGACTACCAGGCAGGGACCGGGCCGGCACTGGGGCTGGTGCGGCTGCCGGACGCCGACCCGGCGGACTACAGCCAATTCGCGGAGATGGACTTCCCGACGAAGAACACCTTCGACCTCGACCTGACCGGTGAGCGGCTGCGGGCCCGCAAGGGCCAGACGGTGTCGGTGGACGTCGGCTTCGCCAACCACGGGCCCGCGTGGCTGGCCCTGCTGCGCTCCGGCGGCGAGCCGATCTCCTTCTGGGTCGACCTTCCCCCGGGCACCACGGTCACCACGGCCCCCGAGAGCTGCCGGGCCGCCGACTGGGAGGGCGCCGAGGGCGACTACCTGTGCTCCATCGACACGCCGATCCTGGAGGACGCCTCCCGTACCTTCACCTTCGGCCTGCGCGTCGACGAGGTGATCCGGAACGCCACCGGCCGGGCGTTCTTCGCGTACACCATGCCGAACGAGGGCAACCCGGCGAACGACGCCGGCATGATCGTGCTGAACCCGAGGGGCCGGCCCTGATCCACGCTGCTCCACGGCAGTGCGGGCCCGCCCCTCGGGGCGGGCCCGTTCCGCGTTCCTGAGAGGATCGGGGGGTGAGCGACGAAGTACAGCCCGGTTACGTCCGTGTCCGCCTCGACCTCTCCTACGACGGGACCGACTTCTCCGGATGGGCCAAGCAGGCCGCCGGCCGACGGACCGTCCAGGGCGAGATCGAGGACGCGCTGCGCACGGTCACGCGGTCGAAGGACGTGACGTACGAACTGACCGTGGCCGGCCGGACCGACGCGGGCGTGCACGCACGGGGACAGGTGGCCCACGTGGACCTGCCCGCGGACCTGTGGGAGGACCACCGCGAGAAGCTGCTGAAGCGGTTGGCGGGGCGGTTGGCGAAGGATGTGCGGGTTTGGGGGGTGGGGGAGGCTGCTGCGGGGTTCAATGCGCGGTTCGCCGCTCTGTGGCGGCGGTACGTCTACCGGGTGGGGGACCGGCCCGGCGGAGTCGATCCGCTGCTGCGCAGCCATGTGCTGTGGCACGACTGGGAGTTGGACGTCGACGTCATGGACGCCGCCGCCAAGTCACTCGTGGGGGAGCACGACTTCGCGGCCTACGCGAAAAAGCGTGAGGGGGCCTCGACGGTCCGCGAGATCCTCGACTTCGGGGTCCGGCGCACGGCGGAGGGCATCGTCGAGATCGAGGTCCGTGCCGACGCCTTCTGCCACAACCAGGTGCGGTCCATGGTCGGGGCGCTGCTGTTCGTGGGCGACGGGCACCGGGGTGTGGAGTGGCCGCGGAAGGTGCTGGACGCGCGGGTGCGGGACAGCGCGGTGCATGTCGTACGGCCGCACGGGCTGACGCTGGAGGAGGTCGCGTACCCGGCGGACGAGCTGCTGGCCGAACGGCAGCTTCAGGCCCGCCGGGTACGGGGAGAGGTGCACGGGGTCAGCCGGCCAGGACCTTCTTGAGGGTCGGCTGGAGGAAGGGCACCAGGGACTGCGCGTACCCGGCGGTGATGTGGCTGGAGTCGAAGTAGACGATCTGGTCACCGATCACCGTCGGACACACGTCGTCCGCGCAGAACGCCGGCAGCGTGTCGATGACCACGGCACCGTGCCGCTTGGCCACCTTCTGCTCCATGGCCCGGAAGTCGGTGAACTCGATGGCCTTGTCCTGGGCGGGGTTGCACGCCGTGACGTCGTTGATGTGCGTGGCGAGGCAGTCGGGCACGTTCCTGCCGGGCTGCGGGGTGTCCGTCAGGTAGACGATCCTGGCGCCCGAGTCCTCCAGCGTCTGGAACGCCTCCTCGGCACCTGCCTCGGTCGCCTCCTGGCGGACCCGGTTCGTGACGACGACGACGTCGGGCTTGAGCTCCTTGATCTCCTCGAACGCCGTCTTGCGCCACTCGTCGCACTCGGAGTACTCACGGTTGAGTTCGGGGTTCTTGATGGCGTAGACCTCGGGGGAGCAGCCGCCCTTCGCCATGGTCACGACCTTGACGTGCAGTTTCTGCCCGATCTCGTGGAAGGCGTCGCCCCACTGCCAGGCGTGCGAGTCGCCGATCACGACGACCGACTTCTGGCCCGTCTTGTCGCCGATGACGCAGTTGTCGCGCATGACGAACTCCTCGACATCGGTGTTGTCGATGCATCCGTAGTGCGTCTTGTCGTCGGGCGACTTCGGCAGGGCGCCCTGGGCGACTCCCGACAGCTCCTTCTGGATCACGGAGCTGCGCACGGATTCCGTACCGCTCCATCCCACGGTGCCGGAGCCCGCGGCGACGGCCGAGGCCGAGAGGTTCAGCGGCAGGACGGTCATGGCGAAGGCCGCGGCACCGGCCGTACCCGCGACGGCGGTCCCGCCGGCGAAGATGCCCTTCCAGGGACGGGTCACCAGTTGGGCGTTGGTCCTGAAGCGGTGCTCGACGATGTGGAACATCGCGTAGGCCAGGATCAGGGACAGGGACGCCACGCGGAAGCGGTCCGAGTAGGAGAGCTCGTGGCCGGTGATGTCCGGCCAGAGGATCAGGATCGGCCAGTGCCAGAGGTACCAGCCGTAGCTGACGTTGGCGACCGAGTTCAGCACCGGGTTGTCCAGGAGCCATTCCGCGCCGAAGCGAGGTGCGGCGCATCCGCCGGCGATGATCATGGCGGCGCCGAGGACGGGGCCGGCCACCGCGTATCCCGGCAGCGGGGTCTCGGGGGTGATGAGGAGCGCGGTGCCGATGGCTGTGGCGAGGCCCAGCCAGGAGACCACGCCGGCCACTCCCCGGTTCATGCGGGAGAGCAGCGGGGCGCCGAGGGCCAGCAGGATGCCTACGGTGAGTTCCCAGATGCGGGTGTGGGTGCTGAAGTAGGCGAGCGGCTGGTTGACGCTGGTCTGGGTGTAGCCCGCGTAGAAGGATCCGCCGATCACCGCTCCCAGAAAGACTCCCACAAGGACGCGGTTGCGGAGGATGGCACGGCTGAGCCAGGCCATGACGAACAGCGCCAGCGGGGCCGCGAGGTAGAACTGCTCCTCGATGCCGAGTGACCAGAAGTGCTGGTACGGGGACTGGGTGCCGTCGTTGGCGAAGTAGTCCGTGCCGGTCTCGACGAGCCGCCAGTTCATGACGCTCAGCGCGGAGGCGAGACCGTCCTCCATGGTGTCGCGGAACCTGAGCGGGCTGCCGTAGATCCAGGCGAGGGCGGCGGTGGCGAGGACGACGACGGTCATTCCCGGCGCCAGACGCCTGAAGCGGCGGGCCCAGAACTTGCTCAGCGACACCTTGCCGGTCTTGTCGATCTCCGCGAGGAGCTGGCCGCCGATGAGGAAGCCGCTGAGTACGAAACTGACGTCCACGCCGCCGTGGATGTCGAGGATGCCGCAGTGCATGGCGACGACCATCATGATGGCGACGGCACGCAGGCCCTGTATGTCCGGCCGGTACTTGCGAAGACTCTCTGTCTGCGCGGCCGATGAGCGATGGCGGGTCACGGTTCTCCAGTAGCTGGGCGGGCGGGCCGTTCGGCGGGCAGGCGACTTCAGTGGACCGTCGGGCAGGCGACAGCCGTACCGCTGACGCGCACCCCCTGAGCGGGGATGCGGATGCCGCACGACAGCCGGAGATGGGCGGGCAGCTCGTTCTGCGCGCCGATGTGCGCGTGGCAACCCACCACGACCTCACGAAGAATCGATTCGCTGCCGATCGAGGAGTCGTGGTCCACCACGGACTCGTGGATCCGGGCGCCGTCGGCGACGGTCACACCACGGCTGACGATCGAGCGCTCGACGACCACGTGCGCGCCGATGACGGCGTGCGGGCCGATTGTCGAGCCGCCCGTGACGAGGGCGGTCGGGTCGACCACGGCCGTGGGATGGATCAACGCCTCGGCCGGCCGTCCCACCAGGGGCGAGCCCGCCTTGCCGGTGACCAGGTCGGCGGAGCCGTGGACGAAGGCCAGCGGGGTGCCGAGGTCGCGCCAGTAGTCGTCCGTGGTGTGGCCGAAGACGCGGCCGCCCCGGGCGACGAGCTGTGGGAAGGTCTCCTGCTCGACCGATACCTCGCGGTCGGCCGGTATGGCGTCGAGGACCGAGCGGCGGAAGACGTAGCAGCCGGCGTTGATCTGGTCCGTGACGCACTCCTCGGGCGTCTTCGGCTTCTCGAGGAAGGAGAGCACCCGGCCGGACCCGTCGGTGGGGACCAGGCCGAACGCGCGGGGGTCCGGGACGCGGGTGAGGTGCAGGGTCACGTCCGCCGCCCGCTCCTCGTGGCGCTCCAGGAGGGTGCGCAGATCGACCCCGGAGAGGATGTCGCCGTTGAGGATCAGGACCGGCGCGTCCGGCGAGGTGCCGTGCAGGAGTCGGGCCGCGTTGCGGATCGCTCCGCCCGTGCCGAGCGGCACCTCCTCGACGGCGTACGAGATCGTCAGGTCCTGGGAGAAGTCCCTGAACTCCTCCTCGAAGAGGCTGGCGAGGTACGAGGTCGCGAAGACGACGTGCTCGACGCCCGCGTCCATCAGCTTGGCGATCTGGTGCCGGATGAAGGAGGAGCCCGCGACGCCGAGCAACGGCTTCGGGGTGTGGTTGGTCAGGGGGCGCAGGCGGGTTCCCTTGCCGCCCACCAGAATGATGGCTTCTTGCATGACTGCCTCCGCTCGGTCAGCTTGCGGTGTCGGTCCCGGGTCCTGCGTAGTCAGAGGTGAAACAGGACTTGATCGCCTTTTCGGAGAGGGGACGTCCGGCGAAGTCGAGCCGGGAGGCAACCTTGTCGTCGGGCTTGGCGTTCGGGTCGGTGTCGAAGTAGATCGACCACCAGTAGACGCCGGACATCCGGCGCTCCTGGACGACCCGGCAGACGGCCTTGTACCAGTTCGCCTGCACCGTCGGATTGACGGCCCGCTTGGTGTAGAAGTCACCGGGAGCGTGGTAGGCGCCGTTCATCGCGCCGATGCCGGCCTCGGAGACGGTGATCTTCGGAAGCTCGCCCGTGGCCTTCCTGTCCAGCCAGTTGTCCCAGCCCTTGACCAGGGTGTCCACGGAGGCGTCGTCGGCGACCTTGACCGGGAAGTACGCGTCGATGCCGAGGTGGTTGACGGGCATCGAGATGGGGCCGTTGACGTAGTTGTCCCAGTTGGCGTCGTAGGCGACCTGACCGCTGAAGATCTTTTCGGCGTCGTCCACCACGGTGTCCCAGTGGGCGTCGCCCTCCAGGGAGTTCAGCTCGGTCCCGATGACGAAGGTGGCGGCTTTCTCGCTCTCCGCGGCCTTCAGGTACGGGGTGGCGAACGCCGTGTACGACGCGAACCAGGCGTCGCGATCGGCGGGCTTGATGTTGCCTCGCCAGCCGTCCTCCGCATCCAGGGAACGCTCGTCCATGAGAGGCCGCACGGTGGTGCGCAGCCCGGCCTCGTGGAAGATCTCCAGCACCCTCGCCAGTCGTGCCGGAGTCGGGGTCTTGGCGCCCTCGAAGACCTTCGTCGACGCGCGATCGCCGGTGAAGAAGGGGAAGGACACGCTGACGGAGTTGGCGTGCAGGCCGACCAGGTAGTCGGCGTGCAGCCGGGCCTGCTTCTCGACGTACTCCAGGGAGTGCTTGGGGTTGTCCTCCCAGTAGAGCTGCACGCCCCACTGGGGCATGCCTTCCTTCCACTTCTTGTCCACCGTGGCGGCCTTCTGCGGCTGCGAGGGGGACGCGGAGGTCGTGCCGTCGGAGTCCGTGGAACCGTCGGCGGGATTGCTCTCCTTGCCGTTGAGGACGAGCTTGGGCAGCAGTGAGCCCGACTCCCAGCGCAGTGGGTGGTCTCCCGCGACGAGGGGGACCGCGACCACGAAGGAGATGACGCTGACGGGCAGCACGGCGAGCAGGGGCAAGCGGGCGCGCTTCATGAGATGTCGGTCTCTTCCGGGTCAGGCGGGCTTCGCGATGACGACGAACTTGTTCTCCTCGCGGCGGATGAACTTCCACAGGCCCTTGATGCCGCCGATCCCCTCGATGAGGGAGAAGTAGGGCAGCAGGACCAGCACCGCGAAGGGCTCCCACCATCTGCGCCTGCCGGTCGCCGAGGCGATCGCGTTGAGCCGCAGCCCTTCCCAGTACGCCCAGATGACGTACGCGAAGCTGATCGACCACAGGATGACCACGGACTGCGTCACCGGCGAGGTGTTCATGTCGCCGATGAACCAGGCGACGAAGAGGATCGTCCCGACGTGCTGCAGCGGGCCCAGGATCCAGCTCGTCACACACACGGTCAGGAACCAGCGGTAGCGCAGCGGGACCTTGCGGTTGAAGCAGAGGGCGACCAGGCCCCAGGCCCAGCGCTCGCGCTGCTTGATGAAGTCCTTGGTGTTGGCCGGGGAGGCGCCGTAGCAGCGGCCGTTGAACCAGTCGCTGCGGCCCGGGTAGATCCGGCAGAAGGTCAGGGCCAGCCGGGCGTCCTCGACGATCTCCTTGGGCCCGAAGTCCCAGCCGATCTCGGCCTCGATGGAGGCACGGATGACCAGGAGCTCGCCGTGCACACCGGCCGCCGGGGTACCGAGGCCGGTGAAGGCGCGGAACCGCGCGATGTCGTCGGCGGGGCGGATGGCGTCGGCGAACCAGGTGAGCATGCTCACCGCGTTCTCCCGCGGGTAGGTCAGGATGCCCTGCGCCATGTGCTTGACCTCTTCGGGGGTCGCACGGCGCTGGCGGTTGATGAACTGCGCGAGGGAGGCCGACGTGTCCGGTCCCACGCCGGTGTCGTCGTCCATGTGCAGGACCCAGACGTGCTCGAGGGCCTCGCCTTCCGCGATGCGCAGCTCATGGGCGTAGTTGTTGGCGCGGGCCTTGAAGCGGGTGCCGTTCCTGGTCTCGTAGGCCTTCGGGACCGTGACCACACGGATCAGCGGACTGGCCGCGGCGAGCTGGTCGATCCGCTCGGCGGCCTCGCAGCCCTCCTCGGTGAGGACGTCCACGCGCATGTACGGGAACCACTCCGGGAGGTGCTCCACGTACGAGAGGACCGAGCGCTCCAGGGCGGGGTAGGTGTCGTGCCGGCCGATGGTCGGGACGAGACAGATCAGGAAGTCCTGGTCCACCGGCGCGGGCGGGGTCATCAGATGGGCCTTGCGCAGCCGTCGGCGGATGAGGAAGAAGCCCTGGACTGACACGAGTACACCGGGCACCGGAAGCGCCCAGCAGATGGTGATCAGCCACGCCAGCGGTGATTCGCTGGGCGTGTACGACCACAGACTGAACACGGTGAGGAAGACCAGCGGGATCAGGAACGGCAGGATCCCCGGCTTCCATGCAGCGGTGCGTTTCGCGAGCTTCTGATGGTGCCGGGAATGCGGCACGCCCCCCTCGACGGCTGTCGATGCCATGACGACTGCGGAACTCCCCTTGAGATCAGTGGCGCGTCGAGGGCACGACGGATCTACGTCACGGCATGAGTGCGCACCGTGACGTCTGATGTGGTTCCGGGTCCATCCCCTCAACGCCTTCTTTGGCGCTTTCGGTCAGCCGCGCTCAGATGCCCCCCCGGGCGCCCGAAGACTGATCGAACAGGAAACAGATCCTTACACACATGCGTGAAAGTGAAAACGCTTGTGTGGATGATGTGTTCAAAAGTTAATCAAGTCACGTCTTGTGTGGTGACCTGCTAAAGAGGTCGGATACACGCCGATGACCACCGGTGATCACCCTCGGTGACGTGTAGGTGCGCTTCACGTCAGCCGCCGTGTTCCTGGCGCGAGGATCCGAGACGTTGTCGTACGACAGCGCCTGGCCCCACACCGTCCACAGCACCCACGGCGTCCGGGACAGCGTCCGCGGCTGGTGGGCGTTGAGCGGTACGTGGAAGGACTCGGCCACGATGCGCGGCCTGCGGTACTCCTCCAGGCCGCGATACCAGACCTCGGTCCAGGAACCCTCGCCGAAGGGCTCGGCCGGGGTGTCGCTGTAGTCGTCGACCCCGACGACGTCGACGAAACGGCCGCCGGGGTAGTACGGCCGGGGATCGCGGCCGTAGGGCCGGTTCCAGGAGTTCGGCGACCAGACGAAGATCAGGTTGTGCAGGCCGCGACGGTTCACGAGGTAGTCGTACGTGAGCCGCCACAGTCGGTGGAAGGCGGCCGGGTCCTGCCCGGCCCACCAGAAGCCGCGGCCCGGCACGGTGTTCATCTCGTGGTACGGCCGCAGCAGCACCGGCACCCCGCGGCCGGCGAGGTAGCCGAGGTGGTCGGCGAGGAAGGCCAGGTCGTGCAGCAGGGCCCGGTGCTCGGTGGTGCCTTCGGTGACCACCCGGCCGAACCAACCGGGGTCCCCGGCGCCGGGGGAGTTGCTGTGCCGGGTCTCCGGGAAGCCCTTGACGGGGCTGCCCGGGTAGGGCTGGTGGAAGGAGAAGCCGACCAGTCCCGCGGGGCCGCCCCCGTTGTCCGGCAGTGCGACCTCCGTGCCGGTGGCGCACTCCCGGTGCGTGCCGGAGGGGCGGTACGAGCCGTCGGCGGCTCGCGGCAGTCCCGCCCACACGCCGACGGCCAGGTCCACGGCGTCCTCGACGTACCCCCAGCCGCGACGGCAGCTCGGCCAGTCGCGGTTGTAGGAACGCGCCTCGCCCACCGCCCAGCCGGGCTGGCTGTAGCCGGGCCCGAGGTCCAGCTCCACGAAGGCGGGCAGCTTCCCGGTGATGTCCCGTGCCTTGCGGTAGTAGTAACCGGGCTGCTTGGTGCCGCGGTAGTCGCCGTACTCCGGGTTGTACCGCTCGTTCTGCAGCTCCACGTGCTGGCCGATCAGCGTGCGGGACGGGCGGCCGCGGCGGGCGTCGTTCTCCAGGCCCGCCAGCGTCGCGTAGACCCGGCGGGCCGCGGGCGTGGCCTCGGGGTCCCGGTCGCGCAGATCGGTGGGGGCGAGCGCGGTCTCCTGCCCGCCGCGCCCGGACCAGGCCCACACCCCCAGCGGGGCCAGCAGTGCCGCCCCCGCCGCCGCCCCCGCGATCCGGACCCGCCCTCGCATGTCCAAGGTGCTAGGCCGGTTCCGCGACGAGCCGGGCGACGGTCCAGGGGCTGTCGATGCCGAGCCGGGCCGTCGTCATGAGCAGGTGGCGTCCGGGCATGTGGTGTGCGGCCATGGACAGGTCCCCCCAGGAGTGCTGATCACCATGTGATCGGAAAGGGGGAGGCTCTCACACGGCCGCGCGCCGGGTCACTCGCTGGCGGCTGCCGAGGCCTGGGCCTCGCCGCGGCGGTGGATCTGGCGGAAGGTGAACTCGGCGAGGTTGTCGCCGATGCCGAAGACCGCGGTGTCCTTCTCCGTGACGTTCTTGCCGCTGGCGAAGCCGGCGATGGTGAAGTAGGCGTAGCGGCCGTAGGAGTTCGAGGTCGTGCGGCAGATCGCCGAGTTGCAGAAGGCCTTGACCGCGCCGCCGGACAGCGACTTGACGATGTCCTTCTTGGTGTTGACCTGCCCCTTGGCCTTCGTGGCCTGGGCCTCCGTGTCGAAGACGGCCACGCCGACCGTCACCGAGACGCCGTCCTTGGTGTAGCTGACGCGCATGAACTGGGTGCAGCCGTCGGCCTTGAGGATCTTGCCCAGGCTGGCCTGGACGTTGTCGGTCGCGGCGCAGTTCTTCGTGTCGGAGGTCGTGCCCTTCTTGTACACGGTCGAGCCCATGGTGAGCTGGGTGCCCGGGAAGAGGATCTTGGCGCTCAGCGGGGCCGTGTCCTTGGCCTTGCTCGCGATGAAGTCCTTCGGGTCCAGCGGCGGCGGGGCGCTGGTCGGCGCGAACGACGGGGCCGTCCCGCTCGCGCTCGGGATCGCCGCGGCCGGCAGCGAGGACGTCGGCTTGTTCGCCTCGTCGCTGCCGTTCGCCGACACGACGGCCATCGCCACGGCGGTGCCTATCGCGATCGTGGCGAGCGCGCCGCCGACGATGAAGAACAGCCGGCGCCGTTTGTTGCGGATCTCGGAGGCCTCGGCGAGCGCGGCCCAGTCCGGGGTCTGCTCGCCCCCGCCGCTGCTCCACGGCTGCTGTGACTGCGGTTTCCAGGGATCCCACTGGGACGGGGGTCCCCCCTGCTGCCCAAAGCTCATGGGGCGCATCTTAGACGGGGTACGGGAGGTGCCGTCGGGCCTGTGGACACTGGGCTCTGGACCTTTCCGGCACGGGTGCACATCTCGGCCGTGAAGAGTTCGCCGGCGGCCGGGAACGGTGTCGCCGAGGGCCGGGAACGGTGTCACCCGGAGCTCGTTTTGACCCGTCCGTGGGACCCCGGGTATCCTGCTTCTTCGTTGTGTATCGGCCTGCTCATTCTCACGCGAGTGGCCTTTACCTAGGTTCCCTGGAGCAGTTACCAGTGGGCGGCATACGGGCAGTGACCCGGCCATTGTCGTCCCCAGCTGCACGATCGCTTCAGTGATGCCATGTGTCAGCACCCATCCACTGAAGAAGAAGGCTGCGAAGTGCGTACGTACAGCCCCAAGCCCGGCGATGTGACTCGCCAGTGGCACGTCATTGACGCTCAGGACGTCGTCCTGGGCCGTCTGGCCACCACTGCCGCCTCCCTGCTGCGCGGCAAGCACAAGCCGATCTACGCCCCTCACGTCGACACCGGTGACTTCGTCATCATCATCAACGCCGACAAGGTGCACCTGTCCGGCAACAAGCGGACCCAGAAGATGGCGTACCGCCACTCCGGCTACCCGGGTGGTCTGCGCTCCGTCCGCTACGACGAGCTCCTCGACAAGAACCCCGAGAAGGCCATCGAAAAGGCCGTCAAGGGCATGCTTCCCAAGAACACCCTGGGCCGTCAGATGCTCACGAAGCTGAAGGTCTACTCGGGCGACCAGCACCCGCACGCTGCCCAGCAGCCGGTGCCGTTCGAGATCACCCAGGTCGCGCAGTAAGTCCGGCCACCCCCTAAGACTGAAGAGAATCTGAGGAGAATCGTGGCCGAGACCACCGTCGAGACGCCCGTCGAGGGCGAAGAGATCGTCGACATCGACAGCTACACCACCGAGTCCGAGGTCCCCGTCGAGGGCGAGTACACCTCGGAGTCGCTCGCGTCCCGCTTCGGCGACCCGCAGCCGGCCGCCGGCCTGGGCCGTCGCAAGAACGCCATCGCCCGCGTCCGGATCGTCCCGGGCACCGGCAAGTGGAAGATCAACGGTCGCACCCTCGAGGACTACTTCCCGAACAAGGTGCACCAGCAGGAAGTCAACGAGCCCTTCAAGGTGCTCGAGCTCGAGGGCCGCTACGACGTCATCGCCCGTATCTCGGGTGGCGGTGTCTCCGGTCAGGCCGGTGCGCTCCGTCTCGGTGTCGCCCGCGCGCTGAACGAGGCCGACGTGGACAACAACCGCGGCGCCCTCAAGAAGGCCGGCTTCCTCCGCCGCGACGACCGTGCGGTCGAGCGCAAGAAGGCCGGTCTCAAGAAGGCCCGCAAGGCCCCGCAGTACAGCAAGCGTTAATCTTCGCTGCCTGTTCTGCTCGTACCTGCTCGTTCCCACGAGCCAGCAGTACGTCCGTTCGCCCCGGCGGCACGCCACAGTGCCGCCGGGGCGTTCGTTTATCACAGCCTTAGGCGTATAACGGCACAAGGCGCTCAAAGGCTCATGTGATCGGATGATCTCCGTTACTGACGCTTCCTCAGGAGGACAAGTGGGACGACTCTTCGGCACGGACGGCGTGCGCGGTGTCGCCAACGCGGATCTGACGGCCGAGATGGCGCTCGGTCTGTCCGTCGCGGCGGCGCACGTGCTGGCCGAGGCGGGTACGTTCCAGGGCCACCGGCCGACGGCGGTGGTCGGACGGGACCCGCGCGCGTCCGGGGAGTTCCTGGAGGCCGCCGTCGTCGCGGGCCTCGCGAGCGCCGGTGTGGACGTCCTCCGCGTCGGAGTGCTGCCCACGCCCGCGGTGGCGTACCTCACCGGTGTGCTCGGCGCCGACCTCGGCGTCATGCTCTCCGCCAGCCACAACGCCATGCCCGACAACGGCATCAAGTTCCTCGCGCGCGGCGGGCACAAGCTCGACGACGCGCTGGAGGAGCGCATCGAGGCCGTCTACGAGGAACACAAGGGCGGTGAGCCCTGGGAGCGGCCCACCGGCGGCGGTGTCGGCCGGGTCCGTGAGTACACCGAGGGCTTCGACAAGTACGTGGCGCACCTGATCGCCGTGCTGCCGAACCGTCTCGACGGGCTGCGGATCGTCCTCGACGAGGCGCACGGTGCGGCCGCCCGGGTGTCGCCGGAGGCGTTCTCCCGGGCCGGCGCCGAGGTGATCACCATCGGTGCCCAGCCGGACGGGCTCAACATCAACGACGGCTGCGGCTCCACCCACCTCGACCTGCTGAAGGCCGCCGTCGTCGAGCACGGGGCGGACTTCGGCATCGCGCACGACGGGGACGCCGACCGGTGTCTGGCCGTCGACCACACCGGCGAGGACGTGGACGGCGACCAGATCATGGCCGTGCTCGCGCTGGCGATGAAGGAGCGGGGTGCGCTGCGGGCGGACACCGTGGTGGCCACCGTCATGTCCAACCTCGGGTTCCAACTGGCGCTGGAGCGGGAGGGCGTCACGCTCGTCCAGACCGCGGTGGGCGACCGGTACGTGCTGGAGGAGATGAAGGAGCACGGGTACGCCCTCGGCGGCGAGCAGTCCGGGCACGTCATCATCCTCGATCACGCGACGACCGGGGACGGCACGCTGACCGGGCTGATGCTGGCGGCGCGGGTCGCGGAGAGCGGGCGCTCGCTCAAGGAACTGGCCTCGGTGATGAAGCGGTTGCCGCAGGTTCTGATCAACGTGCCCGACGTGGACCGGTCGCGGGTGTCGACGTCCGGTGAACTGGCGTCCGCCGTCGCCGAGGCCGAGCGGGAACTCGGTGCGACCGGGCGGGTGTTGTTGCGGCCGTCGGGTACCGAGCCGCTGGTGCGGGTGATGGTTGAGGCGGCGGACATCGATCAGGCTCGGACCGTTGCCGGGCGGCTTGCGGATGCGGTGAAGTCCGCGCTGGGCTGAGGCTCGGGTCCAGGTCCGGTTCCGGGTCGGGGGCGGGGGTTCTGCGCTGGTGCGGGCTGCGGGTGCGTCGTGGCCGGTCGCGCAGTTCCCCGCGCCCCTAGGCGCGTTTCCAGAGCCATTTCTGGAGGAGCAGGGTGAGAGTGGCTGCCAGGACGATGCCCAGCAGGTTCAGCAGGAGTTGGTTGGTCGAGCCGATTGTTTGCCTCATGTCGCCGTAGGCCAGGGCCACCGCCGCGTTCGCCGCCGCCGGGACCGTGGTGACCGAGATGGCCACGCCCACCAGCGCTCCCGACTTCGCCGAGGTCAGGGAGAGGGTGCCCGCGATGCCCGCCAGCACCGCCACCACGAACGAGAAGGCGTCGGGGGCGTAGACGAAGGCGGTGTTGGGGCGGTCGCCCTCCAGGTCGGACTTGTGGAAGAGGTCCAGGGCGTCCATGAACCAGGTGAAGCCGACCGTCACCACCATCGCCGCCGCGAATCCCACCAGCAGCGCGATCAGTGAGCGGGACGCCAGGCGCGGGGTGCGCTGCACGATCGCCGTGCTGAGGGCCGCCAGCGGGCCGAACTCCGGGCCCACCGCCATCGCGCCCACGATCAGGATCGCGTTGTCGAGCACCACACCGCAGGCCGCGATCATGGTGGCCACGGTGAGGAAGGCGAGATAGGTGACGGAGAGGGTCGACTCCTCGTGCGTCGCCTCCCTCATGTGCTCCCACAGGACCGCGTCCGCGCCCTCGCCGGGGGCGTCGTCCTCGGCCTTGTCGGCGCGTTCGGAGAGCGACAGGTCGATGTTCTCGACGGCGATGGACCCGGTCTTGTCGAGGTCCAACTCCCTCAGCGCGCTGATGAGTTCGTCGCCCGCCTCACGGGCCACGTCGCACATCACGACGTCTCCGGCGGGGTTGCGGGCGGCGCCCGGCACCACGACGAGGTGGGTGGTGCCGACCGTCTTCTCGATCAGGTGGACCACGTCGTCGGTCTTCCCGGCCGGGGTGATCAGGCGCAGATGCAGCATGACGCCTTTCTAACAGGCGTACGGCGCCGGGTGTACGCCTGTCAGAGCTTGCGCAGGCTCAGCTTGCGCACCTTGTGGTCCTGGCCCTTGCGGATGACGAGGGTGGCGCGGCCGCGGGTGGGGGCGATGTTCTCCACCAGGTTGGGCTTGTTGATGGTGCGCCACAGCGTGCGGGCGTAGTCGAGGGCTTCCTCCTCCGAGACCTGGGTGTACTTCCTGAAGTACGAGTCGGGGTTCTGGAAGGCGGTCTGCCGGAGCTTCTTGAACCGGCTGAGGTACCAGCGCTCGATGTCCTCGGCGCTCGCGTCGACGTACACGCTGAAGTCGAAGTAGTCGGCGAGACCGACGCGGGTGCGGCCGTCCGTGCCGGGCAGGGCCGGTTGCAGGACGTTCAGGCCCTCGACGATCAGGATGTCGGGGCGGCGGACGGTGAGCCGCTGGTCCGGGACGATGTCGTAGATCAGGTGGGAGTAGACGGGGGCGGTGACCTCGCCCTTGCCCGCCTTGATGTCGGCGACGAAACGGGTCAGCGCGCGGCGGTCGTACGACTCCGGGAAGCCCTTGCGCGACATGAGCCCGCGGGCCTCCAGCTCCCGGGTGGGAAGCAGGAAGCCGTCGGTGGTGACCAGCTCGACGCGGGGGTGCTCGGGCCAGCGGGACAGCAGGGCCTGGAGGAGTCGGGCGACGGTCGACTTGCCCACCGCGACCGATCCCGCGACCCCTATGACGAACGGGGTGCCGGACTGGGAGCCCTGCTCGCCGAGGAAGGTGTTCAGGGCGCCTCGGAGGCCGTCCGTGGCGCCCACGTACAGGTTCAGCAGCCGGGACAGCGGGAGGTAGATGTCCCGCACCTCGTCGAGGTCGATGACGTCACCGAGGCCGCGCAGCTTCTCGACCTCTTCGGCGTTCAGCGGGAGGGGCGTTTTCTCGCGCAGCGCACTCCACTCTGAGCGGGTGAGGTCGACGTAAGGAGTCGCCTCCGGCTTGTGCCGGTGGGCGCTCCGGGGCATCGGGGAGACCGGAGAGATCACAGTCCATTGTTAACGGAGTTTGAACGGGGTGGGGGGTGGGGTGCGTCACGGAGACGGTGGCGGGGGAGCGCGGGGCGTCGGCGGGGCTCCGGCTACGAGGAGATCACGAGCTGGATCGCCTGGCCGGTCAGGGCCTCGGGGGCCATGACGATCGCTTCCGCGCGGAGGCTGTCCGGGAGGTTCCCGCGGGCGGCCTCGCTCGTGAGGATCGCCGGGCAGCCGAGCGGTATGACGCCCGCGCCGGTTCTCCGGGCGAGCGCGGCCACGTGGTCGAGGATCCGTCCGGTGGAGAAGCGGCTGAAGGTGAGCCCGAGCGCGTCCCCGTACACCTCGGCCCCGCCGCCGTCCTCGGCATCGAGCTCCCAGGACTCCGGCAGCCCGGTGGGCGGCAGCCCGCCCACGGTGACGGGACCGAGGACTTCACGGAGCGCGGATTCGTCCATGGGGACGGGGTGCCCGTGGACGAAACGGCAGACGTACATGCTGTAGCTCATGGGGCTCCTATGACCGGTGGTGAGCAGGGCCGCAAGCCCGTCGCCTCAGTGTGCCCGGTGCCGCGATATCCGAAATCGGGCATGAAGTGCCGTGTTCTGGTGGCACTCGACGCCTAGGCTGCCGCGCATGTGCGGAATCGTGGGATACGTGGGGTCGCAGTCGGCGCTCGATGTCGTGATGGCCGGGCTGAAGCGGCTGGAGTACCGGGGGTACGACTCGGCAGGCGTCGCCGTGCTGGCGGACGGTGGGCTGGCGGCGGCGAAGAAGGCCGGGAAGCTGGTGAATCTGGAGAAGGAGCTGGTGGACCGGCCGTTGCCGACCGGGGTCACCGGTGTCGGGCACACGCGCTGGGCCACGCACGGCGGGCCGACGGACGCCAACGCGCATCCGCACCTGGACAACGCCGGGCGGGTCGCCGTCGTCCACAACGGCATCATCGAGAACTTCGCCGCGCTGCGGACCGAACTGGAGGAGCGGGGGCACGCGCTCGCCTCCGACACCGACACCGAGGTCGTCGCGCACCTGCTCACCGAGGAGTTCTCGGCGACGGCCGACCTCGCGGAGGCCATGCGGCTGGTGTGCCGGCGGCTGGAGGGGGCGTTCACGCTGGTGGCCGTGCACGCGGACGAGCCGGACGTCGTCGTGGGCGCCCGCCGGAACTCGCCGCTCGTGGTGGGAGTGGGGGAGGGGGAGGCGTTCCTGGCGTCGGACGTGGCGGCCTTCATCGCCCACACCCGTTCCGCGATCGAACTCGGGCAGGACCAGGTCGTGGAGGTGCGGCGCGACGGGGTGACCGTCACCGGGTTCGACGGCCGGCCCGCCGAGGTCCGCTCCTTCCGCATCGACTGGGACGCCTCCGCCGCCGAGAAGGGCGGCTACGACTACTTCATGCTCAAGGAGATCGCCGAGCAGCCGAAGGCGGTCGCCGACACCCTGCTCGGCCGTATCGACGCGGCCGGTTCCCTGTCGCTGGACGAGGTCCGCATCTCCGACGCCGAACTGCGCGAGGTGGACAAGGTCGTCATCGTGGCGTGCGGTACGGCCTTCCACGCCGGGCTCATCGCCAAGTACGCCATCGAGCACTGGACCCGGATCCCCTGCGAGGTGGAGCTGGCGAGCGAGTTCCGCTACCGGGACCCGATCCTCGGACCGCGGTCGCTGGTGATCGCGATCTCCCAGTCCGGGGAGACCATGGACACCCTCATGGCGCTGCGGCACGCCCGCGAACCGGGCTCCAAGGTGCTGGCGATCTGCAACACCAACGGCTCGACGATCCCCAGGGAGTCGGACGCCGTGCTGTACACGCACGCCGGGCCCGAGGTCGCCGTCGCGTCGACCAAGGCATTCCTCACCCAGCTCGTGGCGTGCTACCTGGTCGCGCTCTACCTGGGGCAGGTGCGCGGGACCAAGTGGGGCGACGAGATCTCCGCCGTCGTCCGGGACCTGTCGCACATCTCCGGCGAGGTCGAGCGGGTGCTGGAGACGATGGAACCGGTGCGGGCGCTGGCGCGGTCGCTGGCCGACAAGAACACCGTGCTGTTCCTCGGCCGGCACGTCGGCTACCCGGTCGCCCTGGAGGGCGCGCTCAAGCTCAAGGAACTCGCCTACATGCACGCCGAGGGCTTCGCGGCGGGCGAGTTGAAGCACGGGCCGATCGCCCTGATCGAGGAGGATCTGCCGGTCGTGGTGGTCGTACCGTCACCTCGGGGCCGGTCGGTGATCCACGACAAGATCGTGTCCAACATCCAGGAGATCCGGGCCCGGGGTGCGCGCACGATCGTGATCGCGGAGGAGGGGGACGAGACGGTGGTGCCGTACGCCGACCATCTGATCCGGATTCCGGCCACGCCGACCCTGCTCCAGCCGTTGGTGGCGACCGTGCCGTTGCAGGTCTTCGCCTGCGAGCTGGCGACCGCCCGCGGCAACGAGGTGGATCAGCCGAGGAACCTGGCGAAGTCCGTCACGGTGGAGTAGTCACACCGGGTCACCGCTCTTGAGGGCGTCGAGGAACGCGGCGAAGGGGGCGGGCGGGAAGGTGAGGGTGGCGGTGGTGGGGGTCTTGGAGTCGCGGATGGATATGCGGGTGGGGTGGGTTGCGATCTCGACGCAGTTGTTGCCGTCGTCCGGACCTGAGTAGGACGACTTCCGCCAGTTCTCCATGGGGGGCCTCACAGCTCTTTCGCCAGCCGGTTGATGAAGTCGCGCGACTGCCCGGGGTCGAGTGATACGGCTTCCACCTTACGGAAGCGCGTTCGAAAGGCGGCGAGTTGTGTCTCGGAGTCGATGAAGGCCGAGCCATGGGGTACGTCGCGCACCACGGTGTCCAGTCTGGGAAGGGGGCCACCGGCGTACGTCATGGTGCTGGCGGCCGAGGCAAAGCCGTCCAGGTCGAAGGGGATGACGCGAAGGGTGATGTCGTCCGCTTCGGAGAGTTCGAGGAGCTTGCGGAGCTGGGTGCGGGAGGCGGCGCGATCACTGACCCTGATCCGCAGGGCCGACTCGTGGATCACCGATTCGTACGCGAGGGTGATCTGCTGGCGCCTCATGCGGTGCTCGACGCGCAACGCGAGCTCGTCATGGGTGAGTTCGGGAACACGCGACGAGAAGACGGCCCGGGCGTAGTCCTCGGTCTGGAGCAGCCCCGGCACGTACAGGATTGCCACCTCGTGCAGGAACGCGGCGTGGTGTTCCAGTTCGGCGAGGTCCAGGAACGAGGTCGGTAGCTGCCCTCGGTACTGCTCCCACCAGCCGCGCGTACGGTCGGTGGCCATCGCGGCCAGTGCGTCGATGAACTGCTGGTCCGTGCAGTCGTAGTGCGATGCGAGGCGGCGCAGCCGTTCCTCACTCACACCCGCGAGTCCGGATTCGATCTGGGTGATCTGGACTCGATTGGCCCCGAGGAGCGCTGCTGCCTCGATGGTGGTGAGCCCGGCCCCCTCGCGGAGCCTCCGTAGTTCGACTCCCAGGCGCAGGTGACGCGCGGTTGGTTCGCGCCTGAGGACCATCGGGTGCTCCTTGGTTGCAACATGCCTGCTGACGTGGCTCGTTCGGGGGCAGATTACGTGATCCGCTTGCTATGTATTACATGAAAGCCCTACCGTCGGTGATGTAGCGAACACTCTACGGAAGCGCACCGCCCCGTCCCGCCAAGACGGCCGCGGCACTGCCACCGTGCCCAATCGCCCTTCACCGAACCGGAGTTGACGCATGCCCGAAAGCCAACCCTGGGAGTACACGCTGTACATCCCGAACGACCTCCGAGCCGTCACGGTCGCCCGCCGCACCCTCCGTCTGATCCTGACCCTGCACGGTCTGATCCGGCTCACCGACACCGCGGAGCTCCTCGCGGCCGAGTTGGTCTCGAACGCCGTCCGTCACACGAAGGGGCCGGCCGCGTTGCGGGTCCGCTGGTCGGCGGGGGTGTTGCGGATCGGGGCGTGGGACGCGGACCCCGAACCTCCCGAGCCGCCGGGGGAGTTGGGGCTGCTGGGGGAGGAGGGGAGGGGGCTGGCGTTGGTGAAGGCGTGCGCCGACCTATGGGGGTGGCAGCCGTTGGCGAGGGGCGGCAACCGGGGGAAGTACGTGTGGTGCGAGCTGGCCGCGGCCTGAGAGGCCGCATGCGACTCTCCTCGCTCTTGGTTCATGGACATGGGGGTTCCGTGCGTCCGGCACCGCTCCGGTGGTGACGCCCGGGCAGGGCTGACCGCGAGCGGTGCCGGGAGGATCGTAGAGTGCCCGGATGAGCATCATCGGGGTCGGTATCGACGTCGCCGAGATCGAGCGGTTCGCGGCGTCGCTGGAGCGTACGCCGGGGATGGCGCGGCGGCTGTTCCTGGACAGTGAGCTGACGCTGCCCAGCGGGGAGCGGCGCGGAGTCGCCTCGCTGGCCGCCCGGTTCGCCGCGAAGGAGGCCCTGGCCAAGGCGCTCGGGGCGCCGGCGGGGCTGCACTGGACCGATGCCGAGGTGTACGTCGAGGACAGCGGGCAGCCCCGGCTGCGGGTCACCGGGACCGTCGCCGCACGGGCCGCCGCGCTCGGGGTGCGGTCGTGGCACGTGTCCCTCAGCCATGACGCCGGGGTCGCGTCGGCGGTGGTGATCGCGGAGGGCTGACCTCCGGTGCCGTCCGGGGCACTCAGGCGGCCTGGTCGAATTCCGTGCGGAGGTCCTGTCCGGTCCAGGGATCGTGGCCGCCGCCTCTCGCCTTCTCGCGAGCGCGCAGCGCGGCCCACGCGACCGCCGACGCGCAGGTGAGGTAGCAGGGCAGCGGCCAGAACGTGCTCCACCAGCCGGCGTGCGGGGAGACGGTGACGTCGACCGCGGCCGAGGTCCAGGCGGCGGCCAGGCTCCAGCACAGCAGGCGCCCGGCCCAGCGGACGGCCAGGGCGAGCGTCCCGTCGGGTCCGTCCGGAGCGGTCATCGCGGGCACGTCCTCCACGGGATGGGCGACCGCAGGTGATGCGGTCGCGCTCGCCGAAACGCCCTCAGTGTGCGTTTTGTGGAGCGTTTCGCACAGGGGTGGGACGGGGCGGGCGTGACGTCTGAGACGGCCTCAGGTCCGGGCATATGCCCACAAGTACGTGATGGTGCCTGGTGAGCGCTTACGAGTCGGGTGGGGAAGGGGAGCGAATCTGGCCGGAAGTGAACGCTTCGGACCGCATCCTTCCGCTCCGCGGGGCTGAGAACGCGCTTGCCGGCCTTCCCCGTGGTGGTGGTGTCGGAGGCCCGTCTTGTTCATGTCCGCGCGCTACGGGGGAGACTCGGAGCCATGCGTACTGCGTACAACGTGGAGACGGTCAGGGCCGCCGAGCGGGAGCTGATGGCACGGCTGCCGGAGGGCGCGCTGATGCAGCGGGCGGCGGCGGGACTGGCCGCGGCCTGCGCGGACCTGCTGGGGCGGGTGTACGGCCGCAGGATCGTGCTGCTCGTCGGCAGCGGGGACAACGGCGGGGACGCCCTCTACGCGGGGGCGCGCCTGGCGCGGCGCGGCGCCGGGGTGGCCGCCGTACTGCTCGCACCCGAACGCGCCCACCCCGCGGGGCTGGCCGCGCTGCGGCGGGCCGGGGGGCGGGCCGTGGGGGCCGACGGTGCCGAGCGGCTGATCGAGGAGGCCGACCTGCTCCTCGACGGGATCGTGGGGATCGGCGGCAAGGGCGGACTGCGGCCCGACGCGGCCCGGCTGGCCGAGGTGGCCGAGCGGTCCCGGGCCGCCGTCGTCGCGGTCGACCTGCCGAGCGGCGTCGACGCCGACACGGGGGAGGTGCGCGGGGCGGCCGTACGGGCCGACCTGACCGTCACGTTCGGGACGCACAAGCCGGGGCTGCTGATCGATCCCGCGCGGGAGTACGCCGGATCGGTGCGGCTCGTCGACATCGGCCTCTCGCTGCCCCCGCAGGCCGAACTGGAGGCGCTCCAACACTCCGACGTACGGCGGCTGTTGCCCGTACCGACCGGGGAGAGCGACAAGTACCGGCGGGGCGTCGTCGGGATCGCCGCCGGGTCCGCACGGTATCCGGGAGCCGCCGTGCTCGCCGTGTACGGGGCGCTGCGGGGCGGCGCCGGGGCCGTGCGGTACGTCGGGCCCGCCGCGGACGCCGTGATCGCCCGTTTCCCCGAGACGCTCGTCTCCGACCGGGGGCCGAAGCAGGCCGGGCGCGTGCAGGCGTGGGTCGTCGGACCGGGGGCCGGGGACGACGCCTCGGCCGTGGGGGAGGTGCTGGCCTCGGACGTACCGGTGCTCGTCGACGCGGACGGACTGCGGCTCGCCGGCCGGGACGCCGTACGCGCGCGTACCGCGCCGACCCTCATGACCCCGCACGCCGGAGAGGCCGCCGCGCTCCTCGGGGTGGCACGCGAGGAGGTCGAGGGGGCCCGGTTGGCGTCGGCGCGGGAACTCGCCGGGCGCTACGGAGCGACCGTGCTCCTCAAGGGCTCGACCACGCTGGTCGCCGACGCGGGTGGCGGGGCGGTGCGGGTGAACCCGACCGGCACGGCCTGGCTGGCCACCGCGGGCAGCGGTGACGTCCTGTCCGGCCTCGCGGGGTCCCTGCTCGCGTCCGGCCTCGGCGCCCTGGACGCCGGCAGCGCGGCGGCCTACCTGCACGGTCTCGCCGGCCGGTTCGCGGCGGACGGGGCCCCGGTGGGAGCCCACGACGTGGCCGAGGCGGTCCCGGCGGCGTGGCGGGACGTGACGGACGCCTGACGCCGCCCGGCGGGCGGCGCGAACGGCAACCCCCACCCGCCCACAACCCCCGGCAAACGGACGAGTCCCCGCGAACTAGTACCTGATGGGACCAATACCGGTCGGTCGAATATGCGGAGCCGAAAGGGCGATGTTTCGCTGGCCGCATGGATGAGCCAAATATACGCGGCACCACCCGGCGGGAACTGCTGGGCGGAGCCGCAGTCGTTCTGGGGAGTCCCGTTCTCGGTTTCCGCGGGGACAATCCGGAACCCTTAGAAGAAGAGCACGACGGCAACTGCGGCACTGACTTCGACCCGGAATTCGAGGAACTGCTGGCGGCAGCCGAGGATGTCGAGGTCAGCGACCGCTCCCTCGCACCGGCCAAGTGGTGTCGCCCGATCCGGAAACGGGCCCGGGTGACCATGCGCTACCGAGTGCGGGGAAACTGGCTGGCCGGTTACCACACCGGAGTGGATCTTGCGGTGGCGAAGGGAACCCCGGTTTACTCCGTGGGCACCGGAGTCGTCGTCCTGGCGAGCTGGTCGGGGTCGTACGGAAAGGCCGTGACAATCAAACTGAGCGATTCCCGGTACGTCCTCTACGCCCACCTGTCGCGCATCTCGGTCGCCCGGGGCGCCAAGGTGAAAGCCGGCACCAGGATCGGCAGCAGCGGCGCCACCGGCCGCGCCACCGGCCCGCACCTGCACTTCGAGGTGCGCGCCCGGCGCCCGTACGGTTCCGACATCGACCCGGTGAAGTACCTGGCCCGGCACGGTCTGACCCTTTGAACCACGCGTGACACGCAGGACACGCGCGCGTGGGGGCGTCCGGGGATGTGCTCATCGGCGGTGTCGGTCGCCTCTGAGACACTGGGGGCGCCATGAACGAGACAGCCACCGCCCCGACCGCACCCCTGCGCGCCCGCGCCGAGATCGACCTGGCCGCGCTGCGGGCCAACGTGCGGGCCCTGCGCGCCCACGCGCAGGGCGCCGCCGTCATGGCCGTGGTCAAGTCCGACGCGTACGGCCACGGCGCGGTGCCCTGTGCCCGCGCCGCGGTCGACGCGGGCGCGCGCTGGCTCGGGACCGCGACGCCGGAGGAGGCTCTGGCGCTGCGGAAGGCCGGGCTGCCGGGGCGGATCATGTGCTGGCTGTGGACGCCCGGCGGCCCCTGGCGGGAGGCGATCGAGGCCGACCTCGACGTGTCCGTCAGCGGGATGTGGGCGCTGCGCGAGCTCGTCGCGGCGGCCCGCGAGGCCGGCGTCCCCGCGCGCGTGCAGCTCAAGGCCGACACCGGTCTTGGGCGCAACGGCTGCCAGCCCGGCGAGGACTGGGCCGAGCTGGTCGCCGAGGCCCTGCGCGCCCAGTCCGAAGGACTTCTCACCGTCACCGGCCTCTGGTCGCACTTCGCCTGCGCCGACGAGCCGGGGCATCCCTCGATCGCCGCCCAGCTCACCCTGTTCCGGGAGATGCTGGCGTACGCCGAGGGCCGGGGCGTGCGCCCCGAGGTGCGGCACATCGCCAACTCGCCCGCCACGCTCACCCTTCCGGAGAGCCACTTCGACCTCGTCCGGACCGGCATCGCGACCTACGGCATCTCGCCCAGCCCCGAGCTCGGCGACCCCGCCGACTTCGGACTGCGCCCGGTGATGACGCTGTCGGCGTCGATCGCGCTGGTCAAGCGGGTCCCCGGCGGCCATGGCGTCAGCTACGGCCACCGCTATGTCACCCCGGGCGAGACGACCCTCGGCCTGGTGCCCGTCGGCTACGCGGACGGCATCCCGCGGCACGCCTCCGGCGCCGGACCAGTCCTGGTCGACGGCAAGTGGCGCACGGTCGCCGGACGGATCGCCATGGACCAGTTCGTCGTGGACCTCGGCGGCGACGAGCCCCCCACCGGCACCCGGGCCGTGCTCTTCGGCCCCGGCGACCGGGGCGAGCCCACCGCCGAGGACTGGGCGCAGGCCGCCGGCACCATCGCGTACGAAATCGTGACCCGCATCGGAACGCGCGTTCCCCGCGTCTATGTGAACGAGGAACAAGCGGGGTAACCGCACAGTGCGTGTCAGTACAGCGAGGCCCGCGACACCGGTATCACCCGACCCAGTGAACAGGAGCGGTACGTGAGCGAGAGCAGTGCGGAGGCCGTCGTCGACGCCGCCGCGTCGGTGGCCCTCGCCTCCGCGGCGGGGGCGGGCGCCGGCTGGCGCCGGGCGACGGGGATCGCCGGTGCCGCGATAGGCGTGATCGCCGCGGGCGCCGCCGCGGGCGTGGCCCTCGAACGGCTCACCGTCGGACGCGGGATGCGGCAGCGGGCCCGGCTCGCCCTCGACTCGACCGGGCCGTACGGCGCACTGCGGGGCACCCCCGGCAAGGCGTACGCCGACGACGGCACCGAGCTGTACTACGAGGTCGACGACCTCGACCCGGAGGCCGGCCCCGCGCTGTCGCCACGCCGGCGCCGGCTGTTCGGGCGCAAGGCCCCGGCTCCCGTCACCGTCGTCTTCAGCCACGGCTACTGCCTCAGCCAGGACTCCTGGCACTTCCAGCGGGCGGCGCTCCGGGGTGTCGTACGGACCGTGCACTGGGACCAGCGCAGCCACGGCCGGTCCGGGCGCGGGGTGCGGCAGGTGCAGGACGGGGTGCCGGTCGACATCGAGCAGCTCGGGCAGGACCTGAAGGCCGTCATCGACGCGGCCGTGCCGCAGGGGCCGATCGTGCTCGTCGGGCACTCCATGGGCGGGATGACCGTCATGGCCCTCGCCGACCAGTACCCCGAGCTGATCCGTGACCGGGTGGTCGCGGTGGCCCTGGTCGGGACGTCTTCCGGGCGGCTCGGCGAGGTCAACTTCGGGCTTCCCGTGGCCGGCGTCAACGCCGTGCGGCGGGTGCTGCCGGGCGTCCTCAAGGCGCTGGGGCAGCGGGCCGACCTGGTGGAGAAGGGGCGCCGGGCCACCGCCGACCTGTTCGCCGGGATCATCAAGCGGTACTCCTTCGCCTCCCGGGACGTCGACCCGGCCGTCGTCCGGTTCGCCGAGCGGATGATCGAGGGCACCCCCATCGACGTCGTCGCCGAGTACTACCCGGCGTTCGACAACCACGACAAGACCGCCGCCCTCGCCCACTTCGCGGACAAGCCGGTGCTCGTCCTCGCCGGGGTGGGCGACATGGTGACGCCCAGCGAGCACAGCGAGGCGATCGCCTCCCTGCTGCCGGAGGCGGAACTGGTGCTGGTCCCGGACGCCGGGCACCTCGTCATGCTGGAACACCCGGAAGTGGTCACCGACCGCCTCGCCGACCTCCTCACCCGCGCGGGGGCGGTGCCCGCAGGGGCTACCGTTGGCGGTTATGGAAGCAGTACCGCGCAACCCGGTTGAGACCGAGCTGACCGTCACCTCCCCCGAGCAGATGCGCGAGCTGGGCCTGAAGCTCGCCAAGCTGTTGCGCGCCGGGGACCTCGTGATGCTCAGCGGGGAGCTCGGCGCGGGCAAGACGACGCTGACCCGCGGACTCGGTGAGGGGCTCGGGGTGCGGGGGGCCGTCACCTCGCCGACCTTCGTGATCGCCCGGGTGCACCCGTCCCTGGGGGACGGGCCGCCGCTGGTCCACGTGGACGCGTACCGCCTGGGCGGCGGGCTCGACGAGATGGAGGACCTCGATCTCGACGTCTCGCTGCCGGAGTCGGTGATCGTCGTGGAGTGGGGCGAGGGCAAGGTCGAGGAGCTGACCGACGACCGACTCCAGGTGCAGATCCACCGGGCGGTCGGGGACACGGCCGACGAGGTGCGGCACGTGACGTTCACTCCGGTCGGGGAGCGCTGGGCGACGACCGACCTCGGGGTGCTCACCGCTTGAGCCCCGCGCGTTCTCGGGCACGTTCCGACAATCCGTCGGCAAGATATTGCACTGGACGTCTTGTGCGTGGTCACATGGTACCCAGCTCGTAGTTAGGTGTACCTAACTACGCCGCCCCCGAACTTCAGGAGGCGTCCATGTCGGCCACCGAGAACCGGCCCCAGCCGCAGCCGTACGCGCTCGTCGGCGGTGTGTCCATGCGTGATCTGCTGGCGTCCTGTGCGGCGGCGGAAGCCGTCTCCACACCGCCGCGGGTGCCCGATCCCGGGACCGCGCGGACGGCTGCCGCCGAGCCTCCGAAGGCGGCCTGAGCCGGGCTCAGTGGATCACCGCGACCTTCGCGCCGATCGTCGCGAAGTCCCACATGGCGTCGCCGTCCTCGCGGGACTCCCGGATGCCGCCCGTCGGCACCGTGGTCATGGAGGCGGAGGCTCCCGTCTTCTGCACGGCCGCGCTGAAGCCGATCGCCACGCCGTCGACGCTGGTGAAGCGGACCACGTGCTCGATCGGCGTGCCGTCGGTGCCGGTCACGGAGTTCGAGCGGGAGGTGACCACGTAGACGCCCGGGGCGGGGTCGATGGTGCCGGGCACGACCGCGAAGGTGCGGGTCACCTTCTCGTCCGCGCCGACCAGCCAGACCCGGTTGTCGTCCAGGGAGTACACCACTCGTTCACCGGCGCCCGAGCCCGCCGGCAGGGCGGCGGGGTTTCGCTCGTCGCGGGGGGCCTTCGAGGCGACGGCCGCCGGGGTGCCCTCGGCGGGGGTTCTGGAGGGGACCGTCGCGGCGGCCTGGTAGGCGAGGAAGCCGACCGTCGCGAGGGCCGCCGTGGTGAGGGCGGTCACGAACGCCGCGTTGCTGGTTGCCACCGGTCACCTCTGGAGTGCTTGGTCCTGATTTGTGGCGACCGTAGCAGCTCGCCGGGTGCGTTCCGTGCCGTCGCGCCCGGCGGCGCCCGAGCGGTGGAGCCGGTGTCGCACCGGTACACCCCCGGGTGCCTCTGGCGGCCTGCGGCCACCCAGGTCCTCCCGGAGCCGTAGGCTGTTTGCGTGCTCTTGCTCGCTCTGGATACCGCCACCCCCGCCGTCACCGTCGCCCTGCATGACGGGCGGGACGTCGCCGCCTCGTTCAGTCAGGTGGACGCGCGACGGCACGGGGAGCTGTTGTTGCCGGCCGTCGACCGGGTGCTCGCGGACGCGGGGGTGAAGCTGGACGCGGTCACCGGGATCGTCGTGGGAATCGGGCCCGGGCCCTACACCGGGCTGCGCGTCGGGCTCATGACCGCCGACACCTTCGGACTCGCGCTCGGCATCCCCGTGCACGGCGTGTGCACCCTGGACGGACTCGCCTGGGCGGCCGAGGTCGAGGGCCCCTTCGTCGTGGCCACCGACGCCCGGCGCAAGGAGGTCTACTGGGCCGCCTACTCCGACCCCCGCACCCGCGTGAGCGACCCCGCGGTCGACCGGCCCGCCGACATCGCCGAGCGGGTCCAGGGGATGCCCGCCGTCGGAGCCGGTGCGCTGCTCTACCCCGACACCTTCCCCGACGCCCGCGCACCCGAGCACGTCCAGGCCGCCGCGCTCGCCGCGCTCGCCGCCGAGCGGCTGCGGGCCGGTGCGGAACTGCCCGCCCCGCGGCCGCTGTACCTGCGGCGGCCCGACGCGCAGGTCCCCAAGAACTACAAGGTGGTCACCCCCAAGTGACCACACCCGTGATTCCTGTGCTGCGCGAGATGCGGTGGTGGGACATCGACCCCGTCCTGGAACTGGAGAAGGACCTCTTCCCGGAGGACGCCTGGTCCCGGGGCATGTTCTGGTCCGAACTCGCGCACTCCCGGGGGCCCGAGGCCACCCGGCGGTACGTGGTGGCCGAAGAGGACGGGCGGATCGTGGGATACGCCGGGCTCGCCTCCGCCGGCGAGCTCGCCGACGTCCAGACGATCGCCGTCGCCCGCGACCACTGGGGCACCGGACTCGGGGCGACGCTGCTGACCGAGCTGCTGCGGGCCGCGACCGCCTTCGAGTGCGCCGAAGTGATGCTGGAGTGCCGGATCGACAACGTCCGCGCCCAGAAGCTCTACGAGCGCTTCGGCTTCGAGGCCATCGGGTTCCGGCGCGGCTACTACCAGCCGGGCAACGTGGACGCCCTGGTCATGCGACTGACCACCGCATCCGACAGCGGCTCCGCCGCGGGTTCGACATCCGACCGAGGAACTGAGATCAATGGCTGATGAACCGCTTGTCCTGGGCATCGAGACCTCCTGTGACGAGACCGGCGTCGGCATCGTCCGGGGGACCACCCTGCTGGCCGACGCCATCGCGTCCAGCGTCGACGAGCACGCCCGGTTCGGCGGTGTGGTGCCGGAGGTCGCGAGCCGGGCGCACCTGGAGGCCATGGTCCCCACCATCGACCGTGCGCTGAAGGAGGCCGGGGTGAGCGCCCGCGACCTCGACGGCATCGCCGTCACCGCCGGTCCCGGGCTCGCCGGTGCCCTGCTCGTCGGGGTGTCCGCCGCGAAGGCGTACGCCTACGCCCTCGGCAAGCCGCTCTACGGCGTCAACCACCTCGCCTCCCACATCTGCGTCGACCAGTTGGAGCACGGGGCGCTGCCCGAGCCGACGATGGCGCTGCTCGTGTCCGGCGGCCACTCCTCGCTGCTCCTGTCGAGCGACATCACCTCCGACGTCCGGCCGATGGGCGCGACCATCGACGACGCGGCCGGCGAGGCCTTCGACAAGATCGCCCGGGTGCTGAACCTGGGCTTCCCGGGCGGCCCGGTCATCGACCGGTACGCGCGCGAGGGCGACCCGAACGCGATCTCCTTCCCGCGCGGGCTGACCGGGCCGCGCGACCCCGCGTACGACTTCTCCTTCTCCGGTCTGAAGACGGCGGTCGCGCGCTGGATCGAGGCCAAGCGGGCCGCGGGCGAGGAGGTGCCGGTGCGTGACGTGGCGGCCTCCTTCCAGGAGGCGGTCGTGGACGTGCTGACCCGCAAGGCCGTGCGGGCCTGCAAGGACGAGGGCGTGGACCACCTGATGATCGGCGGCGGCGTGGCCGCCAACTCCCGGCTGCGGGTGCTCGCCCAGGAGCGCTGCGAGGCCGCCGGGATCCGCCTCAGGGTCCCGCGGCCCAAGCTGTGCACCGACAACGGCGCGATGGTCGCCGCCCTCGGCGCCGAGATGGTGGCCCGGGGCCGCTCCGCCTCCTCCTGGGACCTGTCCGCCGACTCCTCCCTGCCGGTGACCGACCCGCATGTGCCGGGCCACGACCATGTGCACGAGGTCAGCAAGGAGAACCTCTACACGTGACGGTCGCGCTGATGTGGGAGGCCCGGGCGGTCGAGGGCCGCGGTGCGGAGCTGCTCGCCTGGGCCCGCCGGCAGGAGCTTCCGGTACGGCCGCTGCGGCGCGAGACCCTCCGGGCACCGCAGGACCGCGTCCTCGTCATCACGTGGTGGGACGCGGCCTACGACGCCGACCTGCCCGAACTGCCGGAGCCGGGCGAGGAGTTGGTCATGCGGGCGGTGCACCGCTGGCGCTTCGAGTCGGTCGCGGCAGGCTGAGCCCGGGGCGGACCGGGCTCAGCCTCGACGAGGCGGTGGTGGTGCGCCGAGCCGGAAGCGGCCCCGGCTCAGCCCGACACCTCCGTCTCGCAGCGCAGCCGGCGGTCCGGGCCCGTCTCCCGCACCGGACCCGTCAGCCGCAGCCGTGCCGTGTGCCGTACCTGCGCGCTCGACGCCGACAACCGCAGCTCCAGGTCGCCCGGTTCGACGACGCGGCGGCCCCTGCGGTCGGTGAAGGCCGACAGCTCGGCGTGGAAGCGGAAGGTCACCCGGCGGGACTCGCCCGGCTCCAGTTCCAGCCGCCGGTAGCCGATCAGCCGGACGTCCGGGCGGGTCACCGAGGCCACCGGGTCGTGCAGATAGAGCTGCACCACCTCGGCACCCGCCCGGCCCCCCGCGTTGCGCACGGTCACCGACACGTCGTACGTGCCGTCCGTGCCGATCTCCGCCGGCGCCCCGCCCGTGCAGTCCTCCCACACGAACTCCGTGTAGGAGCGCCCGTGTCCGAAGGCGTACAGCGGGGTCGGGTCGAGGTTGCTGACCTCGCCCGCGAGGCCCAGCGGCGGCTGGAGGTAGGTCCATGGCTGGCCGCCGGGCTCCCGCGGCACGCTCACCGGGAGGCGGCCCGAGGGGTTGACCCGGCCCGACAGCACTCCCGCGACCGCCGGACCGCCCTCCTCACCGGGGAAGAACGCCTGGACGACCGCGCCGAGCCGGCCGTCCCAGCGGCCGAGCGCGTAGGGGCGCCCGGTGAGCAGGACCAGCACCACCGGGACGCCGGTCGCGACCAGTGAGTCCAGCAACTCCGCCTGCACACCGGGCAGTCGGAGGTCCGTCACATCGCAGCCCTCGCCCGAGGTGCCCCGGCCGAACAGGCCCGCCCGGTCGCCGAGCACCGCCACGCAGACGTCCGCCTCGGCCGTCCGGGCCACCGCCTCCTCGAAGCCCGCGGTGTCCGGGTCGTCGACCCCGCAGCCCTCGGTGAACGTCACCTTGGCGTCGGGGAGTTCGGTGCGCAGCGCGTCGAGCACCGTGGGGATCTCGATGCCCATCGGGATGTCGGGGTGGTGGGTGAGGACGTGGGAGGGGAAGGAGTAGCAGCCCAGCATGGCGAGGGCGTCGGCGGCGCGGGGGCCGACGACCGCGATCCGGGTGTCCGGGGCCAGCGGGAGCAGACCGTCCGGGTTGTCGAGGAGGACCACGGACTCCTCGGCGAGGCGGCGGGCCAGGGCGCGGTTCGCCGTCGAGTCGAGGTCGATCCGCCCGGTGGGCTCCGGGTCCCAGTCCTCGTCCAGGAGACCCAGCTCGCACTTCTGGAGCAGGACCCGGCGGGCCGCCCGGTCGATCAGGGACTCGGGGATCTCGCCCGCGCGGACGGCGTCGATCAGGGGGGTGCCGTAGCACTTGAGGGTGGGCAGTTCGACGTCGAGGCCCGCCGCGAGGGCCGCGTGGGCCGCGCCCGCCTCGGTGGCCGTGATCCGGTGCTGGCTCTGCAGGAAGCCGACGCCGAAGTAGTCGGCGACCACCGTGCCGGTGAACCCCCACTCCTCGCGGAGCAGTTCGGTCAGCAGGCCGGGGTCGGCGGAGGCCGGGACGCCGTCGGTGTCGGTGTACGCGGCCATCACCGAGCGGGCCCCGCCCTCGCGCAGGGCGAACTCGAAGGGCGGCAGGGTGATGTCGGCGAACTCGCGCACGCCCGCCCGCACGGGTGCGAGGTTGCGGGCGCCGGCCGAGGAGGCGTACCCGGCGAAGTGCTTGAGCGTGGCGACGATCCCGGCCGACTCCAGACCGCGGACGTAGGCGGCGCCGATCGTGCCCACCAGGTACGGGTCCTCGCCGATCGTCTCCTCGACCCGTCCCCAGCGCGGGTCGCGGACCACGTCCAGGACGGGGGCGAGTCCCTGGTGGACGCCGACCGCGCGCAGGTCGCGGCCGATGGCGCCGGCCATCTCCTCGACCAGGTCGGCGTCCCAGCTCGCGCCCCAGGCGAGCGGGACCGGATAGGCGGTGGCCCGCCAGGTGGTGAAGCCGGCCAGGCACTCCTCGTGGGCCAGCGCCGGGATGCCGAACCGGCCCGCCCCGGCGATACGGCGCTGGGCGCGGGCCAGTGCCTGCGCGCCCAGCGCCGGGTCCACGGGGGCGGTGCCGAAGGGGCGGGTGAGCTGGCCGAGGCCCCGGGTGATCAGCTCGTCCCAGTCGTAGTCGGCGGTCATCTCGCGCTGGAGGGGGGCGACTCCCTCCCCGTCCGTGCTGGCGCCCACCCACACGCCGTAGAGCTGGGCGGTCTTCTCCTCCAGGGTCATCCGGGAGAGGAGGTCGTCGACACGGGCGGAGGCGGTCAGGGCGGGGTCACGCCAGGGCGCGGTGGTCATGTAACTCCTGTCGGGCTCGACTGTCGGGTCGACGACCTTCGCGAATGTTTCGAGATATAATCCGAATGTTTTGGGAACCTAGGGCCGCCAGGAGGGTTCGTCAAGAGGTCGCGCAGGGATACGATCGCCGCCATGACACCCCCGGAGCCCGCTGAAACCCGGACGACATCCCCTGCGGTGGGACGGTCGCAGCAGACCGCGACCCTCGCCGAGATCGCCCGGGAGGCCGGCGTCTCGGCGCCGACAGTTTCGAAGGTCCTCAACGGCCGGGCCGACGTCGCGCCCGCGACCCGCGCCCGCGTCGAGGACCTGCTGCGTGCGCACGGCTACCGGCGCCGGCGTGCCGAGGCGAGCCGGTCGCCCCTGATCGACCTGGTCTTCCACGAGCTGGAGAGCGCGTGGGCGATGGAGGTCATCCGGGGCGTGGAGAACGTGGCCCGCGACGCCGGGCTGAGCGTGGTCCTGAGCGAGAGCGCGGGACGGCTCACCCCCGGGCGGACCTGGGCCGACCAGGTCGCCGCCCGGCGCCCGTACGGAGTGGTCCTCGTGCTGTCCGGGCTCGACGAGTCCCAGCGCGCGCTGCTCAACAGCAGGTCGATCCCGTTCGTGGTGATGGACCCGGCCGGCGATCCCGGCGCCGACGTGCCCTCCATCGGCGCGACCAACTGGCAGGGCGGGCTCGCCGCGACCCGGCACCTGGTCGAGCTGGGGCACCGCAGGATCGGCGCGATCAGCGGGCCCTCCCGCATGATGTGCAGCCGCGCCCGCGTCGACGGCTACCGGGCCGCGCTGGAGACCGCCGGGCTGCCCGTCGACCCCGACCTGATCATGCCGGGCGACTTCCACCACGAGACCGGCTACCGCCAGGGCCTGGAACTGCTGCGCCGCCCGGACCGGCCCACGGCCGTCTTCGCGGGCAACGACCTCCAGGCGCTCGGCGTCTACGAGGCCGCGCGCGAGCTGGGGCTGCGCATCCCGGAGGACCTGAGCGTGGTCGGCTTCGACGACCTGCCGGTGGCGCCCTGGGTGGGGCCGCCGCTGACGACCGTACGGCAGCCGCTGACCGAGATGGCCGAGGCCGCCGCCAAGCTGGTGCTCGACCTGGGGCGGGACGCGGACAACCCCGCGGCGACGCGGGTGGAACTCGCGACGACCTTGGTGGTGCGCAGCAGTACGGCCCGTCGCGGTGGGCCGGAAGGCGCCTGAGGTGGTGCCTCGCGGGGTCGTGTGAGGTGCCCGCGCCCACACTCCTCCGAGCCAATCGGTTCCGCGGCCGAAACTTTCGGAGGTGATCCGGCGCCGGCCGTGACGCTGCCATGAGAAGTCTGAGATTTCCCGAAGAAAGCGGTCCGCGAGGCGTTCCTCGTAATAATTCGGACTTACGTTCCTCTCTGTGAGCGGAGACGACGAGGACAGACGAGTGGGCCGGTGGCCCGGAGTGCTGAAGGCCGTCGGCCTCACGCTCGCGGGCGCGCTGGTCGCGGGCTGCGCCGCGGCGGGCTGGGCGTACTGGCACCTCAACAGCAACATCAAGAGCGTCGACATCAACAGCGCGCTCGGCGACGACCGCCCCGCCAAGGCCACCCCGACCGCGACCGCCTCCGACGCGGCACCGCTGCCCACCGAGGCCGTCAACATCCTGGTCCTGGGCTCCGACTCGCGCAGCGGCAAGGACAACGAGGCGCTCGGCGGCGGCAGCAGCACCGGCGCCCGGTCCGACACCGCGATGGTCGTCCACATCGACGCGGGCCGCACGACGGCCACCGTCGTCAGCATCCCGCGGGACACCCTCGTCACCCGCCCGTCCTGCCCGCTGGAGGGCGGCGGTGCCACGGCGGTGTCGTACGGCGCGATGTTCAACAGCGCCTACGCGGTGGGCGGTCCGGTGTGCGCGGTCAAGACGGTCGAGTCGATCACGGACGTCCGCATGGACCACTACATCGAGATCGACTTCTCCGGGTTCGCGAAACTGGTGAACGCCCTCGGCGGGGTCACGGTGACCACGGACGAGGACATCGACGACGCCGACAGCCACCTCACCCTGAAGGCGGGCACCCACCACCTCGACGGCAAGCAGGCCCTCGCGCTCGCCCGCACCCGGCACGGCATAGGCGACGGCAGCGACCTGGGCCGCATCGGCCTCCAGCAGCAGTTGGTGAAGGCCCTGCTGGAGCAGATCTCCTCGGCCGGCCTCCTGACCAGCCCCGCCAAGCTGTACTCCGTCGCCGACGCCGTCACCGGCAGCCTCACCACCGACACCGGCCTCGACTCCCTGACCGAGCTGACCACCCTCGGCGAGAGCCTGAAGGGCCTCGCGGCGGAGGGCGTGAAGACCGTGACCATGCCGGTCGTCACCGCCGCCTCCGACCCCAACCGGGTGGTGGCGAAGGAACCGGCGGCGAGCGAGTTGTGGGAGTCGCTCCGCTGAGCCTTTCGCTGACGTGTCCACCGAAAAAACGGACGACCGCTGCAACCAACGGGCGGCCAGTGATGTCTGTTGCGGTGACCACACTGCAGTAACCAGGGGGAACACCGATGTCCAACTCGCGTTCGTACAAAGCATGGTCGGTACCGCTGATCGCCGGCGTGCTCGCGCTCGGCGGGATTCCCGCCCTCGCCGCCGGCGCCTCGGCGGCCGAGTCGAAGGCCGTCCAGGACGACTTCAACGGCGACGGCTACAAGGACCTCGCCGTCGGCGCTCCGATCGCCACCGTCGGCGGCAAGCAGGGGGCGGGCTACGTCACCGTCATGTACGGCGGCCCGCACGGCCTGACCAAGGACAGCCGCATCGTCATCAGCCGTTCCACCAGCGGCATTCCGGGCGACCCCGCCGCGGGCGAGAACTTCGGCTACCAGCTCTCCACGGGGGACCTGGACGGCGACGGGCGCACCGACCTGATCATCGGGCAGGCCTCCTCGACCCGGGACGCGGTCGTCGTCTGGGGCTCCAAGGAGGGCCTGTCCGGCGGGGTGTCCGTGCCCGCGGCGACCACCCAGGCGGGCGACTTCGACGGCGACGGCTGGCCGGACCTGGTGCTGTTCCGCGGCGGCCGGGCCCCCGGTGACGACCCGCTCGGCACCGAGGCCACCGTCTGGCGGGGCCCGATCTCCCGGACCGCGAAGCCCACCGCCACGCAGGACTTCGGCTCGACCAAGGTGGAGCCCTTCGACGTGATGTACGCGGCCGCCGGGGACGTCAACGGCGACGGCCGCGACGACCTCGCGCTGACCGTCTACACCGGCGACGGCGGCATCGGCTCCCAGCTCTACCTGGCCAACGCCACCGGAGGCGCCTTCACCTACGCCGCCTCCCCGGAGGGCAGCGGCCAGGTGGCCTTCGGCGACGTCGACCACGACGGCTACGGCGACCTCGTCCGGGGCGTCCCGAACGAGTCCGCGGTCACCGTGGCCCTCGGCTCGGCCTCCGGTCTGAAGCCGGCGTCGACCTGGAAGTCGTACAGCCAGGACACCGCGGACGTCCCCGGCGCCAAGGAGGAGGAGGACCGCTTCGGCGAGGCGGTGGCGGCCGGTGACGTCAACGGCGACGGCTACGCCGACGTGGCCGTGGGCGCGCCCGGCGAGATGCTCGGCGACAAGGCCGGGGCCGGCATGGTCAACGTCCTCTACGGCAGCCGCGACGGACTGACCGGCAAGGGCTCCCAGGGCTTCACCCAGGACACCGAGGGCGTCCCCGGCGCCGCCGAGTCGAGTGACAACTTCGGCGGCGCGGTCAACGTCCTCGACATCAACGGCAACGCCTACGCGGACCTCGCGGCGGCGGCGCCCCGCGAGAACATGGTCGAGGGCGGGAACACCGGTGAAGGCGCGGTCTGGTCGCTGCGCGGCCGTCCGACCGGCATCGTGACGGACGCGGCGTTCACCTTCGGCCCCCGCACGGTCGGGGCGCCGGTCGAGCGGGCGTCGTTCGGCAGCTCGCTGTCGTAGCAGGTCAGGCCCATGATTGAGGGGCCGTAGAAAAATCTCCGAAGAAATCCGCGGGGTCTGTCGATCCCGGCCTCTCCCGATCGACGCACTGGTGAGAGGCCGGGAAGGACCGGCCCCGCAGCGACCGAGGAGTCACCATGCCGCGTTACCTGTCGATGGTCCAGATCGACGAGAAGACCGCCCCCGCCGAGGGCCCCAGCGACGCCCTGATGCAGCGCATGGGCGAGCTGATCGAGGAGATGACGAAGGCCGGGGTCCTACTGGACACGGCTGGGCTCATGCCGACCGCGCAGGGCACCCGGGTCCGCTGGGAGAAGGGCGAGCTGTCGGTGACCGACGGGCCCTTCACCGAGGCCAAGGAGGTCGTCGGCGGGTACGCGATCGTGCAGGCCAAGGACATGGCCGAGGCGATCGAGTGGACCAAGCGCTTCCTGAAGGTCCACGAGGAGCACTGGACGGTCACCTGCGAGGTGCGGGAGATCGTGGAGGGCTGAGCCCCGGGGGCGGTCCGCCGTCCTTGGCTGTAGGGCCGTAACGGTGTCGAATGGGGGGCTGTGACCACCTCACAGCCCTCCCGCACCGACGCCCGCACCTCCGTCGAGACCGTCTTCCGCATGGAGTCGGCGCGCATCATCGCCGGCGTCACCCGGGTCGTCCGGGACGTCGGCATCGCCGAGGAGCTCGCCCAGGACGCGCTCGTCGCCGCGCTGGAGCAGTGGCCGCGCGACGGCGTCCCCGACAACCCGGGCGCCTGGCTCATGGCCATCGCCCGGCGCAAGGCCGTGGACCTGGTCCGCCGCCGGGAGAACTACGCCCGCAAGCTCGCCGAGATCGGCCGGGACCTGTCGGAGACCGCCCCGCCCGAGGAGCCCGCCGACCCCGAGGACATCGACGACGACCTGCTCAGGCTCGTCTTCACCACCTGCCACCCGGTGCTGTCCGCGGAGGCCCGCACCGCCCTCACCCTGCGCCTGCTCGGCGGTCTCACCACCCCGGAGATCGCCCGCGCCTTCCTCGTCCCGGAGGCCACGGTCGCCCAGCGGATCGTGCGCGCCAAACGCACCCTCGCCACGAAGAACATCGCCTTCGAGGTCCCCTACGGCCCCGACCGCGAGGCCCGCCTGGGATCCGTCCTGGACGTCATCTACCTGATCTTCAACGAGGGGTACGCGGCCACCGCCGGCGACGACTGGCTGCGCCCCTCCCTGTGCGAGGACGCCCTGCGCCTGGCCCGGCTGCTGTCCGCGCTGATGCCCAAGGAACCCGAAGTGCACGGTCTCGCGGCCCTGTTGGAGTTCCAGGCCGCCCGCACGGCCGCCCGCACCGGCCCGCACGGCGAGCCCGTCCTGCTCAAGGACCAGAACCGCAGCCGCTGGAACCGCATGCTCGTCGCCCGCGGCATCAGGGCCCTGGGCCGCGCCGACGCCACGGCCGCCGGCGCCCCCGGCCCGTACGCCCTCCAGGCCGCCATCGCCGCCTGCCACGCGCACGCGTACTCCTACGCGGAGACCGACTGGCGGTCCATCGCCACCCTCTACGCCCTGCTCGCCGCCCGCGCCCCCTCCCCGGTCGTCGAACTCAACCGCGCGGTCGCCGTCTCCATGGCCGAGGGCCCGGCCCCGGCCCTGGAGATCGTCGACACCCTCACCGGTGAACCCGCCCTGCACGACTACCACTTGCTGCCGAGCGTCCGCGGCGACCTGCTGTGCCGCCTCGGCCGCACGACGGAGGCCCGCGCCGAGTTCGAACGAGCCGCCGCACTGACCCGCAACGAACGGGAACGGGAACTGCTGCTGGACAGGGCGCGGGAGTGCGGCGGGTGAACGGTTTCGGAGACCCGGCCGGCGCCGGTCCGTGACGGCGGCCGCTCAGGAGGGTCCGGCGCCGGTGACGGCCCGTGCGGGCGCGCCGATCAGCATCGTCGGTGCCCCCGCCACCCGGGTGAGGAACACCGTCACCGCGTTCGGTCCCTGCGGCTTCGGCAGGGCCTTGCGGCGTAGTTCCTCCGGCTCGACCGCCGAGCCGCGCTTCTTCACGGTGAGGATCCCGACCTGCCGCTCGCGCAGCAGCGCCTTCAACTTCTTGACGTTGAAGGGGAGTCGGTCGGTGATCTCGTAGGCGGTAGCGTACGGCGTCGGCAGCAGGGCGTCCGAGGTCACGTACGCGATGGTGGGGTCGACGAGTCCGCCCTCGACCTCGTGGGCCACCTCGGCGACCAGGTGGGCGCGGATGACGGCACCGTCGGGTTCGTACAAGTACCGCCCCACGGAACGGACTTCGGGGTCGGGCAGCCCCCGGCCGAGCAGTGTCCGCGGTCCCGGCAGCAACGTCGCCCGGACCGCCCCCGGCGCGGTGCCGAACCACAGCACCGCCTCCTTCACGTCCCCGCCGTCGGAGATCCACTCCGCCTCGGCCTCGGCCGGAACCGCCTCGTGCGGGATGCCCGGTGCGACCTTCAACGCGGCGTGCGGGGCCTGGAGAGCGGCCTGGACCGCCCAGGACAGGGGCGGCGAATAGGCCTCCGGATCGAAGATGCGGCCCCGCCCGCCCCGCCGCGCCGGATCCACGAACACGGCGTCGTACGGGGCCGTGTCGACCTCCGTGACGTCCGCCTCCCGTACCTCGACGAGGTCGGCGAGGCCGAGCGCCTCGGCGTTCGCCCGGGCGACCGCGGCCGTCAGCGGGTCCCGGTCCACCGCGAGGACCCGGATGCCGGCCCGGGCCAGCGCGATCGCGTCACCGCCGATCCCGCAGCACAGGTCCGCCACGGAGGTGACGCCCATCGACGTCAGCCGGCGGGCCCGGTGGGCGGCCACGCTCGCCCGCGTCGACTGCTCGACCCCGTTCGGCGTGAAGAACATCCGCCCCGCGTCCTCGGCGCCGAACTTCGCCTCCGCCCGCTGCCGCAGCCGGGCCTGGCCGAGCGCCGCGGAGACCAGTTCGGCGGGGTGCTCGCGGCGCAGCCGGGTGGCGACGGCGAGTTCGTCGGCGGGGGCGGTGCCGCGCACGTCGTCGAGGAGGGCACGGCCCTCGGGGGTGAGGAGGGGGGCGAGGTCGTTCACCGGGTCATTGTGGGCCAGTCGGTGGACGGTCCGCTGCCGGGCGGCGGTGTCGGCCCGGGTGCGACGCCGTGACCTGCGAGGATCCGGCGCCATGGGAACAGTAGGACAAACCTATAAAAATGGTGCGTTGAGGGTGTCGATCCGCGGCGGACTCGTCCTCCTGGCCGCGGCCGCCCTGGCCTCCGGCTGCGCCCGCCCGAACGCCACCGACGTACGGCGGCAACAGCCCCTCCCGGCGCCCCCGGCCCCCGCCGCCGAGCTCCAGGCCGACAAGACCGTCATCCGGGCCGCCCGACTCCGCGCCGAACAGGCCCGGACCGCCACCGCCCGGCGCTGGGGCCTGAAGAGGGTCCCGCTGACGGCCCCGCCGGCACCCGTGACCAAGCCCCGCATCACCACCCGCAAGGGCTTCGAGGTCGACGGCCACGAGGAGAAGGGGCTGCCGCCGGTCTTCACCACGATCCCCACCGACCAGAAGATCGTCTTCCTCACCATCGACGACGGCGCCGAGAAGGACCCCGCCTTCCTGCGGATGATGAGCGAGCTGCGGATCCCGTACACCGCCTTCCTCAGCGACTACCTCGTCAAGGACGACTACGGCTACTTCCGCACCATGCGGGACAGGGGGGTCGTCCTCGACAACCACACCCTCCACCACCCCTACCTGCCCGGACTGTCCTACGCCCGCCAGAAGCACGAGATCTGCGGGATGCAGGACGTCATCGAGAAGCGGTACGGCACCCGGCCCGCCCTCTTCCGGCCGCCCTACGGCAACTACAACGAGGACACCCTGCGCGCGGCCAGGTCCTGCGGCATCAGATACGCGCCGATCTGGAACGAGGAGGTCTTCGTCGACCACTGGGAGTACCGCGAGTGGGACCGCAGGATCCGCCCCGGCGACATCGTGCTCAGCCACTTCCGGGGCCGGGAGGACTGGAAGGGCACGATGACCGACATGGTCCGCCGCTTCCTGGACAAGGTCACGGCCGAGGGGTACGCCGTCGCCCGTCTGGAGGACTATCTGTGAGGCCGCGGACCCTGGTCGCCGCGGGGCTGGCGGCCGTACTCCTCGCGGGCTGCGCCCAGTCCGTCGACCCCATCGAACGGCTCGGGAAGAAGGCGGCCCAGCGGGTGGGGTCGTACGGGCCGGCGAAGGCGGACGGACGGCCCTACCGCCACTGGGGCCTGACGTCCCCGCTGCCGGCGCCCCCGCGGGTGCCGGCGCGCGGCGCGGTGGGCCGGGGCGCGCTGGTGCCGGTCGTGCGGCGCGTCGAGACCTCCGACAAGGTCGTCTTCCTCACCTACGACGACGGCGCCGAGCGGGACCCGCGGTTCGTCGACCTGGTCCGTGAACTGCGGCTGCCTGTCAGCATGTTCCTCACGGACAGCGTCGTCGGCCCCGGCTACGGCCACTTCGCGCGCCTTCAGTCGGTCGGCGCGCGCATCCAGAACCACACCCTGGACCACCCCGCCCTGCGCGGCCTGCCGTACGCCGGGCAGCGCGCCGAGATCTGCGGCCAGCAGGAGAAGGTGCGGTCCCGCTTCGGCATCCGGCCGCGGCTGTTCCGGCCGCCCTACGGGACGTACGACCGCACGACCCTGCACGCGGCGGCCGACTGCGGGCTCTCGGCGGTGGTGCTGTGGAGCGTGGCGGCGCAGGGGGAGCGGCGGGGGCTGCGGCCCGGCGACATCGTCTCGGTGACGTCGGGGGAGACGGCCGGACCGACCCTGACCGAACGCACGACGAGGCTGCTGCGGGAGATCGAGCGGCGGGGACTGACGGTGGGGCGGCTGGAGGACTACCTGTAGGGGTGCTCCCAAGGCCCTCTCCGGAGACGCGATTGGCACTCCGCTTGACCGAGTGCTAATCACGGTCATAGTCTCGGGTCTGGCACTCCCCCCTGGAGAGTGCCAACACAGCGACGGGCAGGTCCGGCACCCGCGACGACGGATCCACCTGGTCGCCACCTCAGACAGTTAACCCCGTGAGATCTCCGAAGGGGGAGGTCGGATCGTGACGACCACCAGCTCCAAGGTTGCCATCAAGCCGCTCGAGGACCGCATTGTGGTCCAGCCGCTCGACGCCGAGCAGACCACCGCCTCTGGCCTGGTCATCCCGGACACCGCCAAGGAGAAGCCCCAGGAGGGCGTCGTCCTGGCCGTGGGCCCGGGCCGCTTCGAGAACGGCGAGCGCCTGCCGCTCGACGTGCAGACCGGCGACATCGTGCTGTACAGCAAGTACGGCGGCACCGAGGTGAAGTACAACGGCGAGGAGTACCTCGTCCTCTCGGCCCGCGACGTTCTCGCGATCATCGAGAAGTAATTCACCCCAGCATTTCTCAGAGCTGCGCCCCTGGCCCCCGCGACCACTAACAAGCCGGGCGCCCGGGGCGCAGTCTCTTTTCACCTAGATTTCCGAGAGGGCTCACGCTCCCATGGCGAAGATCCTGAAGTTCGACGAGGACGCCCGTCGCGCCCTCGAGCGCGGCGTCAACAAGCTTGCCGACACGGTGAAGGTGACGATCGGCCCCAAGGGCCGCAACGTCGTCATCGACAAGAAGTTCGGCGCTCCCACCATCACCAACGACGGCGTCACCATCGCCCGTGAGGTCGAGGTCGAGGACCCGTACGAGAACCTCGGCGCCCAGCTCGTGAAGGAGGTGGCGACCAAGACCAACGACATCGCGGGTGACGGCACCACCACCGCCACCGTGCTCGCCCAGGCGCTGGTGCGCGAGGGCCTGAAGAACGTCGCCGCGGGTGCCTCCCCGGCCGCCCTGAAGAAGGGCATCGACGCCGCGGTCAAGGCCGTGTCCGAGGAGCTCCTCGCGACCGCCCGTCCGATCGACGAGAAGTCCGACATCGCCGCCGTCGCCGGTCTGTCCGCCCAGGACACGCAGGTCGGCGAGCTCATCGCCGAGGCGATGGACAAGGTCGGCAAGGACGGTGTCATCACCGTCGAGGAGTCCAACACCTTCGGTCTGGAGCTGGACTTCACCGAGGGCATGGCCTTCGACAAGGGCTACCTGTCCCCGTACATGGTCTCCGACCAGGAGCGTATGGAGGCCGTCCTCGACGACCCGTACATCCTGATCAACCAGGGCAAGATCTCCTCGATCCAGGACCTGCTGCCGCTGCTCGAGAAGGTCATCCAGGCGGGTGCCTCCAAGCCGCTGCTGATCATCGCCGAGGACGTCGAGGGCGAGGCCCTGTCGACCCTGGTCGTCAACAAGATCCGCGGCACCTTCAACGCGGTCGCCGTCAAGGCCCCCGGCTTCGGCGACCGTCGCAAGGCGATGCTGCAGGACATGGCGACGCTGACCGGCGCCGAGGTCATCTCCGAGGAGGTCGGCCTCAAGCTCGACCAGGTCGGTCTGGACGTGCTGGGCTCCGCCCGCCGCGTCACCGTCACCAAGGACGACACCACGATCGTCGACGGCGCCGGTGACTCCGCCGCGGTCCAGGGCCGTGTCGCCCAGATCAAGGCCGAGATCGAGAACACCGACTCCGACTGGGACCGCGAGAAGCTCCAGGAGCGCCTCGCGAAGCTGGCCGGCGGCGTGTGCGTGATCAAGGTCGGCGCCGCCACCGAGGTGGAGCTGAAGGAGAAGAAGCACCGTCTGGAGGACGCCATCTCCGCGACCCGCGCCGCGGTCGAGGAGGGCATCGTCTCCGGTGGTGGCTCCGCTCTGGTCCACGCCGCCAAGGTGCTCGAAGGCGGCCTCGGCAAGACCGGCGACGAGGCCACCGGTGTCGCCGTGGTCCGCCGCGCGGTCGTCGAGCCGCTGCGCTGGATCGCCGAGAACGCCGGCCTGGAGGGCTACGTCATCACCTCCAAGGTCGCCGAGCTCGACAAGGGCCAGGGCTTCAACGCCGCGACCGGCGAGTACGGCGACCTGGTCAAGGCCGGCGTCATCGACCCGGTCAAGGTCACCCGCTCCGCCCTGGAGAACGCCGCCTCCATCGCCTCCCTCCTCCTCACGACCGAGACCCTGGTCGTCGAGAAGAAGGAAGAGGAGGAGCCGGCCGCCGGTGGTCACGGCCACGGCCACTCCCACTGAGCGAACCGCTCGTAAGGAGGCCCCCGTTCCCTCGCCCAGAGGGAACGGGGGCTTTCCCCTTCGCGGGTCACCAGGTCCGGGCCGTCACTCCCCGAGTACCCCGAGCTGCTCCATCAGCCCCGCACGGTCGTAACTCCACCATCCCTCGCAGATCCGCCCGTCCCGGAACCGGTGCCAGGTGGTCCCGGTCATGGTGACGTTCTGCCCGGTCGCCGGGACCCCCACGAACTCGCCGGTGTGCTTCCCGGCCCAGGTCCAGCGGGTGCACACCCGGTCGCCCTGGGCGATCTGGTCGTCGATCCGGAAGGTGAAGACGAAGGCCCGCCGCCACCCCTCGTACTCCTCGCGCGCCGCCGCCAGCTCCAGGTCCCCGGGGTTGGCGGGATCGTGGTCGACGTAGTCGTCGGTGAACCGCTCGAACAGCTCCGCCGTCCCGGCCCGCCCGGCCCGCGTGAAGAACTCCCGCGCGACGGCCGGATCGAGCTGCTCGTCCCGCACCACGTCCAGGTCGGTGAAGGTCGGCATCTCGTCGCACAGCGCGACCATTCCCCGGAAGATCCGCTCGGTCTCCGGCAGCCCCGAGTTCCGCATCGCCTCCTCGTACGACGGGAACTCCACGATCTCGACGAAGTGCGACGCGTCGGACCGGTCCTTGCCGACCACCGCGTGCGTCGCGGTCCGCTTCCCCTTGGTCTGCTCGACCCATGTGTCCATCAGCCGGTCCATCTCGTCGAATCGGCTGGTCCTGCAGTCGATGAGCTGTACGAAGGTCATCTCGCCACCGCCTCCGGCCCCCCTGGGCTGGGTGTCACGGCACCATTGTCCGCCCGCCGGTGCCCGGACGGCACGCGCCGGACGGGACGGTCACTGCGGCCCGTACTTCCGCCCCGTCCTCGACGTGATCCCGCCCAACAGCCCCCGGGGCGCCACCTTCACCAGCCCCATGAGCGCCTTGTACCGCGGGTCCGGGATCGACAGGGTCCTGCCGCGGGCCAGGTCGGCGAGGGCGGCGGCGACCAGCTTGTCCGCGTCGAGCCACATCCAGCCGGGGATGTTGTCCGTGCCCATCCCGGCCCGCTGGTGGAACTCGGTCCGCACGAAGCCCGGGCACAGCGCCATCAGACGGACCCCGCTGCCGGCCAGGTCCCGCGCCGCGCCCTGGGTGAACTGCACGACCCACGCCTTCGAGGCGCCGTAGGTCCCGCGGGGCAGGAACGCGGCCACCGAGGCGACGTTCACCACACCCCCGCGGCCCCGCTCCCGCATCGCCTCCGACGCCGCCGACGTCAGACGCAGCACCGCCTCGCAGTGCACCTTGAGCATCTTCAGCTCGTCCGCCATGGAGACGTCGAGATAGCGGCCCTTGTTGCCGAAGCCGGCGTTGTTGACGAGGAGGTCGACGGGCGACCTGCGGTCCGACAGGCGGGCGGCGACCGCCTCGATGCCGGGGTCCGTGGCGAGGTCGGCGGTGAGGACCTCGGCCTCGATGCCGTGCCGGTCGTGGAGCTCGGTCGCCTGTTCCTGGAGCCGCTTGGTGTCGCGGGCCACCAGCACCAGGTTGTGCCCGTCAGCCGCCAGCCGTCGTGCGAACGCGGCACCGATGCCCGCGGTCGATCCCGTAATCAATGCCGTTGTCATGGCGCAAGGTTAATGACCGGGACCGACAGCGTCCGCTTGCCCGGGGGGCGTCAGGCGCCGTGCTTGTCCACGTATTCCTGTGCCCACTTCCGCAGCTCCGGATGGAGCGCCTCGCCCGCCGCCAACAGCCTTGGCTGGAGCGGCCGTTCGGTGGTCATCGCGCGGAACGCCAGGGCGACCGTCACCTCGTGGTCCGGCCGGTGCACGATCTCGACCGGGTCCCCGGCCCGGATCTCGCCCGGCTGTATCACCCGCAGATAGGCGCCCGGTGCGCCCTTCTGCGTGAACCGCTTCACCCAGTGCCGCTCGCCCATGTGGCCCTGGAAGGTGCCGCACGGGATCCGCGCGCAGGTGATCTCCAGCACCACCTCGGGCCCGATCCGCCAGCGCTCGCCGATCAGCGCGCCGGAGACGTCGATGCCCTCGGTGGTGAGGTTCTCGCCGAACGCGCCGTCGGCCAGCGTGCGGCCCAGCTCGCCCTCCCACTCGTCCAGGTCCTCGCGCGCCATCGCGTACACGGCCTGGTCGTCGCCGCCGTGGTGCTGCCTCTTGCACACCGCGTCCCCGGCGAGCCCGCTGCCGCCGATGCCCTTGGGGCCGGGCGCGGCCACCCGCACCGGCCCCTCGACGGGCCGCTTGTCGATCCCCGTCAGGCCCTCCGGGTTGTCCGTGTACGAAACGGCCTTCGCGCCGCCGAGATTCACCGACAGAAGCTTCATGGCGGCACGGTAGAAGACCGGAGCCCAAAGGCGCCACGCATTATTCGGCACTCTGTCAAAGCTCGGCTTATCCTCGAAGGGTGATCGAGGCCCGTCATCTCCGTGTCCTGCGTGCCGTCGCCGCCACCGGCTCCTTCTCGGCCGCGGGGCGCGAACTGGGCTGCACCCAGCCCGCCGTCAGCCAGCAGATGAAGGCCCTGGAGACCTCCGTGGGCACCCCACTGCTCGTCCGCAGCGGGCGCGAGATGCGGCTGACCGAGGCGGGCCAGGCCCTGGTGCGGCACGCCTCGGGCATCCTGGCGGGCCTCACGGCGGCGGAGGAGGAGGTCGCCGCCATCGCCGGACTGCGGGCCGGGCGGGTCCGGCTCGTCTCCTTCCCCAGCGGCAGCTCCACCCTCGTCCCCACCGCCCTCGCCGCCCTGCGCGCCGCCCACCCCGGCACCCGGGTCTCCCTGGAGGAGGCCGAACCGCCGCACTCCGTCGGCCTGCTGAGGGAGGGCGACTGCGACATCGCGCTCGCCTTCCGGTACGAGGGGGCCGCGGGCGGCGACGAGTGGGACGACCTCGTCGTACGGCCCCTGCTGACCGACCGGCTCGTCGCCCTCGTACCCGAGCGGCACCGGCTCGCGCGCGCCGGGTCCGTGGCCATCGGGGAGCTCGCCGGGGAGTCCTGGATCGCCGGGTGCCCGCGCTGCCGGGGCCAGTTGGTCGAGGTGTGCGAGAGCGCCGGCTTCACGCCCCGCATCGACTTCGCGACCGACGACTACCCGGCGGTCGTCGGTCTGGTGGGCGCCGGCCTGGGGGTCGCGGTCCTGCCCCAGCTCGCCGTCGAGTCGGTACGGCCGCGGGGCGCGCGCACGGTGACGCTGGAACCGGCGGTCCGGCGGGAGATCGTCGCGCTCACCCTGCCCGACCTGGCGCAGGTGCCCGCGGTGGCGGCGACGCTGGAGCAACTCGCGCGCGCGGCCGAGCGATAGGGCGCCGGACACGAGGAAGGGCACGCGCGCGCGTGCCCTTCCAGGAGAAACGTTCCTTCAATTGTTCGATGCGCCGCTCCCGACGGATGACGCCGACACCAGCCGGTGCCGCGCCCGCCCCATGAGCTCCTCGCGCTCGTCCTCGGTCAGCCCGCCCCACACGCCGTACGGCTCTCTGACCGCGAGCGCGTGCGCCGCACACTGTGCGCGCACCGGGCATCTCATGCAGACCTCCTTGGCCGAGTTCTCGCGAGCGCTCCGGGCCGCACCGCGCTCGCCCTCCGGATGGAAGAAGAGCGAGCTGTCCACCCCGCGACAGGCGGCCAGGAGCTGCCAGTCCCACAGGTCCGCGTTCGGTCCGGGAAGGCGGGAGAAATCTGCCATTGCGTGACCCCTTGTAGCCGTTCTGGGCGGATACGGTGTCCACGACCGTACATCTACGATCTAAGGAGATGAAAATATGACTCATTGCGAATCTAGCCTCAGACACCAGGAAATGGGAAGAAAAGGGTCTGAATGGGGCATGGGTTGTGATGAAACGTTGTGGGTCCGTCGTGCATGTCTGCACCGTGTCCGCGCCCTCACGTAGAGTGCCGAAGACAGTGCGCAGCCCCGTAACTCTTTCGGGTGACCGTCGTTGAGAGTGCGGAGGCGGTTGAAACAACAAGTGCTCGGGCAGGCGTCCGAGACGGTCGACCGCACAGGTGACGATTTCGTACCAGCCTGGAGGCTCAAGGTGACGTGCATCAGCTGCGGAGGGCGGCCATGACATCCGTCCTCGTCTGCGACGACTCCCCGCTTGCCCGAGAGGCGCTCCGCCGCGCGGTCGCAACCGTGCCCGGCGTCGAGCGCGTGACGACCGCGGCCAACGGCGAGGAAGTCCTCCGCCGCTGGGGCGCGGACCGTTCGGACCTGATTCTGATGGACGTACGCATGCCCGGTCTGGGCGGCGTCGAGACCGTGCGGCGGCTGCTGTCCGCCGACCCCGGTGCCCGGATCATCATGCTCACGGTCGCCGAGGACCTCGACGGGGTCGCCCTCGCGGTCGCCGCCGGTGCGCGTGGCTACCTCCACAAGGACGCCTCACGCGCGGAGTTGCGCGCCACGGTGACGCAGGCGCTCGCCGACCCGACCTGGCGGCTCGCCCCGCGCCGGCTGCGGTCCGCGGAGATGGGCGCGGCGCCCACGCTCACAGCGCGTGAGATCCAGGTCCTCGAAGGCATGAGCCACGGCCGGTCCAACGCGGAGATCGGGCGCGAGCTGTTCCTGTCCGAGGACACCGTGAAGACGCACGCGCGGCGGCTGTTCAAGAAGCTCGGCGCTTCGGACCGGGCACACGCGGTCGCGCTCGGCTTCCGCTGGGGCCTGGTGCGCTGAGCATTCCGTCGCATGAGGTCGTGGCAAGGCTGCGGGTCATTCGTGGCTGGTCGCGCGGTTCTCCGCGCCCCTGACGGGGCGCGGCCGAGCGGCCCCTTCGACGCCCCGCTGCTTGTTTCGTGGCGGATGCCGCATCCTTGAGATGTGGAGTCTCTCGGGGACGAGTCGGTCGAGCGGAAGGGGAGGGCGCAGGGTATGGGTTCCGGCGCACCTGCTCATAACGCTTCGGTGCACAACAACCAGCGCGATGCCACGGATCCAACGACGCCAGGGCACCATGGACCGATGCGTGACGACGAGGCGGCTCATCCCCATGGGGCGATCGGTGCGCTCGTCCACAGCGCGGTGGAAGGGGACGAGCAGGCCACGCACGACCTGCTCGCCCATGTCCACCCGCTGGCCCTGCGCTACTGCCGCACCCGGCTGTCCCGTCTCCCGGGTGACGCCCGGCACTTCGTGGAGGACCTCGCGCAGGAGGTCTGCGTAGCCGTCCTCCTCGCCCTGCCGCGCTACCGCGACACCGGGCGCCCCTTCGAGGCGTTCGTCTTCGCCATCGCCGCGCACAAGGTCGCCGACCTGCAGCGGGCCGCCATGCGTCATCCCGGTTCGACGGCGGTCCCCTCGGACGAGATGCCCGAGCGGCCGGACGACTCGCTCGGCCCCGAGGAGCGGGCGCTGCTCAGCAGTGACGCCGAGTGGGCCAAGAAACTCCTGGCCAACCTCCCCGAGAACCAGCGCGAGCTGCTGTTGCTGCGGATCGCCGTGGGGTTGACGGCGGAGGAGACGGGTCAGATGTTGGGAATGTCACCCGGTGCGGTCCGTGTGGCCCAGCACCGGGCCCTGAGCAGACTGCGGGCGCTGGCCGAGCAGTAGGGCGCGCTCCCCTGGACGGCCGGCACGCCGTTTCCGTACGAACATACGAAGCCCGGAGCGGGTCCGCACCGTGGAATCCGTGGAATGTGACACCCCTGCTTCCCGTTAGCATGGACATCCGCACCGATCAAGGCCATTTGGGGAAGGTGTCATGACTGCAAACGTCGACGGAGTGCCCGGTAAATTCGCGACACTCGGGCTGACCTACGACGACGTGCTGCTGCTGCCGGGAGCGTCCGAAGTGCTCCCCAACGCGGTCGACACCTCGTCCCGCATCTCCCGCAACGTCCGGGTCAACATCCCGCTGCTCTCGGCCGCCATGGACAAGGTGACCGAATCCCGCATGGCGATCGCGATGGCCCGCCTCGGCGGCGTCGGCGTGCTGCACCGCAACCTCTCCGTCGAGGACCAGGTCAACCAGGTCGACCTGGTGAAGCGGTCCGAGTCCGGCATGGTCACCGACCCCATCACCGTGCACCCCGAGGCGACGCTCGCCGAGGCCGACGCGCTGTGCGCCAAGTTCCGCATCAGCGGCGTCCCGGTCACCGACCCGGCCGGCAAGCTGCTCGGCATCGTCACCAACCGTGACATGGCCTTCGAGTCCGACCGCAGCCGCCAGGTGCGCGAGGTCATGACGCCGATGCCGCTGGTCACCGGCCAGGTCGGCATCTCCGGCACCGACGCGATGGAGCTGCTGCGCCGCCACAAGATCGAGAAGCTTCCCCTCGTCGACGAATCGGGCGTCCTCAAGGGCCTCATCACCGTCAAGGACTTCGTCAAGGCGGAGAAGTACCCCAACGCCGCCAAGGACGCCGAGGGCCGGCTGCTCGTCGGTGCCGCCGTCGGCGCCAGCCCCGAGGCCCTGGAGCGGGCCCAGGCGCTCGCCGAGGCCGGAGTGGACTTCCTGGTCGTCGACACCTCGCACGGCCACAACAGCAACGCCCTGAGCTGGATGTCGAAGATCAAGTCGAGCGTCGGCGTCGACGTGATCGGCGGCAACGTCGCCACGCGTGACGGCGCCCAGGCGCTCATCGACGCCGGTGTCGACGGCATCAAGGTCGGTGTCGGACCGGGCTCCATCTGCACGACCCGTGTCGTCGCCGGTATCGGCGTCCCGCAGGTCACCGCGATCTACGAGGCCTCCCTCGCGGCCCGCCCGGCCGGCATCCCGCTGATCGGCGACGGCGGCCTGCAGTACTCCGGCGACATCGGCAAGGCGCTCGCCGCCGGTGCCGACACCGTGATGCTGGGCTCGCTGCTCGCGGGCTGCGAGGAGTCCCCCGGCGAGCTCCAGTTCATCAACGGCAAGCAGTTCAAGTCGTACCGCGGCATGGGCTCACTCGGTGCCATGCAGTCGCGCGGCCAGGCGAAGTCGTACTCGAAGGACCGCTACTTCCAGGCCGAGGTCGGCTCCGACGACAAGCTCGTGCCCGAGGGCATCGAGGGCCAGGTGCCCTACCGCGGCCCGCTCTCCAGCGTCCTGCACCAGCTCGTCGGCGGGCTGCGCCAGACCATGGGCTACGTGGGCGCGGCCACCATCGACGAGATGGAGTCCAAGGGCCGCTTCGTGCGGATCACCTCGGCGGGGCTCAAGGAGTCCCACCCGCACGACATCCAGATGACGGTCGAGGCGCCGAACTACAGCCGCAAGTGAGCCTTTGCTGACAGCCACGCGCGCGTGAGGGCGGCCCCGGAGCATCCGGGGCCGCCCTTGTCGTACCCGTCGGGGATACTGGAAGGCGCTGCAACGCATCAGGGAAAGGCCACACACGTGACTGAGATCGAGATCGGGCGCGGCAAGCGCGGCCGCCGGGCGTACGCCTTCGACGACATCGCCGTCGTCCCCAGCCGTCGTACGCGCGACCCGAAGGAGGTCTCGATCGCCTGGCAGATCGACGCCTACCGCTTCGAGCTGCCGTTCCTGGCCGCCCCCATGGACTCGGTCGTCTCCCCGGCCACCGCGATCCGCATCGGCGAGCTCGGCGGCCTCGGCGTGCTGAACCTCGAAGGCCTGTGGACGCGGTACGAGGACCCGCAGCCGCTGCTCGACGAGATCGCCGGGCTGGACGTGGACGCCGCGACCCGCCGCCTCCAGGAGATCTACTCCGCCCCCATCAAGGAGGAGCTGATCGGGCAGCGCATCAAGGAGGTGCGCGACTCGGGCGTGGTCACGGCGGCCGCGCTCTCCCCGCAGCGCACGGCGCAGTTCTCCAAGGCGGTCGTGGACGCGGGCGTCGACATCTTCGTCATCCGCGGCACGACGGTCTCGGCGGAGCACGTGTCGGGTTCGCACGAGCCGCTGAACCTGAAGCAGTTCATCTACGAGCTCGACGTCCCGGTGATCGTCGGCGGCTGCGCCACGTACACCGCGGCCCTGCACCTGATGCGCACCGGCGCGGCGGGCGTCCTGGTCGGCTTCGGCGGCGGCGCAGCGCACACCACGCGCAACGTCCTGGGCATCCAGGTCCCGATGGCGACCGCGGTGGCCGACGTGGCCGCGGCCCGGCGCGACTACATGGACGAGTCCGGTGGCCGGTACGTGCACGTGATCGCCGACGGCGGTGTCGGCTGGTCCGGCGACCTCCCCAAGGCGATCGCCTGCGGCGCGGACGCCGTGATGATGGGCTCCCCGCTGGCCCGCGCCACGGACGCGCCGGGCCGCGGCCACCACTGGGGCATGGAGGCCGTCAACGAGGAGCTGCCGCGCGGCAAGAAGGTCGACCTCGGCACGGTCGGCACCATCGAGGAGGTCCTGACGGGCCCGTCGCACATCCCGGACGGCTCGATGAACTTCTTCGGCGCCCTGAAGCGTGCCATGGCCACGACCGGCTACAGCGAGCTGAAGGAGTTCCAGCGCGTCGAGGTGACGGTCGCGGACTCACAGCACAAGCGCTAGGGCTCACGACGGCCCGAGGGCCGGCCACCCCGGACGGGGTGACCGGCCCTTTCCGTGTCCCGGGGTCGTCCGGTACCGGCAGCGTCAGTGCGCCGCCTTCTTGGCGCCGGTGAAGGCGACGTACGCGGCGATCGCGAAGAACAGGAACGTCAGCGGGTCGGAGTCCGCCTTCCAGGCCTCCTGGAGGATGTCGAAGTGCTGGAAGAAGAGTTCGCTGAAGCTGAGCGGGGTCTCCTTGGCGCCGATCATGGCTTCGCCCACAAGCTGGCCGATGTAGACGGAGCCCAGCGACAGGACCGCACTGGCGACCGGCAGCACGGGGTTGCGGCCACCGAGGCGCCCTGCGGCGAGGCCGACCAGGAAACCGACGCCGACCGCCGCCCAGCCGATCTCGTGCTTGGTCAGGCCGATGATCGCGCCGTAGACGCCGGCGGCGACCACGGCGGCGACGAAGGCGGCCACCAGACCGAGGCCGAGGTTGTCACGCACCGGAGCGGGAGCGGGGACGGCTCCGTACGGGAGCCCCGGTGCCGGAGGCGGGGGTACGGTGCCCGGCTGCGGGGCGGACGGAGCGTCGGCCGGCTGCTGCGCGTACGGGTTGCCGGCGACCGGCTCGGGCTGGGCCGGCGGCTGGGCAGGCGGTGGAGCTGACTGGCTCATGACAGAAATCCCCCCACGGGATGGAACGAGCGGAATGGTGAAACAGAGAAGCGTGCGCACGACTGTGCGACGAGTGAGGGGAGATTAACAGGTGGGTCCGACACAGCCACCTGCGTTTTGGCGTCAGAGGCGGTGCGCCGCGCCCGTCGGTGTGGCACCCCGTGTGTCCAGCAGGAGCTGGGCCTTCACGGAGAGGCCCTGGAGGTCGTACGTCCGGTGCTGTTGGAGCAGGATCGTCAGGTCCGCGTCCGCCGCCGCCTCGTAGAGGGAGTCCGCGCGGGGGACCGGGCGGTCAAGGACGCTCCAGGACGGGACGTGGGGGTCGTGGTAGCTGACCGAGGCGCCGAGTTCCATGAGGCGTACGGCGACCTCCTGGGCGGGAGTGGCCTGCTGGTCGGCGAGGTCGGGCTTGTAGGTGACGCCGAGGAGCAGGACGCGGGCGCCCCGCGCGGACTTGCCGTGCTCGTTGAGGAGGGCCGCGGCGCGCTGGACGACGTAACGCGGCATCTGGTCGTTGACCTGCCGGGCGAGTTCGACCATGCGCAGGGAGCGTCCCGCGCTGCTGACGTCCCGGGGGACCGCGTGGCCGCCGACGCCCGGGCCGGGGCGGAAGGCCTGGAAGCCGAAGGGCTTGGTCTCCGCGCAGCGGATGACGTCCCACAGGTCGACACCGAGGTCGTGGCAGAGGACGGCCATCTCGTTGACGAGGGCGATGTTGACGTGGCGGTAGTTGGTCTCCAGGAGCTGGACGGTCTCCGCCTCGCGCGGGCCACGCGCGCGTACCACCTTGTCGGTGAGGCGCGAGTAGAAGGCCGCGGCCGACTCCGTGCACGCGGGCGTGAGGCCGCCGATCACCTTGGGGGTGGTGGCGGGCGTGAAGTCGCGGTTGCCGGGGTCGACGCGGGTGGGGGAGTAGGCGAGGTGGAAGTCGCGGCCCGCGCACAGGCCCGAGCCCTCTTCGAGGAGCGGGCGCAGGAACTCCTCGGTGGTGCCCGGCGGGACGGGCGACTCCAGGATGACGGTGGTGTGCGGACGCAGGTGGGTGCTCAACGTGCGGGCGGCCGCCGCCACCTGGCTCAGGTCCAGCCCGCCGTCCGGGCCCGCCGGGGTCGGCGCACAGATGACCGCCGTACGGACGCGGCCGAGTTCGGCCGGGCCCGCTGCCGTCCGGAAGCCCCCCGAGAGCATCCGGCGCAGTTCGGCGGGGCTGAGGGAGCCGGCCTCGGGGCCGGTGCGGTAGCCGAGGGTGGAGATGCCGGCGGCGACAGCGGCCTGGGCCAGGGGCAGTCCGTAGGGACCGAGTCCGATCACGGCGAGATCTGCGGGCATGGCGTGGGCCGTCCTTCCCAGTAACCGAAGCGGGACAGGTGCGCAAGCCCTGTGGACTGGACGAGCGAGCGCAATGTCAGACTAGGAGTAAATATGACCGAAATACGGGATTGATTCCGTGTGTCTTCCTGTGGGGTTGTGCGCTTCGCTCTGCGCAGCCGTGAAAGTTATCCACAGGCTGAGGGCGACTGGTGGCTGAAGTCGGGCAACCCGGTCAGAATTTGGGCATGGGGGATACGGACCGGGCCACTCCTCGAAGAAGATCCGGCCCTCGACGGTGACCGGTGTGATCTACAGCGGGAGGCAGCAGTGGTGAGGACGGCGACACTGGGGCCGGCGCAGCGCGCCGAGTCACTGGCGGCGATGGCCGAGCGCGAACTGGACATCCTGGTGGTGGGAGGGGGCGTGGTCGGTGCGGGCACCGCGCTCGACGCGGTCACCCGGGGCCTGTCCGTGGGGCTGGTCGAGGCGCGTGACTGGGCGTCGGGCACCTCCAGCCGCTCCAGCAAACTGATCCACGGCGGCCTGCGCTACCTGGAGATGCTCGACTTCGCCCTCGTGCGCGAGGCGTTGAAGGAGCGCGGGCTGCTGCTGGAGCGGCTCGCCCCGCACCTCGTGAAGCCGGTGCCCTTCCTGTACCCCTTGCAGCACAAGGGCTGGGAGCGCTGGTACGCCGGCTCGGGCGTCGCGCTCTACGACACCATGTCGATGGCCCGGGGACACGGCCGGGGGCTGCCCCGGCACCGGCACCTGAGCCACCGTCACGCCCTGCGTGTCGCGCCCGCCTTGCGGAAGGACGCGCTGGTCGGGGCATTGCAGTACTACGACGCCCAGATGGACGACGCCCGCTTCGTGGCCACCCTCGTGCGCACCGCGACCGCCTACGGCGCGAGGACCGCCAACCGCGCGCGGGTGACCGGGTTCCTGCGGGAGGGCGAGCGGGTCGTCGGGGCCCGGGTGCAGGACGTCGAGGCGGGCGGCGAGTACGAGATCCGCGCCAAGCAGGTCGTCAACGCGACCGGGGTGTGGACCGACGACACCCAGGCGATGGTCGGCGAGCGGGGGCAGTTCCACGTCCGCGCCTCCAAGGGCATCCACCTCGTCGTGCCCAAGGACCGCATCCACTCCTCGACCGGGCTGATCCTGCGCACCGAGAAGTCCGTGCTGTTCGTCATCCCCTGGGGCCGGCACTGGATCATCGGCACCACCGACACCGACTGGGACCTCGACAAGGCCCACCCGGCCGCCTCCAGCGCGGACATCGACTACCTCCTGGAGCACGTGAACTCCGTGCTCGCGGTACCCCTGACCCGGGACGACGTCCAGGGGGTGTACGCGGGACTGAGGCCCCTCCTCGCCGGGGAGTCGGACGCCACCAGCAAGCTCTCCCGCGAGCACACCGTGGCGCACCCGGTGCCCGGGCTCGTCGTCGTGGCGGGCGGCAAGTACACGACCTACCGGGTGATGGCCAAGGACGCCGTCGACGAGGCGGTGCACGGACTCGACACCCGGGTCGCCGAATGCGTCACGGAGGACGTACCGCTGCTGGGCGCCGAGGGCTATCGGGCGCGGTGGAACGCGCGAGCGCGGATCGCGGCACGCACCGGGCTCCATGTCGTCCGGGTCGAGCACCTGCTGAATCGGTACGGCAGCCTCGCGGAGGAGGTCCTCGACCTCATCGCCTCCGACGCCACGCTGGGCGAGCCGTTGCAGGCCGCCGAGGACTACCTGCGTGCGGAGATCGTGTACGCCGCCTCGCACGAGGGCGCCCGGCACCTGGACGACGTGCTGACCCGGCGCACCCGTATCTCCATCGAGACCTTCGACCGGGGCGTGCGCTCCGCCCGTGAGGCCGCCGAGTTGATGGCGCCGGTGCTGGGCTGGGACAAGGACCAGATCGAGCGCGAGGTCGAGCACTACGAGAAGCGGGTGGAGGCGGAGCGCGAGTCGCAGCGGCAGCCCGACGACCTGACGGCGGACGCGGCGCGGCTGGGGGCGCCGGACATCGTGCCGTTGTAGGGCGCGGTGGTTCGCCGAACAGCCGGGCCTTCTTGGTCCTGCGCTGCGAGGCGGTGGGCCGCGGTTTGCCGGGGTGAGCCTAGGTTCGCTGGTGGTGGGCCGAGGTTCGCCGGCAGTGGACCACGATTCGCCGGTGGTGGGCTGCGGTTCGGCTCACCACCGACATCACTCGAACGAGTGTCGTGAGCCGGGATCTCCGTTCGGAACCCGGTCGTTCTACGGGGTGCGGGGGCAGAACTCGGCGGTGAGCAGGGCCGGTTCGAGGTCGGGGTCCGCCACCGACGTCGTGTTCACACGGAAGGTGAGGACGCGACGGCCGCCGACCGTGGCCGCGGTGCGCACATAGCTGCCGGTGATCCGGCCGTTGTGTCCCCACACCGTCGTGCCGCACGGCAGTTTCACCGGGAACAGCCCCATGCCGTACCGGCCGTGTGCGGCGCGGGTGGCCGTCATCTCGTGCAGCCAGTACGGGGACAGCAGGCGGCCGCCGAGCAGGGCAGCGTAGAAGAGGTCCAGGTCGGCGAGGGTGCTCACCAGCTCGCCCGCGGCCCCGGCCACCCGCGGGTCGAGCGCGGTGACGTCGGAGCCGGCGGTGGTGTAGGCGCGGCCGTGCGGGGAGGGGAGGGAGGCGCGAGAACCAGGGAAGGAGGTGCCCGTCAGACGCAGCGGGGCGATGATCCGCCGCTCGGCCTCGGTGGCGTAGGAGTCACCGGTGACCTGCTGGATCACCATGCCGAGCACGACGTAGTTGGTGTTCGAGTAGGAGTAGCGGCCGCGGTCGGCCGGAGGGTGGGTGAGCGCGACACGGACGGCTTGAAGGGGAGTCAGGGGGACCAGGCCCCGGGTGTCGGTGGTGAAGTCGCGCAGGCCGCTGGTGTGGGTGAGCAGGGCGCGCAGGGTCAGCGCGCGACCGTCGTTGCCCGCTCCGCGCACCAGGCCCGGCAGGTGCTGCTCCACCGTGTCGGACAGCTTCAGCCGGTGTTCCGCGGCCAGTTGAAGGACGACCGTCGCGATGAAGGTCTTGGTGACGCTGCCGGCGCGGAAGTGGTCGGCGCGGGCGATTCCCGGACCCGCCTCGGCGTAGCGGGTGCCGCTCGGCTCCCGGGCGAGGAGTGCCGCGGCGGGAGCGCCGCCCCGCGCGACCAGCAGCGGTAGCAACGCGTCGGTGGGCGGGGGTGCCGCGGGGGCCGGGGATGCCGCCGGGGCCAGGGCGAGCAGGACCAGGGCGACCGGGAGGGCCAGTAGTGCCCGAAGTGGCGTCATCCCGGATCCTCCCTTGTCAGGGCCATCATGCAGGCTCGCGGAGCTGCCGTGTCACCTGGCCGTGCGGCGGATCTGTGGAGGATGCGTGCCGTGCTGCCGGAGGTTGGCCGGCGGTGGGTGAGAGGGCCCCCCGGGGGCACCTGGAAGAAGGAGGGCGAAGGCCGGTCGGTGACTCAGGGAGGTGCGGTAGCTGTGAGCGGGCGGGAACTGTGCGTCGAGGGTGGCCGTGGGCCGGCGGGACCTGTGCGCCGACCTCGCCGGGCCGTGCCGCGGGCGAGGCGAAGTCAGGGGCACCCTGAGGCGTCGGGCACTTGTCGGGTGAGGGACAATGGAGGCTCTGTCAGGGCGGGTTCATGAGGGGACGCATGTCGGACGCGGAGCGGGCGGGAGCATCCCGGCAGGACGAGAGCGAGCGTCTCCTCGCCGGGCGGTACCGGCTGGGAGGAGTGCTCGGCCGCGGAGGCATGGGCACGGTGTGGCGCGCCGAGGACGAGACCCTGGGCAGGACGGTGGCCGTCAAGGAACTCCGGTTCCCGTCCAGTATCGACGAGGACGAGAAGCGCCGGCTGATCACGCGCACGCTGCGTGAGGCCAAGGCGATCGCGCGGATCCGCAACACCAGCGCGGTCACCGTGTACGACGTGGTCGACGAGGACGACCGGCCGTGGATCGTGATGGAGCTCGTCGAGGGCAAGTCGCTCGCCGAGGTCATCCGGGAGGACGGGCTGCTGGAGCCCAAGCGCGCGGCGGAGGTGGGCCTCGCGATACTCGACGTGCTCAGGTCCGCGCACCGCGAGGGCATCCTGCACCGGGACGTGAAGCCGTCCAACGTGCTGATCTCCGAGGACGGCCGGGTCGTGCTCACCGACTTCGGCATCGCGCAGGTCGAGGGCGACCCGTCGATCACCTCCACCGGCATGCTGGTCGGCGCGCCCTCCTACATCTCCCCGGAGCGGGCCCGTGGGCACAAGCCGGGCCCCGCGGCCGACCTGTGGTCGCTCGGCGGACTGCTGTACGCGGCGGTCGAGGGCGCCCCGCCGTACGACAGGGGCTCCGCGATCGCGACGCTCACCGCGGTGATGACCGAGCCGCTGGAGGAGCCGAAGAACGCCGGTCCGCTCAAGGACGTCATCTACGGCCTGCTCACCAAGGACCCGGCCCAGCGGATCGACGACAGCCGCGCGCGGGCGATGCTCACCGCGGTGATCCACGGGCCCGACCCCAAGAAGGCCGAGCCGGAGCCGGCGGGCGACGCGACCCGGGTGGTGCCGTTGCCGGCGCAGCCGCAGGAGCGCGCGGGGGCGGGCGCGGAGAAGCTGCGCGGGGCGCTGCGTTCCGTGCGCAAGGCCGCCGGGGCGGCGGCGACGTCCGCGGCCGCGTCCCGGGCCAAGTCCGGGGGCGGTACGACGGGTTCGGGTGCGGCAGCGACGGGTGCGCCGGCTTCGGGTGCGTCAGCTTCGGGTTCGGTCGGCGGGAAGGTGCCTGCCCAGGCCTCCGGGCCTTCGGCGACTCCGGCCTCCGCGGCTTCTCCGGCTTCTGCGACTTCTCCGGGCTCTTCCGCGACCACCGGGTCGCAGGGGAAGAGCACCGCGGCGGCGGCCTCGACAGCGGCGTCGGCTTCGAGCGGGGCGGCCGGGGTCCGGGACGGGCAGACGCGGCAGACCGACGCGGCCTCGGGCGGGCGGAGTTCGGGATGGCCCGTGATGACACCGCCGCCGGACCTGGCGCCGAGGCCGGTGCCCCGGGCGCCGCTGACCGACGTGGTGCCGCGGCGGACGCTGGTGATCATCGCGGTGGTCGTGGCGCTGGCGGTCATCGGTGTCGTACTGGCCCTCACGCTCGACGGGGACGACGGCAGTGACGGGGCGAAGGGCGGCGGCACCAAGGTGACGGCGAGCGCGAGCGACAGCGCCGGCACCAAGGAGGACAAGAGCGGGGGCACCCGTACCGAAGGGTCCAGCTCCGGGTCCGCTTCCCAGGAGCCGGGCGCGGGGTCCTCCAACACGCCGGGCGCGGAGGAGAGCGGCCGGAGTTCGGAGGGGTCCTCCGGTTCGGGGAACTCCTCCGGTGGCGCGGCGGTGGCCTCGACGCACCAGGGGAGCCAGGGGTACCGGATCGGGCTGCCCGAGGGATGGAAGTTCCAGACGAGCAGCTCCGCGGGCGACCGGTTCACCGGCCCCGACGGGCAGAAGCTGCTCGTCGCCTGGACCAGCACGCCCAAGGGTGACCCGGTGGCGGACTGGGAGAACCAGGAGCAGGGCATGCGCCGCTCGCAGTACACCAGGATCCGAATAGCGGAGGTGGACTACCGGGGCTGGAACACGGCCGACTGGGAGTTCACCTATGTGGAGAGCGGGACGAAGTACCGGACCATCGACCGGGGATTCGTCGTCAACGACCATCTCGGATATGCCTTGATGTACACCGCGAAAGCCGCGAATTGGGGCACTGAACTGCGCAAGGACACATGGCAGACGCTCGCCGGCACCTTCGAACCGAAGTCGCGAGGCGCGGGGCGGTAAACGGTCATGTGTTTGAGCCCTGAGATATGGAATCCCCTCTTTGCGGGTTGCCTCCGGCACGTATCGTGAGTGTTCGTGGACGGTCCGCAGCCGGGTTCGGGTGTGGAACGGGCCACTAGGCGAACGGAATTGACCAACCGGGCGGCCGGGGGAGGCAACGTGGACGACTATGCGGGTCGGGTGCTCGCCGACCGCTACCGCCTGCCGTTGCCCCCGTCCGACGAGTACGAACTCACCGAGAGCCGCGCCTTCGACACCTACAGCGGACAGGAAGTCCTGGTCAGGCAGGTCCCGTTGCCCGAGGTCGTCGAGGCCGAGGTGCTCGACGCGGAGGGACTGCCCGACGGGTTCACCGCCCGGGAACCCCAGGGTGCGCGGCGGACCCCGGGGCGGCGCGGTGCACGCCGGCCCACCGAACCCGCCGTGCGGAGGGCCGTCGAGGCAGCGCAGGCCGCCGCCCGGATCCCGGATCATCCGCGCCTCGACCAGGTCTTCGACGTGTTCGCCGAGGGCGGTTCGCTGTGGATCGTCAGCGAGTTGGTGGCCGCGCGGTCGCTGGCGGCCCTGCTCGCGGAGAAGCCGCTGTCGCCGTACCGGGCGGCCGAGGTCGCCTCCGACGTGCTCATGGCCCTGCGGGTGCTGCACGCGCACGGCTGGGTGCACCGCAACATCACCGCCCGCACCGTGCTGGTCTGCGACGACGGCCGGGTCATGCTGACCGGCCTCGCGGTCGGCGCGGCCGAGGAGGCACTGTGCGGCTACGACCCGGTGCCGGCCGAGGCGGGTGAATGGGGCGCCGGGGACGGGGAGTTCGGGGCCGGGGTGCAGGACCGTCCCGGCAGCGGGCCCGACGGACGCGGAGGACCTGGCGGGCACCCGGTTCCCGGGCAGTCGACGGCCCCGGCCGGCGGACTCGGACCCGTGGGCAGGGCTGGTGGCCCCGGGGTGCCCGGCGCTCGCACGGCCCCCGGGAACGGCGGTGCCGGTGCGGCCTTCGGACTGGGCGCCCAGAGCGCCGGACCGGGACCGGCCGGTGCGGTCACCTTCGGTGGCGGTGACCCCGAGGCCGCCCGGCGGGCCGCGATCGAGGCGCGGGAGGCCCGTGGACTGCCCAGCGCGGGTGTGGAGCCGGCGAACGGCAGCGGGGCGTCGGCCGAGCTGGTCCGCAGGGAACCCGACGGCGGTACGGACGTCCGGGCGGCGCGGGCCGGGGCGATCGCCGCGTACCGCGCGGGCGCCCGGGCCGCGGCCCGGGTCCAGGAGGCGCAGAGCGGCAGGGCCGCCCTGCCCGGATCCCGCCCGGCACCGGAGGACGACCCCGCCGCACGCACCCGGAGCGCCGACCCCGCCGTACAGACCAACGGCCTGGCGCAGCCGCCGTATCCGTCGGGCAACGGGCTGGAGCAGCCGCGGTACCCGGCCGAAGGGCTGGAGCAGCCGCGGTACCCGGCGGGGAGCGGGGTGCCGCAGTCGCCGTATCCCTCGGGCAACGGTCTCGCGCAGCCGCCGTACCCGGCGGGGGACGGGGTCGAGCAGGTCCCCGGTGCCGGGGCGCCGGGGCGGATAGCCGACCCCTACGGCGTACGCCCGACCCCCTGGCACGGGGCCGTGCCGCGCGGTGCGGGTGCGGCTGCGGCGCCCATGGACGCGGTGCCCGCTCTCGGCGCTGTGCCGCCGGCCGACCAGGTGCCGGCGCCCGCCCGCTGGGAGGACCTTCCGCCGAGCGACGCCCCGCCCCGCCGTGGGCCCGCCACCGCGCTGGCCGCCGAGCGGGCACGGCAGGCCCGGATGGCCGTGGTGGGGCCCGTCACCGAGCGGTGGGCGCCGGAGCAGGCCGGTCCGGTGCACGAGAACTGGCAGCTCGCCGCGCCCATCGGGCCCGCGACCGACCTGTGGGCTCTCGGGGCGCTGCTGTTCCGGGCGGTCCAGGGGCACGCGCCCTATCCCGAGGAGTCGACCGCCGAGCTGGTGCAGTTGGTGTGCGCCGAGCCGCCCGCCTTCGCGGAGGAGTGCGGACCGCTGCGGCCGGTCGTGGAGTCGCTGCTGCGCCAGGACCCCACCGAGCGGCTGGAGTTCGAGGAACTGCGCGGCTGGCTGCGCTCGCTGGTGCGGTCCGCGCCCGAGCCGGAGGCCGGCGCCCATGTCGTCGCCGCCCCGCCCGTGGACGCGAGCCGGCTGCCGATCGTGCGCCGCCGGGGCGAGTTGGTGCGCAGGCGGCGTGCCGGCCTGCCCGCGACGCACGGCCGGCACAAGCGGGCCCGGGAGGAGGCCGCCCCCTCCCCGCGCCGCCTCGGCCGCATTCTGCTGCTGCTCATCCTGCTGGTGATGGCCGCTGCGATCGCGTACGCCATGTACTTCATGCCGAAGACGGACCGGGACGAGGGTGCTGCCGAGCGGACGGGCTCCACCAGCCAGGCCGACCCCCCGCAGTCCCCGGAGCCCAGCGGTGAACCGCGGCCCGAGCAGACGAGCCCCGAGGCGTCCGGGTCCAGCGGTGCCGCCGAGACCCAGACCGCCGGGCCCGAGGTCGCCGACGGCTTCACCCTGCGCAAGGACGCCGAGGGCTTCGCGATCGCCGTGGCCAACGGCTGGGACCGCAGCCCGCGCAACGGCCGCGGCCAGATCGTGTACTCCCAGGGCAACTTCGAGCTGATCGTCGTACCCGGGCGGGACACCTCGGCCGCGAACGGCGGCGACCCGATGGTCTACCAGCGCGAGAAGGAGCCCGAGCTCCAGCCGTACCGCGACTCGAGCTGGGCCACCGCCACCGGGCTGAAGTCGATCCAGGTGGGCACCAGGAGCATGGCCGAGGGGCAGTTCACCTGGACCGGCGACGACGGGCGCGAGTTGTACGTGCGCAATGTGGCCATCCTGATCGGCGGGAAGTACCACGTGGTGCAGGTGCGCGGGCCGGAGGCGGAGCGGGACGAGGTGACCCGGCTGTACGAGCAGGCGTCGGCCACGTACGAGGTGACGGGCTGACGGACGCCGTTCCGGCGGCCCGGGTTCACTCGTACTTCGCGGAAGCGACAACCGTCACAGTGAGGTCTCCTTGACGCCCCCCTGGTTCCCCTCGGCGCGGGCCGGTCCTTAGTCTGACGGGGTCAAGAGCATTGCGGGGAAACGTGAATCAGATGCAGGGCCTGCTCCTCGCGGGGCGCTACCGGCTCGCCGACACCATCGGCAGTGGCGGCATGGGGCGTGTATGGCGTGCCCATGACGAGGTGCTGCACCGGGCCGTCGCCATCAAAGAGTTGACGGCCGCGCTCTATGTGTCCGAGAGCGACCAGGAGCGGCTGCTCCACCGCACCCGTGCAGAGGCCCGTGCGGCTGCCCGGATCAATCACTCCGCCGTCGTCACCGTGCACGACGTACTCGACCATGACGCTCGCCCGTGGATCGTGATGGAGCTGATCGAGGGCCGCTCCCTGGCCGACGCGGTCAAGGCCGAGGGACGTATCGAGCCGGCCGAGGCCGCGCGGATCGGTCTGTGGGTGCTGCGCGCCCTGCGGGCGGCACACGCAGCCGGGGTCCTGCACCGCGATGTGAAGCCCGGCAACGTCCTCCTCTCGCACGACGGCCGGGTGCTCCTCACCGACTTCGGCATCGCCCAGATCGAGGGCGATACGACGATCACCCGCACCGGAGAGGTCGTCGGCTCGGTCGACTACCTCGCCCCCGAGCGGATCCGCGGCCATGACCCGGGCGCGGCCTCCGACCTGTGGGCGCTCGGCGCGACGCTGTACACGGCGGTCGAGGGCAGGTCGCCGTTCCGCCGCACCTCGCCGATCGGCACCATGCAGGCGGTCGTCGAGGAGGAGCCCGCCGCGCCGGTCAACGCCGGCGTGCTGGGGCCCGTACTCACCGCGCTGCTGCGCAAGGACCCTGCCGACCGGCCGAGTTCGGCGCATGCCGAGCAGATGCTCGCCGAGGCGGCGGAGGGACGGCGATCGGCTGCTGCGCAGGTGTACGTGCCGACGGGGCCGATGCGGTACGAGACGGAAGGCGCGACCTACGGCACCGGCACCGGTACCGGAACCCGGGCGGTGCAGACGGCCGCTGCCACGCCCTATCCTCCGGTCACGGCCGCGCCTGTGCGGCGCAAGCGGTACCGCCTGGGCATGTTCGCCCTGGTCGCCGCCCTCGCGGTGATCGCCGGCGTGGGTGCCGCGGTCGCGTCGCGGCAGTTCGGTACGGACAGCTCCGCCGACGCCGGGTCCGCCTCGCAGACTCCGAGCGCCACTCCGACCGAGTCGGGCGGCCAGCGCGGGGTTCCCGCCGACTGGCAGCGCCACAACGACCCGGCGGGCTTCACCGTCTACCTGCCCAAGGGATGGAAGCGGTCCATCTCCATCGACCAGGACGGCCTCACGCAGGTCGACTACTCGCCCGACCAGGGCAAACACCTCGTGCGCGTCGCCGTCGACACCGCCCCGGACTTCGCCTCCTCGTACGCGCACCTGAGCAACCTGGAGACGCAGATCTCAGGGCTGCGGAACTACACGCAGTTGAGCCTCAAGAAGGCGCTCTTTCGCGACCTGCCGGGCGCGCGCTGGGAGTACACGTGGAATGCGCTGGCCAAGGACCCACCGCATTACTTTGCAGCTCCCTACCGCGCCATCGATGTCGGGTTCATGGAACGCGACGGCACCGAGTACGCCATATACGCGGCTTCGCCGGCCGCCGACTGGGCCACCACCCGCAAGGAGTTCGACTGGATCCTGCGGAGCTGGCAAGAGGGCGAAGCGAAGCGGTGAGGGCATCACGTTTTCGGTGGAACTCCGTACAGGAGCTCCGCCGCACAGGACCGTGACGGTGGATCAGATGGCCGTGCGGGAAATCAGGCCCAGTCCGAGCACGTGAGACCGCCGACTATGTGATCGCCTTCCCAGACCGCCACGTGCACGCCGACGTCGCGGAGTGAACCGTCGGTGGTCGACGCGTGAGTGGTGAAGGAGAGGGTTGCGCCGTTCCCGTCGTATTCGTGTCGCCAGGGCCAGTAGGTCACATTGGGAAGGCTGTTCGTGGAGATGAGCTGAATGGCCACATGGTGGCCATCGGCAGCGGTGTCCTTGACCCAACCGCTGATGTCCACGTAATTGCTTGACCAATTGGTGAACGTCATGCTTCCCGTCGCGCCGCTCGTGGAGCACGAGGCGCCGCCACTCGCCGCGCTGGCATTGGTCACCGTGCTCGTGGCGAATATGGCCACCGCTGCGACACTCGTGACGGAAAGGCGCTTCCATGTGTTTCCCATGGGCGGAACAGTAGGGCTTCCATGATTCACATGACAGCCTGATTCCAGGCACCCGGTTTGCCGAATATCGCGCGTATGTCCTGATGATTTGCCATACTTTGCGTCCCTTCGGAAACTGGGCATGGCTGGGAATGGGCACTCTTGGGCGTGAACGAGCCCCTACTTGGCCGGTCAGCGTCCCGGAAGGGCTCCGTCCGGCGCTGCATCATGGGACGCATGGGGACCGAGGGGGACACCTTCCGTGTGATCGCGGGTCGTTACCGCCTGGAGGCGAGGATCGGGCGCGGCGGGATGGGCGTGGTGTGGCGGGCGACCGACCAACTGCTCGGCCGGCAGGTCGCCGTCAAGGAGATCCCCCTCGACGAGACCCTTTCCGCCGAGGACGCCCGGCTCCAGCGGGACCGCACCCTGCGCGAGGCCGGCGCGGTGGCGCGGCTGAGCCATCCGCACATCATGGTGGTCCACGACGTCGTCGAGCAGGACGAACGGCCCTACATCGTCATGGAGTTGATCGACGGCGGCTCCCTCGCCGACCGGATCTCCGCGCACGGCCCTGTCGACGCCGCCGAGGCCGCGCGGATCGGCGCCGACCTGCTGAGCGCCCTGCGCGCCGCGCACGCGGCCGGGGTGCTGCACCGGGACATCAAACCCGCCAACGTCCTCGTCGAGTCCGGCACCGGGCGGGTCGTCCTCACCGACTTCGGCATCGCCCAGGTCGCGGGCGCCACCACCCTCACCGAGACGGGTTCCTTCGTCGGTTCGCCCGAGTACACCGCGCCCGAGCGGATGTCCGGGGTCAGGACCGGCCCGGAGGCCGACCTGTGGTCCCTGGGCGCGCTGCTGTGCACCGCCCTCAGCGGTGAATCGCCGTTCCGGCGCGACTCGTTGGGTGGCATCCTGCACGCCGTCGTCATCGACGAGATCCGGCCGCCCGCGCAGGCCGCGCCCCTCCTTCCGGTCGTACGGGGCCTGTTGGAGCGGGATCCCGAGCGGCGGCTGGACGCGGTGGCGGCCGAGCGCATGCTGCGGACCTTCCTGGCGACCGGCCGCATGCCGCCGCGCCCGGTGTCCGACGGGACCCGCACGCCGACCCAGCGGGATCTCCCGCTACGGCGGTCCCCGGCGCCGGAGCGGTCGCGGAGCGGCGGGCTCGGGGCGCCGGCGCGGTCGAGGCGGGGCGTGCTCGCGGCGGCGCTGCTGGTCGCCGTGCTGGCGGGAGCGGGGGTGTCGGCGGCGGTGCTGCTGCTGGACCCGGGCTGGCGGGACGACCCCGCGGCGGCGGGCAGTTCGACGCCCGGGACGTCCGCGAGCGGCTCCGCGCGACCCGGGACGTCCGCGAGCGGCTCCGCGCGGCCCACGCCCAGCGGGACCCTGCCCTCCGCCCCCTCCGGGTACCGCGCCGTCGAGGACCCCGCCGGGTACGCGCTCGCCGTGCCCGACGGGTTCCGGCGCGAGCCACAGGGGGAGCGGGTCTTCTACCTGTCGTCCGGGGACACCTTCCGCCTCGGTGTGAAGGTCACCGACCCGCAACCCGGCGGCCCGCTGGGCGTGATGCGGCGCGCGGCCGCCAAGGGGCCCGAGGCCAACCCCGGTTACCGCGACGGCCGGGTCACCTCCCTCACGCACCGCGGACACCCCGCCGCCTTCTGGGAGTTCACCTGGGACGGCTTCAGCACGGCCGAGGGCGCCCGGCACACCTACGACGTGTGCTGGGAGGAGAACGGGCGGCTGTACGACGTCTGGGTGTCGGCGCCGGTCGGGAAGGCGCGGGAGGCCAGGGCGCACTTCGACGTGGCCGTCGCCACCTTCACGACACGGTAGGGATACGTCACGGGTGTGTGACCGGAACGCGTCACCTCTGGATGCCCGCGTACTTGGCGCGATATGGATGAACCCATGAGCAGCAGCGGGGGAGTCGGCCACGAGTCCGACGAGACGACGAGTTATGTTCTGCAACCTCCCCGGCCCCGTCAGCCGGAGCCGGGAGTCGGCCGGCTCGTCGCGGGCCGCTACCGGCTGCTCGCCAAGCTCGGCCACGGTGGCATGGGCACGGTGTGGCGGGCCAAGGACGAGACGGTGGACCGCGAGGTGGCCGTCAAGGAGCCGCGCGTCCCGGAGCATCTTCCTGAACGCGAACAGGGCAACGCCTTCGAGCGGATGCGGCGGGAGGCGCGGGCCGCGGCCCGGCTCGACCATCCCGCCGTCGTGAACGTGCACGACGTGGCGGTCGTGGACGGCCGGCCGTGGATCGTGATGGAGCTGGTGCAGGGCCGTTCGCTGGGCGACGCGTTGCAGGAGGGCACGCTCGGGGCGCGGGAAGCGGCGAGAATCGGCCTGGAGGTGCTGGGCGCGCTGGAGGCAGCGCACGCGGCGGGCATCCTGCACAGGGATGTGAAACCGGACAACGTCCTGCTCGGCCGGCACGACCGGGTCGTCCTCACCGACTTCGGCATCGCCCAGATCGAGGGCGAGACCAGTCTGACCGACACCGGGGGCTTCGTCGGCTCACCCGAGTTCATCGCCCCCGAGCGGGTGCTGGGCCAGCGTCCCGGTCCCGCCTCCGACCTCTGGTCCCTGGGCGTGGTCCTGTACGCGGCGACGGAGGGCGTGTCGCCGTTCCGCCGCAGCAACACGCCCGCGACCCTCCAGTCCGTCCTCAACGCCACGCCCGCGCCGCCGGCCGCGGCGCAGGGCCCGCTCGCCGACGCCATCAACGGCCTCCTCCAGAAGGACCCGGCACGCCGCCCGAACGCCGCGCAGGTGAGGGCGCTGCTGGAGGCCACCGCCCATCCGCCCGTCCCGGAGCCCACCCAGATCGTGCGGACCGTGGAGGTGCCGGCGGCCGGCGGGCTCCGGCTGGGCCGCAAGGCGTGGCTCGGACTCGGCGCGGCGGTGGTCGCGGCGGCGGTGGCGTCGTACCTGGTGATCGCGGACCCCTTCGCGGGCCCGCTGCCCGACACCTGGACGAAGAAGCACACCAAGGACGTGGCCGCGACGCTGGCGGTGCCGAAGGACTACGAGCCCGGCACGCCCGACCGGAAGACGGACAAGACCCACTGGATCACCTACACCGACCACAGCGGCAGCATCTGGATCGGCCTGCGCCTGGAGCGGAAGGCCGAGGACACCGCGAACAACATCGCGGGCTCCGCGGCGGCCGAGATGTACGACGACGACAGCCGGTTCAAGGAGAGCGGCGAGTACGACCTCAGCATGCCGGAGGCGCCGAGGACCCGCCCCGAGGACCAGACGTACGAGGGCCGCAAGGCCGCCAGGAACACCGTCACGTACAACACCACCGACAGCCAGCACCCCCGCCCGCGCGAACTCCAGATCTTCTACTACCGCACCACCACCGGCGACATGTACAAACTCACCATCAGCTACCCGGGCAAGGGCGACTTCACGGAGCGGGGCCGCGAGGTGGCCCGCACGGCCATCGCGAATCTGGGGGTGGATCGGCTCTGAGGGCGGTGCGGCCGCGCGGCAATTCCGTTGTCAGTGCCGGAAGTTAAGGTCATCCTCCTCTGGGGCCAACGGGGTCCGTTTTTGGGGAGGGATGTTGAGACAGTACGTGTGGAAGCGTGCGGTGACGGTGGGCGCTGTCGCCCTGCTCGCCGTCGGTGGGGCAGGGGGCGTGGCCACGGCCGAGGACGACGAGGCGCCCGCGGCCCCCGTCGTCACGTCGATGGAGTACCCGGACGACGACAACTGGCATGACGGCGTGGGTCATTACGGCACGTTCGTGATCGACTCGGCGTCCGACGACGTGGTGGAGTACCGCTACACGTGGCTCGGCAGCACGACGCGGATCCTGCCGGCACCCGAGCCCGGCGCGGCCGTCTCGCTGGGCTGGATGCCGCAGAGGGAGGGGCCGACCTACCTCCAGGTCGAGGCGGTCGACTCCGCGGGCCACATCAGTGCCCGGACCACCCACTACGTCCTGGTCCAGGACGGCCGCCCGGCCGTCACCCACTGGGACCCCGACAGCCAGTCCGGCGCGGTCAACGGCCCCGGCGTCGGCCTCGGTGCCCCCGGGCCCTCCGGCACCGGCGTATCCTCGGCCGCCTCTTTCGACGGGACGGACGGGGCGTACGCGAGTCTCGACACCTCGGCGGACCTCGCAGGGACCTTCTCGGTCGACGCCTGGGTGCGCCCGGACCACCTCGACGCGTCCACGACCGCCGTCAGCCACACCGGGTTCTCGCTGGGCACGGTCGGCGGCTCGGCCTACCTCTTCGAACTGCCCACCCCGGACGGCGGCGACACCATCCGCGTGACCGGCGGTGCCCCGGAGGAGGGCGAGTGGGCGCACCTCACCGGTGTGTACGACGCCGAGCAGAGGACGGCGAGCCTGTACGTCGACGGGGTGTCCGTGGGCACGGTCGTGGGCGCCGTCGCCCCGGGCGGCACCGGCGCGCTGCGGCTGGGCGCGGACGGCCACGGGGGTCACTGGAACGGACTGCTCACCGATGTGAACGTCTGGGACCGCGTGTTCGTGCCCGGGGAGATCGCCGCGACGGCCACCCGCCGGACCCAGCGCCTCGGCTACTGGGACCTGGAGTCGGCGACCGACGGGAAGAGCCCGGCCTACGCGGGCGGGGCGCCGCTGACCCTGGCGGGCGACGCGTCGGTCTACGCGGCCACGGACGACTGCCCCTGGAACCCCGACTGCACACCGGTGACCTACCCGATGGTGGGCAACGGCGACCTGCTGCTCGACGGCGACGGCGACTACGCCACCACGCCGACCGCGCTCACTCCGACCGACGCGGGCTTCTCGGTGGCCCTGCACGTGCGTCTCACCGAGGACACCCCCGCCCGCGACATGACGGTGGTGTCCCAGCCGGGCGAGCACACCGACCTGTTCACCCTCCGCTATGACGCCGCCTCGCGCACCTGGCAGGCCGTGGTGGCCCACGAGGACCGGGCCGACGCGCCCACGACGACGGTCAGCGCGCCGCTCGACACGAACGTGCCCGAGGGCGACCAGAGCCTGGCGGTGGTCTACGACGAGAGCACCGACCAACTGCGGCTGTACGCCGGCGACAGCTACGCCGCCGACACGGCGAGTGTGACGGGTCTCGACACCTGGGCGCCCACCGGCGACCTTCAGGTCGGACGCACCCTCACCGCGGAGGGTGGCACCGACCACCTCGCGGGCGAGGTCGACGACCTGCACACGTTCGCCGGTGTGCTCACCGCCACCCAGCTCGCGGCGCTGCAAGGGGGCGGCGTCGACGTCTGAAACCGGTTCCCGGCCGGGCGACGGGTCTCCCTGACCGCCGCCCGGCCGGGCACGCTCGGCCGGGGCGACACGGAGTGTGTTCAGCACTGACCCGGATGCTCAGGAGGCGGTGCCATGGGGGACGCGAGCAGGGCGGCGCTGGCCGTTCTCACGCAGTACCGGCGCGACGGGTTTCTCTCTCAAGCGAGCGTGGAGCGGGCCGAGTTCGCGGTTGGGGATCGGATGACCGCGGGGCGGGTGCTGCTGGTCGTGCTTCAGGTACTCCTCAGGCTGCGGGAGGAGGACGGACGGACCGGTCTCGGACGTCCGGTGTCCGGACTGGGCGCGGAAGAGGCGGAGCTGGTGATGAGGAGCCTGCTGGGGGACGCGGCCCCGGAGACCTCCCGCCGCGACCTGATCACCCTCGACCGGCTGCTGGAGTTGCTGGTCTCCGTGATCGCCGAGGAGTCGTTGTCCGCGGAAGAGGTGGACGCCCTGCTGGAGGCCGCGGAGGAGAGCTGCCTTGTCGTCGGGCCGTGGGACGAGAGGGACGACCGTCGGCCGCGGAGTGGCGAACTGGTCGATCTCGGGGGCCTGTTGGTGCCGACGGAGCCCGGGTTGAAGGTCGAGTTGATGCCGTCGCACGGGGACGGCTCCCTCGCCGGTGTCACCCTCGTCCGCGGCCGGACCGCGATCCAGCTCCAGGCGTTCCGCGCGCTCGGAGACACCTGCTGGGCGACCGTCCGGGAGGATCTGGCCCGTTCGATTCGTAGGCGAGGCGGTTCCGCGGAGGAGCGTGTCGGACCGGCGGGGCACGAACTCCAGGCCGTCGCGCGGATCCAGGGACCCGCCGGCAAGGACCGTCAGACCGTGCGGGTGCTGGGTCACGACGGGCCGGGGTGGATCCTGCGCGGCATGGTGACGGGGGTCGGCGCGGAGCCCGACAGCACTGAGGGGTGGCCGTACGAGACCTTTCAGGGGACCGTCGTCCGTATGCCGGTCGGGAGCCGGGACGACGACGCGCTCATCCGGCTGCGTCAGCCGGAGTCCGGTGTCTGAGCCCGCCGCTTAGACAAGGGCATGACGCGCACGGTACTCATGTGCCATGAGTGAAGACGGCGAACTCCCGCTCGACGGACGGCTGATCGGTGGGCGGTACCGGCTCGTCGAGCGGATCGGCACCGGGCCGGGCGGCACGGTGTGGCGGGCTCGGGACGAGCAGGACGAGCGGTACGTCGCCGTCAAGGAGCCCCGCCTGACCGGGGATCCGCTTGACGAGGAGCGGCGGCGGGCCGTGCACCGGCTGCCGCACGAGGCGCGAGCCGCGGCACAGGTCGACCATCCGGCGGCCGTCACCATCCATGACGTACTCCTCGAAGGCGAACTACCGTGGATCGTTATGGAGTTGGTGGAGGGCGAATCCCTGGAGGCCGCTCTCGCCGCGCGCGGGGCGCTGGTCGCCCCCGAGGCCGCCCGGATCGGGCTCGCCGTCCTCGGCGCGCTGCACGCCGCGCACCGCGTCGGTATCGTCCACCGTGACCTGAAGCCCTCCGACGTCCTCCTCGGAGCCGACGGCGAGCGGGTCGTCGTGACCGACTTCGGCATCGGCGCCTCCGGGCGGGGCAACGTCCATGAGGCCGCCGTCGGGTTCGTCGCCCCGGAGTGCGGCTCGGGGCGCGGGGCGGGGCCCGCCTCCGACCTGTGGTCCCTGGGTGCGCTGCTGCGCTCGGCCGTGGCGGCCGACGCGGCCGACTCCCTCACATCCGGCCCCCTCGGTGCGCTTGTCGAGCGGCTCCTCGCCCCCGAACCGGAGGCCCGGCCCACCGCGGAGGAGGCCGCCGAGGTGCTGGCCGAGGTCGCCGGGACGAAGCCGCCGGCCTGGGCCACGGAGACGTCCGCCTCACCGCAGGAGACCGTGCAGACGGCCGCTGCGCCTCCGGCCTCGGAAGCCCCCACACGCGCCCCTACGCACGCACTCGCCGACCTCCCGCACTCCACCCCCACCTCCACGGCCGACGAACCCCGTCGTCTCACCGCCCTCTCCGCCCTCGGCCTCCTGCTCCAGAAAAAACCCGAGCGCGGCTGATCATCCCCACCCAACCTCCTGATCAGCACATTCATCGCCAGTGATCACTGGCAAGGTGTGTGTACTCCGTGAACGCCTGTTACCGACGGGTACCCAAAGCGCCCCGTCCCGAATACCCTGCGGCTCATGACGGACGCGCAGGCCCCGGCCAAGACCGGCACGAACCCCCTCGCCCCCGCCCCGGAGGGCGCCCGTACCGCGGCCGACGTGGTCACCCCGGAGCTGGTCGCCCAGCTCACCAAGGGGGTGACCGGGTCCGGCCGTACCGCCAACCACACGCCGTTCACCGGCGAGAAGCTGGCCGACCTGCCCGAGTCCACCCCCGAGGACGTCGAGAAGGCCTTCGACGCGGCCCGCCGGGCGCAGGCGGTGTGGGAGCAGACCCCCGTACGGCAGCGCGCGGCCGTCCTGCTGCGCTTCCACGACCTGATCCTGGAGCGCCAGGCGGAGGTCCTCGACCTCATCCAACTGGAGACCGGCAAGGCCCGACTGCACGCGCATGAGGAGGTGCAGGCGGTCGCCGTGGCGGCCCGGCACTACGGCCGCAAGGCGCCCGCCTATCTGAGGCCGAAGCGGCACACCGGGGCCGTGCCCACCCTCACCAAGGTCACCGAACTGCGCCACCCGCGCGGTGTCGTCGGCCAGATCGCCCCCTGGAACTACCCGCTGGAGCTGTCCGTCGGCGACGCGCTCCCCGCCTTCGTCGCGGGCAACGCCGTCGTCATGAAGCCGGACACGGAGACCTGCCTGACCGCCCTGTGGGCCCGTGACCTGCTGGTCGAGGCCGGGCTGCCCGCCGAGGTCTTCCAGATCGTCCTCGGCGAGGGCCCCGTCGTCGGCCCCGAGGTCGTCCGGCACGCCGACTACGTCTCCTTCACCGGCTCCACCCGCACCGGCCGCGAGGTCGCCCAGGGCGCCGCCGCCCGTCTGGTCGGCGTCTCCCTCGAACTCGGCGGCAAGAACGCCATGCTGGTCCTGGAGGACGCCGACATCGAGAAGGCCGCCGCCGGTGCCGTCCGCGCCTGCTTCTCCTCCGCTGGCCAACTCTGCATCTCCATCGAGCGGTTGTACGTCCACGAGTCGATCGCGGACGCCTTCCTCGACCGCTTCGCCGCCCGCACCCGGGCCATGCGTCTCGGCAAGTCCCTCGCCTACGGCGCCGACATGGGCTCCCTGGTCGGCGAACGGCAGTTGGAGACCGTGACCCGGCATGTGGAGGAGGCCGTGTCCAAGGGGGCGAAGGTCGTCACCGGCGGAGTCGCCCGCCCCGACATCGGCCCGTACTTCTTCGAGCCGACCATCCTCGACGGCGTCACCGAGCCGATGGCCGTGTGCACCGAGGAGACCTTCGGCCCGGTCGTGTCGATCTACCGCTTCAGGACCGAGGACGAGGCGGTCGAGCTCGCCAACTCCACGCCGTACGGCCTCAACTCGTCGGTGTGGACGAAGGACGGCAGGCGGGGCCGCGCGGTCGCCTCCCGCGTGCGCGCCGGCACGGTCAACGTCAACGAGGGCTACGCCTCCGCCTACGGCAGCGTCCAGTCCCCGATGGGCGGCATGAAGGACTCCGGCCTCGGCCGCCGGCACGGCTCCGAGGGCATCCTCAAGTACACCGAGGCCCAGACGATCGCCCAGCAGCGACTGCTCCCGATGGCCCCCTCGCTGGGCATGGACGACGAGAAGTACGCGGCGTTCATGAGCCGCAGCCTCCGCCTGATGAAGGCATTCCGGTTCAAGTAGCCGACCCAGGGGCGCGGGGAACTGCGCGACCAGCCACAGACAACCCGCACGCGAGACTCAGCGAGGAGCACCCGTGCCTCAGGACACCTACGACTACGACGTCATCGTCGTCGGCTCCGGCTTCGGTGGCAGCGTCACCGCCCTTCGCCTCACCGAGAAGGGCTACCGCGTAGGTGTCCTGGAGGCCGGACGCCGCTTCACCCGCGAGACGCTCCCCAGGAACTCCTGGGATCTGAAGAACTACCTCTGGGCGCCGAAGCTCGGCATGTTCGGCATCCAGCGCATCCACCTCCTGGGCAACGTCATGGTCCTCGCGGGGGCGGGCGTCGGCGGCGGCTCCCTCAACTACGCCAACACCCTCTACGTCCCCCCGAAGCCCTTCTTCGAGGACCCCCAGTGGCGTGACATCACCGACTGGCAGGAGGAGTTGGAGCCGTACTACGACCAGGCCCGGCGGATGCTCGGCGTACGGCTCAACCCGACGATGACCCCCTCCGACGTCCACCTCAAAGCGGCCGCCGAGCGGATGGGCGTCGGCGACACCTTCCACATGGCCCCGGTCGGCGTCTTCTTCGGCGACGGCGAGGACGCGGACGGAGCGAGGAAGGCCCGGCCCGGCGAGCAGACCGAGGACCCCTACTTCGGCGGCGCCGGCCCCGCCCGCAAGGCCTGCATCGAGTGCGGCGAGTGCATGACCGGCTGCCGCCACGGTGCCAAGAACACCCTGAACGAGAACTACCTCTACCTCGCCGAGAAGGCCGGCGCGGTCGTCCACCCACTCACCACCGTCGTGTCGGTCACGGACGACTCCCAGGGCGGCTACGCGATCGCGACCCTCCCCACCGACGACCGCCGCAAGGCGAAGGGCCGCACCTTCAAGGCCCGCAGGGTCGTCCTCGCCGCCGGCACCTACGGCACCCAGACCCTGCTGCACCGCATGAAGGCGGGCGGTCAACTGCCGTACGTCTCCGACCGGTTGGGCGAGCTCACCCGCACCAATTCCGAGGCCCTGGTGGGCGCCCAGACCGACAACCGCCGCTACCGCAAGGCGACCGGCGTGCCGAAGGTCGACTTCACCCAGGGCGTCGCCATCACCTCGTCCATCCACCCGGACGAGAACACCCACATCGAGCCGGTCCGCTACGGCAAGGGCTCCAACTCGATGGGCAGTCTCTCCATCCTCCAAGTGCCCTACGCCGAGGGCTCGTCGAGGGCCATGGCGTGGATCGCGAACGCCGCGAGGCACCCGCTCCTCGTGCTGCGCTCGCTCTCCAACCGCCGCTGGTCCGAGCGGACCATCATCGGCCTGGTCATGCAGTCGCTGGACAACTCCCTGACGACGTACCTGAAACCGGACGGCGTCGGCAAGGGCCTGCTCACCGCACGGCAGGGCCACGGGGCGCCCAACCCCAAGCAGATCAGGGCCGCTTCGGAGGGCGCCTCCGCGATCGCCGCCGACATCAACGGCTTCGCCGGTTCCAACGTCGGCGAGCTGATGGGGACCCCGCTCACCGCCCACTTCCTCGGCGGCTGCGCCATCGGCGCCTCCCGCGACACCGGCGTCATCGACCCGTACCACCGGCTCTACGGCCACCCGGGGATCTCGGTCGTGGACGGCTCCGCGGTCTCCGCGAACCTCGGCGTGAACCCCTCGCTGACGATCACCGCGCAGGCCGAGCGCGCGATGTCGTACTGGCCCAACAAGGGCGAGGAGGACCCGCGTCCGGCGCAGGGCGAGGAGTACGTCCGGCTCGCCGCGGTCGAGCCCAAGTCACCGGCGGTCCCGGCGGAGGCCTTCGGCGCGCTGAAGCTGCCGTTCCTGGGAATGCCGGCGGTGCCGAAGAAGTCGTAGCGCCCGGAAGGGCAAAGGAGAAGGACCCGCACCCCCCTCCGAGTGCGGGTCCTTCTCCTTTCCTGCGTCAGACCGTGATCAGCGCGCTCCGCCTCAGGCGTGGGCGCCGGTCACACCCTTGCGCCGCTTCACCGCGAAGACCACACCGGTACCGGCGACGACGGCGAAGCCGCCGACGAGGCCGAGGACCGGCAGGGCCGAGCTCGAACCGGTCTCGGCGAGCTGGCCGTCCACGTCGACGCCGTTGACGTCGGAGATGGGGCTCTTGCCACCGGTCTGCGGCTTGGCGTCGTCCGGCTTGCCGGCGTCGGAGCCGGCCGGCAGCACCTCGAAGTAGTAGATGCCCATGTTCTCGTCGTCGGAGACCCAGCAGCCCTTGTCGTCCGAGTACTCGGCGAGACCGACGGCGATGCCGACCGCGCTCGGGACCTCACGGTCGACCTTCACGCGGAGCTGGTAGCTGAGGGAACCGCCGGCCTTGAGGTCGAAGGCGTTGAACGAGCCGCCCTCGCCGAACTGCGTGGCCACGTCGACCCAGGTGCCACCGTGCTTCACCTGCACGGTGACCAGGTCGCTGTAGTCCTTCTCGAAGTCCCAGTCGACCGCCGCGACACCGACGATGGGCTGGATGTCCTTGATCGTCTCGTCGCCGGAGTTGCTGACGTTGAACTTGAAGTTCGTCCAGCCGCTGCCCGCGACGATGCTCTCGGGCAGACCGGTCAGCGAGCTGTGCAGCACGTCGCTGACCGGGTCGCCGTCCTCGTCGATCTCGCACTGGTCGACGGGCTCGTCGCTCGTGCTCGGGGAGGGGCTGGCGCTGGTGGAGCCGGACGGGCTCGTGGAGGGGCTGCCGGAGGGGGACGCGCTGGTCTCGTCCGCGGCAGGGGAGCTCTCGCCCGTGGCGGGGGAGCTCTCGGGGGCGGCCGGAGTGGTCTCCGCGTCCGCCGGGGTGCTCTCGGCGTCCGTCGGGGTGTTCTCGCCGGCCGGCGTGCTCTCGGTCGCGGTCGGCGTGGGGGACTCGTCCGCGAAGGCGCTCGGCGCGGCGAACAGAGCCAGCGGCGCTATCGCGGCGGTCGCGGCCGCGGCGGCCAGTGCACGACGAAGCTTCATGAAGACCTCGGAAGTCAGGTGCGCCGCACTTGCGGCACACGTCCAGGAGAGGCCTCCGCGTGTGGGGCGCGGGTGGGGCCCGTGATTCGTGAGGTTTGATCCACGACACCTGTGAATGGTTGTGCGGGTATTCACAGAAAACTTATGTGGGCTGAGTCACACCTCAAGGTGGGCCTTGTGAACAGGCTTTCCGAGGCCCTACAACTGACCGACGTGTCAGAAGACCCCAAGATCCCGGACGACGTCTGGGCACAGTTCGCCCGTGACTCCGAACGGGACATCCGAGACTCCGCCCCCAAGGAACCCTCCGCGCGGGCCCGCGAGGTGGCGGAGCGGCTGCGGCGGCAGGAGGCACGCGGCGAACTCCCGGAGGGCTGGCGTACCGGCCCCGCCTGGCAGGAGAAGAAGAGCCGACGGGGCCTGTGGGGCGTCCTCGGGGTCGCCGTCGCGGTCGCGGTGGCCCTGGTGGCGGTGAAGCCCTCGCTGGTGCCGGGCGACCCCTTCGGCCGGAAGACGTCCTCCGAGGCCGCGCCCGCCCCGCTGCCGCAGGAGACGGCGGCGCCGAGCGCCGCGCCCTCCGCCGAGGCCTCCGCGATCCCCACCCTGGACGACCCGTTCGCCGGCTCGCCCGCCAAGCGCTGGGCCGACGGTGCCGCCGGGATCGCCGTACCGCAGGCGAAGGCCGTCGGGGGCCGGTCCGCGGCCGACGTCGACAAGGTCCTGGAGCTCACCAAGAAGCTCCTCGTCGCGTCCAACCTCGACCCGGCGACCCTGCGCGGCGAACGGCCCGAGGCCGCGCTCGACGTGCTGGACCCGTTGCAGAAGGACGTGCGCGGGCTCCTGGAGACCGGTCTGCGCAAGCCCGACGACAAGCACGACCCGTTGTGGATGTTCAGCCGTTTCGACCCCGGTGAGGTGCGGCTGGTCGGCGACGTGGTGAAGACGCGCGGCCGGATGACCTTCAAGGCCGGCGACCACGCCTCGGTGGCCGTGCACGCCGACTACACCTTCGTCTACCCGGTCGTGCAGACCAACGGCTCCACCGAGGTCACCCGCACCATCATCCGCCGGATCCTCGACGTGGAGATCTCCGACCCGGCGAAGTACCAGGTCACCCCGGGCAAGCTCACCGTCGTCAACTGGGACCAGGACATCAACAACTCGGCCTGCGACGTCTACGACGGTTTTCTGCACCCGTCGTTCAGCTCGTCCGGACCCACCGGAGCGGACCCCACCGGACCGACCACCGACCCGTACGACCGCAGCAGGCCGCTCGACGCCGAGCGTGCCGAGGGCTGCGGAACGGTCTCCCGCGTCTGACCGCGGAAGCCGGCACACCGGCATGCGAAGGGCCCCGCGGGACGGAACCGCGGGGCCCTTCTTTCGTCAGCACCGACGTCAGGGCAGCGCCGGTGCCTGGGAGCGGCGCCGGGGGGTTGCGCCGCTTGCTCTCCGTGGCCGTGCCACCAGGGCCCGCAGGGTTGGTCTGGGCCTCTGGCGGTGCGGTGACGAGACGAATGCTGTTGTCTGCGGAGGGACTTGGGGGCTTTCCAGGCATCGTGCTGGATGGGCGCGGCCTCCGCAACCGTTCGACCCAGCCTTGTGCCGGTACTCGTCCCGCCGGCCGGCCCCGGGCGTCCCCGGAGCCGGCCGTTCTCTTGGGTGACCGGGCTGCTGTCCCCTGCCGTCCGGTCACTTCCTGGAGCGAGGTCCCACGGCGCACGGCGTGATCCGTGCGCCTCATCGCTCCAGCGAGCCACGCGTGGTTCTGTCGGGCCCGCCCCTGGCTGGCACGGACACCACCACCAACGAGGCCGGCCGTGCCGCGGTCACGCGCCGTACGGGTGAGGCGGGGTCCGAACTCAGATGCGACCGCGGCACAGTTCGAGCAGCGTCATGGCGAGGGAGGTGCCGGGCCGGCCGAGGGTCTCGCGGTAGCGGCCGAGGATCTCCATCTCGCGGGCGAGGTGGACCCGGCGGCCGCCGGAGGCGATACGGGTCTGCTGGACGACGGACGAGACGGCCATCCGCTCCTGGATCAGGCCGATGATCCGGTCGTCGATCGCGTCGATGCGTTCACGGGCGTCCGCGATGATCGCTTCCGGTGGGGTGGTCATGTGGGGCTCCTGGTCGGGGTCGGGCGCCCCGGAGCGACAAGATCCGGAAAACACCAGGCGCCCCGGACCTTGTCGGCCCGGGGCGCCTGGGGAAGTCGCTTGTCAGTTGCTCAAGCGGCACGACCATGGCAGCCGGCGGGCCGGGTGCCATAGGTGAAGCGGAAGGTCGTCTGCGTGAGCATGGCAGCAGTATGCCGGGCCCGGCGGGAGCGTCCAACCCGGTTCGCATCCTGAGACGGGGCTGGGCCCCGAGCCGGCCCCGTGACTCCCGGTAGACTCGGTACCACACACACCTCGCTCACCGCCGGAAGGCAACCCGTGTCATCAGCGAACCCCGCCGCCCCCGACACCGTCCTGGTCGTCGACTTCGGTGCGCAGTACGCCCAGCTCATCGCCCGTCGCGTCCGCGAGGCCCGGGTCTACAGCGAGATCGTGCCGAGCACCATGCCGGTCGCGGAGATGCTCGCGAAGAACCCGGCGGCGATCATCCTCTCCGGCGGCCCCTCGTCGGTGTACTCGGAGGGCGCCCCGCGCCTGGACCGCGAGCTGTTCGAGTCCGGCGTCCCCGTCTTCGGCATGTGCTATGGCTTCCAGCTCATGGCCACCACCCTCGGCGGCACCGTCGACAACACCGGCGCCCGCGAGTACGGCCGTACCCCGCTGCACGTGTCGAAGTCCGGCTCCACCCTCTTCGAGGGCACCCCGGACGAGCAGTCGGTGTGGATGTCCCACGGCGACGCCTGCTCCGCCGCCCCCGAGGGCTTCACCGTGACCGCGTCCACGGACGTCGTCCCGGTCGCCGCCTTCGAGAACGACGAGAAGAAGCTCTACGGCGTCCAGTACCACCCCGAGGTCATGCACTCCACGCACGGCCATCAGGTCCTGGAGCACTTCCTGTACCGCGGCGCCGGCCTCAAGCCCGACTGGACCACCGGCAACGTGATCGAGGAGCAGGTCGGCCTGATCCGCGAGCAGGTCGGCGACAAGCGCGCGATCTGCGGTCTGTCCGGCGGCGTGGACTCCGCGGTGGCGGCCGCGCTCGTCGCGCGCGCCATCGGCGACCAGCTCACCTGCGTGTACGTCGACCACGGGCTGATGCGCAAGGGCGAGACCGAGCAGGTCGAGAAGGACTTCGTGGCCGCGACCGGCGTCAAGCTGGTCGTCGTCGACGCGGAGGAGCGCTTCCTGACCGCGCTCAAGGGGGTCTCCGACCCCGAGGAGAAGCGGAAGATCATCGGCCGGGAGTTCATCCGGGTCTTCGAGCAGGCGCAGGCCGAGATCATCGCGGACGAGGGTCCGGCGGTGGAGTTCCTCGTCCAGGGCACCCTCTACCCGGACGTGGTCGAGTCCGGTGGCGGCACCGGCACCGCCAACATCAAGTCCCACCACAACGTGGGCGGCCTCCCCGAGGACCTCGAGTTCCAGCTCGTCGAGCCGCTGCGCAAGCTGTTCAAGGACGAGGTCCGCATGGTCGGCCAGGAGCTCGGGCTCCCGGACGAGATCGTCCAGCGCCAGCCGTTCCCCGGTCCCGGCCTCGGCATCCGGATCGTCGGCGAGGTCACCAAGGAGCGCCTGGACCTGCTGCGCGACGCCGACGCCATCGCCCGCGAGGAGCTCACCGCGGCCGGCCTCGACCGCGACATCTGGCAGTGCCCGGTGGTCCTGCTCGCGGACGTCCGCTCCGTCGGCGTCCAGGGCGACGGCCGCACCTACGGCCACCCGATCGTCCTGCGCCCGGTGTCCAGCGAGGACGCCATGACCGCCGACTGGTCGCGACTGCCGTACGACGTCCTCGCGAAGATCTCGACGCGGATCACCAACGAGGTGGCCGACGTCAACCGCGTGGTGCTCGACGTGACGTCGAAGCCGCCGGGCACGATCGAGTGGGAGTAGGCCCTAGGCGCGCCTGACGGTGCGCAGGGGCTCACCGGGCTTCCAGATCTGCAGGACCAGGTACTTCTCGTCCTCGACGGACGTCCGCACGACCTCCGTCAGCTCGGTGCGGAAGAGGTGGAACGGCTCCGGCGGTTCCACCTCTGTCACGTACGCCCCCTTGACGTCGGGGTCCTCGACCTCGATCGCCCGCCCGGCGATCCGGACGTCGCCGCCGCCCAGGGACTGCCCCTCCCCGGGGTTCGCCTGAAGCGCGAACCGCGAATCCCGCCGCAGGTCGAGGGCCTTGAGCGAGCCCGGCATCATGCCGAGCCAGAGTTCGCCGCGCAGGAAGCGGACCTCCAGGCCGGTGGTGCGGGGGGAGCCGTCCTTGCGGAGCGTGGCGAGGACATGGTGGGTGAAGGCACCGAAGCGGGTCTCGACGGTCTCGGCCAGGTCGGGTTCCGCGGAGCTGAAAGCTGCCCAGTTCATGCGGGTCAGTCTTCCGCCGATACCCGACATCTGCTGTCCGGTATCCGCTGTGTGCGCCATCTTTACAAACCACCCCTGTTCTCTCGCGCTGACCGACGGTAACTTCCGCCCCGTAAAGCAACCCAGTGCTGGAGGAGCAGATGCACGGGACGCCCCTCGGGCCCACTCCGCCGATGCCGGTGCCCACCGAGAAGCTGCACTTCGCGATGCCGCCGATGCACGACTCCGCCGAGGAGGAACGCCGGCACCGCAAGGAGCGGCTCGCCGGCGCGCTGCGGATCTTCGGCCGGCTCGGCTTCGAGGACGGGGTGTCCGGGCACATCACCGCCCGCGACCCGGAGTTCACCGACTGCTTCTGGGTCAATCCCTTCGGCATGCCGTTCAAGCACGTCACCGTGAGCGACCTCGTGCTCGCCAACTCCGACGGCCAGGTGCTCGACGGCCGCCACCACGTCAACCAGGCGGCCTTCACCGTGCACTCCCAGGTGCACGCCGCCCGCCCCGACGTCGTCGCCGTCGCCCACTGCCACTCCGTGCACGGGCGGGCGCTGTCCGCCCTCGGCGAGCTCCTCGACCCGATCACCCAGGAGAGCTGCGCCTTCTACGAGGACCACGCCCTGTACGAGGCCTACACCGGGGTCGCCGTCGACGCCGAGGAGGGCCGCCGGATCGCCGCCGCGCTCGGGTCCCGCAAGGCGCTGGTGCTGCGCAACCACGGACTGCTGACCGTCGGGGACTCGGTGGACGCGGCGGCCTGGTGGTTCCTGTCGATGGAACGCTCCAGCCAGGTGCAACTGCTGGCCCGGGCGGCGGGACGGCCCGTGCTCATCGACCACCGGGCGGCGGTGGCGACCCGGGAGCAGCTCGGCGGGGACCTGGTCGCGTGGATCAACTACCAGCCGCAGTGGCAGGACATCAGCCGGAGCGAGCCGGACCTGCTGACCTAGGGACCCGGCGCGCTAGAAGCCCCGCAGCACCGCCGCCTTCGTCATCGCGAACTCCTCGTCCGTGAGCACCCCCTCGCGGTGCAGCTCACCCAGCTCCCGCAGTCGGCGCAGCAGGACGTCGTGATGGTCGGCCGGCGCGGGAACGCCCGACGCGGCGAGCCGGGGCCGCCGGTCGCGTCCGTCGTCGCCGTACGCGAGGTCCCCGCGGGTGGACGGATGCGGCAGCCGGGCCGTGACCGCCGTCGCGACGAGCGCCGTGAGCAGGTCGCGGCGGGTGCTGCCCCACAGGTCGAGGGCGTACGGGTCCTTCTCCGGCGGCAGTTTCGAGAAGGACGTCTCGCGGGTCACGAACCGCATGAAGCCGTCCTCGTAACCGGAGTTGGGCAGCCACTCGACCTGGACGAGGTCACCCACGTCGATGATCCGCGGGCCCGTCGCCCGCTTGACCCGGTCGGAGGTCTCGGCCCAGTCGATACGGACCTGGGTGCCGTCGAAGGAGACCGTGCCGTCGGAGGAACGCACCGACACCGGGACCGGCGGGCCCGGCAGCAGATACGCCTTCGTCGGCTCCTTCGGGATCTGGTCGAGGAGCAGGGCACGGCGGATCTCCTCGGCCACGTACTCGGCGACCCCGGCGCGGTCCACGTCCACGATCAGCCGGTACGGATCGGCCGGGTCCGGCAGACGTCCGCCGGTCGCGTGCAGCAGCGGGTCCGCGCCCTCGCGCAGCCGCATCCGCAGCCGGCCGCGCTTGCGCTCCGGCTCGAACGCCACGCCCGCGATGGCGTCCAGGGGCACCGCGACCTCGCCGTACGTCTGCCGGAACAGCGGTACGGAGCGGTGGAGTCCCGGCGTGATGCGGACGGTTGTGCCGTCGAAGGCCCAGGTCCCGTCACGCTGGATGATCTCGGCCATACGGAAATTCTCGCAGCCGGGTCAACACGGCGGGCCCCGCTTCACCCGCGCTGACCAGACCTGCCGGACGGGAGGGGTGTGCTGTAGGGCACAATTCGCTGTCAACACGGGGGAGTTGTTCGGGGCTTCTCAGCGGGTGGCGCGGTCGGTCGGCCGTGCGGTCATGTGGTCATGTGGGGCCGAAGGGCCAGGAGTCATCGGAAGGCGGGCGTCGGGCGTGGCGGTGCAGGAAGCGAGACAGAGCGCGGCCGGGGGCGTGCCCGGCGGTGCCCACGAGGGCGGCTGCACCTGTGGGGACTGCCCGCACGGGGCGCGGGCCGGACACCGGCGGGCGGTGGCCGAGTTCCTCCTCAAGCGGGACGAGTTCGCCGCCGGCCAGGGACTGCCCGCGGCCGTGGCGCACTCCGCGTCGGCCTCCCGGCAGTGGGTCTCGGAGGAACTGACCCAGTCCGCCGAGGCCGTGGCCGAGCGGGGGCGGGCCGAGGGCACCGCCTGGCTCGCGCGGCTGTGGCGCCGTACCGCGTACGCGGTGTGGGCCGCCGTCGTGGTGCTGCTCCTCGTCCAGGCGCTGACGGCCATCGGCGCGGGATGGAGCGCGGCGCGTACGGCCGGACTGGTGGCGGCGCTCGTGGTCGCGGGTGCGCTGACCGCCGCGTCCTGGTTCCACCGGGCCCGCGGCGGGGTCCTCGCGCCGGTCATCGGTGAGGACAACCGGCTGTCCACCTCGCGGGCCGTCGCGGTGGCCTGGGTGCTGTTCGTCGCCTACGCGGTCCTGGTGCTGGTGGGCCGGCTGGCCGCCGCCTCCGACGGCGCTGAGCGGGACACGCTGATCTCCGGTCTCGAACTGGCCCGCGGCGCCGGGATCGTGACCGTCCTGGCCGTGGTGTCCGCGATCGCCGTCCTGGTCCGGCGGGTGGTCGGGCTGCGGGTGCTCGGACAGCGGCTGCAGAAGGTACGGGCCGACCGGCCGCGCGCCGCCGATCTGCTGACGGACGACTCCGGGCGGGGTGCCTTCGCCGACATCCAGTACGTCGTGATCTGCGGGGTCGCCCTGCTGTTCGCGGCGGTACGACTGGCCCGGCGGCCGGACCAGTTGCCCGACCTGCCGTGGGGACTGGCCGTGGTGGTGCTCGTGTCCGCGGCGACCTATGTGGCGGGCAAGTACGCGGAGGGCGGCCGCCCGGTGATCCTCTCCGTGGTGCGGTCGCGGGAGGCGGGTGACCTGGACGGGCCCGTCCGCACCGGGGACGACATCGAGATCCGGGGCGCCGGGTTCGTGCCGCCGGGCGCACAGCGGGCGGACCGGCTGGCCCGCATGGTGGTGCGGATCGGGCCGGTGAACGTGCATGTGCCGTTGGTGCCGGTGGCCGGTGGCTTCAGCAACCCCACCGACGAGGTGCTGACCGTGCCGGTGCCGGCGGATGTGGAGCCGGGCCGGGTGGAGGTGCAGGTGGTGACGGCCGCCGGGGTGGAGACCAACCGGTACGCGATCGACGTGACGGACTGATGGATTGAGGGGCTGACGGACTCGCGGGGCCGTCGGACCGGCGGGCCCGTCGGATCGGCGGTCGGGGCCCGTGTCGTCACGGCCGCGGAAACCCGTCGGCGCATTGAGCACGGCCGTCCCTTCGTGCGTATGGTCTTGTGAGGGGTCTCGGCACCCTGGTGAGAGGCGGCTCGAAGCGATGACTCACAGTTTTCGTACGGACACGCACACCCCCTACTACGACGAACAACGCTCCTGGCGCGACAGCATCGGCCAGTACGCCCTGCTGCCGCTGCGGATCTTCCTCGGTGTCACTTTCGTCTACGCCGGCCTGGACAAGCTGACCGACAGCGCCTTCATGAAGGCCTCCGGCTCGGGCTCCATCGGCGACATGATGCGCGGCGTCCGGGACTCCGCGGCCATCCCCGCGCTGGTCGACCTGTCCCTGAAGAACCCCGTCGGCTTCGGCTACGCCATCGCCTTCGGTGAACTCGCCGTCGGTATCGGCACCCTGCTCGGCATCCTCGCCCGCCTTGCCGCACTCGGCGGGGCGCTGATCTCGCTCAGCCTGTGGCTGACCGTGAGCTGGGCCTCCGACCCCTACTACTACGGCAACGACCTCGCCTACCTGATGGCCTGGCTGCCGCTCGTCCTCGCGGGCGCCTCCGTGTTCTCCGTGGACGCGGCCCTGCGTGCCCGGCGACGACAACGGGCGGGCACCTACCGGTAGCTCCGGTCGGGGGTCTCGGCGGAGTCACCGGTGGCGGGGGAGCGGCCACGGTCCGGTGCCGGGCTGGGGGAGCGGCCACGGTCCGGTGCCGGGCTGGGGGAGCGGCCACGGTCCCGTGCCGGACTGCCCCCCAACCCGTCGTCGGTGATCAGTGGGGCACGGGCGGCCGGGTCGTCCGGTCGCCCTCCGGGGGCGTGCTCCCGGGGCTGTTGTCGCGGCGCCTGTCACGGCGGTTGCGCACGCTCCGGGCCAGCAGGCCCACCACGCCCGCGAGGCAGAGGCCGCCGACGACGATGGGGATCACCGCGAACCACGGGGTGTCCCAGGCGTCGCCCGCGTCACCGGCGTAGGTGATGCCCGCGACGGTCAGGAAGAACCCGGCGACCAGTTGTCCCGGTCGGAACTCATGACGCAGCACGGCTGACCTCCGCCTGTCCGATGCCCACCCGCAGGTCGATGTCGAGGGTGGCGGTGTTCTCGCTGCCCGGAGCCGGTTTCAGGGTGACCTCCTTGCGCTTGCCCGGTGCCACGTCCACGTCCTTCTGGTCGTCGCCCGGCAACTGGATGTCGCCCACGCCCACGTCCATCACCGCCTTCACGGTCACGTCCGGCGGCACGATCACCAGCAGCCGGCCCACTCCTACCTCCACCTGGGTCGTCACCGTGCGGCCCTCGGCGAAGTCGACGCGGGACAGGTCCAAGGTGCCCACGCCGGTGCCCAGTTCGTACTGGGAGCGGATGTTCTGCGGCGCGGTCGGCGTCCAGTTCGTGCGCACCCAGTGGGTGGTGATGTCCTTCGGGAGGGCGGCCGAGGTGGCGAGCAGACCGGCCGTGACGACCGCCAGGAAGATCGAGCCCGCTCCGGTACGGCCCAGGAACGAGCTGGTGGCTATGCCCAGGCCCAGGACGATCAGCGCGCAGGACAGACCGGTCTGCAGGCTGGTGCCCAGGGCGTGGTCCTCCCAGGTCGCCGCGGTGCCGAGACCGCCCGCCAGCAGGGCGAGCAGGAAGACCCAGCCGCCGATCCAGCGGGGCCCGCGGGGCTTCGGCGGGCGGGTACGGGCCGCGAACTCCTCACGCCGGCTCCAGGTGCCGCGGCCGATGTTGACGGCGGCGGCGATGTCACGGCCGCGCGAGTCGCTCGGTCCCCACAGATAGCCCGTGCCGCCGACATGGGTGCCGTCCTTGACGATGGGGTCGCGCCACCAGGACGGGTAGCCGGCGGCCACCGGCGGGGCCTGCGCCTCCGGCGGGGCGTCGGCCACGGCCTGGGCGGAGAGCGGGTCGGGGTCGGGGGTGCCGCGGTTGCGCGACCAGTACCCCGCGCCCGCGAGGAGCAGGGAGAGCACCACGGCGAAGGTCAGCACGCCGGTGTTGCTCAGCATGGTGAGGAACACCCCGCAGCCGACCAGGGCGAAGAGCACGCCGGTCAGGGCCTGGCCGTCGACCCGGCCGGTGAGCAGCTTGCGCACCTCGTTCTCGTCCTCGTCCTCGTACGGGACGAAGAGCCAGGCGAAGCCGTAGAAGAGGAGACCGATGCCGCCGGTCGCGGACAGCACGGTGAGCGTGATCCGGAAGATCACCGGGTCCATGTCGCACTGCCGCCCGAGCCCGGCGCACACCCCGGCGAGCAACTTGTGCCGCCGGTCCCGCCGGAAGCGCAGGGGGGCCAGGGGGCCGTCCTCGGCGGGGGCCGGGTCCTGGGAAGCGGGGGTGGGCGGGGGCGGGGGCGGGGTGGAGGTGCTGTCGGTCGCCGTGGCGCGCCCGAGGGGGTCGGTCGCCGTGGCGCGCCCGGCGGGGTCGATCGGCGTCGCGTGCCCGGCGGGGTCGGACGGTGTCCGGTGTTCCCGCGGGTCGGTCGTGGGCCTGTCGCTGACGAAGTCGGTCGGCGTCGGGTGTTCCTGCGGGTCGGTCGTGGGCCCGTCGCCGAGGTGCTCGGTCGTGGGCCCGTCGCCGACGGGGTCGGTCTGCGTCCGGTGCCCGTGGGCTTCGGTCGTGGGCCCGTCCCCGAGGTGCTCGCTCGTCGGTCCGTCCCCGAGGTGCTCGGTCGTCGGCCCGTCCCCGAGCTGCTCGGCCGCGGTCGGGTGCCCGGGGGACTCGGTCGCGGGCCGGTCTCCGGGGGCTTCGGTCGCGGGCCGGTGGTCGCGGGGCTCTGCGGGTGGAGCCGCCGGTGTGCCTCCTTCTTTCCGCGTGCCCGCCCGCCCGTGCGCGCGCGAGGCCCCGCCGGTGTCGGCGGGCCGGCCCGCGCCGGGACCGGTGCCCGGGTCCGGGCCTCCGCCGGATCCGGCGCCCGCGGCGTGCTGGTGATCTGTCATGTGTCCATGGTGACGGGCGAGAGGGCGCCACGGGAGTCGGAACGACCCTGGCCGGACCCTGATATCGGCCCTGAGAGGGGGGAGGGAAGCGTTCGGAGGGCACGCCGTTCGAAGATCAGGGGAGTCTCGGGGGCCAACCCTGATGCCCCCGCACTCCCGCCGTGTGACCATCGATGGCATGCCGGAAGCCGTAGCAGCGCCCCTCGTCGAACCGCGGCCGCCGCGCAAGCTCTACCGCAGCAGTGACGGACGCTGGCTGGGTGGTGTGGCGCGGGGGCTCGCCGGGCATCTCGGGCTGCCCGTCATCTGGGTGCGGCTCGTCTTCGTCGGCCTGTTCATGGCGGACGGACTCGGCGCGCTGCTGTATGCCGCGTTCTGGTTCTTCGTGCCGCTCGGCGTCGGCGGGGTCGGCGGACAGAAGCCGCCGTCCCTGGTCACCACCGAGACCTCGCCGGACGGCCGCCGCAGACTGGTCGCCCGCCGCCCGGACCGGGGCCAGATCGTGGCCCTGCTGCTCATGGTCGTCGTGGCCATGGTCTTCGTCGGCAATGTCAACGTGGGCAACGGCGCCAAGGCCTACCTCTGGCCCGTCGTCCTGGTCGGTGCGGGCGTCGCCCTGGTCTGGCGCCAGGCGGACAACGCCCGCCGGGCCCGCTGGATGGAGGTGGGCCGCCGCCGGCGCACCCTGACCCTGCTGCGCGCCGCGGGCGGTGTCCTCCTCGTCACCGCCGGTGTCTCCGGGGTCTTCGTCCTCCAGGGCTCCGCCGCCCACCTCGGCTCCGTCCTCCAGGCCGCGCTCGCGGTCCTCGTCGGGATCACGCTCCTCGCCGGGCCGTACCTCGTCCGCATGACCCAGGACCTCTCCGAGGAGCGCCTGATGCGCATCCGCGCCCAGGAGCGCGCGGAGGTCGCGGCCCACGTCCACGACTCGGTGCTGCACACCCTGACCCTGATCCAGCGCAACGCGGAGAACCCGAGCGAGGTCCGCCGCCTCGCCCGCGCCCAGGAGCGCGACCTGCGCACCTGGCTGTACAAACCCGAGGGCACCGGCAAGGACGAGGCCGACGAACCCACCGACCTCGCCGACGCCGTGCGGCGCAACGCGGCCGAGGTCGAGGACAAGCACGGAGTCCCGATAGAGGTGGTCGTCGTCGGCGACTGCCCCCTCGACGAGAGAACGAGCGCGCAGATGCAGGCCGCGCGTGAGGCGATGGTCAACGCCGCCAAGTACGGTGGCGAGGGCGGCGCCGTACAGGTCTACGCCGAAGTCGAGGGCAGGACGGTCTTCGTGTCCGTCCGGGACCGCGGCCCCGGCTTCGACCTCGACTCGATACCCGCCGACCGGATGGGTGTCAGAGAATCGATCATCGGCCGCATGGAGCGCCATGGCGGCACGGCCCGGCTGCGTGCGGTGCCGGACGGCGGCACGGAGGTCGAGCTGGAGATGGAGAGGGCGGAGAAGACGTCATGAGTGACCCCACCGAGGCGAACACGGACCCCGTGGAGCCGGCTGCGGCCGGCGGCGCGGGCGGGCGGCACGTGCGCGTGGTCCTCGTCGACGACCACCGCATGTTCCGCACGGGCGTCCAGGCCGAGATCGGCCGCACCGAGGAGACCGGCGTAGAGGTCGTCGGGGAGGCCGCGGACGTCGAGCAGGCCGTCACCGTCATCACCGCGACCCGCCCCGAGGTCGTCCTCCTCGACGTCCACCTCCCGGGCGGCGGCGGGGTCGAAGTCCTGCGCCGGTGCGCCCCGTTGATGGCCGACGCCGACCGGCCCGTCCGGTTCCTCGCGCTGTCCGTCTCGGACGCGGCGGAGGACGTGATCGGGGTGATCCGGGGCGGTGCGCGCGGCTATGTGACCAAGACGATCACCGGCACGGACCTCGTCAACTCCGTCTTCCGCGTCCAGGAGGGCGACGCCGTCTTCTCCCCGCGGCTGGCCGGTTTCGTCCTGGACGCCTTCGCCTCCACCGACGCCCCGCCGGTCGACGAGGACCTCGACCGCCTGACCCAGCGCGAGCGCGAGGTGCTCAGGCTCATCGCGCGCGGCTACGCCTACAAGGAGATCGCCAAGCAGCTCTTCATCTCGGTGAAGACGGTCGAGTCCCATGTCTCGGCCGTGCTGCGGAAGTTGCAGCTCTCCAACCGTCATGAGCTGACCCGCTGGGCGACGGCACGGCGACTGGTCTGACACGGCTGTTCGCGCGAGGCCACCTCACCCACGCTCACGCCACGCGCGTGGCGCCCGCGAACGGCATCTCGTCGATGGGCGCCACCCGCACCGGGGCCGACGGGTTCGGGGCGTGGATCATCTGCCCGTTGCCGACGTAGAGGCCGACGTGGCTGATGCCCGAGTAGAAGAACACCAGGTCGCCGGGGAGCAGTTCGGAGCGGGAGACGCGCCGGCCGGCGTCGATCTGGGCGTAGGTCGTGCGGGGCAGGGAGACGCCCGCGGAGCGGTAGGCGGCCTGGATCAGGCCCGAGCAGTCGAAGGCGTCCGGTCCGGTGGCGCCCCAGACGTAAGGGCTGCCGAGTTTGGAGTAGGCGTAGGAGACAGCCGCCGCCGTACGGGAGTTGGGGGCCTGCGCGGTGGCCGCGCCGGGGGTCGTCAGCTCCCCGCGGGCGCCCGTGGCGGCCCGTGAGGCGTGTTGCCCGTCCTCGCCCAGGGCCGCCCGTTCCTCGGCCGACAGCCGGGACATCAGGCGGCGGGCCGAGCCCAGTTTGCCGGTGATCGTCTTCTTGTGGCGCTGGAGCTCCGCCTGGCGCGACTTCAAGGCCGCCAGCTCGACGTGTGCGGCCCCGCGGAGCTGCTCGATCTCCCGCAACTGCCGGCGCACGTTCGACACGGAGGCGGCCTGGCGGGTGCCGGCGCGTTCGGCGAACTCGGCGCTGTCCAGGTACCGGTCGGGGTCGGAGGTCAGCGCGAGCTGCATCGCGGGGTCGAGGCCGCCGCCGCGGTACTGCGCCGCGGCCATCGAACCCAGCGCGTCGCGCGCCTCGTTGAGCTGCTCCGTCCGGCGTGCGGCCTCGTCCCGCAGACCGTCCAGGCGGTTCTCGGCCGCCTGTGCCTTCTCCTTCGCGCCGTTGTACTTCTCGGTGGCCGTCTCGGCCTCCTGGTACAGCCGTTCCACCTTCGCCCTGACCTGCTCCGGGGTGAGCTGCGGCTCGGCGTGTCCGATCCCGTCGAAGCCCGTCGCGGTCGCGGCCCCCGCGAGGGCGATCGTCGCTGCCGTACGGACCGTATGGCCGCCGGCCGAGCGCCTGCGGGACTTGCGGTGCGCTGCCACGTGGACTGCACGTCCTTTCGTACGATCGCCCGCCCCGGGGCTCAGGGCCGTACGACGCCGGGGAGCGGCCGTACGACCGCCCGGGGCGGTGTGCGCGTCCGGCGACGGCTCGCACAGGGGGAGCGGGCCGCCGCCGGACCTTCTCGGCGGTGGTGGCCGACTGCCGCCCCTGGCCCGGGCGGCGGTGGGGAGCCGGTCACCTGGGGGAGGACGCTAAACCTGACCGTGACCGGGAGGTAACGCGTTGTGCGGAACTGCCTCCAGGGGACCGCGGGGTGACCGAAGGTGACCGTGGTGCCGGGGTGGCGTCGTCGACTTCGCGCGGTGGGCTGACCGAACTCGGGATTCACGGACGCGCGGCGGGTGCGGAGTGCTATGGGGCGCATATATGCAAGGTCCGGGTGAGGGGGCGGTGCGGACGGCCGGGCCGCCCCTGCATAAGCTCCGGCCTCATGGACGTACTCATCCATCTCTTCGTCGGCCTGCACATCATCGGCATCGCCTCGCTGCTCGGCGGCTTCCTCACCCAGATGAAGGCGATGGGCTCGGGGACCGCCCGGTTCGTCCCGGCGATGCTGCACGGCGCCGCGACGATGCTGGTCACCGGAATGATCCTGGTCGGCCTCAACCAGGCCGACGACCAGCACGTCAACAACATCAAGATCGGCGTCAAGCTGGCCCTGCTGATCGTGATCCTCGGCCTCGTCTACGTGAAGCGGGACGACGAGAAGGTGGACAAGAGCCTGTTCGGCCTGGTCGGCGCGCTGACCACGGCCAACGTCTTCATCGCGGTGCTGTGGACCTGAGGGCCGCCCGGGCGGAGCCGACCGCCCCCGCCGCGACGGCCAGCCAGGCCGCCACGGAGATCCACAGCAGTACCTCGCCGGGCGTCTCCAGCCACGGGACGTCCACGACCGCCGAGACCGACAGCGTCGCGACCGCCGTCATCCCCATCGGGAACACGGTGGCCCAGCGGCGCACGTCGTAGCGCGGACGGGGCCGTACGACCTCGGCGGCCAGCAGGACGGCGTACCAGGCCAGGTCGAGCACCAGCAGGGCGACGGTCACCGCGCGCAGGACCCCGCGGTCGTCGTCGTTCCACAGGTACAGGCGCACGCTGTCGGCGGCCAGGAGTTTCGAGCCGGCCAGCGCCGAGATGGCGAGCGCGCCGCCCGCGATCCACTGGTCGCCCGGCCCCTCCAGGACCTGGCGCAGGTCGAAGCGGAACAGCGCGATGCCGTAGAGCACCAGGCCCAGCCAGAACAGCACCAGCGCGGTGTGCGCGAGCCAGGCCGCCGACTCGGTCGCCGCGAGGGTGGCGCCGAGGACCGCGAGGCCCTGGGTGGCCACACAGCACAGGAACACCCCGCCGGGCATCCGCCGCTTCCAGTGCCGCATGACGAGCGTGATCAGCAGCGGCCACAGCAGCACGGACAGGGCCAGCAGCGCCTCGGCGAGGGGCTGCCGGCCCAGCGCGGAGAAGCGGGTGCCGAGCACGGTGGTCGCCGCCACGGCCGTCAGGGCGCCCGGTGTCTCGGCGTCCGCGACCCAGCGCGCGCGCTCTCGCAGCAGTCGTACGGCGAACTCGGCGGCCAGCCCCAGCCAGGCCGCGCAACCGATCACCAGGGCGATGCGGGACAGCGTCTCGTGGCCGGTCAGATGGAGCCCGACCGACACGATGCCGGTCGCCATCACCGCGGCCCCGGCCGCGGGCGGGCGCTGCGTCCACCAGACGCGCTGAGCGGGGTGCGGGGAGGTACCGGACATGGGTCGATGCTAGGAAGTTCCCCGCGCCGTGCCGGCGGGGCGCGCACGCGCGCGCGTGAAATGCACGCGAGTGCGGGCTCCGCGGGACGGCCCGGGCACGGGCGGGACGGGGCTCAGGCCGGGCGGACCACGCTGTGGATGCCCGACTCGCCGTCGTAGTAGATCGACTCCTCGCGGACGTACGCGCCCGGCTTGGGGGCGTGGATCATCATGCCGTTGCCGATGTAGAGGCCGACGTGGCTGATGTCGTCGTAGAAGAAGACCAGGTCACCGGGCTGGGCGTCGGCCAGGGAGACCGTGGTTCCGGCGTTGACCTGGTCGTAGGTGACACGCGGGAGGTCGACGCCGGCGGCCTTCCAGGCGGCCTGGGTGAGCCCGGAGCAGTCGTAGGAGTCGGGGCCGGTGGCGCCCCAGACGTACGGCTTGCCGACCTGCGCGCGGGCGAAGGCGAGGGCCTTGGCGGCCTTGGTGGCGTACGACGAGTCGGGCGCCGTCGGCGTGCTGTCCTGCGGGGCGGTGGTCTCCTGCGCGGCCTTCTCCGCGGCGGCCTGCTGCTGCGCCAGCTCCGCCGCCTTGCGGGCCGCCTCCTGCTGCTTCTGCCGCTCGATCGCCGCGAGACGCGCCTTCTCCTGCGCCGTCAGCTCCGACAGCAGCTCGCGCGCGTCGGCGAGCTTCTTCTGGACGGTCGCCTTGGCGGTCCGCAGGTCGCTTTGCGTCTCGGTGAGCGTCCGGAGGCTCTGGGAGGCCTCCTGGCGCTTCTTCATCGTGGCGGACTGCTCGGTGACGTAGTCGTCGACCGCGCCCTTCTGGCGGCTGGTCAGCCGGCCCATGAGCTGGGTCTGGTCGAAGTAGTCCTGCGGGGTGTCGGCGAGCAGGAGGGTCGCCGTGTCGGGCGCGGCGGCGCCGGTGCGGTACTGGGCCGCGGCGAAGGCGCCGAGCTCTTCCCGCGCCTCGTTGAGCTTCTGGGTGCGCTGGGCGACGTCGTCGAGGAGCGTGTCGACCTGCTTGCGCTGCTTGGTCGTCTTCTCCTTGGCCGCGTTGTAGTTGTCGGTCGCCGACTCGGCCTGGCGGTAGAGGTCGTCGACCTTCTTCTCGACCTCTTCGAGACTCGGCTTGTCATCGGCCGGCGCGGCGTTCGCCGACTGGGAGAGCAGGGCCACGGAGGTGAGGGCGGCCGTCGCGAGGGCCGGGGTCCGTATGCCTGCTACGCGCGTACCGACGGGACGCGACTTGCGGTGCGACGCCAAGGGAGGCGACTCCTTCCCATGCTCCGCCTACCGGGTCAGTGGGGGTCCCCCCAGGCCGTTCAGGCTCTGGGGGAGGGTTCGGGCGGCGATGCTTCGGAAGGTTTGCCCTACGGCCCTCCCCTGCGCGGGAGTCGGCCGATTCACCCCGATTTCGGTGGGTCCCCGGCTCCGGGCGCGCGGCGGCGCTGCGGACTCGGCGGAGGCCGTGCGGCCCGGCGACGTTCGCCGGTGGGGGTCGTACGGCCTGCCGGAACGGTAGCCAACTGGTGTGGCCCGTGTGAAGGTTGATGTGCGATATGCCCGATACATTTTCGTGACCTTCGTCCCAGGGGACGCTCGGAGTGGTCGATCCGGGGCGGTCTGGACGGAGGTGTGTCGATCTTGTGTTGTGTGACACCTTCCGCCTGTTTTCGGGATCGTCTTCCGGCCGGCGTCCCCCGTTGCGCCCGGGTCGCGCCCGGGTCCGCAAGATCGTCGCCGCTCGGGTACGGGTGGATGTTCTCAGGGCGGCGGCGGGCTGTCAGTGGGGCACCCTAGACTCGGAGAGCGATGAGCAGCCTCTTTGACGACAGCTTCCTGGCGGACCTCCAGGCCCCTCGCGGGCACGCGGAGGAGCCCCCGCCACCGCCCGAGGACGAGCACGTACCGGACCAGGTTCCGGACGACCTGTTCGGTGGGAAGTTCGACGTGCCCCCGGACCGGGACGCCTACTACCGCGACGGCGCCCCCCGCCCCGCGGTGGACCCGGCCACCCTCCTGGAGGGGCTGAACGAGAACCAGCGCGCGGCCGTCGTGCACTCCGGCGGCCCCCTGCTCATCGTGGCCGGCGCCGGCTCCGGCAAGACCCGCGTGCTCACCCACCGCATCGCCCACCTCCTCGGCGAGCGCCATGTCCACCCCGGCCAGATCCTCGCGATCACCTTCACCAACAAGGCCGCGGGCGAGATGAAGGAGCGCGTCGAGCAGCTCGTCGGCCCGCGCGCGAACGCGATGTGGGTCATGACCTTCCACAGCGCCTGCGTGCGGATCCTGCGCAGGGAGTCGAAGAAGCTCGGGTTCACCTCGTCGTTCTCGATCTACGACGCCGCCGACTCCAAGCGGCTCATGGCCCTGGTCTGCCGCGACCTGGACCTCGACCCCAAGCGGTACCCGCCGAAGTCCTTCAGCGCCAAGATCAGCAACCTGAAGAACGAGCTGATCGACGAGGAGGACTTCGCGGCCCAGGCCACCGACGGCTTCGAGAAGACCCTCGCCCAGGCCTACGCCATGTACCAGTCGCGCCTGCGCGAGGCGAACGCCCTCGACTTCGACGACCTGATCATGACGACGGTCAACCTGCTCCGGGCGTTCCCCGACGTCGCCGAGCACTACCGCCGCCGCTTCCGGCACGTCCTCGTCGACGAGTACCAGGACACCAACCACGCGCAGTACGCCCTGGTCAGGGAGCTGGTCGGGACTTCTGAGCACCCGGTCGACGTACCCCCGAGCGAGCAGGACCTGCCGCCCGCCGAGCTGTGTGTCGTCGGTGACGCCGACCAGTCGATCTACGCCTTCCGCGGCGCGACCATCCGCAACATCCTCCAGTTCGAGGAGGACTACCCGGACGCGACGACGATCCTCCTGGAGCAGAACTACCGCTCCACCCAGACGATCCTCACCGCCGCCAACGCCGTCATCGAGCGCAACGAGTCCCGCCGCCCCAAGAACCTGTGGACCAACGCGGGCGCGGGCGCGCGCATCACCGGCTATGTCGCCGACACCGAGCACGACGAGGCGCAGTTCGTCGCCGACGAGATAGACCGTCTCACCGACGCGGGCGACGCGAAGGCCGGCGACGTCGCCGTGTTCTACCGCACCAACGCGCAGTCCCGTGTCTTCGAAGAGGTCTTCATCCGCGTCGGCCTGCCCTACAAGGTCGTCGGCGGCGTCCGCTTCTACGAGCGCAAGGAGGTCCGGGACGTCCTGGCCTACCTGCGCGTCCTCGCCAACCCCGAGGACTCCGTGCCCCTGCGACGGATCCTGAACGTCCCCAAGCGGGGCATCGGCGACCGCGCCGAGGCGATGATCGACGCCCTGTCCCAGCGGGAGAAGATCAGCTTCCCGCAGGCGCTCAAGCGCGTCGACGAGGCGTACGGCATGGCCGCGCGCTCCACGAACGCCGTCAAGCGGTTCAACGTGCTGATGGAGGAGCTCCGTACGATCGTCGAGTCCGGCGCGGGACCGGCGACCGTCCTGGAGGCGGTCCTCGAACGCACCGGCTATCTCGCCGAGTTGCAGGCCTCCACCGACCCGCAGGACGAGACCCGCATCGAGAACCTCCAGGAACTCGCCGCCGTGGCCCTGGAGTTCGAGCAGGAGACGGGTGAGGGCGAGGAGTCCGCCTCGCTCTCCGACTTCCTGGAGCGGGTCGCGCTCGTCGCCGACTCCGACCAGATCCCCGACGAGGACGAGGACGGCTCGGGCGTCATCACCCTGATGACCCTGCACACCGCCAAGGGCCTGGAGTTCCCGGTCGTCTTCCTCACCGGCATGGAGGACGGCGTCTTCCCGCACATGCGCGCCCTCGGCCAGGCCAAGGAGCTGGAGGAGGAGCGGCGTCTCGCGTACGTCGGCATCACGCGCGCGCGTGAGCGGCTGTACCTGACCCGGTCCGCGCTGCGCAGCGCGTGGGGGCAGCCGTCGTACAACCCGCCCTCGCGGTTCCTGGAGGAGATCCCGGCGCAGCACGTCGACTGGAAGCGCACGGGAGCGACCGCGGCTCCCGCGGGACCGGTCTCGGCGGTCGCCGCCTCGCTGTCGTCGTCGCGTTCCCGGTCCTCGGCGTCGGGCGCGTCCGGTTTCGCGACGCGCAGGACCGCGGAGAAGCCGGTGGTGTCCCTGGCCGTCGGCGACCGTGTCACCCACGACCAGTTCGGTCTGGGCACGGTGGTCGGAGTGAAGGGCACGGGCGCGAACGCCGAGGCGACGATCGACTTCGGAGAGGCGAAGCCGAAGCGGCTGCTGCTGCGGTACGCGCCGGTGGAGAAGCTGTAGCCCCGACCGGAGCCGGGAAGCCCCGGCTCCGGAAAGGCGGCCGGGCCCGAGGGATTACGTCGGGGGGTTTACGTCGGGTCCAGCCCGTGGCTGCGCAGCCACGGCAGGGGGTCTATGGCCGAACCGCCCGCCGGGTGCACCTCGAAGTGCAGGTGCGGGCCGGTCGAGTTGCCGGAGTTGCCGGAGTAGGCGATCGGGTCGCCGGCCTTGACCGTCGTACCGGAGGCGACGCGGTAGCTGGAGAGGTGGCAGTACCACGTCTCCGTGCCGTCCTTCGCGGTCACGACCATCATGTTGCCGTAGGCGCTGTTCCACTGCGTCCGTACGGTGCCGTCGGTCGCGGCCAGCACCGTGGTGCCGTACGACACCGGGAAGTCGATGCCGGTGTGGACGGACATCCAGTTGACGCCGGACTGGCCGTAGTAGGCGCTGAGTCCCCGCTGCGCGACCGGAAGCGCGAACTTCGGGCGCAGCCGCTCCTTGCGGGCCGCCTCCTCAGCCGCCTTCTTCTTCTCGGCCACCTGCTGGGCCTTGAGGTCGATGCGCTCCTGAGTGCGGCTGGCCCGGTCGGCGAAGTCGTCGGCACCGGCCGAGAGGCTCTCGAGCTGGGTGTCCAGCTTGTTGTTGGCGACGGACGGCTTGACGGCGCTCGTGTCCGCGAGGGTCGTCGAGGTGTCCTTGTCGTCGCCGGTCAGGGTGCCGACCGAGGCGGCGGCGATCCCGGCGACCCCCATGACGCACGCCGAGGGCACGGCGATCGTCAGCAGCGCGGAGCGCCTTGCGGGCATCCGTCGGCGGGAGCGGTTGGCGTTGCGCGCGGCGACACGGGAGCCGGGGGCGGGCGCCGAGGCCCGGGGTGCCTCCTCCTGGTCGTCCAGGAGCGGGGCGTCGGGGTCGTGGACGGCGGGCATCTCGCCGGTGTCCGTGGTGACGTTGTCCGCGTCGGCGTGCAACTCACCGTCGTGCGAAGTGTGTTCGGCGTAGGGCTCGCCGTAAGGATTCGCCTCGCCGTACGCGTGGCTCTCCTCGTAGGCGGCGGACTCGTCGTAGCCGACCTGCTCGAAGGCGGCCGTGTGCTGCGGGTCGGCCGGAGTGCCGTCGGTGTTCCACTGCGTGGCGTCGTACGCCCCGGTGTCGAAGGTCTGCGTGCCCCATTCCCACTGCTGGGTCTGGTCGGCCGGGGCCGCCGCGGACTGGTCCGGCTGGTGCCAGGAACTCGCGTCCCACTGCCCGGAGTGGTCGACGCTGCCGCCCTGCGGCGGGATCGCGGCGAGCTGCTGGTGGTCGGCGCCCCACTGCGTGGCGTCGTAGGCGCCGGTGTCGTAGGCGGCGTGGTGCTGGGCCGCGTACATGTCGTAGTTCAGGGTCTGGTGACCGCCCGTGGTCCACGTCGAGGCGTCGTACGAACCAGTCGCGTCCCCCGGCATGTTGCCGAAGAGCGGGTCGGTCTCGAAGGTGCCGGTGGTGTGTGCGCCGGCGTCCGGGGTACCCGCGGTGCAGAAACCGGTGGCGTCATAGCCGCCGTACGTGGTGAAGTCGCCGTACTGGGCCTCCTGGGTGCCGTACGACGCGTAGTGCGACGAGTCGGCGTCGGAGGCCGGAGCCGGGGTGGTCATGGTCCCCGACGGGTGACGGTCGTTCACCAACTTCTCTTTCGCCTCGACAACAGGGGCTGCCAGAGCAGTGCGGCGACTGTACCCGGCAGTACGCGGGCGCGACAATCTTCAACTGGTTTCGGGCGCGCAGGAAACGGGCATTCGGCCGTGTTTCGGGGGACTGCGGGCGGGACCTTGGCTCTGTGTTCGAAGCTTGTTCGATGTCGGTCCGGGCCGATCCGGGCTCCGGCGGCGCGCGGAAAGCTGTCGGCGGCCTGTGCGACGAGCTGTCCGAGGGCCGCGTCCGGCGACCGATACGACCGTTACGCCACGGTCAGTCCGCCCGCGCGCCCGGCCGTCTCCTCCCCGGCCCGCGCGGTGTCGAGCACCTGCCGTATCCCGGTCGCCACGGCGGGGTGCACGGGCAGGGCCAGATGTCCGATCCCGGTCACCCGGACGTTCTCCGCCATCAGGTCCTCGTGCTCGATGCAGGCGGTCTCCAGCGGGTCCATCACATGGTCGAGGTCGCTCCAGAAGCTGACGAAGTGCGTACGGCAGCCCGGGGCCGGCCGAGTGAGCTCCTCGAGCAACTCCGAGCCGGGGCGCATCTGGCGCACGATCGGGTGTGCGTTCGCCAGCGGCACCACCCTGGTGCCGGAGTGCGGGGTGCCGAGCGTCACCAGGGTGCGGACGCGGGCGTCGCCGCCGAGGCGCTGCACGTAGTACCGCGCGATCAGGCCGCCGAGGCTGTGCCCGACGACGTCGACCCGCTCGCTGCCCGTGCGCTCGCAGATCCCCTCTATGTGCCGGCCGAGCAGCTCCGCCGCGGCCCGGATGTCGCAGGTCAGCGGGGAGTAGTTGAGCGACTCGATCTGGTGCCTGCCGTGCTGGGCGAGGCTGCGGCGCAGGAGCACGAAGACCGAGCGGTTGTCGATGAACCCGTGCAGCAGCACGACCGGGGGCTTGGCCTCCGTCGGCAACTGCGCGGCGCCGTCCTCCGGCACGGGGAGCGGGGACACGGGGGAGCGGCGCTCCTGGGCGATGCCGGACGGGTACAGGAGGAGATGTCCCGCGAGGATCGCCAGCTCGAGCGCGGTCGCCTTCAGAAGGGCCATGGAGAGTCCCGCCAGCCTGCCGGGAAGCAGACGCTCACAGAGCGGGAGAAGGGGCAGCGCCGCCTTGGTGACCTTCATGGCCGACCTCCTGTCGGCACACGGGAGGACGACTCCGTCCCCCGTGTGCGCTCGTGGGGAGTCGTCGCGGAGTTCGTCTCCGACGCCGACGTGGCGCGAGGGGGTCGCGGGGGACGGGTACGGCGGTCGGCGCGCGGTTCCTGGGGTGCCGGACGGGCCGGCCGAGCCAATGGAACCGGTGGTGGGGGCGACGCCGACGGTGCCGGTGCGTTGTCCGGTCGTATCGGTGGTGCCGGTGCTGCCGATGGTGCTCGCGGTGCTGGTGGTGCGCCGGTGACGTGACGAGGCGCCCTGTCGGTGTGGCGACGAGGCTCCCCGCTGTCGTGCCTTACCTGTCCTGCGTGCCCTTCGTGCCGTCGCCGGCGCGCCGCGCCCCCGTGGCGCGCGGACTGCTGCGCGGCGGTGCGGCGACCTCGATACGGCTCCCGAACGTGTCCCACCATGTGTTTTCCCCCTCGGGGTCGCCTGGAAACTGCATGCTGCGAGATGAGGGCGATAACGTTCGTTCACATTCCCGGTCTGTGCGGTACTAGTCGGGAGGAATATCGGTAGGAATGTCGGTAGGAATGCACGCAGTCGCTTCATGGAGGCAGTGATGGGTGTGACAGCCGGTCCGATCCGCGTGGTGGTGGCCAAACCGGGACTGGACGGCCATGATCGCGGAGCCAAGGTGATCGCCCGAGCGCTGCGCGACGCCGGCATGGAGGTCATCTACACCGGCCTGCACCAGACGCCCGAGCAGATCGTGGACACGGCGATCCAGGAGGACGCCGACGCGATCGGCCTCTCGATCCTCTCCGGCGCCCACAACACGCTGTTCGCCGCGGTGATCGACCTGCTCAGGGAGCGGGACGCCGAGGACATCCTGGTGTTCGGCGGCGGGATCATCCCCGAGGCCGACATTCCGCCGCTGAAGGAGAAGGGCGTCGCGGAGATCTTCACGCCGGGGGCGACGACCCAGTCGATCGTGGACTGGGTCCGGGAGAACGTGCGGCAGCCGACGGGGGCGTAGGGCTTGGGGTTCTCGGCGTGCGTCGGGATCTCGGTCTGACGTTGGGTTCTCGGGCTTCTTGGCTTATGGGGCTGTCTTCGACTGCTGCATCTGCGGTTGTCTTCGGCTACTCGGGCTGCATTCGGTCCGGGGCTCGAGTGGAGGGCCGTGGGCCGGGCGGATGCCCTTAGGCCGGGCGGTCACGCGATTCCCGGGTCCGGGTGGACGGGCTCCGGGCGGGCCCCGGGCGGGTCGGCGGGACGTACCGCCCGCTGACGGCACGGCGTACGTGCACGCGCTCGGTGTGCCGCGCCGGATCGTGCACGCGACCGCGACCGCGACCCCGCGGCCGCGGCCGCTGGCGAATGGCCGGCCGGTCCGGGGTGCTGCCGGTGGCCCCGCAACTTCGGACGCCTCCCCACAACGGCGCGGACGCCTCCCCACGACGGCGCGGACGCCCACGCGTCCACCCCACCCTGCCGCTGACCTCCCTCCTTACGCGCCCTCCAGTTCCTCCGCCATCGCCGCCCGCAGCCGCAAGGTCGTCACCAAGCGCTGGAACGCCTCCGCCCAGTAACCCCCGGCCCCGGGACTCGCGTCCTCGCCCTCGTCGGGCACTGCCGTCAGCCCCTCCAAGCGCCCCGCCTCGGCCGGATCGAGACACCGCTCCGCCAGCCCCATCACCCCGCTGAAGCTCCACGGATAACTCCCGGCGTCCCGCGCGATGTTGAGCGCGTCGACCACCGCCCGCCCGAGCGAGGCCGACCAGGGCACCCTGCACACGCCCAGGAGTTGGAACGCCTCCGACAAACCGTGCGTCGCGATGAACCCGGCGACCCACTCGGCACGCTCGGCGGAGTCCAACGTGTTCAGCAGCTTGGCCCGCTCCGCCAGCGACACCGCCCCCGGCCCCCCGGCCTCCGGCGCCGCGGGCGTCCCGAGCAACGCCCGCGCCCACCCGGCGTCCCGCTGCCGTACGGCGGCCCGGCACCACGCCGCGTGCAGTTCGTTCCGCCAGTCGTCCGCCACCGGCAGCGCCACTATCTCCTCGGGCGTCCGTCCGCCGAGCCGCCCCGGCCAGCCGCTCAACGGCGCGGCCTCCACCAACTGCCCGAACCACCACGACCGTTCCCCCCGCCCCGAGGGGGCCTTCGCCACGACGCCGTCGCGCTCCATGCCCGAGTCGCACTCGTGCGGCGCCTCGACGACGATCGTCGGCCGGTCCCGGGTGTGGTCGACCGCCACGCACGCCCCGGCCCTGACCGCCATCCGCGCCGCCAGCGCCGACTCCGGCAGCGCGGACAGCAACTCGGCGGCCGTGGCACGTACGTTGCGGCTGCGGTCTGCCAGAGCCTGCTCAAGGAAGGGCTCGTCGTCGGGGCCCAGCCCCGTCCGCAGCGAGTCGAGGAACATCAGCCGGTCCTCGGCCCGCTCGGTCGCCCAGGTCGTCACGAGCAACTCGCGCGCGGCGGCGGGCTCCCGCGCACGGATCGCCCCGAGAAGCGCCACCCGCTCGGCGAACAGGCCCTCCTCCCACAGCGTCCGGACGGCCGCGGTGTCCTGCGGTGGCGGCAGGGCCGCTCCGCCGCCGGGTGTCGCCCGCAGTGCGAACCGCCACTCCGGGTTCAGCCGGGCGAGCCAGGTGGCCCGCGCGCCCGCGAACGCCAGCGCCGCCGGCCGCAGATCCGTACGCCCCCGGGCCGCGTCCAGCAACGCGGGCAGGAGATGCGGGGGTGCCGCGTAACCGTGGGTGTTCGCCGCCGCGAGCCACTGCGGGAGCAGCTCCATCAGATCCGGTGCCGTACCCCTGCGGCCGCCTCCGCCCGTGCCCGGCCGGTCGGTGAGCAGCATCGCGAGCCGGCGGGCCGCCGCCACCGGCAGCGCGGGGCGCGGGTCCACGGGCGCCGGCTCCGGCCGCTGAGCCGCACGCGCGGGCCTGAGCCCGGCCCGCCGCCGTACGGTCTCCACGGCCGCCGCGTCCAGCAACGCCACCGGCGCGTCGGGACCGGCCGTGACACCGGGTGGCGTGCGCCGTGCGGTGCCGAGCAGCGCCGAGGTGACGAGCTCCTCCCAGGCGTCCGGGGCGGAGGTCCTGTCCATGCGGTTCCTTTCCGTCCGGTCGAGTGCTCCGTCGGTTCCGTTCAGCACAGCGGGACCGCCTCGCCCGCGCCCTCCGGCCATGCCGTCAGCGGGGTGAAGCCGCGGTGCCCGCACTCCCCGAAAACCTTCACCGGCGCTCCGCCCGAGAGCGCGACCAGGCGCCACAGGCCCGGCCGGGAGCGGGCGGAGGCGGTGAGCGGCAGGGCCGAGTCCCCCTCGGCGTCGGCCAGTTGCCAGGAGTCGCCGTCCGGGGCCGGTATCACCTGGTCCAGGGTCACGGGGACGGAGTCGAGCCACGGGTCGTCCCGCAGCGCCTCGCCGTACCGGGCGGCGGCCTCCTCGGTCGTCACCCCCGGCGGACGCGCCGCCGAGGGCGCGGGCGGCGCGAACCGCTCGCCCAGCGCCGCCCGCACCTGACCGGTACCGGGATAGGCGGACACCTCCGCCTCCAGTTCCAGGCCCACCGGCAGCGCCAGTTCGGGAGCGCGGCCCGCCGCGCCGTAGGAGAGGAGCAGGGCCGTGCGGCCCGAGTCGGTGCCGTGCAGCCAGATCCGGCGGGTCGTCAGACGGGTGTCCGCGGTGTCGTACTGGGCGAGGACCAGCCAGCGGTCCCGTATCGCCGGGCCGTCCGCCGAGGCGGGCAGTCCGATCCGGGAACGGACCGTGGCCGCGAGGCCGTCCGGCAGCCGCTCGCGGCGCAGCCAGCCCTGGTCGAGGAGGTGCACGAGAGCGCACTCCTCCAGCAGCCGCACCGGCCAGCCCGGACCGGACGACGGGATCGACCCCAACTCCCGTACCCGCCCGGCGAGTCCCGGCGCCTGGGCGTCGACCATGCGGGCGGCCGTCTCCTCCCACATGCCGTACCCCGCCTGTTCCGCGCCCGCGAGGCCGCCGCGCAGCAGATCCGCCAGACGCTGCTCCAGCTCCGTCGCCCCCGCGGTGATCCGCGCCGCCCGGCGCTCCGCCCTGCGCCGCGCCGCCTCCGGATCACCGGACCCGGCAGCGGAACCGGCCTCCCCCGCCTCCTGCTTCTCCTGCGCCCGCTGCCTTCTCCCCTCCATCCACTGCTCGGCCCAGTCCGGCGCCTGCCCCGGCGGCACCGCGCCCTCCCCGCCCGCCCAGAGCAGCAGCAGCCCGAGGGCGTGCTTGCACGGGAACTTGCGGCTCGGGCAGCTACACCGGTACGCCGGACCCGCCACGTCCGCGATGTCGATGACCGTCTGATACGGCTTGCTGCCACTGCCCTTGCACAGCCCCCACACCGCCCCCTCCTCGGAACTCCCCGCCTCGGACCACGGCCCGGCCGCCCCGAGTTTGCTTCCCGCTTTGCGTGAGGCGGCGTCAGGAGCCAGTGCCAGCACCTGATCCGCCGTCCAGCGCACCCCCTGCTGAGTCATGTCCTCGAAGGTAGATCCCCCCACTGACAATCGACCCCGAGCCGACCGCCGATCCGGACCCCGTGAGCACGTTTCCGCAGCTCGGATCGCATTGTCAGTGGCGTGGTGCACGGTTGGTGACAGATCCGAACCGGCCGAGCTGGAGGGGGCCTCAGCCATGACTGTGTCCGTTGAACCGACGAGCGTGGAACCGAAGCGCGGAGAACCGGCCGAGGCGTTGCGGCCGCATGCCGAGGAGGCGTTCGCCGGCGAGCTCGCCGCGCTGGCCGCGCAGGACGACCGTCCGCGCCCGGCCCGCTGGAAGCTGTCGCCGTGGGCGGTGGCGACCTACCTCCTCGGCGGCACCCTGCCGGACGGCACGGTGATCACCCCGAAGTACGTCGGCCCGCGGCGCCTCGTCGAGGTCGCCGTCACCACCCTCGCCACCGACCGCGCCCTCCTCCTGCTGGGCGTGCCCGGCACCGCCAAGACGTGGGTGTCCGAGCACCTCGCCGCCGCCGTCAGCGGTGACTCCACGCTGCTCGTCCAGGGCACGGCGGGCACGCCGGAGGAAGCGATCCGGTACGGCTGGAACTACGCGCAACTCCTCGCCAACGGTCCCAGCCGCGACGCCCTCGTGCCCAGCCCGGTGATGCGGGCCATGGCGGAGGGGATGACGGCGCGGGTGGAGGAGCTGACCCGTATCCCGGCCGACGTGCAGGACACGCTGATCACGATCCTGTCCGAGAAGACGCTGCCGATACCGGAGCTGGGCTCGGAGGTGCAGGCGGTCCGCGGCTTCAACCTCATCGCCACGGCCAACGACCGCGACCGCGGGGTCAACGACCTCTCCAGCGCTCTGCGCCGCCGTTTCAACACGGTCGTGCTGCCGCTGCCGGAGAGCGTTCAGGCCGAGGTCGACATCGTCTCGCGCCGCGTCGACCAGATCGGCCGCTCCCTCGACCTGCCGGCCGCGCCCGACGGCATCGCCGAGATCCGCCGTGTCGTGACGGTCTTCCGCGAGCTGCGCGACGGGGTGACGTCCGACGGCCGCACGAAGCTCAAGTCGCCCAGCGGCACGCTGTCGACGGCCGAGGCGATCTCCGTCGTCACCAACGGGCTCGCTCTCGCCGCCCACTTCGGCGACGGCGTCCTGCGGGCCGGGGACGTCGCCGCGGGCATCCTCGGCGCCGTCGTCCGCGATCCGGCGGCCGACCGGGTCATCTGGCAGGAGTACCTGGAGGCGGTCGTCCGGGAGCGGGACGGCTGGAAGGACTTCTACCGGGCCTGCCGCGAGGTGAGTGCGTGAGCGATGGCCTGGTGGTCGGGCCGGCGGACGGGAAGCAGGGTGGGCGTCCGGGCGGGCAGTCGGCGCGTGGACTGACGGCGACGGACGGTCGTCCGTGGGCGTACGGGGCGCCGGGCCGGGACACCCTCGGGTGGCCTCGGCGAAGGGCGTCGGAGGGTGTTCCACGAGAGCCGTCGAGGGGTGCGGGGACGGCGGAGACAAGGGGGACGGTCGTGAAGGGTGTCGAGCGGATCGGCGGGAGCGGGGTCGGACGGGGCGGAGAGGACGACTCCAAGTGGCCTGGTAGGGGAGCGGTTCGGAGGGGAGGGGTTCGGCGTGACGGGCGTGGGTGAGGTCGAGGGAGGCGCGGCGAGCGGTCCCTTCGGGGGCGAGGTCGGAGCTGGGGCCGGGACCAGGTCCAGGGCTGGGGCCAGGGGCGAGGGGGCGGCTGGTGTGAGGGGGCCCGAAGGCGGGGGCGTGGCTCGGGGCGGAGTCGTGTGGGGCGGGGGTGTGGCCGACGTGGGCGTTCATGACAGCAGCGCGGGTGCTGCGGGCGATGCCGGCGCTCGTGACAGTGGCAGTGGTGCGGGCGGCGGCGCCGGCGTTCATGGCAGTGGCAGTGGCAGTGGCAGTGGCAGTGGCAGTGGCAGTGGCAGTGGTGCGGGCGGTGCCGGTGAGCGCGGCAGCCGGAGGGGCGGGTCCGGGCCGTTGCTGCTCGGGGTGCGGCATCACGGGCCGGGGTCGGCGCGGGCCGTGCGGGCGGCGTTGGACGCGGCCCGGCCCCGGGTCGTGCTGATCGAGGGACCGCCCGAGGCCGACGCGTTGATCCCGTTGGCCGCCGAGGAGGACATGCGACCGCCGGTGGCGCTGCTCGCGCATGCCGTGGACGAGCCGGGCCGTTCGGCGTTCTGGCCGCTGGCCGAGTTCTCCCCGGAGTGGGTGGCCATCCGCTGGGCGTTGGAGCACGAGGTCCCGGCCCGTTTCATCGACCTGCCGGCCACGCACACGTTGGCGTGGGGGAGGGATGAGGCGGGGGACGGGTCGACGAGCTCGCCGGGCGAATCCGCCGACGGGGAGCCCGGGACGAGTGAGCCCGAGGCCCCGGATGACAAGAGGGCGGGCGGCCCGCAGTCCCGTCGCTCCCGGGATGCCGGCGGCCCGGGCGCGCAGGGAGCCCCGGAGTCGGAAGCGTCCGACGCCGGGACCGCGGACGCGCAGGGCGCCGCCCCGTTCGGGGAGCGCCTGGCTCCCGCCGACAAGAACACCGTCCCGGAAGACGGCGAGGCTTCTTCCGCCGGTGAGGGCGCCGATTCCGCGGACGGGCCCGCCGTTCATGAGGCCGTCCGTGTCGATCCGCTCGGGGTGCTGGCCGAGGCCGCCGGATACGACGACCCCGAGCGGTGGTGGGAGGACGTCGTCGAGCACCGGGGCACGGGACAGGGAGACGTGTTCGAGCCGTTCACCGTGCTGGAAGAGGCGATGGGGGTACTGCGGGAGACGTACGGGACCGGCGGACACGACCGGGACCTCGTGCGGGAGGCGTACATGCGGCTCCAGGTGCGGGCGGCACAGCGGGAGTTCGGGGACGACGTGGCCGTGGTGTGCGGGGCCTGGCACGTGCCCGCGCTGCGGCACCGGAGCACGGTCACCGCCGACAAGGCCCTGCTGAAGGGGCTCCCCAAGGTCAAGGCGGACATGACGTGGGTGCCGTGGACACACCGCAGGCTCTCGCGGCACAGCGGCTACGGCGCCGGGATCGACTCGCCCGGCTGGTACGGGCACCTGTTCGCCGCTCCGGACCGGCCCGTCGAGCGGTGGCTGACCAAGGTGGCGGGGCTGCTGCGCGACGAGGACCGGATGGTGTCCTCGGCGCACGTCATCGAGGCGGTGCGGCTGGCCGAGACGCTCGCGGCGATGCGCGGCCGCCCCCTGCCCGGCCTGAGCGAGACGACCGACGCGGTGCGGGCGGTGATGTGCGAGGGCTCGGACGTGCCGTTGGCGCTGGTGCACGACCGGTTGGTGGTGGGGGACGTCCTGGGCGAGGTCCCGCAGGCGGCGCCCGCGGTGCCGTTGCAGCGGGACCTCGACCGGATCCAGCGGCGGCTGCGGCTCAAACCGGAGGCGCTGGAGCGGGAGTTGGAGCTGGACCTGCGCAAGGAGAACGACGCCGGGCGCAGCAGGCTGCTGCACCGGCTGCGACTCCTGGGCGTGCCGTGGGGAGAGCCGGTGGCCTCGCGGGGGAGTACGGGCACCTTCCGGGAGACATGGCGACTGCGGTGGGAGCCGGAGCTGTCGGTGCGGGTCGCCGAGGCGGGGGTGTGGGGCACGACCGTGCTCGCCGCCGCCACGGCCAAGGCGGAGGCGGACGCCGTCTCCGCGCCCGGCCTCGCCGACGTCACCGCCCTCGCCGAGCGCTGCCTGCTGGCCGAACTCCCGGACGCCCTGCCGACGGTGATGCAGATCCTCGCCGACCGTGCCGCGCTGGACGCGGACGTCGGCCATCTCGCCCAGGCCCTGCCGGCCCTCGTCCGGTCCCTGCGCTACGGCGATGTGCGGGGCACCGACACCGGCGCCCTGACCGAGGTCGCCGCGGGCCTCGCCGAGCGCGTCTTCGTCGGACTGCCCCCGGCGTGTTCCGCGCTCGACGCGGAGGCGGCGGAGGAGATGCGGCGGCACGTGGAAGCGGTGCACGGAGCGGTGGGACTGCTGAGCGAGACGGCGGACCCTGGGGGCACGATCCCCGCCTCCGGGCAGGACAGGGGCGGCCCGGGCGAGGTTCCGGCGGCTGGTCCGGGACAAGACGGCGAGAGTGCGGTGTCGACTGCTGTGCACCGCGGGCTGCGCGGCCGTTGGCAGTCCGTGCTCAGGGTGTTGTCCCTGCGGGACACCGTGCCCGGTGTCATCCGAGGGCGGGCGGTGCGACTGCTGCTGGACGACGGGGAGTTGGCGCAGGACGAGGCGGCGCGGCTGATGGGGCTCGTGCTGTCGCCGGGGACGGAGCCGGCGGACGCGGCCGCGTGGATCGAGGGCTTCGTCGGGGGCGGGTCCGGCGGCGGGATGCTCCTCGTGCACGACGAGCGGTTGCTCGGACTCGTGGACGCCTGGCTGACCGGGGTGTCGGCGGAGGCGTTCACCGATGTGCTGCCGTTGCTGCGGCGCACGTTCTCGGCGTACGAGCCGGGGGTGCGCCGGACCCTGGGCGAACTCGTCCGGCGGGGTCCGGGAGAGCGGGGGAGTGCGGCGGGGACCGGTTCCGGGGCGCCGGGGTTCGGGGACGACCTGGACAGCGGCCGGGCCGACGCCGTGCTGCCGGTGGTGCGACTGCTGCTCGGCCTGGACGACGAGCAGTTCCACGAACACGGTGGCGGTAAAGGCGACTTGACGCATACCGACGACAACGACTTCGCGGGGGTGGCGGGATGACGATCGAGGTGTCGCGGACGCCGAGGGGCAGGACCGACAGGACGGCCGTCGCTGGTACGGACGGGCGCGGCGGGGCGGCCAGGGACAGGACCGGTTCCCGGGTGCAGCGCGGCTCGGTGACGGGTGTGGCCGTGGTCCCGCTCTGGGACCGTTTCCGGACGGGGACACGGGCATGACGACAGAGCCGAACGACTCGACGACCGCAGAGACTCCGGCGACCGCAGAGACCCCAGCGATCATGGAGCCCCAGGCGACCACAGACACTCCGGCGACCGGGGCGGCCCCGTCGACTGCGGAAGGGACGGCCGTGGTTCCCGCGGGCACCCCGGTCGGGGCTCCCGATGACGCCTCGTCCGGCACCGACGAGCGGCTGCGGCGTTGGCGGCTGGTGCTGGGCGGCGAGGCGGCCGACGGGACCGGGTGCGCGCTCAGTGGGCGGGATGCCGCGATGGACGGGGCGTTGACCGCGCTCTACGGCAGGGGAGACGGGAAGGGGCAGCCGGGAAAGGAGCGTTCGGCGGGGCTCGGGGCCTCGGCACCGTCCGTGGCGCGGTGGCTGGGGGACATCCGGACGTACTTCCCGTCCTCCGTCGTCCAGGTCATGCAGCGGGACGCCATCGACCGGCTCGGGCTGTCCACCCTGCTTCTCGAACCGGAGATGCTGGAGGCGGTCGAGGCCGACGTACACCTGGTCGGCACGCTGCTCTCCCTCAACAAGGCGATGCCCGAGACGACGAAGGAGACGGCACGGGCCGTCGTGCGCAAGGTCGTCGAGGACCTGGAGAAGCGGCTCGCCACCCGCACCCGCGCCACGCTCACCGGCGCGCTCGACCGCAGCGCCCGGATCAGCCGGCCGCGCCACCACGACATCGACTGGAACCGCACGATCGCGGCCAACCTCAAGCACTACCTGCCCGAGTACCGGACGATCGTGCCGGAGCGGCTCGTCGGCTACGGCCGGGCCTCCCGGTCGGTGAAGAAGGAGGTCGTCCTCTGCATCGACCAGTCGGGGTCGATGGCGGCGTCCGTGGTCTACGCGTCCGTCTTCGGAGCGGTGCTGGCGTCGATGCGGTCGATCGACACCCGGCTCGTCGTCTTCGACACCGCGGTCGTCGACCTCACCGACCAGCTCGACGACCCGGTGGACGTGCTGTTCGGCACACAGCTCGGCGGCGGCACGGACATCAACCGGGCGCTGGCGTACTGCCAGTCGCAGATCACCCGCCCCGCGGAGACCGTGATGGTGCTGATCAGCGACCTCTACGAGGGCGGCATACGCAACGAGATGCTCAAGCGGGTGGCGGCGATGAAGGCGTCCGGGGTGCAGTTCGTGACGCTGCTGGCCCTGTCGGACGAAGGGGCGCCCGCCTACGACCGGGAGCACGCGGCCGCGCTCGCCGCGCTGGGCGCACCGGCGTTCGCCTGCACGCCCGATTTGTTCCCCGAGGTGATGGCGGCGGCCATCGAGAAGCGCCCGCTCCCGATACCGGACCCGGTATGAACCCGTGAACCCGGGCCGTCCGTTGGTGATTTGTCGACCCGGTGACCAGCGGATCGGCCAGCAAAACGGACATGACTACGCATCGGTAACAGGGGACTTGCGCGACCTCGGGCACCCCGTGCAAGGATCGGCTTCTCCACAGTCTTCACCCTTCCCCTCCGTTTTTCTTTCGCCGTCGCTCCCTTTCCCCTCCGTTTCGTTTCGCTTTCTGCCTCGCTCGTTCCGCCGCACGGAAGGACTCGCTCCCTCTTGACCTGGTCAGCAGCCTTTCCCGGTGCCGCCGCGCGTGTGCTGCGCGTGGTGGTCGGGCGGCGCGCGCTGCAAGTAGGTCTGCTGCTGGGCGGGTTGTTCGTGCTCGGCTTCCTCGGTGGGGAGCAGGCGCATGCGGCGGACGGCGTGGGGGCGTTGGCGGGCGGGGCGATCGGTCAGCCGGTGAAGCTTCCGGCCGTCGGTCAGCCGGTGAAACTCCCTGTCGAACTGCAGGCCCCGCCCACCTCCGCGGACACGGAAACGAAAGCCGACACGAACGCCGACCCCGAAAAGGCCGGCGCTCCCAATTCGACCGCCCCCGACGCCCCCGCCCACCCCGCCGACGACAAGGCCCCCCACCCGCGCCCGGTGACCGACGACGTCATCGGCACCGTGACCAACGGCGTGGTGCAGCCAGTCGGTGATCTGGTCCGGCCCGTGGGCGAGTTGGTCCAGCCGGTCGGTGATCTCGTGGAGACGGTGACCACGGGGCTGACGGAGACGATCGGGACACCGGCCGAGCCGAGCCTGCCGGGGTGGCCGACGTTGCCGTCGTTCCCGGAGTCGCCGTCGTGGCCGACCCTGCCGACGGTGCCCGGTGTCCCCACCGTTCCGGGACTCCCCGGGGCGCCGGGGCAGACCCTGCCCGCGCCCGCGCCGGTCACCTCTGCGCCGCAGCCCCAGCCAGGCGATCACGCGGCGGAGAAGCCGGCCGGTGACAAGGGCTCCGCGGCGGGCGGTGCCAAGTACGGGCCGCGGTCCGCCGGACACGGCACCGTGACCGAGCTCGACACGCGTTCCTCCGCCCACCGCACCACCACCAAGACCACCACCGCCCACGCCCCCGCCCACCCGGCGCCTTCGGACAACCCCGGTGGCACCCTGGGCGGCAAGTCGGCCGTGGACAACGGCTCGTCGCGACACGGCGACGCGCACGCCATCACCCCTGACCACCGGGCGCCGCTGCGGCTCGTGCCCGGTGCCGCCGCGAGCGTCGACGCGGCCGGGACCCGGGACAGGCACCGGGACATCCCCGTCTTCCCCGGCTAGGGCAGACCTCCCCCCGCTGATCTCCGCGGGGCGCAACAGGACTGCCCCAGCCGTTCGGACCCCCCAGATCTCCCCACAGATCGCTTCGTACCTCCGGACGGATCCCCCTGGAGCCCCGTGGCTCCGGATGTCCCCGTGCCTCACCAGGCACCCCAAGATCCAGGGATCTGACGCGCACATGAACAAGAACATCCGCCGTTCCATCGTCATAGCCGCCGGCGTCACCGGTGCGTGGGCCCTCGGCTCCACCGTCGCCGGCGCGGACGAACTCCCGGCGAGCTCCCTCTCAGCGACCGACACGACCACGGACAAGGTGACCGACACAGCCGCCGACCTCTCGTCCGACGCCGACGCCGACGCCGCTGCGACCACCACCGTCACCACCGCCGCCACCGCCGCCCTCGACACCCCGATCGACGGCATCACCGACCCGGCCTCCCACGTGGACACAGCAGCCTCGAAGTCCACGACGGCCACCGCACCCGTGTCCCAGCCCACCCGCGCGAACGCGTCCCGAGTGAAGGCCGCCGCCGCCATCCAGGGCGCGAAGGCTGCCCGGGCCGCGCAGGCCGAGGCGAGGACCAACGCCGCTCAGGCAGCCGCAGCCAAGGCCACCGAAATCGCCACACGCCCCACCCCCACGACACCCACCCCCACCAACCCCACTCCCGACTACCTCTTCGGCCCCCTCGCTGCCTTCGCCCCCGAGGTCGAGCAGGCCCTGGCCGGTGCTCAGACGAAGATGCAGGGCGTCCAGGCGGCGGCCCGTGCCCAGGCGCAGGGCGTCGACGGCGTCGTACGGACGAAGAAGCAGCACACCCTCGCGGGCGCGGACCGCACCGCGACGGGTGCGACGGATGCGGCCCAGGCCACGCTCACCGGAGTACGGGGCCGGGTCGCCGACGTGTCCGGCCCGGCGGGGACGGAGGCCGGCGCCGTAGGGACCGCGGGCGAGGCCACGGTCTCCTCCGTACCCGGCCATGTCACCGGCACGGTGACCGGCGTGCACGGGCAGGTCGTCGGCACGGTCGGCGGCGTCGAGCAGCAGGCCCTCGGCGTCGTCGCGGGCGTCCCCGGCACGGTCACGCCCGTCGTCGACCGGACGGTGGCCGCGGTCGTGCCGCCGGTCGTGACGGCCGCCGTGGGCGGCGTGGTGCCGGTCGCCGCGCAGGCGGTGGACGGTGTCGTGCCGGTCTCAGAAGGGGTCGTGCCCGCCGCGGGGCGGACCGTGGGCGGGGTGACCCCGGTCGTCACGGGCGGGGTGACCGGGGTGACCCCGGTCGCCGGAGGAGCCGTGGGCGGGGTCGCGCTGACCGCGGGGCACGCCGTGGGCGCGGCGACCGGGCTGGCGTACGGCGTCGTCGGGGACGTGTCCCCGGTCGTGGGCGGGACCGTCCAGGGCGTGCGGCCCGTGGCCGGCGGCGCAGTCGCCGGAGTCGGGGGACTCCAGGAGGGCGTGGCCGGGTACGCCGGCGGCACGGTCGCCGGTGCGGTCCCGGTCGCCGGTGGTGTGGTGGCCGACGTGCCGCCCTACGCCACCGGGCTCGTCGGGCAGGTCGCCCACGACACCGCCGACGCCGTGCTGCCGCCGGTCGTGAACACCGCCGTGCACGGCGTGGTGCCGGTCGCCGGGCAGGCTGTCGCCGACGCGTCCGCCCTCGCGCACGGCGTCACCCGGGACGTCCGGCCCTTCGCGACCGCGGTCGCCGGGGACGTCGCTCCGCTCGCGCACGGCGTGGCAGGCCACACCACCGACCTGGCGTACGGCGTCACGGGCGAGGTCCCGGCGTTCGCCGACGGGGTGACCGGGGCCGTGCGGCCCGTCGTCGACACCGTCACCCGAACGGCGGAGCCGGTCGCCCAGAGCGTCACGGCGCTGGCGTACGGCGTGACGGGTGACGTCACGCCCTTCGCGTACGGCGTCGTCGGCGAGGTCGCCCCCGTCGCCGAACAGGTCGGCCCCTTCGCCGGAGACCTGACCGGGACCCTCCAGGACACCTCGGGACCGCTCGCCGGGCACGCCGTCACCGGCGTCCAGGGCGTGACCGAGGGCGTCGCCGAGGGCGTGGCCGCATCCCGCACCCCGGGTCACGCGCGGGACCACCGCGCCTGACCGTCCCCACCACCGACTCCGTGAGGCGACGGCCCCGGACGGCCGAAAGCCGTCGGTCTGTCCTGCCGGAACCTCACGGGCGGGGCGGAGAGGTCCCCATCGGGGTGGGGACCCACCGCCCGGGCCCCTCATGAAGAGGGGCTGCACCATGGGCCCCACCGGGACAACCCCATCCCGGTGGGGCCCTTCCCCTTGTGCCGGCCGAGGACTTCCCGCACCTCACACACGGCACGCCGTGCCAGTGAGCGCGGCATCATGTGACAGGTATCACCGCTCAGGTGTGACCCTCGATTTAGAGGCCCTCCACAAGCAGCGATAACCTGCGAGACGGACATGCCGCGCGCTCGGACACCGTGTGCGCCTCCCTTGTGACACAGACAGTGGTCGGACGTCACGTTGCCCTCGCGGCACGCCCACGCAGACAACGAACCGCGAGATCACTGATAGGGACGGAAGCGCGTGGACCTGTTCGAGTACCAGGCGAGGGACCTCTTCGCCAAGCACGATGTACCGGTGCTGGCCGGTGAAGTCATCGACACGCCTGAGGCGGCCCGCGCAGCCACCGAGCGCCTCGGTGGCAAGTCCGTCGTCAAGGCCCAGGTGAAGGTCGGCGGCCGTGGCAAGGCGGGTGGCGTCAAGCTCGCCGCCTCCGCCGACGAGGCCGTGGAGCACGCGACCAACATCCTCGGCATGGACATCAAGGGCCACACGGTCCACAAGGTGATGATCGCCGAGACGGCCCCGGAGATCGTGGAGGAGTACTACGTCTCCTTCCTCCTGGACCGTGCGAACCGCACCTTCCTCTCCATCGCGTCCGTCGAGGGCGGCATGGAGATCGAGGAGGTGGCGGAGACCCGCCCCGAGGCCGTCGCCAAGACGCCGATCGACGCCAACGTCGGGGTGACCCCCGAGGTCGCCCGCCAGATCGTCGAGGCCGCGAACTTCCCGGCCGAGGTGGCCGACAAGGTCGCGAACGTCCTGGTCACCCTGTGGAAGACCTTCGTCGAGGAGGACGCCCTCCTGGTCGAGGTCAACCCGCTGGCCAAGGTCGCCTCCGGCGAGGTCATCGCCCTCGACGGCAAGGTCTCCCTCGACGAGAACGCCGAGTTCCGTCAGCCGGAGCACGAGGCCCTCCAGGACAAGGACTCCGCGAACCCGCTGGAGGCCGCCGCCAAGGCCAAGAACCTCAACTACGTCAAGCTCGACGGCGAGGTCGGCATCATCGGCAACGGCGCGGGTCTCGTCATGAGCACCCTGGACGTCGTCGCCTACGCCGGTGAGGCGCACGGTGGCGTCAAGCCCGCCAACTTCCTCGACATCGGCGGTGGCGCCTCCGCCGCCGTCATGGCGAACGGCCTGGAGATCATCCTGGGCGACCCGGACGTCAAGTCCGTCTTCGTCAACGTCTTCGGCGGCATCACCGCGTGCGACGAAGTCGCCAACGGCATCGTGCAGGCGCTCCAGTTGCTCGCGGACAAGGGCGAGGAAGTCACCAAGCCCCTCGTCGTCCGCCTCGACGGCAACAACGCCGAGCTGGGTCGCAAGATCCTCTCCGACGCCAACCACCCGCTGGTCCAGCGCGTGGACACCATGGACGGCGCGGCCGACAAGGCCGCCGAGCTCGCGGCTGCGAAGTAAGGACGAGGGAACACAGCCATGGCTATCTTCCTCAACAAGGACTCCAAGGTCATCGTCCAGGGCATGACCGGTGCCACGGGCATGAAGCACACCAAGCTCATGCTGGCCGACGGCACGAACATCGTCGGTGGCGTGAACCCCCGCAAGGCGGGCACGTCGGTCGACATCGACGGCACCGAGATCCCGGTCTTCGGCACCGTCGCCGAGGCGATCGAGAAGACGGGCGCGAACGTGTCCGTCCTCTTCGTGCCGCCGGCCTTCGCCAAGGCCGCCGTGGTCGAGGCCATCGACGCCGAGATCCCGCTCGCGGTCGTCATCACCGAGGGCATCGCCGTCCACGACTCGGCCGCGTTCTACGCCTACGCCGTGTCCAAGGGCAACAAGACCCGGATCATCGGCCCGAACTGCCCCGGTCTCATCACCCCGGGCCAGTCGAACGCCGGCATTATCCCGGGCGACATCACCAAGCCGGGCCGCATCGGTCTGGTCTCGAAGTCCGGCACGCTGACCTACCAGATGATGTACGAGCTGCGGGACATCGGCTTCTCGTCCGCCGTCGGCATCGGTGGCGACCCGGTCATCGGCACCACCCACATCGACGCGCTCGCCGCGTTCGAGGCCGACCCCGACACCGACCTGATCGTGATGATCGGTGAGATCGGCGGCGACGCCGAGGAGCGGGCCGCGGCCTTCATCAAGGACAACGTGAAGAAGCCGGTCGTCGGCTACGTCGCGGGCTTCACCGCGCCCGAGGGCAAGACCATGGGCCACGCCGGCGCCATCGTCTCCGGCTCCTCCGGCACGGCCGCCGCGAAGAAGGAGGCCCTCGAGGCCGCCGGCGTCAAGGTCGGCAAGACGCCGACCGAGACGGCGAAGCTGGCGCGCGAGATCCTCGCCGGCTGACGTAGGCAATCAGCGGTTGGTGGGTCCGTTCCCTGTGCAGGGGCGGGCCCATCGGCGCGTCACGGGGTGCCGGGGCGTGGGGTCGTCGGGCGGGTGCGGGCGCGTTGTGGTTGCTCGCGCAGTTCCCCGCGCCCCTGAAGGGGCACGTTCACCGCACCCACCTGAAAGGGGCGCGACCAGCCCCCACCGGCCCGCGGTCGGCGGCTAACGAGCAAGTGGCACCACCTTCTCCGGGCCGTTCCCCAGCGACGAGCGCAGCTTCTTGCGCAGCGACACCTCCCCCTCCGACAACGCCCCCTGCCCCACCCGCGGCGGCACCCCCTGGATCTCCGCCCCCGGCGCCACCGGTGGCTCGTAGTGCGTCGGAGCCGTCCGCAGGGTGAGGGCGGTCGCGCCGATCAGCGCCACCGTGAACGCGATCGCCGCCTGGGTCCAGAAGGTGGCCCGGCGCTCGCTCCCGGTCCTGACCGCGGGCGCCTGCGCGGCCCGCAGCCGTTCCCTGGACGCCAGTGAGACCAGCCGTTCGTGCAGCTCGGAGGGGTCGGCCAGGTCGGGGAGCCGGGTCGCGACCGCCGACCGCGCGTTCATCAGCCGGTAGGCCGTGGCCGGCGTGCTCGCCTCCGTCTCCGCGGCCGTCTCCGGAAGGTCGAGGCCCACACCGTCGTACAGCAGGAGCGTGCGCCGCTGCGACGGCGGGAGCTTCAGGAGTACGGCCATCAGCGCGCGGTCGGCCGGGTCGGCGACGGGCGCCTCGGGGTTGCGGTAGCGGGGCCGGAAACGGTGCCAGGGGGAGAGGGCGTACTCGTACGCCATGATCCGCACCCGGCCCGCCGGATCCCGGTCCACGGCCACCTCGGGCCAGTGCTGCCAGGCGAGTTGGAAGGCCCGTTCGACCGACTCGCGGGCGAGCTCGCGGCGGCCGGTGAGCAGATAGGTCTGCCGGACGAGGGCGGGCGCGCAGAACGCGTACAGCGCGTCGAAGGCCTGAGCGGGTGTCAGGGCGGTGGCGGCCGGTTCCTCGTGCTCCTGCTGAGGTTCCGTCAGCTCCCCGGCGGCGCCTGCCCTCTTCGCGACCTGATCCTGCGTCACCGGGCGCCCCTTCGTGCGAAAAAGTACATAGTCGTATATTGAGCGACACATCCGAGCTTCGCCTGTTACGACGAGAAAGCGCGTGTCGTTGGGAGCATGGCGGCGTGATTCAGATGACCGCTCGCCGCACGTCGTTGGCACCCCTGCTCACCCGGTTGCGCGACCGGACGCCCGGCCTGACCGCCGCCCTCCTGGGCGGTGCGGTGGCCGCCGGGCTGGGGCTCGGTTCGTTCGCCGTGCTCGTGATCGTGCTGTGGATCAGCTCGCCGTACCCCGACAGCGGTCCGGGGGGCGCGCTGCACGTGGCCGCGGCCCTGTGGCTGCTCGCGCACGGGGTCGAACTGGTCCGCACGGACACGCTCTCCGGTGTTCCGGCGCCCGTCGGCGTCACCCCGCTGCTGCTGCTCGCGCTGCCCCTGTGGCTGGTGCACCGGGCGGCTCGGGACCTGGCCTCCGGGGACGAGGCGCCGCCGCAGGCCTCCGGGCGGACGGCGTGGACGGGGGTCGTGCTCGGCTATCTCGCCGTCGGCGCGGCCGCCGCGCTGTACGCCTCCGGCGGGCCGCTGCGCCCCTCGTGGACCTGGACCTGCGTGTGCCTGCCGTCGGTCGCCGGGGGCGCGGCCGGCGCGGGGGTGTGGACGGCGTACGGCCGCCCCGCCGACGCGTTGGACGGGGTGCTGGTGCTGCTGCCGGCCGGGGTGCGGCGGCTGGTCCTCGGCGCGGAGGCGCGGGCACGGCTCGCCGCGGCCGCCCGAGCCGCGGGAGCCGGGGTGTCCGTGCTGGTCGGCGGCGGGGCGGTGGTGCTGGCGGTGTCGCTGGTGGCGCACGGCGACGCGACGCGGAACGCGTTCCTCACGCTCACGGAGGGATGGTCGGGACGGTTCGCCGTCCTCCTGCTCTGTCTGGCGTTGCTGCCCAACGCGGCGGTGTGGGCCGTGGGGTACGCCGTCGGCCCCGGGTTCGTCCTCGGCGCGGGACATGCCGTCGGGCCGCTGTCGTCGGACCCCGCGCCGCTGCTCCCGCCCTTCCCGCTGCTCGCGGCGGTACCGGAAGCGGGGGCCGGCCGCCCTGAGCACTGGGCGGCTGGGGCGGTTCCGGTGGTGGCCGGGGCGGTGGTGGGGTGGTTCGTGGGGCGGGCCGCCGACGCGGGCTGGTCGCGGAGGCGGACGGCGGGCGCGGTGCTGTGGGCGGCGGTGCTGTGCGCGACGGCGGTCGCCGTACTGGCCGCGCTCGCCGGTGGACCGCTCGGGGTCGGGGTGCTGGCCCGGTTCGGACCGGTGTGGTGGCAGGTCGGCGCGGCGGTCGCGGGATGGATCACCGCGGCGGGCGTGCCGCTGGCGCTGACGGTCCGCGCCTGGCGGGGCCGGACGAAGGGCGGGGTGCGGGGGCGGCTGTCCTCGGCGAACGGCCGGCTCCACCGGCGCGAGAAGGCGGAGGAGCCCGGTGCCGGACCGGAGGGCGTACCCGAGGCGCGACCCGAGGCCGGACCGGGGGCCGTGCCGGTCGGGGCGCCGGTGGCGGCGCCGCCCGCCCCGCGGGACGCCCGCCCCTTCGACGAGGACGACGCCTTCGAGCCGTACGACTACCTGCCCCCCGCGCCCTCCGCGGAGCAGGTGCCCTCGCCGACGCCCTGGTACGACGACGCACTCCTGGAGGCCCGCTGGGCCGCGCTGAAGGAGGCGTCCGCGCTGCCGGAGAAGCCCGCCGAGAAACCTGCCGACAAGCCCGCCGAGAAGCCCCAGGTCACCGACTGACAGCTACCGACGCCGCGCCCCCACGTCAGCCGTTCGTGCTCAGCAGTCCCCGGAGCTCCTTCGGGAGCAGATCGGTGCAGGACTTCTCGGCCGCGTTGGTGAGGGCGTCGTTCGTGCAGGTGTAGTAGTCGCTGTAGACGAGCCTCGCGGTGAAGCTCGCGGCGACCAGCACGATGGCCAGCGAGGCCGTGACCAGACCGCTGATCGCCGCGGTGGTCTGCGGGCGGGCGGACTGCGGCGGGGCGGGCGTGTCCGGGTCCGGGGTGCGGGGCTTGGCACGCAGGGCGCTGCCGCCCCAGTACAGGGCCAGCGCGCCCAGCAGCAGGCTCACGTACGGCCAGCCGAACAGGACGAAGAAGAAGGCCCACATGCCGCACAGCAGGGCGTAGCGGGCGCGGCGCTGGGAGGGGTCCGTCGGGTCCCAGCGCGGACCTGGTCCCGCGCTGCCCGTCCCCTGCGGACCGCTGCCGGGGTTCGCGCCCGGGCGCTCGCCGAAGCCGCTGTCGGAGCGGCCCGGCTGGCGGTCGCTCCACTGGCTGCCCCATGGGGTGCGGCCGTCGCCGTCGCCGTCGTCCGAGCCCTCGGGGCGGCGCGGCTGCCACGGGCGGTCGGGGGTGCCCTCCGGCGGCGGGGCGAAGGGGTTGTCGTCCTCGGCCTGACCGCCCTGCCCCTCGCCGTTCTTCTTGCCGGAGGAAGGGGCATCCGGCGGGGAGGCGGGCTGCTCCCGCAGCAGCACGCCGCTGCGCTCCCCTCCCCGCACCGACTGCTGGGAGAGCGTGAGGAGTCGCAGGCTGCGGTCCGACATCAAGTGAGCGTCTTCCCCTTGGAGTCCGTCGAGTACGTGAAGCGTCCGGCATGAGCCGTCACCCCGTGAACGCACCGCGCACCACCCGCGTTCCCGGACCGGCTCCGTGCAGACGCTACCTTCCGGCCACGCCCCCGTCCCACGGGGGCCGTCCGGTGTGCCGGTATCGTTGCTGACGGTCGGCCGCTTCGTAGACTTCCCCGTATCCCCGGGCCCGAAGCATTCGTATGAATGTACAAAGCGTCGACCGTAGGAAGACGCTCCCCCGAGAAAGGGCCCCGCCGTGGCCGCCAAGCCCGTGGCCGAGCAGGCCAGGCCGGTTCAGCGCCTGGTCGTGCTGGTCTCCGGATCCGGTACGAACCTCCAGGCGCTGCTGGACACCATTGCGGCGACCGGCACCGAGGCGTACGGCGCCGAGATCGTGGCCGTCGGGGCCGACCGCGAGAACATCGAGGGCCTCGCGCGGGCCGAGCGGGCCGGGCTGCCGACCTTCGTGTGCAGGGTCAAGGACTTCGGGAGCCGCGAGGAGTGGGACGCCGCCCTCGCCGAGGCGGTCTCCGCGCACGAACCCGACCTCGTGGTGTCCGCCGGGTTCATGAAGATCGTGGGCAAGGAGTTCCTCGCGCGCTTCGGCGGGCGGTTCGTGAACACCCACCCCGCGCTGCTGCCCAGTTTTCCCGGCGCCCACGGCGTCCGTGACGCGCTCGCGTACGGAGCCAGGGTCACCGGCTGCACCGTCCACTTCGTCGACGACGGCGTCGACACCGGACCGATCATCGCCCAGGGCGTGGTGGAGATCCGGGACGAGGACGACGAGAGCGCTCTGCACGAGCGCATCAAGGAAGTCGAGCGAAGGCTGCTCGTCGAGGTCGTGGGGCGGCTCGCCCGCAACGGCTATCGCATTGAGGGACGAAAGGTAGTTATCCAGTGACCGCCGAGAACAAGCGGCCCCTTCGCAGGGCGCTCATCAGCGTCTACGACAAGACCGGCCTCGAAGACCTCGCGCGCGGCCTGCACGAGGCGGGCGTGGAGCTCGTCTCCACCGGGTCCACCGCGGGCCGTATCGCCGCCGCCGGCGTCCCTGTCACCAAGGTCGAGGAGCTCACCGGCTTCCCCGAGTGCCTGGACGGCCGGGTCAAGACCCTGCACCCGCGCGTGCACGCCGGCATCCTCGCCGACCTGCGCCTCGACAGCCACCGCGAGCAGCTCGCGGAGCTCGGTGTGGAGCCGTTCGACCTCGTCGTGGTGAACCTCTACCCGTTCCGCGAGACCGTCGCCTCCGGCGCGAGCCCCGACGAGTGCGTCGAGCAGATCGACATCGGCGGGCCGTCCATGGTGCGCGCCGCCGCCAAGAACCACCCCTCGGTCGCCGTCGTCACCAGCCCCGAGCGCTACGCCGACGTCCTCGCCGCGGTCAAGGACGGCGGCTTCGACCTCGCCGCCCGCAAGCGGCTCGCCGCCGAGGCCTTCCGGCACACCGCCGAGTACGACATCGCGGTGTCGAGCTGGTTCGCCAGCGCCTACGCGCCCGCGGACGACTCCCCGTTCCCCGAGTTCGTCGCCGCCGCCCTGGAGCGCAAGAGCACCCTGCGCTACGGCGAGAACCCGCACCAGCCGGCCGCGCTCTACGTCGACGGCACCGGCGTCGGTCTCGCCGAGGCCGAGCAGCTCCACGGCAAGGAGATGTCGTACAACAACTACACGGACACGGACGCCGCCCGCCGTGCCGCGTACGACCACGCCGAGCCGGCCGTGGCGATCATCAAGCACGCCAACCCGTGCGGTATCGCGGTCGGTTCGGACGTAGCCGAGGCGCACCGCAAGGCGCACGCGTGCGACCCGCTGTCGGCGTTCGGCGGTGTGATCGCGGTGAACCGTCCGGTCTCCAAGGAGATGGCGGAGCAGGTCGCCGAGATCTTCACCGAGGTCATCGTCGCCCCCGACTACGAGGACGGCGCCCTCGAGGCCCTCGCCAAGAAGAAGAACATCCGCGTGCTGAAGGCCCCGGCCGCGCCCGCGCACCCCGCCGAGGTCAAGCCCATCGACGGCGGCGCGCTCCTCCAGGTCACCGACCGGCTCCAGGCCGAGGGCGACGACCCGGCGAACTGGACCCTGGCGACCGGCGAGGCGCTGAGCGCCGACGAGCTGGCGGAGCTCTCCTTCGCCTGGCGGGCCTGCCGGGCCGTCAAGTCCAACGCCATCCTGCTCGCCAAGGACGGCGCCTCGGTCGGCGTCGGCATGGGCCAGGTCAACCGCGTCGACTCCGCGAAGCTCGCCGTCGAGCGGGCCGGCGCCGAGCGCGCGCAGGGCTCGTACGCCGCCTCGGACGCCTTCTTCCCCTTCCCGGACGGCCTGGAGGTCCTCCTGGAGGCCGGCGTGAAGGCGGTCGTCCAGCCGGGCGGCTCGGTCCGTGACGAACTCGTCGTCGAGGCCGCGAAGAAGGCCGGCGTCACCATGTACTTCACGGGGACGCGCCACTTCTTCCACTGAGACACCTGACCACAGGGGCGGCTTCCGAACGGAGCCGCCCCTGTGTCATGTCGAACTGCGCAGCGCCGCCCATGTGTTGGGACCCACCTGGCCGTCCACCTCCAGGCCCTTGGCGCCCTGGAACTGCTTGACCGCCGCCTGGGTGTCCCTGCCGAACTCGCCGTCCACGCCCGAACCGCCCACGCCGTAGCCGCGCTTGGTGAGCATGCACTGCACCTGGACGACCCGCTGGCCCTTGTCGCCGTAGTCGGTGAGTTCGGTGCCCGAGTAGTAGGTGCAGCCGGAGATCCAGGCGGGGGTGGCCGGGGGCGCCGCCGTCCTCGTCACGGTGGCGGTGGGGGTGGGCGCCTTGCTGCCGCCGCCCCCGTCCGCGCTGCCGCCGCCCGTGGTGCGGGTCGCCGACGGCGTGCTGTCCGGCGCACGGCTGCTCGCCTCGGCGACGGCCTGCCGTTCCTCGCCCTTGTCCTTCTTCCTGCCCTTGCCCGTGGCGGACGGCGAGGGCGAGGCGCCGGGCCCGGAGGAGGTCGGTGCGGCGGAGGCCGCGACACCGCCGGAGCCCGTCGGGGCGGCGGCGGCCGCGGCGTCGGGGCCGGGACGGGTGAGCAGGAAGGCGCCGACGGCCACGGCGCCGACGGCGATCCCCGCGACGGCGGCCAGGAGGGGCCTGCGCCGGCTGCCGGTCCCGCCGGCCGGAGCGGCGACCGTCGCGAGCAGCGGCGCCATGGGGGTGCGGAAGTGCGGGGACTGCCGCACGGGTCCGCCCTCCAGCACCGCGCAGCCCTGCTGCCGTTCGCGGAGCCGGACGGCCAGCGGTTCGTGCCAGTCGGACGCGCGGCCGTACCCGGCGGCGGCGGCCGCGTCGATCAGTCCCCGCGGGGCGGGGCGCCCGGCGGGGTCCTTGGCCAGGCAGGCGGACAGCAGCGCGGCCAACGCCGGGTCCGTCCGGGCGAGTTCGGCCATGACCTCGGTGTCGGGCGCCTCGAAGGCGACCCGGTGCATCACGTCCACGCCGGTCCCGTCGCCGAAGGGGGCGTGCCCGGTGGCGGCGTAGACGATGGTGCAGCCGAGGGAGAAGACGTCGGAGGCGGCGTCGCAGCGGCCCTCGCGCAGGTACTCGGGCGCCATGTACGCGGCCGTGCCGACCCGGTTGCCGGTCGTGGTGATCGCGCTGCTGTCGGCCGCGCGGGAGATGCCGAAGTCGATGACGTGCGCGCCCCGCGGGGACAGCACCACGTTGGACGGCTTGAGGTCCCGGTGCACGACGCCGGCGGCGGCCAGCGCCGACAGGGCCTCTCCGAGCTCCGCCACCAGCCGCCACACCCCGGCCGGCCCCGGCAGCCCGCACTCGCGGACGGCCTCGGCGAGGCTGAGGCCGGGCAGGTACTCGGTGGCCATCCACAGCAGCGCGTCGTCGAACCCGGTGCCCAGCAGGTGCGGAGCGCGCGGGGTGCGGACCCGGCCGTGCACGGCGGCCTCCCGCTCGAACCGCCGCCGGAAGTCCGGGCCCTCGGCGTACTCGGGCCGGATCACCTTCACCGCGGCGAGTCCCGGGGAGTCGTCGGCGCGCCGGGCCATGTAGACCCGGCCCATGCCGCCGCTGCCGAGCAGCCCGAGCGGGACGTAGGGGCCGATGCGCGCCGGGTCGGCGGGCAGCAGCGGTACCGCCCCCGCCTGCCGCAGCGCGGTGCCCCCGGCCGCCGGTATGTCTGTCACGGTCCCCCCGACCTGCCTCTTCGTACCTCAACGTGCTCTCACGTCACACCAGTTGACGGAAGAGAGGCTAGCGCCCCGGCGGCGGCGAGTTCCGGGATACGAGGGGAACGTGGCGCAGGTGACGCCCCGGGGCCGTGTCACGGTCTGACACGGCCCCGGGGGAGGTGCGGTGGGAGGGCGATGCGGTGGTCCGCCCCCGACTGTGCCGCGCAGATGCTCAGTTGGTGCGGATGACGATCGACGAGCAGACCTTGTCCGCGAAGGTCTGGCGCTTGGCGTCCCAGGCCGGCCACAGCCAGCCGAGGTAGCACGCGAGGCTGTCCAGGAAGTGCGCGAGACGGCGGACGAAGGCCATGCCGACACCGAGGGGCTGTCCGTCGCTCTCCCGCACCAGGCGGATGCCGAGCGCCTTCTTGCCGAGCGTCTGGCCGGTGCGGCCCTCCATGATCAGCAGCCAGATCGCGAGGCCGATGACGGCGAGGTAGCCGATGATCACCAGGGCCGGGGTCTTGTTGGCCGCGCCGACGCCGACGAGGACGTACGGGACCGCGAAGACGAGCATGTCGACGAGGGTGCCGAGGAAGCGCTGGCCCCAGTTGGCGTACGGGGGCTGCATGCCGTAGCCCGGCTGCTGCGGGTAGCCGTAGGCGGAGGCCGGGACCTGCGGCGCCTGCGGGTAGCCGTAACCCGGCTGCTGCGGATAGCCCTGCTGCTGCGGGTAACCCTGCTGCGGCGGCACACCCTGCGGAGCCTGCTGCGGGGCCTGCTGAGGGTAGCCGTACCCGGGCTGCTGCGGCTGCTGCTGGGGGTAGCCGTACCCGGGCTGCTGGGGCGGCTGCTGCTGGGGGTTCTGCGGGTTCTGCGGCTTCTCGTAAGGGTTGTTGGGCGAGCCGAAACTCATGGGATCCTCCGTCGGCCAAGCTGGGGACAATGCGGACTGCGCGGAGGAACGTCGTGTCTGAGCGGTCTGCCCCCCGAACACCAACCGCGATACCGCGATACTGCGCCAGACATCGTTCTAGGCAGGTGTGTTGTTGTCCAGCCTCATTCGGTATGTGTTGTGCAAGTGCAACCTCGTCGATCTTGGCCGCGGCCGTGGTGGAACCCTGATTGGAACCGGGGCCGGGTCATCCGGGAGGATGGGGGCATGACCGCCCAGATTCTCGATGGCAAGGCCACCGCAGCCGCGATCAAGTCCGATCTGACCGCCCGCGTGGCGGCGCTGAAGGAGAAGGGCGTCACGCCCGGCCTCGGCACGATCCTCGTCGGGAGCGACCCCGGCAGCCAGAAGTACGTCGCGGGCAAGCACCGCGACTGCGCGGAGGTCGGCATCGCCTCCATCCAGCGTGAACTGCCGGAGACGGCCACGCAGGAGGAGATCGAGGCGGTCGTCCGCGAACTGAACGACGACCCGGCGTGCACCGGCTACATCGTCCAGTTGCCGCTGCCCAAGGGCATCGACGAGAACCGCATCCTGGAGCTCATGGACCCGGACAAGGACGCGGACGGGCTGCACCCCATGAACCTCGGCCGCCTCGTCCTCAACGAGCCGGCGCCGCTGCCCTGCACCCCCAACGGCGTGCTGACCCTGCTCCGTCGCTACGGCGTCGAGATCAAGGGCGCGGAGGTGGTGGTCGTCGGTCGTGGCGTGACGATCGGCCGCCCCATGCCGCTGCTGCTCACCCGGCGCAGCGAGAACGCCACGGTGACCCAGTGCCACACCGGCACCCGTGACCTGTCGTCCCACCTGAAGCGCGCGGACATCATCGTCGCCGCCGCCGGATCGGCGCACCTGATCCGCCCCGAGGACGTCAAGCCGGGCGCCGCGGTCCTCGACGTCGGTGTCTCCCGCAACGCCGAGGGGAAGATCGTGGGCGACGTCCACCCCGGCGTCGCCGAGGTCGCCGGCTTCGTCTCCCCGAACCCGGGCGGCGTCGGCCCGATGACCCGCGCCCAGTTGCTCGTCAACGTGGTCGAGGCGGCGGAGCGCGGTGTCGGCTGAGGCACGGAACCCCGGACAGCGGGGCGCGACGCCGGGGGAGACCCCGGCGGAGGGTACTCATGAGGAGGCCGCTGCGACGTCCGCCGAGATGCGCGGACGGCGGCAGGCCGGGGACGAGGAGTCGGTGACCGCAGGCGCGGAGCGGGATTCCCGGAAGGCCGGCGTGGCCTCCGACGCGGCACGGGCCGACGGCGGTGACGACGGTGCCGCCCGGCGTGCCGAGGACGGGACGGACGAGGTGGCGGAGCCCGAGGAGCAGGCCGAGCTCGTCGTGCGGGACGCGATCAGCGCGCCCGGCGCCGACGGGCGGCCGCGCCGGGTGACCCGGCGCTTCCCGCTGTTCACCCGGGACACCGCGCGGCCCGAGGGCGGCGGCCGTGCCGCCCCGCGGGACGCCCCGGCGCCCGCCCGGCAGTGGCCGGTGCTCGCCGTGCTGTCCGTGGTGGGGCTCGGGCTGCTGCTGACCGCCCTCGACCAGTTCCGCTACGGCACCCTGTTCGTCGGTCTCGCCCTGCTCGCCGGTGGCGTGCTGCGCTGGCTGCTGCCGGACGTCGGCATGCTCGCCGTCCGCTCCCGCTTCACCGACATCGCCACCTACGGCGTGCTCGGCACCGCGATCGTCCTGCTGGCGATGATGGTGCAGCCGAACCCCTGGCTGGAGATCCCCTTCCTCAAGGACACCCTGCACTTCACCGTCAGCAGCAGTTGACCGCGGCGGGCCGGCGGTCCGCCCCCACCCCCGACGAGGGACGGACCGCCGACACCCCCCAGCCTCCCGTGCCGTGAACCACCTGTTCAACCGCTGTCCGTTCGCTGTGGCACAGCGGTGACGGTTCCGGCACGGTGTGCGAGACGTGCCACAGCCGGCCCCGGAGCAGGAACCGATCAGGGCTGTGACGTCGTCACTTGCCTGGAACAGGTGAGGACGCCGCGGAGGTGGGCGATGAGTGGCTGGCAGGCGCTGCCCGACGATCTGCCGCCGGAGGTACGGCATTTCGTGGAGCAGCTCAGGCAGCTCAAGGACCGCACGGGGCTCAGCCTCGTCGCGCTCGGCGCCCGCACCGCGTACAGCAAGTCGTCCTGGCACCGCTATCTGAACGCCACCCAGCCCCCGCCCCGTCAGGCCGTCGCCGCCCTGTGCCGGATCGCGGGCCTCGACACCCTGGACGCCGAGCGCTTCGGGGTGCGCTGGGAACTGGCGGTCCAGGCCTGGCCCCGCCCGGCGACGGCCCCCGCGCCGGCCGCCGGGGGCGAGGCGGCCGGGACGGACGAGCGGTACGAGGAGGACCCCACCCTGCCCTGGTGGGACGAGCCCCCGCAGGGGCGCGCGAACGGCATGAACCGCCTCCTGCTGGCCGCCGCGCTCCTGCTCGTGCTCGTCCTGCTGCTCGGGGTGGCCGGGGCCGTTGCGTCCGGGTGAGGCGGGACGCGGGTGACGGCCGTTATCTCCGGTGTGTTCCGCCTGTGACGATGTATCGACGGGTTTGCGTATTTGACGGGGAGCTGTTCGACAGCACGGCTAACGTGTCGAACTTGCGGATGCTCCCGTGCGCCCCCGCCCGGGGAGCTGAGATCCTTGTGGCAGGGGGAAGAGCGGGGAACAGCCAGCACCGACCGGGGGGAAGAGGGGGAGCAATGCCTCGTTGGAGGGCCTTGCCGGATGAACTGGATCCGCAGGTCAGGGAGTTCGCGAGCCAGTTGCGGCGGCTCGTGGACCGCAGCGGCCTGAGCATCGCGGCCGTCGCCGACCGCACGGGTTACAGCAAGACGTCCTGGGAGCGGTATCTGAACGGCCGGCTGCTCGCGCCGAAGGGTGCGATCGTCGCCCTGGCCGAGGTCACCGGCACCAATCCGGTGCACCTGACCACGATGTGGGAGCTCGCCGAACGCGCCTGGAGCCGTTCGGAGATGCGCCACGACATGACCATGGAGGCCATCCGGATCTCCCAGGCGCGGGCCGCGCTCGGCGAGTTCGGGGCGCCGCCCGCGAACGCCAAGGGTGGCAGGACGGCCCGCAGGAGCGGCAGCGCGACGGCGACGCCCGGGGTGGCGGGACCGGCGGGGGTCGCACCGACGGTGCCGCCCCAGCCGATGGCCTCGGAGAACGACAGCGCGGAGGCGCGGCGCGCCGGGTCCTCGGGGTCCAACTCCTGGGGAGTGGCCGGGTACCAGGGGCCGTCGCAGGCGCCGGGGCGTACGGCTCCGACCGGGCCGGCCTCCGCGGGCGGGCCGGGGTGGACTCCGGGGACGCCCGGGCCGTACGACCAGCCGCAGGACGCGCGTCCCGGTGCCGGGGCCCCCGGTGCGGCCGGAGGCTCCGGCGGTTCCGGTGGCTCCGGTGGTTCCGGCCGGGGCAAGCGGCGGCTGACGATGTTCCTCGCGGGGGTCGTGGGGGTGCTGGTCGTGGTCGCCGCCGTGTTCTTCCTGACCGACCCGGGCGGCGACAAGAAGAACAAGGCCGAGAAGTCGCCGTCGCCGTCCGCCAGTGCCTCCGTCCCGCTGCCCCCCGGCGTGAAGTGCAGCGGTCAGGGGTGCACCGGCAAGGACGCCGAGGCCATGGGGTGCAGCGGCAACCTCGTGACGACCGCCAAGACCGCGACGGTCGGGGCGGCCGTGGTCGAGGTGCGCTACAGCAAGACCTGCGGGGCGGCCTGGGGGCGGGTCACCCAGGCCGGGCAGGGCGACAAGGTCGAGGTGAGCGCGGGCAAGGTCGCCGAGCAGAGCGGGAGCATCACGGAGGCCGGGGACACGATCGCCTACACGCCGATGGTCGCCGTGAAGGACGCGGGCGAGGCGAAGGCGTGCGTGACGCTGGCCTCGGGGCAGCGGGGTTGCACCGGCTGAGAGGGTGCCGGGGGTCTTCGGGTCGGCCGCGGGTGCGTCGCGGCTTGTCGCGCGGTTCCCCGCGCCCCCGGGTGGGTGAATTTTCCCGGAGTGCGCATGGACTGTTGAATCCAGGGCACGCGAAACGTACCCCCACGGGAGTCCGGAAACGGTACCCCCATACGGCGGCCGCCTCCGTCCCCCCTCTCCCGGACGGGCGGCCGCCTCTTCTGTCGGGGCGGCGGTGCGCGCGGTGTGTGGGCTGGGCCACAGGGGGCCGGACGTCCGGGATCCCGGATGCGCGATAGCCTGACCGCTGGAGATCTCTTGACGCCGAGAGATCGATCAAACGTCCGGGGCAGGGACGCCCCACTGCCGTCTGTCATACGGAGAACGCCATGACCCGCACTCCCGTGAACGTCACCGTCACCGGCGCGGCCGGCCAGATCGGTTACGCCCTGCTCTTCCGCATCGCCTCGGGCCAGCTCCTCGGCGCTGACGTGCCGGTCAAGCTTCGCCTCCTGGAGATCACCCCGGCGCTCAAGGCCGCCGAGGGCACCGCGATGGAGCTCGACGACTGCGCCTTCCCGCTGCTCCAGGGCATCGACATCACGGACGACCCGAACGTCGCCTTCGACGGCACCAATGTCGGCCTGCTCGTCGGCGCCCGCCCCCGCACCAAGGGCATGGAGCGCGGTGACCTGCTGGAGGCCAACGGCGGCATCTTCAAGCCGCAGGGCAAGGCCATCAACGACCACGCCGCGGACGACGTGAAGATCCTCGTGGTGGGCAACCCGGCCAACACCAACGCGCTGATCGCCCAGGCCGCCGCCCCGGACGTACCGGCCGAGCGCTTCACCGCGATGACCCGCCTCGACCACAACCGCGCGCTGACCCAGCTCGCGAAGAAGACGGGCACCACGGTCGCCGACATCAAGCGGCTGACCATCTGGGGCAACCACTCCGCCACCCAGTACCCGGACATCTTCCACGCCACGGTCGCCGGCAAGAACGCCGCCGAGACCGTCAACGACGAGAAGTGGCTGGCCGAGGACTTCATCCCGACCGTCGCCAAGCGCGGTGCCGCGATCATCGAGGCCCGGGGCGCGTCCTCCGCCGCCTCGGCCGCCAACGCCGCCATCGACCACGTGCACACCTGGGTCAACGGCACCGCGGACGGCGACTGGACCTCCATGGGTATCCCGTCGGACGGCTCCTACGGCGTCCCGCAGGGCCTGATCTCCTCCTTCCCGGTCACCACCAAGGACGGCGTCTACGAGATCGTCCAGGGCCTGGACATCAACGAGTTCTCCCGCGCCCGCATCGACGCCTCCGTCAAGGAGCTGGAGGAGGAGCGCGAGGCGGTCCGCGCGCTCGGCCTCATCTGAGTCCTCCCGGCGTCCGTCGGCGGGGTCTTCTCGACGACTCTGTCACGAGCCTGCACGGGCCCTGTTCCGGTTCCCACCGGAACAGGGCCCGTGGCCGTTTTCCGCCCTACGGTCGAAGTCTTGCCCGGTGGGGTGATTCGGGGGGTTCGCGATGAACGGCTGGAACGGCTACAGCTCCGGTTCCGGGGCGGGACACGGTCCGAGCGAGGAGAGAGGCCGGTCGGCCTGGGGCTCGGAGGAGCCGGGGACCGCCCCGCCCTGGGCCTCCGCGGAGACGCAGACCTCCTTCGCGCCGCCCTGGGCGACGTCCGGGACGCAGGCGTCGCCCGCCCCGCCCTGGACCCCGGTCACGCCGGCGCCCCCGGCTCCCGCGCCCGCGCCTCACCGCATCCGGCGGGTCCTCGCCGCCCTCGCGGTGGCCGTCCTGGTCGGGGTCGCGGTCGGTACCGGTGTCTGGTGGCTCCTGCGGGACACCGCCCTCGGGTCCGGCACCCGCACGGACGCCGGTCCGACCCCGGGTGTCACCGCGTCCCCCTCACCGACACCGTCCCCCTCCGCCTCCACCGCCGCGGGATACCGCCGGGTCCACGACCCCGTCGGCTACACCGTCGACGTCCCGCTGGGCTGGACCCGCACCGAGAAGCAGGGCGGGGAGGCTCCGGTCGTCCTCTACGCGGCCCCCGCCGACGGCCGCCGGCTCCAGGTCTTCCGGATCGCGGAGGACACCCCGGCCCAGTCCCTCGACCTGGCCGAGCACGACCCCGGCTACGGCTTCGCCCGCCAGCCCGGCTACCAGGTCCTCGACCGGGCCTCCGGCACCACCTGGGCCGAGCTCGTCTACCGCTACGAGGACAAGGACCTCGGCGCGCGCCGGGTCGTCGACCACCGCTTCCAGGCCGCCGACGGGACGCTGTACGCGATCCGCGCGACGGGCCCCGTCTCCCTCTCGCCCGCCGTGGTGCGCGAGCCGCTCACCAGGGCGCTGGCCTCCTTCTGCCCGGCGGACACGGAGTGCGTCTGAGCGGCCGGTGCCGGGCGGAGCACACCCGGTTCACCGGGTCCGCCGAGCGGCCCTCGGCGCCGGTGGGCAGCCGGGGGAGTCGGGGCCGGTGAGCAGCGGACCCGCCGGCCCACCGTGCTCCCGTCCCGCCCCGCTGCTCCGGTGCCGCCCAGGACGCACCCCTCGCCCGCACCGGACGGCTCGTGACCCCGCGCCGCGCACACGTACGAGGGGCCGGGCCGGGCCGGACCTCGGGGCCTGTGACCGTCTCGCCTCCGGTGCCCGCGCGGAGCATCAGCAGGCCGAAGACCGGGTTCAGCAGGGAGGGCACGGCGGCTCCTCTGGTCAACTGGGGCGCGGGCTGGGGCGGTTGGACCGTCGCCTGGGCAACGGAACGAACGCGATAGTACTCGTTCCCGGCCGAACGCGATAGTGCGTGATTCTCCGGATGTCGTGGGTGTCTGTAGGTCTCTGTAGGTCTCCGTAGGCCGGGGTGGTCAGCTCGCCGGGCCCGACAGCCGCTTCTCGAACCAGTGGTCGCCGTAGGCGTGCTCGCTGTAGGGCGGGATCTCCCTGTAGCCGCTCGCCCGGTACATCGTCTGCGCCTCGGTGAGCGACGCGTGGGTGTCGAGCCGCAGGACGGTGAGACCGCGGGCGGCGGCCTCCGTCTCCAGGGCGGCGAGGATCCGGCGGGCGAGGCCCAGGCGGCGGACGTCGGGGTGCACCCACACATGGCGGAGCTCGCCGACCCCCGGCTCCAGCCGGCGCAGCGCCCCGCAGCCCACGGGGCGGCCCTCCTCGTACGCCACGAAGAACGCGCCCGCCTCGCCCGAGACCTCCTCGGGGCGCACCAGGTCGGACGGGTCGAAGCCCTCCGGGAAGCGGGCGTCGATGTCGGCGGCGTAGGCGTCGAGGCAGGCGCGGGCGTCGGGGGCGGCGCCGTCGACCGGGGCGACGGTGATGGCGGCCAGGCGCAGCAGGCGCTGGGCGGTGTCCATCGCCTCGGCGAGCCGGTCCCGCTGGGCCGTGGTGAGCCCGTCGAGCAGGCCGGCGGCGACGGCGTCGGCCCGGCGGTTCTGCTCCTTGAGCTCGGTGCGTCCGGCGCGGGTCAGCTCGACCACGCGCAGCCGGCTGTCGTCCGGGTGGACGCTGACCCGGACCAGGCCCTGTGCCTGGAGGGTCTTCGCCATCCGGCTCAGGTATCCGGCGTCCAGTCCGAGGCGGGTCCTGAGCTCGCGCAGCGAGACCCCCTCGCCGATCTCGAACAGCAGCCGTGCCTCGCCGAGCGGGCGGTCCTGGCCGAGGTAGTGGTCGTCCAGGGCGCCGATGCGGCGGGTGAAGTAGCGGTTGAACCGGCGGAGATCCGCCACGTGCTGAGTCGACACCGGGTCCATAACCTTTGACTCTAGTCAAAGGAATGCGGTGGCGTCCACGGGTGCGGGATTCCGGTTTCCCCGACCCACCCGCACCTCTATGCTGATGGTTTGTCAACAACGGACCTGAGCAAGGACTTTGCACGCATCGGGGGAGTCGCGTGACTACTACATCTGTGCCTCGGCAACCGCAGGCGGCACCGCCGGGCCCGGTCACGCCGCCGCACGCCAGCGAGGCGACCCGGCTGCTGTGCGCGGGCACCTACCTGGATTCCGGTTACCGGGACCGGGTCATCGAGCAGCTCCATCTCAACGAACAGCGGATCGTGGCGCCCTCGCTCGGCCTCGACGCGGCCCGGGTCCTCGCGCACGCGCTGCGGGCCCGGCGCCAAGAGCTGCTGTGGGCCGGGCTGATCCTCGGCCTGTGGGTGATCGGGGTGCCGCTGACCGGCGGACTGATGGCCATGTTCCTCGGCCCCAGCCTGCTGCTCGCGGCGGCCTCGTGGGTCCGGGGCAAGGACGCGAACCCGCCGCTCTACCGGCGGCTGCCCGCCTTCGCGATGCGCTGGTGGGGGCGGCTGCTCTTCGCGACGTTCCTCGTCCTCGCGCTCGTCGTCGCGTTCGGCGGAGGCGACGACGACTCGTCGTCCTACGGCGGCTCGGGCTCCTTCGGCGACTCGTACGGCTACAGCGACGGGTACGGCTCCTACAGCGACCCCTCCGACGTGTCCGACCTGCTGTTCCCCGACGTCGACGGGGTCAGTGAGCTGGTCGGCGCGCTGCAGGCCTGGCTGCTGATCGTCGTCTTCGCGCTGATCGCGGTGTGCGTGGCCGCACAGCGCGGCCAGTTCGCCCGGGCCGTCGCCGCCGAACTGTCCCCGCAGCGCTTCCCGGACGCGGCCGGCGACCCCGCCGAGCGCGCCGAGGGGCAGCGGTTCCAGCGGCTCAAGGACCGCATCCGGATCGAGCAGCACGCGCCGCTGGTCATGTACCACGAGAAGCGGCCCTTCTGCGGTGCCGGGTTCGCCTACGAGACCTGGGTGCTCGCCGTCGAACTGCGGCCCGACGAGAGCAAGAAGGAACAGCTCCCGCTGAACAACCGGGCGGTCCTGGAGAAGATCCGCCCGCTGCTCGAACAACTGCGGCTGCCCTCCGAGTTCGCCGGGCACACGGTCCGCGACCGGCTGCGCTGGCTGGAGATCGACGAGTGCGTGTTCCTGCCCGCGGAGGGGCTGCGCCGGCGCGAGGAGGCGCCGTACCACCCGGAGGCCTTCGAGGACCACCGGGCGCGCGCGGTCGAGGAGGGCGCCGAGAAGCGGCGGCACTTCCTGCGGATCCGGGTCGGCGGCTGGGAGGAGGAGCTGGTCGTCACGGTCTTCGTGCGCGTCCACACCCAGGGCCGGATGCTCATGTTGGAGATCGCCCCGCATGTGCTGCTGCCGGTGCGCGAGGACTTCAAGGACGCCGACCGCGCGGCCCACACCTACCGGCACAACAACGTCCTCGGGAAGGCGGCCTGGGCGGTGGCCCGGGTGCCGGGCTCCGCGGCCCGCTCCCTCGCCACCCTCGGCCGGGGCGTGGGGTACGCGTGGAAGCTGCTGACCGGCGGTCACGCGGGCGCGCTGCCGGACGGCCCGGCGCTGTCGGTGCGGGAGCTCGGTTCGATGGACGAGGGCTCCCGCTTCCAGGAGATGGACGCCTACCGCTACCTCAGGAGCGTCCAGGACCGGGTCGCGCACGGCGTGCTGACCGCGCTGGCCGAATCCGGCTACCAGACCGGCGAGTTCGTCCAGAAGATCGTGAACATCAGCAGCGGCGGTGTGAACGTCGAGGGCGGCGTCCACGGCAGCACCTTCGCGGTCGGCAAGAACGCCACCGCGTCCTCCACCACCGGCGGCGCGGGAGCCGCGCCGCAGAAGGGAGCCAGTGGCAATGGCAACGGATGAGCCGGGCGTCAGCATCAGCGGCGGTGTCCACGGCAGCACCTTCGCGATCGGCAGCCACGCGCACGCCGAGAGCCACCACGGCACGGCCCCCCAGCGGGACGAGACGGCCGAGGCGCTCCTGACCGCCGTACGCGAACTGCGCGAGGACCTCACGCGGCTGCGGTCCACCGACCGGACGGCCGCCCTGGACACCGCGCTGGCCGAGACGGAGGAGGAGATCGTCACGACGGGGCAGGCGGGGCCGACCCGTCGGGAACGCCTGCGGGCCCTGCTGGACGACTCGCAGGCGCTGGTCGGCCTGGTCGCGTCGGCGGGAGCGGTGGCCGGGCTGCTGGGGTTGTGAGGACAGGCGTACCGTGCCCGTCGGTGCGGGCACGGTGAGCCGGACCGTACGGCAGGGGCGGGCACGGTGAGCCGGACCGTACGGCAGAGGCGGGCACGGTGAGCCGGACCGTACGGCAGAGGCGGGAACGGGGGACGCGGTGAGTGGGAAGGGGACGCCATGAGCGGGGGAGTGCGGTACTGGAACGAGGAGACGCAGCGGTGGGAGGACGGGGACGGGAGCCGGACGGCGACCGGTCCGGTCACTCCGCCGCCGCCGGCCCGACCGGGCGCGGTCCCGCCGGCCGGCGGCACCTCCGCGTCCGCCTCGGGGCCGGTCGCGCCCGTGTGGCCGCCGGCCGCCGGGACGGAGCCGGACTCCGACCCGGCCGCGCGGCCCCGTTCCGCGGAACCTCAGTCGCCCGCCGTCCCCGCGCCGCCGCCGCCCCCGCCCGCCCCTCCCGCGGGCTGGCCCGCCGCCGGTGACGGCAGCACCTGGCACGGGCCCGGCACCACGGGCGGAGGCTGGTCCTCGGTCGAGCAGCTCGGGGGCGGGACCGTCCCGTCGGCCGAGTGGTCGGGGGCCGCGTGGTCGACAGCGGGTGGGACGACGGTTCCCGAGCCCGCCGCCGGGACGAACCGGCGGCTCCTGTGGTCCGCGCTCGGCGGTGTCGTCGCCGTCGGCGTCGCCGTGACCCTGGTGCTGACACTGGTCGTCGGCGGTGACGAGGACGACAAGGCCGGCGGCCCGAGCCCGACGCCCACACCGACCGTCACGCAGCAGAGCGGCCCCGACGACTCGCCCACCCCCTCGCCGACCGAGGACACGCCCTCGCCGCTCGCCTCGACCCCCCAACTCCCCGCCGGGTACGAGCTGTACGAGGACGCCGAGGGCTTCCGCATCGCACGGCCCCTGGGCTGGTCGCGCACCACCAAGGCGTCCCAGTACGGCATGGACGTGGTCAACTACCGCAGCACGGACGGCAAGCGAAGAATCCAGGTGTACCAGGTGGCGGAGGAGTCCCCCGAGGCGTCCTTCGAGCTGTACCTCTCCGCCGACACCCCCAAGCCGGACGGCTTCGAGCAGTTGGGCCTCCAGCCCGTCGAGGAGGCCGGGTTCACCGGCGAACGCCTGGAGTACCGGGCCGACTCGCTCAGCGGCGAGCCGGACATCGGCCCCTGGCACGTCTACGACGAGCGGTTCGTCGCCCAGGACGGCCTCATCTACGCGGTCGCCGCGTACGGCCTGGAGAAGGACGGCGGCCAGGACGAACTGGAGCTCCTGACGACCGCGCTCTCCGGATTCTGCGCCTCCTACGCCTGCGACCCGGCGTCGATCGACTGAACCGGCGACTGAACCGGTGCCCGGCCGCACCCGTCGCATCGCCTTTCACCCTGTTTGTCCGCAATTTCAGTGAGCCAGCGCACTTTCCACCATCGATTGCGCATGCAATCGAGGCGCTGGGGCATGCGACGACGGTCCCCGTGAGTGACACCCGTGTGACACAGGGGAACCGAACAGGAACGGAAGGCAACACCGATCATGGCCGGACAGCACGCGCGGCAGGAGCCGCACACCATCCACGCGGGCGGCGAATGGCGCGCAGCCGTCTCCGGAGCCACCCGCGAGATCCTCGACCCCGCCGACGCGCGGCCGTTCGCCGTGGTCGCCGAAGGTGACGAGAAGGACACCGACCTCGCGGTCGACGCCGCCCGCCGGGCCTTCGACTCAGGACAGGGCCCCTGGCCGCTCACCCCCGTCGCCGAACGCGCCGCACTGCTGCGCCGCGTCGCCGATCTTCTCGTACGCGACCGCGAAGAACTCGGCCTCCTGGAGAGCCGGGACGCGGGCAAGACGGTGGAGGAGGGCCGGGTCGACATCGACTGTGTCGCCGACGCCTTCCGCTACTTCGCCGACCTCGTCGCCGGCGAGTCCCCGGGCCGGGTCGTCGACGCCGGCTCGACCGACGTCCACAGTGTCGTCGTGCACGAACCCGTCGGCGTGTGCGCCCTGATCACCCCCTGGAACTACCCGCTCCTCCAGGCCAGTTGGAAGATCGCCCCGGCGCTCGCGGCCGGCAACACCTTCGTGGTCAAGCCGAGCGAGATCACCCCGATGACGACCATCGCGCTCATCGAGCTGCTGGTCGAGGCCGGACTGCCGGAAGGCGTCGCCAACATCGTGACCGGGCCCGGCCACACCGTCGGCGCCCGGCTCGCCGAGCACCCCGACGTCGACCTGGTGTCCTTCACCGGCGGCCTCGTCAGCGGCACCAAGGTCGCCCAGGCGGCCGCCGTCTCGGTCAAGAAGGTCGCCCTCGAACTCGGCGGCAAGAACCCCAACGTGGTCTTCGCCGACGCCTGCGCCACCCCCGGGGGCTTCGACACCGCCGTCGACCAGGCCCTCAACGCCGCCTTCATCCACAGCGGCCAGGTCTGCTCCGCGGGCGGCCGCCTCATCGTCGAGGAGTCCGTCCGGGACCGCTTCGTCACCGAACTCGCCCGCCGGGCCGGGAAGATCCGCCTCGGCCGCGGCACCGAGGACGGTGTCGAGTGCGGGCCGCTGGTCTCCGAGCAGCAGCGCGCCAAGGTCGAGTCCTACGTCGCCTCCGCGCTCGCCGAGGGCGCGGTGCTGCGCTCCGGCGGCCAGCGCCCCGAACCCTCGCCCGAGCGTCCCGCCGACGGCTACTTCTACGAGCCCACCGTCCTCGACCGCTGCCACCGCGAGATGCGGGTCGTGCGGGAGGAGGTCTTCGGACCGGTCCTGACCGTCGAGACCTTCCGCACCGAGGCCGAGGCGATCGCCCTCGCCAACGACACCGAGTACGGCCTCGCCGGTGCCGTGTGGACCGCCGACGCCGGGCGCGCCCGCCGCGTGGCGGGACGGCTGCGCCACGGCACCGTCTGGATCAACGACTTCCACCCCTATCTCCCGCAGGCGGAGTGGGGCGGCTTCGGCAAGAGCGGAGTGGGCCGCGAGCTCGGCCCCGCCGGCCTCGCCGAGTACCGCGAGAGCAAGCACGTCTACCAGAACCTCGCGCCCAAGCCGGTCCGCTGGTTCGCGGGCTGAGCCCACTCCCGCCCCCCTCTCCGCTCTCTTCGCTCTCTTCGCTCTCAAGACTTCCCTGGAGTACCCCCATGTCCGAGTCCAAACAGGAGTACGACTACGTCGTCATAGGCGGCGGAACAGCAGGTTCCGTCATAGCCTCCCGGCTCACCGAGAACCCCGATGTCACCGTCGCCGTCATCGAGGGCGGCCCCAGCGACGTCGGCCGGGACGACGTCCTCACCCTGCGCCGCTGGATGGGCCTGCTCGGCGGCGAGCTCGACTACGACTACCCGACCACCGAACAGCCGCGCGGCAACTCCCACATCCGGCACAGCCGCGCCCGGGTCCTCGGCGGCTGCTCCTCCCACAACACCCTGATCGCATTCAAGCCGCTGCCGTCCGACTGGGACGAGTGGGAGGAGGCCGGCGCCAAGGGCTGGGGCGCGGTCCCGATGGAGGCGTACTACGCCCGGCTGAAGAACAACATCGTCCCGGTCGACGAGAAGGACCGGAACGCCATCGCCCGCGACTTCGTCGACGCGGCGCAGAAGGCCCTCGACGTCCCCCGCGTCGACGGCTTCAACAAGAAGCCCTTCGACGACGGCGTCGGCTTCTTCGACCTGGCCTACCACCCGGAGAACAACAAGCGTTCGTCGGCGTCGGTGGCGTATCTGCACCCGGTCATGGACGAGCGGCCCAACCTCACGATCCTGCTGGAGACCTGGGCGTACCGGCTGGAGCTGGACGGCACGCGGGCGGAGGGCGTGCACGTACGGTCCAAGGACGGCCGGGAGACGCTGATCCGGGCCCGCCGCGAGGTCGTCCTGTGCGCGGGCGCCGTCGACTCGCCCCGCCTGCTGCTCCACTCCGGCATCGGCCCCCGCGCGGACCTCGAAGCCCTCGGCATCCCGGTCGTCCACGACCTGCCGGGCGTCGGCGAGAACCTCCTCGACCACCCCGAGTCGGTCATCGTCTGGGAGACGAACGGCCCGATCCCGGAGAACTCCGCGATGGACTCCGACGCCGGGCTCTTCGTGCGCCGCGACCCCGAACACCCGGGCCCGGACCTGATGTTCCACTTCTACCAGGTCCCCTTCACCGACAACCCGGAGCGCCTCGGCTACGAACGCCCCGCCCACGGCGTCTCGATGACCCCGAACATCCCCAAGCCGAAGAGCCGCGGCCGCCTGTACCTGACCAGCGCGGACCCCGAGGTCAAGCCCGCCCTCGACTTCCGCTACTTCACCGACGAGGACGACTACGACGGCCGCACCCTCGTCGACGGCATCAGGATCGCCCGCGAGGTCGCCGCGACCGAACCGCTCGCGAGCTGGCTCAAGCGCGAGGTGTGCCCCGGACCCGACGTCACCGGTGACGAGGAGCTGAGCGAGTACGCCCGCAAGGTCGCGCACACCGTGTACCACCCGGCGGGCACCTGCCGGATGGGCGCCGTCGACGACGAACTGGCCGTGGTGGACCCCGAGTTGCGGATCCGCGGCCTGGACGGCATCCGTATCGCGGACGCCTCCGTGTTCCCGACCATGACCGCCGTGAACCCGATGATCGGGGTGCTCATGGTCGGTGAGAAAGCCGTGGACCTGCTGGGAGGTGGTGCGTGATGAGTACGACCGCGACCATGGAGAAGCCGCCGACGACGGACAACCCCGTGTTCTCCGTCGACGGGCTGTGGAAGGTCTTCGGCCCCAAGGCGGACCGCGTCCCCGAGGACGCCGAGCTGTGCGCCCTCGACCCCGCCGAACTGCGTGAGCGGACGGGCTGTACGGCCGCCGTACGCGACGTGAGCTTCGACGTCCGCAAGGGCGAGGTCTTCGTCGTCATGGGCCTGTCCGGCTCCGGCAAGTCCACGCTGGTGCGCTGTCTGACCCGGCTCATCGAGCCGACGGCCGGCACGATCTGCATCGACGGCGAGGACGTCCGCGCGATGGACAAGTCCCGGCTGCGGGAACTGCGCCGGCACCGCGCCGCGATGGTCTTCCAGCACTTCGGGCTGCTCCCGCACCGCACGGTCCTCGACAACGTGGCCTACGGCCTGGAGATCCAGGGCGTCGGCAAGGCCGAGCGCCGGGCGCGGGCCGCCGAGGTCGTCGCCAAGGTCGGCCTGGAGGGCATGGAGCAGCGCAAGCCGTCCCAGCTCTCCGGCGGCCAGCAGCAGCGCGTCGGCCTCGCCCGGGCGCTCGCGGTGGACCCGCAGGTCCTCCTGTTCGACGAGCCGTTCAGCGCCCTCGACCCGCTGATCCGGCGGGACATGCAGGAGGAGGTCGTCCGCCTGCACCGCGAGGAGGGCCGCACCATGGTCTTCATCACGCACGACCTGAGCGAGGCGCTGAAGCTCGGCGACCGGATCGCCCTGATGCGCGACGGCAAGGTCGTCCAGCTCGGCACCCCGGAGGAAATCGTCGGCTCCCCGGCCGACGGATACGTCCGTGAGTTCGTCCGGGACGTGCCCCGCGAACAGGTCATGACGGTCCGCCGGGCCATGAAGCCGGGTGACTGCGCGGGCCCCGCCCACCCGGGCGCCCTCGCCCCCGACGCCGTCGTCGCCGACGCCATCAAGGTCGTCGCAGGCAGCGGCCGGCCGGCCTGCGTCGTGGAGAACGGACGCTGCCTCGGCGTCGTCGACCACGAGCGCCTGCTCGGTGTGGTCGCCGGTACGGAGCTCCCCGGGGGAGCCTCCGGAACGGAGCTCCGCAAGGAGGCGGTCTGATGGCCACCGTCACCGCGTCCAACACGCCCCGCGCCCTGCCCACCGGACTGCTCAGGCACCGGGCGGTCCACAAGCTCCTGCTCATCGCCCTCGCCGCCGCGATCCTCGTGCCCCTGGCCAACGCGCGCTGGGCCAGCGGCAGTTGGCCGGGCGCCCTCACCGTCGACCTCACCAAGCCGCTCGGCAGCGCCAGCGACTGGATCATCGACAACCGCGACAGCCACCCGCTGTTCCTCTACGGCTTCGGCTACGTCAGCAACGTGGTCGTGATCTCCGTACGCGCCGTCTACCTCGTCCTGCTCGGCGCCGGCTGGGCCGGTGTCACCGCGTTCGGCGCCCTCGTGGCCTGGCGCGTCGCCGGTGTCCGGCTGGCCCTGGGCACGGCGGTGGCGCTCCTCGCCTGCGGTCTGCTCGGCATGTGGGTCCCCACCATGCAGACCCTCGCCCTGATGGTCGTCGCCGTCCTCGCCTCGGTCGTCGTCGGCGTCCTGCTGGGGCTCGCCGCCGGACTGTCCCGCCGCATGGACAAGGTCCTGCGCCCGGTCCTGGACACCATGCAGGTCATGCCCGCCTACGCCTACCTCCTGCCGGTGGTCCTGGTCTTCGGCATGGGCGTGCCCGCCGCCGTCCTCGCCACCGTCGTCTACGCCGCCCCGCCCATGGCCCGCCTCACCGCGCTCGGCCTCCAGGGTGCCGACAAGGAGGTGCTGGAAGCGGTCGAGTCGCTCGGCACCACCGCCCGCCAGCGGCTGCTGACCGCCCGGGTCCCGCTGGCCCGCAAGGAACTCCTCCTCGGCCTCAACCAGACCATCATGATGGCGCTGTCGATGGCCGTCATCGCGTCCGTGATCGGCGCCGCCGGCCTCGGTGACCGCGTCTACCAGGCGCTGGCCTCGGTCGACGTGGGCGCCGCCCTCGCGGCCGGCATCCCGATCGTGCTGCTGGCCGTCGTCCTCGACCGTGTCACCGGCGCGGCGGGCGACGGCAGCGAGGGACAGGGGCGCGCGGGATGGGCGTACGCCCTCGCCGGGACCGTCCTCGTGGCGGTCGCCGGACGGCTGCTGGGCCGCCTCGACTGGCCCGACGCCTGGACCCTGAACATCGCCGAGCCCGTCAACCGGGCCGTCGACTGGATGACGGCCCACCTGTACTCCGGTGTCCCCGTGATCGGCGGCACCGCCGACTGGGCCGCCCACTTCACCACCTGGGTCCTCGACCCGGTCCGCGACGGACTCCAGGGACTGCCCTGGTGGTCCGTGCTGCTCGTCGTCGCCACCCTGGCCTGGCTGATCGGCACCTGGCGCACCGCGCTCACCGCGGTCCTCGCCATGGCCTCGATCGGCGTGCTCGGCGTGTGGACCCCGGCGCTGGACACCCTGTCGCAGGTGCTCGCGGCCGTCGCCGTCACCCTCGTCCTGGGCTTCGCGACCGCCGTCGCGGCGGCCCGCAGCGACCGCGTCGAACGACTGCTGCGGCCCGTCCTGGACGTCTTCCAGACCATGCCGCAGTTCGTGTACCTGATCCCGGTCGTCGCGCTGTTCGGCGTGGGCCGCGCGCCCGCCGCCGCCGCGGCCGTCGTCTACGCGCTGCCCGCCGTCGTCCGCATCACCACCCAGGGCCTGCGCCAGGTCGACCCGGCCGCCATGGAGTCCTCCCGCTCGCTCGGCGCCACCAGGTGGCAGCAGTTGCGGCAGGTCCAACTCCCGCTCGCCCGCCCTGCGCTGCTGCTCGCCGTCAACCAGGGCGTGGTCCTCGTCCTCGCCGTCGTCGTCATCGGCGGTCTGGTCGGCGGAGGCGCGCTCGGCTACGACACCGTCTTCGGCCTGGCCCAGGGCGACCTCGCCACCGGCCTGGTCGCGGGCGCCGCCATCGTCTGCCTCGGCCTGATGCTCGACCGGGTGACCCAGCCGACGGAACGCCGGCCGGGGAAGGGAGCCTGACATGCGTGTACGTGCCATCGCGGGCGTCGGCGCCCTGCTGCTGCTCACCGGCTGCGGCGCCGCCGACATGACCAAGCAGGCCTCGCCCTTCGCCAACGCCCAGGGCGCGAAGTCGGTGACCCTGTCCGTCCAGTCCTGGGTCGGCGCCCAGGCCAACGTGGCCGTCGCCCAGTACCTCCTGGAGCACGAGCTCGGCTACCGCGTCGACACCGTGCAGGTCGACGAGGTGCCCGCCTGGGACGCGCTCAGCCAGGGCCGCGTCGACGCCATCCTGGAGGACTGGGGCCACCCCGAACAGGAACAGCGGTACGTCAAGGACAAGAAGACCATCACGCCGGGCGGCGGACTCGGCGTGACCGGGCACATCGGCTGGTACGTGCCGACCTACTTCGCCAAGCAGCACCCGGACGTCACGAACTGGAAGAACCTCAACAAGTACGCCTCGCAGCTCCGTACCGCGGAGAGCGGCGGCAAGGGCCAGTTGATGGACGGCTCCCCGTCCTACGTCACCAACGACAAGGCCCTGGTGAAGAACCTCAAGCTGGACTACCAGGTGGTGTTCGCCGGCTCGGAGGCCGCGCAGATCACCCAGATCCGGCAGTTCGCCAAGGAGAAGAAGCCCTTCCTGACCTACTGGTACGCCCCCCAGTGGCTGTTCGAGAAGGTCCCGATGACCGAGGTGAAGCTGCCCGCCTACAAGGAGGGCTGCGACGCCGACCCGGCGAAGGTCGCCTGCGCCTATCCGCACACCCCGCTCCAGAAGTACCTCAACACGGACTTCGCGAGGAGCGGCGGCAAGGCGGCGGCCTTCCTCAAGAGGTTCAAGTGGACGACGGAGGACCAGAACCAGGTCTCCCTGATGATCGCCGACCAGAAGCTGACGCCCGAGGAGGCCGCGAAGAAGTGGGTGGACAGCCACGAGTCCACATGGAAGGCGTGGCTGTCCTGATCACGGGCGGGCCGCGAGCTCGCCGCACAGGCCGCGCAACGCCAGCGCCGCCCGACGCTGGAGCCCCGGCCCGAACGTGACGCGAGTGGCCCCGAGTTCACCGAGTTCGGTGGGCGAGGGGCCCTCGCCGTCCAGCTTCCCGAACACGTTCAGCGGGCCCTCGATCCCCGACCGCAGCAACGGCAGCACCCTCACCGGGGCACCGATCGGATAGACGCAGTCGGCGCCCGCGGCGACGTACAGCGCGGCCCGCTCGACGGCCCGCTCGGGGTCACCGTCGCCGTGGGCGAACGTGTCCACGCGGGCGTTGACGAAGAGCCGGTCACCGGCCGCGTGCCGCACCTCGGCCAGCCAGTCGGCGTGCCGGTGCGGGTCCTTGAGGGCGCCGTTCTCGGAGTCCTCCAGGTTGCAGCCCACGGCCCCCGCCTCCAGCAGCCGCTCCACCAGCTCCTTCGGCTCCAGCCCGTACCCGCCCTCGACGTCCGCCGACACCGGGATGTCCACGGCCGAGCAGACGCGCGCCACCGCGGCGAACATCTCGTCGGCGGGTGTGTGCCCGTCCCGGTGGCCCAGGGCGGCCGCGATCCCCGCGCTGGGCGTGGCGAGCGCCGGGAACCCCGCCTCCTCGCACACCCGGGCGCTGACCGCGTCCCAGGGGCCGGGCAGGACGAGGGGGTCACCCGGCAGCCGGTTCCGGTGCAGGGCACGGAAGACGTCCACACCGCTCACGGCCGATGACCCCCCGGTGCGATCCGGCGCGCGACCATCACCCGGTTCCAGTTGTTGATGGCGACGATCAGACCGATGAGATGGGCGAGCCGGACCTCGTCGAAGTGCCGGGCCGCGGTGGCGTACACGTCGTCCGGCACGAAGCCTTCCCCCGACTTCGTCCCGGAGGTGCTTCCCGTCAGGACGGTCACCGCCTCCGTCAGCGCGAGCGCGGCCCGCTCCCGCTCGTCGAAGACACCCTCGGCCTCCTCCCAGGCGGCCAGCAGGTCGAGCTGCTTCTCGCCCACCCCGTGCTCACGGGCGATCGCGAGGTGCATGTCCAGGCAGAACGCGCAGTGGTTGAGCTGCGAAGCCCGGATGACGACGAGTTCGGCGAGGGCCGGGTCGCCGAGCCCCTGCTTGGCGGCGGCGCTGAGCGCGGACAGCGCCCGGCCGACCTCGCGGTCGAGGACGTCCGTACGGCTCACTGGTGCTGCCCCGCCTCGTAGTGGCCCGGGACCAAGCGGCACGTCACACCGAACCGGTTCCACGCGTTGATCACCGTGACCGCGGCGATCAACTGGGCCAGCTCGGCCTCCTCGAAGTGCTTGGCGGCGTGCTCGTACACCTCGTCCGGCACGAAGCCGTCGGTGAGCACGGTGACGGCGTCGGTCAGTTCGAGGGCCGCGACCTCCTTCTCCGTGTAGAAGTGCTTCGACTCCTCCCACGCGCCGAGCTGGATGATGCGCTCCACGCTCTCCCCGGCCGCGAGGGCGTCCTTGGAGTGCATGTCGAGGCAGAACGCGCAGTGGTTGAGCTGCGAGGCACGGATCCTCACCAGTTCCAGCAGCCGCGGGTCGAGACCCCGGCGGGCGGCGGTGTCCAGGCGGAGCATCGCCTTGTAGACCTCGGGGGCGTGCTGGGCCCAGGCCAGCCGGGGCGTGTGCTCGGGGGTGTACCGGACGGTTTCCTCTGTGGTCATGGCTCGACCCTAGGAGCCGGGCAGCCCAAGGGTATGGTCCACTTCCATGGCGAAACCGCGGGCCACTTCCGGCATCGACCTGCACCTGGAACCCTCCGGCGGGGGTGTCCGGCGGGGCCTGACCGACGCCCTGCGCGAGGCCGTCCGCACCGGCCGCCTCGCCCCCGGCAGCCGGCTGCCCTCCTCCCGCGCCCTCGCCGCCGACCTGGGCATCGCCCGCAACACCGTCGCCGACGCCTACGCCGACCTGGTCGCCGAGGGCTGGCTCACCGCCCGCCAGGGCTCGGGCACCCGCGTCTCCATGGGGGCACCTCCCACGCCCTCAAGGCAGTGGGGGAGTACGGTCGTCCCGCCCACCGGGGCCGCGCCCCGCCCCCGGGAACCCGGGCGCCCCATCCACAACCTCGCCCCCGGCACCCCCGACCTCGCCTCCTTCCCGCGCGCCGAGTGGCTCAAGGCCGCCCGCCGCGCCCTCGCCACCGCCCCCTACCAGGCCCTCGACTACGGCGATCCGCGCGGCCGCCCCGAACTGCGGACCGCCCTCGCCGAGTACCTCTCCCGCGCCCGCGGGGTGCGCGCCGACCCCGACCGCATCCTCGTCTGCGCCGGCATCGCGCACGGACTGCGCCTCCTCGGCGCGGTGCTGCGGGCCCGGGGCGCCCGCACGGTCGCCGTGGAGTCGTACGGCCTCGACGCGCACTGGAACCTGCTCGCGGCCGCCGGCCTGCGGACCGTGCCACTGCCCTTCGACGAACGGGGCACCGACCCGGGGGAGTTGACCGACCAGGACGCGGTGCTGCTCACCCCCGCCCACCAGTTCCCGATGGGCGGCACCCTGCACCGCGACCGCCGGTCGGCCGTCGTCGATTGGGCCCGCCGCACCGGCGGCCTGGTCGTCGAGGACGACTACGACGGCGAGTTCCGTTACGACCGCCAGCCCGTCGGCGCCCTCCAGGGCCTGGACCCCGACCACGTCGTCTACGCGGGCACGGCCAGCAAGTCCCTCGCCCCCGGCCTGCGACTGGGCTGGCTGGTGCTGCCGCCCGGCCTCATGGAGGAGGTGTCGGCAGCCAAGGGCGACCTGGACACCTGCGGGGCCCTCGACCAACTGACCCTCGCCGAGTTCCTGACCTCCGGCGCCTACGACCGTCATGTGCGTGCCGCCCGGCTGCGCTACCGGCGCCGCCGCGACGCCCTCGTCGCCGAACTCGCGCGGCGGGCCCCGCGGGTCCACGCCACCGGGATCGCGGCCGGCCTGCACGTGGTGCTGCGGCTCCCGCCGGGCACCGAGCAGCCGGCGCTGCGGGCGGCGGCCTGGCAGGGCCTCGCGGTCCACGGACTGCACCGTTACCAGCACCCCGACGCCGTCGTCGAGCGGCGCGACGCGCTCGTCGTCGGCTACGGCACACCGCCGGACCACGCCTGGTCAGGAGCGCTGGAGGCACTGTGCGCGGTGCTGCCCGAATAGCACCGCCCCACCGAAAATCACCGGATCTCATTCCGTCGGTAGGGCTCACAACGCTGAGCCCTACCGGCAGCAACTCAAGCAACCCGCACGGGACTCACGGCGCGGGCTCCTGAACGGAATGCGCCGGGGCCTCACCGAACCGGGCCAGGGCCAACGCCCCCGCGACGGCCACCGCGAACCCCAGTACCGCCACCCACGCCAGCCCCTCCCGGGTACGGTCCCCGAGCCACACCACCCCCACCAGCGCGGGCCCGATCGTCTCCCCGATCACCATCCCCGCGGTCGCCGTGGTCACCGACCCCCGCTCCAGCGCCGAGGTCAGCGAGAGGAAGGCCGCGCCGCCGCCGACGAGCAGCGCGTACGTCGCCGGGTTGGCCAGCAGCGCCGACGGCTCGAGCGAGTCGATCAGGCGCACCGCCACCTCGACCACCCCGAACCCGAACCCGGCACCCAGCCCGAGCGCCAACGCCCGCCCGCGGTCCGGCAGCCGCCCGCCCCACAGCGCGAGCCCCAGCACGGCCAGGGCCGTCCCGAGCATCACGTACCCCAGGGCCGCGGGACCGCCCCGGTCGCCCTCCGTCCCGGACGCGATCCCCAACAGGGCCATTCCCGCGCACACCACCCCGACCGCCCCCCACTCCGCCCCGCTCAGCCGGACCCGCAGCAACCGCGCCGACACCACCGCCGTCACCGCGAGACTCGACGCGAGCGCCGCGCCCACCGCGTAGATCGGGACCGACCGCAACGCGGCGATCTGCAGCAGGAACCCCACCCCGTCCAGGGCCAGCCCGGCCAGATACCGCCACTGCCGCACCGCCCGCAGGAACAGCGTCACCGCGAACGCCGACCCCCCGCTGTCACCGCCACCCACTTCCGCGGCCCGGGCCGCCATCGCCTGCAACACGGTGGCCGTGCCGAAGCAGACCGAGGCACCGAGAGCACACACCATTCCAAAGAGCACAAAGTGACCCTAGGGGAGGTGAAGAGAGGTGGGCTGCCTTGGGTGAAGCTCTTACTGATCTCTAAGCTGTCCGCCGGACACACGCACACCAGGCCCACGGCCTGACCAAGGGGGAGACACCGACATGGCGGACGCACGCCGGCAACTTCGCTCGGGCACGGTCGCACTAGGCGGCGTGGGACTGCTCGCCATGGCCCTGACCGCCTGCTCCTCCGACCCCGACAAGCGCTGCGTCGACCGGGACAGCTACACCCTCGGCAAGGGCTACAAGGTCGTCGCCGACAAGAACTGCAAGTCCAGCACCTCGGTCAACGGCTCCTACTACTACGGCGGCAAGAAGAAGGGCACCTGGGTCACGGGCGGCTCCTTCACCAAGAAGTCCGGCAAGGGCTCCGGCAGTTCGTCGGGCAGCGGCGGCAGCGGGGTCGACCGCGGCGGCTTCGGCAGCGGAGGCAGCGGGGACAGCGACAGCCACAGTGGCGTCGGCAAGGGCAGCTCCGGCGGCTGACGGCCGAGCATCATGCGCCGACACACCATCACCCCCCGCCCCGACTGGCAGCGGACCGTCGAGACCCAGGGCCTCGTCTACCCGCTCACCCGTCACCCCGACGGCTCCCTGCGCCCCTACTGGGACGAGAGCGCCTACTACTCCTTCACGCTCCCCGAGGTGGAGGAGCTGGAGGAGACCGTCGAGACCCTGCACCGCATGTGCCTGGCGGCCGCCGACCACATCGTCACCGCGAACCGCTTCGCCGACCTCGGCATCACCGACCCGCGCGTGGCCGAGGCGGTCGCCGAGTCCTGGCACCGGCGTGCCGAACTACCCTCCCTCTACGGCCGTTTCGACCTCCGCCACGACGGCGAGGGCGGCCCGGCCAAGATGCTGGAGTACAACGCCGACACCCCCACCTCCCTCGTCGAGGCCGCCTCCCCGCAGTGGTTCTGGATGGAGGAGCGCTTCCCCGGCGCCGACCAGTGGAACTCCCTCCACGAACGCCTCGTCGCCGCCTGGAAGAAGCAGGCCGCCCTCCTGCCGCCCGGCAGCCCGCTCTACTTCGCGCACTCCTCCGCCGACGAACTCGGCGAGGACCTCATGACGGTCGCCTACCTCAAGGAGACCGCCGAACAGGCCGGCCTGGACACCGACTGGATCTCCATGGAGGAGATCGGCTGGGACTCCCTCTCCGGCCGCTTCGTCGACAACCAGCTCCGCTTCATCCGTAGCTGCTTCAAGCTCTATCCCTGGGAGTGGCTCACCACCGACCGCTTCGCCACCCATGTCCTCGACAGTCTCGACAACGGCGGCGGCACCGGCAGCACCCTGTGGATCGAACCCGCCTGGAAGATGCTCCTCAGCAACAAGGCCCTCCTCGCGATCCTCTGGGAGCTGTACCCCGACCACCCCAACCTCCTCCCCGCCTACCTCGACGGCCCCCGGCACCTGGCCACCACGACCGGCTACGTCGCCAAGCCCCTGCTCGGCCGCGAGGGTGCCGGCGTGACGGTCCACGCGCCCGGCACCGCTGCGGTGCCCCGCGAGGAGCCGTGCTGCTACCAGGAGCTGGCCCCCCTCCCCGCCTTCGACGGCAACCACGTGGTCCTCGGCGCCTGGGTCGTCCAGGACGAAGCGGCCGGCCTCGGCATCCGCGAGTCCTCCGGCCTCATCACAGACGAGTACGCACGCTTTCTGCCGCACGTGATCCTTTGAGGGGGAGGGCGGGGCAGAGGCTGAGGGCGGGGGCGGCAGGCGGCGTCTTCCGGGTGGGGTGAGTCGGGAGCGTTGGCTGGCTCGAGGTGAGCTGGGGTGCGGGCCTGGGTGAGCCGGAGTCCCGCCCGCCGTGGGTCGGAGTGCCGGCCTGGATGAGTCGGAGTGAGGCCCGCCGTGAGCCGGAGTACTGGCCTGGGTGAGCCGGAATGCCAGTCCGACGTGACACCCCCGAGCCGCGCCCCCGCACCCCCTCCGCGGCCGACAAGAAAACGCGTTGTCGCGTCCCGCCCGCCCGCGCTACGGTCACCTCACTCTGACGCACATGCTCTCTTGAGCCATCGCCGCAGAACGGGAGCAGGTCCGCGCACAGCGCGTGGGACCACGGAGGGGCGGCACAGGATCCGGCCGACCGGCGGATCCCGCACGCCCTCCGGAGGACTCTCCATGAACATCGGCCTCGGCCTCCCCATCGACGACCCCGCCGAACTGCTCACCTGGGCCCGGCGCGCCGACGCGGGCCCCTTCCGCACCCTCGGCCTGCTCGACCGTCTCGTCTACGACAACCCCGAGCCCCTCGTCACCCTGGCGACCCTCGCCGGTGCCACCTCCCGCATCCGCGTCCAGACCGAGGTGCTGCTCGCGCCCCTCCACAACACCGCCCTGCTCGCCAAGCAGACCGCGACCCTCGACCGCCTCTCGGGCGGCCGCTTCACACTCGGCATCGGGATCGGAGGCCGCGAGGACGACTGCCTCGCCGCCGGCATCGACCTGCACCGCCGGGGCCGCCGCCTCGACGCGCAGATGACCCTGCTGCGCCGCGCCTGGGCGGGCGAGCCGTACGGAGAGGGCGCCGGTCCCATCGGGCCCGCACCCAAGACCCCCGGCGGCCCCGAGGTCCTCTTCGGCGGCTTCGCCCCCGCCGCCCTCGACCGTGTCGGCCGCTTCGGCGACGGCTTCCTCGGCGCCGCCCTGCCGCCCTCCTTCATGTCCAACCTGTTCCGCGACGCCGAAACCGCCTGGCAGAAGCACGACCGCCCAGGCCGCCCCCGCCTGGTCGCCCAGGCGAACGTCGCTCTCGGCCCGGACAGCACCCTGGACCAGGCCCTCCGCAACCTCCGCGACTACTACGCCTTCAGCGGCCACGTCGCATACATGGAGGCCGGCCTGCTCACCACGTCCCGGCAGATCCGGGAGACCGTCGACGCCTACTTCGACATCGGTGCCGACGAGGTGATGCTCTACTGCTGGGCCTCGGACGCCGACCAGGTCGACCGCCTCGCCGAGACGCTGTTCTGACCTCCACCGCGCCCACGGCTTCGAGGCCCGGACCCCGCGGTCCGGCCTCGAAGCCGTCGCTCGCATGGTGGACGCCGCACAGGTGCCTTTCGGCGTGCCCGGTAGGCTGGCCGACAGGCCGTGACTGGCGCGCTGGGATGGGACGGACCATCAGGGAGCGGCCTGTGAGTGACCAAGTGCCGTGCGCCTGGGCCGAACCGTGAACCGTGACCGCTTCAAGCCACGCAGCCCGGAGGCCGCCATGTCAGAGCAGCAGCCCCTGTCCACCGAGTCCACGGCCTTCCGCGCCGCCCTCGACGTGATCCGCGCCGTCGAGCCGCGCGTCGCCGACGCCATCGGCCAGGAGGTCCACGACCAGCGCGAGATGCTCAAGCTGATCGCCTCCGAGAACTACGCCTCCCCGGCCACCCTCCTCGCGATGGGCAACTGGTTCAGCGACAAGTACGCCGAGGGCACCATCGGCCGCCGCTTCTACGCCGGCTGCCGCAACGTCGACACCGTCGAGTCCCTGGCCGCCGAGCACGCCAAGGAACTCTTCGGCGCCCGCCACGCCTACGTCCAGCCCCACTCCGGCATCGACGCCAACCTCGTCGCCTTCTGGTCCGTCCTCGCCCAGCGCGTCGAGGTCCCCGCCCTGGAGAAGGCCGGCGTCCGCCAGGTCAACGACCTCTCCGACGCCGACTGGGCCGAGCTCCGTCAGGCCTTCGGCAACCAGCGCATGCTCGGCATGTCCCTGGACGCCGGCGGCCACCTCACCCACGGCTTCCGCCCCAACATCTCCGGCAAGATGTTCGATCAGCGCTCCTACGGCACCGACCCCGCCACCGGTCTCGTCGACTACGACGCCCTGCGCGCCTCGGCCCGTGAGTTCAAGCCGCTGATCATCGTCGCCGGCTACTCGGCCTACCCGCGGCTGGTGAACTTCCGGATCATGCGCGAGATCGCCGACGAGGTCGGCGCCACGCTCATGGTCGACATGGCCCACTTCGCCGGACTCGTCGCCGGCAAGGTCCTCACCGGCGACTTCGACCCGGTGCCGCACGCCCAGATCGTCACCACCACCACCCACAAGTCCCTGCGCGGCCCGCGCGGCGGCATGGTGCTGTGCGACGACTCCCTCAAGGACCAGGTCGACCGCGGCTGCCCGATGGTCCTCGGCGGACCCCTCCCGCACGTCATGGCCGCCAAGGCCGTCGCCCTCGCCGAGGCCCGGCAGCCCTCCTTCCAGGACTACGCCCAGCGGATCGTCGACAACTCCCGCGCCCTCGCGGAAGGTCTGATGCGCCGGGGCGCCACCCTGGTCACCGGCGGCACCGACAACCACCTCAACCTGATCGACGTGGCCTCCTCCTACGGCCTCACCGGCCGCCAGGCCGAGGCGGCCCTGCTCGAGTCGGGCATCGTCACCAACCGCAACGCCATCCCGGCCGACCCCAACGGCGCCTGGTACACCTCCGGCATCCGCATCGGCACCCCCGCCCTGACCACTCGCGGTCTCGGCACCGCCGAGATGGACGAGGTCGCCGGTCTCATCGACCGCGTCCTCACCGCCACGGAGCCCGGCACCACCAGCAAGGGCGCACCCTCGAAGGCCCAGCACGTCCTGGACCCGAAGGTCGCCGACGAGATCGCCCACCGGGCCACCGACCTCGTGGCGGGCTTCCCGCTGTACCCGGAGGTCGACCTCGGCTGACCCGCGTCCTCTCTTGAGTTGTCAAGGAGCGGTGGCTCCTGGACCGGTGACTCCTAGAGATCGATGAGTTCCTGTCGTGGTTCGTCCCGCGGCGGTCCGGCTCCCGGCCCGACCGCCGCGCGGCGTATCAGCCGCGTGCCGCCGATTCCCGCAGCGAACCCCACGACGAGCCCCGGCACCGCCCACCACACGCCGTGGTCCGGTCCCTCCGACCGCTTGGCCTCCGCGCCCGGTCCGCCGGCGGCACCGCCGGCAAGTCCCGCGAGGCCCGCCCGGTCGAGCCGGTCGTAGACCTCCCGCGGGGCCCGGTGCCAGCGGATGTCGTCGTCCTCCCGCTCCGGCGCCGGATCCGAACGCACCCACGGCGTGCCGTCCCCGGCGAGGAACAGTTGGTCCTCCCGCGCCACCGCCACATCACCTCCCGGCGCCGAATCCGTCCGGGGCCAGCCGCCGACCCCCGTCAGCCCCCACAGCACGGTGAACCGCACCGCCGGATAGCGGCCCTCCTCCCACGCGCCCGACACCCGCTCGGTGCCCGTGTACGTCGGTTGCAGGAGCTGCCACAGCCGCGTGAAGTACGGCTCGTCGGCACGCACGGCTCGCGCCCGCCCCGAGTGACCGGTGACGACCATGGCCAGGTCGGGCCTGTCCAGGCCCGCCCGCCCGGTCGGCGGTGTCGCCGCACCGGCCGCGGGTGCCGCGAGCACGGTCACCACGACGGCCAACGGTGCGAGCACCGCGAGCGACCTGTGTCGTGTGCGCCGGAGTAATGCGAGTCTGCTCCGCACTGTCATCCCCCTCGATCGACTCGGCCTCGCTTCCTCAAGCTCGCGAGCACCTCCTTTCGTCACACATCACGCAGTTCCTGGCGCGGCCCCGGCTCTCGGCGCGGCCGCTCCCACGGCTTCCGCAGCACGAGCGGCCGCAGCACCAGCGCCAGTACCGCCCCCGCAGCCAGACCGGGAAGCGCCCACCACCACTCGGTGTCGTCGTCGACAGTGGAGGCCGAGCCCGCGGACGCTGTCGTGTCCACCGCCCCCGCCTCGCTCCCCGGCCCGCCCGCAGGGGTCGGGAAGATGGCGTGGCCCTCGCCGGAGACCTTGCCCATCACGCCCAAGTCCTTGAGCAGGGAACGCAGTTGGGCGGGGTTCTTTGTGAGGTGCCAATGGCCGTTCACCGTCTCCGGGACGTCTGCCGCGGTGTGTATCCACACCTGGTTTCCGTCCGCCACCGGGAAGACCTGGTCCAGTCGCCACGGTGAGACGTCGTGTGCCATCCAGGTGACGTTGATCTGCCGGGCGGCGAGCAGATTCGCCTCGGGCGGCTTCGTCCGGGTGCCCGCGCTCGGGGGACCGAGCAGCCGCGCCAACTCGCTGTACTCCTCTTCGGAGCAGTACAGCGACGCCGTCTCCCCGCTCTCCGGCGAGACCACCAGCACGCTCGTCGGGCCGCCCGCCGACGCGGACGGCGCACCCCACACCGACACGGCGAGCACGGCCGTCAACACCCCCATTCCCGCCGTCAGTTCACGACAGCGACCCCTCAGTCCACTCGCGACGCTCCTCATGCCGACCCCCAACAGACGATCCCCGTGCGGCCCGTCCGCGAGCCGCGTGTCACTTCTGGTACACCGCCCGGCCCGGCGGGGTTCCCACTCCGCCCGCACTAATCCGAGGGCTTCCCGACGCCCTCGCCCTGCGGCTCACCGACGGACCTCGCGATCTCCACCGCTCGCGCCTTCGACGGGACCCCCTCCAGCCGCAGCGTCACGTCCGCCGCGTCCGGGACGCCCGCCCGGTGCATCCACAGCAGCGTCGGCCCGGCGGTCCGCTGCTCGCGGACGTAGGGGGAGCCGGACGCGTCCACCAGCCAGAAACTCAGCAGATGGGGCCGCGGGAACCACAGAGCCGTGTCGTGGACCGCCCCGGGGTCCGAGGCGTCCCCGCGCAGCGAGAGCCACTCCGGCTGTTCCCGCACCCGCTTGGTGAAGCCGATGTCCAGCCGCGCCGGGTACTGGTCCAGCCGCACGGTGTGCCCCCGCTCCCGCCAGCACAGGCTCACCAGGGACCGCCCCCGCGGCTCGGCCGTCACCGTCACCGCGTCCGGCGCCCCGAGCGCGGCCGGCACCAGCGGCTCGAACCCCGCCCGCCGTTCGGCCTGCGCCAGTGACAGCGAACGCCCGCAGCCGGGGACCTGCGCTCCCGGCGAGGGCACCGCCGACGGGTCGTACCGCACCTCGACGCCGCCGAAGTCGAACCAGTCCAGGACCGCCGCCCGCACCGGAGGAGTGAGCGCGAGGACCGTCAGCAGCCCGCACAGGGCCGCGGTCAGCGAACGCCACCGTGCCCGCGTCCACCGCCGCACCGCCCGCAGTCGCTCCACGGGCCCCGTGGTCCGGGCCACCGGGGCGGGCAGCCGCTCGGCGAGTATCTGCTCCAGCACCCGCTCCACCATCGACTCGGTCCCGCCCGCACCCGGGGCGTCGAGCGAGCGCCCGAGCGCCCGCAGCTCCTCGGGCAGCCGGGAAGCACGCTCCCGCGCTCCCTCGCCCGGGCCCTCACCGCCGTAGGACTCACTCACGCTCGTCACCCCCTTCCCGGAGCTCCACGTCGGGCAGCAGCTTGCCGAGTTTGCGCAGCGCGCGGTTGAGCCGGGACTTCACGGTCCCCCGGGGCCAGCCCAGGGCCTGGGCCGTCTCGGACTCGTCCATCTCCAGCAGATAGCGGTAGGTGACGACCAGGCGGTGCTCCTCGCTCAGCTTCCGCAGCGCGGTCTCCAGCGCGGCGCGGCGCTCTATCTCCACGGCCGCCGTCGCCGGGTCGGCCGACTCCGGTATAAGCGGTTCGGCCTCCACGAGGGCCGCCTCGCGGCCGACGAGGGTGCGTTGGCGTGCGGCCGTGCGCACTGTGTTCCTCGTCTCATTGGCCACGATCGACATGAACCACGGCTTGAACGCCGAGCCCTCCCTGAAGCGGCCCAGCGAGCAGTACGCCTTGACGAAGGCCTGCTGCACCACGTCCTCCGCGTCCGCACCCGCCCCGAGCGCGGCGGCCGCTCGCAGTGCCAGGCCCGTATGGGCCCGCACCAGCTCCGCGTACGCCTCCGGCTCTCCGGCGCGTACGCGTGCGATCACCGCGGCCTCATCGACGATGCGGCCCCCCTCCCGCGTCCTCACATGTTGGGTACACCGCCCGGACCGAATCGGTTCCCACCCGTGGCACATCTGTTTCCGACTGGTTCCGGATCGGCCCCCGGCACCTGAGAGAATGGTGGGCATGGCCTCTGATCGACCCCGTGTGCTCTCCGGAATCCAGCCCACCGCAGGCTCGTTCCACCTCGGCAACTACCTCGGCGCCGTCCGCCAGTGGGTGGCCCTGCAGGAGTCCCACGACGCGTTCTACATGGTCGTCGACCTGCACGCGATCACGGTTCCGCAGGACCCGAAGGAGCTCACGGCCAACACCCGCCTGGCCGCGGCCCAGCTCCTCGCCGCCGGCCTCGACCCGGAGCGCTGCACGCTCTTCGTCCAGAGCCACGTCCCCGAGCACGCCCAGCTCGCCTGGGTCATGAACTGCCTCACCGGTTTCGGCGAGGCCTCCCGCATGACCCAGTTCAAGGACAAGTCCGCCCGGCAGGGTGCCGACGGCGCGAGCGTCGGCCTGTTCACCTACCCGATCCTCCAGGTCGCGGACATCCTGCTCTACCAGGCCAACGAGGTCCCGGTCGGCGAGGACCAGCGCCAGCACGTCGAGCTGACCCGCGACCTCGCGGCGCGCTTCAACGGCCGCTTCGGCGAGACCTTCACGATCCCGAAGCCGTACATCCTCAAGGAGACGGCGAAGATCTACGACCTCCAGGACCCGTCGATCAAGATGAGCAAGTCGGCGTCCACGCCGAAGGGCCTGATCAACCTCCTCGACGAGCCGAAGACCACCGCCAAGAAGGTCAAGAGCGCGGTCACGGACACCGACACCGTCATCCGCTACGACGTCGAGAACAAGCCGGGCGTCAGCAACCTGCTCACCATCTTCTCGACCCTGACCGGCACGAGCGTCCCGGAGCTGGAGCAGCGGTACGAGGGCAAGCTCTACGGCGCGCTCAAGACGGACCTCGCCGAGGTCGTCGTCGACTTCGTCACGCCGTTCCGGGAGCGGACCCAGCAGTACCTGGACGACCCGGAGACGCTGGACTCGATCCTGGCCAAGGGCGCGGAGAAGGCCCGCGCGGTCGCCGCGGAGACGCTGTCCCAGACGTACGAGAGGGTCGGCTTCCTGCCCGCCAAGCACTGACCGCCCCGGCCCGTCGGCACCGGCCGCCGGGCGTACCACCGCACACCAGCACCACCGGGCAGAGCGCTGCACATCACTATGCCTGCGCCTGCCCACAGCACAGCCGTGGCCGTACAGTCGATAGGCGGACGGCTGGGAACCAGTCCGACAGGACGACCGGGACGAACAGGAGACGACGTGGGGACCGTAACGATCGGTGTGTCGATCGCGGTCCCGGAGCCTCACGGCAGCCTGCTCCAGGAGCGGCGCGCGGGCTTCGGCGACGCCGCGGCTCACGGCATCCCCACCCATGTCACCCTGCTGCCGCCCACAGAGGTCGCGGACACCGCGCTGACCGCCATCGAGGCGCACCTCACCGAGGTCGCCGCGGCGGGCCGGCCGTTCCCGATGAAGCTGTCCGGCACCGGCACCTTCCGGCCCCTGTCACCCGTCGTGTACGTGCAGGTCGTACAGGGCGCCGAGGCCTGCACCTGGCTCCAGAAGCAGGTCCGTGACGCCTCCGGGCCGGTCGCACGGGAACTCCAGTTCCCCTACCACCCGCACGTCACGGTCGCCCACGGCATCGACGAGGCGGCCATGGACCGCGCCTTCGAGGAGCTCGGCGACTTCGAGGCCGAGTGGCCCTGCACCGGCTTCGCGCTCTACGAGCAGGGCGCCGACGGGGTGTGGCGCAAGCTGCGCGAGTTCACCTTCGGGGGATCGGTCGTGCCGCCCCAGGCGGGACATGTGGAGCGCGGCTCCCTGCCCACGAGCCAGTGGTAGCTCCCGGTACAGCCGCTCTGTAACTCCTGGTACAACCGACCGCACCGCCGTTCCGCGCGCCATACCTGGAGTTACAGCGGCAGGCGCCGGAACAGCGCCCGCGGCACGTGCCGCACCGCCGCCATCACCACGCGCAGCGCTCCCGGCACCCACACCGTCTCCGAGCGGCGCCGCAGACCCAGCTCGATGGCCGCCGCCACGGCCTCCGGAGTGGTCGCGAGGGGCGCCTCCTCCTGACCGGCGGTCATCCGCGAGCGCACGAAGCCCGGCCGTACGACCATCACGTGCACGCCCGTGCCGTGCAGGGCGTCGCCCAGCCCCTGCGCGAAGACGTCCAGGCCGGCCTTGCTGGAGCCGTAGATGAAGTCGGCGCGGCGGGCGCGCTCGCCGGCGACGGAGGACAGCACGACGAGCGAGCCGTGCCCCTGGGCCTGCAACGCGCGCGCGGACACCAGGCCGGCCGAGACGGCACCCGTGTAGTTGGTCTGCGCCACCCGCACCGCGGCGACCGGCTCGCGCTCGTCGTGGGCCTGGTCGCCGAGGATCCCGAAGGCGAGCAGCACCATGTCGACGTCACCCTCGGCGAACACCTTGCCGAGCACCGCCTCGTGCGACTCGGGGTCCAGCGCGTCGAAGGCGACGGTGCGGACCTCGGCCCCGAGGCCACGCAGTTCCGCGGCGGCCGACTCCAGGCCGGGGGAGGGGCGCCCCGCCAGCCACACCGTGCGGGTGCGGCGGACGACCAGACGGCGGACGGTGGCCAGCGCGATCTCGGACGTACCGCCGAGGACGAGCAGGGACTGGGGGATGCCGAATGCGTCCTTCACGAGCAGCTCCTTGCGAGGGCTTGGGTTGTACGGGCGGCCGGGGCCGGGCGGCGGACTCAGAGGGTGAGGCGGCGGGACAGGTCGGAGGTGAACACCCCGCGCGGGTCCAGCTCCGCGCGCAGCGCACGGAAGTCGTCGAGGCGCGGGTACATCGCGGCGAGCAGCTCCGGCCGCAGCCGGGAGTCCTTGGCGACGCAGACCCGCCCGCCGACCGCTGCCACCTCCTCGTCCAGCTCGTCGAGGAGGGCGCCGAGTCCCGGCAGGGCGGCCGGGACGTCCATGGCCAGGGTCCAGCCGGGCACCGGGAAGGAGAGCCATCCGGGGTCCGCGTCCCCGAACCGCTGGAGAACGGCGAGGAACGACGGGCACCGCCGTCCCGAGACCCGCCGCACGATCCGGTGCAGGGCCTCCTCCTGCCCGTGGCCGACGACGAACTGGTACTGCACGACGCCGCCGCGGCCGTAGACCCGGTTCCAGTGGGGCACGGCGTCCAGGGGATGGAAGAACGCGGAGATCCGCTGCAGCCGGCCGGTACGCGCGCGGGGCGCCCGCCGGTACCAGAGGTCGTTGAACAGCCCCACGGTCGTGCGGTTGACGAGCCCGTCGGGCAGGAGCGCGGGCGGGGCCGGGAAGCGCCCGGGCCGAAAGGCCAGCGGGTCCCTGCGCGCGCGGGTGCCGCCGGTGAGCAGTCCCGGCCTCTCCAGCGCCTCCAGCGGCGCGTGGTCGCCCCGGGTGAGCACCGCCCGCCCCGTCGCGGCCCCGCGGGCCAGCAGGTCGATCCGGGCGACCGAGTAGCGGTATTCGCGGTCCCCGGTCGTCAGACGGACCATCAGGTCGTCGAGGTCGCGCGCGCGTTCCGTGTCGACCGACATCAGCGAGGTCTCGACCGGCTGGAGCTGGACCGTCGCGGTGAGGATCATCCCGGTCAGACCCAGGCCGCCGGTGGTCGCGTCGAACAGGGGCGTGCCGCGGCGCACGGTGCGGATCCCGCCGTCGGCGGTGAGGAGTTCGAAGGACAGCACATGGCGGGAGAAGGAGCCGGACACATGGTGGTTCCCGCCGTGGACGTCGGCGCCGATCGCGCCGCCGACCGTGACGTGGCGGGTGCCGGGCGTCACCGGCACGAACCAGCCGAGCGGCAACAGCACCTCCATGAGCCGGTGCAGGGAGACGCCCGCGTCGCACAGGACGGTGCCGCCCTCGGCGTCGATCGCGTGCACGCGGTTCAGGGCGGTCGTGTCGAACACCTCGCCGCCCGCGTTCTGCGCCGCGTCCCCGTAGGCCCGCCCCAGGCCCCTCGGAATGCCGCCGCGGGCCCCGCAACCCCGGACGGCGGCCACGGCCTCCTCGTAGCTGCGCAGACGGATCGCACGGGCCGCGGTGGGGGAGGTGCGGCCCCATCCCGTGACGGGAACGGTGTCGACAGACATGCCGGTGACCGTATCGCCGCTATAGAGGCGATTTGTTCATAAACCTCATCCCTCTACCCGAAATGGGTGATTAGTGGGATGTCGCTCAATAGTGCCGCAGCCCCGGAGCCCTCTTTCGGCGCCCCGCTTTTCGGGGTACTCACACATCGGTCTTCCGTACGGAGGGCAGGATCCGATCATGGACTGGCTGAAGAGACTCCCCGTCGTCGGGCCCCTCTGGGTGCGCCTGACGGCCACGCACGCGTGGCGGTCCTACGAGCGGCTGGACCGGGTGAAGTGGACCCGGCTGGCCGCCGCGATGACGTTCACCAGCTTCGTCGCGCTGTTCCCGCTGCTCACCGTGGCCGCCGCGATCGCCGCCGCCACGCTCAGCAGCGAGCAGCAGAACGACCTCCAGGACAAGATCGCCGACCAGGTCCCCGGCATCTCCGACCAGCTCAACATCGACGACCTGGTGCAGAACGCCGGCACCATCGGCCTCATCGCGGGCGCCGCCCTGCTCTTCACCGGCATCGGCTGGGCCGGCTCGATGCGCGAGTGCCTGCGCGCGGTGTGGGAGCTGCCCGACGAGGAGGAGAACCCGGTCCTGCGCAAGGGCAAGGACCTGGGCATCCTGGTCGGGCTCGGCGGCGCCGTCCTGGTCACGCTCGCCATCTCCACCGTCGCCTCCGCGCTGGTCGACTGGATCGGCGGACAACTCGGCCTCCAGGAGGGCGGCGCGGGCCGGGCCCTGCTGCAGGTCGCCGCGTTCGTCATCGCCGTGCTCGCCGACTTCCTGCTCCTGCTGTACGTCCTGACCCTGCTGCCCGGGGTCGAGCCGAGGCGCCGCAGGCTGTTCGTGGCCGCGCTGACCGGAGCGGTCGGCTTCGAACTGCTGAAGCTGCTGCTGAGCGGCTATATGCAGGGCGTGGCGACGAAGAGCATGTACGGCGCGTTCGGCGTCCCCGTCGCCCTGCTGCTGTGGATCAACTTCACGGCGAAACTGGTGCTGTTCTGCGCCGCGTGGACGGCGACGGGGAGCAAGGAGCAGGAGCTCACGGACGGGGCGAGCGACGACGTACCAGATCCGGCAGCGGCCAGCGGCGGTTGACGAGGAACGCGGCGCCCGCGAGCAGCACGAGGAGGCCGCCGGCGATCGCGAAGGCCGTCTCCATGCCGCGGGAGCCGCCGTCGGCCGCGGCGGACGCGACGGGGCCGTCCGAGGCCTTCGGGCCCGCGGACTGACCGGAGCCCCCGGAGCCGCCCCCCGCCTGCCCGGAGTTCCCCGACTGGGCGGCGCCCTTCGGCGGCACCAGCTCACCCACCGGCTGGACCTTGCCGGCCGCCTGGAAGCCCCAGTCGAAGAGCTTCGCGGTCTCCTTGTAGACCTCGTTGTGCCCTTCCTTGGACGGGTTCATGACGGTGACGAGGAGCACCCTGCCGTTGCGCTCGGCGACACCGGTGAAGGTGGCCCCGGCGTTGGTGGTGTTGCCGTTCTTCACACCTGCGATGCCCTGGTACTGCGAGATGTCGTAGTCGCCGCTCAGCAGCCGGTTGGTGTTCTGGATCTCGAAGGGCGTGCGGACCGTCTTGCCCTTCTTGTTCTTCTTGGTCTCGCCGGGGAACTTCGCGGTGACCGTCGAGCAGTACTCGCGGAAGTCCTTCTTCTGCAGCCCGGAGCGGGCGAACAGGGTCAGGTCGTAGGCGGAGGACACCTGGCCGGGGGCGTCGTAGCCGTCGGGGCTGACCACGTGCGTGTCGAGGGCCTGGAGCTCCTCGGCGTGCTCGTTCATCTCCCCGACGGTCTTGGCGACGCCCTTGTTCATCGCGGACAGGACGTGCACCGCGTCGTTGCCGGAGCGAAGGAAGACACCGAGCCACAGATCGTGGACCGTATACGTCTCGCCCTCCTTTATCCCGACCAGGCTGGAGCCCGCGCCCATGCCCGCGAGGTCGGTGGGGACGACCTTGTGCTTCTCGGTCTTGGCGAACTTCGGCAGCAGGGTGTCCGCGAAGAGCATCTTCATGGTGCTCGCGGGGGGCAGCCGCCAGTGCGCGTTGTGCGAGGCCAGCACATCGCCGGACTCGGCGTCGGTGACGATCCAGGACCGCGCGGTGATGTCCTTCGGCAGGACCGGGACCCCGCTCGCGAGATTGACCTGGGTGCCCGCGAGACCGAGCCGCGCGCCGCCCACGGTCGACATCTTCGCCGGGGGAGTGACGCTGGGGGAGGCGCTCGGGGTGGGGCCGGGGGCCGCGAGGGCGAGGGGCGCGGTCAGCGCGAGGGACGACAGGGCGGCGGAGGTGACCAGCAGGGATCGCCCGGCGGTCTTCTTCAGGGGTGCGGACACGCTCAGGAACGTACATGCCGCCGACGGCGAAGTCCCACCGCCCTCCCCACCCCGGCCGCCGCACCGCGCGGCGGCTCGCGATACTGGACCCATGAAGCTCAGCCGCCCCGTCTCCTGGTTCCTGCTCGCCTTCGGGGTGTGGAGCTGGATCATCTGGATCACTTTCGTCAAGAACCTCGTCAAGGACGCCAGCGGGCTCGCGTTCGACGACGCGGGCGACCCCACGGGGTACTTCTGGGTGCACCTGCTGCTGGCCGTCGTCTCCTTCGTATTGGGGACGGTCGTCGGGCTCATCGGGTTGCGTGGAGTGCGCGCACTGCGCCGGAACTCACAGCCGACCCCGGAGAGTTAGCAGACCGTGGTCATCGTCTTCGCACTGCTCGCCCTGACCGTCCTGGTGACGGCCAACTGGTACCTGTGGCGTCGCCTCTTCCGCGACACCACCTCCGGCCCCGGCCGGGCCCGCCGCGTGGGCGCGGTGCTCATCGGGGGCGGCTGGGCCCTGGCGATCGCCGCCCTGGTCGCGGAGCGCACGGGCGCGCCCTTCTGGCTCCAGCGGGTGCTCGCGTGGCCCGGCTTCCTGTGGCTCGCGCTGTCGATCTACCTGCTGCTCGCGGTCGTGGCGGGCGAGGTCGTACGACCCCTGCTGCGCCGCTTCCTCGAACGCCGGGACCGGCGCGGGGAGCCGGCCGCGGCCGCCGTACCGCGTCCGGAGCGGGTGCCCGCGGGCGCGCCCTCCGAGAAGGCACAGGGGCAGGGCGGCCCGGCGTCTGGGCAGGCGCAGGAGCCGGTGTCCGAGGAGCCGCGGGAGCGCGGGCGGGGCGGAACGGCGTCGGAGGAGCGCGGGCGGGGCGGAACGGGGTCCGAGGAGCGCGGGCGGGGCGGAACGGGGTCCGAGGAGCCGCGGGAGCCGCGGGAGTCCACCCTCGCCGCCGCCCCGTCCCGTCGCCTCTTCGTCTCCCGGATCGTCGCCGGAGCCGCCGCCGCGGCAGCCGTGGGAACCGTCGGCCAGGGCACCTACGGCGTGCTGCGCGGCCCCGGGGTCAAGCGGGTCACCGTGCCGCTGGCGAAGCTCCCGCGCGCGGCGCACGGCTACCGGATCGCGGTCGTCAGCGACATCCACCTGAGCCCCGTGCTCGGCCGCGGGTTCGCCCAGAAGGTCGTCGACACCATCAACTCCACCCGGCCCGACCTGATCGCGGTCGTCGGCGACCTGGTCGACGGCAGCGTGAAGGACCTCGGCCCCGCGGCCGCCCCCCTGGCCCGGCTGGAGGCACGGCACGGCTCGTTCTTCGTCACCGGCAACCACGAGTACTTCTCCGGCGCCGAGCAGTGGGTCGAGGAGGTACGGCGGCTCGGTCTGCGCCCGCTGGAGAACGACCGTACGGAACTGCCCTGGTTCGACCTCGCCGGTGTCAACGACATCGCGGGCGAGAACGAGGGCCAGGGCCCCGACTTCGCCAAGGCCCTCGGCGACCGGGACACGGCACGCGCGTGCGTGCTCCTCGCCCACCAGCCGGTCCAGATCCACGACGCCGTCGACCACGGCGTCGACCTCCAGCTCTCCGGCCACACCCACGGCGGCCAGCTCTGGCCCGGCAACCTCCTCGCCGAGGCCGCGAACCCGACGGTCGCGGGCCTGGAGCGCTACGGCGACACCCAGCTCTACGTCAGCCGCGGCGCCGGCGCCTGGGGCCCGCCCACGCGCGTGGGCGCCCCCTCGGACATCACGGTCGTCGAACTGGCGTCGAAGCAGACCTGATCACGGCGCGATGCCCTCCGGGCGCTGTGCGAACCCTGTGAAACCTGGCCGAAACCCCCTCGCGGTAACGTCTTCCCCAACTCGACAAATCCCTCTTCCCCCAGGTGAAACACCTGTGATTAGGTGATCCGCGCCACTAGGGGGTGGCACGTGCATTGTGGACCCGAAGGGGTCAGGGGAGGGCAAACCGATGCGTTCGGTTCGCATGCGGATTCTTGCGACGCTGCTCGTTCTGGGAGTTGTGGGGGTAGGCGGCTGGCAGTTGCTGCCGTCCGACGGGGAGACGGGCAGGACGATCAAGGTGGGGACGACCGACGAGGTCACCGCACTCGATCCGGCCGGCGCCTACGACGCCGGTTCATGGGCGCTGTTCAACAACGTGTTCCAGTCCCTGCTCGCCTTCGAGCCGGGCAGTGTCGCACCGGTGCCCGACGCGGCCGAGAGCTGCGCCTTCGTGGGCAGTGATCTGCGCACGTACCGCTGCGAGCTGCGCGAGGGGCTCAAGTTCCCGAGCGGACGCGAGATGACCGCCGAGGACGTCAAGTACTCCTTCAACCGGGTCAAGAAGATCAACTCGGACGTCGGCCCGGCCGCCCTCCTGGACACCCTGAAGTCGGTCGGCGCCGGCGGCCGCACGGTCACCTTCAGGCTCTCCTCGGCCGACGCCACCTTCCCGTTCAAGGTGGCCACGGGGGCCGGTGCCATCGTCGACAGCACCAAGTACCCCGCCGACTCCCTGCGCACCGACAACGGCGTGGACGGCACCGGGCCGTACGAGCTGACGTCGTACACCAAGGGGAAGAAGGCGGTCCTCGCGCCGAACGGCGACTACAAGGGCGAGATCAAGAACACCGGTCGCCCCGTGGAACTCGACTACTTCGGCGACTCGCACAAGCTGAACGACGCCTGGAAGTCCCAGCGGATCGACGTCGCCTACCGCCAGCTACCGCCGGACGTCCTCGCCGGGCTCAACCCGAGCGACCCCCGCCAGCGCGTCTCGGAGGCCGACAGCTCCGAGGTCCGCAACCTCTACCTCAACACCCGCGCGGGCAAGCCGCTGCACGACGTCGAGGTGCGTCAGGCCATGGCCTGGCTGATCAACCGCGAGGAACTGGCCGCCTCGGTGTACGAGGGCACCGTCGACCCGCTCTACTCGCTGATCCCGACCGGCATCACCGGCCACACCACGTCGTTCTTCGACGCCTACCCGGAGCCGAGCGTCAAGAAGGCCCGCGCCCTGCTCACGGCCGCCGGCGTGACCACCCCGGTCCGTTTCACCTACGGCTACGGACTGAACAGCGGTTCCGCCGCCGCGGAGGCCAAGGAGCTCAAGCGGCAGCTCGAGGCGAGCGGCCTGTTCGAGGTGACGCTCAAGGGCTACGAGTGGACCGACTTCCAGAAGCGCTGGGCGACCGGCAAGCTCGACGCCTACGCGGTCGGCTGGGTGGCCGACTACCCCGACCCCGACACCTACGGCGCCCCCCTGGTCGGCACCGACGGCACCATGAACACCGGCTACAGCAGCAACGAGGTCGACCATCTGATTCAGGACAGCCAGCGCTTCGCCGACCGCGGCGAGGCCGAGCAGGACTTCCGCGACGTCCAGGCGTCGGTCGCCCACGACGTCCCGGTCATCCCGCTGTGGCAGGCCAAGGACTACGTCGTGACCAGCGAGGACGTCGGCGGCGGCCAGTACCTCTCGGACGGCACGGGAGTCTTCCGGCTGTGGAGCCTGGACTGGATCTGATCCGGACGCCATCGCGCCGTATCCGACGGACTTGCGCGGAACCGACATTCGCCCGGGTGACGCCGGGCAGTCACTCCACGCAGCACCATGTGACGGAGGTGTGCGCGGGGTGAGGAGCAGATGTGCTGAGACGCAACTCCTTCCGGCTGCCCCGGCACCCGGCTTCCGTCGGACTCGCGCGGCGCCGGGTCCGGGACCATCTGGCCGACTGGGGGCACGGACCCGATGATCCGGCACTGGCCGACGCGGTGCTGCTGGTGTCGGAGCTGGCCACCAACGTGGTGCGCCACGGGCCGCTCCTGGAGCGGGAGTTCGAGGTCGCGGTGACCGCCCTGGCGGACGGTTCCTGCCTCATAGAGGTCTCCGACGAGGGCCGGCTGGAGCCCCGGCTGCGGGTGGTCGGCCAGTTCGAGGAGGCCGGCCGCGGTCTGCACCTGGTGGAGCACATCGCCGCCGCGTGGGGGGTGTGGAGCCGGGGCCGGCACGGCAAGACCGTGTGGGCCCTGGTGATGGCCGACTGAGCGGACCCGCGCTGTGGGTCACGGCCCCGCGCACGCCCGCACCGGCAGCGTGACCGTCACCGCCAGCCCCTCGCCCGGGGCCGTGCGCACCGCCACCTCGCCGCCGTGCGCCCGGACCACACCCTGCACGATCGCCAGACCGAGGCCGCTGCCCGCGCCGCCGCCGACCCGGAAGAACCGGTCGAAGACCCGGGCCGCGTCGTCCGCGGACAGCCCCGGACCCTCGTCGGCGACACACAGCCGTACGACCCCGTCCTCGCGCTCCACCCCCAGCCGCACCGGCACGTCGGCGGGCGTGTGCGTGCGGACGTTCCCCACCAGGTTGCCCAGCACCTGCCGGAGCCCCGACTCGTCGGCCCGCACCAGCAGGGAGCCCTCGGCGGCGACCTCGACGGGCCGGTCGGGCTGCTGTACCCGCAGGTCCTCGGCCGCGTCCCGCACCAGCCGGCTCAGGTCGACGTTCCTGAACCGCAGTTCGGGCTGCTGGTCGAGGCGTGCGAGGGTGAGCAGCTCGTCGACGAGGCGCCCCATCCGGTCGGTCTCCGCGAGGACCCGCGCCCAGGCACGCTTGCGCTCGTCCGGGTCGGACAGCATGCCCTTGTCGTAGAGCTGGAGGTAGCCGCGTATCGCCGACAGCGGGGTGCGCAGCTCGTGAGAGGCGTCGGCGACGAAGCTGCGGAGCTGGGCCGCGCTGCGCTCGCGCGTGCGGTACGCCGACTCGACCTGGTGGAGCATGGAGTTGAGGGCGACCCGGAGCTGCTCGACCTCCAGGGTGGCCTCGCAGCTAGAGGGGATGCGCCGGGTCAGATCGCCCTCGGCGATCGCCGACGAGGTCTCCACCATGTCCTCCAGCGGCCGCATCCGGCGCCGGACACTGAACATCGTCAGACAGGCCAGCAGCGCGAGCAGCAGGGTGCCGATCGCGAGGTCGAGCTTGACGGCCTTGGCGACGCCCTGGTGCAGGACGTCGGTGGGAGCGGCGAGCAGCGCGTACGTGCCGTCGCCGAGCCGGGCGGCGGTGGCGCGGTAGGTGGAGCCGTCCATGGTGACGTCGTGCGGCTCGGAGTCGGCCGCGAGCGCACGCGGGTCGCCCACGGCCTTCGCCAGGTCCCGCTGGGACTCGCTCGGGTCGAAGCCGAGGATGCCGATCGGCTCACCGCGGGTGTCGACGGCCGCGAAGACGGTCTCCGCCGAGCGCTCCTCGTCCTCCTGCGCGGGAATGAGCCGGTCGCGGACGAAGCTCAGCATGCTCAGCGAGTCGATCTCGCGCAGGGTGAGCCGTGAACCGCCCAGGGAGTCGCGGGTCTTGATGAGTTCGCTGTCGATCTGGTCGAGCAGGTAGTACCGCATGCCCATCACGCTCACGGCGGTCGCCGCGACGATGCCGATCGCGAGCAGCACCACGTTGGCCAGCGTCAGCTTGCCGCGCAGCGAGTGGATGCCGTGCCGGCGTCGGGGCAGGCGGAGCTTCATGCCAGCCCGTATCCGACGCCCCGCCTGGTGGTGATCACCGGCGGTCCCAGGGCGTCCAGCTTGCGCCGCAGATAGCTGATGTAGGTCTCCACGACGGTCGACTCGGGCGGGGTGTGCTCGTACTGCCAGACGTGGCGCAGGAGTTGCTCCTTGGGGACGATCCGGCCGCCGTTGCGCACCAGGAAGCGCAGGAGGGCGTACTCGGTGGGGGTGAGCTGGACCGTGCGGCCGTCGCGGTGCACCGAGTACGTCGTCTCGTCCAGCTCCAGGTCGCCGTAGCGCAGCGGGGGCCGCTGCGGCAGGACGTCGGCGGGGCGGGTGCGGCGCAGGACCGCGGTGATCCTGGCGACGACCTCGTCGATGTTGAACGGCTTGGTGATGTAGTCGTCGCCGAAGCCGAGGGCGCCGACGATCTCGGCGGGGGAGTCCCGCGCGGTGAGGAAGACCACGGCCAGGTCGGGCCGCCGCTCGCGCAGCTCACGGCCGAGGGCACGGCCGTCGCCGTCGGGCAGCATGACGTCCAGCAGGGCCGCGTCCGGGCGGGTGCGGTCGGTGAGCGCGAGCGCCTCGCGGACGGAGCCCGCGACCATCACCTCGAACCGGTGGTAGCGCAGGGCGATGGCGAGGACGTCGGCGATGCTCTCCTCGTCCTCCACCACCAGCACGGTGCCCGGACTTCCGCTCTCTCCCCCAGTCATGCCCCCAGTATCGGCCGGGCCACTGACAGTCGGGCCGGTTCGCCCTTTGGAGTTCCTTGAGAGTCATGGGCCTCTCATGTCCACGCGCGCGTGTGCCGCCAATCCTGTTGCCAGGACCTGGGGGACCGACCGACGACGGACAGGGAGTGTGGAGCGTGGCGGTATTGGCACGCTGGTGCTATCGGCACCGGCTGGTGGTCCTGTTGCTGTGGGTGGGGGCGTTGTTCGGGCTGGGAGCGGCGGGTTCGTCCGCGGGCACGAACTACGCGGACGTCTTCTCGCTGCCCGACACGGACTCCAAGAGGGCGTACGACCTGCTGGAGAAGGCCTTCCCGGAGCGCGCGGGCGACACCGACACCGTGGTGTGGAAGGTCGACGAGGGATCGGTGCGGGACGCTTCCGTACGGTCCCGGATCGAGCCCGTGCTGAAGGAGATCGGCGCCATGAAGGGCGTCGGCGAGGTCACCGACCCGTACGCGGCGCGGGGCGCGGGGCAGGTCAGCAAGGACGGGCGGATCGCCTACGCGCAGGTCACGTTCGCGGAACAGGCGAACGCCGTCCCGAAGGACCTGGTGCAGGACGTCGTCGACGCGGCGGAGCACGCGCGCGGTGACGGCCTCCAGGTCGAACTGGGCGGGCAGGCCATCACGCGCGTGCAGGAGCCGCCCACCGGCACCGCCGAGATCGTCGGCATCCTCGCGGCGGCCGTCGTGCTGTTCCTGGCGTTCGGCTCGCTCTTCGCGATGCTGCTGCCGATCCTGGTCGCGCTGTTCGGCGTGGGCACCGGCGTCTTCTCCACGACCCTGATCAGCCACGTCACCAACGTGCCCGAACTCGCCTCGCTGCTGTCGACGCTGATCGGCCTCGGGGTCGGCATCGACTACGCCCTGTTCATCGTCACCCGGCACCGCAAGGGCATCCAGCGCGGCCTCGACCCCGAGGAGGCGGCGGTCACCGCCCTCAACACCTCCGGCCGGGCCGTGCTGTTCGCGGGCGGCACGGTGTGCATCGCGCTGGCCGGCATGCTCGTGACCAACCTGCGCTTCCTGGACGGCGTGGTCATCGGCACCTCGCTGACCGTCGTCCTGAGCGTCCTCGCGGCCGTGACCCTCCTGCCCGCGCTCTTGGGCCTGCTGGGCCACCGCGTGCTCAGCCGCCGCCAGCGGCGCAGGCTGGCCGCGCACGGCCCCGACACGGACCGTCCGAGCGGTCTCGCCGCCCGCTGGTCCGCGACCGTCGAACGCCGCCCGCGCACGGTCGCCGTCCTCGCGGTCGCCGTCATGGCACTGCTCGCCCTGCCGCTGCTGTCCCTGCGCCTGGGCACCGTGGACCAGGGCAACGACGAGGCGTCCTCGACCACCAGGAAGGCCTACGACCTGCTCGCCGAGGGCTTCGGACCCGGCTTCAACGGGCCGCTCCAGGTCGTCGTGGAAGGCGACGCCGGGGAGTCCCTGGTCACGACGATCCGCGGGACACAGGGCGTGGCCCAGGCGGCCTCCGCGCCCCCCGCCAACGGCGTGACGGTGATCCAGGTCGTCCCGACGACCTCACCGCAGGCCAAGCAGACCGACGAGCTCATCGACACCCTGCGGGGCGAGGTGATCCCGGACGCGGGCGTGAAGGCGCACGTGGGCGGTGTCACCGCGGTCTCCAAGGACTTCGCGTCGGTGACCGCCGACCGGCTGCCGTACTTCATCGCCACCATCATCGGGCTGGGCTTCCTGCTGCTCCTGATCGCCTTCCGCTCGATCGTGGTCCCGCTGACGGCCGCCCTCATGAACCTGATCGCGGCCGCGGCCTCCTTCGGCGTCCTGGTCGCGATCTTCCAGTGGGGCTGGGGCCTCGACCTGCTCGGCCTCGGCAAGGAGGGCCCCATCGCGGCCTTCCTCCCGATCATCATGCTGTCGCTCCTGTTCGGCCTCTCCATGGACTACCAGGTGTTCCTGGTCAGCCGGATGCACGAGGAGTGGGTGCACACGCGGGACAACGCGCGCGCGGTGCGCGTCGGGCTCGCCGAGACGAGCCGCGTCATCAACTCCGCGGCCCTGATCATGGTCTGTGTGTTCCTGGCGTTCGTGCTCAGCGGTGACTACGGCGCCGCCATGGCGGGCGTGGGGCTCGCCGCCGCGGTCGCCCTGGACGCCTTCATCCTGCGCACGGCCCTGGTGCCGGCCGCGATGCACCTGCTCGGCGACTCCAACTGGTGGCTGCCGAAGGGGCTGGAGAAGCGCCTGCCGCACCTGGCGGTGGAGCCGAAGGAGGAGGCGGCGCCCGCGCCGGCGGCCCGCGCGGACAGCGGCCCCGCCTCGGCGGTCCACGGCTTCGTCCGTACCGCGGACGGCGAGCCTGTGGCGGGCGCGGCCGTCACGCTGCTGTCGGCCGGGGGCCGCCAACTGGACCGGGTGGAGTCGCTGGCCGACGGCTCGTACATCGTCTCGGTCCCGGCGCCGGGGACGTACCTGCTGGCGACGACGGCCCCGGCGTACGGCTCGCGCGCGCGGCACGTCGTCGTGGGGGAGGGGCCACTGGTGTACGACGTCGAACTGGTCGAGGGCGAGGTCGACGCCGTCAACTGACGTGACCGTCGACGCCGTCGACTGACGTGACTAGGGCTTCCCGCCGGGGGCCGGCATCACCTTCGTCATCCCCGGCAGGAAGTCCGTGAACAGTTCGTGCACCTCCCGCACGAGCGGCCTGAGCACCCGGAAGCGGGCCAGGGACACGCCCCGCGCGGTGAGCCGGGCGCCGCGCTCCGCGAGCCGGTAACTGCGCTCCCGGCCCTCCGTGCGGTCGAAGATCCAGTACAGGACGAGTCCCATCTGGGACAGCCACAGCAACTCGGGCAGGATGTCCCGCAGTTCCTCGGGCACCTTCGTCCTGGTCGCCCCCCGCAGCACCTCCCGGTGGACGGCGATCGCCTCCACGCGCGCGTGCTCCGACTCGGGTGAGAAGGGACTGAGCGGGCTGTCGGGATCGGCGGCGTTCTTGAAGAACTGCACCGCGAACTCGTGGTACGGCTGCGCGATGTCCAGCCAGACCTTCAGGACGCCCGCGAGCCGGGCCTCCAGGTCGCTCTCCCGGGCCAGCACGTCCCGGACCGCCACCTGGTGCTCGGCGGCGATCCGGTCGTAGAAGCCCTGGATCAGGTGCTCCTTGCCGGCGAAGTAGTAGTACGCGTTGCCGACGGAGACACCGGCCTCCTGGGCGATGGCCCGCATGGTGGTCTTGTCGTACCCCCGCTCCTGGAACAGCCGCATGGCGGTCTCCAGGATCAGCGCGCGAGTCTGTTCGGACTTGGTGGACGGCGCGGAGCCCTCTTCGGGGCCTTCGTTCTTGGCGGGCACGACAAGAGAGCCTAGCCAGTGGCGCAGGCGCCGCTGTCACACCCCGGCGGAGTGCGGCTCCAGCCCCGACCCGGGTCGTACGACCACCCGTCCGTCGACCGGTACACCTGCCCGCCCCACCCCGCGCCGCCGGGACGCGTCCCGCCGCCCCACTGCGCCCCGCGCCACTTCGCCGCGGCGAGTACCGCCCCCCTGGCGAACCGGGCGCCCGAGGGGGTGCTGAGGCGATGCGCGAGTCCCCTGTGCTCGCGCAGCGCCCACAGCGTGACGATCCAGGCGGCCGCCGAGCGGTAGACCTGCCCGGAGTCGCCGACCACGGTGATCTCGTCGAGCGTGGCCCGGTGGTCCAGCCCGGGGAACCGCCGCCGGGCCTCCTCCGAGGCGGCCGGCACCAGCTCCAGCGGCACCAACTGCGGCTGCCGTGCGAGCCAGTCGCGCAGGAAGGCGCAGAGCGAGCACTCGGCGTCGTAGAGGACGGTGAGCCGGCGGACCGGAACCCGGTCCGGCCGGTCCGCCGTGCCGGCGTTCGCCGTCATGCCCGGACCCAGTCCTGCGGCGCGACCGGCGGCACCTGCTCGCGCTCCATGGCACCCCGCCTGCGGATGCGGTTGAGGACGTACACGTTGGCCAGGTGCATCACGCCGAGCACCAGAAGCACCACACCCAGCTTGGTGGACAGGGCCTCGAAGATGCCGCGGGTGTCCTCGATCGTGCCGTCGCCGCTGAGGTACAGGGCGACGAACCCGAGGTTCACGAGGTAGAAGCCGACCACCAGGAGGTGGTTGACGGCCTCGGCGAGCTTCTCGTTCCCGCGCAGCACGTCGGCGAGGAAGATCCGTCCGTTCCTGCTGAGCGTGCGGGCCACCCAGACCGTCAGGGCGATGCTGACGACGAGGTAGATGACGTAGGCGACGACCGTGCGGTCCATGCGCCTCCCCCTTCTTGAACGCGTTCAAAACGCTGACGGGAGAGACTGTAGCCCTACTTTTGAACGTGTTCAACTCGTCGGCGGAGAGGTCTGCGTCACGCGTGCGCGTGCTCGTCCTCAGGCGCGCCGGGCGAGCTCCGGGCGCTTGGTGTAGTCGGTGAGGCCGAGGACGTTGCCCCAGGGGTCCGCGATCTCGACGGTCCAGCCGGTGGCCCCCGAGAAGGGCTCGTCGAGCAGTTCGACGCCTGCGGTGCGCAGTTCCCGGGCGGTGGTCCTGGCGTCCGGGACCTCCAGCCACACGCGCGTGGCGGGCCACGGCGGCGGCCGGTGCCCCAGCCCCTCCTCCTGCCGGAGCAGGATCCCGGGCGTCTCGCCGCCGACCTTCAGCAGGGCGATCCCGGCCTCGTCGAGCCGGAAGCCCACGGTGAAGCCCGCGCGCTCGTAGAAGGGAACGGCCTCGGCGAGGTCCCCGACGGGCAGCAGCACGTTGTCGAAACCGAGCAGTTCGTACGACTGGTCATCTGACATGTCGTCAGATTAAGCCTGGGGTGCCGGAACGGGCTTCTGCGACGCGGTGTCCGTCGGGCATGATGACCGGGCTCATTGTCGTCTTTTCACGCGGGTCCTCCCGCTTCGGTCCCCAGGAGCAGTCCCCCTTGAGCGAACAGCAGGGCCACGAACAGCAGGACCCCAAGCAGGGCCCGCCGCCGGGATACCAGCAGCCGGGACCTCAGGGCTACCCGCCGCCGGGCTACCCGCCCCCGGGCCCGCAGCAGCAGGGCCCGCACCAGCAGGGCTACCAGCAGCAGGGCTATCCGCCTCCCGGGTTCCCGCCGCCGGGCTACTACCCGCCCCCGGGGACGTACACCGGCGACCCCAACGCCCCGTACGGCTACGACCCGTACGGACGGCCGTACTCCGACAAGTCGAAGGTCATCGCGGGCATCCTCCAGCTCACCCTCGGCGGCTTCGGCGTCGGACGCTTCTACCTCGGCAACGTGGGGATGGGGCTCGCCCAGCTCTTCACCTGCGGCGGCCTGGGCGTCTGGTCGCTGATCGACGGCATCCTCCTGCTCACCGGGAACGACCACACCGATGAACACGGCCGGATCCTCCGCAGCTAGGGCACGGGGGACCGAACCCCCGCTGCCTCCGCCGCCCCCGCGGCGCTCCCCGCTCCGCCACCCCGCGACGGCACCCGCGGCGGTGCTCGCCGCGGGTGCCGCCGGTGCCGGGTACCTCTACGGCACCGACCCGCACGAGCCCGGCCACGTCCTGCCGCAGTGCCCGTTCCGCATGCTCACCGGCCTGCTCTGCCCCGCCTGCGGCGGCACCCGCATGGTGTACGACCTGATGCACGGCCACCTCGCCCAGGCCTGGCTGGACAACCGGGTCCTGCTGCTCGCCTCGCCGTACGCCCTCGTCCTGCTGGGGCGCTGGGCGTGGGCGGGCCTGCGCGGCCGCCGCTGGCGTCCCGTGCTGAGCCCCCGGGCACAGGTGGCCGTCCTCGCGCTCGCCCTGGCCTGGACGGTGGCCCGCAACAGCGTCTAGTCCCGTTCGCCCGGGGCCCGTTGTCAGTGCCGCCTCGTACTGTCGTCGGCATGGGAATCGTGATGTTCGTCGACGAGACGACAAGCGGGAGCCGTAGCGACGGCTGGGGTCTGGAGATCGCCGAGGAGCGGCTCACCGTGCGTGAGGTGATCCGCCGCCGGGTCTTCCAGGAGGTCGCCGAGTACAACGCGCGCACACCCGCCGTCTTCCAGGGCCTGGTCCAGCCCGAGGACACCGAACGCGTGCTGAACGGCTACGCGTTGCGCACGCCCCGCCGCATAGACCCCGAGACCCAGACCGAGCTCGCCCTCCAGGCCTTCACGGGCAACGGCTTCCTGGTGCTGGTCGGCGACCGTCAGGTCACCGAGCTCGACGAGGAGATCGACCTCGTGCTCGGCACCGAGGTGACGTTCCTGAAGCTCGTCCCGCTGGTGGGTGGCTGACCATGGGCCAGATCCAGAAGTACAAGGATCTGATCGGCCGCCGCGTCACCGACGACGAGCCGGAGGAGCTCGCCGCCGACCTGCTCAAGGCAGCGGCCGTCAACAACGGCAACTGGACCGGACTGTGGGAGGGCGTCCTCGCCCGGCTGCACGACCTGCCGCCGCAGACGCGGTCGCGGATCGCCGACGGCCTCGTGACGCAGTACCACGCGAAGCAGGCGGGCCCCATCGCCCGCCAGAACACGCTGGTCCTGCTGGGAATCGTCTGCCGCGACCTGCCGCCCCACGACCGCCTCACCGCGGAGCGCCTGGCACTGCTCGACACGATCTCCCGGCAGCACTCCTTCTGGTACGGCGCCCGCTACGAGAACCTCATCGAGGCGGAGCTGGCCGCGGGCCGCCCGATCGCGCCCGCCGTCGTCGCCACCGTCCGCCGGGCCGTCCTGCACGCCTATCACAACGAGGACCTGCCCAGGACGGCGAGGAAACTGACCGAGCCGCCCCTGAACGTCGGCGAGGAGTGGGCCGAGGAAGCCCTGCGCGAGACCGACGCCGACTGGCGGCAGCTCCTCGCCCATATGGCGACCGCCACCGCCGCCAAGCCCTCCGCCAAGTGGGACAAGCAGGCCACCGCCCTGGTCGGCCCGCTCGGCGCCGACCGGGTCCGCGCGGCGGTGATCCGCTGGCTCGCCCTCGTCGGCCGCCCCCGCACCTTCGAGCTGGACCGCGGCCGCTACGAACCGGACGTCAACAGCGCCTACGACCCCTACAACGCCAACGCCCTGCGCGGTCTCGCCTGGCTGCTCTCGCTGCTGCCGCCGCACCCCGACACCGCCCGCGCCCTCGGCACCCTCGTCGAGACGTCCCTCAAGAAGGTCGCCGGCATCGGCCCCCGCAACCCGAAGGTCGCCAACGCCGGGGTCAACGCACTCGCCCGCATCGACAGCGAGGCCGCCCTCGCCGAACTGGCCCGGCTGGCCACCCGGGTGACGTACAAGAACACCGCCAAGCTGCTCGACGCGGCTCTGGAGGCCCGTGCCGTCGCCCTGGGGCTCAGCCGCGAGGAGATCGAGGAACTGGCCGTACCGGCCTACGGCCTTACCGGGGTCGGCCGCGCGGAGCACCGGCTCGGCGAGGCCACCGCGGTCCTCGAGGTCCAGGGTTCCAAGGCCGTGCTGACCTGGAGCAACGCGAGCGGCAAGCAGGTCAGGAGCGTGCCCGCCGCGGTACGACGGGACCACCCGGAGGACCTGAAGGAGCTCAAGGCGGCCGTCAAGGACATCGACAGGATGCTGTCGGCGCAGAGCGAGCGCCTGGACCGCCAGTTCCTGGCCGACCGCACCTGGTCCTACGCCACCTGGCGCGAGCGCTACCTCGACCACCCCCTGGTCGGCACCCTGGCCCGCCGCCTGCTGTGGACGGTGGACGGCACGACGGTCGGTTACGCCGAGGGCGCCCTGCGCACCGTCACGGACACGCCGGTCACCGACGGCACGGAAGTCCGCCTGTGGCACCCGGTGGACCACACCCCCGCGGAGATCGTCGCCTGGCGGGACTGGCTGGAGCGCCACGCCGTCACCCAGCCCTTCAAGCAGGCCCACCGGGAGGTCTACCTGCTGACGGACGCCGAGCGCGCCACCGGCACCTACTCCAACCGCTTCGCGGCGCACGTCCTGCGCCAGCACCAGTTCCACTCCCTGGCGGCGGCACGGGGCTGGAACAACAAACTCCGCCTGGCCGTCGACGACGAGGCCCCGCCGGCCGTCCGCGACCTGCCGCGCTGGGGCCTGCGCGCCGAGTTCTGGATCGAGGGCGAGGGCGGCGAGGACTACTCGGACATCACCGACTCCGGCAGCTTCCTGCGACTGCGCACCGACCAGGTCCGCTTCTACCCGATCGACGCCCCGGAGAACTCGGCACACTGCGCGGGCGGCGCGTACCACATGTGGCTGCGCGACGGCGCGGACCCGGTGGACCCCCTGCCCCTGACCGACATCCCGGCCCTGGTCCTGTCCGAGGTCCTGCGCGACGTGGACCTGTTCGTCGGCGTCGCCAGCATCGGCAACGACCCCACCTGGCAGGACGGCGGCCCCGGCGGCCGCTTCCAGGAGTACTGGACGTCGTACGGCTTCGGAGAGCTCAACCAGAGCGCCGAGACCCGCCGTCTCCTCCTGGACCGCCTGATCCCGAGGCTCGCGATAGCCGACCGCTGCACCCTGGAGGGCCGCTTCCTCCACGTCAAGGGCGACCGCCACACGTACAAGATCCACCTCGGCTCGGGCAACATCCTGCGCACCCCGAACGACCAGTACCTGTGCATCGTCCCGAAGTCCGGCCCGTCCGGTTCGTCCGCCCCGCAGGCCGGCTACCTCCCCTATGAGGGCGACCGCATGCTCGCGGTCATCCTGAGCAAGGCGATGATGCTGGCGGACGACACGAGGATCACGGACCCGACCATCCTGAGCCAGTTGTGACGGACCCGGCCCCGGAGGCCGTCACACGTGCTCGTATCCGTCCCTGACGACCTCCCGGGCCAGCGTCCGGCGCACGTCCGCCAGTTCGCCCGCGATCCGCTCGGACCGGTCGGGGTCCGCCGTCACCGAGGCGGGCACCGGCGGGCCCTCCAGCAGGAGCCGACGCCGCAGATGGGTCGGCGGGTGACTCGCGTCGACGCTGTGCCCCCGGAGCGCCCCGACCCGGCGCTGACGCTCGTACTCGGGCTCCGGGATCGAGTCCATGTGCGCGGCGAGCGCCTCCCACAGACCTTCGGAGTCCTGTCCGGCGGCGCCCCGTGCGTGCATCCGGCGGCTGTTGATCTCGCGGTGCAGCGTGGTGGCGATCGAGTCGACCACCAGCAGACGGTCCATCAGGCCGGCCGCGCCCTCCGTGGACCCGGTGCGGGCCGAGGCCGCGTCGGCCAGGTACTCACCGCGCTGGGAGGCCGGGGCGGTCAGCAGTTCGAGCAGCGTCACCAGAGCGGTGACCAGCAGCCGGAACGGGATGAAGGCCAGATTGGTGATCGCGTGGATCACGTTCGGGTTCGGGATCGGCTGGAGGTAGTACAGCCAGGTGCCCACCGTCCGGAAGGCGGTTCCCACGACCATGCCGTACCGGGTGTCGCCGTGGGTGAAGTGGCCGAGCTCGTGGCCGAGGAGCGCGATGCGCTGCTGGGGGCTCAGCACCTCCCAGAGCGGCAGGCCCAGCGTCAGGAGCCGGCCCCGCAGCCCGAGCTGGGTCACGCTCGCGTTCGCCTCCACGTCGACGACGACGGCGTCCACGCCCCGGGTGCCCTGGGCTGCGGCGATCTCGTCGATGAGCGCGTACAGTTCCGGCGCCTGGTCCCGCAGCAGGACCCGGTCGTCCTCGGACAGCCGGTTCAGCCGCGGCCGCAGCGACCAGGCCAGCGCCAGGAAGAACAGCCCGAACGCCATGCCGAGCCCGCCCCAGCCGGCGACCAGCCCCCACACGCCGACCGCGGCCAGGACACAGGTCAGCCCGTGCACGGCGAGCGCGATCGCGTAGGCGAGCAGCCCGGACACCGTGCGCCCGCCGCTGCTCCCGGCCCGCAGTTCCTTGAACAGCAGCGTGCCGTAGTGCTGCGCGATCCTGCGCCGCACCTTGGCCGGCCCGCGCGTCTGCTCGCCGGGCCCCTGCGGATCGACGTTCCAGTCGCAGACGGCACACCAGGTGGTGAACCGTCTGTCCGCACGGATCTGCACGCCGCACCGCGGGCACGACGACACGATCTCCTCTTCAGCGGTACGCACCGCTGCCCCCTCGCCCCCGTGGCCCCTCCCCAGAGGCCGCCCAGCTCATGACCGGCGCAGTCGATCACGCCCGGCACCCCCCGCGCAATCCCGAATCCAGCCGCCGTTCCCCCACGCCCCCGCGCCAAAAACGGGAAGGCCCCGTTCCCCGGCGCGAACCGGGGAACGGGGCCCATCTCACCGCAGGAGAACGGAGATCAGAAGCGCCGAGTGATCAGCGCCCGCTTGACCTCCTGGATCGCCTTCGTGACCTCGATGCCGCGCGGACAGGCGTCCGTGCAGTTGAACGTCGTGCGGCAGCGCCACACGCCGTCGCGGTCGTTGAGGATCTCCAGGCGCTGCTCGCCCGCCTCGTCACGCGAGTCGAAGATGAAGCGGTGCGCGTTGACGATGGCCGCCGGACCGAAGTACTGGCCGTCGTTCCAGAAGACCGGGCAGGAGGAGGTGCAGGCCGCGCACAGGATGCACTTCGTGGTGTCGTCGAAGCGCTCGCGGTCCTCCGCCGTCTGCAGGCGTTCCCGGGTCGGCTCGTTGGTGTCCTTCGTGATCAGGAAGGGCATCACGTCGCGGTACGCCTGGAAGAACGGCTCCATGTCGACCACGAGGTCCTTCAGGACCGTCAGGCCCTTGATGGGCTCGACCGTGATCGGCTTCGACGGGTTGATGTCCTTGATCAGCGTCTTGCACGCCAGCCGGTTCTTGCCGTTGATCCGCATCGCGTCCGAGCCGCAGATGCCGTGGGCGCAGGAGCGGCGGAAGGTGAGCGTGCCGTCCAGTTCCCACTTGATCTTGTGAAGGGCGTCGAGGACACGCTCCTTCGGGTCGATCTCGAGCTGGAAGTCTTCCCAGGTCGCCTCCGCCGAGACCTCCGAGTTGAAGCGGCGGATGCGGAGGGTGACCGTGATGTACGGGGAGTCGGCGAAACCGGGCTCGGGCGTGCCGGCCGCGTCCGCCTTCTCCAGGGTCGGGGTAGCCATCAGTACTTACGCTCCATCGGCTGGTAGCGGGTCTGGACGACCGGCTTGTAGTCGAGACGGATGGACTCGGTGCCGTCGTCGCCCACCTCGCGGTACGCCATGGTGTGGCGCATGAAGTTGACGTCGTCGCGGTTCGGGTAGTCCTCGCGGTAGTGACCGCCGCGGGACTCCTTGCGGGCCAGCGCGGAGACCGCCATGACCTCGGCGAGGTCCAGCAGGTTGCCGAGCTCGATGGCCTCCAGCAGGTCGGTGTTGAAACGCCGGCCCTTGTCCTGGATGGCCACGTTCCTGTAGCGCTCGCGCAGCTCCGCGATCTTCTCGACCGCCGTCTTGATCGTCTGCTCGGTGCGGAACACCATGACGTTCGCGTCCATGGTCTCCTGCAGCTCGCGCCGCAGCACCGACACGCGCTCGGTGCCGGTCGACGCCCGGAGGTGCTCCACCTGCGCGACCACGAGCTCCGCCGGGTTCTCCGGCAGCTCGACGTAGTCCGCCTTCTGGCTGTACTCCGCCGCCGCGATACCGGCCCTGCGGCCGAACACGTTGATGTCCAGCAGCGAGTTCGTGCCCAGACGGTTCGCACCGTGCACCGAGACGCAGGCGACCTCGCCGGCCGCGTACAGACCGGGGACGACGGTGGTGTTGTCCGCCAGGACCTCACCCTCGACGTTCGTCGGGATGCCGCCCATCGCGTAGTGCGCGGTGGGCTGGATCGGGATCGGGTCGGTGTACGGCTCGATGCCCAGGTAGGTGCGGGCGAACTCGGTGATGTCCGGGAGCTTCGCGTCGAGCTGCTCCGGCGGCAGGTGCGTGAGGTCGAGGTAGACGTGGTCGCCCTCGGGACCGCAGCCGCGGCCCTCACGGATCTCCGTGTAGATGGAGCGGGACACGACGTCACGGGACGCGAGGTCCTTCATGACCGGCGCGTACTTCTCCATGAAGCGCTCGCCGTCCTTGTTGCGGAGGATGCCGCCCTCACCGCGGGCGCCCTCCGTCAGCAGGATGCCCATGCGCCAGATGCCGGTCGGGTGGAACTGGAAGAACTCCATGTCCTCCAGCGGCAGCCCGCGACGGTAGACGGCGGCCTGGCCGTCACCGGTCAGGGTGTGCGCGTTGGACGTCACCTTGAAGAACTTGCCGCAGCCGCCGGACGCGTAGATCACGGCCTTCGCCTGGAAGACGTGGATCTCGCCGGTCGCCAGCTCGTACGCCACGACACCGGCCGACCTCTTGACGCCGTCGACCTCGGTGATCAACTGGTCCAGGACGTAGAACTCGTTGAAGAACTCCACGCCCTCCTTCACGCAGTTCTGGTACAGCGTCTGAAGGATCATGTGGCCGGTGCGGTCGGCCGCGTAGCAGGAGCGGCGGACGGGCGCCTCACCGTGGTTGCGGGAGTGACCGCCGAAGCGCCGCTGGTCGATCGTGCCGTTGGGCGTCCGGTTGAACGGCAGGCCCATCTTCTCCAGGTCGAGGACCGAGTCGATGGCCTCCTTCGCCAGGATCTCCGCGGCGTCCTGGTCGACCAGGTAGTCGCCGCCCTTGACCGTGTCGAAGGTGTGCCACTCCCAGTTGTCCTCCTCCACGTTGGCCAGCGCGGCGGCCATGCCGCCCTGCGCGGCGCCCGTGTGGGAGCGGGTGGGGTAGAGCTTGGTCAGGACCGCGGTGCGGCTGCGCTTCGTGGACTCGATGGCCGCGCGCATGCCCGCGCCACCGGCGCCGACGATGACGGTGTCGTACTTGTGGATCTTCATGATTCTCGCAGCCCCGTGCCTAGCGGATGTTCGGGTCGAAGGTGAAGATCACCAGCGTGCCCAGCAGGATGGTGAACACCGTGGCGGTGTAGAGCAGGCCCTTGAGCCACAGCCGGGTGTTCGGGCGCTCCGCGTAGTCGTTGATGATCGTGCGCAGGCCGTTGGCGCCGTGCAGCATCGCCAGCCACAGCATCATCAGGTCCCAGACCTGCCAGAACGGGGACGCCCAGCGGCCGGCCACGAAGGCGAAGCCGATCTTCGAGACACCGCCGTCCAGCACGAGCTGGATCAGCAGGTGACCGATGACCAGGACGACCAGCACGACACCCGACAGCCGCATGAACAGCCACGCGGCCATCTCGAAGTTGCCGCGGGTGGAGCGGGGGGTCTTCTTGGTGCGCTTGCGCGGGGCCTCGATCAGCGGCGCCGGGTTGTCGACGCCGAAGCCGGAGTCGCCCTCGACGGGGCCGATGCCGGAAGCGGTGGTTTCAGTGGTCGCCATCGGTATCAGCTCCCGAACAGTTCACGAGCGGCGTGGCCGAGGACGGGGTAGATCGCCCCGATCATGAGCACGACCCACAGGCCCACGACGGACCAGAGCATCTGCTTCTGGTAGCGCGGGCCCTTCGACCAGAAGTCGACGGCGATGACGCGCAGGCCGTTGAGCGCGTGGAAGAGGATGGCGGCCACGAGGCCGTACTCCAGACACGCGACGAGCGGGGTCTTGTACGTGGCCACGACCTTGTCGTAGTCCTCGGGTGAGACACGGACGAGAGCGGTGTCCAGCACGTGAACGAACAGGAAGAAGAAGATGAGGACGCCGGTGACTCGATGAGCCACCCAGGACCACATTCCTTCCCGGCCGCGGTACAGCGTTCCAGCCGGCACGGAAGTCCCTCCGGGAGCGGGGTGTCGGGGCCAGCCGGCTTGTGCTGTCGGTCGGGCCCGGCCGGGTACGGTCCACCGGCCCCCAGCATCGTAGCGACGTGTTGTCGGAACGCTTACGCCGGGCCTATCTGTGTGATCAAAGTGGCACGCGGATGGGGGAACTGGGCGGCTAATGGGGTGGTCTGCGCTGTTATGTGCCGGGTGCGGGTTGTGTGTGGCTGGTCGCGCGGTCCCCCGCGCCCCTGAGCGACCTGGCCAGCCGTCCTCGTGCCAGGCGGCGGAGTTCCTCTGCCGCGACCACCCGCTCGTCCTCCGGATCGTTCGCCAAACGTGACCGGATGCCTGCCAGGACGTGATCGAGGGCCTCGGACGGAGGCAACCCGTCCAGGCAGATCACGAAGGCGTGGCCGAAGCGGGCCTCGTAGGCGGCGTGGGCCGCGTCGAGAGCCATGTGGGCGGCGACGTACGCGCCGTCCGGCAGGACCGCGAGCGTCTCTCCCGCCAACGCCTCCGACAGGTCCGCGGGTGTCAGGTCGTACGTCGCCTCGTCCGACGCGGCCAGCAGGGCCTCGACCGTCGGGTAGGGGCGGTGGGCCGCGATGCGGTCCGCCCAGCGCAGGCTGCGGAGGCAGTCCAGCAACAGGCCCCGGGCCTCGTCGGGCGGCGCGATGTTGAAGGCGTCCAGCACGGTGGGCAGGGACGGTATGGCCAGTCGGCCGAGAGAATGTGTGGGCGTCACGTGTGTTTCGACAGGGGAAGCTGTGAGCGGTGTGACCTCACGTTATCGAGAGTGGACATGACCTGTCCGACGGATGCCCGAATTTCACCCGCACGGGAGAGTTTCGGAACGTGTGGTGGACACAGCCCTGCCTCTCAAGGCCCTAGGTTGACGATGTGAGCCAGCACAGGAAGCGACCGGAGAAGCAGGCGCGGGGGCTGATGATCGCGGGCGCGGTCGCCGTCACCGTCGCGGCCGGAGTGGGTCTCGGGCTGTGGGCGGGCGGCGACGGCGAGCCCGCCGGATCGGCGCAGTCCCGGGCCCAGTCGCCAGAGGGCGGCAGAGCGGAAGGCTCCCGGGCCCCGAGTCCGGCCCCCAGCCCCACCCGTTCCTACCCCTTGTCCACCACCCCCCGCACCATCCCCGCCGTGCGCGCCCACACCCCCGCGCGCGGTCCCGGCTGGCGTCCCGCCTCCGGCCTGCGCGTGGTCGTGAACGACGCCGACCTCGCCGACGAGGGGCGCCTGCTCGCGAGTGAGCTGGGGCTGACGTACGCCGGGCGGAAGGACGACGTCCGCGCCGGGGACGTACGCCTCACGCTCAACGACGACGAGGGCGCGGACCCGGAGTCGTACCGCATGACCGTGCGCGGCGGGCGGGTGGCCATCAGCGCGCCGGACGACGCGGGCGTGTTCTACGGCACCCGCACGCTCAAGCAGGAGGTGCGCGGCGGCGGCACGGCCCCGGAGGGCGTCGTGCGCGACGAGCCCGCCAAGCCGGTGCGCGGGTTCTCCCTGGACATGGCCCGCAAACCCCTCACGGCCGGCTGGATCGAGGACCGGGTCCGGGAACTGGGCGACCTGAAGTACAACCGGCTCCAACTGCACTTCTCCGACGACCAGGGCTTCCGGATCGCGTCCGACTCGCACCCGGAGATCGTGTCGCGGCAGCACCTGACGAAGGCCCAGGTCAGGAAGATCATCGCGCTCGCGGCGCAGCGGCACATCCAGGTCGTGCCGGAGCTCGACTCGCCCGGACACCTGGGCGCGGTCCTCGCCGCGCACCCCGAGCTCCAGCTACGCAGCGCGGCGGGGGCCGCGACGCGCGGGGCCGTCGACATCTCCGACCCCGCGTCGGGCAAGCTCGTGGACGATCTGCTGAAGGAGTACGCGGGGCTGTTCCCCGGCGCCGACTGGCACCTCGGCGGCGACGAGTACCAGGCGCTGACGGTGTCCGACCCGGCGGCGACCTACCCCCAGCTCGCCACCGCCGCCCGCAAGGCCTACGGCTCGGGCGCCACCGTCGCGGACCTGACGACCGGGTGGCTCAACGACCGCGCCGAGACCGTCCGAGCGCTCGGCAGGAAGCCGCTGGCCTGGAACGACGGATTCTTCCGGGGGACGTCCGTCCGTCCCGCCGACGACATCCGGGTCGCCTACTGGACGGGCAAGGAGATCGGCGCCCGGCCGCCGCTGGACTACCTGAGCGCGGGCCGGGACGTCGTCAACTACAACGACGAGTTCCTCTACTACGTCCTCGGGCAGCCCAACCGGTTCTACTACCCGACGGGACAGCGGATCTACGAGGAGTGGACCCCGAGAGTCCTGCGCGGCACGACGGCCGTCCCCTCCCGGTACGACGACCAGATCCTCGGCGGGTTCTTCGCGGTGTGGGGCGACTTCCCGAACGCGCAGACGCAGGACCAGATCGCCGCGGGCATCCGGATGCCGCTGCGGGCGACCGCGCAGAAGCTGTGGGACCCGGGGAAGCCCGCGCTGACCTGGACGCAGTTCAAGGCGCTGGCGGACAAGCTGGGCTGAGGAGCCGGGCGTTCCCTGTGGACGTACGAGGCCGTCGAACCGTATGTTCCGCATGCCGCGCGTGAGGCTCTGGGGAGAACCCGCGCGGTCTGCTGATCGTCCACACCTCGGGGGAACTCGCCATGCTCTGCACGCGCTGCCACCACTTCGAAGCGGTACCCGAGGGAGTCCTGTGCACCCAGTGCGCCGCGGCGCCCGCGGTCCAGGCCCCGCCGGCCGGCGCCCCGAAGGCCTGGCTGCGCTCGCCGATCGGGCTCGGACGGGCCACCGCGGTACTGCTCGCGGTGGCCGCGGCCGTCGACGCGTTCGCCCTCGGGGCCGACTTCCTGACGTACGACGTCACGGGTGACGCCCTTGGGGGCGACCCCGGGGACTCCGTGCTGGACCGGGCCGACCTGGCGGACACGCTCACCGGCGTGGCCGCCTCCGCGCAGGCCGCCGTCCTGCTGGCCTGTGCCGTCGTCTTCGTGATCTGGCTCTGGCGGGTGCGGGTCAACGCCGAGGTGTTCGCCCCGGAGGGGCACAGCAAGGCGCGCGCCTGGGTCATCGCGGGCTGGGTGGTGCCGATCGTGAGCTTCTGGTACCCGCGCCGGGTGGTCCTCGACGTCTGGGACGCGAGCAGCCCGGAGGACAGGCGCGAGGGGCACGCCCTGGTCAACGTCTGGTGGACGCTGTGGCTCCTGACGAACGTCGTCGGGCGGTTCCTGGCCGGCATGGCGGGGGAGGCCGACACCTTCCAGGAGATCCACGACACGGCGGTCCAGATGCTGTTCGCCGACGGTGTCGACCTGGTCGCGGCCCTGGTCGCCGCCGCCCTCGTGCTGCGGCTGACCCGGATGCAGGACGAGAAGGCCCGCCGGGGACCGGTGGCACCCGTCGCCGGATGACGGATTTGGTCCATCCTGCTGCGAACTGCCGTACGAATGTGGTGTATTCGGGCCCCAACCGTACCGAGCAGCCGGGGGGAACCGGGGATGGGCTACTGGGGTTACTTCGTCGTGGGCCGCGGGGAGCGGCCGCTGGCCGAACTGGACGCGCTGGCCGGCGCCGAGGGCATGGTCCTGCGCGAGTCGGCGCCCGGGGGATGGCAGGTCTGGGAGTACGCGAGCGGCGAGGGCGACGTCGGGAACATGAACACCCTCGCCCAGGAGACCGGTTCGCCCGCCCTCTTCGGGTACGTGATGGACAGCGCCTCGGTGGTCCTGGAGGCGGCGGGGCCGCGGAGCGGGGCCTGGACGACCTGTCTGGCCCGGACCGCCATGGCCGGGTACCTCGGGGACGGCGGGGAGGGGCTGACCCTGGAGGACTACTTCCTCGAACCCCGGGACGCGGCCGCGCGGGCCGTCGCCTGGGCCGCGGAGGCGGGGCACGAGGTGGCCGAGGAGCCACTGCTCGACGTACTGAACGCGGAACCCGACCCGTTGGCTGAAAACCTCTTCTTCCGTATGCTCGACCGGCTCGGTGTGGTGCCCCTGTGACACTCCCGGGCCGTCGCACGCAGTAAGGGGAAGTGCGGGTTCCGTAAGGGAATGCCGCTCGGCGAGGGAGGCGTGGATGAGTCTGGTGGAGCTGATCGGCCAGGCCGACGAACGCGGCCTGGCCGCCAGCGGGTTGGCTTGTTTGGATCGGTGCGTACCGCTGCTCGGCGGCGACGACGAGGTCCTGCGACCGCTGTGGGCGGGGCTCGCGGACGACGCCGGGGCCGCGGAGTGGGGCGAACGGCTGGAGCAGGTGCGCGGAAAGCTGGGCGGGGGCGCGGAGTTCGGCGACACCGACGCCGACGCCGACCGTCCCTCCGGCTCGGGTGAGGACGAGGCCGTGCTGCTGGCCCGCCGGATGCTCGCCGCCGCGCCGGCCGAACGGTCCGCCACCGGGGTGCGGGAGTGGGCCGACGCCTGCTCGGTCGCCGCGCTGCAGATCCACCGGCTGCTCGACCCCCTGACGGACGCCGGCGAGTCGGTCGACGCCCGCCGAGAAGGTCGTACGGAGGGCATGTCCCCGCTCGTCGCCGCCGAACTGCGCCGTCAGATCACCGTCCTGGAGCTGCTGGCCGGTCACGGACCGGCGGGTCTGCGGCCGGCTCTGGAGGTGTGCACGGAGGGTCGTCGGGTGCTGCGCGCGGTGGTGTCCCGCAGGAGCCGCCGGCGCGGGTGAGAGCCGTCGGCCCGGTGGCCGGGTGGCTCAGTGGACGAGCCACTTGACCACGGCGTCGCCGTACTGGGCCGTCTGCCCGTAGAACGCCGTGAGATCGCGGTGCGCCGCCGCGAACACCCCCCGCGCCTCGTGTTCCGCGGGCGCCCCGCCGTGTCTCGGCAGCAGTTCCTCGCGGGCGACCCGCCACAGGGCCTCGAAGTCGGCCGACCCCAGGTACGCCGAGACCCGGTTCGCCCGGGCCGCGGTCAGCAGCAGGAACGGGGGCTTGTCGTGGTCGCCCGGGTAGACCGGGAGGCCGCCGAGGACCACCTCGGCTCCGGCGTACAGCAGTTCGTGGTCCAGGTAGGACTTGTCCAGCACCTCCTCCCGGTGCCGTCCGATGCGTTCGCGTACGGCGTCCCAGTCGTCCTCGAACAGCCGTTGCATCCAGTTCGCGCTGTTGCGCAGGGCCGAGGGCGGCACCGCGCGGAGATGGAAGTAGTCGCTCATCAGAGACAGGAGCGCAGGGCGGGGGCGAATCGTCACTCCGGCGTCAACCTCGCTACCGGAAGGGTCCTGTGACCGTCCGTGGAGGGATGCGGCGAAGGTGCGTCGGTCCTGCACCGTTCCCGCCGAGGTCCCCCGGTCCGGGTGACGAAACACCGGGCCCAAACGCTCTCTCCCTTGTGACGACTGATGTGACGGTTCAGGCCACTGCCCCTACGACGGCTGATGCGACCACCCGCCAGACCAGCCGCCCCGCCGCCGCGGCCAGACCCGTGCGGTGGGCCGCCGACGCCGTGTCGGCGCTGCGCGAGGGCGCGCGGGTGCGGCTCGACTACTCGGCGCAGAGCCTGTGGCGCGTCGACCGGCTGATCGAGGAGATACGGCGGGAGGGGGCGCCGTTCGCCGCCGTGGAGACCGTGCTGCGCGGGCTCGGCGCCTACGCCGGTGAGGTCGTCGTCCGCCAGACCGGCGCCGAGTGGTGGACGAGCGCCGGCGAGCACTGGGTCCGCACGCCCGACGGGCGGCTCTGGGACCCGGTGGACGAGGCCCGCCGCTGCTTCGCCGGGGACGGCTCGCTGCGGCTGCTGTGCCGCGACGCGACGGGTGCCGGACGGCGCTGAACGCGGAACGGGCGCCCGCTCCCCCCTCGATGCGGGGGAGCGGACGCCCGTGCCGGTGAACGCGGCGCCGCGGCGGGCTACTTGATGTAGACCAGGCCGTCCGTCGTGATCGTCGGGCGGCCGCTGGTGCCGACCACCACGATCTTCACGGTGTGCTTGGCGCTGCTCGACCAGGACCTGGTCCAGATCGCGTCGCGGTACTTCGTGGTCGAGGACTTCAGGTCCACGGTCGCGACCTTGGTGCCGTCCACGTACACGTACGCCTGCCCGGAGGTGGACGCCCGCGAGACCACCCAGGCCGCGGACCGGCCGGTGAAGGTCCACGTGAGGCTCGCGCCCTTGGAACCGCTGGAGTACGACTTCCCGCCGAGGTAGCTCGTGGAGGAACGGCTCGTCCAGCTTCCGGACTTGGTCGCCGAGGTCTCCTGGAGAATCATCGGCGTGTAGGACGGCGACGAGGTGCGGGTGTTGCCCGCGACGTCGTACGCCTTCATCGACCAGGTGCTCGCGGTGCCGGACTTGGCGGTGCGGCTGGAGCTGGTGGTGGTCGGGCCGAAGGTGGCCGTCGTCGGGGAGAGCAGGCTCACCTGCTTGAGGACCGCGTTGTCGGCGGCCTTCCAGCCGAGGGTGACCGGGACGGCGGTGGTGTTGACCGTGCCGGCGCGCAGCGTGATCTTCGGGGTGGTGGAGAAGGTCGGCGCGGTGGTGTCGGTGACGACGGTCAGCGCGGTGGTCGTCACCGTCCTGCCGGACTGGTGCACGGCCCGTACGGCGACCTTGTGGCTGCCCGCGGCCAGGGTGGTGGCCGCCGAGGCGGCCGTGCCCGAGGTGGTGGCGACGACCTTGCCGTCCACCAGCAGCTCGAACTTCGAGATCAGCGAACCCGGAGTGGTGGCCGACCACTTCGCCGTGATCGCGCCCTTGGTGTAGTACGTCGAACCGGACAGGGTCGCGCCGGTCAGCGAGGTGACCTTCAGGCCCTGCACCGGACCGGACGCCCAGGCGCGGACGGTCGGGAGCTGGGCGTAGAGGGAGTTGCCCGGGCACTCGGTGGCGTAGCCGTCGCGGTGGCCGGAGACCCGGTTGAAGGTGTAGAGGCTGCCCGCGGTGTAGCTGGTGCCGGCGAGGTTCTTCTGGGTCGCGCCCGCCTTCAACTGGACCGTGGAGCTGGGGTCGACGCCGTACTGGCCGAGCTTCCAGGCCGTGATGCGGGCGACCGAGGCGAGGGCGGCGCTCGAGGCGCCCGTCGCGGTGTATTCGCCGATGACCGCGATGCCGGTGGACTCACGGTTCCAGCCGTAGGTGTGGGCGCCCAGGACCGGCTTGTCGACGCCGCCCTTGCGGCCCTCGAAGATCGTGCCGCACTTGTCGACCAGGAAGTTGTAGCCGAGGTCGTTCCAGCCGTTGCCGCTGGGCTCCGGGGCGGTGTGGTACGCGTAGATGGCCCGCACGATCGACGCCGACTCGGCGCAGGTGTAGTCGTTCGACCCGGCCGTGTGGTGCACGAAGACGGCCTTCACATCGGCGTTGTACTCCGACGGGTCGGGGCTGAGCGACTCGTCGGCACCCCAGCCGGCGCGCGAGACGATCGGCGGCTCGGGGACCGTCGACGGGGGCGCGGTGGGGGTGGTGGCGGTCGGGGTCGGCGTGGGTGTCGGCGTCGCGGTCGCGGTCGCCGTCGCCGTCGGGGAGGCGGTGGAGGTGGCCGTGTCGGTCGGGGTCGGGCTCGGCGTCACGTCCTCGGCGTACGCCGCCGGGTCCTTGTCGTCGCCCGCGGCCCGCTGCTCCGCGGCGGTCGCGATGCCCGGGTCGACCAGGTTGACCTTGAGACCCGAGGGCAGTCCGGCGCTGGTGGTGCCGTCCTCGTGGACGACCTGGACCTCGACACCGTCCGAGGGGCCCACCCACAGCGGTTCGGACGCGCCGCGTGCCCCGGCCCGCTCGTCGGCGTCCTCCACCGGGTCCGCGTTCGTCTCCAGGTCCTGCCAGGACGTCCACACGCCGGTGTCGATGCTCCGGGTGCGTACCTGCGCCTTGCCGTCGAGCCGCTTGGTCGCCCCCGTCCAGGAGATGCCGAGCAGCGAGAACTGCTTGGTCTCGGTGCGCGGCAGCTCGCGCTCGCCGGCCTCGGGAGCCTTCAGCGCGAGGTTGTAGACCTTCACCGGCCGCTTGGGCTGCAGATCCCCCGCGGTGTCGGCCGACGGGCTGGCGACGGCGTAGGTCGCGATGCCGCCGCCTCCCAGGACCACCGCACCGAGCGTCAGCCACGCCCGCCGCTTCATGCTGAGCGGTCTGTACGCACGGCTTTGACGACGACTCACTACCCCACCCCTGAATTGGTCACAGACCTTGAATCCGGTCACAGAAACACCACCTGTCTCACAGGTGGCACTTACACAGCGTACGAAGGGTGCCAGGTGTCACAGGTGTGCGAGGTGAGGGGGTCGGCCGGTGCGGTGCGACCTGCTGTGACACTTCTGTCGGGTCCGGCGCTGTTGACCGTGGGGGACATGGGCAAGGGCGACCGTGCCGGAGGGTGCGGAATCGCCACGAACCGGTACGGACGGGAAAGTTCTTGGGCCAGGGAGGGGAACCCCGCCGCGTGCAGGCGTACGACGGGGAACTGGGCACGGCCGTCGCGCGGGCCCAGGAGGGCGACGAGGCAGCCTTCGCGGTCGCCTACCGGCTGGTGCAGCCCGGACTGCTCGGGTATCTGCGCGGGCTGGTCGGGGAGGACGCGGAGGACGTGGCGTCGGACGCCTGGCTGGAGATAGCCCGGGACCTGGGCCGGTTCAAGGGGGACGGGGCGGGCTTCCGCGGCTGGACGGCGACCATCGCCCGGCACCGGGCCCTGGACCACCTGCGCCGGCAGAAGGTGCGCCCCCGGTCGGCGGCGCTGGAGCAGGACATGCTGGATCTGCCGGGCCCGCACAGCACGCACGACCAGGCGCTGGAGTCGCTCTCCACCGAGTACGCCCTGGGGCTGGTCCGGGGGCTGCCGCGCGACCAGGCCGAGGCGGTGCTGCTGCGGGTGGTGGTCGGACTGGACGGTCCCGCGGCCGCCCGTGTCCTGGGCAAGCGCCCCGGCGCGGTGCGCACCGCGGCGTACCGGGGGCTGAAGCGGCTGGCGCTCCAACTGGGCGTCGAGAGTGTGACGGATGACGGCCCCCGGACGCTGGGGGAGTCGACATGACAGGCGAGGACGGCACGTCGGACAGGGACGGACACGGCATGGGTGACGAGCGGAACGGCGACGCCCCCGGCCGCCGGCATGCGCGCCCGGCGGAGACCGTGCCGGGCCCGGAGCGGGGCGCCGCGCCCCCACCCGGCGCGACGTACGGCGAGCACACCGCGCCCGGGCCGCGTCCCTCGTACGACCATGCGTCCCGCTACGACGACAGCCCGCTGGAAGCGCTGCTCGCGGCGGCCATCCGCGGGGAGAAGCCCGAGGACGAGGCGGAGCGGCGGGCCGTGGCCGCCTTCCGGTCGGCGCGGGACGCCGGGGCGCACCGGGCGCGCACCCGCCGCCGGGACGACTGGCGGCCCCGCTCGCGGCGCCGGACGCTCTCGCTGAAGGCGACGCTCTCCGTCCTGCTCGCGAGCCTCACCCTCGGCGGGGTCGCCTACGCGGCGATCGGCTCGGCGGGCGACGCTCCGGACCAGGGCGCGGCCGGCGGCAAGGGCGCACGCCCGAGCGTCTCCGCCGACGCTCCGGCCGAGTCGCGCGGCGGCGCGCGGCCGTCCGTGTCCGCCCCGGCCGGGCACCCGCCCACCGCCAAGGACACCCTGGCCCACTGCCGCGCCTACGAGAAGCTCCGGGGCCGGGGTGCGGCGCTGGACGCCACGGCGTTCCGGCAGCTCGCGACGGCGGCCGGCGGCGAGGCGGACGTGAGCGCTTACTGCGCCGCGCTGACCGCGGCGGCCGACGCGAAGGCCACGGGCGCCGCGAAGGACCCGGGGAACGCCAACGGCGGAGGCAACGCGAACGGCGGAGGCAACGCCGACAGCGGGGGCAACGCGAACGGCGGGCAGGCGGGAAAGCCGCAGGACGGGACGACCGGCCGGTCGAACACGGACGAGAACAAGTCGAAGAAGCAGTGACCCGGCGCGGCCGAGGCAACGGCCGGGGCCGCCACCCCCCACAGGAGAGGCCCCGGCCGTCGCGCGGCACGGGCCGCGCGGCGGCCCGTACTTCCTTCAGCGTCATGAGTGCGGTTTCTGTCACACCCCCTCGGACCGCCCCTGGATCACGAGCTAGTTGCATTTTGTACGGACATGGACGAGCAGCGGTTTCAGGTCGTAACGTGCCTTTCGCGCCGGGCGCGGAAGTTGAATGATCAACGCGACTTCGAACGATCACCACAACCCCTCGACGGCTCGAAGCGGCGACCATCGATCGCGACCACGTATTGAGGATTCACGGGTGCTGGGGGACGACGCGGAGTTGACTGCCGCGGTGCTTGCGGCACAGGACGGGGACGAGACCGCGTTCCGGACTGTGTACCGCGCGGTGCACCCGCGGCTGCTCGGATACGTCCGGACCCTGGTCGGTGACCCGGACGCCGAGGACGTGGCCTCCGAGGCCTGGCTCCAGATAGCCCGTGACCTGGACCGTTTCGACGGGGACGCGGACCGTTTCCGCGGCTGGGCCGCCCGGATAGCCCGCAACCGGGCCCTCGACCACATCCGGATGCGCGGCCGCCGGCCCGCCATCGGCGGCGACGAGACCGAGCTGACCGGGAAGCCCGCCGAATCGGACACCGCGGGCGAGGCCATCGAGGCGCTGGCCACCGACACCACCCTCTCCCTCATCGCCCGGCTGCCCCAGGACCAGGCCGAGGCCGTGGTGCTGCGCGTGGTGGTCGGCCTGGACGCCAAGACCGCCGCCGAGACCCTCGGCAAGCGTCCCGGCGCCGTACGCACGGCCGCGCACCGCGGTCTGAAACGGCTCGCGGAGCTCCTCGGCGAGGATCCGGAATCAGCCGGCGCGCTCGACGCCCTGCCTCCGCAGCGAGAACCGCAGGACCGTGCGGTGACGTCCGCGAGTGTGACGCATCTGCGTCCGCGGACGCAGAAGGACATGTGATGGCCGACGAGAGCTACGAGTGGCTGGACCTCGAGACAGCGGAGCGGTTGCTGCGCGGCGAGTCACTGGAAGCTGTCGACGAGGCCGACCGCGACCGGGCCGAACGGCTCGCGAAAACACTGGACGCGCTGACCGTCGAACCCGCGCCGACCAGCGGCGAACTCCCCGGTGAGGAGGCCGCGCTCGCCGCGTTCCGCACGGTGCGCGCGGATCGCGCGGAGGACTCGGTGAGCCCGTCCGCGCAGGGCGGGCACCGGGCCGCGGAGGGTTCCGCCGACGCCGGTCTGGTGCGGATCGGCGCCCCGGACGCAGGGGCCCGCCGTTCCCGCAGGCGGCGTCCCGCGCACCTCGGACTGGCCGCCGTACTGGCCGTCGGGATGGCGGGCGGGGTGGCCGTCGCGGCCGGAATCGGAGTCCTGCCGCACCTCGGCGACGGCGAACCGGAACCCGCGGTGACGGTGTCCGCCGCCACCACCCCGGACCGCCCGCTCGACTCCCCGCCGGCCTCGGCGCCCGGGGTCGCGCCCTCACCCGGGGGCTCCCCCTCCCACGGGTCCGGCTCCCGGGACACGGCAGGCGGCGGCACCGGCGCGACGCCCGGCAAGGGCTCCGAGGGGCTGGGCGTACGGCCCCGCGGCGACTGGAACGGAGCCGCCTCGGCCTGCCGGGACGTGCGCGCGGGCAAGAAGCTCGACCCGTCACGCAAGCGCTCCCTTGAGGGTGCGGCGGGCGGTGCCTCGCAGGTCTGGAAGTACTGCCAGGGAGTCCTGTCCGGCTCCGGCGCCCAGGGCGGCGACGCCCAGTCCGCCCCCGACGACCACAAGGGCGACGCGAAGAGCGACGGCAAGGGTGAGGGCAAGGGCGACGGCAAGGGTGAGGGCAAGGGCGACCACGAGGGCAACGACAAGAGCGGTCACGGCGCGGGCCACGGCCACGGCGGTGGCAACGGCGGGAACGGCGGGAACGGCGGGAACGGCAACCAGTTCACGGCCCCCCGCAAGAACCACCACGGCCCCGACGGCGGCACCGCCTCCGACGCCCCGATCGCCGCACCCGGGGCAACGATGTCACCGGAGCCCGCGCCCAGCCCGTCGTACAGCGCGCTGTGACGGTTTCCGACCCCGCTGACCTGCGCTTTTCCCGCCTGCCGCGCTTTCGGTCGCGGCGGGTGTGACGTTTTCGGCCGCCGCAGCGCAGTACTGAGTGAGCCGACTGGTCATCGGCCGTCGCACAGAGCCGGGGTTCCCCCCGTACCTACGGCTCGTGCACCTGGCGCGGGCGGGACACGTTCCCCCGGTCCCGTCCGCGCCCCTGAATCCCCTCGCGGGACTCACCAGTGGACGACGACCTTGTCGCCGTTCCGCACCTGGGTGAACAGGTCCGCGATCGCCGCCTCGTCGCGCACGTTGACGCAGCCGTGGGAGCCGCCCGCGTAGCCGTGGGCCGCGAAGTCGGCCGAGTAGTGCACCGCCTGGCCGCCGCTGAAGAACATGGCGTACGGCATCGGGGAGTCGTAGAGCGTCGACACATGGTGCCGTGACTTCCAGTAGACGCTGAACACGCCCTCGCGGGTCGGTGTGCCCACCGAGCCGAAGCGGACCGGCACGGTCATGACCGTCCGTCCGTCGACCATCCAGCGCAGGGTCCGGCTCGACTTGCTGATGCACAGCACCCGCCCGGTCAGGCACCGCGCGTCCGGCGCGTCGGCCGGCTGGCCGCCCATCAGGTACAGCTCCCACTTGCCCGGCTCGCGTGTCATGGCCGTCAGCCGCTTCCAGGTGACCGTGTCGGTCCTCCCGGTCCGCGGCAGGCCGCGCTTGCCCTGGAACCCCTTCACCGCCCGCTCGGTGAGGTCGTCGTACGACCCGGTCGGCCCGTCGAAGAGCCACGCGACCTGGCGCAGCCGCGCCTGCAACTCCCGTACGTCCCGCCCGGAGTCGCCGCGCGACCACAGCACGGCGGGCGCGGCGGCCGGGGTGGACGGTGTCGCGCTCGGCTTCGGGTCGTCGTCCGCCGGCGGTGTGCTGTGCTCCGGGACCTCGATCCGCACGGGCAGTCCCCGCTTGCCGTCCCCGTCGGCGGTCTGCACCGTGCAGCCGCAGGCCAGCGCCAGGACCAGCAGCGCCGCGAACGATCTCCCCATGCCCGTACCACTCATCCGGACCCCCTGTCCTCTCACCGGCGTCCCTGACATGTCTCCCCCCGGACGGCCGGTTGCGAACGACCCGGCGGCGCTTCGCCCGCGACCGCAATACGGTGGTGGGCATGACGCGTGAGTCGGAGTCCGGACTGCCCATCGAACCCGTCTACGGCCCGGAGGCCCTTCAGGGCTGGACCCCCGAGGAGAAGCTCGGCGAGCCCGGCGGGTACCCCTTCACGCGGGGCGTGTACCCGTCGATGTACACGGGCCGCCCCTGGACCATGCGCCAGTACGCCGGTTTCGGCACGGCGGCGGAGTCCAACGCCCGCTACCGGCAGCTCATCGCGCACGGCACCACGGGCCTGTCGGTCGCCTTCGACCTGCCCACCCAGATGGGCCACGACTCCGACGCCCCGATCGCCCACGGCGAGGTGGGCAAGGTCGGGGTCGCCGTCGACTCGATCGACGACATGCGGGTGCTGTTCGACGGGATCCCGCTCGACCAGGTGTCCACGTCGATGACGATCAACGCACCGGCCGCGCTGCTGCTCCTGCTGTACCAACTGGTCGCCGAGGAGCAGGGCGTCGGCGCCGACCGGCTGACCGGCACCATCCAGAACGACGTGCTCAAGGAGTACATCGCGCGCGGCACGTACATCTTCCCGCCCAAGCCCTCGCTGCGGCTGACCGCGGACATCTTCAGGTACTGCCGGGCCGGGATGCCCCGGTGGAACACGATCTCGATCTCCGGCTACCACATGGCCGAGGCGGGTGCCTCGCCCGCGCAGGAGATCGCCTTCACCCTCGCCGACGGCATCGAGTACGTCCGCACGGCGGTCGCGGCCGGCATGGACGTCGACGAGTTCGCCCCGCGCCTGTCGTTCTTCTTCGTCGCGCGGACGACGCTCCTGGAGGAGGTCGCCAAGTTCCGCGCGGCCAGGCGGATCTGGGCGAAGGTGATGCGGGACGGGTTCGGCGCGCGGAACCCCAAGTCGCTGATGCTCCGCTTCCACACCCAGACGGCCGGCGTGCAGCTCACGGCCCAGCAGCCGGAGGTCAATCTGGTCCGGGTCGCCGTCCAGGGCCTCGCGGCGGTCCTCGGCGGCACCCAGTCGCTGCACACCAACTCCTTCGACGAGGCCATCGCGCTGCCCACCGACAAGTCGGCGCGGCTGGCGCTGCGCACCCAGCAGGTGCTGGCCCACGAGACCGACGTGACGGCGACGGTCGACCCCTTCGCCGGGTCGTACGCGGTCGAGAGGATGACCGACGACGTCGAGGCGGCCGCGCTGGACCTGATGCGCAAGGTCGAGGACCTCGGCGGCGCGGTCGCCGCGATCGAGCACGGCTTCCAGAAGAACGAGATCGAGCACAACGCCTACCGCATCGCCCGGGAGACCGACGCCGGCGAGCGGGTCGTGGTCGGCGTCAACCGTTTCCGGCTCGACGAGGAGGAGCCGTACGAGCCGCTGCGCGTCGACCCCGCCATCGAGGCCCGGCAGGCCGAACGCCTCGCGAAGCTCCGCGCCGAGCGCGACCGGGCCGCGGTGGACTCGGCGCTCGCCGCCCTCAAGAAGGCGGCGGAGGGCGAGGACAACGTCCTGTACCCGATGAAGGACGCGCTGCGGGCCCGGGCGACGGTGGGCGAGGTGTGCAACGCCCTGCGCGAGGTGTGGGGGACCTACGTGCCCTCGGACGCGTTCTGAGTGCGACACTCGTCTGCATGTTCGGTGTCATCGACCTCCCCACCTATCTGGCCGGCCTCGTCCTGATCGTCCTGCTGCCCGGCCCCAACTCGCTGTACGTCGTCTCCGTCGCCGCCCGGCGGGGCGTGCGCGCCGGATACACCGCCGCGGCCGGGGTGTGGTGCGGGGACGCCGTGCTGATGACCCTGTCCGCCGCCGGGGTCGCCTCCCTTCTCCAGGCCAACGCCGTGCTGTTCGGGATCGTGAAGTACGCGGGCGCCGGATATCTGACGTGGCTGGCCGTGGGGATGATGCGGGCCGCGCGGGAGCTGTGGCGGTCACGGCGCTCGCCCGTGGCCGACGCGGAGGTCACCGACGCCGGACCGGGTGAGCGGCCCTACCGCAGGGCGCTGGTGATCAGCCTGTTCAACCCCAAGGCGATCTTGTTCTTCGTCGCCTTCTTCGTGCAGTTCGTGGACCCCGGCTACGCGTACCCGGCGCTGTCCTTCGTGGTCCTCGGGGCGTTCGCCCAGGCGGCCAGTTTCCTGTACCTCACCGCGCTGATCTTCGGCGGGACGAGGCTGGCGGCCGCGTTCCGCAGGCGCCGGCGCCTGTCCGCGGGGGTGACCTCGGCGGCGGGGGCGCTGTTCCTCGGGTTCGCCGTGAAGCTGTCGCTCGCTAGCGCGTGATTCCCCGGCCGACGTAGGCCGCCAGCTCCGAGGCGTCCTCACCGGCCCAGCCCACGTAGCCGTCCGGGCGTACCAGGAACAGCCCCTTGCCGTAGTACGGCTGCTCGTCGCCGGTGACCACGCGCACCGCCTCCGGCAGTCGGGGTGCCTCGATCCCGACCGCCACCAGCGTCCAGTGCGGGCCCCGGAACGCGTCGAAGAGCCGTACGCCCGCCAGTTGCCCGTCGGGTGCCCGGTCGCCCGCGCGGAGGCCGGCCGGTGCCGTGCGGGTCTCCTCCGTGAGGGAGGAGTCCCGGTATCCGAGGCCCAGTTGGCGGGTCGCCTCGCCCCGGCGGACCTCGCCCCGGTGCACACCGGTCGAGATGCCGAGCATCTGCGCGGCGACGGGGCGGCGCTCCTCCTCGTAGGTGTCCAGCAGGGCGGCCGGGGCACCGCCGCGCAGGACCGCTCCCAGCTTCCATCCCAGGTTGTAGGCGTCCTGCACGCTGGTGTTCAGGCCTTGGCCGCCCGCGGGGGAGTGGACGTGGGCCGCGTCGCCGGCGAGGAAGACCCGGCCGGAGCGGAAGCTGTCCGCGAGGGCCGCGCGGGGCCGGAAGTCGGAGGCCCAGCGGACCTCCGTCACCGACTCGGGGGCCAGGTGGGAGCGGGCCGCGACGACCTCGCGGACGGCGGCCGGGGACAGGTCCACCCGGGTGCCCTCCGGGAACTGGGCCACGACCTGGAAGTCCTCCGTGCCGGCGAGCGGGCAGATCGAGAGGTAGCCGACTTCGCCGCGGGGCGGGAAGATGTGCCAGTTGTCCCGGTCGAGACCGGTGATCCGGACGTCCGCGACGAGCAGCGGATTGGGGTCGACCGTCTCGCCGGTCATGCCGATGCCGAGGGTGCGCCGGACCACCGAGCGGCCGCCGTCGGCGGCGACCACGTACCGGGCCCGGATCTCGGCGCCCGCCGCGCAGCGCACGGTCACGCCGTCGGCGTCGGGACCGTCCTGCTCGATCCCCACGACCTCCCGCCCGAAGGCCACCCGCCCACCCAGCTCCACCAGCCGGGCGAACAGCACCTCCTGGGTGCGCCACTGGGGCACCATCCAGGGCGCGTTGTACGGCGCGTCCTCGGTCGGCTCGGCCGGGTCGAACATCCGGTGCTCGCCGGCCCGTTCGCCGTCCTGCCAGACCATGCCGACCGGGTAGGTCCCGCCGACCGCGAGGATCGCGTCGAGCACGCCGAGGTCGTCGAAGACCTCCATGGTGCGCGGCTGGAGGCCCTTGCCGCGCGAGCCCGGGAACAGCCGGTCCGCCTTCTCCACCACCAGCGCGTCCACACCCCGCCGGGCGAGGTCGATCCCGAGGGCGAGCCCCGTGGGCCCGGCGCCGACGATCAGTACGTCCGTGTTCATACCCATTCCCCTTAACGATGTTAAGTGCCGTCGAGTCCGAGAGTGCCCTTAACGCTGTTAAGCTGTCAAGCGTGAGTACGGAGAAACGCCCGCCCCTCGACCGCGCCCGGGTCGCCGCCACCGCCCTGAAGCTCCTGAACGAGGTGGGCCTCGACGGCCTCACCCTGCGGGCCATCGCCAAGGAACTCGACGTCAAGGCGCCCGCCCTGTACTGGCACTTCAAGGACAAGCAGGCACTGCTGGACGAGATGGCGACGGAGATGTACCGGCGGATGGTCGCCGGGGCCGACCTCGACCCGTCCGACACCTGGCGGGAACGGCTCCTCAAGTCCAACCGGGGACTGCGCACCGCCCTGCTCGGCTACCGCGACGGCGCCAAGGTCTACAGCGGCTCACGCTTCACGGGCCTCGTCCACGTCGAGCAGATGGAGGAGACCCTGCGGCTGTGCACGGACGCCGGGTTCACCCTCGCCCAGGCGGTCCGGGCCATGTCCACGTCGTACCTCTACACCCTCGGCTTCGTCACGGAGGAACAGGGCGTGGAGCCCCTGCCCGGCGAGCGCCGTGACGGCTTCGACGTGGCGGAACGCGCCCGCCTGATGGCCGGCTTCCCCCTGTCCGCGGCAGCGGGCGCGGAGATCTTCCAGGACTTCGACCGGGGCTACGAGGAGGGACTGGCGCTGGTGCTGGCAGGGATCGAGCAGCGATACGGGCCTGGCGGGGCCTGACTTCGCGGCACGACGCGCGGCCGGAGAGGTACCGGCCTGGCGGGCCGTGACCCCCGGGGGCAGGGGAGGCCGGCCTAGCGGGCCGTGACCCTCGGGGGCAGGAGAGGTGCCGGCTTGGCGGGCCTGGCTTTCCGGACCGGGTGTGTGACAACGGGTGGCAGCAGCGGTGTCGGCCTAGCGGGCCCTGGCCTTCCTCACCGCGCGTGTCACCAGTGGCGGTAGTAGGTCCACCGCGATGCGGTGGGCCGGGGAACGGCGGGGCCGTGGGGCGGGGGTCGGGGTGGTCGGGGGTTCCACGTAGTGGCGGGAGCGCGGGAACGGCGGGGCCTGCATCTGCTGTGCGCGCGCCCGCACCAGCCGGTGACCGGCCGCCTCCTGCACGCTCAGGCCCACGTCCGCCCGCCCCCGCAGCATCGCCAGCAACTCCTCCTGGACCGGCTCCGGATCACCCCAGGTCGCGTACAGCTTCTGGGTGCTGAGGCAGACCGGCCGCAGGCCGCGGTTGAGCACCGCCTCCCACACGGCGACCGAGACGCCCGGGGTGTGCTCGGAGCGGAAGTCGTCCAGGACGACGATCCCGTCGGGCAGCAGGATCTCGCGGGCGGCGCCGATGTCGCCGTACACGTGCTCGTACAGGTGCGAGGCGTCGATGTGCACGAACCGGCAGGTGCCTGGCGCGACTTCACCGGGGACGACCGAGGTGGGCCCCTCGATCACCCTCGGCAGGACGTCGTGGAAGGAGAGGTAGTTCCGCTCGAAGGCCTGCCGGGTGAGAGAGGCGTACGACTTCGTGGTCTCCGCACGGTTGGCGCCGTCCGGTGCCTCGCCCCCGAACAGGTCGCAGACCGTGAACCGCTCGCCGTCCCGCAGGTGCCGCCCGAGCAGGATCGCGCTCTTGCCCAGGTACACGCCCAGTTCCAGCAGGTCACCGGGTTTCTCCTGGCGTTGCAGGAACCAGTTGAACAGCACCTGGTCCAGCGGCGGGAACCAGCCCTGGACGTCCTTGAGCTCGCCGGGAAGTTCGGGAGTCTGCTGTGTCTCTGCCATGAATCCATTTCGCTGACAACGGCCTGCCGAATATCGCCGCAGAGCAAACGTCAGGTGAACATGCCGACCCTTGGTCCACGTCAATGGGCCAGGCCGACACCGAAATCCGGGAAAACGAGGAAAACGCCGACCAGGCCCTCCTCACCGCGCCCTGTTCAGTGCCGCCCGCAACCGCGGGGTCAGTGGTTTCTCGACGAGTCGGTGCAACAGCCAGGCCAGCGCCAGCATCGAGGCGACCGTCAGGGCGAAGGTCACCGAGGACGGGACACCCAGACCCCGGTGCAGGGCGCGGACGACCACCCAGCCCAGGTGCTCGTGCACCAGGTAGAAGGGGTACGTCAGCGCGCCGGCCACCGTCAGCCAGCGCCAGTTCGCCCACCTCAGCCAGCCCAGCGCGATCGCCGCGACCGCGACGAAGCCGAAGGCGACCACCGCCACGATGCCCAGCGAGGTGCGGTGGGCGAAGGCGTTCGGGTCGGACACGTTCCACAGCGACGTGACCGCGTAGTGCTGCCCGATCAGGAAGCTGACCACCACGATGCCCCACGCGTACACGTCCCGCCGGTCGAGGTGGACGAGGTAGAGGCCGACACCGCCGATGAAGAAGGAGGCGTACTCGGGCATGAACACCACGTCGAGCAGCGGCTGATGGGCGGCCTGAGTGAGGGCCGCCGCCAGTGTCCAGCCGGCGCAGAACATGATCACCCGGCGCCGGGACGCCCCGGGCAGGACCACGCACAGCGCGAACAGCGCGTAGAAGCGGACCTCCGCCCACAGCGTCCAGCAGACACCGAGCACCCGGTCGACGCCCAACGGCATCTGAAGCATCGTCATGTTGACCAGGACGTCGCTGGGTGACAGCGCCTCGTACGCGACCGCGGGCAGCGCGAACACCGCCGTGACCAGCAGCACGGCCGCCCAATAGGCGGGCAGCAGCCGGGACGCGCGGGAGGCGAAGAACGATGTCAGGGACCGGCCCCAGCCGCTCATGCAGATCACGAACCCGCTGATCACGAAGAAGACCTGGACGCCGAGGCAGCCGTAGGAGAAATAGGTGTGCAGCGTCGGGAACTGATGTTGTGCGGAGCCTCCCCAGGACTGGGTGATCTCGCCGCCGCGGCCGCCGTAGTGGTACGCGGCCACCATCAGCGCGGCCACCAACCGCAGTCCGTCCAGGGCCCGCAGCCTGGTCTCGCGGCGGCGCGGTGCGGGCAGTGGCCCTTCCGGCCGCCGGGGCAGGTCGGGTGCCGGCCGGACGGTCATGCTGGTCACGGAAATCCCCTTCGCAAGCTCTGAAGAGCCTAAGTCACTCCTGTGGATGCGCCCCAGCACGTTAGTCCGAATCACGGTGATGTCTTACTCGCCCGACCAACGATTGGCCTTCTGGTCCCGGTGGGTTCACCTGAATGTCGTTTTGGCTTCCTAAGTTCGCCCAGAATCCCCCCACGTCGCAGTAAACCCATGAACTTGCCTTTGCTTTGGCAAGAAAACAACAGGAGTGCCATGACGACGGTCCAGAAGAGGCGTGCACGCGCGCGTGGAGGGGAGCTGGACGAGTGCCTGCGCGCCTGCGCGGCGCACAGCGGCAAGGTGGTCGGCAGCGTCGACCGTCGTCGCGTCGAACTCGCCGAACAGTTGCGCAGGCTGCTCGTCGTCTGGGGCACCACCGCCACCACCGTCCCGGCCGCGCCCGCCCCCTCCGGTGCGACCGCCCTGCTGAAGCGGGCCGTCAAGGGCGCCCAGGCCCCCGCGGCGAACATCCCGGCCGAACTGCTCGACGCCCTCCTGGCCGTCGGCAACAAGGCCCTGGAGTGCGGCTACGACGACGAGCTGAACCTCGCCCTGGTCATCAGCGACACCGTCCTCGCCCAGCGCAGGAACTCCCGCGCCGGCTGGCGGCTGCGCGCCCGGCTCCTGGAGGCACTCGGCGAGGAGGCCGAGGCGCTGGAGGCGTACGAGAAGTACCTGAGCCTCACCGACGACGACGGCTTCGGCGTCCGCGCCCGGATCGCCGGCCTGCGCATCGCGGGCGAGAAGGAGCGCGAACTCCTCGCACTCCTCGGCCGCCAGGTCCCCGGCGCCCGCGCCTTCGCCGGCCGCCCCGCCACCGACGTGTGGGCCGAGGGCCTGGCCGCGCACGCCGTCGGCGACTGGACCGAGGCCGAGCCCCGGCTGGTGGGAGCGCTCCTCGCACTGCACGCCGAGAACGCCCCGGTGCAGGAGCGGCAGGAACTGCTCAGCCAGTACCTCGACCTGCGCGCCACCGAGGACACCGACGGCCCCGCGCTCACCCGGGCCGTCGAGCTCTACGCCGAGCAGCGCCGCAACCGCATGCGCGGCCCGGTCGACGACCCCACCGTCGGCGGCGTGCAGTGGATCACCCTCGGCGAGTTCCGCAACCAGATCGCCGGCAAGTCGATCTGTCTGATCGCCAACTCCGGCCGGGTGGGCGCGAGTTCGATGGGTTCCGAGGTCGACGCGTACGACCTCGTCGTCCGCTTCAACTCCTACCGGATCGACCCGAGGCACACCGGCGCCCGGACCGACATCCACGTCACGATCCACAAGCACGGCTTCAACTGGGACCAGCAGGTCACCACCCGCCTCGTCTTCGGCGGTGTCTCCGGCGACTGGAAGCACTCGCTGCGCAACCGCCTGGTGCCCGGCGCCCAGACCTACCTCGGCGACGAGTCGCTGCGCTGGCCCCTGCGCAACATCGGCAAGGTCGGAACCGACGTCTGGTCCGGCATCCCGACCTCCGGCTTCAACATGCTGTGGCTGCTGGACTTCCTCGACGTGAGCCCGAAGCTCGACCTGATCGGCTTCGACTTCTACGAGAGCGGCGCCTACCGGGTCCAGGAAGCGATGAAGCTCGCCATCACCTCCGTGCACGAATACACCAGCGAGAAGGCATGGGTCATGGAGCGGGCCCAGAGCATGACCGACATGAGGATATCCCTGCGATGACCACCAACTCCCCGACCGGGACCGCCGCCCCCCTCGCCCCGGTGACCGACGCGCACGCGCTCACCGGCAAGCGCAGGATCGCCTTCGCCAGCTTCGTCGACGAGAACTACCTGCCCGGCTTCCTCGCCCTGCTGCGCAGCCTCGCCCTGTCCAACCCGGGCGTGTGCGAGGACTTCGTCGTCCTCTACGACGACCTGCGGCCCGGCTCGATCGCCCGGATCCGCGCGCTGCACCCGAGGATCGTCCTCCAGCGGGTCGACGCCGACCACTACGACTCGTACAAGAAGGGCGACCAGGACAACTACCTGGTCCGCAAGGCGTACTTCATCCTGGACGTCTTCCGGCTCCGCCAGTACGACACGGTCATCACGCTCGACACCGACATGGTCGTGCTCGGCGACCTCGGTGAGCTCCTCCAGTTGCGCGAGGGCCTCGCGGCCGTCCCGCAGTTCTTCTACGGGCAGCACAAGCTCAACTCCGGTCTGCTGGTCATCCAGCGCGAGTACCTGAGCGACTCCTTCTGCGCCCGGCTCGACGCGTGCGGCCGCTCCGGCGACTACGAGCTCGACAAGCACGACCAGGGCATCCTCAACGCCGTCCTGGACGGCGACTTCGTGCGCCTCGACGCCCGCTACAACTTCGTCAAGCGGCGCCTGTCGGGCGACCTTCCCGTCCCCGACGACACCGCGATCCTGCACTTCACCGGCCGCCACAAGCCCTGGCAGGGCGGCGAGGCGGGGTACAGCCGGGCCGAGGAGCGCTGGCGCGAGTTCGAGCTGTCCGACGCCGAGTTCCAGGCCGCCTACATGGCGCAGCAGGGCGGCCTCCACCACGACCTGCTCGTGCACTACGGCACCCCGCACGTGGCGCGCACCGGGGACGTCGAAGCCGCCCGCAAGGTGGCCGCCGCCCACATCTCCACCGGCGACTACCAGGACGCCGTCGACATCCTCGGCAGCGTCCGCATCCCGCTCGACGAGGCCTGGCCGCACGAGGTCCTCGGCCACGCCCTGATGAGCGTCTCCCGCTACGACGAGGCGAGGACCCAGCTCCTGCTGGCCGCCGCCGCCCCCAACCGGGCCGCCACCGCCTACGCCCGCCTCGCCCAGACGGCCTGGGTGCACGGCGACAACAGCGAGGCCCTGCGATACGCCACCGCCGGCATGTCCGTCGACCCGACCCACCGCTCCAGCCGGCTGTGGGCGCAGCGCGCGGCCGCCGTACCGCCCCAGGAACTCGGCGCCCCCGAGGACCAGTTGGCGCACGTGGCCTTCTACATGGACCGGCAGGGCAACGCCGGCGACAAGCTCCTGCCCGAGAGCGTCCGCTCCGCCTTCGGCCCCGACACCACCTCCCGCCGCTGGCACTCGGTGCACGCCCACCGCCTCTTCGACGAGAACGCCCTCCAGCGCGTCAACCGCCGCCGCGGCCTGGTCATCGGCGGCGGCGGCCTGTTCATCCCGGACACCATGCCCAACGGCAACAGCGCCTGGCAGTGGAACGTCCCGGACGAACTCCTGAAGCGCATCGACGTGCCCGTCGCGGTCTTCGCCGTCGGCTTCAACGCCTTCGACGGCCAGTCCTACCGGGCCAACCGCTTCCGCGACTCGCTCCGGCTGCTCGTCGAGCGGTCCGCCTTCTTCGGACTGCGCAACCACGGCTCCATCGAGAAGGTCCGGGCCATGGTCCCGAACCGCCTGCACGACAAGATCCGCTTCCAGCCCTGCCCCACCACGGTCACCCGCCACCTGGTGCCCGGCTGGCAGGACCCGGCCAGGCGCGACGACACGATCCTGATCAACGCCGCCTACGACCGGGCCGGCCTGCGCTTCGGCCACGACTACGGCTACTTCCTGGCCCAGATGGCCAAGGCCGTCCGTGTCCTCGGCGAGCTGGCCGAGGTCCAGTGCGTGGCGCACTCCCTGGACGACGAGAAGATCGTCTTCGACCTGCGGCGCGAGCACGGCATCTCGATGCCCGTCATCCCGATGTACGACTTCGAGAACAAGGAGATCCTCGACCTCTACGCCCGCACCAAGCTGGTCATCGGCATGCGCGGCCACGCCGGCATGATCCCCTTCGGCTGCGGCACCCCGATCATCAGCCTCATCTCGCACCCCAAGATGGCGTACTTCCTGCGGGACATCGAGCGGCCCGAGTGGGGCGTCTCGGTCCACGACCGCCACCTCGCCGACCGGCTGGTGGAGCGCTCGAAGGAACTGCTCGCCGACCACGACAGGACGGTCGCCGACGTGCACGGCCGCCAGCAGGAGCTGTGGAAGGTCACCGAGGCCAACGCGGCCGACCTGCGGGTCCTCCGCGGCGGCTGAGACCACCATGACGACCACGACGGCCGACGACCTCTCCGTACGGCCCACCGAGCACAACGGCCGCCGCTCACCCCTGTGGTGGGCGGCGGCCGCCGTGCCGTCCGCGGCGACCGTGTTGTACACGGTGCTCACCCGCGGTCTCACCGGCGACCTCCACTACGTCCTGGCCGCCCTGCGCACCGGCCGGGCGGCCGGCTGGTCCCCGTCGGAGGTCTTCACCCACCGCCCGTTCTTCTACCGGTGGTTCGTCGCGCTCCTGGACCGGCTCGCCTTCTTCGGGGGCACGGCGGTGCGCGAGGCGGTGATGAACGCGGCGGGCGTCCTGCTCGCCGCCGCCGCGGCCCACGCCCTGTACGCGGCACTGCTGCGCCGGACCACGCCCCGCGAGGCCGCGCTCACGGCCGGCGCCACCGGGCTCGCCCTGGCCCTCGCGCCCCGCAACGACTTCCTCCAGCCGGAGTGGACGGCCGTCGTCCTCACGGTGTGCGCCGTCGCCGCCGCCCTCGGTCCCCGGCGGCCCTGGCCCGCGGCCCTGTTCGCGGCGCTCCCGCTGGGCCTCGCGGTGATGATGAAGTACTCCACCGCCGCGACCGCCGCGATCGGCGTTCTCCTCGTCTACGCCGTCGACCGGGGCCGGGCGGTACGCGTCACCCTGGTCGGCATCCCGGCCGCGCTGGCGCTGTTCGGCCTGAGCGTCCTCGCGGGCACCCGCGAGTGGCAGTGGACCGAGGACATGCCGCAGATCAACCAGTCCGCACTGAGCCGGACCGGCATCCACCCGCACTTCATCCTCGACCGCACGGTGGACTTCCTGGCCGACCGCGCGGTCACCAGCCCGGTGCTGCTGCTCCTGCCCGGCGCGCTGCTGCTCGTCCTGACCCGGGTGCGGGGCCGGTGGCGCCGCACCGAACTCCTCGTGCTCGCCGCCCTGGCCGGCCTCGCCGCGCAGGCGGTCGTGGTCGTGCAGGGCAACTGGTTCCTGTACCACGGAGCCCAGATGCCCGTGCTGGCGGCGGCCGTCTGGGGCATCGCGGTGGGCGGCGCGCGCAGGTCCCCGCCGTGGTGCTTCGGGGCCGTGTCCCTCCTCTACGGCGTGCTGCCCGTGGTGTACGCCGAGCTGCCCGGCAGGTTCCAGCGGCCGTGGGAGGTCTGGACGGCCGGGCTGGCCGCGCTGCTCGCGGCCGCGGTGGACGTCCTGCGCGCGAGGCGGTCGGGGAAGCAACCTGGGAAGCGGTCGGCGGTGTGGGTCGCCCTGTCCGGGGTCGTGCTGCTGGCCGCGGGCATCTGGCCCGGCTCCCCGCACCTGGTGCTGCACGGCAAGGTCACCGTCACCGGTGCCGGTTACCTGGAGGAGCAGCGGCACACGGCCGAGGAGGTCGACCGGATCGCCGCCGAACTGCCCCCCGGCGCCCCGGTGCTGTACCTGGCCTTCGGCGAGACGGCGTACGACCTCGGCCACCCGGCCCGGTGCCGGTACCCGATCGCCACCTTCCTCCAGCGCACCCGCTACCTGCCGGACGTGGCCGAGCTGAGGTCGTTCCAGGAGAACGCCGACTGCGTCGACCACGACCCGGCCCCGTACGCGGTGCTGGAGCGGCCCTGGTTCCAGCCGGGCCGCGTCGACCCGGAGCTGTGGCGCCGGGTCACCGCGGTGTACGACTGTCCGCCCGGGAGTCCGGGCGAGCGGCTGGTGCTGTGCGTCAGGCGTTGAGCCCGAGCGCGGCAGTGACCTCGCGGGCCATCGCCACCGAGTAGCTCTGCCCCCGGTCCTGCGGGTAGATCTGCGCCATGGTGGCCAGCGTGACCCGGCTCATGGGCGTCTCGTGGGCCGGGATCAGCGCCCGGTACTCCGGCGTCACCACCGGCTGGGCGAATCCGGCCTTCGAGAAGTGCCAGTCCTTGATCCAGGACTTGTCGAAGGCCGGGTTGATCCGCCGCAGATACGGCACGAACTCCTCGAGCAGCTCACCCGGATCCGTGGTGAACCGCCGGTCCTCGCGCTCCACGTAGTTGCCGACGTAGAGGATGTGCCGGCCGCCGTAGACGGACGGGTCGATCATCTTCGTGTGCTCGACCACCGCGAGGAACGGGAAGTCCGGCTCGTTGATGTTGAGCCAGTAGTACGGGATCGCGCTGCGGTCCAGCTCCAGGACGAAGCAGGTCGCGCCCAGGTACTGGTTCCTCCACAGCGAGCTGTCGTCGGGCAGCCCGGCCGCCTTCGCGAAGGCCGGCTGCGGGGTGGTGACGATCAACCGCTCGAAGGCGTACGACGATCCGTCCGCGCAGGTCACGACGGCCTCGTCGGTCCCGTCCTGCCGGATCGACCCGACCGCCTTGCCGAACTCCACCTTCCCGCCGCGCTCCTCGATCCCGTCCTTGAGCGCCGCGTACACCCGCTCGAACCCGCCGTCCACATAGCCGAGTTCGAAGGTCCGGCAGTGGATGCGCGCCCACAGCCACGCCATCGACACCTGTTCGGCACGGTCGCCGAACTTGCCGCGCAGCAGCGGCTCCCAGACCGCGGCGGTGGCCTTCTTCCCGGCCCACCTGCGCAGCCAGGCGAGCGCGGTGAGGTCGTTGTAGCGGTCGCCCTCGCGGACCGCCTTCAGCACCGCCGACGAACCGGCGAAGCGTAGGGCGTCGACCGGGCCGAACTCCGGGAAGCGCAGCATGTCGAGGGGCGTGGTGAAGTCGATCAGCCTCCCGCCCCGGTAGATGCCGGTGGTCGGCCGGTGGAAGCGCAGCGCGTCCCCGAGCCCCAGCTCCTCGATGAGCGCGATCATCGCCTTGTCGCTGCGGAAGATGTGGTGGTAGAAGCGCTCCAGCGGGACCCCGCCGACCTCCAACGACGCGGCCAGGCCGCCGAGTTCGTCGGCCGCCTCCAGGACGGTGACCTGGTGGCCGGCGCGTACGGCGTCCCAGGCGGCGGTGAGGCCGGTGGCACCCGCGCCGATGATGCCGAGGTTCATGCGAAGCTCCACTTTCTGTTGAGCACGAACTGGAGCGCCAGGACCAGCGGCAGCGAACCCGCCTTGATCAGGTCGGCGTCGATCCCCAGGCCGTCGGTGAAGGCGAGGAAGAGCAGGTTCGTCAGGGCGACGCCGGACAGGCCGACGGCGTAGAACCGCAGGAAGCGCACGAGGAGGCGGTCGCGGCGCTCGAAGGTGAACCGGGCGTTCAGCACGAAGTTGTTGACGATGCCGAGCGTGGTGCTGATCGCGTTGGCGACCTGCTCGTCCATCCCGGCCGCGTTGTGCAGCAGCAGGAAGACGACGAGGTCGAGGGCGACCCCGCTGCCGCCGATCAGGGTGTAGCTGAGCAGTTGCCGGGAGAGCCGCCGCCGGGCCGGGGCGGTCGTGGTCCCGGGCGCCGAGGTGTCAGCGCTCACCCTCGCCGCCGATCACATCGCGCACCAGGTACAGCGGGCGGCCCTGCGCCTCGCTGTGGATGCGTCCCACGTACGCGCCGATGACGCCCAGCGACAGCATCTGCGTGCCGCCCAGGAACAGCACCACGCACATCAGCATCGTCCAGCCGGAGACGGTGATGTCGGGGCGGAAGAACTTCATCGCGAGCGCGTAGACGATGCCGAGCAGCGACAGCGCGAGGACCACGAAGCCGAGCCGGGTGATCATCCTGAGCGGGGCGGTGGAGAAGCTGGTCACGCCGTCGACCGCGAGGCGGGCCATCTTGCGCAGCGGGTACTTCGTCTCGCCCGCGAAGCGTTCGTCGCGGTCGAAGGCCACCTCGGTCTGCCGGTAGCCCATCGAGGCGACGATCCCGCGGACGAACCGGCTGCGCTCGCGGTACCTGCGCAGCTCGTCGGCGACCCGCCGGTCCAGCAGCCGGAAGTCCCCGGTGTCCAGCGGGATGTCCACGTCGGTGGAGGAGCGCAGGACCCGGTAGTAGAGGTGGGCGGTGGCCCGCTTGAACGCGGTGTCCTGCCGGGAGCGCCGACGGGCGTGCACGATCTCGGCACCCGCCCGCCAGGCGTCGACCAGTTCCAGGCTGACCCGCGGCGGATCCTGCAGATCGGTGTCCATCACGATCACCGCGTCGCCCCGGGCGACGTCGAGACCGGCGGTGATGGCGATCTGGTGCCCGAAGTTGCGGGCGAAGTCGACGACCCGGACCCGCCGGTCGTCGCGTGCCAGGTCCCGGAGGATCGCCAGGGAGCCGTCCCGGGAGCCGTCGTTGACGTACACCAACTCGAAGTCGAGGTCGGGGCGTTCGTCGAGGGCCGCGGTCAGCTCGGTGTGGAACGCCGCGATGCCGTCCTCCTCGTCGTAGACCGGGAGGACGTACGAGACGAGGGAGCGGCGCACGGGCTGCTGTCCCGGCGGTGTCAACCGTGCCGGGACGACATCGGGTATGCGCGGTCGGATGTCCTGCTGGGGCATCCGGAGAAGCTATGGAAGGACTGTGAACACGCGTCGAACTGGCCGTGGCCGCAAGCCGTCCGCCCTGTCTCGCTTGCCTCTCGCCCCGGCCGGCCGACGGGTCAGTCGTGCGGGGTGAACAGCAGGTTCCGCGTCCTGGCCGGCCGAGGCGCGTACCACGGGACGAGCGTGCCGTCGTGCTCGGTGACCCAGTGGCAGTCGTAGCCGAGGGGATCGAACTCGGCCAGGAGGATCTGCATGTCGGCGTCCCGCAGCGCTTCCAGCAGTACGGTCGGCCGGTCGCGCTCGAGGACCTGGCGGGCCCCCTGGAGGACCGACAGCTCGTGCCCCTCGACGTCGATCTTCACCAGGTCCAGCCGGGTCTCGGCGAACACCTCGTCGAGACGGACCAGGCGGATCCGCTTCCGCTCGGCGTCGGCGGCACCGCCCTCCAGGGTCGAGCCCGTGGACAGGAGGTTGCCCGCGAAACGGACGCTGATCTCGGCCCAGCCCGCCTCGCTGGACACGCCCGCCTGGTACAGCTTCACGTTCTGGGCGGCGTTCGACCGGACGTTCACCGACAGCCGGGCGTGGATCTGGTCCACCGGCTCGAAGGAGTGCACCTTCGCCTTCGGGTTGGCGAGGGCGGCGATCAGCGAGAAGTAGCCGACGTGCGCCCCGACGTCGGCGATCGTCGTGCTCTTCGCGGCGAGCCGGGACCAGGTGGCGAGGCTGCCGGGCTCGTAGCCGAACCGGCCGTTCCACAGCGTGTCCAGACCGACCGCGTCGTCGTTCACGCAGAACATCACGAACGGCGGGCAGTACGGGGAGTCGATCTCCACATAGCCGCGGAAGGGGAACTTCTTCCGGTGGGTGCGGATGATGTCGCTCGTGGCGACCGGCCGGACGGACGGTGCGTGCGCCAGCATGCGGGCGTTGGCTTCTTCGAGCTGGGGGATACGCATCCCGCGATCGTAGGGGCGGGCCGCGGCCTTGTCACAGCTTCCGGGAAGCAGGAAAGACCAGGTCAGAGGCCTTATGACCTGGCCCTTCCCGCAAGGTCGCCCACGGGCCTTCCGCGGTTCACCCGGTGTTCCGGCTAGCGTTTCACGGCCTTCTTCAGCGCCCGTGCCCGCCGCACCATCCGGCGCGCGGTGGCGTTGCGCGGCAGGAAGGTCAGCCGTTCCGGGATCCCGCCCGGCAGCCCCAGCGACGTCAGGCGCTTCTTGCGGAAGTAGCGGCGGGTGCGCGGGCCGAAGTGCTCGGAGAGATAGCGCTCCGCGGCCGGCCGCAGCGCCGAGTGGATCTGCGGTTGCAGGGTGAACCCGAGCGCGGTGATCAGGGGGTCGAGCATGTCCGCAGGGACGGCCTCCTGCCCGGCCCGGCCCTCCAGGTCCGGCAGCACCGCGTCGGCGAGCACCACCGGGACCCGGTTGCTGTTCTGGTACGGCGTCAGCCGCTCCAGGAGCAGCTCGGTGCCGATGCGGGCGGCAGGCAGGTCGTACAGGGCGCAGGCCGTGAACAGCGCCGTGGAGAAGCAGCCGACGACCAGCGCGGGCCGGGCCTTCTCGAACAGCACCTCGGCGAGCACCGGCGTGTCCAGCACGGTGAGGTCCACGCCGAGCTTCTCCGCCTCGGCCTCCAGGGCGCGGCTGAAGCGCGCCGGTGCGCTCGGGTGCGGCTTGAAGACGACCGTGCGGTGCCCCTGGGCGACCGCCCCCTTCAGCATCCGCACGTGCAGGTCCTCCTCCTCCGCGGGGGAGAGGATGTCCAGCGCGGAGAGGTACTGGCCGAGCAGCAGGGCCGCGTCGTCCGGCAGCGGCGGCAACTCCTCGACCGCGGCGGTCAGTTCGCCCATCGCCTTCAGGAAGGCGGAGGTTGGCACCACGACCGGCGGCACGTCGAACTCGGTCAGCAGCATCGGCGTGAGACCCGCGACCAGGTCCAGGTGGAGCAGGCGGCGCACCCGCGTGCCGACCAGCGGGTCGAGCTTGTTGCGGGTGGGGCCGTAGCTCATCAGGCCGTCGGCGTAGACGTCGACGGGGGCGCCGGTGAAGATCTGGGCGACGGTGAGGGCGGGGGCGACCTGGAGGGACTCCAGCACCAGCTCGACGCGGTCGTCGCCGAGGCCCCACAGCAGCCGCAGATAGCGCTCGAACAGGGGGATGTCGTCCGGGCGGGGCGTCCACGAGCCGGGGTGGAAGGGACGGATCGCCTCGTTCCAGGACAGCACCTCGTCGAAGTGCTCGCGCAGCGGCGCGAAGCCCGGCATCTCGTCCAGCGGCGTCGAGATCTCGGGTGTCGCCGTGTTGTTGAACACCAGCAGCACCCGGCGATCCGGCTCCTCGAACAGGTCGGAGTCGATCGCGGCGGCCAGGGTGACCGCGCCGTACAGCGTGGAGGCGCAGAAGATCTGGGTCGTACGGGAACCGGTCGAGGACATCAGGCGACCGCCTTCGCAGTGGTGACCCGCCGCCGCAGCCGCCGCAGCTTGGCGGAGCGGCGCAGGTCCATGGTGTCGAGCACGTCGCCGAGCATGTCCTGCGGCATCCGCCTGATGGCCGCCGCGCTCATCGCCCGCAACTGCCGGGCCACGGACGGCTCCCACTTGGACTCGTCGGACAGATGGTGGGCGATGATCGCGCAGTAGGTGCGCACCGCCTTGGGCAGCAGCCGGTCGGCGTCCCGGTCCGCCGACGTCTCCTCGACGACCTGGTCGAAGGCGCGGATGAAGTCGAGCTGGCGGGCGTCCCCGATCTGGGTGAGGGAGGAGGCCACCCCGCGCCGGTAGAAGACGCCCAGCAGGCTCACCACCGCGAACGACTCGGCCTCGCGGTGCAGCTTCCAGATCCACGGCCGGTCCTCGGCCGTGCGCAGCCCGTCGGTGAAGTGCAGCAGGCCCTTGTCGAGCAGCCGGCGGTGGTAGGCGCCGGCCCACGCGTACGCGTAGTCCACGGACGTCGAGCGGTCGGCCGGCAGGATCGCGTCCCGCGGGTTCATCACCTCGTTCCGCCGGCCGATCGGGACCCGGTGCACGGTCCGGGCGCGCGCCACGGTCTGCACATGGTCGGTGCGGACGAAGTCGCAGCCCAGCCCCTCGATGGCGGCGACCAGTTCCGTGAGGTATCCCGGCGCGAGCCAGTCGTCGCCGTCGAGGAAGGTCAGGTACTCGCCGCGCGCCGCGTCCAGGCCGGTGTTGCGCGCGGTGGCGAGCCCTCCGTTCGCCTCGTGGTGGATGACCCGCACCTGGGCGACGTCCGACAGTTCCTCGGCCGCACGGTCGAGAATGGCTGGGGTTTCGTCCCTTGATTTGTCGTTCACCAGCACGAACTCGAAATCTCGCCGCGCATTCATGCGAAGACTTCTGAGGGTGTCCGGGGCGTATTGCTGCACGTTGTAGAACGGCACGATGACGGAGAGCTTTGGCACCCGGAAAACGCTAGAAGGCGGTCCGGCAGCGGAACTTTCCGGCAAGGGGACTGCGGGTGAACTCCATGTGTCAGAACGGTGCATCCCGTGTACTTCCAGGTCCTCGGCGGGCCAGTTCGGCTCTCGGTGGGCTGTTGTTAACTTTTCGTTGATTCGCGGTTGGGCCGGACCTAGAAATTGCTTCCTAGCGTCGTCGTCGTGCCGCCACGTACAACGAAGTCCCTTCGAATCGCCGTCCTCGCGGACTCCGACACCCGCTGGAAATGGGGTGCGCTGACCGCCGACCGCATCGCGCCGGGCCCCTCCATGGAATCCGGACCGCGCGGCGGAGCGCAAGCAGGCCTCGCGCTGGACGGATACCTGCTGCGCGGCCGGGCCACACCCACCGCACGCCAGCTCGAAGAGGTCGGCGTGCGCTCGGACTCCCTGCGCGAGGTCACCGCCGTCGAGTTCCTGCGCGCCCTGGCCGAGACGTCGTACGACATCGTCGTGCTGGCCCTGGTCGGCGGCGGGGTGCAGGCCATGCTGCACGGCCTGGCGCGGGTCTGGGACGGCCTGGAGAAGCGACCCGTCGTCGTCACCGGCTATGTCGGCGTCGTCTACGAGAAGCTCGCCGACGGCCTGCTCCTGCGGCACGGGGCCGACCTCGTCCTCGCCAACTCCCGCCAGGACGCGGAGCGTTTCCGCGCGGTGTACGAGGGTGTGGGGGCGGACGCCTCGTCGGTCACGGAGGTGGCGCTGCCCTTCCTCGGCGGGACGCCCTACGAAGGGGAGCACGACCCGTACACCGTGGTGTTCGCGGTCCAGCCCTCGGTGCCGGACAACCGCCGGGACCGGGTGTACCTGCTGGACCGCCTCATCCGGCACGCCCGGCTGCACCCCGAGCGCGAGGTGCTGCTCAAGCTGCGCTCCAGGCCCGGCGAACACACCACGCACATCGAGGAGCTGCCGTACCAGAAGCTGGTCCAGCGGCTCGATCCGCCGGCCAACTTCCAGTTGGTGTACGGCAACATGGGCGAGGTCCTGGACCGGACCGACCTGCTGGTCACCATCAGCTCCACCGCGGCGCTGGAGTCCCTGCACCGGCGCATCCCCACGGCGGTCCTGACCGACCTGGGCATCCGCGAGGTCCTCGGCAACCACCACTTCGTGGGCTCCGGCTGCCTCGCCTCCTGGGAGCAACTGGACGCCGGACACCGGCCGTCGCCCGACGAGGAGTGGGTCGCCCGGCAGGGTGTCGTCGCCGACGGATCGTACGCGCACGCCTTCGACGCGGCCCGCGAGCGCATCGCCAAGCTGCTGGCGGCTCCCGAACGGCCCCCGCTGACCCCGTACTACACACCCGTCACCGCCCCCGGCTATCTGCCCGGCATCCTCGCCCGCCACCACCTCGGCCCCGACGGCACCCCGCTGCCCGGCGCCCCCGCCCACGACAAGGCGCCGGGCCCGGTCCGGCAGATCGTGCGCCGGGCGGCCCGGGGGGCGTACCGGCACGGCGTGCAGCGCGTGGCGCCCGTGATCCGCCGGATGGGGGAGCTGTGACCACGTATCAAGGAGAAGACGCCATGTCCCACCCGCACACCGTGCGCCGGGTGCTCGCGGTGATCCCCGCGCGCGGCGGCTCCAAGGGCGTGCCCGCGAAGAACCTCGCCCCCGTCGGGGGCGTGCCGCTGGTCGCCCGTGCCGTGCGCGAGTGCCGTGCCGCCCGGCTGGTGACGGACGTCGTGGTCTCCACCGACGACCAGGCCATCGCGGCCGCCGCCCGTGAGGCGGGCGCCGAGGTCGTGCTGCGGCCCGCCGCCATCGCCGGCGACACCGCCACCTCGGAGGCCGCCGTCCTGCACGCCATGGACGCCCACGAGGCCCTGCACGGCGCCGCCGTCGACGTGGTCGTCTTCGTGCAGTGCACCAGCCCGTTCGTGGTCCGCGAGGACATCGACGGGGTCGCCGCCGCGATCGTCGAGAACGACGCCGACACCGCCGTGACCGTCGCCCCCTTCCACGGCTTCGTCTGGCGCGACGCCGACGACGAGGCGGCCGCCGGTTCCGTCGCGGAGGCCGACGCGGCCACCGGCGGCGGCTACGGCGTCAACCACGACAAGTCCTTCCGCCCCCGCCGCCAGGACCGCCCCCAGGACCTCCTGGAGACCGGCGCCGCCTACGCGATGGACGCGGTCGGCTTCCGCAAGCACCAGCACCGCTTCTTCGGCCGTACCGACCTCGTACGGACCGACCCCGCGCGGGTGCTGGAGATCGACGACCCCCACGACCTGGCCAGGGCACGGGCGTTGGCCCCCCTGCTGGACGCGGGCACCCAGCCCTCCTTCGAGGACGTGGACGCGGTCGTCCTGGACTTCGACGGCACCCAGACCGACGACCGGGTGCTGATCGACGCCGACGGAAAGGAGTTCGTCACCGTGCACCGCGGCGACGGACTCGGCATCGCCGCCCTGCGCAAGTCGGGCCTGCGGATGCTGATCCTCTCCACGGAGCAGAACCCGGTCGTCGCCGCCCGCGCACGGAAGCTGAAGATCCCCGTGCTGCACGGCATCGACCGGAAGGACCTCGCGCTGAAGCAGTGGTGCGAGGAGCAGGGCATCGCGCCCGAGCGCGTGCTCTACGTCGGCAACGACGTCAACGACCTCCCGTGCTTCGCCCTCGTCGGCTGGCCCGTGGCGGTCGCGAGCGCCCACGACGTGGTACGCGGCGCCGCCCGTGCGGTCACCACCGTCCCCGGTGGCGACGGCGCGATCCGAGAGATCGCCCGCTGGATCCTCGGCCCCTCTCTCGACTCCCTCGACAAGTAAGGAACGTCCTCGTATGTCTTCCAACTCCCGCCTGCGCACCTTCGGCACCGAGCGCATCGCAGGCCCCGGCCAGCCCGTCTACATCTGCGGCGAGATCGGCATCAACCACAACGGCGAGCTGGAGAACGCGTTCAAGCTCATCGACGTGGCCGCCGAGGCCGGCTGCGACGCCGTGAAGTTCCAGAAGCGCACCCCCGAGATCTGCACCCCGCGCGACCAGTGGGACATCGAGCGCGACACCCCCTGGGGCCGGATGACCTACATCGACTACCGCCACCGCGTGGAGTTCGGCGAGGACGAGTACCGCCAGATCGACGAGTACTGCAAGGAGAAGGGGATCGCCTGGTTCGCCTCCCCGTGGGACACCGAGGCCGTCGCCTTCCTGGAGAAGTTCGACGTGCCCGCCCACAAGGTGGCCTCCGCCTCCCTCACCGACGACGAGCTCCTGCGCGCCCTGCGCGCCACGGGCCGTACGGTCATCCTCTCCTCCGGCATGTCCACCCCGAAGCAGATCCGCCACGCGGTCGAGGTCCTCGGCTCGGACAACATCCTTCTCTGCCACGCCACTTCGACCTACCCGGCGAAGGCCGAGGAGCTCAACCTGCGGGTGATCAACACCCTCCAGGAGGAGTACCCGAACGTCCCGATCGGCTACTCCGGCCACGAGACGGGCCTGCAGACCACCCTCGCGGCGGTCGCCCTGGGCGCCACCTTCGTCGAGCGCCACATCACCCTGGACCGCGCGATGTGGGGTTCCGACCAGGCCGCGTCGGTCGAGCCGCAGGGCCTCCAGCGCCTCGTCCGCGACATCCGCACCATCGAGGCCTCCCTCGGCGACGGCGTCAAGAAGGTCTACGACTCCGAGCTCGGCCCCATGAAGAAGCTGCGCCGCGTCACCGGCGTGGTCGCCGAGGCGGAGATCGCGGCCGCCGCGGGCGAGCCCGTCTCGGTCTGAGCCACCAGGCACCGGGTCCCCGGCCGCAGTCGGTCCGGGGGCCCGGTGTTCATCACCCGCGCCCCATGAGCGCCCTACGACGGGACGGTCGTACGTCGATGAGCCCCCGTGCCGGGAACACCGGCCCCCACACTCTCGCGTTCGTCGAGAGCCCGGTCCAGCTCCTGAACGTGCTGGAGTGGGCGCACGCGCACGCCCCCGGCGCGGAGCTCACCCTCGTCGTGCTGTCCCCGACCGACCCCATGACCCGCGGCCAGCTCCGCAGGATGGCGGAACTCGCCCGCGAGGAGGGCCACGAGGTCCGCTGGGAGGAGGCGAGGGGCGGCGCCGCGGCCCCCTTCCAGACCATCGGCGGCCTCGCGGGCATGCTCCGCAGGGCGGACCGTGTGGTCCTCGGCGACCCGTTCTCCCGCTATGTGCAGCTTCTTCTGACCATCACCCGCGCCGGCGACCTGGTCGTGGTCGACGACGGCACGGCGACGATGGAGTTCGTGTCCCAACTGGCCCGCGGTGAGCGCCTCGTGCGCTGGCACCGCAAGGGCGGCCGCCCCAGCCCCCGCGACCTCGCCTTCGCCCCGGTCTCGGCGGCGGCCCGCAAGCGCCTGACGCCGGGGGAGGGCCGGGGAGTCGAGATCTTCTCGTCGATGCCGATGGAGGAGACGCCGACGGGAGTGACGGTCTCGGTGAACTCCTTCGCCTGGACCCGCGCCCGCTTCGGCCCGCCGCGCCTCACGAAGGGCGCGGACATGGTCGGCACGTCCCTCGTCGAGACCGGCGTGGTGGACGCCGACCGCTACCTGGAGGCCGTGACCCGCCTGGCCAAGACCCATGGCGCCACCCGCTACTTCGCCCACCGCCGGGAGGCGACGGAGAAGCTGCACCGGCTGGCCGTGGAGACGGGCCTGGAGATCGTCCGCCCGGACCTCCCGCTGGAACTCATCGCCCGCCGGGGCCCGATCGGCCGCACGATCCTGAGCTTCCCCTCGACGGTCGTCCACACGCTGCCCCTGGCCCTGGCCGGCACGGAGGTCCGCGTGGCCGTGTGCGACATCGACCCGGACTGGCTCACGGCGACGGCCTCGCCGCGGGCCCAGGGCTTCCTGTCCGGGGTCACCGGGACGGCCCGGGACGTGCACCGGCTGTCGGCGGTGACGGCGGTACCGGTTGTCTGAAACCCCGGGGGCGCCGCTCAGCCGGATCGTCTAGCATCATCGTTCACTTGTGCGACGTTCGATGAGGTCTACGACGGGGGCGGCTGACGTGCGTGCCGAGGCGTTGCGGGAACGGCGGGCGGAGATCGGGGAGTTCCGGCGCCGGGAGGTGCTGGTGCCGGTGGTCGACGGCGCGTTGCTGTCGGCGGAGGCGTGCGGCATTCGCTGGCTGTTTGCGTTCACGGAACGCGCGGCGCTGGAACGGTTCGCCGAGGCACGCGGTGAGGTCGTGCCCGACTGCGTCCCGGTGTACGGGGCGCGACTGCTGGACCAGGTGGTCCCCGCCGCGGACGGCCCCACCGGCATCGCGGTGGACGCGGGCAGCCCGGGCGGCCTGGTGCTGCCTCCGGTGCCGGGGATCGTGCCGGACGCGGTGGCCGTGGCCGCCGGTCCGGAGGGGGCCGGGGCGGCGTGAGCGACGGCTACCAGGTCGATCCGGAGGCGATGGCACGGATCACCCGCGGCATCGACCAGGCGATGGACGAGCTGAAGAACTTCGGCTTCGACATCGAGGCGAACCTGGGCCGCGGCTTCGACGACCTCTCCCTGACCGGCCTGGAGGCGGGCGACGACGGCCTCCGGCAGGTGTTCGGGGACTTCTGCGACCGCTGGGGCTGGGGCGTGCGCTCCCTGATGCAGGGCGCGAACGAGTTCGCGGGCCGTCTGGGGCTGTCGGCGGGGATCTACCACGAGCAGGAGCAGTACGTCTCCGACACCCTGAAGTCGGTGTGGACGGCCGGCACGGGCAACCCGTACCTCTCCCCGGACGAGGTGAAGGAACGTTCCTGGTCGGAGACGTTGAAGGACAACCCGGTCTCGCAGGGGGCGAACGCGGACTACAGCGCGGAGTCCTTCACGTCCGGTCAGGACGAGGTGGAGGCGGCCTGGTCGCGGACGGCGGAGGACGTCTCGACCTCGACGGCGACGCCGGACGCGTTCGTCGATCCGCGCACGGACTGGCAGTGGAGCGGGCCTCCCTCCGCGGATTCCCCGGCGGGTGAGGGCTGATGGGCTTCGGGGATCTGGTCGACGACTTCGGCGACGGCCTGGAGAGCGCGGCGGACGGCCTGAACAAGGGCGTCGGCGAGGCGGTGGGCTGGGGCGCGGACAAGACGGCGGGCCTGCTGTCGGACGTCGGCGCGGACGGCGCGGCCGAGAAGGTCCGCGACTTCGGCGAGAGCGTCGACAACCGGCTGGGCGGCACGGTCGCCGAACGCGCGCTGGGCGAGAGCGACGACCCGAAGGAACTCATCCACGGCAGCGAGCCGGCCCTGCGCGAACGGGCCGGGCACCTGCGGAAGTTCGCGGCCGCCTTCGAGAACGTCGGCCAGGGCATGCGCTCGCTGGACCCCGGCGAGTGGCGGGGCCGGGCGGCGGACGAGTTCCGCGCGAAGTTCGACGTCCAGCCCAAGCAGTGGCTGACGGCGGCGGACGCGTGTACGTCGGCGGCGGGGGCGCTGGAGTCGTACGCGGACATGGTGACGTGGGCGCAGGGACAGGCCCGGCTGGCGATCGAGAAGTACCGGGCCGCCCAGGACGCCTCCCGGCGGGCGGCGGACGCGTACGACGCCCGGGTGTCGGCGTACGACCAGGCGGCCGAACGCTACAACGCGACCGTCGGGGCGGGCGGCGACCCGGGCCCGAAGCCGACGGAGCCCGGCGCCTGGGTCGACCCGGGTACCGGACTCCGCGAGGAGGCCCGGGAGATCCTGTCCGCGGCCCGCCGCCAGCGCACCGAGTTGGCCGAGGACGCCCGCCGCAGGATAGCCGCGGCCCTGGAAACGGCCCCGCCGAAGCCGGAGTTCACCGACCGCCTGGGCGCGGGCGCGGCGGACCTGTTCGTCGGGACCCAGCTCAACTCGGTCCACGTCCTGGGCGGCCTCCTGCGCGGCGGCACGGACGTCCTGAAACTGGCCCGCACGGTCAACCCCCTGGACCCGTACAACCTGACCCACCCCGGCGAGTGGTCGAAGAACTCCCAGTTGCTCCTGGCGGGCCTGGTCGGCACGGCGGCCCACCCCGAACGCCTGCCGATGTCGATCCTGGGGACGGGGTGGTCCAGGGATCCGGGGGACGCGGCGGGCTACCTGCTCTCGAACCTGATCGGCGGGAAGGGAGCTGGGGGTGTGGGGCGCGCGGCTGCGCGGGATGCCCTGCGCGGGGTCGCCAAGGACGCCGCGACGGGTGCCGCGCGCAGAAGTGTCGGCAAGGGGCTGCGGGACGTTGCCCGGGAGCTGTGGTGCAAGACGCTGGGTGGTGACCCGATTGACATGGCCACCGGGCGTATGTCCCTGCCGCAGACGGACGTGACCCTGCCCGCCCGGCTGCCCCTGGTCTTCACCCGCCAGTTCGAGTCGTCGTACCGGGCGGGCCGCTGGTTCGGCCCTTGCTGGACCTCGACGGCCGACCAGCGGCTGGAGATCGACGCTGAAGGTGTCGTCTTCGTCCGCGAGGACGGCTCCTTGCTGGCATATCCGCACCCAGCCCCCGGCGTTCCGACCCTGCCCCTGGCCGGGGAAAGCCACCCGCTGACTGTGGATGCCTACGGCGATTACACGGTCAGCGACCCGGAAACGGGGCGCGTCTGGGACTTCGCGGGCCCGGGCGGCGACGGCAACGGCATCGCCCTGCTCTCCCAGCTCATGGACCGCTCGGGGCAGTGGCTTACCTTCGAGTACGACGACGAGGGCGCCCCGACGGGGATCGTGCACTCGGCCGGCTACGACCTGCGCATCGAGCGGTCCAGGAACCGGATCACCGCCCTGCGCCTGTCCTCCGACGAGGATGTCGAGCTGGTCCGCTTCGGTTACGACACCGAGGGCCACCTGTCGACGGTCACGAAGTCCTCCGGTCTGCCGACCCGCTTCACCAACGACACCCTCGGCCGCATCATCGCCTGGACGGACACGAACAGCTCGACGTACCGCTACGCCTACGACCACCAGGATCGCTGTACCGCGCAGGGCGGCGAGAAGGGCCACCTGCGGTACGCCTACACATACAGCGATCCCGATCCGATCTCCGGCAATCGGATCGTCACAGCGGTCAACTCTCTCGGCCACAGCACGCGGTACGAGATCAACAGAGACCTGCAAGTGGCAGCGGTGACAGCCCCGGACGGCGCTACGACGTACACCACTTACGACACGGCCAACCGCCCGCTCACCATCACCGATCCGCTGGGCCGCACGCGCAGTTACGCCTACGACGAGGTGGGCCGCACGGTTCTGGCCATCCGTCCCGACGGCCGCTACACCAGCGTCGCCTACAACGACCAGGGTCTGCCCGTCACGGTGACTGGTGCCGATGGCACGCATGTCACGCAACGGTTCGACGCGCGCGGCAACTGCACGGCCGTGACGGACGAGGCCGGGGCCACCACTCACTTCGCCTACGACTACCGGGGCCACCTCGAATCCGTCACCAACGCCCTCGGGGAGGTCACACGGGTCCGCTGCAACGCCGAAGGCCTGACCCTGGAGGTCACCGACCCCTTGGGCGCCGTAACCCGCTACGAACGCGACGCCTTCGGCCGCCCGGTGAGCATCACGGATCCGACCGGAGCGGTGACTCGGCTGGAGTGGACGGTGGAGGGCCGCCTGACGCGCCGTACAGCCGCGGACGGAACAAGCGAATCGTGGACGTACGACGGCGAGGGCAACTGCACCACCCACACCGATGCCCTCGGCGCAGTTTCCCGCTATGAATACACCCACTTCGACTTGATGTCCGCCCGGACCGGCCCGGACGGCACCCGCTACACCTTCGACCACGACATGGAACTACGCCTGACCAGGGTCACCAATCCGCAGGGCCTGACGTGGAATTACACCTATGACGCAGTGGGCCGCCTGACGGCGGAGACCGACTTCGACGACCGGACACTGACCTATGGTTACGACTCGACCGGCCGACTCATAGCCTCGACCACCCTGTCGGGCACCGCCGTTCACCTTGAGCGCGACCTTCTGGGTCAGGTGATCTGCAAGGAAGTGGCAGGAACGACCACAACGTTCGAGTACGACCCGCAGGGGGCCCTGATCCGGGCCGCGGGGCCGGACGCGGTGGTGACCGTGCAGAGGGACAGCATGGGACGTGCGCTGGCCGAAACGGTCAATGGCCGAACCCTCACCTACCGGTACGACGAGTTGGGCCGCTGCGTCAGCCGCACCACGCCGGCCGGCGCCACGAGCACCTGGAGTTATGACGCGGCCGGCAACCGTACGGCCATGGTCGCGTCGGGCCGCGTTCTCACATTCACGCACGACGAGGCAGGACGTGAACTGTCCCGCAGTGTGGCCGAGTCCCTAACCCTGACCCAGGCTTTCGACTCCCTGGGGCGCCTGACGGAACAGGACGTCATGGCCCCGGCCGGCCGCCGTCTCCAGCGTCGCTTGTACACCTATCGGGCGGACGGCAACCTGACGGCCGTCGACGACCACCTGAACGGTGCCCACCACTTCGAGCTCGACGCGGTGGGCCGAGTCACCACAGTGCATGCGGCGAACTGGACGGAGACGTACGCCTACGACGCGGTAGGCAACCAGACACGGGCTGCCTGGCCGGCCACCCACCCGGGCGAGGGGGCGACGGGTGAGCGCTCTTATACCGGCACCCGTGTCACCCGCGCGGGCAATGTCCGCTACGAATACGATGCAGCAGGCCGGTTGCGCCTCCGGCAGAAGACCCGTTTGTCCCGCAGGCCGGACACGTGGCATTACGAATGGGACGCAGAGAACCGCCTGACGTCGGTCACCACACCGGACGGCAGCCACTGGCGATACACCTACGACCCCCTGGGCCGTCGCACGGCAAAGCTGCGCCTCGCAAGCGACGGCAAGACGGTCACCGAACGAGTCGACTTCGTCTGGGACGGCACCACCCTGTGCGAGCAGACCACTACCTCGGCGTCCCTGGCCAACCCTGTCACGTTGACCTGGGACCACCAGGGCCTGCACCCGATCGCTCAAACCGAACGCATCACCGCAGTCGACGCGCCCCAGCAGGAGATCGACTCCCGCTTCTTCGCCATCGTCACCGACCTTGTCGGAACTCCTCAGGAACTGGTGGACGAACGCGGTGACATCGCGTGGCGCAGGCGCTCGACCTTGTGGGGCAGGACAACCTGGCCCACCGACAGCAGCGCGTACACCCCTCTACGCTTTCCCGGGCAGTACTACGACCCCGAAACCAGCCTGCATTACAACTACTTCCGCCACTACGACCCTGAAACCGCCCGTTACGCCACCCCTGACCCGCTCGGCCTCGCCCCCGCTGACAACCCCGTCGCGTATGTCCACAACCCCCATATCTGGACCGATTCCCTAGGTCTTTCGCCGTATCGTGACCTGGGACTGCGGGAAGACGCCATGAAGGCGATCAAGAAGCTGGAAAACATCAAGAAGGATCCGATCGGGGAGATAAACTCTCAACCCAATCACAACCATTACAACGCGGCGAGGCGTGAAGCTCAAGGCGAGGTAGTGGCACGCAAGCCTGACGGCACGCCTTACGATCATATTGCGGATCTGAAGGGTGCTCGAAATGGGCTGGACAAAGTGAGGTTGGCTCTTGAGCGAGAGATTGAGAAGCCGCCCGCAGGTATAACTGAACGTGGCATGGAAATTCTGCTCAAGAAACGCAAGGAAGCCATTGCGGAGCTTGACAGGCTGAACGGCTTCCTGCACTCCATAGGTCATCGGTGACGGAGGATCCGACGATGTCCCAATCTGTCGATCGCAGTAAGTCCCTTGAACAACTGGACGGCGAACGCTGGGGAGAACCGCCTGCCGAAGCGACGTCACTGATCAGAACAGTCCACGAGTGGCGCCGACGACCCATCGGAACGCTGGAACCCGATGAGCTGGCCCGCTTGATCGGCCAGGATGTCGGTTTGCCGTGGTTGCTCCCTCTAGCGGTGCAAATTCTTCGCGACGAAGCACTGGAACAGCCTTCCGGTGGATTTATCGACGGTGACTTGCTGTATGCGGCAGTCACGAGAAACCCGGAAGTGTGGAGGGCTTATCCCGAGCTCGCGCGCGAGCTCAAAAACGCCGTAACCTTGCTATCTGATCTGTCGACCTATGAGAAGCGCGAGGTCGAGGCGTTCCTGGCATCGCTTCCCGAGGGAATGTGAACCGGGAAGGCCGCCCTCTTGTGAGCTTAGGACCACGCCCGTACTAGATCCTCCGGCCCCCAGTGGGCGGCCAGGGGCAGAGCGTCCGTCACCCCGCAGCGCGAGACCGCGACACGTGGCGTGTCGGGGGCCGTGCCAGGGACGGCGAGCATGTCGCGGACGAGGGCGTCGTAGTCGTGGGGGCCGAAGGGCTGGTTCTCGAGCCACTTGATCGACCCGACGAAGTGCACCTGCCTGGCCACCGGCTCCCGGTCCGCGCCGATGAGGTCGACCTCGGGGTTGTTCTGCCGGTTCCACCAGCCGCCCACGGCCTCCGTCTCCGGCCACTCGCCGTCGGGCAGCAGGCGTAGCAGCGAATCCCGGATCAGTGGTTCGACCGCGCGGCCACGCCACGTAGGCCAGGATCGTTCGATGCGTTCCAGTGCCACGTCACCGCGTCCCCGCTCGATCAGCGGGATCGCGCGCTGCAGGAACGCCAGCCAGAAGCGCAGGTACGGGTCGGCGATCCGGTAGCGCTTGTTCTTGCTGTCCGATTTGGCGGACAGCGGGAGATCGGCTGTCACAACCCGCTTGGCTTGCAGGGTGGCCAGGAGCGGGGAGAGGGTCCCGGACGGCAACGCTCCACCACCCCCGGCCTGAGCCGCGATCGCGCTGTACGTCCGCTCCCCACTGCCGACCGCTTCCAGCACGGCCCGTGCGAGTGACGCTTCGGGGAACTCGCCCAGGAGCGACAGTTCGCCGGCCACCAGCAGGGGAGAGAGGGGGTTGGCGACGGAAGTCCGCAGGAAGTCGATACGACTCATTCCCGGACGCCACGACTGCACGATCTCCGGGAATCCACCGGTGATCAGGTGGGCATCAACGGCGTCCGCCGCGTTCGCATCGATCATGGCCTGCACGTCGGCCAGGTTCAGGGGATGGACGGTCATCTTCGCCGCCCGGCCGAAGAACGGTCGCCCGTACGACTGCAGCGCCTCCATCACCGACACGTCGCTGCCGACGAGCAGGAGCAACACGGGCTTGGACGACAGATGGCGGTCCCAGACGGTCTGCAGTGCGCCCTCGAACTCCTGATCCTGCTCGACCAGCCAGGGAACCTCGTCGATCACCACGATGCTCGGGGAGTCGTCGGCGATCGCGAGCGCCAGCGAACGCAGGGCCTGGTTCCAGTCCTGCGGCTGGAGGCCGGCGACCAGCTCCACCTCCGGAAGCGGCGACTGGGCCAGCGTCGCGACGAATTCGGCCCGTTCCGTGACGGGGTTGCGCCCGCGGGTTGCCTGGAACACCGCGTACGGCGCTCCTGATCGGTCGCAGAACTCCTGAACCAGCCGTGACTTCCCCACCCGGCGCCGACCGGTCAGGATCACGGCTCGCCCTCGGGTGGACCCGTTGCCGTCTGTCACGGCCCTGAGCTGATCGGCCAGCAGTTCGAGATCGGCGGCCCGGCCATGGAACTCCACGAGAGCCTCCGCGCAAAGGTAGATTCATTCTTACGTAGATTGAATCTTACTTCAGTCGCTGCTGTCGTGCAGAGGGCAGTCGTCCTACGCCGGCTTCCGTGCCACGAGATACGCCCGGGCCGGCTTCTCCTCGTCGAGGGGCTCTCTGAGGACTCGGAGGATCACCTGGAAGCCTGCCTTGGTCAGGGGCTCGGCCACCGCCTCCGGGGTGCGCAGGTAGTAGTCCAGGGAGATCTTGTGGCCGAAGCGTTCGTCGAGGTGTACGTGGGTGCCGCCCGGCTCGTACTGGAAGCCGATCAGGGCGTGGGCGCCGGGGGCCAGGACGCGGTGGAACTCGGTGAAGGCCGTCGGCAGGTGGTCGTCCGGGACGTGGATGATCGAGTAGAGGGCTGTGACGCCGCCCAGGGTTTCCGACGGTAGGTCCAGCGATGTCATCGAGCCCACGTGGAAGCGGAGCTCCGGGTGGGTCCTGCGGGCCAGTTCGGCCATCCTCGGGGAGACGTCCACGCCGAAGACCCGGAGGCCGAGGTTGTGGAGCGCCACCGTGACGTGTCCCGGGCCGCTGCCGATGTCGGCCACCGGGCCCAGGCCCTGCTCCTTCACCAGCTCCGCGAAGCCGGTGATCTGGGCTCTGTCCAGCGTGGGGATGCGGGCCCAGTCGGAGAACTGTTCGGTGTAGGGCTCGGCGATCGTGTCGTACGCGGTGCGCGTGGCCCGTATGAAGTCGGGAGTCTCGGCGGTCACGGGCTGCACCCTAGTGGGGCGCCACCGGGCGGCGGGGGGAGTTTCCCCGGCCGTCATCGAGGGGCCGCTTGCGGTGGCTGAGGCGAGTCGAGGGAAGCGGGGGCGGACAGCGCCAAGTGGGTGCTGATTGGCCTAGGCGCCGGCCAACCGCCCCCCTCGGCCGAGTCGATCCCCCCGTAGCGTCAGCACCGCGTGGGTGCCGATCGGCTCACGCGCCGGCCCACCGCCCCCCGCCGGGTCGATCTCCCCCATGGCGTCCGCGGCCCTCGTAGCAGACCCCGCGACCCGCCGCCTCACCAGCGGCGCTGCCCCGTCCGGGCCCGTCCCCGCCCCGTCCCGATCCTGTTTCGACAGATGAACAGAACCGCCGGGTGCGAGCCCGGCATGGTATGTGTGGGAAAAGACGTTCCTACCCACCTCACATCACATCCATGCGTCGAGCGGCCAAATTTTCTGCCCTCTGCGGGCTGAAGTTTTGTTGATCGCGGGTCGGTTGGTCGCCCCGGCGTCCTACCCTTTAGAGGGTGAAGCAACTGATGTCACTGGAGTCCGAGGTCGAACTGCCCGGGGAAGCCGTGCTTCCCGGCGTGCTGAGCGACGCGCTGCACGCCGAGCTCGTCCACTTCCGGCGCGACCTGCACATGCACCCGGAGCTCGGGAACCAGGAGTTCCGGACCACCGCGGCGATCAAGGAGCGGCTGGAGCGGGCCGGGCTGAAGCCCCGAGTGCTCGCCGTCGGGACCGGGCTCGTGTGTGACATCGGGGAGTGGGACGGCGAGCGGCCCATGCTCGCGCTGCGCGCCGACATCGACGGCCTGCCCATCCCGGACACGAAGACCGAGTGCTCGTACCGCTCGACCGTGCCCGACCGGGCGCACGCCTGTGGACACGACGTGCACACGACCGTCGTGCTGGGGACCGGGCTCGTGCTCGCCGAGCTCGACCGGCAGGGGCTGCTGCCGCGGCCCGTACGGCTGGTCTTCCAGCCCGCTGAGGAAGTGCTGCCCGGCGGTGCCGCCGACGCCATCGACGGCGGGGTGCTGGAAGGGGTCGGCAAGATCCTCGCCGTGCACTGCGACCCGCGCGTCGACGCCGGGCGGATCGGACTGCGGACCGGTCCCATCACCTCCGCCTGCGACCGGCTGGAGATCGCGCTCGACGGACCCGGTGGGCACACCGCACGGCCGCACCTCACCACCGACCTCGTCACCGCCGCCGCCCGCGTGGTCACCGACGTGCCCGCGATCGTCGGCCGGCGTGTCGACACCCGCGCCGGGCTTGCCGTGACCTGGGGACGCATCGAGTCGGGCCACGCGCCCAACGTCATCCCGCAGCACGCCGAGCTCTCCGGCACCGTGCGCTGCCTGGACCTCGACACCTGGCGCCAGGCCCCGGACGTCGTCGTGGCCGCGATCGACGAGGTCGCCAACCTGCACGGCGCCAAGTCCGAGATCAACTACGTGCGGGGCGTGCCGCCCGTCGTCAACGACGCCGACGTCACCGAGCTGCTCCGCCGGGCGATGACCGCGCGGCGCGGCGCCGACTCCGTCGAGGACACCGAGCAGAGCCTCGGCGGCGAGGACTTCTCCTGGTACCTCCAGCACGTGCCCGGTGCCATGGCCCGCCTCGGGGTGCGCACCCCGGGCGAGCGGACCGTGCGCGACCTGCACCAGGGCGACTTCGACGCCGACGAGTCCGCGATCACCGTAGGCGTGGAGATGTTCACGGCGGCGGCCCTGCTCGACGCCGCGCAGTGACCCGAGCGTGACGGAACGGCCCCGTGAGGGCCGTTCCGCCGACCGGCGCAACATGCTCGTAAGCCAATCGTGCGCTCTTCGCAATCCTGGTGTGCCAGGCCGGTAGACCCTCAGTTCAGACGCTGTTTGCCTCGAATCGATAACGGCTTCGGAAGAGGTCTGTTTCCGACATCTACGCGCGTTACGATGCCGCGAAGCCGACGCCGCAGGGGCGTACAGGCCCGAGCACTGGCATGGTGCTCACATGAAGCGCCGACAAGGCGCTCAGGTCAGGTGAAGGAGCCTCCCGTGCGCCGGGTAGCCAAGCTTTCCGCTGCGTGTATCGCGACCGCAGCTCTCGCACTGACTGCCACCGCGTGTGGCAGCACCTCCTCCGAGAACGACAGCTCGTCCTCCTCGTCCTCGGACGGCGGCAAGGGCATCAAGATCGGCCTTGCCTACGACGTCGGCGGCCGTGGTGACCGCTCCTTCAACGACTCCGCCGCGCGCGGTGCCGACAAGGCGGAGAAGGAGTTCGGCGGTTCCATCAAGGAGCTCACCGCCAAGAGCTCCGACACCGAGGCCGACCGTGAGCAGCGCCTGACCGACCTGGCGGACGCCGGCTACAACCCGATCGTGGCCGTCGGCTTCTCCTACGCCACCTCGGTGGACAAGGTCGCCGCGAAGTTCCCGAAGGTCAGCTTCGGCCTCATCGACTCGGTCGCGACCGCCAAGAACGTCGACAGCATCACCTTCACCGAGGAGCAGGGTTCCTACCTCGCCGGTGTCGCCGCGGCGCTGAAGACCAAGAAGAGCCACGTCGGCTTCATCGGCGGTGTGGACACCCCGCTGATCAAGAAGTTCGCCGCGGGTTACGTCCAGGGCGTCAAGGACACCAAGCCCGGCGTCAAGGTCGACGTCCAGTACCTGACCCACGGCTCCGACCTGTCCGGCTTCGCCAGCCCCGACAAGGGCAAGGAAGCCGCGTCCGGCCAGCTCGACAACGGCGCCGACGTGATCTACACCGCGGCCGGCTCCTCCGGCAACGGCGCCATCGAGGCCGTCTCCGCCGTCAAGGGCGCCTGGGCCATCGGCGTGGACTCGGACCAGTACAACATCCCGGGTCTGAGCAAGTACAAGAACTCGATCCTGACCTCGATGGTCAAGAACGTGGACGTCGGCGTCTACGACTTCGTCAAGTCCGTGCACGAGGGCAAGCCGCTGACCGGCAACCAGGTCTACTCCCTCGCCAAGGGCGGTGTCGGCCTGGCCACCAGCGGTGGCTTCATCGACGACATCCAGCCGCAGCTCGACGCCGCGAAGAAGAAGATCGTCGACGGCACCGTCAAGGTCAAGACGAGCTGACCTGACGGTTCCCGCCGGAACCCGGGCTCGGCGAGGGGGCCTCGACAGACCCCCTCGTCGAGCCATAACAATGTGTCAACTCTACGCGTGTAGCATGGAGTTGCCGCGCTAGCGTCGCCGACGCCTGCCCTCCCCTACGCAGCCCCTTTTCCCCGAGGAGAGTGCGCCATCAACGCGTCCAGCCCTCCCGCTGCCGTCGAACTGCGCGGCATCACCAAGCGATTCCCCGGCGTCGTCGCCAACAAGGACATCGACATCACCGTCCGCACGGGCACCGTGCACGCCCTGTGCGGCGAGAACGGTGCCGGCAAGTCCACCCTGATGAAGATCCTCTACGGCATGCAGCAGCCGGACGAGGGCACCATCACGGTGAACGGCGAGACGGTCACCTTCCACACCCCCGCCGACGCCATCGCCCGCGGCATCGGCATGGTGCACCAGCACTTCATGCTCGCCGACAACCTCACCGTCCTCGAGAACGTCGTCCTCGGCGCGGAGAAGCTGTACGGCATCGGCGGCAAGGCCCGCGCGAAGATCCGGGAGATCTCCGACGCGTACAGCCTGAACGTCCGCCCGGACGTCCTGCTGGAGGAGCTCGGTGTCGCCGACCGCCAGCGCGTGGAGATCCTCAAGGTCCTCTACCGCGGCGCCAAGACGCTGATCCTCGACGAGCCCACCGCCGTCCTCGTGCCCCAGGAGGTCGACGCGCTCTTCGACAACCTGCGCGAGCTCAAGGCCGAGGGCCTCACCGTCATCTTCATCTCGCACAAGCTCGGCGAAGTCCTGTCCGTGGCCGACGAGATCACCGTCATCCGGCGCGGCACCACCGTCGGCACCGTCGAGCCCGAGGGCACCACGACCAAGCAGCTCGCCGAGCTGATGGTCGGCAGTGAACTGCCCACGCCGGCGACCGAGGAGTCCACGGTCACAGATGTCCCGCTGCTCAAGGTGGAGGGCCTGCGCCTGGCCCAGACCGACCTCGACGGCGTCGAGCGGACCATCCTCGACGACATCTCCTTCACCATCCACCAGGGCGAGGTCCTCGGCATCGCCGGCGTGGAGGGCAACGGCCAGTCCGAGCTGGTCGAGGCCATCATGGGCATCCGTGCCCTGAACGCCGGCACGATCGGCCTCGACGGCAAGGACATCTCCCACGTCCCCACCCGCCACCGCCGCGAGGCCGGCGTCGGCTACATCCCCGAGGACCGCCACCGCCACGGCCTGCTCCTCGAGGCCCCGCTGTGGGAGAACCGCATCCTCGGCCACGTCACCGAGAAGCCCAACTCCCGCGGCCAGCTCCTCGACATCAAGGCGGCCCGCAGCGACACCGAGCGCATCATCCAGGCGTACGACGTCCGCACCCCCGGCATCGACGTCACCGCCGCCTCCCTGTCCGGCGGCAACCAGCAGAAGCTGATCGTCGGCCGCGAGATGAGCCACGCGCCCAAACTGCTCATCGCCGCCCACCCCACCCGCGGTGTGGACGTCGGCGCGCAGGCCGCGATCTGGGACCACATCCGCGAGGCCCGCCGCGAGGGCCTGGCCGTGCTGCTGATCTCCGCCGACCTGGACGAGCTCATCGGCCTGTCCGACACCCTGCGGGTGATGTACCGCGGCCGACTGGTCGCCGACGCCGACCCCGCCACCATCACCCCCGAGGAGCTGGGCTCCGCCATGACCGGCGCGGCCACCGGCCACCTGGAGCACGCAGAGGACTCCGCAGCGGTCTCCGCCGAGGACGACGAGGACGACGCCCGATGAACAAGCTGACCCAACGCATCGACAAGGAGCGGCTGCTCCTCGGCATCGCGGCCCCGCTGCTCGCGGTCGTCGCCGCGCTCGTCGTCACCACCCTGGTGATCCTCGCCACCGGCAAGAACCCGGGCGCCGCCTTCAGCGACATGCTGACCTACGGCTCCGCGAGCGACAGCCAGGTCTACATCCTCAACAAGGCGACGACGTACTACCTGGCGGGCGTCTCGGTGGCCATCGGCTTCCGGATGAACCTGTTCAACATCGGCGTCGACGGCCAGTACCGCATCGCCGCGTTCTTCGCCGCGGTCCTCGGCGGCGCGCTGACCACGCCGGGCTGGATCTCCATCCCGCTGATCATCCTGTGCGCCATGGCGACCGGTGCCCTGTGGGCGGCCATCGCGGGTGTCCTCAAGGTGACCCGGGGCGTCAGCGAGGTCATCTCGACGATCATGCTGAACTCGATCGCCACCGCGATCATCGCCTACCTGCTCCAGCCCGGGAAGCTCGCCGAGCTCCAGGCCGGCGGCACCGTCGTCTCCACCAAGCCGCTGCCCGAGTCGTCGTACTTCTTCCAGATCGACACCGGCGCCGCGGGCGAGCTGTGGGGCTTCGTCGTCATCGCCGTGATCGTCGGCATCGCCTACTGGTTCGTGCTCGGCCGCACCCGGTTCGGCTTCGACCTGCGCACCGTCGGCCAGTCCGAGAGCGCGGCCGCCGCGAGCGGTGTGTCGGTGAAGAAGATGGTCGCCACCAGCATGGTGATCTCGGGTGCGGTGGCCGGTCTGATCGGCATGCCGACCCTGCTCAACGACAGCCACCAGTTCAGCAACGACTTCCCGACCGGCATCGGTTTCACCGGTATCGCCATCGCCCTGCTCGGCCGCAACAACCCGGTCGGCATCGCGCTGGGCGCACTGCTGTGGGGCTTCCTGGAGCGCACCACCAACCACCTGGAGTTCGAGGGCTACGACAAGGAGATCCTCGGCGTGATCCAGGGCGTCATCGTCCTGTGCGTCGTCATCGCCTACGAGGTCGTACGCCGTTACGGACTCAAGCGCCAGCAGCAGCGGGTCGGCGCCGAGCTCGCCGCCCAGGCCGCAGCCCCGACCCAGAAGCAGGAGGTGGCGTGATGACTGCCACGATGACCGACACGCCGCCGCCCGCGGCACCCAAGACGGACACCGCCACCCGGTCGGGCCGCTCGCTCGGCCAGATCCTCATGATCGTCGCCGGCGCGCTGCTGCTCGTCGCCGCGGTCCGCGTCATCTCCGGCTCCGACCAGCTCACCTCCGAGGGCCAGGTCTCCGCCGCGCTCAGCCTCGCCGTGCCGATCGGCCTGGCCGGTCTCGCCGGCCTGTGGTCCGAGCGGTCCGGTGTGGTCAACATCGGCCTCGAGGGCATGATGATCCTCGGTACCTTCGGCGCCGGCTGGATCGGCTGGCAGTCCAGCCCCTGGCTCGGACTGCTGTGCGGTGTCGGCTTCGGCGTCCTCGGCGGTCTGCTGCACGCGGTCGCGACCGTCACCTTCGGCGTCGACCACATCGTCTCCGGTGTCGCGATCAACCTGCTCGCGCTCGGCACCACCCAGTACCTCGCCAAGCTGTTCTTCGTGGACGGCAAGGCGGCGGACGCGGGCGGCAACCCCAAGCAGTCCCCGCCCGTGGACTCCCTGCCGCGCTTCGACATCCCGGGCCTGTCCAGCGGTCTGCACTCGATCGAGAAGCACCACTGGTTCCTGATCTCCGACATCGCCGGCATCCTCGGCGGCCTGGTCACCGACCTGTCCGTGGTGACCGTCCTGGCGATCGCGCTGTTCGTCGCGAGCTGGTGGCTGCTGTGGCGCACGCCGTTCGGTCTGCGACTGCGCTCCTGCGGTGAGAACCCGATCGCCGCGGAGTCCCTCGGCGTCAACGTCTACAAGTACAAGTACATGGCCGTGGCCATCTCCGGCGGCCTCGCCGGCCTCGGCGGCGCCTTCCTGGCGCTGGTCACCTCGCACACGTACCTGGAGGGCCAGACCGGCGGCCGCGGTTACATCGGTCTCGCCGCGATGATCTTCGGCAACTGGCGTCCCGGCGGCCTCGCCATGGGCGCGGGCCTGTTCGGCTACTCCGACGCGCTCCAGCTCCGCAACGGCGGCGAGACCGTCCACGCGCTGCTGCTCCTGCTGTTCGTGCTGCTGCTGGCGATGGCCGGCTGGAAGCTCTACAAGAAGGCGCACTGGCAGGGCGGCATCAGCCTCCTGGTGGCCGCGGGCGTCCTGGTCTGGTACCTGGTCACCGACGAGGTCCCGAGCGACTTCGTGGGCGCCACCCCGTACGTCGTCACCCTGCTGGTGCTGTCGCTGTCCGCGCAGCGCCTGCGGATGCCCAAGGCGGACGGCATGCGCTACCGGAAGGGCCAGGGCAAGTGACCCCGCGGTCCGACGTCGACTGGGAGTCGCTGCGCGAGCGGGCCCGGGACGCCATGTCCCGGGCGTACGCCCCGTACTCCGGCTACCCGGTCGGCGTGGCCGCCCGCGTGGACGACGGCCGCACGATCACCGGCTGCAACGTCGAGAACGCCTCCTACGGCCTCGGCCTGTGCGCCGAGTGCGGACTGGTCTCGGAGCTGCAGAACACCGGAGGCGGCCGCCTCACCCACTTCACGTGCGTGGACGGCCGGGGCGAGATCCTCGTCCCGTGCGGCCGCTGCCGCCAACTGCTGTACGAGTTCGGCGGGCCGGACCTGCTCCTGGAGACCCCGGCGGGGATCCTGCCGCTGTCCGAGATGCTCCCGCAGGCCTTCGGGCCGGAGCACCTCACCAAGTAATTCCCGGAAGGAAAGCCCTGCATGGCCATGGACGCCATCTCCGTCATCCGCACCAAGCGGGACCGCGGCGAACTCAGCGACGAGCAGATCGACTGGGTCATCGACGCGTACACCCGCGGAGAGGTAGCCGACGAGCAGATGTCCGCGCTCGCGATGGCGATCCTGCTCAACGGCATGAACCGCCGCGAGATCGCCCGCTGGACCGCGGCGATGATCGCCTCCGGCGAGCGCATGGACTTCTCGTCCCTGTCCCGCCCGACGGCCGACAAGCACTCCACGGGCGGCGTCGGCGACAAGATCACGCTGCCGCTGGCGCCCCTGGTGGCGGCCTGCGGCGCGGCCGTCCCCCAGCTCTCGGGCCGCGGCCTCGGCCACACCGGCGGCACCCTCGACAAGCTGGAGTCGATCCCCGGCTGGCGGGCGCTGCTGTCGAACGAGGAGATGCTGCACGTCCTCGACACCACCGGCGCGGTGATCTGCGCGGCGGGCGACGGCCTGGCCCCCGCGGACAAGAAGCTGTACGCCCTGCGGGACGTCACCGGCACGGTCGAGGCGATCCCGCTGATCGCCTCCTCGATCATGTCGAAGAAGATCGCGGAGGGGACCGGTTCGCTGGTCCTGGACGTCAAGGTCGGCACCGGTGCCTTCATGAAGACCATCGAGGACGCCCGCGAGCTCGCGTCCACGATGGTGGGCCTGGGCACGGACCACGGGGTGAAGACGGTCGCGCTCCTGACCGACATGTCGACCCCGCTCGGCCTCACGGCCGGCAACGCCCTCGAAGTCCGCGAGTCGGTGGAGGTCCTGGCCGGCGGCGGCCCGGCGGACGTCGTGGAGCTCACCGTGGCGCTGGCCCACGAGATGCTGGCGGCGGCGGGTATCCGCGACGCCGACCCGGCGAAGGCGCTGGCCGACGGCTCGGCGATGGACGTGTGGCGCCGGATGATCGCGGCGCAGGGCGGCGACCCGGACGCGGAGCTGCCGGTCGCCCGCGAACAGCACGTCGTCAAGGCACCCTCCGCGGGCGTCCTGACCCGCCTCGACGCCTACGACATCGGCGTCGCCGCCTGGCGTCTCGGCGCGGGACGCGCCCGCAAGGAGGACCCGGTGCAGGCGGGCGCGGGCGTGGAACTGCACGCCAAGCCCGGCGACACGGTCACCGAGGGCCAGCCCCTCCTGACCCTCCACACGGACACCCCGGAGCGCTTCGAGTACGCCCTCCAGTCGATCGAGGGTTCCTACGACGTCGCGGCGGCCGGTACGGCCTTCACCGCGTCGCCGGTGGTGCTGGAGCGCATCGCCTGACCAGCGGGTTCCTCGTACGGGTGAACGGGATCGGTGGACCACCACCGGTCCCGTTCGGCATGCTGGGATCGGTGACGACCGATTGGAGACCGCCATGAGCGCACTCGCCGCCGAGTCCGGGGCCCCTGGGGGCACGGGCTGGGACGAGATCGTCCGTGTCTGGGAGGAGACGGACGCTCCCGAGGGCAGCAAGGTGGAGATCATCGAAGGGATCGTCACCGTGTCGCCTCCGCCGTCCGAAAAGCACAACGACACCTCTGAGCTGGTTCAGCGTCGCCTGTACACAGCGATTCCAGACGACTGGGGTGTCTATCAGACACTCGGTCTCACGTGCCCGGAGACAGGTGGCCTCTTCATCCCCGACCTGTGCGTGGTGCCGAGGGCTGCCCTGCGCCGCGGAACGCGCGTGCATGCGGGCGATGCCGAACTCGTTGTTGAGGTCACGTCCAAGAGCAACGCGAACCACGACCGCATCAAGAAGGCCCATGGCTACGCTGTGGCAGGCGTACCGCTCTACCTCCTGCTGGATGCCTGGCAGTCCGGACGTCCCACGGCGACGCTCTACGGGGAACCGCAGAATGGCACATACCGAGTGCTTGATTCGGTGGAGTACGGCGAGGAGCTGACTCTGCCCGCGCCGTTCAAGTTGGTCATCGACACCGGCGCCTTTCCACTGAGCTGACCCTGTCACCCAAGAACCGCCGCCACCCCCACCAGCACCGGCACCGACAGCACCGTCGACACCAGGATCGAGTCGCGGGCCAGGCGTTCGCCCACGCCGTAGGTCGAGGCGTACGTGTAGAGGTTCTGCGCGGCCGGCAGTGCCGACGTCACCACCACGTCCAGGAGCTGGGCCCTGTGCAGGCCGAAGACCCCGGCCGCCAGCGCCCAGGCCGCCGCGGGCTGCCCCACCGACTTGAGCGCCACCGAGAGCAGCACGAGCTGCCGGTCCGGGCCCCGGCCGGGCAGGGTGCTGCCGCACAGGGAGATGCCGAAGGCGAGCAGGACCGCCGGGACCGACATGCCGCCGATGAGGGTGACGGGGTCCATCACCGCGGCCGGGACGTGCACTCCCGTGGCCGAGACCGCGACCCCGGCCAGCGAGCCGACCGCGACCGGGTTGCGCAGGGGCGTGAGCAGCCGTTGCCACAGCGGGCTCTTCCCGCCCGCGCCCGACGCCAGGTCCAGGACCGTCAGCGCCACCGGGGTCACCCCCACGAGCTGGAACAGCAGCACCGGCGCCACCAGCGAGGCGTCGCCCAGGACGTACACCGCGATCGGGATGCCGAGGTTGCCGGAGTTGACGTACGACGAGCACAGCGCGCCGATCGTCGTCCGGCCCAGCCCCCAGCCCCGTACGACGCCCACCGCCACGAAGACGCCCGCCGCCGCTGTCGTGCTGAGCGCGGTCACCAGCAGGCGGCTGGAGAAGATCACCGACAGGTCGGCCCGGGCCAGCGTGGTGAACAGCAGGGCGGGGGAGGCGACATGGAAGGCGAGCTTGGTCAGGACCTCCCGGCCCTGCTCGCCGAGGTAGCCGCGCAGACCGATGACGTAGCCGACGCCGATGACCACCGCGATGACCGCGAAACCGGTCAGCACTCCCTGCACGGGGACCCCTCAAGGGTGGGAAGGGCGTGGCGTATCCAGGGAGGTGCTGATGGGTGGCGCATACAGGCAACCCTCGGGGGCAGGCGGCACCCAGGTCAACGTGATCCTGACCGCCCGGTCGGGGCGTCGGCCGATGAGTTACGCCGCTCCGCCGGGTCTACCGATCGTGGACGCCATGACACCCGCTGTACTCGTGCTGGCCGGCCCCGTCACCCGGGACGAGGTGACGGAGCTGAGCGAACAGGTCCGGGCCCGGCTGAGGGCGACCGGCGCCGGGGTCGTGGTGTGCGATGTCGCCGGGCTCGGACCACCGGGGCTCGGCACCGTCGACCTGCTCGCCCGGCTCCAGCTCGCGGCCCGGCGCGCCGGGGGCCGGATCAGGCTGCGCGACCCCGACCCGGGGCTACATGCCCTCCTTGAGCTCGTCGGCCTCCGCTTCGAGGTGGAGGGGCAGGCCGAACAGGGGGAACCAGCGCTGGGTGTCCAGGAAGAAGTGGAACCCGGTGAGCCGGCCGTCTGAGATCTCCAGGACCTGGACCGCCCAGGGGGTGTGACCGCCCTTCTCCGGGTCCGGCTTGTACTGCGCGAACCCCGGCAGGCCGTTGACCTGCACCGGCACCAGGCGGGAGCCCTCGCAGGCGGAGCCCAGGGTCGTCATGAAGCCGGTGATGTCGTCGTGGCCCGTGAGCCACAGGTCGAACGGCGGCATCGTCATGATGGCGTCCTCGTGGAGGAGGGCCGTCAGCGCCGTCATGTCGTACCCCTCGAACGCCTTCACATAGCGCTCCAGGAGTTTCTGCTGCTCCTCGTCCAGCGGGTCGGAGACGGCCGCGTCGGCGCCGTGCTCCTCCCGCTCGGCGAGGGTGGCGCGGGCGCGCTGGAGGGCGCTGTTGACCGAGGCGACGGAGGTGTCGAGGAGCTCGGCGACCTCGCTCGCCTTCCAGGCCAGCACCTCGCGCAGGATCAGCACCGCGCGCTGCTTGGGCGGGAGTTGCTGGAGGGCGGCCATGAAGGCGAGCCGCACGGTCTCCTTGGCGACGGCCGCCTCAGCGGGGTCCTCGACGGTCGGCAGGATGCGGCTGTCCGGCATCGGCTCCAGCCAGGTGTGGTCGGGGCGGGGGGAGAGGGCGGCCTGGGCGAGGGGCGTCGACTCGGTGAGGTCCATGGGGCGGGCGCGCTTGTTGCCCGCCGTGAGCATGTCCAGACAGACGTTGGTCGCGATGCGGTACAGCCAGGAGCGGAGGCTGGAGCGGCCCTCGAACTTGTCGTAGCTCCGCCACGCCCGCACCATCGTGTCCTGCACCGCGTCCTCGGCCTCGAAGGAGGAGCCGAGCATGCGGTAGCAGTACCCCGTCAGCTCGGTGCGGTGTTTCTCGAGCCTGATGTCGAGGTCCGTCGTCGCTGTGCTGTCCGTCATCGTCCACCCACCCCTGTGGCCGTGCTGCGTCGCGCCTTTGCGCCCAGTACTCGGAAACTACCGCAGCCCACTGACAACGGCCCCTGGAGCGGACGAATACCCAGGTGGGGGGCGGTGTGAGGCAAACCCTCCGGACAGACCGATCCCCCCGGTCGACCGACCTCGACCGGGGGGAAGCAGAACGTGCGGCTCAGGCCGTCGCGAGCCGCTGCCGGGCCCTAGGGCCGGCCAGGCACATTCCCGTCTGCCGGGCGGCGTCTGGCACGCACGCTCGCCGCGTTGCCGAATCGCCCAAGTGGCTCCGCCACGAGGGCGCTCCGGCGCCTTGCGATCGCACGCACCAGACGCCGCCCGACCGGCCCTTCGGGCCGACGGCGGGAATGTGCCTGGCCGGCCCTTGCCGCACGTGTTCCGAGGGCGGTGATCGTGACCACGCCGAGCACCGCCAGGAGTCCGACCCCGACCGTTCCGGACCAGCCGCCCGCGTGGAAGGCGAGGGCGCCGACCGTGCTGCCCGCGCTGGAGCCGATGTAGTAGGCGGACTGGTAGAGGGCCGAGGCCTGGGCGCGGCCGTGGGTGGCCGTCTTGCTGACCGCCGAGGACGCCACCGCGTGGCCCGCGAAGAAGCCGCCGGTGATCAGGACCAGGCCGAGCAGGACCAGCCACAGGGAGCCGGACAGGGAGAGCAGCAGGCCCGCCGCCGTCGTGCCGCCCGCGGCGTACAGCGCGCCCCGGCGGCCCAGGCGGCCGACCAGCCGGCCCGCGAGGGACGCGGAGACCGTGCCCACCAGGTAGACCAGGAAGATCGAGCCGACGATGCCCTGGGGGAGCGAGAAGGGCGCCTCGGTCAGCCGGTAGCCGATCACCGTGTACACCCCGCCGAAGACCGTCATGAACAGCGCGCCGATGGCGTACAGGCGACGCAGGAGAGGGTCGGAGAGGTGGGTGCGGACCGTGCCCAGCAGGACGACCGGCTTCAGCGAGCCCGCCGTGAAGTGCCGCGGCGCCGGGAGCAGCAGCCGGAACGCCACCGCGCAGGCCACCGCGATCGCGCCGATCACGCCGACGGCGACCCGCCAGCCCCACTCCTGGGCCACCCAGCCCGTGATGACGCGGCCGCTCATCCCGCCGACGCTGTTGCCGGCGACGAACAGGCCGATCGCCGTGACCAGCGCCTTCGGGCGGACCTCCTCGGCGAGGTACGCCGTCGCGGAGGCCGGCAGCCCGGCGAGCGCCGCGCCCTGCACCGCCCGCAGCGCGACCAGCGCGGTCAGCGAGGGCGCGAAGGGGACCAGCAGACCGACGGTCACCGCGACCGCCAGCGAGGCCGTCATGACCGTACGGCGGCCGAAGCGCTCGGAGAGGGCGCTCATCGGCAGCACGAACAGCGCCAGACCGCCGGTCGCCGCCGCCACGGTCCAGCTCGCCTCGCTCGCCGCGACCCCGAACTCGCCCGAGATCAGCGGGAGAAGGGCCTGGGTGGAGTACAGCAGCGCGAAGGTCGCGACACCGGCGAGGAAGAGGGCGAAGCTCATCCGGCGGTAGCCGGGACCGCCCGGGGTCAGACGGGAGTCGACGGCGACGGAGGCGGGGGAGACGGCGCCCACGCGGGTGGACGCCTCGGTACTGGCAGGCATGCCTCGAAGTTACGTACGGCTTCGCTCATCCGTCCAATGCATGGATTCGCCATAATCGTTCCCATGGAGCATCAGCAGAGGTCACAGCCGCGCTTGTCACCGTCCAGTGACACAGAAGACATGGTGACGTTGCTGGCGCCACGGCTGGCCTACTTCGCCGGCGTGGCCAGTACCGAGCACGTCACCCGCGCCGCCCAGGAGATGGACGTACCCCAGTCGACGCTCTCCCGGGCGATGGTCCGCCTCGAACAGGACCTCGGCGTCGACCTGTTCGCCCGCATCGGCCGCACGGTCTCCCTCACCCCCGCCGGCCGCACCTTCCACGCCTCCGTGGAACGCGCCCTCGCCGAGATCCGGCGGGCCGCCGACGAGGTCCGTGCCGACGCCGACCCGGCCACCGGCAAGGTCGCCTTCGGCTTTCTGCACACCATGGGCTCCGAGACGGTCCCCGGCCTCATCCGGGCCTTCCGCGCCGACCACCCCCGCGTCCGGTTCAGCCTGGTCCAGAACTACGGCGAGGCGATGATCGAACGCCTGCGCGCGGGCGAGCTGGACCTGTGCCTGACCTCGCCGGTCCCGGACGCCCCCGACCTCGTCGCCCGCCGCCTCGACGAGCAGAAGCTGCGGCTCGTGGTGCCCGCCGACCACCCCCTCGCGGCCCGCAGGCGCGTCCGCCTCGCCGAGGCCGCCGAGGAGTCCTTCGTCACCCTGGAGCCCGGCTACGGCCTGCGGCGCATCACCGACGACCTCTGCCAGGAGGCCGGCTTCAAGCCCCGGATCGCCTTCGAGGGGGAGGAGGCCGAGACGTTGCGCGGGCTGGTGGCGGCGGGCCTCGGCGTGGCCCTGCTCCCGCCGCCCGCCTTCCCCCGGCCGGGGGTCTCCGAACTGACGGTCACCGCGCCGCGAGCCGCCCGCGAGATCGGTGTCGCCTGGCTCGACGGCCATCCGGACACCCCGCCGGTGGCCGCCTTCAAGAAGTTCCTGCTGTCGAGGAGGGGGAACCTGCTGCCCTGAGCTAGCGCCGGCGCCCGAACCCGGAGGCGAGCGGCATCCGCAGCCCCAGCGGCGGAGGAGCGGCCAGCGCGTCCTGCACCGGCCGGGACAGTACCCGCCCGAACAGCGCCCCCATCACGAAGTCCTCGGCCAGCGCCTGCACTTCGGCCCGGTACTGGTGCAACCCGTGCCCGTCGGAGTGCACCTCGAACCGGCACACCTCCCGGTTCGCCTTCTTCGCCCGGGTGGCCAGCCGGAACGACAACTCCGGGTCCACCCGCTGGTCGTTGGTCCCGTGCACGATCAGCACCCGCCGCCCCACGAGCTGCCTGACCGGCTCGGGCGTGGCCGCCTTGTCCTCCTCGGGCAGCCAAGGGGCCACCGCCACCACGGAGTTGACGGCCTCGTGCCCACCCGCGCGCAGTGCCGCCCGCGCGCCCATGCCGACGCCGACCAGGGCCACGGGGACGTCTCCGTAACGCCGTACGACCTCGTCGGCGGCCCAGGTCGCATCGTGCGCGAGATGTGCCTCGCCGCCGTTCCACCCGCGGTAGCGGTAGTGCACCAGGTGTGCCGCGAGCCCCTCGGCGTGCCCCGCGCGGGCGAGCCGTCGTCCCAACGCCCTTACGGGGGAGGGCAGTCGCATCGAGGCGGGTCTGCGCAGAGAGGTCTCGTCGCCGCCCGGGAGGAGCAGCACCACCCCGCTCACCGCCGCCGGCTCCGGGCCGAGGGTCCTGCCCAGTCGGGCGCTGCGCACCGGCGTCGCTTGCTGTGCCATGACAGAACAGTGTCAGAAGCCGGGGTGTACGACACGGGGCGGGGCGGTCACCGTTACGTATCGGCGGATTCGTACACCGAGCGCTCTACGCGCGTAGGAGTTACAGTGCCAGGATGACGAGCCAGACTGACCGGATGAGGAACTCCCCGAGCCCGGACCAGATCCGCCGGGCCCCCAAGGTTCTGCTGCACGATCACCTCGACGGCGGGCTGCGCCCCGGCACGGTCGTCGACCTCGCCCGGGAGACCGGGTACGCGAACCTCCCCGAGAACGACGCGGACCGGCTGGGCGTCTGGTTCCGCGAGGCCGCCGACTCCGGTTCGCTGGAACGGTACTTGGAGACCTTCTCGCACACCGTCGGCGTCATGCAGACCCGTGAGGCGCTGGTGCGGGTGGCCGCCGAGTGCGCCGAGGACCTCGCCGAGGACGGTGTCGTCTACGCCGAGGTGCGGTACGCCCCCGAGCAGCACCTGGAGAAGGGGCTGACCCTCGAAGAGGTCGTCGAGGCCGTCAACGAGGGCTTCCGGGAGGGCGAGCGCCGGGCCAGGGCGAACGGCCACCGCATCCGCGTCGGCGCGCTGCTCACCGCGATGCGGCACGCGGCCCGCGCCCTGGAGATCGCCGAACTCGCCAACCGCTACCGCGACCTGGGCGTCGTCGGGTTCGACATCGCGGGCGCGGAGGCCGGCTACCCGCCCACCCGGCACCTCGACGCCTTCGAGTACCTGAAGCGCGAGAACAACCACTTCACCATCCACGCCGGCGAGGCCTTCGGACTGCCGTCCATCTGGCAGGCCCTGCAGTGGTGCGGCGCCGACCGGCTCGGGCACGGGGTGCGCATCATCGACGACATCCAGGTCCACGAGGACGGCACGGTCAAGCTCGGCCGGCTCGCCTCCTACGTCCGGGACAAGCGGATCCCGCTGGAGCTGTGCCCCAGCTCCAACCTCCAGACCGGGGCCGCCTCCTCGTACGCCGAGCACCCGATCGGGCTCCTGCGGCGGCTGCACTTCCGGGCCACCGTGAACACCGACAACCGGCTGATGTCCGGCACCAGCATGAGCCGGGAATTCGAGCACCTTGTCGACGCGTTCGGTTATTCACTCGAGGACATGCAGTGGTTCTCCGTCAATGCGATGAAATCAGCGTTCATTCCTTTCGATGAACGACTCGCGATGATCAATGACGTCATCAAACCCGGATATGCCGAGCTGAAGTCCGAATGGCTGTTCCAGCAGACCGCCTCCACCAGCGGTTCTGTGACCGAGGAGGACTGACCGGGGAAAACCCCGGACAGGGAGTGCGGGCGGGTGTTCACAATCCGTCCGCATTTCGATGTTTGCGGCAGGTGGGTTCCCGTGTTTACGGTCGTGGACCGCTGACATCCCGTAAACCCATTTCGAGGACGCATTTCATGAAGCAGTCTGCTGCCAAGACCCTCGGTGTCGCCGCCCTCGGTGCCGCCTTCGCCGCCGCCGGCGCGGGTGCCGCGAACGCCGCTCCGGCGATGCCGGACGCCACCCAGGCGCTCGGCTCCGTCTCCCAGGGGCTCCCCACCGAGAACGTCACCAAGGCGCTGCCGGGCGCCGGTGAGGCGCTGGCGCAGGCCCAGCCGGCGGTCGGCACCGGCCTCTCGGCCGCACAGCCCGCCGTCGAGAAGGTCCTCGCCGACGGCCCGACCGGCCCCGTCGCCGGTCTCCTCGGCGGCCTGCCGGTCGGCCAGGTCCTGCCCGGCAGCGGCACCGGCCTGAACGGTCTGCCGCTCGGCTGAGACCCGCCGCTTCCGCACGCGCCGGTGGGGCGCACCCCGAGATCACGGGGTGCGCCCCACCGGCGTACGTGCACCGGGGTGTCACCAGGCGGTCTGCGCCTTGTCCTCCGAGGGGAACAGGATCCACAGGGCGATGTAGAGCAGGAACTGCGGGCCGGGCAGCAGACAGGACACCAGGAAGATCACGCGCATGGTGGTCGCGGAGGTGCCGAAGCGCCGTGCCAGCGCGGCACACACGCCGCCGATCATGCGGCCGTTGGTGGGGCGGGCGAGGCGGGACATTGCGGCTCCTTCGTGAGCGTCGACGGTCGGGTCCGGGTGACCCTTTCGAGCTGTCTTCAACGCTACGGAGACGAACGCCACAGAACGTCGCTCTACGGTGCGATCCCGACCCTGGGAATCGTCGGGGTACGACCCTGAGCCGGCTCCTCCTGGCGGACGGTCGTACGCCGGTGGCGCTCGGTCCTGCGGCGGAGCGAGCGGCGCACCGCCGGCACCACCGCGAGGTGGGCGAGCGCGACGCCCGCCGTGTTCAGGAACAGGGAGTCGATGTCGACGACCTGGCCCGGCACGCCGGTCTGGAGCAGCTCTATCCCGAGGGAGATCAGCGCCCCCGCGGCACAGGTACGGATCAGGGAGCCGAGGGGGGACGCCTCCAGGCGGCCGTGCACCATCGGGAGCAGCAGGCCGAGCGGGGCCAGCAGCGCGAGCCCTTCGCCGATCCGGCAGGCGGCCGCCCGCCCACCCAGGGCGAGGTCGGCGCGGATGCCGGCGAACGGGTGCAGGTTGGCCGGGACGACCCAGGGCACGTCCAGCGGACGCAGCGTGAACCAGGCGACGAGCGCGAGGTGTGCGACCAGGAGGGCACCTCCTGCCACACGGACGCGAAGGGCGGCACTGCCGCCGACGAAGCCTTGACGCTGCACGATCCCCTAGACGCCCCGCTCGGCACGATCGGTTCCGGAACCCCCCGAGGTACCTGGGTGAGGGCTGCGCCACACGCGGTGGACGCCCCCTCGTCAGCCGCCCGTCACCTCGCTCGACGGCGGCTGGTGGCTGCCCGGCTGGGAGCGCACCTCGTCCGTGCAGTCGTAGCGGCGCAGCGGTGCGGTCGAGGGGCCGCCGAGGATGACGGAGCCGTCGCCCTCGGCCGCGGCCGAGTCGGAGAAGGTGCACACGACCTGGGCGAGGGCGTAGGCGGAGAGCTCGCCGGGCGGGGTGCTCAGCCGGAGCGTGTCCTCGGGGTCCCCGGGACGCGGACCGCCGACGGTCGTGCCGCCGCGCACGTACGTCTGGTAGCCCGCCTCGCGCTCGGCCGTCGACGGTGTCTCGGCGAGCTGGTCGAGGAGCCCCTGCGCGACCAGCACCCGCCGCTCGGAGTCGGCGGTGCCGTCCGGGACCCGCAGGCTCCGGTCGACCGCCACCAGCGACGCCCCGCACAGCAGGAACACCTGCACGGCGAGGCCCGGCGAGGCCTGCTGCGAGACGTCCGGCTCGGACAGCGAGCACCGCACCCGGGAGGGCGCCGGACCGAAGTCGGTGGGCACCTCGGTGGGCCGGATCCCGCACCCGGCGGCCAGCAGACCGAGCAGGGGGAGCGCCAGCAGCCGCCGCGCCGTCCGTCCGGCGCGCGACGCCTGAGCCCTGCGCACCCGTCGTCCGTCCCGGTACATCACGCCTCCCCCTTCTTCGCCGCGTCGGCGTCCTTCTCGGCCTGCGTGAGCTGTTCCGCCAGCGCCGAGGCGTCCCGGGGCAGCCGCAGCGTGAAGACGGCACCCCCGTCGGGGGAGTTCGCCGCCGTGATCCCGCCCCCGTGGATGTGGGCGTTCTCCAGGGCGATCGAGAGGCCGAGGCCGCTGCCCTCGGAGCGCGGGCGGGAGGCGCTGGCCTTGTAGAAGCGGTCGAAGACGTGCGGGAGGACGTCCTCGGGGATGCCGGGGCCGTGGTCGCGGACCCCGATGACCACCTCGTCGTCCGCCGCGCGCACCGCCACCCGCACCGGCGAGCCGCCGTGCTTGAGGGCGTTGCCGATCAGGTTGGCCAGGATCACGTCGAGGCGCCGCGGGTCGAGGCGGGCGTGGATGCCGCGCTCGGCGTCCAGGTCCACCGCGTCCAGCCACGCGCGCGCGTCGATGCACGCGGTGATCTGGTCGGCCACGTCGACGTCGTCGAGGACCAGCCGGGCGGTGCCCGCGTCGAAGCGGGTGACCTCCATCAGGTTCTCGACCAGGTCGTTGAGCCTGCGGGTCTCGCTGACCACCAGCCGCACGGCCGGCTCGATCATCGGGTCCATCGAACCGGACTCGGCCTCCAGCTCCTCCTCCAGGATCTCTGTCACGGCGGTGATCGCGGTGAGCGGGGTCCGCAGTTCGTGGCTCATGTCCGCCACGAACCGCCGGGACGCGTCGTCGCGGGCGGCCATGTCCTCGACCCGTTTCTCCAGCGCCTCGGCCGCGTAGTTGAACGTCCTTGACAGGTCGGCGAGTTCGTCGGTGCCCGACACCCTGAGCCGGGTGTCCAGCCTGCCCTCGCCGAGCCGCCGGGCGGCGACCCCCAGCCGGTGCACCGGCTTCAACACGGTCGTCGCGGCGGCCTGCGCGAGCAGCGCGGAGCCGATCAGGGCGAGCCCGGTGGCGATCCCCAGCGACCAGGCGAGGGAGTTGAGGTCCTTGGCCTCGGGCTCCAGGGACTTGAGCATGTACCCGGTCGGGCCGCCGCCGATCACCCGTGTGCCGGCCACCAGGTACGGGGTGTCGTGGTCCACGGTCCGCTGCCAGTACAGGTGGTAGGCGTACTTGTTGGCGGAGTCGACGTCCTGCTTCTCGTTCACCGCCTCGCGCAGCGCCACCGGCACGTCCTGGAGGGTGAAGCCGTCCAGGGCGCCCGAATTGCCGTACACCGTGCGGCCCTTGGCGTCGGAGGCCACCAGGAGCACGCTGAAGCGCTGGCTGCTGCCCGCCATCTGCCCGGCGGCCTGCTGGAGTTCGTCCTGCGTGGGGTCCTCGGGCAGGGCGCCCGCGCGGTTCTGCATCTCCTGCTGGAAGTCCCGCAGCACCGCGTCCTGGGCGCGGGTGAGGACCGCCTCGCGGTTGAGCCAGTAGGCGATGCCGGACGCGGACACGGCGGCGGTCAGCGCCACCAGGCCGAAGACGACCACGAGACGCAGCCGCAGGCTGGTGAAACGCAGCCGGGACCACGCTCCCTTGCGCGCCGCGAACCAGCCGCGGAGCCCCCCTTGTGCTTCGGTCACTGAGGCGTGTCCAGCCGGTAGCCCACGCCGCGCACGGTACGGATCAGCGTCGGGGACGAGGGCACGTCCTCGACCTTGGCGCGCAGCCGCTGCACACAGGCGTCCACCAGGCGCGAGTCACCGAGGTAGTCGTGCTCCCACACCAGCCGCAGCAACTGCTGGCGGGACAGCGCCTGGCCCGGCCGCCGGCTCAGCTCCAGGAGCAGCCTGAGCTCGGTCGGGGTGAGCTGGAGGTCCTCGCCGTTCTTCGTCACGGTCATGGCCGCGCGGTCGATGACGAGCGAGCCGAAGGACGCCGAGTCGTTCGACTCCCGCTCCCCGCGCCGCAGCACGGCCCGGATCCGGGCGTCCAGCACCCGGCCCTGCACCGGCTTGACGACATAGTCGTCGGCACCGGACTCCAGTCCGACCACCACGTCGATGTCGTCGTTGCGCGCGGTCAGCAGGATGATCGGCAACTGGTCGGTGCGCCGGATGCGACGGCACACCTCGAACCCGTCGATGCCGGGCAGCATCACGTCCAGCACGATCAGGTCCGGCCGCTGCTCACGCAGCAGTGTGAGGCCGTCCTCACCGGTGGCAGCGGTGGCGACCCGGTGGCCCTGGCGCGTGAGGCTCAGCTCCAGGGCCGTACGGATGGCGTCGTCGTCCTCGATCAGCAACAGGGAAGGCACGGGCTCATTCTGGCCCATGGAGGGGGTGCGGTTCGACCTGTGGGGGCAGGGCAGTCCGTACGGCACTCGTCCGTGGGTCCGCTGTGCAATTCCTGGGACGGGGCCCTGTGACAGGTCTGTGACAGTCGGCGGACACGGCCATGAAGGTGCGGAGGCAAGCTTTTCGGCACGGGCAAGGCAGCACCGCCCGGGCAGACCGAACACCGGAAGTCCACGACGGGGGGCGCGAGATGAACACGCTGCACAGCACCAGCACTGGCGCAGTGATCACGCGGCTCCACGACGTGAACGGGGGCCGGGGTTCCGAGAAGTCCGGTGCCGCAAGCGGGCGGGGGTGCGCTCGCGGTACCGGACGTCAGCACACCGCGTACATGTCGGTGGTTGACACCAGCACGGGGGAATCGCACGGGGGACCGACGTACAGGGAGGACACGGGGGAGCGTCGCTCGCTGTCGGAGGCGGAGTTCACCGCCTACGTCCAGGAGCGCCGCGCCTCCCTGTACGCCACCGCCTACCACCTGACCGGTGACCGCTTCGAGGCCGAGGACCTGCTGCAGAGCGCGCTGTTCTCGACCTACCGGGCGTGGGACCGGATCAGCGACAAGGCCGCGGTCGGGGGCTACCTCCGCCGCACGATGACGAACCTGCACATCAGCGCGTGGCGCCGCCGCAAGCTGAACGAATACCCGACCGAGGAGCTGCCGGAGACGCCCGGCGACACGGACGCGATGCGCGGCACCGAGCTGCGCGCGGTCCTGTGGCAGGCGCTCGCCCGGCTCCCCGAACTCCAGCGCACGATGCTGGTCCTCCGGTACTACGAGGGCCGCACCGACCCGGAGATCGCGGAGATCCTCGACATCAGTGTCGGCACGGTGAAGTCCAGCATCTGGCGCTCGCTGCGCCGCCTGCGCGAGGACGAGGTCCTCAGCTTCGGCCGTGACGAGGAGAACGCCTTCGGGGAGCTCGTCGCCTGAGGGTGGGGGGAAAGCAAGGAAAGCGGGGGACCAGGGGTACCGGCTGGGGGGCCGGTACCCGTGGGGGGACCGACGGGGGTCACGGGGGACCACCGAGAAGCGGGACCGGAGGGCCGGGGGGTCCGTCCGGTCCCGCTTTCATGTGTGCGGTCAGCCGGCCTTCATGAACGTCGCCCCGGCTGGGGAGTCAGCGACGGCGATGGCCGCCTTGCGACGGAGAAGAGGCCGTCGGCGTTCAGGTCGCCGGGGTCGTCGCCGGGCGGCGGCCCGTTGCTGCCGCGGTGAGGCGGCCGAGGGCCTCGTCCTTGTCGCAGGGGTGGGCGCCCAGGGCGGTCTGGCGGGCGATGATCGTGCGTTCCTGGCGCATCAGGCGCCAGCCGCGGCGCAACAGGAAGGGCACCGACTTGCGGCCCTCGCGCAGGTCCCGCAGGAACCGGCGACGGAACGTGCGCACCGGGCCCCGGCTCAGGCACAGCGCGTCGGCCAGTACCCCGAGCTCCCGGCAGCGGGTGACGATCTCGGCGGCGAAGATGCCCTCCGCTATGAACAGCGGGGTCCCGTCCATCTCGACGGACTCCTCACCGGTGCGGGCGCTCAGCGAGATGTCGTAGACCGGGATCTTCGTACGGCCCGTGCGGCACAGTTCGACGATCGCCGCCACCGCGGTGTCCGCGTCCCACGAACCGGGGTGGTCCCAGTCGATGTCGGAACTCCCCGCCACCAGCGGCAGCGTCGGGTCGTCGGCCTCCTTGTAGAAGTCGTCCAGCCGGAGGACCGGAAGTCCGGCGCGGGCCGAGAGAAGGGACTTGCCGGAGCCGGAGGGGCCGCAGAGCAGCACGACTCGCGTCGACAGGGGAGGTTGGGAACTCACGGGACACCAGTGTGCGGCATTCACCTGCCGTTCATCGACCCCGCGGGTTGGCTTTGAAGCGCGCGTCACACCTCAACTACCCTTCGTGTCGACACGATTACCCAGTGCACGGAAAAGGTGGCAGAAACGATGGCCCGACAAGCGAACCCGACCGCCCAGCGCACGCTCACCGCCCTCGCCGCCGCGGGTGTCGCACTCGGCGCAGGCGCCGGGGTGGCCGCCGCGGACAGTGAGCCGCTCGTCGACGTGCTGCACACCCGGCCCACCTCGCTCGGCAACATCGACCCCCAGGCCGGCGTCCGCTCCCTCACCGGCACGGTCGGCTACGTCACCGGTCCGGTCGCGGGACTCAAGCCGAACCCGCTGGCCGGCACGGGCGTGGACCCGCTGGACAACGGACTGGGGACCCAGTTGGCCGACTTCCAGCCGCTGACCTCCCAGGCGGTGACCGGGCCGGTCGCGCAGGCGCAGTCGATCGGGAGCATGCCGGTGGTCGGCATGGTCACGGGCCTGACCGGCAACTGAGCCGGACCCGCGGCCCCTACGGCACGGAGCCGCGCCTTCCCCGGACGGGGGGAAGGCGCGGCTCCGCGGTGTCGCGACCCGGTGTCAGTACGCCGAGCCGGACGCGCCCAGCGACCCCGTCGGGTGCCAGACCGTCTTCGTCTCCAGGAAGGCCGTCAGCCGGTCGATACCCGGCGTCGCCGTCCAGTCGTCCACAGGCTGTGGACGCAGCACGCGCTTCAGGTTGTCCGCCGCCGCGATCTCCAGCTCCTTCGCGAGGACCTCGTCCGCGCCCGCCAGATCGATCGCGTTGACGTCCTGGTGGGAGGCGAGCGGGGTCGCGATCTCCGCCGTACGGCCCGAGAGGACGTTGACCACGCCGCCGGGGACGTCGGAGGTGGCCAGGACTTCGCCCAGGGAGAGGGCGGGGAGGGGAGACTCCTCCGAGGCCACCACGACCGCCGTGTTGCCCGTGGCGATCACCGGGGCGACGACGCTCACCAGGCCCAGGAACGACGACTCCTGCGGGGCCAGGACGGCCACCACGCCCGTCGGTTCGGGGGAGGACAGGTTGAAGTACGGGCCCGCGACCGGGTTGCCGCCGCCCACCACCTGGGCGATCTTGTCGGTCCAGCCCGCGTACCAGACCCAGCGGTCGATCGTCGCGTCGACCTGCTCGGCCGCCTTCGACTTCGACAGGCCCTCGGCGTCGGCCACCTCGTGGACGAACTGCGCCCTGCGGCCCTCCAGCATCTCCGCCACGCGGTAGAGGACCTGGCCCCGGTTGTACGCCGTCGCGCCGGCCCAGCCGCCGAACGCCTTGCGCGCGGCCACGACCGCGTCCCGGGCGTCCTTGCGGCTCGACTGCGGTGCGTTCGCCAGCCACTTGCCCTTCGAGTCCGTCACCTCGTACACCCGGCCGCTCTCGGAACGCGGGAACTTCCCGCCGACGTACAGCTTGTAGGTCTTGAAGACAGACAGACGCTGCTGCTCGGACTTATCGGACATCGAGGTACGCCTCCAGGCCGTGGCGGCCGCCCTCGCGGCCGAAGCCCGACTCCTTGTACCCGCCGAACGGCGAGGTCGGGTCGAACTTGTTGAACGTGTTGGACCAGACGACACCGGCCCGGAGCTTGTTGGCCACGGCCAGGATCCGCGAGCCCTTCTCCGTCCAGATGCCCGCCGACAGGCCGTACTGCGTGTTGTTGGCCTTGGCGACCGCCTCGTCCGGCGTGCGGAAGGTCAGGACCGACAGCACCGGGCCGAAGATCTCGTCCCTCGCGATGGTGTGCGCCTGGGTGACGTTCGTGAAGAGCGTCGGGGCGAACCAGTAGCCGGAGGAGGGGAGTTCGCACTCCGGGGACCAGGGCTCGGCGCCCTCGGCCGCGCCCCTGTCGACGAGCGAGGTGATCCGCGCGAGCTGCTCGGCGGAGTTGATCGCGCCGATGTCGGTGTTCTTGTCGAGCGGGTCGCCGAGCCGCAGGGTGGACAGCCGGCGCTTGAGCGAGTCCAGCAGCTCGTCCTGGATCGACTCCTGGACGAGGAGGCGGGAGCCCGCGCAGCAGACCTGGCCCTGGTTGAAGAAGATGCCGTTGACGATCCCCTCGACGGCCTGGTCGATCGGGGCGTCGTCGAAGACGATGTTGGCGCCCTTGCCGCCCAGTTCGAGGGTGAGCTTCTTCCGCGACCCCGCGACCGTGCGCGCGATCTCCTTGCCGACGGCCGTCGAGCCGGTGAAGGCCACCTTGTTGACGTCCGGGTGCGCGACCAGCGCCGCACCCGTGTCGCCGTAGCCCGGGAGGATGTTGACGACACCCCTGGGCAGGCCGGCCTGGCGGCAGACGTCGGCGAAGAACAGGGCGGACAGGGGGGTCGTCTCGGCGGGCTTGAGCACCACCGTGTTGCCGGTCGCGAGCGCCGGGGCGATCTTCCACGCCAGCATCAGCAGCGGGAAGTTCCACGGGATGACCTGGCCGGCCACGCCGAGCGGCCGCGGGCTCGCGCCGAACCCGGCGTGCTCCAGCTTGTCGGCCCAGCCCGCGTAGTAGAAGAAGTGCGCGGCGACCAGGGGGAGGTCCGCGTCGCGGGTCTCCTTGATCGGCTTGCCGTTGTCCAGGGTCTCCAGGACGGCCAGCTCACGGCTGCGCTCCTGGATGATCCGGGCAATCCGGAACAGGTACTTGGCGCGCTCGGAGCCGGGCAGCGCCGACCACTTCTCGAAGGCCCGGCGCGCGGCCTTCACCGCGCGGTCGACGTCCGCCTCGCCCGCCTGGGCGATCTCGGACAGGACCTCCTCGGTGGACGGCGAGACGGTCTTGAAGACCTTGCCCTCGGCCGCCTCCACGAACTCGCCGTCGATGAACAGCCCGTAGGAGGGGGCGATGTCGACGACCGAGCGGGACTCGGGTGCCGGTGCGTACTCGAATGCGGATGCAGATGCCATGGTGATCAGTCCACCGTCACGTAGTCGGGGCCGGAGTAGCGGCCGGTGGCCAGCTTCTGACGCTGCATCAGCAGGTCGTTCAGGAGCGAGGAGGCGCCGAAGCGGAACCAGTGGTTGTCCAGCCAGTCCTCGCCGGCGGTCTCGTTGACCAGGACGAGAAACTTGATCGCGTCCTTGGACGTACGGATGCCGCCCGCGGGCTTCACACCCACCTGGACGCCGGTCTGCGCACGGAAGTCGCGCACCGCCTCCAGCATCAGCAGGGTGTTCGCGGGGGTGGCGTTCACCGCGACCTTGCCGGTGGACGTCTTGATGAAGTCCGCGCCCGCCAGCATCCCGAGCCAGCTCGCGCGGCGGATGTTGTCGTACGTCGACAGCTCGCCGGTCTCGAAGATGACCTTGAGCCGGGCGTCCGTGCCGCAGACCTCGCGCACGGCGACGATCTCGTCGTACACCTTCAGGTACTTGCCCGCGAGGAACGCGCCGCGGTCGATGACCATGTCGACCTCGTCGGCGCCGGCGGCCACGGCGTCGCGCACGTCGGCCAGCTTCACGTCGAGGGCGGCGCGGCCGGCCGGGAACGCGGTGGCGACCGAGGCGACCTTCACGCCGGAACCGGCGACGGCTTCCTTGGCGACGGCCACCATGTCGGGATAGACGCAGACCGCGGCCGTGGCGGGGGTCGTCCGGTCGGTCGGGTCGGGGCGGACCGCCTTGGCGCCGAGCGCCCGGACCTTGCCCGGGGTGTCCGCGCCTTCCAGCGTCGTGAGGTCGACCATCGAGATGGCGAGGTCGATCGCGTACGCCTTCGCGGTCGTCTTGATGGAACGGGTGCCGAGGGAGGCGGCGCGCGCCTCCAGGCCGACCGCGTCGACGCCGGGCAGCCCGTGGAGGAACCGGCGCAGCGTGCTGTCGGACGCGGTCACGTCCGTGAGCGGGTGTGCGGCTGATGCAGTGGTGGGCATGGTCACCAGACGAGCATATCTACGCGCGTAGCGGCTGTACACCCCGGAGAGTGGGTTCTGAGAGCACCCACACACGGTCGCGAGCCGGGACGGCGCTTAGGATCGGCCTCATGACGACCGCACCCCCCGAGTCCAGGGACCGCATCTACCGCTCACCCATGGCACTGATCGGCGGCTTCCTCCTCCTCGTCATCATCGGCTGGCTGGGCATCGACGCGGTGCTCTCCGGCACCGGCCGCACTCCGTGGCTCGCCCTCGCCACCCTGATCCTCCTCGTGCCGTTGGTGATCGCGTTCACCCTGCGCCCGGCCGTCTTCGCCAACGACGACCGGCTGCGCATCCGCAACCCGTTCCGGGTGATCGCCGTGCCGTGGGGCGAGGTCGAGCTGTTCCGCTCCGGCTACTCGAACGAGGTGTTCGTGAAGTCCGGCGGCAAGTACCAGCTCTGGGCGATCCCGGTCTCCCTGCGCGGCCGCAAGAAGGCCGCCCGCCAGGCGGCTCAGCAGGCGGCCCGGCCGTCCGACGCCCGCCGTCCCGCCAGGGGGCTCGGCCTGTTCGGCGGCGGCATGCAGACGGACGGCTTCGGCGGCCGTACGCCCGTCCCCGAGGGGCCGACCCGCGCCGAGACCGACAAGGTCATGGACGACCTGAGGGAGCTCCTGGAGGCCCGGGGCAAGGCGAAGACCTCCCAGGGCGAGGTGTCCGTGCGGTGGGCGTACGAGATCGTGGGGCCGGCGGTGGCCGGGGCGGTGCTGCTGGTGATTCTGGTGGCGCTGGGGTAGGGGGTTCTCGGGGGCTGGTGGTGCCGTAGTCGCCGCCTCCGCGCTCGGGGGGCGACGAGGTCGTAGTACACCTGTGCCGTGCCGTGCCGTGGCCTCGGCGCGGGGTGTGGTGTGCGCTTCGGGGTGCCGAGGGGCTGGACGGTGACGTGGGCCCGTCCAGCACCTTCAGTGTCGTTCGGCTCGACGGCGTCCGCTTGTCATCCCGGGCAGGGGGAGAGAGCGGCGATTCCGCCTCTTCAGGCTCCGGAACCGCCGCCCCACTCGTCAGATGCCGGCCGCTGCCGACAGGTCGTGCTTGATCGCCGTCAGCAGGCCGGTCGCCTTGGTGCGGGCCGCCGGGAGGTCGGCGTGGGTGGCGACCGGGACGACCACCTCCAGGTAGCACTTCAGCTTGGGCTCGGTGCCGCTAGGGCGGACGATGACCCGGGCCCCGTCCAGCGTGTAGCGCAGGCCGTCGGTGGGCGGCAGCCTGTCCGTGCCGCGCGTGAGGTCCTCGGCCCTGGTGATGGCCAGGCCCGCGAGCTGCGTCGGCGGGTGCTCGCGGAGCTGCTCCATCGCCCGGGCGATGACCGACAGATCCTCCACGCGGACCGAGAGCTGGTCCGTGGCGTGCAGACCGTGTTCCACGGCGAGGTCGTCCAGGAGGTCGGGGAGCGTGCCATTCTGTTCCTTCAGCTCGGAGGCGAGCTCCGTGATGAGGAGGGCGGCCGTGATGCCGTCCTTGTCCCGTACGCCCTCGGGGTCCACGCAGTAGCCGAGGGCCTCCTCGTAGCCGTAGCGCAGGCCGTCCACGCGGGCGATCCACTTGAAGCCGGTGAGGGTCTCCTCGTAGGGCAGGCCCGCCTTCTCGGCGATCCTGCCGAGGAGGGAGGAGGAGACGATCGACTCCGCGAAGGTGCCCTGGGCCCCGCGGGCCACCAGGTGGGCGGCGAGGAGGGCGCCGACCTCGTCGCCCCGCAGCATGCGCCAGGAGCCGCCCTCCTTCACGGCCACCGCGCAGCGGTCCGCGTCCGGGTCGTTCGCGATGATCAGGTCCGGGTCCGTCTCCCCGGCCTTCGCGAAGGCCAGGTCCATCGCGCCGGGCTCCTCCGGGTTGGGGAAGGCGACGGTCGGGAAGTCCGGGTCGGGTTCGGCCTGCTCCGCGACCAGGTCCGGGGTGGGGAACCCGGCCCGGGCGAACGCGGCGAGGAGGGTGTCCTTGCCGACGCCGTGCATCGCCGTGTAGACGGTACGGGCCGTGCGGGCGGAGTTCTCGGCGAGCACGGCGTCCGTGCGGGCGAGGTAGGCGTCGAGGACGCTGTCGTCGAGGGTCTGCCAGCCGGTGTCGGGGCGGGGGACGTCGTTCAGGCTCACGATCGCGTCGATCTCCGCCGCGATCTCCGCGTCGGCGGGCGGGACGATCTGGGAGCCGTCGCCGAGGTAGACCTTGTAGCCGTTGTCGCGGGGCGGGTTGTGGCTGGCGGTGACCTCCACGCCGGCCACCGCGCCGAGATGCCTTATCGCGTACGCGAGGACGGGGGTGGGCAGGGGCCGGGGGAGCACCGCCGCCCGCAGGCCCGCGCCGGTCATCACGGCCGCGGTGTCGCGCGCGAAGTCCTCGGACTTGTGGCGGGCGTCGTAGCCGATGACCACGAGACCGTCGGTGCTGCCCTGCTTCCGCAGGTACGCGGCGAGGCCGGCGGCGGCCCGGATGACGACCGTGCGGTTCATGCGCATCGGGCCCGCGCCGATCTCGCCGCGCAGGCCCGCGGTGCCGAACTGGAGGGTGCCGCTGAAGCGGGCGGTGAGCTCGGTGACGTCGCCGGCATCGATGAGCTTGGCGAGCTCGTCGCGGGTGTCCGGGTCGGGGTCCTCGGCGAGCCAGGTCCTGGCGCGGGCGATGAGATCGTCGTGCACGGTTGCCTCCGGCGGTTGGGCTGATTCTTGTGCGGGTTGGTGGCGGCGGGCGTTTTGCGCAGTTCCCCGCGCCCCTGGATGCCTGCGGCGCAGCCGCCTGTTCGGTGGGGGTTCGTGTAGCGCGTGCGGTCCGGGAGGTGGGTCGGTGCCGGGGTGGGGGGTGTCCGTCCTCGGTCCGGCGGCTCGGTCCCTTGAGTCGTGCTCGGTAACGGACGCCGGCCGCTGCGGGCGGACACCCCCCACCCCGTCCCCTGCCCGCCGTAAGCGGCTGCACGAGCGTCCGCATGGCCCACCCAGGGGCGCGGGGAACTGCGCGACCAGCCACGACGCACCCGCGGCCGGTCTACGACACTCAGATGCGGCCGAGCACCTGCGCCAGCAGTGAGCCCATCCGCGTCGCCGAGTCGCGGCCCGCCTGGAGGACCTCCTCGTGGTTGAGGGGCTCGCCCGTCATGCCCGCGGCGAGGTTCGTCACCAGGGAGATGCCGAGGACCTCCGCACCCGCCTCGCGCGCGGCGATCGCCTCGAGGACCGTCGACATGCCCACCAGGTCCGCGCCGATTACGCGGGCCATGCGGATCTCGGCCGGGGTCTCGTAGTGCGGACCGGGGAACTGGGCGTAGACGCCCTCCTCCAGCGTGGGGTCGATCTCCTTGCACAGGGCGCGCAGGCGGGGCGAGTAGAGGTCGGTCAGGTCGACGAAGTTCGCGCCGATGATCGGGGAGGTCGCCGTGAGGTTGATGTGGTCGCTGATCAGGACCGGCTGGCCGGGGCGCATGCCCTCGCGGAGGCCGCCGCAGCCGTTGGTGAGGACGATCGTCTTGCAGCCGGCCGCGACCGCGGTGCGCACGCCGTGGGCCACGGCCGCGACGCCCCGGCCCTCGTAGTAGTGGGTGCGGCCGAGGAAGACCAGGGCCCGCTTCTCCCCGATCCTGTACGAGCGGATCTTGCCGCCGTGTCCCTCCACCACCGGCGGCGGGAAACCGGGCAGCTCGGTGACGAGGAACTCGGCCTCGGGGGCACCGAGGGCGTCCACGGCCGGTGCCCAGCCGGAGCCCATCACGAGGGCGACGTCGTGGGTCTCGGCGCCGGTCAGTTCGCGCAGGCGCGCGGCGGCGGCGTCGGCGGCGACCCTCGGCTCAGCGGGGGTGGCGCCCTGGATGTCGTCCGGAAGAAGAGATGCGTTCACGCGGATGAGGGTAGCCGGTCCGGGCCTACGCGCGTAGATGACAGAGCTGACGGGATGGCGATCGTTGTCTTGTCGTTTCCAACCAATCGTGTGACGTGGGTGACGTGTCCGGGTCAGCAGGGGCGCTTGCGGAGTTCCATCACGTAGTCGTGCGGCGCACCCGCGGACTCCGCCGCGTCCGCGATCTCGCCCAGGTAGCGGGCGGAGGGCAGGCCGCCCTCGTAGCCGTTGAGGACGTACGTCCAGGCCTGCTCCTCACCCTCCAGGGTGTGGACCCGCATACGTGTGCGGCGGTAGATGTCCAGGCCGACGCCTTCCCAGCGGTCCATGGACTCGTCGTCGGCGGGGGCGATCTCGTAGAGCGCCACGAACACCTGGGAGAGGGGGTCCTCGACGATCGTCGCGAGGGCGCCCTCCCAGCCCATGTGCTCACCCCCGAAGGTCAGCCGCCACCCGTTCAGCCACCCCGTGGCACGCATCGGCGAGTGCGGGGCACGGCGGGTCATCAGCCGCGCGTCGAGGTTGCCGGCATAGGCGGCGTAGAGCGACATGGGTCGAGGGTACGGCAGCCTTCCCCGGTGTCTCTCCCGTAACAGTGGCGTCTCGGGGCGCCCCCCAGGCCGTGGCACTCCCGCTCGTGCGGGACAATGGAGTACGTGACTCGGATCGTGATCATCGGTGGCGGACCCGGCGGATACGAGGCGGCCCTGGTGGCCGCCCAGCTCGGCGCGGAGGTGACCGTCGTCGACTCCGACGGTCTGGGCGGAGCGTCGGTGCTGACCGACTGCGTGCCGTCGAAGACTCTCATCGCCACGGCCGAGGTGATGACCACCTTCGACTCGTCGTACGAGGAGCTCGGCATCATCGTCGCCGACGACACGCCTCCGCTGGAGCAGGCCGCCCGGGTGGTGGGCGTCGACCTCGGCAAGGTCAACCGGCGTGTGAAGCGGCTCGCCCTCGCCCAGTCGCACGACATCACGGCGTCCGTGACGCGGGCCGGTGCCCGGGTGCTGCGCGGGCGCGGCCGTCTGGAGGGCATGCAGTCCCTCGACGGGTCCCGGAAGGTCGTCGTGCGGGCCGCCGACGGCACCGAGGAGACCCTCGTCGCCGACGCGGTGCTGATCGCCACCGGTGGGCATCCCCGTGAGCTGCCCGACGCCCAGCCCGACGGCGAGCGCATCCTCAACTGGACCCAGGTCTACGACCTCGACGAGCTGCCCGAGGAGCTCATCGTGGTCGGTTCCGGTGTCACCGGTGCCGAGTTCGCCGGTGCCTACCAGGCGCTCGGCTCCAAGGTCACCCTCGTGTCCTCGCGGGACCGCGTGCTGCCGGGTGAGGACCCGGATGCGGCGGCCGTGCTCGAGGACGTCTTCCGCCGCCGGGGCATGAACGTCATGGCCCGCTCCCGTGCCCAGTCCGCCAAGCGGGTCGGGGACCGGGTCGAGGTCACGCTGGCGGACGGACGGGTCATCACCGGCTCGCACTGCCTGATGGCCGTCGGCGCCATCCCGAACAGCGCCGGGATGGGGCTGGAGGAGGCCGGGGTCAAGCTGCGCGAGTCCGGGCACATCTGGACCGACAAGGTGTCCCGTACGACGGCTCCCGGTGTGTACGCCGCCGGTGACGTGACCGGGGTCTTCGCGCTCGCTTCGGTGGCGGCGATGCAGGGGCGTATCGCCATGTACCACTTCCTCGGGGACGCGGTGGCCCCGCTGAACCTCAAGACCGTCTCGTCGAACGTCTTCACCGACCCCGAGATCGCCACCGTCGGGTACTCGCAGGCCGACGTGGACGGCGGGAAGATCGACGCCCGGGTCGTGAAGCTGCCGCTGCTCAGGAATCCGCGCGCCAAGATGCAGGGCATCCGCGACGGCTTCGTCAAGATCTTCTGCCGGCCGGGCACCGGGATCGTCGTCGGCGGTGTCGTCGTCGCGCCCCGCGCCTCGGAACTGATCCACCCCATCTCGATCGCGGTCGACAACAATCTGACGGTCGAACAGATCGCGAACGCGTTCACCGTTTACCCCTCCCTTTCGGGGTCGATCGCCGAGGTGGCGCGGCAGTTGCACACACGCAAGGAGACCGGCGGGGCCTGACGGCCGAAAGCGATTCCTGCCTGGTCACAGGGAGTTGTCGACCATTCGTGCGGCATAGGCGGGGGGATTAGGCCCTATACCACCTCCCGTCCTACTGTGCGAACAACTTCTGTAATTCGGCGCAAACTGCTGAAACCAGACGGTCGTTGGGGTTACTGTCAGTTTCGTGTTCGCTGCAGAACGTCGCCAATTGATCCTCGAAATGGTGCGAGCCAATGGGGCCGTGTCGCTCCGTGAGCTCGCCCGCGTCGTCCAGACCTCCGAAGTGACCGTACGGCGGGACGTGCGCGCACTGGAGGCAGAAGGACTCCTCGACCGCCGGCACGGCGGTGCGGTATTGCCGGGCGGGTTCACGCGGGAGTCCGGCTTTCCGCAGAAATCGCATCTCGCGACCGCCGAGAAGACGGCCATCGCCGATCTCGCCGCGGGTCTCGTCGAAGAAGGCGAGGCCATTGTGGTGGGGGCGGGTACCACCACCCAGGAGCTGGCCCGCCGGCTCGCCCGGGTCCCCGGGCTGACCGTCGTGACCAATTCCCTCCTGGTGGCCCAGGCACTCGCCCATGCCAACCGGGTGGAGGTCGTGATGACCGGCGGCACCCTGCGCGGTTCCAATTACGCCCTGGTCGGCTCGGGGGCGGAACAGTCGCTCCAGGGGCTCAGAGTTTCGCGGGCCTTCCTCTCCGGGAGCGGGCTCACCGCCGAGCGGGGTCTTTCCACGTCCAACATGCTGTCGGCGTCCGTGGACCGGGCGCTGGTGCAGGCCGCCGCGGAGGTCGTGGTCCTCGCCGACCACACCAAGCTCGGCACCGACACGATGTTCCAGACCGTGCCGACCGACGTCATCACGCGGCTGGTCACCGACGAGCCCCCGGCCCACGACGACCGGGCCGCGACCGAACTCCAGGCGCTCGCCGACCAGGGGGTGCAGATCGCCGTGGCCGGCGCGTCGGGAGCGCCGGGGGGTGATCAGGTCCCGGCGCGCCGGCAAGAGCGCCGGGACGTGCCCGTGCCGGGCCCCCGCCGCGGCCAGCTCCCGTCGGCGGGCCCCTCCCTCCGCACGGCCACGGCCCTGGGCGAACCGACCCCGCAGGCGGAACGGGCCCGAGTAGCGGACCTGCGCCGCCGCTGACCCCTCCGGACCGGCCCACGGGGTGAGTGCTGTCTTCGACCGCCTCGGGGGAGTCACGGCCACGGCCCACCTCGGTACGGGGGCGCGCCGAGCGGGGTACCGGGTTGCGTGCGCTGCGGCGGGAGTGTCGTGCGGTGTGAGCGGCGGGTTCGGTTCTGCCGCATGCGTGAGACTCGTGAGGGCGGTGCGTGTGCACGGGCGCGGGGCTCCGGGAGCGTGGTCCTGCTCGCCGTGGCGCGGTCGGCCCGGCTGGGCCGTTCACCACGGCGAGTGCGTTGCCCCCGTCGGCCGTGCGCACCAGGGAGTCCTGGCTCACGCCCTTCCCGAAACCCCCGAGCATGACGATGTCGAGGTTCGGGGTGGAGTTCGATCCTCTACTTCGTCGCCGCCCATGTCCTCGGCGCGGTCCTGCTCGGCGTCGCCCTGCTGCGCGGCCGGCTGGTCCCGGCCTGGGGCGCCTGGCTGCTGATCGTGTCCATGCCGCTCAACGTCTGCGGATACGTGATCGGCGTCGCGCGACCGCGCTGTCCTTCTGCATGGGGGCCGTCACCTTAGCCAGCGCTGGCCTGGCCCTCGTCCGCCGGGGCACCGGCTGGGCGCGGGCCGTGCGAGACCACCGTCTCGGGGGACGGGGAAGCGAGACGCCCCGCGGACCGACTGCTCCGGTCCGCGGGGCGCCTCGGGATGCCGTCGCGGCATCGGGCGTACGAGGTGCGCTCAGTCCTTGATCTCGCAGATTGCCGCACCCGAGGTGATGGAGGCGCCGACGTCGGCGGACAGGCCCTTGATGGTGCCGGACTTGTGCGCGTTGAGCGGCTGCTCCATCTTCATCGCCTCCAGGACGACGACGAGGTCGCCCTCCTTGACCTCCTGGCCCTCCTCGACGGCGATCTTGACGATCGTGCCCTGCATCGGGGAGGCGAGGGTGTCGCCGGAGGCCACCGGGCCGGACTTCTTGGCCGCCCGGCGCTTGGGCTTGGCGCCCGCGGCGAGGCCGGTGCGGGCCAGCGACATGCCGAGCGAGGAGGGCAGCGAGACCTCCAGGCGCTTGCCGCCGACCTCGACGACGATCGTCTCGCGGTCCGTGTCGTCCTCGGCCTCGGTGTCGGCCGGGGCCGCGAAGGGCTTGATGTCGTTGACGAACTCGGTCTCGATCCAGCGGGTGTGGACCGTGAACGGGTCGCTGGAGCCGGTCAGTTCGGGGGCGAACGCCGGGTCCTTGACGACCACGCGGTGGAAGGGGATGGCGGTGGCCATGCCCTCGACCTGGAACTCCTCCAGGGCGCGGGCGGCGCGCTGGAGGGCCTGCTCGCGGGTGGCGCCGGTGACGACCAGCTTCGCGAGGAGGGAGTCCCAGGCGGGGCCGATGACGCTGCCGGACTCGACGCCGGCGTCCAGGCGCACGCCCGGGCCGGAGGGGGCCTCGAACCTGGTGACCGTGCCGGGGGCCGGGAGGAAGTTGCGGCCCGGGTCCTCGCCGTTGATGCGGAACTCGAAGGAGTGGCCGCGCAGCTCGGGATCGCCGTAGCCCAGTTCCTCGCCGTCGGCGATGCGGAACATCTCGCGCACCAGGTCGATGCCGGCGACCTCCTCGGTGACCGGGTGCTCGACCTGGAGGCGGGTGTTGACCTCCAGGAAGGAGATCGTGCCGTCCTGGCCGACCAGGAACTCGCAGGTGCCGGCGCCCTCGTAGGAGGCTTCCTTCAGGATCGCCTTGGAGGCGCGGTACAGCTCGGCGACCTGCTCGTCGGAGAGGAAGGGCGCGGGCGCCTCCTCGACCAGCTTCTGGTGGCGGCGCTGGAGGGAGCAGTCACGGGTGGAGACGACGACCACGTTGCCGTGCTTGTCGGCCAGGCACTGGGTCTCCACGTGCCGGGGGCGGTCCAGGTAGCGCTCGACGAAGCACTCGCCGCGACCGAAGGCGGCGACCGCCTCGCGGACCGCCGAGTCGTACAGCTCGGGGACCTCTTCGAGGGTGCGGGCGACCTTCAGACCGCGGCCGCCACCGCCGAAGGCGGCCTTGATGGCGATGGGCAGGCCGTGCTCCTCGGCGAAGGCCACGACCTCGTCGGCACCGGAGACCGGGTCGGAGGTGCCCGCCACCAGGGGGGCGCCGGCGCGCTGGGCGATGTGCCGGGCGGCGACCTTGTCACCCAGGTCGCGGATGGCCTGCGGGGGCGGGCCGATCCAGATCAGGCCCGCGTCCAGGACCGCCTGCGCGAACTCGGCGTTCTCGGAGAGGAAGCCGTAGCCCGGATGGATGGCGTCCGCGCCCGACTCACGCGCGGCGCCCAGGACCTTCTCGATGTCCAGGTAGCTGGTGGCCGGGGTGTCACCGCCCAGGGCGAACGCCTCATCCGCGGCGCGGACATGCAGAGCGTCCCGGTCCGGGTCGGCGTACACGGCCACGCTCGCGATACCGGCATCCCGGCAGGCCCGGGCAACGCGGACAGCGATTTCGCCACGGTTGGCGATGAGCACCTTGCGCACGATTGAGGCTCCCTCCTTGAAACAAGCCGAGTTTAGGGACTGCCGACACGGCTCTTCGACCCGTCCCCTGTGGTGAGCTTCCCCACACGGAGCGTGATGCGAGCTTGCACGACCCGCGAAATCCCTTGTCGCACCTCGGTACGCAGGACTCCTCCCGGAAACCCTAGCCCTCCTCTGTGGTCAAGGTCTCTGTGAGAGCGTGCTGCGGACCACTCCGATTCTTTGTGGAGTCCCTACGAATGGCCCAATGATTCTTTGCCCGCGGCCGAACCCTTGTCCCGCGGTTTACCCGTTAGTAGCGTTCGCGCTGTATCGAACGTACTTCGGGTAACAAGAGCACGGCTCGAAAGTGGGTGGGGACCGGTGATACGCAGGCCGGTGGCGTGGGTCGTGGCGGTCGTCCTGTTCGTCGAGGCGCTCGGCGTGGCGATGCTGAACTGGGTCATGGGCAATCTCGTCGACGCGCAGAACATGTCCCTGGCCGGACTGGACCCGGACGCGATGTCGATGTCCTCGAAGATCGGCGGGATCGTCTTCGGTCTCTACTTCGCGCTGTGCGCGCTGGTCGCCCTGCTGGTGGCGGTGCGCGACCGGCAGCCCGCCGGGTTCGGCCGGGTCCTGCTGATCAGCGCCGCCGTGGTGCACGGCCTGCTGGCCGCGGTCGCCTGGGCGCTGATCGGCCGCCCCCAGTTCCTCTTCATGATCGTGATGCTCGGCCTGATCGTGCTCGTGCTGGTCACCTACGACGGCCGGCGGGGCCCGGTCGCGGCGGAGCCGCACGACGCCCCGGGCCCCGGTGGTCCGGAGGGGCCGGAGGGCCCCCAGGGGGTCGGCGGCTCGCCGCTCACGCCTCCGCCGGCGCCCACAGCTCCGTGATGCCGACGCCCAGTTCGGCCAGCAGTCGGCGCAGCAGCGGCAGGCTGAGGCCGATCACATTGCCGTGGTCGCCGTCGATGCCCTCGATGAACGGGGCCGAGCGGCCGTCCAGGGTGAACGCCCCGGCGACGTAAAGGGGTTCGCCGGAGGCGACGTAGGCGGCGATCTCCTCGTCGGTCGGCTCGCCGAAGCGGACGACGGTGGAGGCGACCGCCGAGACGTACCGGCCGCTCGTGGTGTCGTAGACGCAGTGGCCGGTCTGCAGGGTGCCCGCGCGTCCGCGCATGGCCTTCCAGCGGGCCGTCGCCTCCTCGGCGTCGGCCGGCTTGCCCAGTGCCTCGCCGTCCAGGTCGAGCACCGAGTCGCAGCCGATCACCAGCGCGCCCTTGACCTCGGGCTTCGCGGACACGACGGAGGCCTTCGCCTCGGCGAGGGCGAGGGCCAGTTCGGCGGGGGTGGGGGCGGTGACGGCGTCCTCGTCGACCCCGCTCACGAGCACCTCGGGAGTGAGGCCGGCCTGTCGCAGCAGGCCCAGCCGGGCGGGGGACTGGGAGGCGAGCACGAGTCGGCGGCGCGGCTGATCGGTCATGCGGTCAGCGTAGTCCGGTCAGCGCAGCCCGATCACGATCATCGCGAGCACCATGGCGAGCGCCAGGAAGACGCTCAGCCGCCGAAGCATGTCCTGCATGTCGCGCAGTTCCTTCGGCGGTTCGTTCTCGGGGTCGGACCACAGCATGGTCTCCAGCGTGCGGCGATTTCACGGAAGGCGCCTGAGTACGCGTACTCAACTTCACTTAACGGTACTGTGGTTCCATTAACAGTCCGACAGAGGGGTACGTCCGTGTTCACCACCGCCTGGTCCACCTCGCCCCAGCTCCCCGCCGAGGGCTTCACCCCCAACTGGTCCCGCGAGGGCTTCTGGCGGCAGTCCGTGCGCCAGGTCGTCCGGCTGTCGGCGGGAGGGGGACGGGTGCGGGTCCGGCTGTCGCACGCGTACGGCACCTCACCGGTCCGGCTCGCGGGCGCGACGATCGGCCGTACGGCCACGGGCGCGGGCGTCGAGCCGGGATCCCTGCGCACCCTCACGCTCGCCGACGAGATCCCCGCCCGGGGTTCACTGGTGAGCGAGCCGGTCGAACTCGCCGTGGCGGCGGGGGAGTCGGTGACGGTCACCCTGCACTTCGACACCGCGACCGGACCCGCGACCTTCCACGCCCAGGCCTTCACGCCGAGCTACCGGGGGCAGGGCGACCTGCTGACCGACACCGGCGGGGAGGGCTTCGACGCGGTGAGCGAGTCCTGGTACTTCCTGACCGCCGTCGAGACGGACGCCGGGCGCACGGACGGGATCGCCCTCTTCGGGGACTCCCTCACCGACGGCTTCGGCTCCACGGTGGGCGCCAACCGCCGCTGGTCCGACGCGCTGGCCCGGGTGAGCGGGCGGCCGGTGCTCAACGCCGGGATCGGCGGCAACCTGCTGCTCAACGACTCCGCCTGGTACGGCGAGCGGGGCGTGCGACGGTTCCGGCGGGACGTGCTGGAACTCGCCGGGGTGGACACGGTGGCCGTGCTGCTGGGGCTCAACGACATCGGGTTCAGCGAGACCGACGAGCAGCCCACCTACAAGCCCGCACCGGTCGTGGAGGCGGCCGAACTCATCGCCGGGCACCGGGAGTTGCTACGGCAGGCGCGGGGGCTGCGGGTGATCGGGGCCACCCTGCTGCCGTTCGGGGGCTCGGACCACTGGGGCGAGCACGCGGCGAAGGTGTCGCACGAGGTGAACGAGTGGGTGCGCTGCTCCGGCGAGTACGACGCGGTGGTGGACCTCGCCCGCGTGACGGCCGATCCGGCTGACCCGGACCGGCTGCGTCCGTCGTACGACTTCGGCGATCACCTGCACCCGAACGATCTCGGATACGAGGTGATGGCCGAAGCGCTGTCGGCCGTCCTCTAGGCCGGCCAGTACGTGCGGGACCAGGCCGTCGGCCCCGGCTGGGGCAGGCGGCGGCCCGCGATGCGGGACGGGTCGGACCACGCGGCCTTCCGCTCCTCCGCGCCGGACGGCGACGAGGTCGCCGCCGCGGCGCGGGCCCGGACCACCGCCAGGGCGGCTGCGAGCTCCTCCGGGGTGGGGTTTCCCCGTACGACCTTGATGTTCATGACGGCTCCCGGCAGGGCTAGAGGGGGATGTTGCCGTGCTTCTTCGGAGGCAGGGACTCACGCTTGGTACGGAGCTGACGCAGGCCCCTGACCACATGGCGGCGGGTGTCCGACGGCATGATCACGGAGTCGATGTAACCGCGCTCGGCCGCGATGTAGGGGTTGAGGAGGGCGTCCTCGTACTCCTGGATCAGCCGGGCCCGGGTCGCCTCCGCGTCGCCGGCGGCCTCGGCCTCCGCGATCGTGCGGCGGTGCAGGATGTTGACCGCGCCCTGGGCGCCCATCACGGCGATCTGGGCGGTGGGCCAGGCGAGGTTGATGTCCGCGCCGAGGTGCTTGGAGCCCATGACGTCGTACGCGCCGCCGAAGGCCTTGCGGGTGATCACCGTGATCAGCGGGACCGTGGCCTCCGCGTAGGCGTAGATCAGCTTGGCGCCGCGGCGGATGATGCCGTCGTGCTCCTGGTCGACGCCCGGGAGGAAGCCGGGGACGTCCACGAAGGTGATCACCGGGATGTTGAAGGCGTCGCAGGTGCGGACGAAGCGGGCCGCCTTCTCCGACGCGGTGATGTCGAGACAACCGGCGAACTGCATGGGCTGGTTGGCGACGATGCCGACCGGGTGGCCCTCGACACGGCCGTAGCCGGTGAGGATGTTCGGCGCGAACAGCGGCTGCGTCTCGAAGAACTCGGCGTCGTCCAGGATGTGTTCGATCACCGTGTGCATGTCGTACGGCTGGTTCGCGCTGTCCGGGACGAGCGTGTCCAGCTCGCGGTCCTCGTCGGTGATCGAGAGGTCCGCCTCCTCCGGGTAGACCGGCGGCTCGGACAGGTTGTTGGAGGGCAGGTACGACAGCAACTGCTTGACGTACTCGACGGCGTCCTTCTCGTCCCCGGCCATGTGATGGGCCACGCCCGACACGGAGTTGTGGGTGCGGGCGCCGCCCAGCTCCTCGAAGCCGACGTCCTCGCCGGTGACCGTCTTGATGACGTCCGGGCCGGTGATGAACATGTGCGAGGTCTGGTCGACCATCACCGTGAAGTCGGTGATCGCCGGGGAGTACACGGCCCCGCCCGCGCAGGGGCCGACGACCAGGCTGATCTGCGGGATGACACCGCTGGCGTGGGTGTTGCGGCGGAAGATCTCGCCGTACGCGCCCAGCGAGGCCACGCCCTCCTGGATACGGGCGCCGCCGGAGTCGTTGATGCCGATGACCGGGCAGCCGGTCTTCAGCGCGAAGTCCATCACCTTGACGATCTTCTGGCCGTAGACCTCGCCCAGCGCACCGCCGAAGACGGTGAAGTCCTGGGAGAACACGGCGACGGGGCGGCCGTCCACCGTGCCGTACCCGGTGACGACCCCGTCGCCGTACGGCCGGTTCTGCTCGAGCCCGAAGTTGGTGGAGCGGTGCCGGGCGAACTCGTCCAACTCGACGAAAGAGCCCTCGTCGAGGAGCAGGTCGATGCGCTCACGGGCCGTCAACTTGCCCTTGGCGTGCTGCTTCTCGACGGCACGTTCGGAGCCGGCGTGCGTCGCCTCCTGGATGCGGCGCTGGAGATCCGCGAGCTTGCCCGCGGTGGTGTGGATGTCGATCTCTTCCGGCTCGGACATCGGGATGCGGCTCCCTGCCTGCTCAAAAGGGGGGACGGTTACTCATCCGTAGAGTAGTGGTGCCCCTACGAATCAGCAGTGCGGCGTTTCACACACCTAGGGTGGCTTGCATGACGCCGCGAGATGTTTCAGGAGACGACAGCCGTTGGTCGGACCTCGACCGGCCGCCCCTCAACGCCGCCGCGCTGCGCCGCGGGCTGGTGCGGGAGGGCGGGCTGTGGTCCGGGATCGAGGTGCTGGCCGGCACCGGCTCCACCAACTCCGACCTGGTCGGCCGCGCCGCCGCGGGCAAGGCGGCCGAGGGCGCGGTCCTCGTCGCCGAGGAACAGAGCGCCGGCCGCGGCCGCCTGGACCGCCGGTGGACGGCGCCGCCCCGCTCGGGCCTCTTCTTCTCCGTCCTGCTGGCGCCCCGCGAGGTGCCGGTCGCCCGCTGGGGCTGGCTGCCCCTGCTCACCGGGGTCGCGGTGGCCACGGGCCTGTCCCGGTCGGCCGGCGTGGACACGGCCCTCAAGTGGCCCAACGACCTCCTGGTCACCGTGGGCGGCGAGGAACGCAAGGCCGGCGGCATCCTCGCCGAACGGGCCGGCGAGGACGGGGTCGTCATCGGCGTCGGCATCAACGTCACCCTCAGGGAGGACGAGCTGCCCGTCCCCACCGCGGGTTCGCTGGCCCTGGCCGGAGCGGTGAGCACCGACCGGGACCCCCTGCTGCGGGCCGTCCTGCGCTCCCTGGAGGAGTGGTACGGCCGCTGGCGCGCGGCGGCCGGCGACCCGGCGGTGAGCGGTCTCCAGGAGACGTACGCGGCGGGGTGCGCGACGCTGGGAAGGACGGTACGGGCGGAGCTGCCGGGTGATCGCGCGGTGGTGGGGGAGGCGGTGGCCGTCGACGGTGACGGCCGGCTGGTGATCGCGACGGAGGAGGGCGTCCAGGAGCCGGTGGGGGCGGGGGACATCGTCCACCTGCGACCTGTGCAGGGGTGAGTGAGCTACCGCACACCTGCCGTACAGTTGAGGCCGGTCGATACCTGACCGTGACAGATCGGAAGGGCAGCAGGCGTGACCGCAGACGACACGGGCTCCGGCGCGGACGCGATCCCGCACCCGCTCGCCGTGCGTCTCGAGCAGCTCATCCTCGGCGCCGAGCGGCGCTACACCCCCTTTCAGGCGGCCCGCACCGCCGGCGTCTCCATGGAGCTGGCCACCCGCTTCTGGCGGGCGATGGGCTTCGCCGACGTCGGCCAGGCCAAGGCGTTCACCGAGGCGGACGTCCTCGCGCTGCGCCGGCTCGCCGGTCTCGTCGAGGCGGGGCTGCTGAGCGAGGCCATGGCCGTGCAGGTGGCGCGGTCCACCGGGCAGACCACCGCCCGGCTCGCCGAGTGGCAGATCGACTCCTTCCTGGAGGGCCTGACCGAGCCCCCGGAACCGGGCATGACCCGCACCGAGGTGACGTACCCGATCATCGAGCTGCTCCTGCCCGAGCTGGAGGAGTTCCTCGTCTACGTCTGGCGCCGCCAGCTCGCCGCCTCGGCCGGCCGGGTCGTGCAGGCCGCCGACGACGAGGAGATGGTCGACCGGCGGCTGTGCGTCGGCTTCGCCGACCTCGTCGGGTTCACGCGGCTGACCCGCCGGATGGAGGAGGAGGAACTCGGCGAGCTCGTCGAGGCCTTCGAGACCACCGCCGCGGACCTGGTGGCGGCCAGGGGCGGGCGGCTCATCAAGACCCTCGGTGACGAGGTGCTGTACGCGGCCGACGACGCCGCGGTGGCCGCCGAGATCGCCCTGCGGCTCATCGAGACCATGGCGAACGACGAGACCATGCCCGAGCTGCGCGTCGGCATCGCCTTCGGCACGGTGACCACCCGGATGGGTGATGTCTTCGGGACGACGGTGAACCTCGCCTCCCGGCTGACCTCGATAGCTCCCCGCGACGCCGTCCTCGTCGACAGCGCGTTCGCCGAGGAGCTGATCCGCACCGGCGAGGCGCCCGCCTCCGAGGCGGAGGCGGCCGAGGCCGCGGCCACCGCCGAGAAGGAGGGCGAGGACCCGCCGACGTACCGCTTCGCGCTCCAGCCGATGTGGCAGCGGCCGGTCCGTGGCCTCGGTGTCGTCGAGCCCTGGCTGCTGACCCGCAGGGACATGGCCCCCTCCTAGCTTCCCTGCCGCACGCACAGACCGATGACCGGCACGCACAGGCCCGGGTCGGGCCGGGTCGAGCGGGTGGGCTGAGGAGTGGGAGCCGCGGCCGGTGCGGACGTGGTCCGGGCCGGTTGCGGGGCGGCGGTCGTCGCCGGGGCGTGGGGTGCGCGGGGCGCGGTGCTGGTCGTGGGGGCCGGTGCCGGTGCCTGGGTGTTCGGTGCCTCCGGGATCGTCGTGGGAGCCGCCGCGAAGGGCAGGGGGACGGCGGTCGCGGACCCCGAGGGGGCGGGGGAGACGCCCGGTGTCGGGGTCGCGGAGACCCCGCCCATCACCGTGGTCGACGACGGGCTCGCCTCCGGGACGGCGTCCAGGGTCGCGGCGGCGTTCGTCGCCCGGTCCGTGCCGGGGCCGCTGCCGAGGTCCGTGCCCGTGCCCGGAGCGGCCTGGGGGTCGGGTTCCGCGGCGCCGAAGCCGCCCGCTCCCGTGTCGTGGGTCAGTCGTACGAGGCTCAACGCGCCCGCGGCCAGGGCGAGGCCCCCCGCGGCGAGCAGGACCTTGCGGGGGCGGGGCTTGCGATGGCGGCCGCGCGGTCCGAACAGGCGGGTGCCGCCGTCCTCCGCGATGGCTGTCGTGGTCGTCATCGTCGCCGTCATGGTTCCTCCCCTGGGTGCCCGCGCCCCCTGCACCGTGGCGGGGCGCACGTTATGCGCTGGCGTGGGCGGTCGAGGGGGAGTTGGGCGGGATGTCACTCGAACGGGGTGTCGGGTGGATCGGCGGGAACCTTTCGCGGCGGGGACGGGGCTGCGATGATCGGAGCGTTCTTGTTAACCCGCGTTAACCGGGAGGGTGTCATGGGTGAGGAGCGGTTCGGGGAGTTCGTGCTGGTGAGGCGGCACGAGGAGGGGAGCGTCGCCGAGCTGGTCCTCGACCGGCCCAAGGCGATGAACGCGGTCTCCACGGAGATGGCCCGGTCCGTCGCCGCCGCCTGTGCCGCGCTGGGGGGCGACCAGGGGGTGCGGGTGGTCGTGCTGACCTCCACGCACGAGCGGGCCTTCTGCGTGGGGGCCGACCTCAAGGAGCGGAACTCCTTCAGCGACGCGGATCTGGTACGGCAGCGGCCGGTGGCCCGGGGCGCGTACACGGGCGTGCTGGAGCTGCCCGTGCCGACGATCGCCGCGGTGCACGGGTTCGCGCTGGGCGGGGGGTTCGAGCTGGCGCTGTCGTGCGACCTGATCGTGGCCGACCGTACGGCGGTGGTGGGGCTGCCGGAGGTGTCGGTGGGAGTGATCCCCGGCGGCGGCGGGACGCAGTTGCTGCCCCGGCGGGTGGGGGCGGCCCGCGCCGCCGAGTTGATCTTCACCGCGCGCCGGGTGGAGGCGGCGGAGGCCCGTGAGCTGGGGCTCGTGGATCAGCTCGTGGACGCCGGGGAGGACCGGACGGAGGCGCTGGCGCTCGCGCGCCGGATCGCCGCGAACTCGCCCGTGGGGCTGCGGGCGGCGAAGCGTGCGCTGCGGCTCGGGCAGGGGCTGGATCTGCGGGCCGGGCTTGAGGTGGAGGACGCGGCGTGGCGGGCGGTGGCCTTCTCGGGGGACCGGGCGGAGGGGGTGGCGGCGTTCAACGAACGCCGGACACCGCGGTGGCCTCCGGCGGTTTGACGGGGGTACCTGCGGCGGCCTCTTGAGGTCCGGAGGGGGCGGGCGTTTTTCGCGCAGTTCCCCGCGCCCCTAGAGGTCTGCGGCGGTCTGCGCGTCTGTGCGAGGGTTCGCCTGGCCGACCCAGGGGCGCGGGGAACTGCGCGACCGGCCCCCACCGGACCCGCACCCTCCCGGCAACCGCACCTCTCGGCAACCGCACCCCCGGCAATCGCACCCTCCCGGCAACCGCACCCCCGGCAACCGCGCCCCCCGGCGACCGACCCCGGCATCTTCCGTGGCGTAAGTTCTCTAACGGCCCAACCGCATTCCGGCACCCGGTCAAATCATCCTTAACCTGGACTGATGGGTGAGGACATCCGGCTGGCCGCGGTCGTCGCGTTGGCGCAGGGCATGGCGGCAGCCCACGGCTCGCGGGAGGCGTGGCGGGCCGCCGCCGCCGGGGCGTGCCGTGCGCTGGGCGGGAGCTTCGCCGCGTTGTCCGTGTGGGAGCGGGAGCTGGGCCGGCTCAGGGTGCTGGTGAACGTGGGGGACCGGGCCGCCGGCGAGGAGGAGTTCCCCGAGGGCGAGGCCTACCCCGTGCACCAGTTCCCGGAGATCACCGAGTTCCTGCACGAGCGCTGGGCCGGGGGCGGCGAGCCCAATGCGTGGGTCGAGACGGCGGCGGGCCCGGCGGCCGGGGGCCGGCCCGGATACGTGCACCAGCGGGTCGCCGCGCTCCGCCGGAGGGGCCGCGGGAGCTGCGTGGTCGCCCCCATCGTGCTGAACGGACGGGCCTGGGGGGAGCTGTACGTCGCCCGGCCCACCGGTGCCCCCGTCTTCGGCCGGGAGGACGCCGACTTCGCGACCGTACTGGCGGCCGTCGTCGCCGCCGGGATCGCCCAGGCCGAGCGGCTGGAGGAGGCGAGACGGCTGGCCTTCACGGACGCGCTGACCGGGCTCGCCAACCGCCGGGCGGTGGACGCGCGGCTCGACGAGGCCGTCGACCGGCACAAGAGGGACGGGGTCGTCGTCAGTCTCGTCGTCTGTGACCTCAACGGGCTGAAGCGGGTCAACGACACCCAGGGGCACGCCGTGGGCGACCGGCTGCTGGAACGTTTCGGTTCGGTGCTGTCGCTGTGCGGGGCCATGCTGCCGGGCGCCCTGGCGGCGCGGCTGGGCGGGGACGAGTTCTGTCTGCTCGCCGTCGGACCGCCCGCCGACGACGTGGTCGGGGCCGCCGACGAGCTCTGCCGTCGGGCCGGGGAGCTGGAGCTGGGGGAGGGCGTGGCCTGCGGGGTCGCCTCCACCGCGGATCCGATCGGGCCCGTGCGGTCCGCCCGCCGGCTCTTCCGGCTCGCCGACGCGGCGCAGTACCGGGCCAAGGCCGAGCGTGCGGACCGGCCTGTCGTCGCGGGCCGCGGCGGCCCCGACGACCCCGTCGTACGGCTGGCCGACGCGGCCCCTTCCGGGCGGACGGCCGAGCGGCGGACGTTCCGCGGGCGCCCGGCCTGAGGGCCGCCGGTGGTAAGGGGCGCAACCCCGACCCAGTAGTGACATCCTGGAATTCAGTGCGTACGCTCCTGAATATGGATATGCACACTGTGGTGGTGGGGACGTCCGGGGTCACCGCGTCCGACGTCCTTGCCGTGGCGCGGGACGGTGCCCGTGTCGAGCTCTCCGAGGAGGCGGTCGCCGCCCTCGCCGCGGCCCGCGGGATCGTGGACGCCCTCGCGGCCAAGCCCGAGCCCGTCTACGGCGTCAGCACCGGCTTCGGCGCCCTCGCGACCCGGCACATCAGCCAGGAGCTCCGGGCCCAACTGCAGCGCAACATCGTCCGCTCGCACGCCGCGGGCATGGGGGCGCCGGTGGAGCGGGAGGTCGTACGGGCACTGATGTTCCTGCGGCTCAAGACCGTCTGCTCCGGACACACGGGAGTGCGGCCCGAGGTCGCGCAGACCATGGCCGACGTGCTCAACGCCGGGATCACCCCGGTCGTCCACGAGTACGGCTCCCTGGGGTGCTCCGGGGATCTCGCGCCCCTGTCGCACTGTGCTCTCACCCTGATGGGAGAAGGGGACGCCGAGGGGCCCGACGGTGTCGTACGGCCCGCCGGCGAGCTGCTCGCCGAGCACGGGATCGCGCCCGTCGAACTGCGGGAGAAGGAGGGCCTCGCCCTTCTCAACGGCACCGACGGCATGCTCGGCATGCTGGTCATGGCCCTCGCCGACCTCGACATGCTCTACAAGTCCGCCGACATCACCGCCGCCCTGTCGCTGGAGGCCCTGCTCGGCACCGACAAGGTGCTCGCTCCCGAACTGCACGCCATCCGGCCGCACCCGGGCCAGGGCGCCTCCGCCGCCAACATGCTGGCCGTGCTGAAGGGTTCGGAGCTCACCGGGCACCACCAGGACGACGCGCCCCGCGTCCAGGACGCCTACTCCGTGCGCTGCGCGCCGCAGGTCGCCGGTGCCGGGCGGGACACCCTGGCCCACGCCCGGCTGGTGGCGGAGCGGGAGTTGGCGTCCGCGGTCGACAACCCGGTGGTGCTGCCCGACGGTCGCGTCGAGTCCAACGGCAACTTCCATGGCGCGCCCGTCGCTTACGTGCTGGACTTCCTCGCCATCGCCGTCGCCGACCTCGCGTCGATCGCCGAGCGGCGCACCGACCGGCTGCTCGACAAGAACCGGTCCCACGGGCTGCCGCCGTTCCTCGCCGACGACGCCGGCGTGGACTCCGGGCTGATGATCGCCCAGTACACCCAGGCCGCGCTGGTCAGTGAGTTGAAGCGGCTGGCCGTTCCCGCGTCCGCGGACTCGATCCCCTCGTCCGCGATGCAGGAGGACCACGTATCGATGGGGTGGTCGGCCGCGCGCAAACTGCGCACCGCCGTCGACAACCTCACCCGGGTGCTCGCCGTGGAGCTCTACGCCGCCTCGCGCGCCGTCGAGCTGCGCGAGGGCCTGACTCCGGCACCGGCCACGCAGGCCGCCATCACCGCCGTACGCAAGGCGGGTGTCGAGGGGCCGGGGCCCGACCGGTTCCTGGCGCCGGACCTCGCGGCGGCCGACGTGTTCGTGCGGGAGGGGCGCCTGGTGTCGGCCGTGGAGGCCGTCACCGGCCCGCTGCGGTAGACAGGACGAAGGGCCCCTGCCGTACGACTGCGGCGGGGGCCCTCGGTGTCACCTGAGCTTGGCCACCTGAGCGTCGAGCACGGCGGTCGGCACGGTGGCCGCCTTGCCGCTGCCCAGCGAGGCGAAGTCGACCGTGTAGTACGTGGAGACGGTGCTGCCGACGCGGACCACGTCGACGCCGAAGGTGGCCGTGCCCTCGCCGTCCATGTCGGAGTTCACGGCGAAGGCCACCGACTGGTCGCCCTTGCCGGAGGCCTTGCCCGCGGCGACCTTGGTGATCTTGAGGTTCTCGCCCTCGGCCGCGATGCCGAAGCCGCCGGAGCAGGCGGCGATCCCGTCGGAGACGGCCTTGACCGCCTTCTCGGCGCCGTCGCCCTCGTAGGAGGACAGGCCCACGATGGTCATGTCGACGTCGAAGGCGTCCTCGATGTCGGCCTCGCCGGGGGACGGTGTGGAGGTCTGCGAGGTGACGGTGTTGTTCGCGCTCGCATCGGTGTCGGCCGGCGGGAGGCCGGACAGCGCGTAGGCGAGCGGCGCGCACGCGGACTTGTCGGCCTTCACGGCGTTCTTGGTCTTCGGCAGGGTGTCGTCACCCGGGTCGACGTCGTACCCGGCGACATCGCCCTTGGCGAGGAGCAGCTTCTCCAGTTCGGCCGCGCTGCGGGCCTTCGCGGCCGGGGCCGAGCTCGCGGAGGAGGAGGCGCCGGCCCCCTCGGACGTACCGGACCCCTTGGAGTCGTCGTCCGAACCTCCGCCGCATCCCGTGACGAGGGCGAGCGACAGCACGCTCACGGTCGCCGTGGCACCTATGCGCGCCCTCGATGATCTCTTCATGAGCGGACTATGAAGGTCTCGCCAAGAGATCGTCAAGCGCGTTTAAAACCCGAGGCGTTCCCGGCGTACGGAATAGACGACGAAGCCCGCACCCAGCGTGAGGAAGAGGGTGCCGCCGACGACGTACGGCGTGGTGTCGAAGCTGCCGGTGTCGGCGAGCCGGGGGGCGTCCGTGGACGTCTCCGCGCTCGTGGTCGTGGCCCGCGCCTGCGTGGTGGCCTGCACGGACGGCGCTGTTCTCGCCGGGGTGTCCTGGGACGCGTTGGCGGACGGGACGAACCACAGGGCACCCAGCAGGGTCCCCGCGGCGGTGGCGGTCAGCAACGGACGACGAACGGATGACACGGAATATCGATCCCCTTGTGGTGCTGGCGAATTGGCCGTGTGGGGCGATGTTAGTGAAAGGCGCGGGTCACGGGAAAGTCACGGGAGGCATGGGCTTTACGCTCCGGGCATGAGCACTGAAGAGACATCACGTTTTGTACGGCTTCGGGTGGAACTCGTCGTCGAGGTCGACGACCAGGACGCGGTGACCCGGGCCGCGCTGGCGCGGATCGCGGAGGATCCGGACATGCCGGACGACGAGCGGGCGCACGCCGAGGGCGCTGTGACGGAAGACACTGCGGAGGCCCTCGCGTATCTCGTGGACCCGTTCGACCTGGTCGGGGAGGTGCAGGGGGTCGAACTGGCCCAGGCTTCCTGGAGCAGCGAACGGATCGACTACGACCCGGATTCGCCGGACTGGGACCTCGACGAGGATGATGTCGAGGAGGACGAGGAAGAAGAGGTCGTCGGCTGAGCGCGCTGGGGAAAATCGTGACCCCGGGCGGCAACCGCCGCCCGGGGTTTCGTCGTCTCAGGGGTCGCACGGACCGACAGACGCACCTGCCGCAACGGCGGACGTGGTGTGCCCCACACCTCCTCGGACGGTGGAACGGGACGAACCGGTCGTAGCGTTTTGTTTTATTGGCGGGGACTCTCGGGATTTCTGGGATTCGGCAACGATGGAGAAGCGTGTGATGACGGTCAGTAAGCGGCGCAGGGGCCTGACGGTCGCGTCCGCTCTGCTCGGCGGAGTGCTGGTGCTCTCGGCCTGTTCCGGTGGAGACGACTCCGCGTCGAACGGCGGTGGCAGCGACACCTCACAGGCCAAGGCCGACGAGGCGGCGGCCAAGGAGAGCTCCAAGGCCGAGATCAGGATCACGCCCAAGGACGGCACCGACAACGCCTCCATCAACAACTCCGCCGCCGTCACCGTGAGCAAGGGCACGCTCACCGACGTGACGATGACGACCGCCGACGGCGCCAAGGTCGCCGGCGAGCTGTCCGCCGACCGGACGAGCTGGAAGCCCGAGACGCAACTCGAGCGCTCCACGACCTACAAGGTCGCCGCCGAGGCGAAGGACTCCGCGGGCCTGGTCGCCCACGAGAACGCCTCGTTCACGACGGTCTCCCCGAACAACAGCTTCATAGGCAACTTCACGCCGGAGGACGGTTCGACCGTCGGCGTGGGCATGCCGGTGTCGATCAACTTCGACAAGGCGATCACCAACAAGGCGGCCGTCCAGAAGGGCATCACCGTCTCCTCCAGCAGCGGTCAGGAGGTCGTCGGTCACTGGTTCAACGCCAACCGCATCGACTTCCGCCCCGAGGACTACTGGAAGGAGAACTCCACCGTCACGCTGAAGCTCGCGCTCGACGGTGTCGAGGGCGCCTCCGGTGTCTACGGCGTCCAGCAGAAGACGGTCACCTTCAAGATCGGCCGCAACCAGGTCTCGTACGTCGACGCGAAGACCAAGCAGATGAAGATCACGCACAACGGCGCGACGATCAAGACCATCCCGATCTCGGCCGGTTCCCCGGAGAACAAGACCTACGAGGGCATCATGGTGATGTCCGAGAAGTTCAAGGAAACCCGGATGAACGGCACGACCGTCGGCTTCACCGACAACGACGGCAAGGCCGAGTACGACATCAAGGACGTCCCGCACGCCATCCGGCTCACCAACTCCGGCACCTTCGTGCACGGCAACTACTGGGGCGCCAAGTCCATCTTCGGCAGCGTCAACACCAGCCACGGCTGCGTGGGCCTGTCCGACACCAAGGGCGCCAACGACACCGGCACGGCGGGCTACTGGTTCTACACCAACTCGATCGTCGGCGACGTGGTGGTCGTGAAGAACACCGGCGACAAGACGGTGGCGCCGGACAACGGCCTCAACGGCTGGAACCTGAGCTGGGCGGACTGGAAGGCGGGGTCGGCGGTCTGACCCCGGGCCCGTTCACAGCTTTCCGATGCCGTCCTCAGGGGCGGCATCGGTGTTTCCGGGGCTGAGCACAGCCTTCTCATGCAGCTCTTATATGGGCCTTATGGAGTCATCACGCGCCGTACCTAGCTTGCGGCCATGTTCTTCACCTACCTGAGGCGCGAACTGCGCCGCCGCAGAAAGGCGGCCCTCGTGGTCGCCTCCGGGCTCGCGCTCGGGATCGCGCTGGTCATCGTGGTCAGTTCCGTGTCGTCCGGCATGGGGAAGGCCCAGGACAAGGTGCTCCAGTCGTTGTACGGGCTGGGCACCGACATGACCGTCACCAAGGCCGCCCAGCCGCAGGCCAGTTCGTCGGACCGGCCGCGCTTCCGGTTCGACGCGCAGGACAACGACTCAGACTCGGAGCAGAGCAGCGACCGGGTGATGGTCCAGGGCTTCCAGACCCTGTCCTCCGCCACCGTCGCCAAGGTCGACCAGCAGACCGGCGTCTCGGACGCGGTCGGTGGACTGAGCCTCCAGGTCATCAAGATCAACGGCCAGTTCACCCGCGGCCAGTTCCAGCAGAACGGCAACGGGGGCGGCGAGGGCGGCTTCGGCCGGAACGGCGGCGGCACCGGCCAGCCGCAGGGTGAGGTGCAGGGCGGCGGCGCCGACTTCGACGTCGACAACTACTCCGTCTTCGGCACCGACGTCACCAAGGCGGCCCTCGGTCCGCTGACCTCCTCCAGGATCACCAGCGGCCGTACCTTCACGTCGACCGAGACCGACGCCAAGGTCGCCGTCGTCGACTCCGCGTACGCCAAGGAGAAGAAGCTCAAGGTCGGCTCCACCGTCACCATCAAGAGCGTCAAGTACAAGGTGATCGGCATCGCCACCGCGGACAGCGGCGACGCGGCCGCCAACGTCTACGTCCCGCTCAAGCAGGCGCAGACCCTCAGCGACTCGAAGAACAAGGTCACCACAATCTACGTCAAGGCGACCGACTCCCAGAAGATCGACTCCGTCAAGTCGACGATCCAGAAGAACATCTCGGGTACGACGGTGACGACCTCGGCGGATCTCGCGGACACCGTGTCGGGCTCGCTGTCGACGGCGTCGTCGCTCGCTTCGAACGTCGGCAAGTGGCTGTCAATCGCCGTGCTCGTCGCCGCGTTCCTCGTCGCCGGACTGCTCACCTCGTCCGCGGTCTCGCGCCGGGTGCGGGAGTTCGGCACGCTCAAGGCGCTGGGCTGGAAGTCGGGCCGGGTGACCCGGCAGGTCGTCGGCGAGGCCATGGTCAACGGGCTGCTGGGCGGGGCGCTGGGGATCGCGCTCGGTCTCGCGGGGGCGTACGTCGTCACGGCCATCAGCCCGACGCTTCAGGCGCAGTTGGGCGGGGGCGGCGGCGGTGGCACGGGTGGTCCCGGCGGTGGCGGTGGCGGTGGCTTCGGCGGTCCCGGCCGCCAGGTGGCCGCCAAGACGCTGGACGTGGCCCTGACCGCCCCGGTCAGTCTCACGACGGTGGCGATCGCGGTCGGCCTGGCGGTGGCCGGCGGTCTCATCGCCGGGGCGTTCGGCGGCTGGCGTGCGTCGCGGCTGCGGCCGGCGGACGCGTTGCGCCGAGTCGAGTAGCGGGCGTCCGCCACGGCGCCGGTGCGCCCACGGATGTGCCTCGCGCTGTGGCCTCGCGGGTGCGGACGCGCCGTGGCTGGTCGCGCAGTTCCCCGCGCCCCCAGGCGGGCGCAGCCGGGCATGCCTTGCCCGCACCCACTCAGGGGCGCGGGGAACTGCGCGACCAGCCCCCACCGGGCCGCAGCCGACAGCACACCGCACCACCCCCGATCCCCACCACCCCAGGAGCTCACCATGTACGAACTCAGAGGCGTCACCAAGCGCTACTCCCGAGGCAAGGACACCGTCGACGCGCTCGCCGGTGTCGACCTGACCATCGCCGACGGCGACCGTCTCGTCATCCAGGGCCCCACCGGCGGCGGCAAGTCCACCCTCCTCCAGATGCTCGGCGGACTGGACAAGCCCACCGAGGGCGAAATCGTCCTGGACGGCACCGACCTGGCGAAGTTGTCGGAGGCCAGGCTGACCAAGGTCCGCAGCGAGAACATCGGCTTCGTCTTCCAGTCCTTCAACCTCATCCCCACCCTCACCGCCCAGGAGAACGTCGAGACCGCCCTCGTACCCCTCGGCGTCAAGGTGAAGGAGCGGCGGGAGCGGGCGGCCGAGGCCCTCGGCTCCGTGGGACTGGGGGAGCGACTGCGGCACCTGCCCTCGGAGTTGTCCGGTGGACAGCAGCAGCGCGTCGCCATCGCCCGCGCCCTCGTCAAGCAGCCGAAGGTGCTCCTCGCCGACGAACCCACCGGCAACCTCGACGAGTCGATGCGCGACGAGATCATGGACGTACTCGAACGCATGTGGAAGGAGCTGGGGCTGACCTTCATCATGGTCACCCACGACTCCGCCATCGCGAGGAAGGCGCCGCGCCTCGCCACCATCCGCAAGGGCCGGATCTCGGTGAAGGAGAACGCCGCCTCCTGAACGGGTGAGGAACCCCAACTCCCGCTGAACCCGGCGGTCTTGTAACAGACCTTGCGGTCGGGGAGTTGTCCCTTGAGGTCGTGATCACCCCTCGGCATACTGCGAGAACCGGGGGGTGCACGCATACGTGTGTGCGAGTCTGCCCCCGGCCGGGTGAACGGGGAATTCACCCGGTCCTTCTGCAAGGGGGAAACTTGCGCAGACAAGTGAAAAAGGCATGCGCGGCCACGATCGCCACAGCGGCCGCGGTAGCGCTCGCGGCGGGCATGACCAGCCCGGCGTCGGCGGACGCGCAGCAGACCGCGAGCGTCTCGCAGTCGAACAAGGCGCAGCTCACGCCCAAGCACCGCATCACCCTGATCACCGGTGACCGCGTCGTCGTCGACGCCAAGGGCCGCGTCGTGGGCCTGGAGCCCGCGAAGGGCCGCGAACACATACCGGTGCAGCTCCGCAAGGCCGACGGCCACACCTACGTGCTGCCGTCCGACGTCGTCCGCCTGGTGTCCAGCGGCAAGCTCGACCAGCGGCTGTTCGACGTCACCGAGCTCAACAAGGCCGCCACCCGCAAGTCCCAGAGCAAGGGACTGAAGGTGATCGTCGGCTACCGGGGCGCGGCGAGCGCGGCCAAGGACGACGTCCGGGACGCGGGCACCCTCCGCCACTCCCTGACCTCCCTGAACGCCGACGCGGTGCAGACGCCGAAGGAGGACGCGCCCGAGCTGTGGGACGCGGTCACCAACGGCGACAGGACCGCCTCCGGCATCGCGCACGTTTGGCTCGACGGCGTCCGCAAGGCCAGCCTCGACAAGTCCGTGCCGCAGATCGGCGCGCCGACCGCCTGGGCCAAGGGCTACGACGGCAAGGGCGTCAAGATCGCCGTCCTGGACACCGGTGTCGACGCGACCCACCCGGACCTCAAGGACCAGGTGGTCGCGGCGAAGAACTTCTCCACCTCCGCCGACGCGACCGACAAGTTCGGCCACGGCACCCACGTCGCCTCCATCGCGGCCGGTACTGGCGCGAAGTCCGGCGGCAAGTACAAGGGTGTGGCGCCGGGCGCCAAGCTGCTCAACGGCAAGGTGCTCAGCGACGACGGCTACGGCGAGGACTCCCAGATCCTCGCCGGCATGGAGTGGGCGGCCGAGCAGGGCGCCGACGTCGTCAACCTCAGCCTCGGCGGCGGCGACACCCCGGCGATCGACCCGCTGGAAGCCGAGGTCAACAAGCTCTCGGAGACCAAGGGCATCCTGTTCGCCATCGCCGCCGGCAACGAGGGCGACTTCGGCGACCAGACCATCGGCTCCCCGGGCAGCGCCGCCTCCGCCCTGACCGTCGGCGCGGTCGACGACAAGGACCTGCTGGCGTCCTTCTCCAGCACCGGACCCGGCCTCGACGGGCAGATCAAGCCCGACGTGACCGCGCCCGGCGTGGACATCACCGCGGCCGCCGCCCCCGGCAGCCTCATCGCCAAGGAGGTCGGCGAGAAGCCCGCCGGCTACCTCACCATCTCCGGTACGTCGATGGCGACCCCGCATGTCGCGGGCGCCGCGGCGATCCTCAAGCAGGAGCACCCGGACTGGGGTTGGGCCGAGCTGAAGGGCGCCCTGACGGGCTCCACCAAGGGCGGCAAGTACACCCCGTTCCAGCAGGGTTCGGGCCGTATCCAGGTCGACAGGGCCATCAAGCAGACCGTCATCGCCGACCCGGTGTCGGTGAGCTTCGGCACGCAGCAGTGGCCGCACACCGACGACAAGCCGGTCACCAAGCAGGTGACGTACCGCAACCTCGGTACCAAGGACGTCACGCTGAAGCTGTCGTCGACGGCCACCAACCCCAAGGGGCAGGCCGCTCCGGCCGGCTTCTTCAAGCTGGGCGCCACCACGGTGACGGTCCCGGCGGGCGGCAAGGCCTCCGTCGACGTCACCGTCGACACCAAGCTGGGCGGCACACTCGACGGCGCCTACTCGGCGTACGTCACCGCGACGGGCGACGGCCAGACCGTGCGCACGGCGGCGGCCGTACAGCGGGAGGTGGAGTCGTACGACGTCACGCTGACCGTCCTCGACCGTGACGGCAAGCCGGCCAAGAACTACAGCGCGGACCTGACCGGCATCTCCGGCCTCGCCAACGGCAAGGGGTTCTCGCCGTACGAGGAGGACGGCTCGGTCACCGTCCGCGTGCCCAAGGGCGGTTACATCCTCAACTCCGCGTACTTCGTGGACCCGGAGGACGCCACCAAGGGCGCCGACTGGCTGGTCCAGCCGAAGCTGAGCGTCACGAAGAACACGACGGTCACGCTGGACGCGCGCAAGGCCAAGCCGGTCGACATCACCGTGCCGGACGCGGCCGCCAAGTCGGAGTTCGCCTCGCCCGGCTTCCAGGTCGACACGCCCGACGGCGGTTACGGCTACGGCTGGTTCCTGGACTCGTACACGGGCTTCCGCACCGCGCACTTCGGTCCGCAGGTGACCGACGGCTCGCTCACCGAGCAGTTCGACGGCCACTGGAGCAAGGGCGCCACCGAGCAGTACGACACCGTCGCCGGCGGCAAGGTCAAGCAGTTCGCCACCGGCTACACCAAGCACTACAAGGCGAGCGAGCTGGCCGAGGTCAAGGTCGGCATGGGCGCGGCGGCGAGCGGCAAGAAGGGCTCGGTCAACGCCGTGGGCTGGCTGCCCGGCTCCTTCTCCGCCTCCTCGATCGGCATCCAGCAGACCCTGCCCGGCACCCGCACCCTGCACCTTTCCACCCTCAGCGGCGTCAAGTGGGGCATGGACTTCGAGCAGTACAGCGGTGTCGACCCGGACGGCTTCCCGATCGCCGACGCGTACTACACGCTCGGTGCCGAGCAGTCCTTCCAGGGCGGCAAGTCCTACAGCAAGACCTTCAACACCGCGGTCTTCGGCCCGCACCTCAACGCCGTCTTCGGTCTCTACCGCGACGGCAACGAGATCTCCGGCTCCCTGCCGCTGTTCGCGGACGGTATGGGCCACGCCGGCTCCTCGGTCTTCACCTCGGTGAACACCACCCTGTACCGGAACGGAGTCAAGGTCGGCTCGAACGACGACCCGCTGTTCGGCGAGAAGACGTTCAAGGTCCCGGCCGGCCAGGCCTCGTACAAGCTGACGACCTCGGTCAAGCGCAGTGTCAAGGTCGCGGCGGCCTCCACCCGGATCGACGCGAGCTGGACGTTCTCGTCCAAGAAGTCGGCCGACCTGACCAAGCTGCCCGCCTCCATGGTCCGCTTCAACGCGGCCACGGGTCTGGACAGCAGGGTCGAGGCCGGCAAGACGGTCAAGATCCCGCTGACCGTCGAGGGCTCCGCCAAGGGCGCCAACCTGAAGTCCCTCGCGGTGTACGTGTCGTACGACTACGGCCAGACCTGGAAGAAGGTCACCGTCTCGGGCGGCAAGATCACCGTGAAGAACCCGGCGAAGGGGAAGGCCATCTCCTTCCACGCCAAGATCGCCGACAAGAAGGGCAACAAGTCGACGATCTCGATCTACAACGCGTACTACGCGAAGTGATCTGAGCGAAAAGCCAGTCGGGGCCCGTCGGAAGCACTGTTTCCGGCGGGCCCTTCGCGCTGTGCTTCCGCCCGCCGCCCGTGTTTGAGTGGCCGTATGACCACAGAGACCGTCGAGTACATCCGCTACCGCATCCCGGAAGACCGCTCGGCGGAGTTCCTGTCCGCCTACACCCACGCCTCCGTCCAGCTCGCGGCCGCCCCGCAGTGCGTCGACTACGAACTGGCGCGCTGCGAGGAGGACTTCGAGCACTACGTCCTGCGCATCACCTGGACCTCCACCGAGGACCACCTGGAGGGCTTCCGCACCTCGGAGCTGTTCCCGGACTTCCTCGCCGAGATCCGGCCGTACATCGAGCACATCGAGGAGATGCGCCACTACAAGCCGACCACGGTCCGCGGCCGGGGCGCGGCCGTCCCCACCCTGTTCGCGTGGGCGGGCGGCGCGGAGGCCTTCGGCCGGCTCACCACGGCGTTCTACGAGAAGGTCCTGGCCGACGGCCTGCTGGCCCCGGTGTTCGAGGGACTGGCCCCCGACCACGCCGAGCACGTCGCCCTGTGGCTCGCGGAGGTCTTCGGCGGCCCGACCGCCTACTCGGAGACCCAGGGCGGCCACGGCCACATGGTCGCCAAGCACCTCGGCCGCGACATCACCGAGCCGCAGCGCCGCCGTTGGGTGAACCTCATCCAGGACGCCGCCGACGAGGCCGGGCTGCCCACCGACGCTGAGTTCCGCTCGGCCTTCCTCGCCTACGTGGAGTGGGGCACCCGGCTCGCGGTCCACTTCTCGGGACCCGACGCCAAGCCGCCCGCGGAGCAGCCGGTGCCTAAGTGGAACTGGGGAGCGGCACCGCCGTACCAGGGCTGAGCCGGGTCAGGAGTGCGCGGACTCGCCCGCCCGGGTGGCGTCCGCGCCCCAGCTCGCCAGCAGCCGCAGCGCGTCGGCCGACGGGGTGCCCGGTTCCGCGTGGTAGGTGATCAGGGCCTGCTCGGTGCCGTCGGACAGGGGGAACGACTCGAAGTGCAGGGTCAGGTCGCCGACCAGCGGGTGGCGGAGCTGCTTGACGCCGAAGTTCTTCTCCTTGACGTCGTGCGTGGCCCACAGCCGCCTGAACTCCTCGCTCTTGACGGACAGTTCACCCACCAGCGCGGACAGCCGCGGGTCGTCCGGGTGGCAGCCCGCGTCCATGCGCAGATAGCTGACCATGTCGGTCGCCTTCTGCTCCCACGGCACGAACAGCTCGCGGTACTCCGGCCGCAGGAACACCAGCCGGGCCCAGTTGCGCTCCTGCACCGGCAGCTCCGACCAGTCGCCGAAGACCGCCGCCGCCATCCGGTTCCAGGCCAGGATGTCCGAGCGCCGCCCCGACACGTACGCCGGCACGTCCATCGAGTCCAGCAGGTGCCGGATCGACGCGCGCACCTGCTCGGTCCGCGCGGCGGCCTTCTTCTTGTGCTGCTTGGGCTTGGCCAGATGCGTGAGGTGCGCGTGCTCGGCGTCGGTCAGCCGCAGCGCGCGGGCGATCGAGCCGAGGACCTCCGCCGAGACGTTCCGGCCGTTGCCCTGCTCCAGGCGCGTGTAGTACGCCACCGAGACGCCCGCGAGCTGGGCCAGCTCCTCGCGCCGCAGTCCCGGCACCCTGCGGTGCCGCCCGAAGTCCGGCAGCCCCACGTCCTCCGGCTTCAGCCGGGCCCGCCGGGTGCGCAGGAACTCGCTGAGCTCGGCACGCCGGTCCAGTGAGCCTCTTCCGGGCAGTTCCTCGGCCATCTCGTCCATACGTCGAGTATTCACCGTCGTACGTCCACCATCCTGTCCCCGCCAGTAGTAGGACCAGTGGACGTACGCAAAGCTGTGGCCTGGGTGGATCGCCGTCCCGGGAGCAGGGTGGGGAGCGTGCCCGGACGGATGGACAGAAGGCAGCCGGGCACGCCCCCCTCGCTAGGAGAACCCCGGCATGACCACTGTCGCCGCATACGCCGCCCCCGCCGCGAAGGCTCCCCTGGAGCGCACCACCATCGAGCGCCGGGCGGTCCGTGAGCATGACGTCCTGATCGACATCAAGTTCGCCGGCATCTGCCACTCCGACATCCACCAGGCCCGTGAGGGCTGGGGCGAGGCCATCTTCCCGATGGTCCCGGGCCACGAGATCGCGGGCATCGTCTCCGAGGTCGGCCCCGGCGTCACCAAGTACAAGGTCGGCGACCGGGTGGGCGTCGGCTGTCTCGTCGACTCCTGCCGTGAGTGCGACAACTGCAAGGCCGGTCTGGAGCAGCACTGCACCGGCGGCAGCGTCGGCACGTACAACGCCGTCGGCAAGGACGGCGAGCCCACCTACGGCGGCTACTCCGAGAAGGTCGTCGTCGACGAGAACTTCGTCGTCCGCATCCCCGAGGGCCTGTCCCTCGACGAGGCCGCGCCGCTGCTGTGCGCCGGCATCACCACCTACTCCCCGCTCAAGAAGTGGGGCGCCGGGACCGGCAAGAAGGTCGCCGTGATCGGCCTCGGCGGCCTCGGCCACATGGGCGTCAAGATCGCGCACGCGCTGGGTGCCGAGGTCACTGTCCTCTCCCAGTCCCTGCGCAAGAAGGACGACGGCCTCAAGCTGGGCGCCGACCACTACTACGCCACCAGCGACGAGAACACCTTCAAGGAGCTGGCGGGCACCTTCGACCTGATCCTCTCCACGGTCTCGGCCCCGCTCGACTTCGGCGCCTACCTCGGTCTGCTCAGGGCCGGCGGTGCCCTGGTGAACGTGGGCGCCCCCGAGGAGCCGATCTCCCTGAACCTCTTCTCCCTCATCGGCGGCAGCAAGACCCTCGCCGGTTCGGCGATCGGCGGCATCGCCGAGACCCAGGAGATGCTGGACTTCTGCGCGGGGCACGGCATCGGCGCCGAGATCGAACTGATCGCCGCGTCGGAGATCAACGAGGCGTACGAGCGCGTCATCAACAGCGACGTCCGCTACCGCTTCGTGATCGACACGGCAACGATCTGAGTCCGCTCGGCATGGCCGAAGGGCCCCGGTTCCGCACCGGGGCCCTTCGGCGTGGGGGCCGTACGGTTCGGTCGCGTGCGGGGGTCTTTGCTCGTACGGCTCGCTCTTGCGCGGGGCCTTTGCTCGTACGGATCGGTGTCGTGGGGGAGCGTTTTGCCGTACGGCTCGATCCCGTGCGGGAGCGTTTCGCCGTCCGGCTCCGTCTCGTGCCCGGCGGTCATCGCGACGTAACGCGGCGCCGGGATGCTTCGGCGTACGACTGTCCCGCGAAGCCCGTGAGCATCGGGTCGTTTCCACGCGGCCTCGGTCTCGCACCGGGCCCCTTGCAGCAGAGCCGGCCGCCGGGTCACCCCTCGGCCATGTCCGGGCGCCAGGACGCTCGGCGTACGACCGTCCGGCGCGGCCCGTAGCCGTACGCGCGCCCCTTCGCAGACCCTCGCCACACCTCCGCCCCCGCGCTTTCCGTCCCCGCACCGACGGAGATCTGCTCGCGGAGTACGGTCGGTACGGTCGGCTGTCCGAACGAGGAGGTAGCGATGACCGTTCGGCTGAACCACACCATCGTCACCGCGCGCGACAAGCACACCTCGGCCCGCTTCCTGGCCGACATCCTGGGGCTGACGGTGAGCCCCCGGTACGGCCCCTTCGTCCCGGTCGAGATCCCCAACGGCGTGACCCTCGACTACATGGACACGTCCGACAGGATCACGCCGCAGCACTACGCGTTCCTCGTCTCCGAGGACGACTTCGACACGATCTTCGCCCGCGTGCGGGAGGCCGGACTGACGTACTGGGCGGACCCCTTCCACCACCGCCCCGGCGAGATCAACCACAACGACGGCGGCCGCGGCGTGTACTTCGACGACCCGGACGGCCACCGCCTGGAGATCCTCACGCGCCCGTACGGCAGCGGGGGCTGAACCTGCGCCGGACCTACCCGCGTGTGCCGAAGCGGGGCCCCTTGTCGGGGCCCCACTGTGTGTCGATGCCGCCCGCTTACCGGGTGCCCCCGCCTACCGGGTGCCGTTGCCGCCGTAGGCGCTGGTGGCGCTGCTGGCGCTGTTGGCCGCGAACGTCCACACGGCCCGGCTGCCGGGGCCGACCGTCAGGGTCGAGTGGCCGATCTGCTCCACGTGCCGGTCCTTCACGGGCCTGTTGAGCGACATCTCCACCCGCTGCAGCCCCGCCTGCTCACGCGGGACGGCGTCGAACCGGATCGTGGTGCCGCCGCCCTCCGCGACGACGCCCCCGCCGATCACGTTCCGGACGGTGAACCCGCCGGCCCGCAGCAGCGGCACGGTGTCGGCGAGGTCGCCCTCGGTGACCGCGATGCGGACGGAGGTCACGTCACGCATCAGGTGGGTGCGGTAGTCGTCGGACAGCACCCGCTCCCGGCCCACGTCGCCCGGGAAGCTCGCCGGCTCGGTGTTGCTGCGGGGGTCGGCGAAGTACTCGGGCCGGTACTCCATGGCCCACGCCCCGAAGGCGTCGTACTCGGAGGCGGTGAGGATGGCGTCGAACCACGGCACGGGCACCCCGTCGCCGAAGTCCCGGGTCTGCAGGAACTCGATGGGGTCGGCGACGCCCTCGCTCTTCAGCCGTTCGGGGACCGTCGCGAGATCCCCGTCCCGTTCGGTGGACAGGCCCAGCCCGGCGGAGCCGAGGGTGCCGTCCGGACCGGCGATGTCACCGACCCCGAACAGTTCGAGATAGGTCTCGCGGCCCATCAGGTAGCGGCCGGTCCAGGTCTGTCCGCCGGTCCCGGTCGTGGTGCGGACCAGGAAGTTGGCGAAGTCCTTCAGGTAGTCGGAGTGTTCGATCGCGTCGGCGGTCTCCCGGTCGAGAACCCCGTAGGAGTGGTTGTAGAACAGCAACTGCTGCTCGGACGAGGCCCGGCTTCCGTCTGCCTGTGCCGTCCCCACGGCACCTCCGAGCGCCGCGGCGACAGCCAGGGCGAACACGACGATCGTCCGTAATATCCGTTGAATCCGCATGCGGGCGATCGTAGGGCGGGGGTGCTGCGGTCGCGGTTCCTTTTCAACGGGGTCGAAATGATTGACACCCGGGGCCCGACGGCGTGCCGCCCATCAGGACGGGGCGGCGACGCCGGTCTCCGGCTCGTCGGTGCCGGGATCCTGAGGCGGCTCCTGGAGCTGCTCGCGTACGTAACCCCAGATCACCGCGATCAGAGCGGCGACCGGTACCGCGAGCAGACTGCCCACGATTCCGGCGAGACTGCCGCCCAATGTCACCGCGAGCAGGATCACCGCCGCGTGGAGGCCGAGCCCTCGGCTCTGGATCATGGGCTGGAACACGTTTCCCTCGAGTTGCTGCACCACGACGATGATGGCCAGCACGATCAGCGCGTCCATCAGGCCGTTGGAGACCAGTGCGATGAGCACCGCGACGAAACCGGCGAAGAAGGCGCCGATGATCGGCACGAACGCGGAGACGAAGGTCAGCACCGCCAGCGGGAGTACCAGCGGCACCCCCAGGATCCACAGACCGAGGCCGATCAGAACGGCGTCGATCAGGCCGACGGCCGCCTGGGACCGCACGAAGGAGCCCAGTGTGTCCCAGCCGCGCGCGGCGACGATCGGGACGTCGGTGGCGAGCCGGCCGGGTAGCTGACGAGCGAGCCATGGCAGGAAACGCGGGCCGTCCTTCAGGAAGAAGAACATCAGGAACACGGCCAGGACGGCGGTGACCAAGCCGTTCACCACGGTGCTCACTCCGGTGACGACCGCGCCGACCATGCTGCCGAGGCCGTCCTGCGCGCGGGAGACCGCGGTGTCGAAGGCCTTGTCGATCTGGGCGTCACCGATGTTCAAGGGCGGTCCGGCGGCCCACTCGCGCACCTTCTGGACGCCGTCGACCACCCCGTCGGTCAGGTCGCCGGACTGGGACGCCACCGGCACCGCGATCAGTGCCACGACACCCGCGGCGACCAGCAGGGACAGCACGGTCACCGTCGACGCGGCGAGAGCGGGACCCCACCCGCGGCGCAGCAGGAAGCGGGTCGGCGGCCAGGTCAGCGTGGTCAGCAACAGACCTATCGCCAGCGGCCAGACCACTGACCACGTGCGACCCAGGAGCCACAGGGTCACCGCGAGCAGCAGCAATATGAGCAGCAATTCCGCGGAGACCCGCGCCGACGTCCGCAGCGCAGCGCGGGCTCTCGTGGAACTCAGGTTGGCAGTCACGGGTGCACCTTACGAGTACCCGCGTCACACAGGCACCATGGCTGCGTCATCGGTCGGCCGTGGAATCGCCCGGCGTCCTCGCGCGTTGAGGGGGAGGCGGGTCGAAGGACGCCGGCGGTGTGCCGGCCGACAGGCCCGCGTGAGCAGATATGGGAGGACGGCGATGGCTGCGCAGACACAGAGGGCTGTGCTGGCGGGCGGATGCTTCTGGGGAATGGAGGAGCTGATCCGCCGGCTTCCGGGCGTGACGGCGACCCGGGTCGGATACACCGGGGGTGACGTGCCGAACGCGACGTACCGCAACCACGGCACGCACGCGGAGGCCATCGAGATCCTCTTCGACCCCGAGCAGACCGACTACCGCGCGCTCCTGGAGTTCTTCTTCCAGATCCACGATCCGAGCACCAAGAACCGCCAGGGCAACGACATCGGCCTCAGCTACCGTTCGGCGATCTACTACGTCGACGACGAGCAGAAGCGGATCGCCGAGGACACGATCGCGGACGTGGACGCCTCCGGGCTGTGGCCGGGCAAGGTCGTCACCGAGGTGGAGCCGGTCGGTCCCTTCTGGGAGGCCGAGCCGGAGCACCAGGACTACCTCCAGCGTTACCCCGACGGCTACACCTGCCACTTCCCCCGCCCCGGCTGGCGGCTGCCGGCCCGCGCGGACGGCTGACGGGCTACCGTCTGGCACCCTCCGGCCGCGTCCACAGGGTCACATCGCTGCTCGTCGCGACGGCGAGGGTGCGGCCGGAGGGGGAGAATCCGACGGCCCGCAGCTCGGAGTAGTCGGAGTGGAAGACGTGCCACCACCGCTCGCCGTGCGGGTCCCGGTGGGGCATGCCGCCGCCTCGGGAGAGCAGGACGCGGTCGCGCGGCCAGACCGGCGAGACGACCTGGACGTACCAGCCGTCGCCGGTGGTCGAGTGCAGCCCGCCGCCGAACAGCCCGGCGATGTGCACCCTGCTACCGACGATCGGTCCCAGTCCCGGGCAGGTGAGGTCCGCGGTCGCGTCCGGGGTACTGGTCTCCGGATCGGGATCGGGCTCCCGTGCGATCCTCTCGCCGGTGACGGCGTCGAAGAGACCGTGACCGGCGGACGAAACGACCATCACCAGGTCATGGCCACTGTCCGGGTGCGTCGCGAACCCGATCCCGAGCAGCCCACCGACCGCGGCACAGGACTCGAACACCGACCGCCAGGGAGCGGGAGCGGGCACCACGGGCACCGAGGCGAGCCGGTCACGGAGATCCCGTTGGTAGGGGGAGAGTTCAGTCACGCTGCCATGATCCATCCCCCCGGATCATCCGCCTCATGATTTCTTCCCTCGTGAACTTTCCGAGGGACGGTCAGCTCTGCGCGGTGGGCCGTACGACGTGTCGCATCAGGTGCGCCTCTGCGGCTACTGGCCGTTGGCCTCAGGCGACGGCGCGATGCCGGCCGGGCACGACGCCCCCCAGTTCGTCTCGAACGGGGTGTTCAGCTTGACCCCCGTCCCGCCGATCCCGCAGTACCCCGCCGGGTTCTTGTCGAGGTACTGCTGGTGGTAGCTCTCCGCCGGGTAGAAGGGGCGGGCCTCCGCCGGGAGGATCTCGGTGGTGATCGTGCGGTGGCCCGACGCCGTCAGGACCCGCTGGTAGGCGACGCGGGACGCCTCGGCCGCCGCTGCCTGCTCGGGGGTGTGGGTGTGGATCGCCGACCGGTACTGGGTGCCCACGTCGTTGCCCTGGCGGAAGCCCTGGGTGGGGTTGTGGGACTCCCAGAAGGTCTTCAGGAGGCGTTCGTACGAGATGAGGGCGGGGTCGAAGACCACGCGGACCGCCTCGGTGTGGCCGGTGAGGCCCGAGCAGACCTCCTCGTACATCGGGTTCTCGGTGTGGCCGCCCTGGTAGCCGACCAGGGTCGTCCAGATTCCCGACCGGAGCTGCCAGAACTTGCGCTCGGCGCCCCAGAAGCAGCCCAGGCCGAAGTCCGCGATCTGGTGGCCCTCAGGGTAGGGGCCGAGCAGCGGGGTGCCGAGCACGGTGTGCCGGTCCGGGAGTGTGAACGCCGGTTCGGAGCGGCCCTTCAGCGCCTGCTCGGGGGTGGGCAGGACGGGCGTACGGCCGAACAGCATGAGGCGGGCTCCTTCGTTCGTGCGTGCGTGCCGGGCGGGGGTGCGGGGCGGCACCGGTAGAAACCGGTTCGTGTCGGCCCGCATTCCGGGAGACCGGCGGGGCGTGGATCGGGGCCGGCGGCGACCGTTCCGTGCCGTCGCGCAGGCTGATCGGCAGATCCGGCGTCGGCCGATGCGGGCCGTGCCGTTCACAACAGCCCGGGCCCGCGTCCGGCCGGGGGCGTCACTGCGGGAGCGTCGCCGGGCTGCCGCCGTTCGCCTCGTAGCCCGCCACCGCCAGCGCCCGGTATATCGCGAACTCCGCGGCCGGGTCGGCGGACAGGGTCCAGGGCAGGGCGCCGACATGGCCGTCGATGTGCACGAGCTGGTTCATGGCCTCGGACCAGCGTTCGCCGCGCACCAGGAAGAAGACCAGCAGGTGGCGGACATGGGCCAGCATCGGGTCGTCGGCGCGGGCCGAGTGGACCGCGTGCAGCGCGCCGTGGATCGCCTTGGTGACGACCTCGCTCCGGTAGAAACCGCTGACCAGGTTGACCTCGGGCAGGTGCTCGAACACCGCGAACAACGGCATCGCGGCGAGCAGCGAGCCGTGCGGGGCCCGGGCTGCCGCCGCCTCCGCGAAGCTGTACGCCAGCTCTCGCGAGCCGTGCCACTTCTCGCACCAGTAGTGCAGTGCGGCCAGGTGCGCCCCCATGTGGTTCGGCGCGCGGTCCAGGATCTTCAGCCACAGTTGCTCGAACTCCGCCTGCGAATAGGCCAGTCCGCGTGCCACGGAGAGCTCGACGATGTACGGGACCGGATCGCCGGGCGCCAGCAGCGCCGCCTCGCCGGAGGCCGCCTTCGCCTCCTCCATGATGATCCGGAACTCGTCCGTGCCCGGCGTCGAGGTCCGCCACGCCTGCTGGACCAGGAACTCCGCGTGCACGGCCGCGCCGCCCGCGTCCTTGGGCTGCTCGGCCCGCCACACCCGCAGCCACTGCCCGCCCGGCGCCTCGCTGACCCCGCCCGGCCGCTGCTGCAACTCCAGCGAGGCGGCCCCGGCGAAGGCCTGCACGCGCTGCCAGCGCCGCTCGCCCTCCCGCTCGGTGCCCGCCAGGAGCTGGGCGGCGGCCTTGTAGTCCTGCGTGCGTTGCACCAGGTCCAGGACGTCCAGCAGGTCGTGGTCGGGGCCGGGCATGCGGATGTCCAGCTCCTCCTGCCGTACGAAGCCGTAGTCCGCCGGGTCCGCGGCGTCCGGGTGGCCCGCCGGGACCTGCTCGATCCCGCCCCGCCCGCGCCGCAGGAACGGAAGCAGCACGAAGCCCAGCAGGACCGCCGCCATCAGGACCCAGAGAATTTCCATGCCTCAAGAGTTCCAGACGCCGCCGACAATTGCCCAACCCGGTCCGCGCCCTGTGGAAAACCCCTCGGACCGCCCCGAACACCTGGGGAAAACCCTGCGGTACGGCCGCCAGGAGCCCGGCGTCCGCCATCGGACCTCCGGGCGGACTACCCTCGGAGCCCATGAGCGACAGGCACATCAGTCAGCACTTCGAGACCCTCGCGATCCATGCGGGGAACACCGCGGACCCCCTCACCGGCGCGGTGGTCCCGCCGATCTACCAGGTCTCGACCTACAAGCAGGACGGCGTGGGCGGTCTGCGCGGCGGCTACGAGTACAGCCGCAGCGCCAACCCGACCCGTACCGCCCTGGAGGAGAACCTCGCCGCCCTCGAAGGCGGCCGCCGGGGCCTCGCGTTCGCGTCCGGACTGGCGGCCGAGGACTGCCTGCTGCGTACGCTGCTCAGCCCCGGCGACCACGTGGTCATCCCCAACGACGCGTACGGCGGCACCTTCCGCCTCTTCGCGAAGGTCGTCGCCCGCTGGGGCGTCGAGTGGTCGGTCGCCGACACCAGCGACCCGGCCGCCGTACGGGCCGCGATCACCCCGAAGACCAAGGCCGTGTGGGTGGAGACCCCCTCCAACCCACTGCTCGGCATCACCGACATCGCCGCCGTCGCCCAGGTCGCCCGGGACGCGGGCGCCAGGCTCGTCGTCGACAACACCTTCGCGACGCCCTACCTCCAGCAGCCGCTGTCGCTCGGCGCCGATGTCGTGGTGCACTCCCTGACCAAGTACATGGGCGGCCACTCCGACGTCGTGGGCGGGGCCCTCGTCACCGCCGACGAGACGCTCGGCGAGGAACTGGCGTACCACCAGAACGCGATGGGCGCGGTCGCCGGGCCCTTCGACTCCTGGCTGGTGCTGCGCGGCGCCAAGACGCTGTCGGTGCGCATGGACCGGCACAGCGAGAACGCCACCAAGGTCGCCGACATGCTCACCCGGCACGCGCGCGTGACGCACGTCCTCTACCCGGGCCTTGAGGACCACCCCGGCCACGAGGTCGCGGCCAAGCAGATGCGGTCCTTCGGCGGCATGGTCTCCTTCCGCGTGGAAGGCGGCGAGGAGGCGGCCGTCGAGGTCTGCAACCGCGCCAGGATCTTCACGCTGGGCGAGTCCCTGGGCGGCGTCGAGTCGCTGATCGAGCACCCCGGCCGGATGACGCACGCGTCCGTGGCGGGTTCGGCCCTGGAGGTCCCCGCCGACCTCGTACGCCTGTCCGTGGGCATCGAGAACGTCGACGACCTGCTGGAGGACCTCCAGCAGGCGCTGGCCAAGTAGGCAGGTACGGCCGGGCTCACCAGCCCGTCATCGGTGGAGTCGTCGTGGACGGCGGCTCCACCCAGGGGCGCGCGGTCAGCGCCCACACCACGAACGCCACACTCGCCGCCAACAGCAGCAGCCACATGGCCCGGCGCGCCACGGACCTGCGGCGCAGCATGCGCGATCCCCGGCGTACGACGTCCCCGTAGAGGTCCGCCGGCACCTGGGGCGTCCCCCGCTCCATGAGCTGCCGCACGGCGGCCTCGCGCTGTGTCCGGTTCACGCGCACCTCCCGGGACGAGTCGGCCGTGTCATGACGCCGCCACCTTCGCCCCGACCACGGCCGGTGCGGGCTCGCGCGGGGGGTGCAGCAGGGTCGCCGTCGCCCGGTCGCAGATCGTGCGGACGCGTTCCGTCGGCAGGCCCAGCAGGGCCGCCGCCTGCTCCTCGGCCACGCCCTCGTAGAGCCGCAGCACCAGGACCAGCCGCTCCTGGGGGGCGAGCCGGGCCAACGGGCTCGCGGGGTGCGTACGGCCGCCCAGGAGGATGCCGTGGCGGCGCCACGCCCCGTGGGCGAAGCGCAGGGCGAGGTACTGGCGGGCCCGGTCGTAGGGGTCCTCGCCGCGCAGGCGGTCCCAGCACGCGTACGTGTGGGCGAGCGCCAGGGTCAGCAGACGCCGCGCACGTGGGTTGTCGTCCGGCGACTCCGCCGTCAGCAGGGTCGCGGCGTGCAGGAGTCGCCCCGCCGCGCCGGCGACGAACGCCTCGAACTCCCGGGCCCGACGCGTGCCCTGGGACGCCTGCCGTTGCCGCACCGCACCTCCCCGCCCGGAGTGGCCGTACGACGGCTTCGTACGACCCACGAGGACCCAGAGGACCCGGTCTCATATGAGGCCCGGTCCGCCCGTCCGGTCAAGAGGTGGGGCAGTACGCGCGCGTGCTCAGGAGGTCTGCGCCTCCGGCCCGGGAACGCCCTGGGCCGACATCCGGGAGGAGAGCGCGGTGTTGAAGCGCGTGAGGAGCGTGCAGAACGCCTCGCGCTCCTCCGGCGCCCAGTCTTGTGTCAGCTCGGCCATCAACTGACGCCGGGAGGAGCGCACTTCCTCCAGCCGCGACTGTCCGCGCGGGGAGAGCTGGAGGACCACCGCGCGACCGTCCTCGGGGTGCGAGGTGCGCTTGACCAGGCCCGTGTCGACGAGCGGCGCCACCTGCCGGGTGACCGTCGAGGAGTCGATGCCCATGCTCGCCGCGAGCGCCTTGACGCCCATGGGGCCTTCCTTGTCGAGCCGGTTGAGCAGCAGGTACGCGGCACGGTCCATGGAGTTGCGCACCTGCCCCACCCCGCCGAGCCGGGTCTGTTCGGCACGACGGGCGAAGACCGCCACCTCGTGCTGCAGGGTGTCGAGGAGACCGGTGTCACCGACGGTCGTCATGTCCATCGACATTTCAGGTGTTGTGGGCATGGCCGGGGGCTCACTTCATGAAGGCTGCTGGGTTGGGGGACAGGTTACGCGGCCGGGGGGCGGGTCGTACCGGCGCTGCGCAAACCCGTCTCGGACGTTGGTCACAGCGCGAACACGCACGTGTGAACTGCGAGACTTGAGTCATGAACTACCGCAAGGCCCACCCCGTGCCGCCGGTGACGCTCGACGACGTGCGCGGCGCGCAGAAGATGCTGTCGGGCGTGGCGCGGGCGACCGCGATGGAGGGCAGCCGCCATCTGAGCCGGCTGGTGGGCGCGCCGGTGCACTTCAAGTGCGAGAACCTCCAGCGGACGGGGTCGTTCAAGCTCCGCGGCGCCTACGTGCGGATCGCCGGACTGCTGCCCGAGGAGCGGGCCGCGGGGGTCGTGGCCGCGAGCGCCGGAAACCACGCGCAGGGTGTCGCGCTGGCGTCCACGCTGCTCGGCGTGCGCTCCACGGTGTTCATGCCCAAGGGCGCCCCGCTGCCGAAGATCAGCGCGACCCGGCACTACGGCGCCGAGGTGCGGCTGCACGGCCAGGTGGTCGACGAGACGCTGGCCGCCGCACAGGAGTACGCGGCCGAGACGGGCGCGGTGTTCATCCACCCCTTCGACCACCCCGACGTCATCGCGGGCCAGGGCACGGTCGGCCTGGAGATCCTGGAGCAGTGCCCGGAGGTGCGCACGATCGTGCTCGGGATCGGCGGCGGCGGACTCGCGGCCGGGGTCGCGATCGCCGTGAAGTCGCTGCGGCCCGACGTGCGGATCGTGGGCGTGCAGGCGGCGGGCGCGGCCGCGTACCCGCCCTCGCTGGCGGCCGGGCGTCCGGTGGCGATCGAGAACCCGGTGACGATGGCCGACGGCATGAAGGTGGGGCGGCCCGGGGACGTGCCGTTCGGGATCGTGGGCGAATTCGTGGACGAGGTCCGCACGGTGACCGAGGACGAGCTGTCCGCCGCCCTGCTGCTGTGCCTGGAGCGGGCCAAGCTGGTCGTCGAGCCCGCCGGGGCGAGCCCGGTGGCCGCCCTGCTGAGCGACCCGGGCTCCTTCGAGGGGCCGGTCGTCGCGGTGCTGTCCGGCGGCAACGTCGACCCCGTGCTGCTCCAGCGGGTCCTGCGGCACGGCATGTCCGCACAGGGCCGCTACCTGGCCGTCCGGCTGCGGCTGACGGACCGTCCCGGTGCCCTCGCGACGCTTCTCGGAGTGTTGTCAGTGGCCGACGCTAATGTCCTGGACGTGAGCCACATCCGGACCGATCCACGGCTCGGGCTCGCGGAGGCGGAGGTCGAGCTGCACCTGGAGACGAAGGGCCCCGAGCACTGCGCCGAGGTCGGGCGCGCCCTGCGTGAGGCGGGTTACACGGTCATCGACTGAGGTCAGACGCCTTCGACGCACCCTCAGGACCCAGGAGTCACTCTTTCGGGTAAGTCCATTGAGAGACGCGATACATCGCGTTATGGTGTGTCTCGTGTCACGGCTCGTTCCGCTCTTCGTTCCACCGCTCACGCCGTCCCCGAAGAAAAGGACGGGCGGGAGAAACCGCATAAACCTAGGCTTTCCCAAGAATCCCCGACGACGTGGAGACTCATATGCCAGGCGCCATCTATGCCGAAGGGCTGGTCAAGGCCTTCGGCGACGTAAAGGCACTGGACGGCGTCGACCTGGACGTCCCCGAAGGCACCGTCCTGGGCCTCCTCGGACCGAACGGCGCGGGCAAGACGACGACCGTCCGCTGTCTGACCACCCTGCTCAAACCGGACCGCGGCTCGGCGGTCGTCGCCGGCATCGACGTCCTCAAGCACCCCGACGCGGTCCGCCGCTCCATCGGCCTCTCCGGCCAGTTCGCAGCGGTCGACGAATACCTCACCGGCCGCGAGAACCTCCAGATGGTCGGCCAGCTCTACCAGATGAAGGCCAAGCACGCGAAGGTCCGCGCGACCGAGCTGCTGGAGCAGTTCGACCTCGCCGACGCGGCCGACCGCCCCACCAAGACCTACTCCGGCGGTATGCGCCGCCGCCTCGACCTCGCTGCCGCCCTGGTCGTCTCGCCACCCGTGATGTTCATGGACGAGCCGACGACCGGCCTCGACCCGCGCAACCGCCAACTGCTGTGGGAGGTCATCAAGGGGCTCGTCTCCGGGGGCACCACCCTGCTGCTGACCACGCAGTACCTGGAAGAGGCCGACCACCTCGCCCATGACATCGCCGTCGTCGACCACGGCCATGTCATCGCCACGGGCACCTCCGACCAGCTCAAGGCCCGCACCGGCGGCGAGCGCGTCGAGGTCGTCGTGCACGAGCGCGAGCACATCCAGACCGCCTCGGAGATCCTGCGCGGTTTCGGCAAGGGCGAGACCACGGTCGAGGACCACATGCGCAAGCTCACCGTGCCCGTCACCGGCGGCGCCAAGCTGCTCGCCGAGGTCATCCGCGAGCTCGACACCCGGGGCATCGAGATCGACGACATCGGTCTGCGCCGCCCCACCCTCGACGACGTCTTCCTGTCCCTGACGGGTCATGTGGCCGAGACGAAGGACGAGGACGCGGACGAGAACACGGACAAGAAAGCCGACAAGAAGTCGGACCGGAAGAGCGGCCAGAAGGCCGACCAGAAGACGGACCAGACGACCGACGAGAAGACGGACCAGAAGGAGGACGCCCAGTGAGCGCCGTCACCGACACCGCGCGCGTCGCGGCTCCCGGCAACCCCCTCAGCCAGTCCGTCCGGGACTCGCTGGTCGTCGCCAAGCGCAACCTGATCCGGATGTCCAGGATCCCCGAGATGGTCATCTTCGGCCTCATCCAGCCGATCATGTTCGTGGTGCTGTTCAGCTATGTCTTCGGCGGCTCCATGAACATCGGCGGCACCACGGACTCCTCCGTCTACCGCGAGTTCCTGATGGCCGGCATCTTCGCGCAGACCGTCACCTTCGCCACCGCGGGCGCCGGGGCGGGGATCGCCGACGACATGCACAAGGGGCTCATCGACCGCTTCCGCTCACTGCCCATGGCCCGCGGCGCGGTCCTCACCGGACGGACGCTCGCCGACCTGGTGCAGACGGCGCTGACCCTGTTCGTGCTGGCCATGGTCGCCCTGCTGGTCGGCTGGCGCACCCACACCAGCATCGGCGAGGTCCTCGGCGCCTTCGGCCTGCTGCTCCTGCTCGGATACGCGTTCACCTGGGTCGGCGCACTGATCGGCCTGTCCGTGCGCACTCCGGAGGCGGCCACCTCGGGCGGGCTGATCTGGCTCTTCCCGGTGACGTTCATCTCGAACGCGTTCGTGGACTCCAGCCGTATGACGCCCTGGCTGCGGCACGTCGCCGACTGGAACCCCTTCAGCGCCACGGTCCAGGCCTGCCGCAAGCTGTTCGGCAACCCCGGGGTGTCCCCCTCGGAGGCCTGGCCCATGCAGCACCCGGTCTGGGCCTCGCTGATCTACTCGGTCCTGATCGTCGTGCTGTTCAGAACCCTGGCGGTCCGCAAGTACCGCTCGGCCACCGCATGACGAAGCCTCCCGCGTGACGAAGTCTCCCGTGTGAGGGAGCCGCCGTGTGACGGAGCCCCACGCACGACGGCGCCCCACGCATCATGGCGCCCCCGGCATGACGGAGCCCCGCACATGACGGAGCCCCCGGTGCCGCAAGGGCGCCGGGGGCCCGTCGAGGACCGATGGTCGGCCGGGGTCAGCCGTTGTAGGGCTCGGCCTTGAGGATGGTCACGGAGGCCTTCTTGCCGTTCGGCAGCTCGTACTCCGCGTCCTCGCCGACCTTGTGGCCGATCACGCCGGAGCCCAGCGGAGACTGCGGCGAGTAGGTCTCGACGTCCGCGCTCGCGTACTCGCGCGAGGCGAGCAGGAAGGTCATCGTGTCGTCCTCGTCGCCGTCGAACGCGATCGTCACGACCATGCCGGGCGCCACGGCACCGTCCGCGGACGCCGGCGCCTCGCCGACCTTGGCCTTCTCCAGGAGCTGGGTGAGCTGGCGGATGCGGAGCTCCTGCTTGCCCTGCTCTTCCTTGGCCGCGTGGTACCCGCCGTTCTCGCGCAGGTCGCCCTCCTCGCGCGCAGCCGCGATCTTCGCGGTGACTTCCTCGCGCGCGGGACCAGACAGGTACGCCAGCTCTTCCTTGAGCTTGGTGTACGCCTCCTGCGTAAGCCAGGTGACGTCTTCGCTGGTCTGGGTCACAGGTGCTCCTCGTAGGTACTGGGAATACAAAGCATCGCCCTACCCAGAAGAATGTTCCTTCACGGAAGGGCGAAACCACGAGCCTAACAATTCACAAGCCGAAGGGGGAGGACATAAGCCATCAGAAATACGTCGGCGCAGGTCAGGGCCGAGTATCGGGGGTGACGTCAGTCGGCGTGACAGCCCAGCAGCTCGGCCGTGGTGCCCGGAGCCGTCGTACGGAGCGTGACGACCTTGTCGATGCGGGTGGAGTCCCCGCCGAAGCGGAAGTCGGCCCGGCCCACCTCGGAGCCGTCCGCCGCCTGGGAGCGGACCGTGCAGTAGCCGGACGTGCCGGAGTCCTTGCGGACCTCCAGATGCACCTCGACCGCGGAGTCCTTCGCGTCGAAGGCGATCACCTCGCCGCTGATCTTGCTCTGGCCGACGTAGTGGTAGGCGAAGTAACCGATCAACGCGAGCAGGAGGGCCCCGAACACGGCACCGGCGATCTTGAGCCGGTGGTCGGAGCGCTCGTCCGAGGAGCGGCCGTAGCGGCCCTCGGGCAGCCGTGTGCTCGCCGTGCTCATGATCGTCTCCCTGGAAACCAGGCCGCGGAATTAATCGCCCCCCGATTCGGTCACTATAGAAGCCGCCGTTCGCGCCCGAAGACACCGGGGGCACCGACTTACGAGGATTGAGTCTTGACTGACCAGCTACGACTGATGGCCGTGCACGCCCACCCCGACGACGAGTCGAGCAAGGGCGCGGCCACCATGGCGAAGTACGTGTCCGAGGGGGTGGACGTGCTGGTCGTGACCTGCACGGGCGGGGAGCGCGGCTCCATCCTCAACCCCAAGCTCCAGGGCGACAAGTACATCGAGGAGCACATCCACGAGGTACGCAAGAAGGAGATGGACGAGGCCCGGGAGATCCTCGGCGTCCGGCAGGAGTGGCTCGGCTTCGTCGACTCCGGCCTGCCCGAGGGCGACCCGCTGCCGCCGCTGCCGGAGGGCTGCTTCGCCCTGGAGGACGTCGACAAGGCGGCCGGCGAGCTGGTGAAGCAGATCCGCTCCTTCCGTCCCCAGGTGATCACCACCTACGACGAGAACGGCGGCTACCCGCACCCCGACCACATCATGACCCACAAGATCTCGATGGTGGCGTTCGAGGGCGCGGCGGACACCGAGAAGTACCCCGAGGCCGAGTACGGCCCCGCCTACCAGCCGCAGAAGCTCTACTACAACCAGGGCTTCAACCGCCCCCGCACCCTGGCGCTGCACAACGCTCTGATCGAGCGCGGTCTGGAGTCGCCGTACGGGGACTGGCTCAAGCGCTGGGACGACTCGCCGATGCGGGACCGCACGCTGACCACCCACATCCCGTGCGCCGAGTTCTACGAGATCCGCGACAAGGCCCTGATCGCGCACGCCACCCAGATCGACCCCGACGGCGGCTGGTTCCGGGTGCCGCTGGAGCTCCAGAAGGAGGTCTGGCCCACGGAGGAGTACGAGCTCGCGAAGTCCCTCGTCGATACCTCCCTCCCCGAGGACGACCTCTTTGCGGGCATCCGCGACAATGCCTGACATGAGCGCAAGCGCAAGCCTGGCAATGACGCACCTCGTGACCTTCGCCAAGGAGGTCGACGAGGACAAGGTCACCCCCGGCGTCCTCGGCTTCATCGTCTTCGCGGCGATGGCCCTGGCGGTGTGGGCCCTGATGAAGTCCATGAGCAAGCACATGAAGAAGGTCGACTTCAAGGAGTCCCCGGACGAGGCCCCCGGCCAGGGCCCCGCCGAAACCCCGTCCGGCAAGACGTCACCGGCCAAGGGCTGACCCACCGGCCCATGACGGGAGGGGCGACCCTCCCGTCATCGGCCGTGCCCGCTCGCTGCGGACGGGGCTGTTACGGCCGTCGCATGTGAGGGCGTGCCTCAGCCCGCGTGGAGGCCGTTGCCGTCGTCCGGTGGCGACGGCGACCGGGACGACTCCGCTCACGGCGGGCGAGGCCCCGCCCCTGATCTGCGTCCGACCCTCCGCTCCACCAGGCTTACCGCCCCGCGGATACCGGAGCCGCTGGAGTCGCCCCGGACGGTGACCAGCACACGCAACCCGCGCACGCCATGGCGCCCCACGAGACCCGCCCCCGGCCAGTGCCACAACCCCACCCAGGTACGCGGACCACGCGCCTTTCACTCCCCGGCACCGCCTCACCCCCGAGCCGAAGCCACCCCCACCCCCATCACCTCTCGGGCGTGGCGGTTGGGGACCATTCCCAGGCGCCAGGCCTGCCAGCCGGTGTCCAGGTTGACGCCGCGCTCCAGGAGCAGCGCGTACGCGCTCACGTAGTCGTCCAGCTTCTCGTCGCGGGTGTCGTGCTCGTGGCGGGACAGTTCCGCCAGTTCCTCCTGGGCGACCGCCGCGCCGATCTCCACGCCGCCCGGGGCCGCGTACGGCAGCAGGGTGCAGCGCAGGAAGCGGGTCCAGTCCTCGCCCCGCCGGTCGCCGTAGGAGGCGAACAGGGCCGCCGCCTCGTCGCACAGGGCGAGGGCCTGCGGGGTGCGGCCGTTGCCCGCGTCGACCACCGCCAGTTCCAGGCAGGTCCACGCCTCGCCGTGGGCGACGCCGATGCGCTGGAAGTCGGCGCGGGCGTCGACCAGGAGCTGGCGGGCGAAGCCGGAGTTGCGCAACGAGCCGGTCTGCGCGGCCCGTTGGTCGCGGGTGACACGGGCCGAGTGGTGCCGGGCGCAGGCGAGGCCGTAGACGTCCCGCATGCGGGAGAACATCGTGCGGGAGCGTTCCAGTTCGCGGACCGCGAGGTCCAGGTTGCCCGTCTCCTCCAGGGCCTGGCCCAGGTAGTACACCGTCCACGCCTGACCGCGCGCGTCCTCGTTGTCGCGGTGCCGGGAGGCCGCCTGCCGCAGACCGTCCACCGCGGCCGACGGGTCCCCGGCCACCAGACGGGCCCGCGCGAGCTGCGTCATCGCCCACGCCTCGCCGCGGGCGTCGCGGGTACGGCCGTACAGGTCGAGGGCCGTCCTCAGCTCCGACTCCGCCCGCGGCACGTCCCCCATGCGCAGGGCGAGCTGGCCGAGCTGGAAGTGGGCCCAGGCCTCGCCGTGCACCGACTCGCCGGCGCGGTGCAGGACCAGGGAGCGGGTCAGCAGGTCCAGGGACTCTGCCACCCGGCCCCGGTCGCGCTCGACGGCCGCCAGGGCGTGCATGGTCCAGGCACGGTCCGTGTCCAGCTCGGGCGGCGACTGCAGGGCCAGCGCCTCCTGGAGCTTCGCCGCCGCCTCCGTCAGATGCCCCTGGTGATGCAGGGTGATGCCCAGGGAGCACAGGGCACGCGCGGCCCCCGCGTCGTGATGCGCCTCCATGTAGAGGTCCACCACCGAGGTCAGCGTCGTGCGCGCCTTGTCCAGCTCGCCGAGCTGGCGCGCGGCGATACCGGTGCGCCACTGCACCGAGCGGACCAGCAGCCCCTGGTCCACCGCCTGCGCCAACTCGCTGATCTCACCCAGGCGGTAGAGGTCGCCGCGCAGCAGGCAGTAGTCGCACAGCGCGCCCAGCAGATTGAGGACCGCCCCCTGGTTGACGCCGTCCGCGTGCCGCAGCGCCGCCGTGATGAAGCTCGACTCGTCGTCCAGCCAGCGCAGCGCCTCGTCCAGGGAGGTGAAACCGTGCGGGCTGAAACGGTCCGAGCGGGTCGACATGTTGCCGTCGACCAGACGCAGCACCGAGTCGGCGAGATCGGCGTAGTTGACGATGAGGCGTTCCTGCGCGGCCGTGCGCTCGGCCGGCTCCTCCTCGTCCAGCAGCCTGGCCTGGGCGAAGGCGCGGACCACGTCGTGGACGCGGTAACGGCTGCCGCGGACGTGGTCGATCAGCCCCGTGCGGGCCAGCGCCGTCAGATGCCGGACCGCCTCCGTCTCGTCGGTGCCCAGCAGCGCGGCGGCCGCGGCGGCGCCCAGCGAGGCCCGCCCGGCCAGCGCGAGCCGACGCAGCAGCCGGCGGGCCGGCTCCGACTGGTCGGTGTAGCGCAGCCACAGGGCGCGCTCCACGGGCTCGACCGGACCGTACGCGCCCAGATCCGCGGCGAGCTGCCGCGGCGAGCGGGGCCCCAGCGCCGAACCCGCGATGCGCAGGGCCAGCGGCAGACCTCCGCACAACTCCCTGATCCGGTCGGCGGACTGGGCGTCGTAGGGGCCGGTGGCGGACTGCGCGGCCGCGTCCAGCAGCTCCTCGGCGCCCGCCGCGTCCAGGGCCTCGACCGGGAGCTGGTGCACATGGGCGGCGAGGTCGGCAGGCAGGCCGAGCGGCTCGCGCGCGGTGACCAGGATCAGGCTGTCGGAACGCTCCGGGACCAGCGTGCGGACCTGCTCGGGGTCCGAGGCGTCGTCCAGCACGATCGTCACCGGCAGGCCGGTCAGATGCTGGTGGTACAACTCGCTCAGCCGCTTGACCTGCTGGTCCGGGGAGGAACGCTCACGGAACAGGAGCTGCTCGCGCGGGGCGCCGAGCCGGTTCAGCAGATGCAGCAGCGCGTCCCGGGTGGAGAGCGGGGACTCCTCCGGGTTGTCGCCGCGCAGGTCCACCACACAGGCGCCGCGGAAGTAGTCCCTGAGGTCGTGCGCCGCCCGTACGGCCAGAGCGGTACGGCCGCTGCCCGGCGGACCGTGCAGGACGACCACCGTGGGCCGGGTCTCGGTGGTCGCCCGGGCAGCCTGCACCCACTGCCGGACACGGCCCATCTCCGCCCGACGGTCCGCGAACTCGCCTACCTGCTCGGGAAGTTGACCGAACGACTGCTCCAGGACGCTTCTGCCGCGGGCCGCCGCGCTCTTGTCCGTGCCGCGCAGCCGCGGACCCGCCTTCTTCGGGCCGGTCGACGCGCTCAGCACCCGCTGCTGGTCGAGGATGGGCCGTATCCCCCGCACCTCCAAAGCCGTCAGCCACTGGAGCCGGAGCTGTTCCGGGCCGCCGGGCTGACCCATGGCACCCGCCCGGTGGTGCGCGGCCGGCAGATGCGAGCCGGCCACCTTCACGACGGTCGCCGCGGCGCCCACGACCCCCACGACCACGCCCGCGCCCAGCGCGGTGCCCGCGCCGGTACCGAGCGCCAGGTCGGCGACGGCGGCGGCCAGGGCGGCGACCGCGGCCACCAGCAGGGGCGTGCCGGACGCCTCCTTCGCGTACCGCTGCCCGAACGTGAGCTGACCGGCCTGCGCCTCGTCCAGCGCGCGCGTGTACGCCTCGTACTCCTCGGCGGCCGTCTGCGCCATCGCGTCCAGTGATCCACGGGCCCGCGCGAGCAGTACGGTGCCGTCGACCCGCCCGCCCGACCGCCGCACCTCCTCCTCCACGGCCCGCCCCAACAGCCGTTCGGCTTCCGCCCGATGGCTGTCCCGCATGTCACGTCCCCCTCCGGCGGCAACGGCTTTCTTGGTCAAGTGTGCTGCGGACGGGGCATCGGGGCGAGAGGGCGAACGCTCCGGCCTCATCGGCGAGGCCGCGCACGCAGAACCGTCTGCGCCCCGCCGCCGTCCCGTCCCCGCGTCGCCCCCGTCCCCTCCGCGTCACCGTCCGGGGCACGTCTGACGCCCCGGCCGAGGGGTACTGCGGCAGGATGGACCCCATGCCGAACCGACTGGCCCACGAGACGTCCCCCTACCTCCTCCAGCACGCGGACAACCCGGTCGACTGGTGGCCCTGGTCGGCCGAGGCCTTCGAGGAGGCGCGGAAGACGAACAAACCCGTCCTGCTGAGCGTCGGGTATTCGAGCTGCCACTGGTGTCATGTCATGGCCCACGAATCGTTCGAGGACCGGGCGACCGCGGACTTCCTCAACGAGCACTTCGTGAGCGTCAAGGTCGACCGCGAGGAGCGGCCCGACGTCGATGCCGTCTACATGGAGGCCGTGCAGGCTGCCACCGGGCAGGGTGGGTGGCCCATGACCGTGTTTCTGACGCCGGACGCCGAGCCCTTCTACTTCGGGACCTACTTCCCGCCCTCGCCCCGCCAGGGCATGCCCTCCTTCCGGCAGGTGCTGGAGGGGGTGCGGGCCGCCTGGAGCGACCGGCGGGACGAGGTCGCCGAGGTCGCCGGGAAGATCGTGCGGGACCTCGCCGGGCGGGAGATCTCCTACGGCGACTCGCAGGCCCCCGGTGAGGAGCAGCTCGCGGCGGCGCTGCTCGGGCTGACGCGGGAGTACGACGCGCAGCGCGGCGGGTTCGGCGGGGCGCCGAAGTTCCCGCCGTCCATGGTGGTGGAGTTCCTGCTGCGGCACCACGCCCGCACCGGCGCCGAGGGCGCTCTCCAGATGGCCCGGGACACCTGTGAGCGGATGGCCCGCGGCGGTGTCCACGACCAGCTCGGCGGCGGTTTCGCCCGGTACTCGGTGGACCGCGACTGGGTCGTGCCGCACTTCGAGAAGATGCTCTACGACAACGCCCTGCTGTGCCGGGTCTACGCGCACCTGTGGCGTGCGACGGGTTCCGAGCTGGCTCGGCAGGTCGCGCTCGACACGGCCGACTTCATGGTGCGTGAACTGCGGACCGCGGAGGGCGGGTTCGCGTCCGCGCTGGACGCCGACAGCGACGACGGGACCGGGAAGCACGTCGAGGGCGCGTACTACGTGTGGACGCCGGAGCAGTTGCGTGAGGTGCTCGGGGAGCAGGACGCCGAGCTCGCGGCGCGGTACTTCGGTGTCACCGAGGAGGGCACCTTCGAGCACGGGCAGTCCGTGCTGCAACTGCCGCAGCAGGACACGGTGTTCGACGCCGCGAAGGTGGCGTCGATCAGGCGGCGGCTGTTCGAGGCGCGGGCGCGGCGGCCCGCGCCCGGCCGGGACGACAAGGTCGTCGCCGCGTGGAACGGTCTCGCGATCGCCGCGCTCGCCGAGACGGGGGCGTACTTCGACCGTCCCGACCTGGTCGACGCCGCTCTCGGGGCGGCCGACCTTCTCGTACGGCTGCATCTGGACGAGCAGGTCCGGCTGTCCCGTACCAGCAAGGACGGGCAGGTGGGGACGAACGCCGGGGTGCTGGAGGACTACGCCGATGTGGCCGAGGGCTTCCTGGCGCTGGCGTCGGTGACCGGGGAGGGCGTCTGGCTCGACTTCGCGGGGTTCCTGCTCGACCATGTGCTGGCGCGGTTCACCGGGCCCGAGGGGGCGTTGTTCGACACGGCGGCGGATGCCGAGCGGCTGATCCGCCGGCCGCAGGACCCGACCGACAACGCGGTGCCGTCCGGGTGGACGGCGGCGGCGGGGGCGTTGTTGTCGTACGCGGCGCAGACCGGGTCGGAGCCGCATCGGGAGGCCGCGGAGAAGGCGCTCGGCGTGGTGAAGGCGCTCGGGCCGCGGGTGCCGCGGTTCGTCGGGTGGGGGCTGGCGGTGGCGGAGGCGAACCTCGACGGGCCGAGGGAGGTCGCGGTGGCGGGGCCTTCCCTGACCGATCCGGCGACAAAAGCCCTGCACCGTACGGCACTTCTGGGTACCGCGCCGGGTGCCGTGGTCGCCGTGGGGACTCCGGACGGCGGTGAACTCCCGCTGCTCGCCGACCGGGTCCTCGTGCATGGCGAAGCCACGGCGTACGTCTGCCGGCACTTCACGTGTGACGCGCCGACGACGGACGCGGATGCGTTGCGGGTGGCGTTGGGCGGTTAGGCGTCCGCGGCGCAGTCGGTGCCGCTGGGGGGCGCGAACCGGGCCAGGGCGTTCGCCACGATCGCCTCCAGCTTCTCGTGGTGGGCGCCCCTCCAGTACGCCCGGCCGCACTCCTGGCATTGCGCGAAGACGTCGTACGACCGCTCCGTGCCGCCCTCCAAGCGGTCCGCCACCTCCTCCTTGGTGGCGTCCTTCAGCAGGCCGTTGCAGGCCGTGCAGCGGGACCACGGCCGCAACCGGGGGCGGAAGCGGTCCAGGGTGTCGCGGAGCTGGGCTTCCGGGTCGGTGCTGTACACGAACGCGCCCGCCCACAGTTCCCGGCGGTGCAGCAGGCCGCGGTCGCGGCTGAGCAGGACGCGTTTCTCGGTGGCCGAGCGGGTGGCGAGGGCCGGGTCGCCGATGTCGGTCGACTCGTAGGCCGTGTCCACGCCGAGCAGGCGGAGCCGGCGGGCGAGGGTGCCGAGGTGGACGTCGAGGAGGAAGCGGAGCGGGGCGCCGGGGACCTGCTGGGGGCGGGCGACGGGGAGGACGTGCACGGTGTCGCCCGCGGCGGGGACGTACGACCTCGGCATCTCGTGGCCGTCGACCCGCAGTGCGCCGACCTCGGTGAGCGGGACGCCGAGGGACTCCACGACGTGGCCGAGGGAGGAGGTGCCGTCGGTGGTGACCGGGGTGGCGCCGCGGCGGCGTCCGTGCGGGACGAACAGGGCCAGCTCGGGGGCGAATTCGACGTGGATCTCGGGTGCGCTCACCGGGTCAGGATGGCATGCGGGCGGGCGGTGGTCTCAGGGCTTTTTCGCGGGGAGCCCGTGTTCCAGGACGCGCAGGGCGCGCTCGGTGAGGCCGTGCAGGTCGTCCTGCATGCCGTTCTCCGCCCAGTACTGGTAGACCTCGGTGAGACCGCCGATGAGGGACATCGTCTGGACCCGTACCTCCAGGTCGTCGGCGTCCCGGCCGGTGCGTTCCGCGATGGCGGTGGCGAGGAGCCGGCCGGTGACGGACATGCTCTCCATCATGCGGGCGCGGACCGCGGGCACCTGGATCATCAGGTGGGCGCGCAGCCGGGTGACCTCGTGGTCCACGGCGGAGACGTCGAGGGCGCGGTGCAGGATGTGCCGTACGGACTCCATCCACGGCTCGTCCAGCGGCCGTGAGCGGAGTTCTTCCAGCATGACGGGGTCGTACTCGTCCGTGAGGACGATGTCCTCCTTGGTGGGGAAGTAGCGGAAGACCGTGGACGGCGACACCTCGGCGCGCTCGGCGATCTGCTCGACGGTGGTGGCGTCGTAGCCCTGTTCCTCGATCAGCGCGTAGGTGGCGTCGCGGATCGCCGTCCGGGTCTTGATCTTCTTCCGTTCGCGAAGTCCCAGTTGGGGGACGTCAGCGGAGGGAGAGGAGTGTACGGGCGTCATGGGTGCCATTCTCAGGCATGCGCCTCCTCGGCAGCCATGTCCGGGTCCGTGGAGGTGTCCGTGGGGCGGGGTGCGGCGGGCAGGAAGGCGGCCGCGAGGAGTGCGGCGACGAGGGCGGCGATGCCGCAGACCAGCAGGACGACGCCCATGCCGTGGACGTACGCGTCGTTCGCGGAGGCCAGCAGGTCGGTGGAGCCGGTGCGCTGGGCGACCGCGTGCGCCGCGACCACGGACTCCCCGGCGGTGTCGGCGGCTTCGGCGGGCAGCCCGGTGACGTCGAGGCGGTCCCGGAAGGCGCCGGCGAGGAGGCTGCCCAGCAGGGCGATGCCGATCGCGCCACCGACCTGGCGCATGGTCATCAGGAGTCCGGAGCCGCTGCCGGCGCGGTCGCGGGGCAGGGCGCTCAGGCCGCCGTTCATGGCGGGGATGAGGGAGAGGCCGAAGCCGAAGCCGGTGAGGGAGAGCCACAGGGCGACGAATCCGTAGCCGGAGTCCACGGTCGTGCGGCTGCCGAGGAGGCCGGCGAAGGCCAGGACGACCAGGCCGGCGCTGACCGTGGCGCGGGCGCCGAAGCGGGCGACGACCTTGGGGGCGAGGCGGGAGGCGACGAGCAGTCCGCCCATCATCGGCAGCAGCCGGACTCCGGTGCCGAGGGCGTCGTGGCCGAGGACGGCCTGGAGGAAGGGCGGCAGGACGAAGAGCAGGCCGGTCAGGATGAAGTTGACGAGGGTCGCGGCGATCGTGTTGAAGAGGAAGCCGCGGTGGGTGAGCAGGGTCATGTCGAGCATGGGGCGCCGGACCCGGCGTTCGCGCAGGACCAGGGCGGCGATGAGGACGACGGCCGCCGCGAGCGTGCCGAGCACCAGTGGGTCGCCCCAGCCGCGGGTGGGGGCCTCGATGATCGCGTAGACCAGGGCGCCGAGGCCGGTGACGGTGAGCGCGGTGGAGAGGGCCTCGACCTTGGGGGAGGCGGGGTCGCGGGTCTCGGGGAGCAGGAAGACGCAGGCGGCGATGCCGATGGCGGCCATCGGGACGTTGACCAGGAAGACCGAGCCCCACCAGAAGTGGTTGAGCAGCCAGCCGCCGATGATCGGGCCGAGCGGGAGGCCCAGCGCGGAGGCGGCGGAGACGATGCCGACGGCCTTGGTGCGCTCGTCGGGGGCGAAGAGCGTGGGCAGCACGGAGAGCGCGAGCGGGGTGACGAGGGCGCCGCCGACGCCCATCACCGCGCGGGCGGCGATCACGGCGTCGACGTCGCCGGCCAGGGCGCCGACCAGGGAGCCGGCGAGGAAGACGGCGAGTCCGGCGATCAGCATGCGGCGGCGTCCGAAGCGGTCGCCGAGCAGGCCGGCGGGGAGCATCAGGGCCGCGAAGACGACGACGTAGGCGTCCGCCATCCACTGCTGTGCGCCGGTTCCGGCGTCGAGGTCGGCGGCCATGGTCGGCAGCGCCACGTTGAGGATCGTCAGGTCGAAGCCGAGCGTGAGCATGCTCGCGACGAGGGCGGCCAGGGCCCACCAGCGACGGGGGTCCGGAGTGATGGTTTCCATGAAATGAGAGTAGCTCTCAAAAGGTAGAGACTGTCAATCAATTCCGGCATGCAAAAAGGGCCACGGCTCGGAAGCTGTGGCCCTGGATGCGGGGGACCGGTCTAGGGGTGCTGGTAGGCCACCAGCGAGATGCCGATGTAGTGGACGGCGAAGGCGGCCACGGTGAGGGAGTGGAAGACCTCGTGGAAGCCGAACCAGCGCGGTGACGGGTTCGGCCGCTTGAGGCCGTAGATCACACCGCCCGCGCTGTAGAGCAGGCCGCCGACGATGACCAGGACCAGGACCGCAACCCCGCCGGCGCGCATGAAGTCGGGCAGGAAGAAGACGGCGGCCCAGCCCATCGCGATGTAGCAGGGGGTGTAGAGCCAGCGCGGGGCGCCGACCCAGAAGACCCGGAAGAGGATGCCGGCCAGGGCAGCGCCCCAGATCCCCCACAGCAGCCACCGCCCCTTGCTGCCGGGCAGGAGCAGGATGGTCAGCGGTGTGTAGGTGCCCGCGATGATCAGGAAGATGTTGGCGTGGTCCAGGCGGCGCAGGACGCCGTCCATGCGGGGGCTCCAGGTGCCCCGGTGGTACAGCGCGCTGACACCGAAGAGCAGGCAGGCGGTCAGGGCGTAGATGCCGCAGGCGATCCGGCCTCTGGTGGAGTCCGCGAGGGCGGTGAGCACCAGCCCCGCGACCAGGGCGGCCGGGAACATGCCGAGGTGCAGCCAGCCGCGCAGTTTCGGCTTGACGGGCTCGGCCAGTTGTTGGGCGTGCTGCTTGATCTGGTGGGACAGCGAGGGTGTGTCGGCGTCGGGGGCGGGCGGCGTCATGCCCGGCATCGTACCTACGGAGCCGTAAGTTACGCGTCAGTACGACGGCGGAACGGTCCGGAGTGGCCATCCTCTCACGGCAGTTGACCAGTAAAGAAACGGTGTGCTGAACGCTACGTGCACGCAAATAAACGCGCTGTGCACAGAGAAAGCGTGGCGATCCTCACTCCGCTCACCTGTGATGCCCTCTGGACAGATGGGCGCTTCAGTCGGATGATCAAATGAGTGCGGTCGGCACCGGATGAGCGCCAAGGTCACCACCGAAAAGGTGCGAGCAGCATCCGGGTCGCAGCCCCCACGGGGCCTCCAAACAAAAAATCCCTCATCTAGGAGCAATCGTGGCGCGCGACATCGCGGCTCCCCCCGTCATCCCCACCCAGCACAAGGAACTGATCTCGTGGGTGAACGAGATCGCCGAACTGACCCAGCCGGACAGCGTGGTCTGGTGTGACGGATCCGAAGCGGAGTACGAGCGCCTGTGCGAGGAGCTCGTCGCGAAGGGCACCTTCAGGAAGCTCGACCCGATCAAGCGTCCCAACTCCTACTACGCGGCCTCCGACCCGACCGACGTCGCGCGCGTCGAGGACCGCACCTTCATCTGCTCGGAGAAGGAGGAGGACGCGGGGCCGACCAACCACTGGAAGGCACCGGGCGAGATGCGGGACATCTTCGCCGGGGAGAAGGGCGTCTTCCGCGGTTCGATGAAGGGCCGGACGATGTACGTCGTCCCCTTCTGCATGGGCCCGCTCGGCTCGGACCTCTCCGCGATCGGCGTCGAGATCACCGACTCCGCCTACGTCGCGGTCTCCATGCGCACCATGACCCGCATGGGACAGCCCGTCCTCGACGAGCTCGGCGACGACGGCTTCTTCGTCAAGGCCGTCCACACCCTGGGCGCCCCCCTCGCGGAGGGCGAGGCGGACGTCCCGTGGCCGTGCAACTCCACCAAGTACATCTCGCACTTCCCGGAGTCCCGCGAGATCTGGTCCTACGGCTCCGGCTACGGCGGCAACGCCCTGCTCGGCAAGAAGTGCTACGCCCTGCGCATCGCGTCGGTGATGGCCCGCGACGAGGGCTGGCTCGCCGAGCACATGCTCATCCTCAAACTCACCCCGCCGCAGGGCGAGTCCAAGTACGTCGCCGCCGCCTTCCCGTCCGCGTGCGGCAAGACCAACCTCGCCATGCTGGAGCCCACGATCTCCGGCTGGACCGTGGAGACCATCGGCGACGACATCGCCTGGATGCGCTTCGGCGAGGACGGCCGCCTCTACGCGATCAACCCCGAGGCCGGCTTCTTCGGCGTCGCGCCCGGCACCGGTGAGCACACCAACGCCAACGCGATGAAGACGCTGTGGGGCAACTCCGTCTTCACCAACGTCGCCCTCACCGACGACAACGACATCTGGTGGGAGGGCATGACGGAGGAGACCCCGGCCCACCTCACCGACTGGAAGGGCAACGACTGGACGCCGGAGTCCGGCACCCCGGCCGCCCACCCCAACGCCCGCTTCACCACCCCGGCCGCCCAGTGCCCGATCATCGCGCCCGAGTGGGAGGACCCCAAGGGCGTGCCGATCTCGGCGATCCTCTTCGGCGGCCGGCGCGCCTCCGCGGTGCCGCTGGTGACGGAGTCCTTCGACTGGAACCACGGCGTCTTCCTCGGCGCGAACGTCGCCTCCGAGAAGACCGCCGCCGCCGAGGGCAAGGTCGGCGAGCTGCGCCGCGACCCCTTCGCCATGCTGCCGTTCTGCGGCTACAACATGGGCGACTACATGGGGCACTGGGTCGACGTGGCCAAGGACAAGGACCAGTCCAAGCTGCCGAAGATCTACTACGTCAACTGGTTCCGCAAGAACGACGAGGGCACGTTCGTCTGGCCCGGCTTCGGTGAGAACAGCCGCGTCCTGAAGTGGATCGTGGAGCGCCTGGAGGGCAAGGCCGAGGGCGTCGAGACGCCGATCGGCGTCCTGCCGACCAAGGACGCCCTCGACACCAAGGGCCTCGAACTGGCCGACTCCGACCTGGAGTTCCTGCTCACCGTCGACAAGGAGGTGTGGCGGGAGGAGGCGTCCCTGATCCCCGAGCACCTCAACACCTTCGGCGACCACACCCCGAAGGAGCTGTGGGACGAGTACCGCGCGCTGGTCGAGCGCCTGGGCTGACGTCCCCCCGAAGACGCCGCGGCCGGCTCCGATCGTGCCCTGACCAGCAGTATCGTCACGGCCGGCCGCGGTTTCAGTACGGCGAGGCCGCACACAATGGGGTGTGCGGCTGTGGGCCCGTCCTCACCTGTCCCGTCCGCCCCGACGGGAAGCGCGGTGAGGGTGGGCCCTCGCCGGTTCCGGCGTCCCTAACGGTCCGACCGTTCCTCCAGATAGCGGGTGTGGGTCTGCTGCCGGCCGGCCTCCACGTCCCGCAGGGCCGCAGCCCATCGCTCCGCCTCCCGCTTCAGCAGGCCGAGCTGCTGCTCCAGATGCAGCTCGGGCGACTCCGTGCCCGGGGTCATCCTCGTCCACCAGCGGGTCCGGGCGAAGGCGTCCACGGCCTCCGGCAGGTCCCGGCGCACGATCCGGGACACCGCGTGCACGCCCTCCGGATCGTGCGCCAGGAGTTCCGTGGACCGGTCGCGGTCCAGCAGCGCCGACAGCAGCTCCGTCAGTTCCCGCAGCCGGGCCGCCGCCGTCACCGACAGGTCGATGTCCGCCAGATAGGCCCGCAACTTCTCGAAGTCGGCCCGCACCTCGGCCAGTTGGGCCGAAGGGTCCGGGAAGTCCGGCGGCGCCGGGCGCTCCGGCGGGGCGATCAGCGCGCCCGCGCCGTAGAGGCCGGCCACCACCACGGGCCAGTACGGGCCCGCCACCCCCGCGAAGGTCAGCACCAGGCCGGCCAGTCCGCACACGCTGCCCGCGAGGTTCTTGCGGGACTCCAGGTACCTACTGATAGCCACGGATCTCCTCGAAGGCGCCGTCCAGCGAACCCTGTCGGGCGTCGAAGAGGCGGCCGCCGGTCAGGTCGGCGATGTGGGCCAGCTCGGAGCGGTCGGAGTCGCCGAAGAGGATGGGGAAGACGGGGATCCGCCGGCGGTCGGCCCCGAGTCCGGCGTAGAAGGAGTCGAAGTCCGCCGCCTCGGCGCCCGCCGTGTTCTCGCCGTCCGTCATCAGCACGATCGAGGTGAAGGTGTCCCGGCCGGTGCCGAGATGGGCGTACGCCTTCTCCAGCGAGGTGTAGATCGCGGTGTCGCCGTCGGCGGAGAGCTGCGCGGTGTCCTCCCGGATGGCGTCCAGACCGGTGCGCGGGGACGAGGGGTCGACCACATGGGTCCGTACGTCCTTCACCTGCGAGCCGAACGGCATCAGCGTGACCTCCTCGCGTTCGCGGAAGTCCCCGGTGAGGTCGGCCAGGGCTGCCTTCAGTCGGTTCAGGCGCTCGCCCGCCATCGAGCCCGAGGTGTCCAGGACGTAGACCGTCCGCGACGGCCGGCGCAGTTCGTTCTCGTAGGAGTCGAGCAGCCCGTCGGCGACGGAACGCGTGCCCGGGAAGGGGAGTTCGCGACGGCGGGTGGTGTCCAGGCCGCTCGCGGGCGCGACCGCGGCCACGACGGGACGGCGGTGGGTGCGCTCGGTGATCAGCCGCTGGATCCTCTCGGTGCGCAGGTCCTCGGTCACCCGGCGGACGTCCTCGCGGGTGCGTGCGTTCGTCGACCTGAGGGAGGTGAGCGGGTAGTCGGCGGTGATCACGCCGTCGCGGGGGCGGATCACGGTCAGGCCCGGGACGCCCTGGAGGACGGACTCGTAGTTGAGCAGGGCGTCGACGTCCCCGCGCCGGGCGTAGGCCGCGGCCAGCCAGCCCGAGGAACCCGAGGTCAGTTGCTGGCCCTTGAAGAACTCCTTCAGCCGGGGTGTCGCCTTGGTGACGTCCGCGTCGGTGAGCGCCGCCTGGGCGCCGGAGAGGGCGGAGGCGACCGACACCAGCGTGGCGAAACCGGAGTTGGAGCGGGCCGGGTCGGTCATGCCGTACGTCAGTCTCCCGTCCCGGACGGCGCGCTCGACCTGGGACCAGGTGACGTCGGCGGGCTTCCAGCCGAGCGCCTTCACGGTCGCGGGCCGCACGCCGATCGCGACCGGGCTCGACATGACGGGCGTCTCGGAGACCACCTTCCCCGCCGCGTCGGGGCGCAGCCGGAGGTAGTCGTTCGAGGACAGCCACAGGGCGTCGTACCGGCCGGCGGTGCGGCCCTGGGCCAGCATCTCCACGGCGTCCAGCGTGCCGATGGGGTTCAGCTTCACCGTGACACCGGTGTCCTTCTCGACCTGGGCGAGGACCGGGGCCATGTCGGCCAGCTCGCTGGAGGCGAGGACACGGAGGGTGCCGGGCTCGGCGGGGCCGGGGACGCCGGGCGTCGAGACCCCGCGGATCCCGTCGTCGTGGGCCGTGCAGGCGGTGAGCAGACCGAGCGCCGCGAGGCAGGCCAGTGCGCGTCGTCTCATCCGAGGCCCCCCTCCAGGGCACTCTGCGACCGGCTGCGCTCCAAGTGCCCGCTCGCGTCCTGGAGTTCGGCGGTCAGCGACTCCACGGTCGCGGCCATCACCTCGGTCGCCCGGGCCTTGTACGTGTCGATCGCGTCCAGGGTCCGGTAGATCTGCTGGAACGCCGAGCGCAGGGTCTCGGCGCCGACCGCCGGGTCCGCCGCGATGCGCTGGATCTCCCCGCTCTGGGCCGCGAGCATCTCGGCGTTGCCCCGGATGAGGTCCTCGGTCGTCCCGCGCAGGGCGTTGACCTGGTCGACGACCTTCTTCTGGTGGTCGAGCGCGGAGGCCAGCATCACGGAGATCCGGAGCGCCGAGACGGTGGTCGTGGCCGCCCGGTCGACGCCCTTGATCAGCTCCTCGTTGTTGCGCCGGACGACGTCCATGGCGAGGTAGCCCTGCGCGCAGACGGCGAGCTGGGTGAGCAGGTCCTGGTGCTTCTGCCGGACGGGGAAGAGCACGTCGGCGCGGAGCGAGTCGGCCGCCGCGGGGTCGGCCACCGCGGCGATGTGCTGCTCGACGGCCGTGTCGAGGGCCTCGGTCAGCACGACGTACTCCTGGAGCTTGCCCATGGTCTCCCACAGCCGGACCCGCTCGGTCTGCAACGCGGCGTTGTCCCGGCGCAGTTCGTCCTGACCGCCGCGCAGCGAGCCCACGATCCGGTTCAGCGTCCCCTGGGCGGAGGCGTACTTGGCGACGTGGTCGCGCAGCCTGTTGCCGCCGGGGAGCCGGGACAGGAACCTGCGGCCCTTGGCGGCGGACAGGTCCCGCGGGTCCAGGTCCTCGACCACGCGCCGCAGTTCGACGAGCGATCCGGCCACCTGCGACTGGGCGTCCCCGCCCTTGTCCGGCAGGCTGCGCAGGGTCCGCTCCAGCATCCGGTTGGACTGCGCGGCGGCACCGCGCAGCTCCCCGGCGCCGAGCGCGGTGATCTCGCCGACCTTGCCGGCGAACTCCGGCGAGCGGGCGTCGAGGGCCGCGAGCCCCTTGACGTACGCTGCGGCCTTCTCGGCCATGCCGGCCCGCACCGAGTCGTCGACCGGGACGAGTCCGCCGGCCCTGTCGCGCGGCACGGCGGCCACCGGCTCGGGCGGGGTGAGCGTGAAGGTGTCGTTGTCGTTCATGGCTGTCATCGGTGGTGTCCCCCGTTATCCGCGCGCCCGTCGCGCCAGCTCGTGCAGCACCGCGGAGGTGGGCACGGGCGCCTGGCGGACGCCGGTCAGTTGCTGCTTGAGATAGGTGGCGGCCGAGGCGAACCCGGTGGCCTCGCCCTGCGGCCGGAACCCGTGCCGGACCTCCAGCTCGCGCAACCGCGGGTCGCTGGACAGGAGTTCGGCGACGGCCCGGCCGTCGTCGGTCAGCGGTACGACCGTGTGGTCGCTGTTGACCGTCGTGTCCGGGTAGAGGACGACCAGGTCGTCGGGGTGCTGCCCGCCCGCGAGGAGCGAGGCGACCTGGGACTCGTAGACGAGGACCAGCGGGTTGCCGGCGCCGCTGACGAAGTCCCGGAAGGCCGCGTCCGTGCTGGACTGCTGGGCGCCCTGCACGCTGACGAGCTTGTGCAGCAGGGGAGTTGTCCTGGTGACCTCGGTGCCGCTCGCGACGACCTTGCCGCCGTTCGCCACGTAGGAGGCGGCGGCGAGGTAGAGGGCGCCGGAGTTCGAGGTCTCCGGGTCGGTGCTGGAGAGGTAGAGGGTGCCGGTCAACTCCCCGTACCTACCGGCGCCCTTGAGCTGCTGCCAGGTGCGGTCCGCGCGGGCCGCGTCGAGGTAGGCGGCCATCTTGAGCGTGCCGCGGTGCTCGGCGTCCAGCGTGGCAAGGCCGTTGCCCGCGAGAACCCCGGCGGCGCTCCTGTGCGCCACGACGACCAGGGGCGAGTAGAAGGGGCGGGGGAGGGTCCCCCGTACCTGGTGCCTGGCGGCGAGTTCGGCGGCCGGCGCCTGGCTGGACGGGAAGGCGAAGTCGTATCCGCCCAGGTCCAGCCCCTCCATGGCCCAGGACCCGGAGGTCTCGGCCCGTACGGTCCAGCCCTTGGCGGCGAGGGCCTTCACCACGTCGGGATCCGCGAAGAACTCCGCCTTCTCGGATCCGATCACTGCCTGCACGGTCTTCGTTGCCGTGCCCTTGTCGTCCGCTTCCCGGCCCGCCACGACGGCTGCCACCACGCCGCCGATCAGCACAACCGCGAGGACGATCCCTACGATGCGTCTCACACCGTGCAGACTGCTCCCGGAACCCAACATTCCCCGCCGACCAGGATGAACAACAGGTGTAGCACCGGTCCCGGATCAAAACGCCCTTCAGGGGCGCGGAGAACTGCGCGCCAAGCCACGACGACCAGGCGCCCGGCAGGCAGGCGCAGTACCGGTCCCCTCTCAACGGAGCCGGCTGAGGCGCACCTTCAGGGGCGCGGGGAACTGCGCGACCAGCCACATCGCACCCGCACCGCTACGACGACCAGGCGCCCGGCAGGCAGGCGCAGTACCGGTCCCCTCTCAACGGAGCCGGCTGAGGCGCACCTTCAGGGGCGCGGGGAACTGCGCGCCAAGCCACACCGCACCCGCACCCGCCGAACGACACGCCCCCCACGACGATCAGGCGCCCCGGCCCAAGCCAACGCAGTGCATGGCACCCGGTCCGCACGTCGCTGCGGATGCGCGCGGACCGGGGCCGTCCAGGAGAGCCGTACGGCTCAGTGCGCGGCGAGTTCGCGAGGGTCGGCCACCGCCAGGGCGGCGCTGTGCGCATCCATCCGCTCCGCCGCCAGGATCGCCGCCGCCGTGTCCGCCCGGGACGCCGCCACGAGCAGCGCGCGGCCGGCCACCGCGTGGGCACGCCGGTGCAGGTCAGCGACGCGGGGGTCCGGACCGACCGGGGTCAGGGACGCACGGGCGGGTACGCCGCCGCCCCGCAGCCGGGCCACCTGCGCGGCGAGCCGCTCGGCCGCGGTGTCGAGGTCGGCGGAGGGTGCCAGCGCACGCAGCTCGTCCGTGACGGCGAGCAGAGCCGCGAGATGGCCCGCGAGCTGGATGTCCAGCTCCTCCTCACGGGAACGGTGAGGGAAGTCGGTGGTGGGGGCGTCGGCCATCGTGGAGTGGACCGACTTGGTGCGGATCGGTTCGTACATGGGATGGCCTCCTGTGCAGTCAGGAAACCATCCTAGCTTAGATTCCGTCTAAAGTTGAGCCGACCAAAAAGATCGGTGCCGGCGAGGTTTACGGCTGCCCGTACCCGTCCAGGAAGTTCCCGATCCGCCCGACCGCGTCCCGCAGGTCGCCGACGGTCGGCAGGGTCACCACCCGGAAGTGGTCGGGCTCGGGCCAGTTGAAGCCGGAACCCTGGACGACCATGATCTTCTCCTGGCGCAGCAGGTCGAGGACCATCCGCCGGTCGTCCTTGATCTTGAAGACCTTGGGGTCGAGCCGGGGGAAGAGGTACAGCGCCCCCTTCGGCTTCACGCAGCTCACGCCTGGGATCTGGGTCAGCAGCTCGTACGCCACGTCCCGCTGCTCGACGAGCCGCCCGCCCGGCAGCACCAGGTCGTTGATCGACTGGCGTCCGCTGAGCGCGGCGACCACACCGTGCTGGCCCGGCATGTTCGCGCACAGCCGCATGTTGGCCAGGACGGTCAGGCCCTCGATGTAGGAGTCGGCGTGCGCGCGCGGGCCGGAGATCGACATCCAGCCCACCCGGTAGCCCGCCACCCGGTACGCCTTGGACATGCCGTTGAAGGTGAGGGTCAGCAGGTCGGGGGCGATCGCGGCGGTCGGGGTGTGCGTGGCGCCGTCGTAGAGGATCTTGTCGTAGATCTCGTCCGAGCAGACCAGCAGGTTGTGCCGGCGGGCGATGTCGGTCAGCCCCTTGAGCACGGTCTCGTCGTAGACCGCGCCCGTGGGGTTGTTGGGGTTGATGATGACGATCGCCTTGGTGCGGTCGGTGACCTTCCGCTCCACGTCCGCGAGGTCGGGCATCCAGTCGGCCTGCTCGTCGCAGCGGTAGTGCACGGCCGTACCGCCGGACAGCGACACGGCGGCCGTCCACAGCGGGTAGTCGGGGGCCGGCACGAGGACCTCGTCGCCGTCGTCGAGCAGGCCCTGCATGGCCATCACGATCAGCTCGGAGACGCCGTTGCCGATGAAGACGTGCTCGACGTCCGTCTCTATGCCGATGGTCTGGTTGTGCATGACCACGGCCCGGCGCGCCGCGAGCAGTCCCTTGGCGTCGCCGTAGCCGTGGGCCGTGGAGACGTTGCGGAGGACGTCCTCCAGGATCTCGGGCGGAGCCTCGAACCCGAAGGCGGCGGGGTTGCCCGTGTTCAGCTTGAGGATGCGGTGCCCGGCCGCCTCCAGGCGCATCGCCTCCTCGAGAACCGGGCCCCGGATCTCGTAACAGACATTGGCGAGCTTGGTCGACTGGATCACCTGCATGCCTGGAGCTTACGGCCCGGTAACGCCTGAGGGCTCGTGTTTTCCGCCACGTGAGACACGGCGGTTTGGGCTGTTATCGCCGGTAGCTGTCCCAGCGGCCCCATCCGTCCCTACAATCCCTCGCCATGTCGAGGCCAGTCGAATACGAGTCCGGGGCGCCCCACGTCTATCAGCCACAGCCCACGGCGGCCCCGGCATACGAGGAGTACACGGACCCGGCGGCCGCGCACGGGTGGCAGAACGCCTACGACGCGACGGCCGAACTCCCCCAGGTCGGACCCGTCGCCGCGGCGGCGGGCGAGCGTGAGCCGGACGGGCCGGATTCCGTCGGCCGGGCCGCCCGGCGGCGGGCCGCCCGCGGGGGCGGCCGGCGCACACGTCGCGTGGTCGTGGCCGTCGGTGCCGCCGGCGTCGTCGGGGCGGCGGCGCTGATCGCGGGGCTGTCCCTGTCGGGCTCCTCCTCGGAGCCGGACAGCGCCCCGGGGGGCAGTGTCACCTCGTCCGCGACCGAGACCGGTGCCGCCACCGGCCCGGCCTCCTCCAGCGCCCCGGCGGCCCCGGGGGCGACGGCCTCCGGTGAGCCGGCGACCGGCACCGGCGCGGCGGGCGCGAGCGCCTCCGCGGAGGCTTCCGACGGCCCGCGGTCGAGCGGGAGTCCGTCGTCCGAGACCTCCTCCGGCGCCCCGGCCACCGCCTCGGCGAGCGCCGCCACGGCCGGCACCGACGGTCCCGGGAACTCCGACGGCAAGGGGCGTGGACAGGGCGGCGCGAAGAAGCCCAAGTAACCCTACGGCTGGGTAGGTTGAACCCGGCGACCGGCAGTGGGGGTGTGCGTGCCGTCCCGGTTGTGGAGGTGTCGCCCGTCGAGAGGCGCGGGCTCGGCACAACTTCTTGCCCCGGCGACCACCCTTCTTCACAATGTCCATGACAAACTCACGGGCGGCCGGAAGATTTCCGGCCGCCCACGTCGCAAGAGGGGACCCCCACATGAGAAAGCCTCTCGTCGCCGCACTCAGCGCCCTGGCCCTGGCCGGGATGGGCGCGGCACCCGCGGTCGCCGCCGAACCCGCCGCGTCCGGTGTCGGCAAGAGCGTCGACACGGACACCCCCGTCTCCGTGGTCCACGACCTGCTCACGTCCGCCGGCTCGGCCCTGTCGCAGGTCACGTCACCGTCGCCGTCGCTCAAGGCCGTGACCCTCGCCGGGACCGTCTCGCTCAGCAACTGCTCCGGCTCGGTCATCCGGTTCCCGAACTCCCTGGACACCGACCCGGCGCTGGTGCTCAGCAACGGGCACTGCCTCACCACCGGCTTCCCCGCGCCGGGCGAGGTGCTCACCAACCAGGCGTCCAGCCGGTCCTTCGGGCTGCTCAACTCCTCCGGCACCCGGGTCGCCACGCTGCGCGCCAGCAAGCTGGCCTACGGGACGATGACCGACACGGACGTGTCGATCTACCAGCTCACCAGCACATACGCGTCGATCAGGAACTCGTACGGCATCTCCGCGCTCACCGTGCAGGACACGCACCCCACCGCCGGGACCGCCATCACGGTGGCCTCCGGCTACTGGAAGCGGCTGTATAGCTGCAACATCGACGGGTTCGTGTACCGCCTGAAGGAGGGCGACTGGACCTGGAAGGACTCGGTCCGCTACACCTCCGCCTGCCAGACCATCGGCGGCACCTCGGGCTCGCCCGTCGTCGACCAGGCCACCGGCAAGGTCGTCGCCGTCAACAACACCGGCAACGAGGACGGCGAGCGCTGCACGGAGAACAACCCGTGCGAGGTCGACGCGAACGGCAACGTCACCGTCCGCGAGGGCATCAACTACGCCCAGGAGATCTACAACATCCCGGCCTGCTTCACGACGGGCAACCAGCTCAACCTGAACGCGAGCGCGTGCACCCTGCCCAAGCCGTAGCGCGTTCGGGGGTGCCGCGACCGGTTGTCCGGCGGCCGCTCGGCCGTCGTGGCCGGTCGCGTGGTTCCCCGCGCCCCTGAGGGCGCCGGGCGTTCCGTCACACGGGACTGCGACGGACCGCCCGCCCCGCCAGTACGTCCGTGCGCCGGCCGTCCTCGATCACGAAGCGGCCGTCGATCAGGACGTGCGGGATGCCCGTCGGGAGTCGGCGCGGGTCGTCGAAGGTCGAACCCGGGGCCACCGTCCCCGCGTCGAACAGGACCAGGTCCGCCCGGTAGCCCTCCTTGACCAGGCCCCGGTCCGGCAGCCGCAGCCGGGACGCCGGGCGCGAGGTGAGGTGGGCCACGCACTCCTCCAGGGACAGCACGCCCAACTCCCGCACATAGGTGCCGAGATACCTCGGGAACGTGCCGTACGCCCGCGGATGCGGCTTGGCGCCCTGCAGGATGCCGTCGGAGCCGCCGGTGTGCACGGGGTGCCGCATGATCGCGCGGACGTTCTCCTCGTGGCCGACGTGCTGGAGGATCGAGGGAGCCAGACGGTCGGCGAGCAGGAGGGCGCGGGCCGTCGTCCAGGGACTCTCGCCCCGCAGCCGGGCCGACTCCGCGACCGTACGGCCGACGAGGTCCGCGAAGGCCGGGTCGCCGACGCCGGAGATCTCGATGGTGTCCCACTCGACGGGCACGCCGTGGCAGCCGTCCGCCCCGAGGACCTCCATGTGGTGCCGGATCCGCTCGGCCGTGCCGTCGTCCGCCAGCCGCTCCAGGACCGCCTCCGGGCCGCCCTCGCCCGCCCAGCTCGGCAGCAGGGCCGCGAGGGTCGTGGCGCCTGGCGTGTAGGGGTAGGTGTCCAGGCTGATGTCGGCGCCCGACGCGAGCGCCTCGTCCAGCAGGGCGAGCAGTTCCGGCGCCCGGCCCTTGTTCACGCCGAAGTTCATGGTGGCGTGGGCGAGATGGAGCGGGCAGCCGGCCTCCCGGGTCAGGGCGACCATCTCCTCGTACGCCTCCAGCGCGCCCGCCCCGTACGAGCGGTGGTGCGGGCAGTAGTAGCCGCCGTGCTCCGCCACCACCCGGCACAGCGCGGTCAGTTCGGCGTCCTCGGCGTACATGCCGGGTGTGTAGGTCAGGCCCGACGACATGCCGAGCGCGCCCTGCTCCAGACCTTCGGCCACCAGCGCCCGCATGCGGTCGAGCTCCTGGGCGGTGGCCTCGCGGTCCTCCCAGCCCACGACGAGCGCGCGGACCGTGCCCTGGGGGATCAGATAGGCCGCGTTGACGGCGATCCCGCGGTCGAGGCGGTCCAGGTACTCGCCCACCGACCGCCAGTCGAAGTCGATGTCGTCGCCGTGGCCGTTCCACCCGGCGATCGCGCGGCGGACCTCCGCCAGCGTGCGGTCGTCGACCGGGGCGTACGACAGCCCGTCCTGGCCCAGGACCTCGAGCGTGACGCCCTGCGCGGCCTTGGCGCTGTGGTCGGGGTCGCGCAGCAGGGCCAGGTCGCTGTGGGCGTGCATGTCGATGAAGCCGGGGGAGAGGGTGAGCCCCTCGGCGTCCAGCTCCCGTCGCGCCGTGGGGCGTTGGCAGCCGGCGTCGGCCGCCTCCTTGACGATCGAGACGATCCGGCCGCGGTCGACCACCACGTCGGCGCGGTAGGAGGGGGCGCCGCTGCCGTCGACGACGTCCGCGTCCCTGATGACGAGCTCTTCCATCACCGGACTCCTTCGCGTCTCAGAAGAACGTGCGGATGTACTCGACGACCGTGCCGTCGGCCTCCGCCACGGGGATGAGCTGCCACTTGTCGAAGGACGTGCACGGGTGCGAGAGGCCGAGGCCCAGCCAGTCGCCGACCTCCAGACCGGTGTCCGGGGCGGTGGCCAGCCAGGCGTGCTGGTCGGAGAGCGCGGTGACCTCGATGCCGGTGGCCGGGCGCTCGGTGCCGTCCCGGCGGACCACCTGGGCGAAGGGGAGGTCGAGGTCGTGGGCCGCGTCCCGCTTGCCTCCGTTGGCGAAGGCCTGGCCGGGGGAGGGCCGGGAGACGATCTGCGTCCACAGCCGGAAGGCCGGCTCCAGGGCGCCCTCCTCGGGGATCCGGTTGAAGGGGGTCACCTTGCGGTAGTGGCCGTCGTCGTGCGAGACGTAGGCGCCGGAGCGCAGCAGCTTCAGGACCGGGCGGGAGAGTTCGGGGATCTCGGCGAAGACGTCCGCGACCGCGTCGAACCAGGCGCTGCCGCCGGCGCTGACCACGATCTCGTCGAGCCCCTCCGCCGCGAACCGTCCCGCCTTGTCGAAGTCGGCCGCCAGGGCCACCAGTCGGCGCAGCCAGGCGTGCACGCGCTCCGGGTCCGCCCCGGGGACCTCGCCCTCGTACCCGGCGACCCCGACGAGCCGCAGCGTCCCGGTGGCCGCGACCGCGTCGGCGACGGCCGCGCACTCCGCCTCCGTGCGGACACCGGTGCGGGCGCCCTCACCGGCGGCGAGTTCGACGACGACGTCCACGGGGCGGGAGGTGCCCCGCAGGGCCGCGTCCATCAGCTCGACCCCGCGGACGGAGTCGACGTAGCAGACGAAGCGGAAGCTCTCGTCGCTCGCGAGCTCGCCGGCGATCCACTTGAGGGCCGCCGGGTCCACCAGTTCGTTGGCGAGGAAGACCCGCTGGACGCCGTACGCCCGCGCCACCCGCACCTGGTGGGGGACGGCCAGGGTGATGCCCCAGGCGCCGCGTTCGATCTGCCGGTGGAAGAGCTGGGGGGCCATGGTCGTCTTGCCGTGCGGGGCGAAGGCGAGGCCGTGCCGGGCGGCGTACCCCTCCATGAGCGCGAGGTTGTGCTCCAGGCGCTCGGCGGACAGGGCGAGCACGGGGGTGGTGAAGCCGTCGGTGAAGAGGTTGCGGCGCTGGGCGGTCAGCTCGGCGACGGTCAGGCCGTCCGCGTCCGGGGGCAGGCCCTTGAAGCGGTGGTCGACGCGGTCCTCCGCGAGGCGGGCGAGCGCTTCGGTACCGGACACGGGGCCTCCCTGAAGGGTTCGTTGCAAGGTGTGCAACGTTCATTGCGTATATCGCTGAGTGCTGTCTAACATCCACGCCAACGCCGGGTCAATGAAGGAGCCAGGACCATCGTGAATGCCCCCGACGCCGTGGACGTCGTCGCGCTCGGCGAGTCCATGGTCACGTTCCTGCCCGGTCGCCCCGGGCGGCTCGCCGACGTGCCCTCGTTCGACCGGGCCATCGGCGGGGCGGAGTCGAACGTGGCCTGCGGGCTGGCCGCCGCCGGCTTCGCGGTCCGGTGGGTCAGCCGGGTCGGGGCGGACGGCTTCGGGGACCACCTCGTCGAGACGATCGGGGCGCACGGCGTCGATGTCTCCTCGGTGGGGCGTGATCCTTCCCGGCCCACCGGGGTGTACTTCCGTACGGCGGGGGACCGGGCCACCGACGCGCACGAGGTGGTGTACTACCGGGCCGGGTCCGCGGCTTCGGCGATGTCGGTCGAGAACGTGGACCTCTCGGTGGCCCGGGCGGGGCGGGTGCTGCACCTCTCCGGGATCACGGCCGCCCTGTCGGACACGTGTCTGTCGCTGGTGCGTGAGCTGACGGCTCCCGGCGCGGACCGGCCGCTGGTGTCCTTCGACGTCAACCACCGGGCCGGGCTGTGGCGTGACGCGGAGGGCCCGCGGGTGCTGCTGGAACTGGCCCGGCAGGCCGACATCGTGTTCGTGGGGGAGGACGAGGCCGAGGAGGCGTGGGGGGTCACGGGAGGTCGGGCCGCGATCCGGGCCGTGCTGCCCGAGCCTTCGGTGCTGGTGGTGAAGCAAGGGGGTAAGGGGGCTACCGCATTCGTCTCGGACGAGGCCGAGCGAGGGCCGGTCGCCACCCGCGGCGGAGCCGCACATCGAAGCAGCCCCGCGCCCCGTGAGTCGGTCACCTGGGCCGCCGCTCTGGACGTGGACGTCGTGGCCACCACCGGCGCCGGTGACGCCTTCGCCGCCGGGTTCCTCTCCGCGACCCTGCGCGAACTCCCCCTCCGGGACCGCCTGCGGCACGGCCACCTCTGGGCCGCCGCCGCCCTCACCGTCCCCGGCGACCTCGCGGCCCCTCCCGCCCGCGCACACGCCGACCGCCTCGCGGCCCTGGCGGACGACGCGTGGGGGACACTTCGACTCGGCCCCGGCTGGACGCAAGCCGACCCGGCCCCGGAGGAGGTACGCACCCCATGAGCCAGACCGTCGACCGAGCACTGAGCATCCTGCCGCTGCTCGCCGAGGGCCCCGCCGACCTCGGGCAGGTCGCCGACCGCCTCGGCGTCCACAAGTCCACCGCGCTGCGACTCCTCCGCACGCTCCACGAACACGGCATGGTCTACCGGCAGTCCGACCAGCGCTACCGACTCGGCGCCCGCCTCATCGCGCTGGCCCAGGAGGCGATGGAGAACCTCGACATCCGCGAGATCGCCCACCCCCACCTGGTACGGCTGAACGAGCAGTGCGGACACACCGTCCACCTCGCCGTGTACGAGGAGGACGAGGTGCTGTACATCGACAAGGTCGAGAGCCGCTACCCGGTGCGGATGTACTCGCGGATCGGCAAGCCCGTCGCCATCACCGTCGCCGCCGTCGCGAAGCTGCTGCTCGCCGACCTTCCCGAGGCCGAGCGCCGTGCCCTCGCGGACAAGCTCGACTACCCCCTGTACACGGCCCGTTCGACCCCCAACGCCCCCGCCTTCCTCAAGGAGTTGGAGCGGGTGCGCGAACAGGGCTGGGCCACCGACCTCGGTGGCCACGAGGAGTCCATCAACTGCGTCGCGGCCCCCGTCCGCGGCGCCGACGGCAGGGTCGTCGCCGCGATGTCGGTGTCCGCGCCCAACGTCGTCGTCACCGCCGAGGAACTCCTCACCCTCCTCCCCCAGGTCCGCCGTACGGCCGATGCCATCAGCGGCGAGTACTCCGGCAGAACCACAACGAAGGACCCCGTATGACGGACAAGACCGCGCTCACCCCGAGCACCCACACCACCCCGCCCGCGAAGTTCTCCCACGGAGTGCGCAAGGGCAACATCCTCCAGGTCGCCGGCCAGGTCGGCTTCCTTCCGGCCGAGGAGGGCAAGCCGCCCACGCCCGCCGGACCCACCCTGCGCGAGCAGACCCTCCAGACCCTCGCCAACGTCAAGGCGATCCTGGAGGAGGGCGGCGCCACCTGGGACGACGTGATGATGATCCGCGTCTACCTGACGGACGTGGACCACTTCGCCGAGATGAACTCGCTCTACAACACCTACTTCGAGGAGCAGGGCCTCACCGCGCCCCCGGCCGCCCGTACGACGGTCTACGTCGGCCTGCCCGCCGGGCTGCTCATCGAGATCGACGCGCTCGCCGTCCTCGGCTGACGCCTCCGCACCACCCGCTCCTCCCGCACGTCCTGCACGGCACGGCACCCCACGGGGCGCCGTGCCGCGATCCCCCCTGCCCGAAAGCTGCATGTTCTCAAGCAGAGGACCCCCTCATGTCCCTACCGCTCGCCGCGACCACCGAGGCACCCCCGCACACCGGTGGCCTGCTCCTCCTCATCGACGGCACCGCGGGCCTCCTCACGGTCGCCGCCCTCGGTATCGCCCTGCTGCTCTTCCTGATCATCAAGGTCAGACTCCAGCCCTTCGTCGCCCTGCTGGGCGTCTCCATAACCGTCGGCCTGCTCGCGGGGCTCTCGGTGACCGAACTCTTCGGCACGGTCCAGCGGTCGGACGCCGTGTCCACCATCGAGTCCGGGATGGGCGGCATCCTCGGCCATGTCGCCATCATCATCGGCCTCGGCACCATGCTCGGGGCCATCCTCGAAGTCAGCGGCGGCGCCGAGGTGTTGGCGTCCCGGCTGCTGAACCTCTTCGGGGAGCGGCGGGCGCCCCTCGCGATGGGCCTCACCGGCCTCATCTTCGGCATCCCGGTCTTCTTCGACGTCGGCATCTTCGTGCTCGCGCCGATCGTGTACGCGGCCGCCAAGCGCAGCGGCAAGTCGATCCTGCTGTACTGCCTGCCGCTGCTGGCGGGCCTGTCCATGACCCACGCCTTCCTGCCGCCGCACCCCGGCCCGGTCGCGGCCGCCGGACTGCTCCACGTGGACCTCGGCTGGGTCATCCTGATGGGCATCGTCTGCGGCATCCCGGCGGTGCTGGCCGCGTGGGCGTTCTCCGCGTGGGTCGGCCGCCGCATCTTCGTCGCCGTGCCGCAGGACATGGTGGAGGCGGCCGCCGAGGCCAAGCAGGCCGTGATCGAGGAACAGCGCGCGCAGGGCGTCGTACCGCGCGAGGACCCGGTGCCGCTCGGCACGGTCCTCGGCATCATCGGCACGCCCCTGGTCCTGATCCTCGCCGCCACGTTCTCCTCGATCGCGTTCGACCCCTCCACGGGCCGCTCGGTCATCGAGTTCTTCGGCAGCCCCTTCGTGGCGCTGACGATCGCCCTGCTCCTCGCCTACTACCTGCTCGGCATCCGCCGCGGCTGGTCCCGCAAGTCACTGGAGACGGTGTCGACGGCGTCCCTCAAGCCGGTCGGCAACATCCTGCTGGTCGTCGGCGCGGGCGGTGTCTTCGGCGCGGTCCTGAAGGCCAGCGGGGTCGCCCAGGCGCTCTCCGACACCTTCAACGACGTCGGCCTGCCGGTGCTCGTGCTGTCGTACCTGATCTCGGTGGTCCTGCGGGTCGCCCAGGGCTCGGCGACGGTCGCCATCGTCACCACGGCCGGCATCGTGGCCCCCCTCCTCTCCGAGGGCCACCACTCCCAGGCCTTCGTCGCCCTCGTCATCATGGCGATCTCGGCCGGCTCCATCTTCGCCTCCCACGTCAACGACGGCGGCTTCTGGATGGTGGCCAAGTACTTCGGCATCAGCGAGCGGGACACGCTGCGGACTTGGACCGTGCTGGAGACGGTGCTGTCGGTGGCCGGATTCGCGGTGGCCGCGGTACTGAGTGTGTTCGTGTAGGCGGTACAGCCCCATGTAGGCGTCCGATAACGATGTAGGGGCCGGCTGTGCCGGGCACAGGATCGTCGACCATACTGCCCGCTGTGGAGCAGCGCATAGGTTCGAGCAGCCAGCCCCTGGAAGGTGCCGGGTTCGACCCGGCCTTCGTCCCCGGGCTCACCTCGCCCGTGTCCGGCGAGGCGGAGCCCGTCCCGGACAAGGCGGAGGTGGGCGCGGAGGAGGTCGACGAGCGGACCGCCGAGGAGGCCACCGAGGAGGAGGCCGTCGACGGTCCCGTCTTCGAGGCCGCCGACCGCCGCGCGCGGATCGTCGCCGACCACCGGGGCGTACGCCTCTCCCTCGACGACCAGTCCTGCGAGTTCCGCTGGGACGAGATCGGCGCGATCGAGACGGAGACGCCCCGGTTCGGCAAGCGCTACACCGTCACGGTCCACACCCCGGACCGCCGCTGGTACCCGATCGAGATCGAGGCGAAGTCGCGGTCGAGCTTCGAGGAGTGGGACGGACAGATCGACGCCGTGCTCGACGCGTATTTCGAGGACGAGACCGCGCAGGCGGAGGACGAAGAGTCCGACGAGACTCCTTAGGGACGCGGGGCTGCATTGACATGCGGCTCCGCCACGTGGGCGCGACCAGCCCCCACCGGCCCGCAGCTCCCCACCATCCCCTAGCAGTACTGCGCCTGCTTCCCGATGGACCGGTACATGCAGTCCGAGTTCTCCAGCAGTTGCAGCACCGCGTCCCGGTTGCGTGACGTCTCCCGCTCGATCACCTCGTCGGGCGGGTAGAAACCGCCCCCGGAACTCGACGACGGATACATCTCGAAGGTGTACGAGAAGATCTTGTGGGTGCCCCACAGGTAGTCGTCGATCGACCCGTCGGTGATGTACAGGTCGCTCGCCTGCTCCGCCGTGTACCCGTTGCTCGCGGCCATCTTCTGCCCGACCGCCTTGAACACCGCGTTGTCGTCCGCGGTCATCCCGGTCGCCGTGTCGGAGTACGTGTACCCGTAGGGCCACAGCACCAGTTCGCTGTACGTGTGGAAGTCGATGTTCGTCTTGATCTGCTGGACCCCGCCGACGACCCGGCTGCGCACGAAGTTCGCGACCACCTTGACCTCGGGCGCCGACTCGGCGGACGGACCCCGGTAGGTCTCGGAGGACGTCGACCCGGACGAGCCGCCGCAGCAGCCCCAGCGGTAGGCCCAGTTGCGGTTGAGGTCGGTGCCGACCGCCGACGAGCCGGAGTTGGGCTGGCGGTTCTTGCGCCAGGAGCGGTAGGAGCCGGAGGCGATGTCGTACTCGCCGCCGTCCGGGTTGAGGTCGGGGATGATCCAGATCTCCCGGTTGTTCACCATGTTCGTCACCCGTGAGTCGCTCCCGTAGCCCGCGCCGAGTTCGCGCAGCAGGTACAGGGCCATCTCGACCGTGAGGTGCTCGCGGGCGTGCTGGTGGTGGGTGAACAGCACCTCGGGCTCGGCCTCGTCGGTCGCCACGTTGTCGCTGATCTTGATGGCGACGATGTTCCGGCCCTGGTACGACGTGCCGATGACCCGCTTGCTCATGATGTTCGGGTAGGCCGCGAGGCGCTGGTCGATCTCGGTGTTCATCTCGGCGTAGTTGTGGTAACGCGAGTCGGCCGAGGGGAAGTCGAAGAGCCGGGTCCCGTCCTCCGCCGCCCGTGCCGGTGCTGATCCCAGTGCGGAGACCTCGTAGCCGAGTTGCCGCAGTCTGCGGATCTGGTCGGCGCGTCCGGAGACCACCACGGTCTCCTCGTCGGCCTCGTCGACGGTCACCCCGGTCTGCTGGATGGCCGTACGGGTCACGGGTGTCGAGTGCTGGTGGATCTCGTACTGACGGACGTCCTCGGCGCTCGGTGCCGCCTTCGGGGCGCTGTCGGCGTTGGCGGAGAGCGGGGCCGCGAGGGCGAAGGTCATGAGGGAGGCGACGGCGGCGAGGGCGGCGTAACGAGGGCCGCCGCGGGCGCCGGGACCGCGTGTGCGAAGTCGCATGAAGTCTCCTGTGGTCTCCAGGGATTCCGGGATCTCCGGAAGTGGGGAGTGGAGCGGGGGGTGGTTCAGCGAGCTCTGCGACGTGCTGCCGGTGCGGGTGTGCCGCTCATGGTGAACTTATGGCATGAGCAGGTCAAGAGCTGTCAAAGGCCGGGTTGGCGTGAACTGTGCGTTCCCTGTGGGTTCTTGACGCCCCGGAAAGGCCGCGCAGTGTACGCGGATCGATGCGCCCCGGAGTGATCCCGTGCGAAGTGCACCCGCGGGTGTGAGCCGTACGTGCATATATGTGAGGTCCGCGAGCACAGTGGGATCTCCGACCACACCCCGGAGGGCTGGCTGATCATGGGCGGATCAGCGCCGCGGCGGGCCGGACACCTGCCGGTCGAGACGACCAGTTTCGTCGACCGGCGCCGTGAACAGGCCGCGGGCCGCGAACTGCTCACCCGCGCCCGCCTGGTCACGCTGACCGGCCCCGGCGGCGTCGGCAAGACCCGCCTCGCCGCCCGCATCGCGACCCGCGCGGAACGCACCTTCCCCGACGGCGTCCGCTTCGTCCACCTCGCGGGGCTGCGCGACCCCGAACTGGTCCCGCTCGCCGTGGCCGACGCGCTCGGCCTGCACGACCACTCCGCCGGGCCGCCGACCGACGCGCTCGTCGCCCATGTACGGGACCGCAGGGTGCTGCTGGTCCTCGACAACTGCGAACACCTGCTCGGCGCCTGCGCCCACCTCGCGGCGGCCCTGCTGCGCGGCACGCCGGGGGTTCGGATCCTCGCGACCAGCCGGCACCGGCTCGGTCTCACCGAGGAGAACCTCCTCGACGTACGACCGCTGCCGGTCCCCGACCCGGACGGCGACCTGTCCGCGGCGGACGGCTATCCGGCGCTGGCCCTGTTCGCCGACCGGGCGGCCGCGGTCGTCCCCGGGTTCGCGCTCACCGCCGACAACCGGGCCGCCGTGGCCCGGCTGTGCCGGCGGCTCGACGGACTGCCGCTCGCCATCGAACTCGCCGCCGTGCGCATGCGCGTGCTCGGCGTGGACCAGCTCCTGCAACGCCTCGACGACCGCTACCGGCTGCTCACCTCCGGCAGCCCCGCGGCCCTGCCCCGCCACCGGACCCTGCGGGCCGCCGTCGACTGGAGCCACGAACTGTGCACCCCGCGCGAGCAGTTGGTCTGGGCCCGGCTCTCGGTCCCGGCCGGCGGCTTCGACCTGGAGACGGCCGAGGCGGTGTGCGCGGACGGGGACCTCGTCCACGACGACGACGTCCTCGAAGCGGTCGCCGGCCTCGTGGACAAGTCCGTGCTGTCCCACGAGCCCGGACCGGACGGGGTGCGCTACCGGCTCCTGGACACCCTGCGCCACTACGGCCTGGAACGCCTGCGGAACATGCCCGGCGAGGAGCTCGCCACCCGGCGCCGGCACCGGGACTGGATGCTGAGCCGGGCCACCGCCTGCGAACGGGCCTGGTTCGGTCCCGGCCAACGCGAGATCGTCGCCCGCCTGCGCGCGGACCAGGACAACCTCCGGTCGGCCCTGCACTTCAGTCTGTCCGAGCCCCGCGAGGGCCCCGCGCCGGCCCCCGCCGACGCCCTCGCCGGGCTGCGGCTGGTCGGGGCCCTGTGGTTCTTCTGGCACGCCTGCGGGGCTCCCCGGGAGGGGCGGTACTGGGCCGAGCGCGCCCTGGAGGCGAACCCCGCGGCGACCTCCGAGCGGGCCCGGGGGCTGTGGGTGGCCGGACTGCTCGCCGGGTGCCCCGAGGACCTCACGCGGGGGCTGCGCCGGGCCGAGGACGCCCGGGAACTGGCCCGCGGCCTCGGGGACGCCGCCGAGGCCGCCCACGCCGAGTACGTCATCGGGGTCATCCGGCTCTTCGCCGACGACCTGCCCGCGGCGCTCGCCCACTTCGAGGCCGGGGTCGCCCGCGGCCCCGTGCCCGGCCAGCACCTCAGCCTCGTCGGCCTCGACCAGGTCGAACTCGCCTGCGCCCTCGGCTTCCTGGGCCACGCCGACCGGGCCGTGGAGGTCTGCGAGAAGACCCTGCGGCTCTGCGAGGAGCACGGCGAGGAATGGGTGCGCTCCTACGTCCTGCGCATGCTCGCCCTCGCCCACACCGTGAAACAGGACTGGCCCCGCGCCGAGGAGTACGCCCGCGAGGCCCTGCGCCTCAAGCTCGCCGTCAACGACGTCATCGGCCTCGCCCTCACGCTGGACCTCACGGCCCGGATCGCCACCGAGCTCTCCGGGCACGAGCGGGCGGCTGTGCTCCTCGGCGGGGCCGACCGGGCCTGGGCCGCCGTCGACCAGGGCAGATGGGGTTCCGAGGCGCTCAACTCCGTGCGCCGGGACACGGAGAGCCGGGCGGGGCGGGTCCTGGGGGCCGCGTTCGCCGCCGCCTACGACCGGGGCGCGGGCCTCACCCTCACCGAACTCGTCGGGTACGCGCTCCAGGAACCCGGGCTCCCCGACGCCACGCCCCCGCCCGCCGCGGACCGGCCGCAGGTCCGCCTCACCCCCCGGGAGGCCCAGGTCGCCGAACTCGTCGCCGAAGGGCTCGCCAACCAGCAGATCGCCGACCGCCTGGTCATCGCCCGCCGCACCGCCGAGGGCCACGTCGAGCGGATCCTCCACAAGCTCGGCTTCAACACGAGAACCCAGATCGCGACCTGGGTGACGGCCCAGCGCTGAGGACAGCGCGCCGCCCGCCCCCACCGAAGGCCCATCCACCCCACTAAGGACCCTCCATGACCACCGCCTTCGACCACCGCATGGCCGCCTACGGCACCGACGAGGAGTTCCTCGCCACCGCCCTGCCCTTCCTCACCGAGGCCCTCGGCGCCCCCGGGGAACCCCCGCCCGCGGCCGTCGCGGCCCCGCACAACCTCGCCCTCCTGCGGGACACCCTGGGCAGGGACGCCGAGCAGGTCACCCTCATCGACCACACCGACTGGTACACCGGCTCCGCCGCGAACGCGGTCGCCCAGGGCGCCGGCTACCTCGCGGCCCACGCCGGCCCCGGCGGCCGCATCCACCTCCTCATGGAGCCCGTGTGGAACGGCAGGGCCGGCAGCTCCCCGCGCGAGACCACCGAGTGGATCCGCTACGAGGCCCTCGCCAACCTCCTCTTCGCGCCGCTCGCCACCACCGCCCTGTGCGCCTACGACCTGCGCACCGCGGGCCCCGCGATCGTCGACGCCGCCCGCCGGGCCCACCCCGGCACCGGCGTGTACGAGGACCCCGTACGCCTCGCCGCCGAGCTGGACGCCGTACCCCTCGCACCGCCCCCGGCGGACGCCGAGCTCCTCACCGACCTGGCCGCCGACGCCGTACGGGCGAGGGCGCAGGCGCGTGGTCTCGCGGCCGCCGACGCGGAGCTGTTCGCGACGGCCGTTGCCGAGGCGGCGGAGGCCGTGGGGCAGCGGTCCGGTACCGCGCTGCTGTGGGGCCGGGACGCGCACTGCGTCTGCGAACTGCGCTCGGAGCGCCGGGTGGACGACCCCCTCGCCGGGTTCGTCCCGCCGGACACCACCGACCTGGCGCCCGGCCAGGGACTCTGGTACGCGCGCCAGGTGTGTGCGTACGTCGACGTGCGCGACGACCGGGACGGGGCGACCGTACGCCTGCGGTACGCGTAGCCGTACGGGTGTGGTGCAGGTATGGAATCAGGTAGTACTCCCCGTGTGCCCGGCCCGCGCGGGGGACACCCTGAGACCATGCTGCAACTCTCCGGGGACCGCCTCCCGGACCCCGACCCTCGATATGCCGCCTATCCCCAACCTCCCCTGGGAGCAGGTCACTTGAGTGTCGAGTACGACCCCCGCCCGTCCGCCGTGCGCGAGGCCCGCGCCGAGGTGCGCAAGCAGTTGGAGGGGTGGGGGCTCGCGGAGCGGGACGACCTGGTGGACACCGCCGAACTCCTCGTGAGCGAGCTGGCCACCAACGCCCTGCTGCACTCGGCGAGCCGCTTCACGCTCACCCTGTCCGCCGCGCACGGCGTGCTGCGCTGCGAGGTCGCCGACTCCGGCCGCCGCACCCCGCAGGTGCTGGACGCCGGGATCTCGGAGAGCGGCCGCGGGATGTTCCTGGTGGAGGCGCTCGCGCTGCGCTGGGGCTGTCACCAGGACGGCGCCGGGAAGACCGTCTGGTTCGAGCTGGGCACCTGCGGGGCGGACGGCTGCGGAGGGCGCCTCCCCGGTGACCCCTGACTTCCTTCACCGCACGCCCTCTTGCCGGGCCGCTGCCTTTGAGGTTTCTTGACCTTCATGGCGGACACCACGGACAACACAGTGACCGGTGAGGCGCAATCGGCACCCCGCAAGTCCAGTTGGCGGTACATCGGCCCGGGGATCGTCGTCGCCGCGACCGGCGTCGGCGCCGGTGACCTGGTCGCCACGCTCATCGCGGGCAGCAACTTCGGCTACACGCTGCTGTGGGCCGCGGTGATCGGCTGTCTCGTCAAGATCTCCCTCGCGGAGGCCGCGGGCCGCTGGCACCTGTCCACCGGCAGCACCCTGTTCGACGGCTGGGCGAGCCTGGGCCGCTGGACCACCTGGTTCTTCGCCGCCTACGTGGTGATCTGGGGCTTCGTGTACGGCGCGGCGGCGATGTCGTCGAGCGCGCTCCCGCTCCAGGCCCTGTTCCCGGACGTGATGGACCTCGAATGGTGGGCCATCGCCTGCGGACTCGTCGGCCTGGTCTTCGTCTGGTTCAACAAGTACGCGGTCTTCGAGAAGGTCATGACGCTCCTGGTGGGCGTCATGTTCGTGGTGACGGTGTACCTGGCGATCCGGGTCACCCCCCACCTGGGCGACGCCTTCGCGGGCCTGCTGCCCGTGCTGCCCGACGAGAAGGACTCCGTCCTCAACACCCTCGGCCTGATCGGCGGCGTCGGCGGCACGATCACCCTCGCCGCGTACGGCTACTGGGTCAACGCCAAGGGCTGGACCGACACCGGCTGGATGAAGGTGATGCGGCTCGACAACCGGGTCGCCTACATCACCACCGGCATCTTCGTCGTCGCCATGCTCTTCGTCGGCGCGGAACTGCTGCACAGCGCCAACGTGGCCATCGCGAGCGGCGACAAGGGGCTCGTCCAGCTCAGCGACATCCTGGAGGACCAGTACGGCTCGGCGACCGCCAAGTTCTTCCTGATCGGGTTCTTCGCCACCTCCTTCACCTCGCTGATCGGCGTCTGGCACGGGGTGAGCCTGATGTTCGCGGACTTCGTGGCGCGCTACCGCGGCGACGAGGTCGCGGCGGGCTCCGGTCAGAAGGTCGCGTCCGGCTCGCGCGAGCGCTCCTGGCCCTTCCGCGTCTACCTGCTCTGGCTGACCTTCCCGCCGATGGTCCTGCTCTTCCAGGGCCAGCCCTTCCGCCTGGTCATCATCTACGGCGTCCTCGGCGCGGCCTTCCTGCCCTTCCTCGCCGGCACCCTGATGTGGCTGCTGAACACCTCCCGCACGCCCAGGGAGTGGCGCAACGGCCCGCTGAGCAACGCGATGCTGGCGATCGCGGGCCTGCTGTTCCTGGTGCTGTGCGTCAAGCAGATCTGGGACCAGCCGTGGTCGGAGTTCTTCTAACTTCCGCTCCACCAGGAGGCGTCGAGCGCCATCTTCCGCATCTGGGCGATGGTGAGCGCGGGTGTGGCACGGGTCGCGGACTCGTTCTGGGTGCCGGCGTTGAAGGCGCTGATCACCACACGCCTGCCGTCGGCGCGCATGGTGTCGACGGTCCACATGACCTGGTCGCCCTTGTCCCCGGGGCCCTGCTTGATGGCGACCCGGGTGCCGTCGGGCAGGGTCTCGGAGTTCGAGCCGAAGAGGTCACCGGCCGAGTCCAGCATGTCGGGCTGCACATTGACCTGGACCAGGCTCCTGCCCTTGCCGTCGTCGACCACGGCGTAGGCGAAGTCGCCGTCGTCCCCGCTCCTGTCGGTCACCTTCAGCCCCTTGGGCAGCAGGGCCAGCAGGTGGGTGCGGGCGTGCAGGTCGGAGCCGGGGAGCTCCGGGTCGGGGAGGGGCGCGGGGAGGGCGTTCGCCACCGGGCGCCACTCCTTCGCCGCCGCCAGCCGCGTCAACTGCGCCGGGCTCAGCGGGGGATCGGTCCGGGTGACGGGCATGTCCTTCTCGGCGGCCGCGTTCCACTCGCTCACGGTGATGTGCTGCCCGGTCAGGGTGACCAGCTCGGCGGTCCAGAGCTTGGTGTCCACCCGGCGGTCGGGATACTCGTACCTCTGGAGCACGGTGACCACGGAGCCGTCGGCGAGCCGACTCGTCTTGCAGGCGTCGTACGGGAGGAACGCCCGGTCGGGGCACTGGGCCGCCTGCCGGGCCTCCGTACCGCCCGGCTGCACCCGGCCCACGCTGACCTCGACGGCCGCTGCGCCCTTGCCGTCGTCGAGGACGAGCCCGGCGTACGGCGCCGGCACCTTCAGGTGGTCGGTCGGCGCGGTGCCCCGACCGCGCTCCTCGCTGAAGTCGCCCTTGGGCAGGAGGCTCTTGAGGGTCGCGATCATCTGCGCGCCGGTCGCGGGCGTTGCCGGGGCGCTCGGCTTCGGCCGGGCGGAGGCCGTCACGGACGCCGGCACCGCCTCGGCCGCCGTACCGCCCGGTCGAAGGACCAGCGCCCCGCCCACACAGGCGAGCACGACGCTCGCGGCGCCCCCGGCGACGGCGGACCGCCGCACGAGCCGCTTGCGCCGGCCCCGCACCGCGCCGCGCGCGGCGAGGGCCGTGCGATCGGTGTCGAACCCGCCGCCGGTCTCGTGCAGGGCGGCGGCGAGCCGCTCCTCGAAGGGGTCGTTGTGCTGGTCTGCGGGCATGGTGCAACCACCGTTCCGGGTCGGACGAATCGGTCGGACGAAAGGGAAGTCAGGAGGCCGGTCGGTCAGGGCCGGGCGTAGGCGCCGACGTCCTCGCCGAGGAGCCCGCGCAACTGCTTCAGTGCTCGGGTGCAGCGCGTGCGGACGGCTGCCGCGCTGGCGTTCAGGACCTCCGCGGTCTCCTCGATGGAGCGGTCCTCCCAGTAGCGCAGGACGACCACGGCCCGGTCCTTGGCGGGCAGCCGGGCGAGCGCGGCGAGCAGCGTCAGCCGCAGGGGCGTGTCGACACCGGCGGCGGCCACCTCCGGCAGCACGTCGGTCGCGCGCTCACTGCTGCTGCGGCGGCGCCGATGCGTCAGGAACACCCGGACCAGGACGGTCTGCGCGTACGCCGCGGGGTTGCCGACGAGACAGACCCGGCCCCAGCGGACGTAGATCCGTCCGAGCGCCTCCTGCACCAGGTCCTCCGCGAGATGAGTGTCACCCGCGGTCAGCAGACACGCCGACCGGTACAGATGACCGGCCCGGGCAGCGGCGAACTCGGCGTACTCGTCCGCACGGGCCTGTCTCATGTATGTCCCCCTGATGCTGTGCGCCCGGCTGTGAAGAGGTCCTCACTTCACTGACGCGGTGAGGCGGGGAGAATGTTTCACATGATCTGGAAGCAGTCCGCGACGCGAGGGGACGTACGCCGATGACCACCCCGCCACCGCCCGGTCCGCCCTACGGTGACCAGCCCCCGCCTCCGCCCATGGCTCCGCCGACCGCACCCCCGCCGGGCTTCGGCCCGCCGCCCCCGCAGTACGGCTACGGCTACCCGCCCCCACCTCCGCCCCCCGAGGGACCGGAGTTCATGGCCGTCGACCGCTACAACTCCGTCGTCGTCGACTCCGCGGGCGTCGCCTTCGAGGACCACGGCCACTCCGCCGAGTTCCCCTGGCACGAGATCCGCAGCGTCCACTACAAGGCGGGCCCGAACGGCAAGACCCTGATGATGGCCGTCATCCACCTCGACGGCCGCTTCTACGAGTGCGTGGTCGACGCGAAGACCCGGGACACCCTGAGCCGCTGGTTCGCGGGGCTGGCACCGGTACTGGGGTACTACCGGCCCCTGGTGTGAGCGTGGACGCCGAACTCCAGATCCACGAGGTGCGCGGCGCCGGGGCGACGGAGGTGACCGTGTCGTGCGCTGCATCCGTGGCCCCGTACGCCTCGGCGCCCGCTTCTCGCTGGTTCGCGACACACGGGCGCCGATCGACCTGACCGTGACGAGCATCGTGCGCCACAACCGACCGGACCACGCGATCGATCCCGTGCACTCCGGCCTCGTGACGCTCCAGGGCACGGGCGCGCACGAGCTGAGCCCGACGGTCGGGGAGGCGGGCCGGGAGGTCATGCCGGTCATCCAGGGCGACAACCCGGCCGCGCCGTGACCCACGGCTACGGCAGGGCGTGCACGTGCGGTCCCACCGCGTTGGACCAGGCGTTGCCCGCCGACGCGTCCCAGTTCGTCGACCAGGTCATGGCGCCCCGCAGGTCGGGGTAGGTCCTGGCCGGCTTGAAGGAACCGCAGTTCGTCCCGCGCGTCAGGCAGTCCAGGGCGTTGTTCACCACGGTGGGGGAGACGTAGCCGCTGCCCGCCCCGCTGGTCGACGCCGGCAGGCCGAGGCCCACCTGGGACGGCGCCAGTCCGCCCTCCAACTGGATGCAGGCCAGAGCGGTCAGGAAGTCCACCGAGCCCTGCGAGTAGACCTTGCCGTCGCAGCCCAGCATCGAACCGCTGTTGTAGTACTGCATGTTGACGACGGTGAGGATGTCCTTCACGTTCAGCGCGGTCTGGAAGTACGCGTTGGACGTCGACTGCATGTCGATCGTCTGCGGTGCCATCGTGAGCACCAGCGAACTGCCGGCCTTCGCCGCGAGCGACCGCAACGCCTGGGACATGTAGGTCGCGTTGAGCCCGTTCTCCAGGTCGATGTCGACGCCGTCGAAGCCGTACGTCTGCATCAGCGCGTACACCGAGTTCGCGAAGTTCGCCGCCGAGGTCGGGTCGTTCACCGCGACCGTGCCGTTCTGGCCGCCCACGGAGACGATGACCTTCTTGCCCGCGGCCTGCTTCGCCCTGATGTCCGCCTTGAACTGGTCGACCGTGTACCCGCCGAGCCCGGCCGAGTCCAGGTTGAAGGTCACGGCACCCGGAGTCGTCGTCGCGTCCGCGAACGCCACCGCGATGATGTCGTACTGCGACTGCACGGCCGACAGCTTCTGGACCGTGGCGCCGTTGTTGAAGTTCTGCCAGTACCCGGTCACGGCGTGCCGGGGCACCGTGCCCCCGCCGCCGCCCGTGGCGGCCGTCCGCGCCGTCACGGTCGCGGACCGGCCCGACTCACCCGCCGCGTTCGTCGCCGTGACCTGGAAGGAGTACGACGTCGACGCGGCGAGCCCGGTCACCGTCGCCGAGGTCCCCGTCACCGCGGTGACCTTCGTGCCGTCCCGGTAGACGTTGTAGCCCGTCGCCCCGGACACCGCGTTCCAGGCCAGCGAGACCGACGAGGACGACGTGCCCGAGACCGTCAGACCGCCCGGCGCCCCCGGAACCGTCGGTGCCGGGTCGCCGCCACCGCCGCCGTCCGGGCCGAAGACCGACACGTCGTCCGCGAAGTACGCGGCCTGTCCGTACCAGCCGTGCGTGTACACCGTCACCGAGGTCGTCGAGGACCCCGTCGTGAAGGTGGTCGTGAGCTGCTTCCAGGAGGCGGAGTCCGGGGTCCAGGTCGACACGTCCGTCGTGCCGGTACCGGTGGCGCCCAGATAGGCGTAGCCGCCCTGCACCCACGCGCTCAGCGTGTACGTCGAGCCGGGCTTCACGGCCACCGTCTGGGAGCAGCGCGCGTTGTCCTGCCCGGCCGGTGTCGCCTTCAGCGCGGCCGAGCCGCCGTGCACGGGGGAGGAGACCGTCGTGCCGCTGCTCGCGGAACAGGTCCATCCCGACAGGCCGGACTCGAATCCGGCGTTCTTCGCGTTGTTGACGTCGGCGGCGGAGGCGGGCCCCGCGAACCCCAGGGCGAGGGCCGCGAGCACGGCTGTCGTCCCGAGCCGTCTTCTGCTGAGTATGGGCATGACAAGAGAGTTGGTCCAGACCAATCTTCTGTCAAGGGAGGCGGGCGCAACTCGCCTTTCTGCGGCCCGCGCACGTGGCAAGTGCGCCCCATCTAGGAGGGAATCGCCCACTTTTGATCCCGCAGACAGGCCAGGAAGTCACAGAATCGCTGTTCTCCGGTCACAGAGCCGTGGTTACAGTGCTCAGGTAGTCACGCAGTGAAGTCGACCGGGTGCGCCGGAGTGATCCGTCGGGCCCACGGGCATGGGATACGGGGAGCTGCGCGTGCCAACTGCCATCGCAGTGACCGGCGCCGACATGGCGCTGCCGGCGCAGGACGAGCGGACCCTGCCCGCCGTCGTGCTCGACGGCCTCGACCGGCAACCGCTGGACCACTCGCTCGCCCTCCTCCAGGCGCTGATCGACCAGCACGGCCATGTGGTCGTGGTGTACTCCCGTGCCGTGCCCCCGGCGGTGGACCAGCGGCTGCGCACCGTGCGGAACCTCCTGGAGAGCGACCGGATCGCCCTGTTCCGCCCCGAACTGCCGCCCCTCGGACTCGCCGTCCTCGCCCGCCAGTTGAGACAGCTCGCCTCCTGCGACCTCAGCCCCGGCGTCCTCGCCTCGGCGGGCCGGCTGCTCACCCACTACCTCCACGCGGGCGCGCTCCTCGGCTCCGTGGCCAAGCTCGACCGGGTCCCCGTCGGGCTCAAGTCGCACGCCAAGTCCTGGGTACCCGGCAGCCAGTTCGCCGTGCTCGCCCACCCGCAGCCGCAACTCGTCAGGATCACCCCCGACGCCGTGCTCGCCGGCCCGGAGTTCGCCACCTCGATGCTCGTCGCCCGCGGCCAGCTCCAGTCCGACTGGGTCTCCGGCAGCCTCGCCAAGTCCTGGCGGATCCAGGGGCTGCGGGAGACCCCGCTGCCCGCCGAGTCCGCCGAGTGGTGGGGCACCGGCAAGCTGATCGAGTTCTGCACCTTCCTGCCCGACCTGTCCGTCCTTTACCAACTGGTCACCTCGGTACGGCAGAACATCTGTCACTGGTGCGGTATCGACGTCATCGGAGACCGCTGCGTCTTCTGCTCGGCCACCGCGCCGGTGACGCCGGCCCTCCAGCACGAACAGCGACAGCAGCACCTGCCCGCCGGGTGAGCCGTACCGGATCGCCCCCGTCCCCGATTCCGCTCGACCGAGCCCCCCAACGAGGTTGTACGGTTCATGAACTCCCGTCAGCGCCGCGGCGTGATACTCCTGCTCCTGTCGGTCCTGGGCGCCCTCGCGGCCTTCGCCGGCGTGCTCTCCGTCATCGACGACGTGAAGTCCAAGGTCGGCCCCGAGGTCACGGCGTACGAGGTCAAGAAGGACATCGAGCCCTACACCCGGCTCACCGCGGCGCAGTTCGAGAAGACCGAGATGCCCGAGCGCTGGCTGTCGGCCAACGCGATCACCGACCTCGCCGCCGTCCGCGACAAGATCGCCGTGACGACCCTGAAGAAGGGCTCCCTGCTCCAGAGCGACATGATCGTCGACCAGCCCGCCCTGCAACCCGGGCAGCAGGAGGTCGCCATCATGATCGACGCGGCGACCGGTGTCGCCGGCAAGATCACGCCGGGTTCCGCGGTCAACGTGTACGCGACCTTCGAGGGACAGCGGGAGGGTGATCCCGACCAGTCCAAGATCATCGTGACGAACGCGCGGGTCCTGGACGTCGGTGACCTCACCTCGCTCCAGCCCGACGCCGACGAACGGACCCGCGCCGCCACCGAGGCCCGCCCCATCACCTTCGCGCTCTCCGCCCTCGACGCCCAGCGCATCACGTACGCCGAGTCGTTCGCCAAGCGCGTCCGGCTCGCCCTGGTCGCCCCGGGCGAGACCGGGACCGTGCCCGAGCAGGAGCGCACGTACGAACTCGCGAAGGACAAGTGAGAGGCCGCCATGCCCACGAGGATCCTCCCGGCAGTCGGCGACGCGGACGCGGTCCGCTCCCTCACCACGCTGCTCAGCCAGCTCCCGGACGCCGAGCCGGTCGCCCCGGTCACCGACTCCACCCAGCTCATCGACACCCTCGCGCGCCTGGCGTCCGAGTCGATCGACGAGCTGCCCGAGGTCGTGATCGTCCATGAGCGCATCGGCCCCGTCCCGGCCCTGGAGCTCATCCGCGAGGTCGCCCTGCGCTTCCCGGCCGTCGGAGTCATCCTCGTCACCTCCGACGTCAGCCCCGGCCTCTTCCAGGCCGCCATGGACTACGGCGCCCGCGGCCTCATCGCCCTCCCGCTCGGCTACGAGGAACTCGCCAACCGGGTGCACGCGGTCGCCCAGTGGTCCACGGGCGTACGGCGGCACCTCGGCGCCGCCACCGACGTGTTCACCGGCGTCGGCGGCACCGTCGTCACCGTCAGCGGCGCGAAGGGCGGCGTCGGCGCCACCACCACCGCCATCCAGCTCGCCCTCGCCGCCCAGGCCTCGGGCCGCACCACCGCCCTGCTCGACCTGGACCTCCAGACCGGCGACATCGCCTCCTACCTGGACGTCCAGTTCCGCCGCTCGGTCGTCGACCTCGCCACCATCACCGACATCTCCCCGCGCGTCCTCGCCGACGCCGTCTTCGCCCACGAGACCGGCCTCGCGCTGCTGCTCGCCCCCGGCGAGGGCGAACGCGGCGAAGAGGTCTCCGAACGCGCCGCCCGCCAGATCACCGGCGCCCTGCGCTCCCGCTACGAGGTCGTCGTCGTCGACTGCGGGGCGCAGCTCAGCGGGGCCGGCGCGGCGGTCGTGGAGATGGCCGACACGGCCCTGCTCGTCACCACCCCGGACGTCGTCGCCGTCCGCGGCGCCAAGCGTGCCGTGCGCATGTGGGACCGCCTCCAGGTCCGCAAGGCCGAGGAGACCACCGTCGTCGTCAACCGCCACAGCCGCGGTACGGAGATCCAGCCCGCGCTCATCCAGAAGATCACCGGCACGGGGGTCGCGGCGACCGTGATCCCGGCGAACTTCAAGGAGCTCCAGGGCGCGGTGGACGCCGGCCGGGTCCACGAACTGGACGCCAAGGGCACGGTCAAGCAGGCCCTGTGGACGCTCGCCGGTGAACTGGGCCTGGTCAAGGGCACGGAGACCAACTCGCACCGCAACGGCGGCCGGGAGCGCGGCTCGCTGACCTTCCGGCGGCGCAGGGAGCTGGGGAGATGAGCGCCCGGGCGCTCCGGCGGCTGCGAGGCGACGAGGGCCAGGTCACCGTCGAGTTCCTCGGGATGACCCCTACGATCCTGATCACCCTGGTGCTGCTGTGGCAGTTCGTGCTGCTGGGGTACACCTTCACGCTCGCGGGGAATGCTGCCGACGAGGCGGTACGGGCGGGGACGGCGGTTCCGGCCGGGCAGCGGGCGGCGGCATGCCAGGAGGCGGGCACGGACAAACTGCCGGGCGCGTGGAGCGGCACGGTGAGCTGCACGACCGGGGGCGGCTACGTCAGGGCCACCGTCACCCTCCAGGTCCCCGTCCTGTTCCCGGGGGCGATCGGCTTCCCCTTCGACGTGAAGGGCCACGCGGGCGCGGTGGAGGAGGACAGGGACTGAGATGGCGTACTCCCGGACGGAGCGTGAGCGGTCGTACTCCCGCAAGGGACTGCGCGACCGCGGTCAGGTGGCCCTGGAATACCTGGGGTTCGTCCCGATCCTGATCCTCGTCGCCATGGCCGGGGTCCAGATCGGGCTCATCGCCTACACCGCCCAGCAGGCCGGCACGGCGGCCCGGGCCGGGGCACGGGCCGCCTCGCTGGACCGGAGCGCCCAGGAAGGCTGTGTGAACGCGATCAGCGACTGGCTGTCCGTCGACTGTGCCGAGGGCGGGGGCGGCGACTCGGTCACCGTCACCGCCACCGTCCAGATCCCGTCGATCGTGCCCGGCTGGGACTTCGACCCCGCCGTCAAGACCGCCACCATGCCGCTCGACCACTGAACGAGGTACCCCATGAGTCTGCGGTCCCGCATCAACACCCCCGAGGAGAACGGCAGCCGGGGCGAGGACGGCCACCTGGTCTCCTCCTACCGGGCCAAGCTGCTTGAGGAGATCGACCTCGCGGAGATGAGCTCGCTGGCGGCGGCCGAGCGCCGGGCCCGCCTCGAGCGGGTCCTCGGGCACATCATCAGCCGCGAGGGACCGGTCCTGTCGACCGTCGAACGCTCCCAGCTCATCCGGCGGGTGGTCGACGAGGCGCTCGGCCTCGGCATCCTGGAGCCGCTGCTCGAAGACGCCTCCATCACCGAGATCATGGTCAACGGCCCGGACTCGATCTTCGTCGAACGCGCCGGCCGCGTCGAGCAGTTGCCGCTGCGCTTCCCCTCCCACGACCAGCTCATGCAGACCATCGAACGCATCGTCTCCACCGTGAACCGGCGGGTCGACGAGACCAACCCGATGGTCGACGCGCGCCTCCCGTCCGGCGAGCGCGTGAACGTCATCATCCCGCCGCTCTCCCTGACCGGCGCGATCCTCACCATCCGCCGCTTCCCCCGCTCCTACACGCTCCAGGAACTCGTCGGCTTCGGCTCGCTCGACGAGAACATGCTGTACCTGCTCGCGGGACTCGTGCAGGCACGCTTCAACATCATCGTCTCCGGCGCCACGGGCACCGGGAAGACGACCCTGCTCAACGCCCTGTCCGGGCTCATCCCCGAGGGCGACCGGATCATCACCATCGAGGACTCGGCCGAACTCCAGCTCCAGCAACGGCACGTGGTCCGGCTGGAGTCCCGGCCCCCGAACGTCGAGGGCCAGGGCCGGGTCACCATCCGCGACCTGGTCCGCAACTCGCTGCGCATGCGCCCCGACCGGATCGTGGTCGGCGAGGTCCGCGGCGGCGAGTCCCTCGACATGCTCCAGGCGATGTCCACGGGCCACGACGGCTCCCTCGCCACGGTCCACGCCAACAGCGCGGAGGACGCGCTGATGCGGCTGAAGACCCTGGCCTCCATGTCGGAGGTGGAGATCCCCTTCGAGGCCCTGCACGACCAGATCAACAGCGCGGTCGACGTGATCATCCAGCTCACCCGGTTCGCCGACGGCGCCCGCCGGATCACCGAGATCGCCCTGCTCGACAGCCACGGCAGCGAGCCGTACCGCCTGGCGACGGTGGCCCGCTTCGACGCCCAGCCCATGGCGGCGGACGGCCGGATCTACGGCCGGTTCGCGTACTTCCCGCTTCCGCGCCGCACCGTCGACCGCCTCTACATGGCGAGCCAGCCCACCCCCCAGGCCTTCGGGGTGGCCCAGTCCGCGGCCCAGTTGGCCCTCCGAGAAGCCAGGTAGGACCCACCCCCATGGACCTCCAGACCCTAGTCAGCCTCACTGTCGGCGTCACCCTGCTGACCTGCGCCCTCGCCGTCGTGGGCGTCCACGTCTACGCCAGGGGACGCGCCCAGCGGGCGGAACTGGTCGACCGGCTGACGGCCGTGGGCCAGGTGCCGTACACCGGCCGCCGCCGGCACTTCCGCGACCTGGACCGACGGCTGCGCCGCACCCGGCTCGGCCGGGAGCTGGAACTGCGGCTCGCGGCGACGGGACTGGACGTGACACCGGGCGAGTTCTTCGCCGCGATGATCGGGCTCGTCGGCGGACTGTGGCTGATCGGCCAGGCGACCCTGGCACCCTTCTTCGGCCCGCTGGCCGGGCTCGCGGGCGTCTGGGCGGCCGTGCAGTTCCTCAACTGGCAGCGGCAGAAGCGCATCGAGAAGTTCATCAACCAACTCCCCGAACTGGCCCGCATCCTGGCCAACGCCACCCACGCCGGCCTCGCCCTGCGCACCGCGATCGGCATGGCGGCCGAGGAGCTGGAGGCGCCGGCCGGAGAGGAACTGGCCAACGTGGCGAACCAGTTGGCGGTCGGTGTGGCCATGGAGGACGCGCTCGACGAAATGGCCAAGCGGCTGCCGTCCCGGGAACTGGTGGTCCTGGTCACGACCCTGGTGCTGTCGAACCGGGCGGGCGGCCAGGTGGTCAGCGCCCTGCGGAACCTGACCGAGACGCTGGAGGAACGCAAGGAGACCCGGCGCGAGGTCCGCACCCAGCTCTCCCAGGTGAACATGACGTCGTACGCGGTCCCGGTCCTCGGCATCGGCTCGCTGTTCCTGATGAACGGCGTCAAGGACGGCGCGCTGGAGCGGATGACGGGTTCACCGCTCGGGCAGGGCGCGGTGATCATCGCTTTCGCCCTCTACGCGGTGGGCTTCATCCTGATCCGCCGCCTGTCCCGGATCGACGTCTGAGGAGGGGGCGGCTGTGATCGCTGTCGGACTGGCCCTGCTGATGGCCCTGAGCGTGTGGGGCTTCTTCGCCGGCATCCGCATGTACCGGGCGGAGGCGAAACTGCCCAGCGACCTGGTGCTGGCACTGGAGGTCGGATCGACCCGCACCGGCGCGGTCGACTCCCTCGTCGACCGCATGGGCATGCGCTACGCCCCCGCCGTACTGCGCCTGATGGGCCCCAAGCAGGTCGCCAAGTACCGCCGCAGGATCGACCTCGCGGGCAACCCCGGCGGCCTCACCATCAACCGCTACGCGGCCCGCAGAGCGGTGTACGGCTTCCTGGGCGCTCTGGGTTTCCTGGTCTTCCTGCTCCGCGGCCAGATCCTGGTGGCCCTGCTCCTGCTGGCCTTCGGGGCGTTCTGGACGGAGGTCGGCATCTGGTCGGCGATCCGGGTCCGGAAGGACGTCATCGAGCGCACCCTGCCCGACTTCCTGGACGTGCTCGCGGTCGTGGTGAGCGCGGGCCTGGGCTTCCGCCAGGCGCTGGACCGGGTGGCCTCCAAGTACGAGGGCCCCTGGGCCGACGAACTGCGCATCACCCTGCGCCAGATGGACCTGGGCATGAGCCGCCGCCAGGCCTTCGCGGAACTGCGCCGACGCAACGACTCCGAACAGGTGGCGATGTTCGTGACAGCGCTCCAGCAGGGCGAGGAACTGGGCGCCCCCATCGTGGACACCCTGGTCTCCCTCGCCAAGGACATGCGCCGCACGGACGCCCAGAACGCCCGCCGCAAGGCCGCCCGCGCGGTCCCGAAGGCCACCATGATGATCACCACCTTCATGGTCCCGGCCACGATGCTCCTGCTGGCGGCCGGACTGCTGCTCGGCTCGGGCACCGACTTCGGCTCGATCACGGGGAAGTAGGGGGTCGGGGGATGTCGATGACGGGTGCACGCAGGCGCCGGCCCGCGAGGCCGAAGGCGCGGGCCAGGCCCGCGGATCCGCAACGGCCGAACCGGCTCGGCCGCGGGGCCGCGGACGGCGAACGGAGTCCACAGGGGGCAGCCGCAGGCGAGGACGGCGGCTGTACGGCTGGTGCGGGCGGGGAGGACGGCCGCGTGCACGCGCGCGCCTTTGGTGGTGCGGGTGGGACCGACAGCCACGCGCACTCCGACGCACTTGGCGTTACGTGTGGGGACGACCGCCTCGCGCACCCCCACGCTGCCGCCCACGAACCGGCCCTCGACATCCAGGTCAACGCCCTCCAGGCCATGTGCCGCCAGGTCTTCGGCTTCCGCCTCGCGATGATCGCCCTGGCCGCCCCCGCCGCCCTCCTCAACGCCAACCCCGGCCTCGGCACCCGCCTGGTCGGCGCCGCGGTGGTCGTCACCTTCATGGTCTCGTACGCCCTCTTCAGGGACTGGGAACGCTTCGGCCCCCTCCTCCTGCGCCACCCCACCCTGCTGGCCGCGGACACCCTCTTCGCGAGCCTCCTCCTGATCTCCGCGGGCCCCGACACCACGCTCGCCTACGTCAGCGTCTGCACCCCCCTCCTCGCCGGCATCGCCTATAGCTGGCGGGGCGCCGCGGTCTTCGCGTCGCTCCAGTCCCTGATCCTGCTGCTGGCCCAGACGGCCCTCCCGCACTCGAACACCACGCCCGCCGACGTCCTCCTGCTCCCCGGCTTCTGCGTGATCACGGGCGCGGTCGGCTCCACCCTGCGCAACCTCCTGCTCCGTTTCGGCACCGCGACCCAGGCGCTCACCGCGATGAGGGCCCGTCTTGCGGTGACGGAGGCGATCGGCGAGGAACGGGCGCGCCTGGCCCGGGAGATGCACGACTCGGTGGCGAAGACCCTGCACGGCGTGGCCCTGGCGGCGGAGGGCCTCGCGACATCGGCGGCGGCCCCGGCCCCGGACCCGGCCCTGCTCAGACAGCAGGCCGACCTCGTGGCCCGGGCGGCCCGCCGGGCGGCGACGGAGTCCCGCGAACTCCTCACGGACCTGCGCACGGACCCGGCCGCGGCGACGGACGTATTCGACGAACTGGCCGCCCGCACAAGGCATTTCAGCACCCGCACAACGCTCTCCACGACGTACCGGCCCCCCATCCCCTCGCCCTCCCCCCTCCCTGTCCCGCACCCCGTGGCCCGCCAACTCCTCACCATCACCGAGGAGGCGATGGAGAACGCCCACCGGCACGCCGAGGCCACGCGCATCGACGTCACGGCGGACATCGACCCCGACCGGCGACTGCTCAGCATCAGCGTCCGGGACGACGGCCGCGGACTCCCGCCGGACACCACGCTCGACGCACTGCGCCGCTCCGGCCACTTCGGCCTGGTCGGCATGGTGGAACGCGCCGAGTCGGTGGGCGCCCGCCTCCGCATCGGCGCGGGCACGGACGCCAAGGGCACGGAGGTACGCCTCGAACTCCCCCTGTCAGCAACGGAGTCGGACCGATGACCCCCCACCCCCCGAGAGGAGGCCGCGACATGCCGGACGACCCCCAGCACCCCACCCCACCGATCGCGCTGTTCCCGACGGCCCCGGCCACCCCCCTCCGGATCGTCGTCGCCGACGACAACCCGGTGGTCCGGGCCGGCCTCACCGCCCTGCTCTCCGGCCGCCCGGACATCACGGTCGTGGCGGAGGCGGCGGACGGCCGGGAGGCGTACGAGGCCGCGAGCCGGCACCGCCCGGACGTGGTCCTCCTCGACGTCCGGATGCCGGGCGTGGACGGCATCTCGGCGCTCCCGTACCTCGTGCCGATCGCCCCGGTGCTGATGCTGACGTACAGCGGGGAACCGGAGACCGTCCAGGAGGCGCTGCGCAGGGGAGCCGAGGGCTACCTCGTCCACGGCGAGTTCACGGCCGACCAACTCGCCGCGGCCGTACGGGACACCGCGCGGGGCCGCACCCATCTCACCCCGACGGCGGCGAGCGCACTGCTCACCCAGCTACGCGATGCGAATGCACACGTAAACCCCCATGTACCGTCCCCGGCAAAGCCAATTCCCCTCAAAGGGCTTTCGCAACTGCAATCGTCTGTGGGACAGTCGTCATCGGACAGGTCGCGTTTCCAACTCAGCGCGAGGGAGGCGGAGATCATGGACCTCATCGCGTCCGGCATGACCAACCAGCAGATCGCCGCAGCCTGCTTCATCAGCGAGAAGACGGTCAAGAACCACATCAACCGCATCTTCGCCAAGCTCCACAGCACGAGCCGCTCCGAGGCCGCCGCGAAGTGGCTGGGCACGGCGCCGAGTTCGGGCCGGGGGGTGGGGTGAGCCGTGACGACACGAGCTTGGGCCCGGATTTGGGCCCAGGGACCCTGCGCGGAACGGGATCCACGGGTCTACGTTCCGGTTGTCGATGGCGGCGACACCGAAGGGTCTCACGATGAACAACCGGTTCAACGACGACAAGGGTCAGACCGCGGTCGAGTACCTGGGCATCATCGCGGTGGTGGTGGCGATCGTGCTGGCGATCACGGGGACGGACATCGGCAACACGATCTACACCGCGATCGTGGACAAGGTCAACGAAGTCATCAGCGGCTGACCAGGCCTGGCAACCACGACGACGTAGGGCAGGCTTTCCCCATCTACATCATGGTGGTGGCGGGCCTGCTCTTTCTCGCGTTCGCCTACCTCGCCGTCGGCCAGGCCGCGGCGAACCGGAACGGCGCCCAGACGGCGGCCGACGCGGCGGCACTGGCAGCGGCCCTGGACACCCGGGACAAGCTCACCGACAAGTGGGTGGAGAACGTCCTCGATCCCAACAAGTGGCGGGACATCTTCGACGGCGTGGGAGTGAACTTCGACGGCTGCGCTCGGGCGGACGCTCTGGCTGCGCAGAACGATGCCGTCACGATGAGCTGCCGATCGCTGACGGGGCTGCCCCCGGGCTACAGCGTCGAAGTCAGGACGAACAAGACCGTCGGTGATTCCATTGTCCCCGGAGTCGAGGGCGAGCAGTCGACGGAGACTGCCAGCGCGGTCATCGAGCCCGTCTGCGATTTCCAACTGCCCGGCGCAGACACGGACGTACTGCCGAAGCTCACCTGCGAGGACGGTGGCGAGTGGACCCTGGACCCGGACGACCTCACGGATCTGCCGGGCCCTGAGGATCTCTTCGACGTCCACCTGGCACGAGCGAACGACGAGTGACGAAGGAAGCGGAGTGATGAGCATTCGGTTCACGGCGAAGGCCCGCAGGGGGATGGTCGCGTTGACGATCGCGGCCGGACTGGCCGTCGGTGTGGCCGGTTGCAGCGGTGGAGGCGACGACAAGAACCCGGAGTCGTCGCCGTCGGCCTCTCGCACGGGCGGGTCCGACCCCAGCACTCAGGAGGGTGAGTCCGACGAGCCGATGGCGGAGCTGAAGGGCACGAGCGGGCTGCTCCTCCAGATCACCTCGGCCACCCGGGACGCGGGCGGCTTCGTCACGGTGAACGGCCAACTGAAGAACGACGGCTCCAAGCGCATCACCGTTCCCCCGGCGGTGCGTGGGGACGAGACGGAGATCCTCCGGCACGGTATGTCGCTCGGGGGCGCGACCCTGGTGGATGCCGCCTCGAAGAAGCGCTACTACGTGCTGCGCGACACAGACGGTCGACCACTGACCACGACAGGCTTCTCGTCCCTGCAACCCGGCGAGTCACTGGCGGTCTTCGTCCAGTTCCCGGCGCCCCCGACGAGCACCACCGACGTCACCTTCCAACTCCCCACCTTCGCCTCCGCCACCATCCAGATCTCCGGATGACGCCCACCATGACCGCCACCCGAACCCCACCCCGCCTGGCCCTGGCCTTCACGGTCACCTCGCTCATGGTGGCCCTGACCCTCACGCCCGCCCAGGCCGACGACGGCGGCCCCAGCGTCCCCCCGGGCACCGAACCCTCCGCCACCGCACCCGTCGAGGTGGACCCCAACGACCCGGACCTGAAGCTCCCGGAGGGCGCCACCCTCGCCGAGGCGAAGGTCCTGGACATCAAGCAGGTCGTGGAGGACCAGAGCGGGGACGAACGCCGGGAGGACACCAACGCGGACGTGAAGTTCGCCCTCCAGGCAGAGGTCCTGTTCGGCAAGGACAGCGCGAAGCTCAACAGCGAGGCGAGGGCCCGTATCTCCGCGATCGCGGCGGAGATCAAGAACCAGAACGCCACCCGGATCCGTGTCTTCGGCTTCACCGACGACCTGGGCAGCTACGCCCACGGCCGCACCCTCTCCCGCCAGCGCGCCAACGCCGTACAGGACGTCCTGGACCAGGAGTTGAAGGACTCGGGCATCACCTACGAGGTCCGCGGCTACTCCGAGGACTACCCCATCGCCTCCAACGCAACGGAAGCGGGCCGCAAGAAGAACCGCCGGGTGGAGGTGTCGTTCCCGCGGGGGGAGAGCTGACCAAGTGCCCGTCGGCCGGGAGACTTCGAGGCCTGGTCAGCCCAAGGGAGGCAGTGCGCTGCAGTGATACTTTTTGCTCGCTCACCACGGGCACATCGCGTGACAGATCGAGAGTTCCGGCCGACAGGGTACGGAACCGAACATGGGGGTACCGCGTGTCGACCGGCACGGACATCGAGGATCCGGCAGCGCTGAACCGTGCGGGCACCGGGGCGCAGGACATGGCGGGCCGGACGCGGACGGCCGGTGCCCACCCGGTGGACGAGACCCGTTCGGCGTCCAAGGACTTCGGCAGTGGCAACTGGGACGGGGGTCTCGGAGGCGCTCTCGGCGGTCTGGCGGAGACCTGGTCGAGTCAGGTCGCGGCACTCGCGTCCAAGTGCGACAGCCTCTCCCGGCAGTGCGGCGGTTCCGGCCTGCTCTACCAGAGCACCGAGACGGTGAACACGCAGACGATGCGCTCCCTCTCGGGTGAGCCGTCGCCCTTCGGCTGAACCCAGGCCGCACGACTTCACTGCCCACCGCGACCACAACACCACGGGGATTCACCGCAGCAATGCCGACGTACGAGCAGCTCTATCACCTCAATCTGAGCAACCTCCAAGCAGCGGCCGACCGTTGGCGGGAGACGGCCACCAAGTTCAAGGGCTTGCACACCGCGTACGGCGACGAGGTCGCGGCGCCTTTCAAGCAAGCCGGTTGGCACCAGCCCGCGCTGACGGCGGCCAAGGCCGGCAACGACGTACGGGACGCACAGCAGGAGTTCGCGGACGCACAGAAGGAAGCGGACGGCATCGCCGGTGTCCTCACGACCCTGCACGCTGAGCTGAAGAAGTCCAAGGACGACCTCCACCACCTCGCCACGGTGGAAGCTCCGAAACAGCAGTTGCACGTCAGTGCCGTCGGCGTGGTCACCCCGCGCAACGACCTGTCCCAGGACGCCGGCGCCCGCCACGATCCCGACGGTCAGGCGCTCATCCGAGAACAGCAACAGGCCTGCGACGCCTTCGCACGCCGTATCGAAGCCGTCCTCCGGCAGGCCGCCGACGCCGACGAGACCGCCTGCTGGGCCCTGCGCCGCGACCTCGGCGGCTACACCGACAACTTCAAATTCCAAGGTCGTCACCTCCCTTGACGCAGCCGACGCCTCTCGCGCCCTGGAACTGGCGAAAAAAGGCTCGGACATGTCGGACAAGGAGCTCAGGCAGCTCAACGAACTGCTGCGGGCCAACAAGGGCGACAAGGAGTTCGCCGAAAAGTTCGCCACCGGCCTGGGCGGCCGGGGCACCCTGGAGTTCTGGGCCGACATGGCCGACCCGGCCGGGCAGTACGGCGCCGCACGGCCGGAACGTGAAGCGCTGCTGAAGGAACTCCAGAAGGACCTCGGCGACACCCTGGGGACCGCCACCCAGTCCGACAGCAAGGAAATGCAGGACTGGAAGAAGGACGTCATCAGACTCGGCCCCCAGCCGCTCGGTGTCGACGACGCGAGCAACCCGGCCGGATTCCAGGTGATGAGCAGCCTGATGAGGAACGGCAAGTACGAGCCTCAGTTCATGGAGGACTACGGCAAGGCCCTCATCGCCACCGACAAGTCGTTCGGCAAGGACGTCGAAGCCGACTGGTTCGGTGACAACGGCGTCGGCAAGCTGAACCACCTCGGCACCAACGAGGGCAGCACCGACCCCATGACCGGCTACATGGAGGGTCTCGGGCGCTGTCCCGAAGCCGCGACGAACATCTTCGGGAACGAGGAGTACTTCGACTACCTCACCGACGACCGGAAGTGGTTCCAGGACCAGGAATGGCCGGCCTTCGATCCGGAGACCGGCGAACGGATCCCGGCTCCGATCAGCGGCTACAACCAGTTGGGTCATGCGCTGGAAGCGGCCACCACCGGCCATCCCTACGACGAAGCGCCCCCGAACGACCTCCCTGCGCACACGGACAAGCAGGCCGAGATCATGCAGAAGATCGTCCATGGTGTCTCCAAGGACCCGGAGATGGCCCGCGAAGGGATGTCCGACAGCCTCGGCCGGATGAGCGGCGAGTACATGCCGGACTTCAGCAGGGCCATGGCAAGCGACAAGTCGGCGGAAGGAATGGCTCTCTTCCCGCTGGAGGGGACGCAGGCGAACTTCGGCGAACAGGACGCGGCACGGTTCCTCATGACGGTCGGCAAGGACCCCGAGGGATACGCGGCGGTCAACCTCGGACAGACGGCCTATGCGGCCAACCTGTACGACTACCACCTCAAGCATCCCGACGCCTACGCGCCGGACACCGACGAAGCGCTCAAGAACATCGCTCACTCGTCGGGGGAGATCCAGGGAGCCATCGCCGTCGGCCGTCAGGAGACGGAGATCGGGGATGCCGTGGAGGCCGACAAGAAGTACAACGACGCCTTGGAACGCAACGGCGCCTGGGCATCCGGCATCGTGGGCACCGGTATCGGAGTCGGTACGTCCTTCATCGCCACGCCGGCCACAGGAGCCGTCGTGGGCGGGGTGGCCACGACCATCAGCGGCGACATCATCAACCAGATCGTCGACGGCAAGGAGCAGGACAGCACCGGCAAGGTCGTCTACAGCACCGGCCAGGACTGGCAGCACGTCAAGGACTCCACTGCGCAGGTGAACCAGGACGCCGTACAGGCGGCGGTCGAGGCCCACGGGACGTCGCACACCCAGAACTTCAACAGCATCATCGCCGCCGAGACAACGGCGGGAATCGTCGAAGCACAGGCCAACCTGCCCGGGTACGGTCGGGACCTGGGCGCGGAAAGCAGAGACTGATGAAATCCGTAGCGGTAGTGGCAACAGGCGCTGTTGTCCTGGTCGGTTGCCTGGTCGGTGGATTCGCGGCCGGGAGGGCCTTCCCGGAGGACGAAAAGGACCACCTCGACAGCCGGAACATCTGCGCGGGCGACGACTTCCAGAAGCAGGTGGCCGCGTTCGAGCGCATCCTGCCGCAGGGGAAAAGCGTCGCCTCCTCCGCCAGTTCACGCAGCAGCGACATCGCCGACGAACTGAACTCGACCTGTCGCATCTCTGTCGATGGCCGGCAGGCCTTCTATCTCGAGAGCCAGACCGTCACCATGTCCGCCGACACATGGGAGAAGGGCCTTCTGGCGGACGGGGTCGTCACCAAGGACGGACTCAAGACGTTCAAGGCCGGAACCCGAGCGCTGTCGTCGCCGAACGCGGCGGCGATCTACCTCTCCTGCACCCGCCGGGACGCTCAGGGCCGGAACATGGCCTTGAGCATCGACGTCTCGGCTCAGGGACCGGCGATCTCCAAGACAGGCGTACACCGCAGGGATCTGGCCGAGATCGCGGTACAAGCGGCCCGGGTGGTCACGTTGCCGACGCAGTGCAAGTCCGGGGACCCGCTACCCGAAGGCGCGCTCCCCGCGCTGAACTGACGGTTCAGGGGCGGCTGCCGATTCTGCCTCCCGCGGCATGCGGATCCGCCCCTCACCCCACAACAACCTGAACCCGCCCCCCCACCCGCACCCCCCACCCCTCCATCACCCCCGCCTCCGCCTCCAGTACGTGGCGGGAGCGGAGGCGGGGGAGGCCCAGGCGGCCGGGGGGCATCGTGCGGACGGCGATGACGCGGAGGTTGCGGTCGAGGTAGGCGACGTCGATGGGGAAGCGCATGCGGAAGGTGTGGACACTGCCCGCGGGGGAGAGGAGCAGCGCCCCCTCGACGGAGTCCCGCCCCAGCAGTCCCTTCGTGCGGGCCCGGTAGGAGGTCGCGATCTCCAGCGGTACGGCGAACCCGTCCCGCTCCCCGTGCACGACCAGCCTGCCCCGCCCGTCCAGCCAGCGCCCCATCCCGGAGCCACCTCCCGTCATGGCGTTCCCACGCCGTCCCCGTCGATCCCGGTAGCTTGGGAGTCGATCCTCTCTCTACTGCCCAGGACAGGTGTCCGATGCGGAAAATCGTCCTGATGATGTCCGTGTCCCTCGACGGCTACATCGAGGGCCCCGACGGCGACATCGGCTGGCACCGGGTCGACGACGAGCTCCTCGCGCACATGAACGCCACGGTCGGCAGGATGGGCGGGCTGATCCACGGCCGGGGCGTCTACGAGCTCATGGCCGCCTACTGGCCCACCGCCGACGCCGACCCCGACGCCCCCGTGTCCGACAAGGAGTTCGCCCCGATCTGGCGCGAGCTCCCCAAGTTCGTCTACTCCCGCACCCTCACCCAGGTCGACTGGAACTCCACCCTCGTCCGTGAGGTCGTACCCGAGGAGGTCCGGGCGCTGAAGGAGCAGCCCGGCGGTGATCTCGGCCTGGGCGGCGCCGACTTGGCGGAGACCTTCCTGCGGTACGGCCTCGTCGACGAGCTGCGGATCTACGTCCACCCCGTGCTCGTCGGCCGGGGCAAGCCCCTCTTCCCGCACTCCGACACGCTGACCTCCCTCCGGCTCGTCGAGTCCCACACCTTCGGCAACGGCGTCGTACTGCTGCGGTACGAGCCGACGCCGTAGGGAGCTTGTCCCGTGACCCGGCCCCTCTGCGGGACCACGGCGTCGTAATTGAGCGGCGCCCACCCCCACCCCCCTGTCACGATCACCTCATGACCTCCCGACACTCCCGCACCTTCGAGGACCTCGTCGCCGAGGGCGCCGCCGTGCCCACCGCGGGGTGGGACTTCTCGTGGTTCGAGGGGCGGGCCACCGAGGCGCGGCCCTCGTGGGGTTACGCGCGCTCACTGGCCGGGCGGCTGGCCGGGGCCGCCGCCTCGCTCGACATCCAGACCGGCGGCGGCGAGGTCATGGACTTCGCTCTCGGACACGGGGTCAGGACCCCCGTGCTCGCCGCGGCGACCGAGGGCTGGCCCCCGAACGTCGCGAAGGCCACCGCCCTGCTGCGCCCGCGCGGCATCGTGGTGGTCGCCGCCCCGGAGGACGCGCCGCTGCCGTTCGCCGACGGCACCTTCGACCTGGTCAGCAGCCGGCACCCGGTCAGCCCCCAGTGGGCCGAGATCGCGCGCGTCCTGCAGCCCGGCGGCACCTACTTCGCCCAGCACGTCGGCCCGCGCAGCGTCTTCGAGCTCGTCGAGCACTTCCTCGGTCCGCAGCCCGCGGCACAGAGCTCGGACCGTCACCCCGACCGTGAACGCGCCGCCGCCGAGGCCGCCGGACTGGAGATCGTCGACCTGCGTGCCGAGAAGCTGCGGATCGAGTTCCACGACATCGCCGCCGTCGTCCACTTCCTGCGCAAAGTTGTCTGGATGGTGCCGGGATTCACGCCGGCGGAGTACGAGCACCAGTTGCGGTCCCTGCACGAGCGGATCGAGGCCGAGGGTGCCTTCGTCGCCCACAGCACCCGTCATCTCCTTGAGGCCCGCAAGCCGCTCGCCTGAGGTTCGCGTCCGCGGATGATGCCTACATGTCTGCAAAGCGGACAAGGGGGGCATCGTGGGTCGATCTACCCCGTATATCCATGGTCTTCACGAGGTTTCCACATCGTTATCCCAGGTGGCTCGCATCCGGACCCCGGCTGACGTAAATTCAAGGCGAGGCAATTCGCGCCAGCAAAGCTGCGCGGTGGCACCGCGCAGAGGAGGGGGCTGCGCGGTGCCGCGCCCACTTCCCGGCGTCAAAGAAACGTTCCGACCCGGAGTCACCCACGCGGGCGATGCCCCACGACCCCATGATTCCGCCGCAATTCGGCCATGAAACCCCCATGAACTGGGCTTCGACCGCCCACCGCGCCGTCGCCGCCCGACTCCGGAGAGTAGTTGTGGCACGCCGATGCACGCACCATCCCTCACGAAGGGTTATGGTGGAAACCCCCCCTCGGGCCGGTCCGTATCCCCCCCACGGACCGGCCCGTTTTTTTGTGCCCCGACGTACGCGTCCGACGTGCAGCGGAGGCGCGGGGGACCCGTGGAGCGGATGCGCGCCGGACGCGCATGAGTGCGTCCGGCGGGGTACCCACCACGGCGCGGAGCCCGAAGCGGCAGGCGCTCCGCCGTGTGGCCCGACCGGTGCCCGACGACCCGCGGTCGCCCATGCGCCAGAAGGCCCCGCGCAGTTGGCGCCCGGAAGCCCCCGGTACGCTCTAGCCGCGGGGACCGCCATCTCAGAGGGGCTGACTTTCACGTGAACCTGCGCGACAAGCTGCGCGGCCTGCTGGTCAGGCTCTACGCACGCCGGGTGGAGGGCCACCTGGACCACGCCCAGGTGCCCAAGCACATCGGTGTCATCGTGGACGGCAGCCGGCGCTGGGCGAAGGCCGCCGGTTCCTCACCCGTCGACGGCCACCGCGCCGGCGCGGAGAAGATCGAGGAGTTCCTCGGCTGGTGCACCGAGACGGACGTCGAGGTCGTCACCCTCTGGCTCTTGTCGACGGACAACTTCAACCGCCCGCCGGAGGAGCTCGGCCCCCTCCTCGGCATCATCGAGGACGTCGTCCGCACCCTCGCCGCCGACGGACGCTGGCGCGTCCACCACGTCGGCACCCCCGACCTGCTGCCCTCCCCGATGCAGACGGCGCTGAAGGAGGCGGAGGAGTCCACCGCCCACGTCGACGGAATACTCGTCAACGTCGCCATCGGCTACGGCGGCCGCCAGGAGATCGCCGACGCCGTACGGTCCATGCTGCTCGACGCGCACGAGAAGGGCACCTCGATGGAGGAGCTCGCCGAGGCCGTCGACATCGACATGATCGGCCGCCACCTCTACACCGGCGACCAGCCCGACCCCGACCTCGTGATCCGTACCAGCGGTGAACAGCGGCTGTCCGGATTCATGCTGTGGCAGACCGCCCACTCGGAGTACTACTTCTGCGAGGTCTTCTGGCCGGCCTTCCGGAAGGTCGACTTCCTGCGCGCCCTGCGCGACTACGCGGCCCGTCACCGGCGCTACGGCGGCTGACAGCCCCCCGCGGAAGCAGCTCGACTACCCCGTTCTGGGACTGAAGTAACCAGGAGTTCACCAGCGCGCCGTCATATGCGCTGGCATGGCGGCGCGTGTTCGAGGGCATAAGCCAGTCAGGTCGATGCCCGAACCACGGGTGTCGGATCTCAGCGGGCGGCACGGGGCCGTCCGCCCGGGAGGCCCTTTGCACCAGCCTTACCGTGCGGTCTCGGCACGGAAGAAGCAGTGGAGGGCCGGTTCCCGGCCCGTGCAAACGGGCCGTCGACCGGTCCAGCTCCACTCCGTCGCTCCCCGACCTCATCCGAGGGGGTACGTCCTTCCGTGGTGACCAGCACAAAGCGCCGTATGCCTGACCGGCGCACCTATGTTCTCGACACCAGCGTCCTGCTGGCCGACCCGAACGCCCTGAGCCGCTTCGACGAGCACGAGGTCGTGCTCCCCATCGTCGTGGTCACGGAGCTGGAGGCGAAGCGGCACCATCCCGAACTCGGCTACTTCGCCCGGCAGGCCCTGCGGCTGCTCGACGAGTTCCGGGTGCGGTACGGCCGTCTCGACGCCCCCATCCCGATCGGGGAGCTGGGCGGGACCGTCCGTGTCGAGCTCAATCACTCGGACCCCAGCGTGCTGCCGAGCGGCTACCGCCTGGGGGACAACGACTCCCGCATCCTCGCGGTCGCCCGCAACCTGCAGGCCGAGGGATTCGACGTCACCGTCGTGTCGAAGGACCTCCCGCTCAGGATCAAGGCGTCCTCGGTCGGGCTCCTCGCCGAGGAGTACCGCGCCGAGCTCGCCATCACGGACTCCTCCGGCTGGACCGGAATGTCCGAACTGACCCTGCCCGGCGAGCAGGTGGACATCCTCTTCGAGGAAGGCCACGTCCACGTCCCGGAAGCCTCCGACCTGCCCGTGCACACGGGGCTGACGATCCACTCCGAGCGCGGCAAGGCGCTCGGCCGGGTCTCGCCCGACGGCAACATCCGTCTGGTGCGCGGCGACCGGGAGGCGTTCGGCATCAAGGGCCGCAGCGCGGAGCAGCGCATCGCGCTGGACATCCTGCTCGACCCGGACATCGGGATCGTGTCCATGGGCGGCCGGGCCGGCACCGGCAAGTCGGCGCTCGCGCTGTGCGCGGGCCTGGAGGCGGTCCTGGAGCGCCGCCAGCACCAGAAGGTCATGGTCTTCCGCCCGCTGTACGCGGTGGGCGGGCAGGAACTCGGCTATCTGCCGGGCTCCGAGTCCGAGAAGATGAGCCCCTGGGCGCAGGCGGTGTTCGACACGCTGTCCGCGGTCACCAGCCGCGAGGTCATCGAGGAGGTCACCGCGCGCGGGATGCTCGAGGTCCTGCCGCTCACCCACATCCGCGGCCGCTCGCTGCACGACGCCTTCGTGATCGTGGACGAGGCGCAGTCGCTGGAAAGGAATGTGCTTCTCACCGTTCTGTCCCGAATCGGCGCGAATTCACGGGTCGTTCTGACCCATGACGTGGCCCAGCGGGACAATCTGCGGGTCGGACGCTACGACGGTGTGGTCGCCGTGGTGGAGAAGCTGAAGGGACACCCCCTCTTCGCCCACGTCACGCTGACGAGGTCCGAGAGGTCCCAGATCGCGGCCCTTGTGACCGAAATGCTCGAAGACGGGCAGATCTGACACAACCCGGGAAAACCCGGGGCCAGTTGGCGCCGTTCGGAAAGGCCAAGAGCCTAGCCGGGCGGCGCCTTCGTGTGTCGCCGTTTCATGAAATCCCTGGGGGCAAACGGGATGTGAGCTTTCACACGCAACTCAGAATTGCCACCCGGCGTCCGGTTACGGCAGAGTCTCGGTTCTGTCAGGCCCCGCATACGGCACACCTGTACCCCCAGTTACAGCAGCGCAAGAGCACCACGTTCAACTCCATACCGCCCGTCGTATGCCGCCCGCGCACCATGCGGCGCTCCTCGCAAGGGAGTTGCCCACCGGGCCCGCGCCTCCCGTGACCCCGTTAGTTGGGAGGCCAGTGTCCAGGGGCACGATTGCGTCCGCCAGGGTCACCGAAGCGGGCGATGCTGGAAGGAAACCGTGTGAGCCCGATTTCGGTCCGGGGATTCGCAGTGGCCTCCGCCACCGCGGTCACCGCTGTCGGAAGCGTTGTCGGAGTTGCCTCCGGCAGTGTCGCGCAGCCGAACGACGCCGAGGCGACGGCAGCCGGCACGACGCTCCTGGCGGACATCCCCGCGGGTGAGCAGGCTCAGGTGCAGACCGCGTCCCTCACGCAGCAGGCCGACACACAGGCCATCGCCGCGGACGCGAGCGCCAAGAAGGTCGCGGAGGAGTCGGCCCGCAAGGCCGCCGCCAAGTCCGCGATCGAGAAGAAGGAGGCCGCCGAGCAGGCGGCCAAGGAAGCCAAGGAACGCGCCGAGGCCAAGGAGAAGGCCAGCAGGAGCGCTTCCAGCTTCCCGGTGCAGAGCTCGTACACCGTGGCGCAGATCCAGGCGATGGCTGCCTCGATGGTGCCGAGCGGGCAGTTCCAGTGCTTCAGCAACATCGTGGACCACGAGTCGAGCTGGAACTACCGGGCCGTCAACGCGTCCTCCGGCGCCTACGGTCTCTTCCAGGCCCTGCCGGGCTCCAAGATGTCGTCGGTCGGTGCCGACTGGCAGACCAACCCGGCCACCCAGATCAAGTGGGGCCTCAACTACATGGACAGCCGGTACGGCAGCCCTTGCGAGGCCTGGTCGTTCTGGCAGGCCAACCACTGGTACTGAGTCCGGTATGAGCCGGAACTCCGCGCGTGGGTTCGCCGTGGTCTCGGCCACGGCGGTCACCACCGTGGGCGCCGTCATGGGAGTCGCCCAGGCGGGCACCGCGCCGTCCACCGACGACACGGCCGCGCCCGCCGGTGACGGCACGCTCCTGGCGGACATACCCGCGGGCGAGCAGGCCCAGGTGCAGACCCTCTCCCTCACCCGGCAGGCCGACACGCAGGCCGTGGCCGCCGACGCCGTAGCCAGGAAGACGGCGGCGGAAGCGGCCCGCAGGCAGGCGGCCGAGGCCGCGGAGGCGAAGCGGGAGGCCGCCGAGGAGAAGGCGAGGAAGGAACGGGAGGCCAAGGCCGCCTCCGGTGACTTCCCGGTGCAGAGCTCCTACACGGCCGCGCAGGTCCAGGCGATCGCGCGCCAGATCGTGCCGAGCGGACAGTTCCAGTGCTTCAGCAACATCGTGGACCACGAATCCACCTGGAACTACCTGGCCGTCAACCCCTCGTCCGGTGCCTACGGCCTCGTCCAGGCGCTGCCGGGCTCCAAGATGGCCTCGGCCGGCGCCGACTGGCAGACCAACCCGGCGACCCAGATCAAATGGGGCCTGAACTACATGAACGTCCGGTACGGCAGCCCCTGCGACGCCTGGGCCTACTGGCAGGCCCACGGAAACTACTGATCGTCCGTCGCCCCGGACGCTCAACCTCGCGCAGCCCCTCCCCGTCCTAGGGGGAGGGGCTTTTGCCATGTACGGTCGGACCGGACGACTCCAGGGGGGAGTGGTGAGGAGAGACGGGGGAAGAGGACGGATCATGTCGCGAGTGCCAGGGTGGATCGGTCGGCTCGGTGCCCGGCTGACCGATGTCGGAGAGCGGTTGGACGAGCGCCGCGCCGAGGTGGCCCGCGAGGAGGCCGAGGCCGACGCGGCCGAACAGCCCGCGCGCACGCCCAGGAAGCCGGCGAAGGCGGCCTCGCGCCAACCCGTCGTGCTGGTGCCCCGCCCCGACCCGGCGCAGGCCGTGCCGTGGGGCGTACGGGTCGCCGCCGAGGCCGGCTGGCGGCTCCTGGTCCTCGCGGGCACCGTCTGGGTGCTGATGCGGATCATCAGTTCCGTCCAGCTCGTCGTCTTCGCCTTCGTCGTCGCCCTGCTCATCACCGCGCTGCTCCAGCCGACGGTGGCCCGCCTCATGCGGCACGGCGTCCCCCGCGGCCCCGCCACGGCTCTCACCGCGATCCTCGGCTTCGTCGTCATAGGGCTGATGGGCTGGTTCGTGACCTGGCAGGTCATGGAGAACATCGACGACCTCTCCGACCAGATCCAGAGCGGCATCGACGATCTGCGCAACTGGCTGCTGAAGAGCCCCTTCCACGTCACCGACAAGCAGATCAACCAGATCGCCAAGAACCTCCGGGAGGCGGTCGGCGCCAACACCGACCAGATCACCTCGGCGGGCCTCGAAGGCGTCCAGGTGGTCGTGGAGGCCCTCACCGGCATCCTGCTGACCTTCTTCTCCACCCTGTTCCTGCTCTACGACGGCCGCCGCATCTGGGGCTGGACGCTGAAGCTGGTCCCCGCGGCCGCCCGTCCCGCCGTCGCCGGCGCCGGCCCGCGCGCCTGGCGCACCCTGACCGCCTACGTCCGCGGCACGGTCCTGGTGGCCCTCATCGACGCCGTCTTCATCGGCATCGGCATCTACTTCCTCGACGTCCCCATGGCCGTCCCGCTGGCCGTGTTCATCTTCCTGTTCTCGTTCATCCCGCTGGTGGGCGCGGTCGCCTCCGGCGCGCTCGCGGTGCTCGTCGCCCTCGTCACGCAGGGCGTGTTCACGGCGGTGATGACCCTCGTGGTGGTCCTCGCCGTGCAGCAGATCGAGGGCCACATCCTCCAGCCGTTCATCCTCGGGCGCGCGGTGCGCGTCCACCCGCTCGCCGTCGTCCTCACGGTCGCGACCGGCGGCATGGTGGCCGGCATCGGCGGCGCGGTGGTGGCCGTACCGCTGGTCGCGGTGACGAACACGGTGGTGAGCTACCTCAAGACGTACGCCGAGGAACAGTCGGCGCCGGCCGACACCGAGGACGAGGCCGCGGCCGAGGAGGTCCGGGCGGAACCTCCGGCGGACCCTGAGAAACCCGCCTCGGATTCGGTCAATTGAGCGCCGAACACAGTGTTTTGAAAGCCCCTCGAACTCAACTTCCGTCAACTAGGGGCAGGTAGGAAACCCACCCCCGGAATATGCGCCCGGACTGATACACCTTCCCTCCTCAGCGCTACGCGTCAGGCGTGTGTGCGAGACGGTGGGGGGTGTGATGTCGGGCCACGAACACCTGGCACAGGCCCTGGCCTCGTGCGGCCGTGACGGCTTCACCGGAGAGCTGCGGATCACCGGGGCACCCGGCGGCACCTTCCACTTCGCGGACGGCCGGGTGGTCGCCGTGGAGTCGCCCGGCGCCCCGGGCCCCGAGGCGCTGCTGCTGCGCTCGGGACGGGTCAGCGGCGAGCAGTGGGCCGACCTCGTGCGGGAGTCCGGCGGCTCGCGCTGGCCGGCCACCGCGCTGATCGCCCACGGCTACGCGGGGGCCGCCCAGCTCAGGGTGGTGTGCGCGCTGGCCCTGCACGACGCCGCCTTCGCCCTGGCCGCGGGCCGGGTCGAGGAGTGCGAACGCCGGGCCACCGCCGAGCCGTTCGCGCAGGTCCCTCTGGGTGAGCCGCCGCTACGGCTGCTCCAGGACGCGCTGCGCAGACTCACCGCCCTCGCCGCCCTGCCGCACCCCGTGCACCCCGACCGGGAACGCCCCGTGCGCTCGGGCACGGACGGCGCTTCCGAGTCCCTGCGGCGGGAGCTGCTCACCCACGCCGACGGCCGTCGTACCGCCCGCGACCTCGCCTTCCGGGTCGGGCGCGGCGTGTACACCGTGTCGGTCGAGGTCGCCCGGATGCTCGACGAGGGGCTCCTTGTGTGCGCGGGACCGCCCGCGCCCGTCGCGGTCCGCCCGCTCCCCGACGGCGACGAACTCCGGCCCCGCAGACCCCCGGCCGGGGAGCCGTCCCCGGCCCCGGTGAGAACCGATCTGCCCCGCCGGAAGCCCGGCAACTTCTTCCGACTCAGAAACGGAACGCCCCAGTGAAAAAGCCGATCAGACGCGAACAGGATTAGGGGAGTCGATTTCATGGATCACAAAGCCCTGGCGCTCGAAATGCGCGGACTGCGCGAACAGGTCACCGGAATAACGGACACCGCGCTGGCCGCCGCGGACGGGCTGCTCATCGCCGCCGACACCGCCGACTCGATCGACCCGGAAGGTCTCGCCGCGCTCGCCGCGGCCGGCCTCGGCCTCGCCCGGCGCACCGCCGGGGCCACCGCCCGCGGCACCCTGCGCCGGACGGTGACGTACGGCAGCCACGGCTGCGCCGCCTTCTACGCCGTCGGCGAGACCGCCCTGATGGTCGTCCTCGGCGACGAGGGCATGGACGTGGACCACCTGCACCGGGCGACCCAGCCGACCCTGAACCGGATCGGCTCGATCCTCACCGACAAGGCGCCCGGGAAAGCACCAGAAGGAGTCTGAAGGGATGGCGACGAAGCGCATGGCCACAGGTTTCTCCGACCAGGTGATGGGCCTGGTCAAGTCCCTTCGTACCGACGCCCCCGACTGTGTCGCCTCCGGCGTGGTCGACATGTCCACGGGGATGCTGCTGTCGTACGAGACCGTCGAGAACCACCCGCCGGAGGTCCTGGACCTCCTGGCGGGTGCCACGCTCGACCTGTTCCAGGGCCGGACGGTCGTGATGATCGAGGACGTCTTCAAGGAGCGCCGCGGGATCAGCAGCGACAACCACTTCTTCCAGGAGATCCTGGTCAACAGCGAGAACCTCACGCACCTGTTCTTGCGGCTGGTCGAACAGCAGGACGTCGTGGCCGTCGTGGTGTGCCGCAAGTCGGTCAACGTCGGCATGCTGTTCGCCCAGGTCCGGCGGGTGGTGAAGGAGTACAGCCTCTGAGCGGGCGCCCGGCTGCGGGCGGCTACTCCGTCCGCAGCCCGTCCGGCCGCATCAGCCTCAGCAGCGGCGGCAGGCTCAGCAGCGTCACCACGAGGACGACACCGGCGCCCACGCCGGTCATCGACAGCACGCTCGACCAGTCCACGCGCACCGAGGTGTTGGTCATCTTCAGCAGGACCACGCCCAGGGTCAGCCCCACCGCCGAGGCCAGCAGCAGACCGAGCCCGACCGGGATCGCCGTCTGCCACAGCACCGACAGGCTCAGGGTGCGCCGCCGGGTACCGAAGGCGACCAGCGCCGACAGCAGTTGCTTGCGCTCGCGGAGCTGTTCCAGTTGGGAGACCAGCAGACTCGCCCCGATCAGCGCGAGGACGCAGACGGCGCCCACGAACAGGCCGGTGCGGATGGAGGAGTAGCGGTCGTTGCTCTCGGTGGACACCCAGGTCATGGGCTCCTCGTACGGGTTGATCCGGGCGGCCGTGTTGCGGACGTGATCGCGCGCGTCCGGGAACGAGTCGTCCACCCGCACATAGATCTCTCCGCGCACCCCCGCCGCGGCCGGTGCCGGGAAGGCGCCCGGGGTGAGCAGGATTCCGCCGCGTCGGTAGCCCGTCGGGTCGGTGATGGACTCGGCCTGCTTGACGCCCTTCGGGACTGTCCAGACGACCGAGGTCTGCTTCTCCGCGGCCTCGGAGATGTCGAAGTAGAGCTTCTGGCCGGGCCGGGCCGTCACGTTCGACTCGTCGTCGGCGTTCTGCCTGGCGGTGTCGCTCTCACCCGCACCCGGCGCGACATGCGAGACGAAGACGTCGCCGTCGCGGCACGAGGGCAGCTTGGCCACCTCACGCAGGGACGTGCAGTCGGCGACGGTCACCCGGGCCCAGTTCGCGTCCTCGCCCGTGCCGTCGTTGACGAAGCCCTCGTCGAACGCGTACACCTGCCGGACGCCCTTGGTCGCGGCCAGTTCCTTCGCGGTCGCCCCGAGCGCCTTCCCCTTCGGGACGGTCACCTGCATCTGCGCCCGCGAGATGTCGTAGCCGGTCTCCTTCGTGTAGTCGCTCGAGGTGCCCGCGAACAGCATCTGCAGCGCGATCGCCCCGGCCACCGCCACCGCGATGCCGTTGACCATCCGGGCCGCCGTGCCGCTGCTCAACTGGAGCCTGCGCACCGCCAGTTGCCAGGACACCGAGCCCGCGCCCATCCGGGCCACGACCGCCTCGACGATCCACGGCAGCAGCGCGGTCACACCGACCAGCAGCAGGATGACACCGCCGCTGACGAGGTACTGGTTGAAGTCGCCACTGTCGCGGCCCTGTCCGACCATCGGGTACAGCATCCCGAGCCCGGCCAGCGGCAGCAGCAGCCGCCACCACAGCCTGCGTCGCGCGGGCTTCGCCGTACGCACCACGCCGAGCGGTTCGATCACCACGCCCCGCAGGGCGAGGAGCGTCACCAGCACGGCCGCGGCGGGTACCGCGACGGCGACCAGCAGGGCCAGCAGCGGCGAGGGATTGAGATAGCTCGGGAACACGCTCTGCCCGAACACCTCGACCGAACCCGCGACTTCACGGCCGATCAGGAAGAAGTCGGCACCGAGGACGAGTCCGAGGACCGCGCCGGCCAACGCCTCGCCGGCGGCGATCCGCCGGGTCGAGCGGCCGTCGGCGCCCACCAGCCTGAGGGCCGCGAGCCGCCGGTCGCGCCGCTCGCCGCCGAAGCGGACGGCCGCGGTGATGAACACGGCGACCGGCATCAGCAGCACCACGAAGACGACCAGGACCAGCAGCACCAGCACCGGGTCGGATTCCGACTCGGTCGGGTTGGGGTTCCCGTACTTGTTGATCCGGCTGATCCCGGCGCCGTTGATGTCCTGGGCGGCGAGCCCCTCGGCCCCGCGGTAGAAGGCGAGTTCGTGGGAGCCGATCAACCCGCTCTCGGCGATCGTCCCGGCGATCCGGTTCGGCAGCCGCTCCCGCAGCAGTCGGCCGTCCTCGGATTCCAGCAGTTTCCTCAGCGCGGGGGAGACGACCATCTCGCCGACCGCGGGGAACTTCGCGACCCCGGGCGGCAGAGGCGCCTTCGGCCCCTCGGGCTCCAGGTCCCGGCCGCGGATGTCGGTGTCCCGGAAGGTGGTCGACGCGTTCCCCGACAGCAGGGTGTCGTCCCCCTTCCTCATGTCCTGCCCGTAGTTGATGTCCGCGCGGGCGTCGCCCCGCTCGTGCCGCACCGCCAGCGCGTTCGGCAGGGCGGTGGTCAGCAGCAGCAACGCCACCCCGAGCCCCACGCCGACCGCGGTCAGCAGCGCCCGGACCCACCCCTCGCGTCCGCCCGCGAAGGCGAACCGGACCCCCATGGCGAGGTCTCGCCACCATTGCCGCAGGCTCATACGACCCGCTCCATGTCCCGGGACTTGCCGTCCCGTACGACGATCTCGCGGTCCGAGTAGGCGGCCACCCGTGCCTCGTGCGTGACGAGGACGACGGCCGCGTTGGTGGACCGGGCCGCGTCGGTGAGCAGCTCCATGACCCGCTCGCCGTTGAGGGAGTCCAGGGCGCCGGTCGGCTCGTCTGCGAACAGCACGCGCGGGTTGGTCACCAGGGATCGGGCCACCGCCACCCGCTGCCCCTGACCGCCGGAGACCTCTCCGGGCCGCTTCTTCCGCAGGTCGTCGACCTCCAGGCGCTCCATCCAGTTGAGGGCCGCCTTCTCGGCCTCCTTGCGGGAGGTGCCGTTCAGCCGCAGCGGCAGCGCCACGTTCTCCACGCAGGTCAGCTCGGGGACGAGCTGGCCGAACTGGAAGACGAACCCGAACTCGGAGCGGCGCAGAGCGCTGCGCTCGGAGTCGTTCATCGTGGCCATCTCCCGGCCGTTGTACGTGATCGAACCGGAGTCGGGCGTGACGATCCCGGCGAGACAGTGCAGCAGGGTCGACTTGCCGGACCCGGAGGGGCCCATGACGGCGACGACCTCGCCGGGGTGGATGGAGAAGTGGGCACCGTCGAGGGCGACGGTCGGACCGTAGGTCTTGCGCAGCTCGTCGGCGACGAGAAGGGAACCGGCCGGGGTCACTTGACCACCACCTCCGCGAGCTTGTCGAGACGCGCGGCGGTCAGCTCCAGCCAGCGCAGGTCTGCTTCGAGATGGAACAGGGCGTGGTCGCAGATGAGCTGGTCGGCGAGGTCGCCCTTGCGCTTGCGGTCGGTGAGGATGCGCATCATCCGCAGGTGCTCGGAGCGCTGGTTGTCCAGGATGTCGCCGGCGTCCCGGTGCGTGAGCAGCGCGAGGACGACCTTGGTGTACAGCGTGGACTGCAGGTACGGCTCGGGCTTCTCGGGCGTCGCGAGCCACTGCTGCACGTCGGTGATCCCGGCGTCCGTGATGGCGTAGCGCTTGCGCTCGGGGCCGCCGCCGGGCTCGATCCCGTCGACTTCGACGAGCCCGTTCTTCAGCAGCCGCGACATCGTCGAGTAGACCTGGCCGTAGTGCAGCGGCCGGTCGTGACCGAACTTCTCGTCGAAGGCCCGCTTGAGGTCGTAGCCGTGGCGGGGCCCGGACTCCAGGAGCCCTAGGAGGGTGTGACCGATGGACATGGGAAGGACTGTACACGCGGTGTATACCCCGCATGTATACGCGGAGTGTGTAGGTGGGCGGCAGGGGTGAGCAGCCGCAGGTGACGGCCGATTGTCACGGTTCTGCTACGCCCGCTCTACGCGTCCCCGGCGTCCTTGGGCGGTCGTCCCCGGCGCGGCAGCGGTCCGGTGTCGCCGGGCAGTCGGCCGGCCTCCTTCAGGGCCCTGCGCAACAGGAACTCGATCTGCGCGTTCGCCGACCGCAGCTCGTCCCCGGCCCACCGCGCCAGCGCCTCGTACACCAGCGGGTCGAGCCTCAGCAGCACCTGCTTGCGCTGCTGAGGCCGTCGCTCGGGGGGGCCGCCCTCGGAAGGTGCGGAAGGTGTCGTCACTGGTAGAGCGTCCCGGTGTTGAGGACCGGCTGCGGGGCGCGGTCGCCGCACAGCACCACCATCAGGTTGGACACCATCGCCGCCTTGCGCTCCTCGTCCAGCTCCACGATGTCCCGCTCGGTGATCCGGGCGAGCGCCTCCTCGACCATGCCGACCGCGCCCTCCACGATCTGCCGCCGGGCCGCGACGACCGCGCCGGCCTGCTGCCGCTGGAGCATCGCCGAGGCGATCTCGGGCGCGTAGGCGAGGTGCGTGAAGCGGGACTCGATGATCTGCACGCCGGCCGACTCCACGCGCGCGTGCAGCTCGGTGGCGAGCTTCTGGGTGATCTCGTCGGCGTTGCCGCGCAGCGAGAGCCCGTCCTCCTCGTGGGCGTCGTAGGGGTACTCGATGGCGATGTGCCGTACCGCCGTCTCGGTCTGGGTGGCGACGAACTTCACGAAGTTGTCGACCTCGAAGGTGGCCTGCGCGGTGTCCTCGACCTTCCAGACCACGACCGCGGCCAGTTCGATCGGGTTGCCGTAGGCGTCGTTGACCTTGAGGACGGCGGTCTCGTGGTTGCGGACCCGGGTGGAGACCTTGGTCCGGGAGGTGAAGGGGTTCACCCAGCGCAGGCCGTCCTGGCGGATCGTGCCCTTGTAGCGGCCGAAGAGCTGGACCACCCGGGCCTCGCCCGGCGCGACCGTGTTCAGGCCGCGCAGCGAGATGAGCGCGACGATCAGCACGAGGGCCCCGCCGACGGCGAACCCGGGGCTCTCCCCGGCGGCCGCGAACAGGAAGACGGCGAGCAGCAGCCCGGCCAGGCCCAGCAGCAGCGCCAGCGCGCCGCCGATGCTGTGCGCCGCGAACTCCCGCACGCGCGGGGCGGGCATGTCGGGTACCGATTCGTCCATGGCCATAGGGGTCCCCCATCTCTCGAACTCGCGGAGCGGCTATCGCTGCTCTAGCTAAGTGATATCACTTTACCCCGTCCTGGCAACCTTGACGCCCCCTCGGAGGTCTGGTTCCGAGGAGGCGGGTGCTGATTCTCACGCCCGCCCGAGGCCGGATCGAGGGCCCTGTGTCATATAGACCGGTGTTAGCTTTCTGAGCTGACCTGAGCCACGAACCTGTGTGGCCGCCGATGAGGAAGCGGAGCGAGTCGACCCATGGGACGAGCGGAAGAGAGAAGAGCACGTCAGCGCGGTGGCCGCCGCGCGGCGCCGCCCACGCGCTCGTCCGGCACGCCGAGCGAGGGCATCGCGCCGGGCGGCAGGGCCGCCGCGCGCAAGGCCGCCCGCGGCAAGAAGGGCACGAAGAAAGGTAAGAGCGGCATACGCCGGTTCTTCACCTGGAAGAAGCTCCTCGGCGCGTTCTTCGGCTTCTGCCTGCTCGGCATCGGCGCCTTCATCGTGATGTACATGATGATCGACGTGCCCGAGGGCAACGCGGCCGCGCAGAAGCAGAGCAACATCTACGAGTACAGCGACGGCTCGGTCCTGGCCCGCGTCGGCGACACCAACCGCGAGATCGTGGACCTCTCGGAGGTGCCCAAGGAGGTCCAGCGCACCTTCGTGGCGGCGGAGAACAAGTCCTTCTACACCGACGCCGGCGTCGACCTCAAGGGCACCGCCCGCGGCCTGATCAACACCCTGTCCGGCAAGGGCAAGCAGGGTGGCTCCACCATCACCCAGCAGTACGTCAAGAACTACTACCTCGACCAGGACCAGACCGTCACCCGCAAGCTGCGGGAACTGGTCATCTCGTTGAAGGTGGACCGCACGACGTCCAAGGACAAGATCCTCGCGGGCTACATCAACACCAGCTACTACGGCCGCGGCGCCTACGGCATCCAGGCCGCCGCCCAGGACTACTACCGCGTCGACGCCAAGAAGCTCAGCGTCGCCCAGGGCGCGTACCTCGCCGCACTGCTCCAGGCGCCGAGCCAGTACGACTGGGCGGTCGCCAGCCCGACCGGCAAGAAGCTGGTGCAGGCCCGCTGGAACTACGTCCTGGACAACATGGTCGAGCAGGGCTGGCTGAACAAGGCCGAGCGCGACAAGATGACGTTCCCGGTACCCAAGGAGCCCAAGGCCGCCCCCGGTCTCGAGGGCCAGAAGGGCTACCTGGTCAAGCTCGCCAACCAGCAGCTCGAGAGGCAGCTCGTCAAGACGCAGGGCATCACCCAGGACGAGGCCGAGGCCCGGGTCGAGAACTCGGGGTGGACCATCACCCTGAACATCGACAAGAAGAAGCAGGCCGCGCTGGAGAAGTCCGTCAAGACCCAGCTCATCAGCAAGCTGGACCCGAAGAAGCGCGCGGTGGACAAGAACGTCCAGGCCGGCGCCGTCTCCGTGGACCCGAAGACGGGGAAGATCCTCGCCCTGTACGGCGGCCAGGACTACACCAAGCACTTCTACAGCAACGCCAACCGCACCGACTACCAGCCCGCGTCGACCTTCAAGCCGGTCATCCTCGCCGCCGCCCTGGAGAACAACTCCGAGACGCAGAGCGGCAAGACGATCGGCGCCGACACGGTCTACGACGGCACCAGCAAGCGTCAGGTCGTGGACGGCAACGGCAACAAGGTCGGATTCGGTCCCGAGAACGAGGACGACGCCGACTACGGCAAGGTCACCGTCCAGACGGCGATGAACAAGTCCATCAACTCCGTCTTCGCGCAGATGGGCGTGGACGTCGGCATGGACAGGGTGCTGGAGACGGCCACCAAGCTCGGCATGGACACCGGCAAGCTCAAGCCGCTGCCCGCCTACACCCTGGGCACCATGGGCGCGAGCCCGATCCAGATGGCCGGCGTCTACGCCACCCTCGACAACCACGGCAAGCAGGTCACGCCCGCCATCATCAAGTCGGCCGAGCAGGGCGGCACCGAGTTCCAGCTCCCCGACCCGATCGGCGAGCAGGTCATCAGCCGCGAGGCCGCCGACACCGTGACCTCGGTGCTGACCGGCGTGGTCGCCGACGGTACGGCGAAGGTGTCCGTGGCGGAGAACCCGGCCCGCGACGGCCGCAAGGTCGCCGGCAAGACCGGTACCTCGGACGACAACCTCTCGGCCTGGTTCACCGGCTACACCCCGGACCTGGTCACCTCGGTCGGCCTGTTCGGCGAGGACAGCAAGACCGGCGCCCAGACCAAGCTGTACAAGACCGCCGGCCTGGACCGCGTCAACGGCGGTGGCTTCCCGGCGCAGATCTGGGCGGCGTACACCTTCGGAGTCGCGGCCGAGAACACCAAGTTCGACCTGGACACCGACCAGGGCGCCGCGGTCCAGCCCACCTGGACCCCGACCGTGTCGAACACGCCGAGCGAGACTCCCTCGGAGACGCCTTCGGAGACTCCGTCGGAGACGCCCTCCGAGACACCGTCGGAGACGCCTTCGGAAACCCCGTCGGAGACGCCATCGGAGACCCCGCCGACCGGTGAGGAGAGCACTCCGGCCGAGTCGTCGACCTCACCGCTGAACCCGTTCGAGCCGAACGAGGAGCAGTAACCCATGAGAGAGGGCGCCCGGTGACCACCGGGCGCCCTCTCTCATGTCCTAGCCCCTGTTGAGCTCGAACCACACCACCTTGCCGGTGCTCAGCCGGGTGGCGCCCCAGCGCCGGGCGAGCCGGTTGACGAGGTAGAGCCCGCGCCCGCCCTCGTCGGTGGCCCGGGCCTGTCGCAGACGCGGCAACTGCGGCACGTCGTCCCCGACCTCGCACCGCAGGACGTCGGTCCGCAGCAGCCGGAGCGTCACCGGACGCGTCGCGTACCGCACGGCGTTCGTCACGACCTCGCTGACCAGCAGCTCGACCGAGTCCGTCAGGTCCTCCATGCCCCACCGGGACAGCGCCCGCCGGGCGAGCCGCCGGGCACGGCCCGGGGCCGCGTCCTCCGGCTCCAGGAACCAGTACGCCACGTCACTGGGCGCGATCCCGTCGAAGCGGGCCGCGAGCAGCGCGATGTCGTCGTCCCGGTCGCCCGGCCCGAGCATGTCGAGCACCTCGTCGCACAGCGCCTCCAGCGGCGGCGGATGATCCGGCCCGGTCAACTGCGCGGTGGCGGCGAGCTTCTCGCGGAGCTGCTCTATCCCGGTCCACACGTCCCTGAGCCGGGACTCGACGAGCCCGTCGGTGTACAGCAGCAGCGTCGCCCCGGCCGGCGCGTCCAGCTCCACGGCCTCGAAGTCCACCCCGCCGACACCGATCGGCGCGCCCGGCGGCACCCGGAGCACCTCGGCCCGGCCGCCCAGATGCAGCAGCACCGGCGGCGGATGACCGGCGTTGGCGATGGTGATCCGGTGCGAGACCGGGTCGTAGACGGCGTAGAGGCAGGTCGCCATGCGGTCCGTACCGAGCCGCTGGGCCTGCTCGTCGAGGTGGTGCAGCACCTCCTGCGGGGGCAGGTCGAGCCCGGCGAGGGTCTGCGCGGTCGTCCGGAGCTGGCCCATGATCGCCGCGGAGGTCATGGAGTGGCCCATGACGTCCCCCACGACCAGCGCGACCCGGCTGCCGGGCAGCGGGATCGCGTCGTACCAGTCACCGCCCACCCGGGCCGTCTCGGCGGCCGGCAGATAGCGCGAGGCCAGCCGGACCCCGGTCGGCCGCGGAAGCGTCTCGGGCAGCATGGTGCGCTGGAGCTCGTCGGCGATGTACGCCTCACGGCCGTAGAGGACCGCCTTGTCGATGCCCAGGGCGCTGTGCGTGGCGAGCTGGGCGGCGACGAGCAGGTCGTCCGGGTCGAAGGGGATGCGGTCGGGGCGGCGCAGGAACAGGGCGGCGCCGATGACCCGGCGCCGGCCGCGCAGCGGGGCGAGGATCGCCCGCCGGCCCGACGGTACGGCGAACTCGCAGCCCTCGCCGAGCAGTTCCGGCAGCGCGGCATGGGCCGCGGGCGTGTCCGTGAAGACCGGGCGCACCCCGCGCAGCACCTCCGCGAGCGCGCTGCCGGGCTGCACCTCGCACAGTTCGGTGCCGAGCGCGTCCAGCTCGGTCGGGTTCTCCGGCACCGGCACCGGAAGGATGCCGTCCTCCAGGTCCCGCTCCTGCTGCGGGATGCGGTCGCTGCGCCGCAGCCGGAGCACGAGGGGGCCGGTGGGCCGCTCGTCGCCGACGGGCAGCGGGTCGCGCAGATAGACGAGGATCGCGTCCGAGAAGGTCGGCACGGTCGCCCGGCACAGCCCCATCACGATCTCGTCCAGGTCGATGCCCCGGGCGATCCGGCGGGTGGCCGCGCCCACGAAGCGCAGCCGGTCGCCGTCGCGCCGCATGGGCGTGGGCCGGCCCGGGGGCAGCCCCTGTCCCGTACGGCGTTCGTCAGCGCTCAGGGGCACCCGCTCGTCCTCGCCGCCCGGCTGGACCGGAACGCCCTCGGGGAAGGGCCGGGGACGGTGCGTGTCCGGCTCAGCGGCGGCCGGCTGGGAGTGCTCGGGTCCGGTACCGGCCGGGTTCATGCCCATGTCCTTGTGGTTGCCGGTCCGGCCGGCCGTGCTGTTGCCGGCCTGGACGACGGGTGCCGCCTCCGGGGTGGAGTCACCGGAGCGGGCCTGGACGGGTAAAGCGCTCGGCGCCTCGGCGCCCTGGGCGGGCGGCGGCGCCGGGGAACGCAGGAGCGCCCCGCGGGGGTCCGTGGGGTCGACGCCCGGCTGGGGGCGTTCGAAGGAGGTCGGGTGCTCCGTCACGCGTGTCGAATCCGTCCGTCCGGGGCTGCGCGCCGTACGCGCAGTCGGTCCCGCCGAAATCCCGATACCCGGAATGCGTGTCCCAGGAACGGAATTCCCGCGTGGTCAGGGGCTGTTCCTGCGTTTTTGGTCAACCTTCCGCGGCCCGTACCGGTGTTGCCCTCGTACCCCACGCTCACGTCCTGCCGCCCCTCGGTGACGATCGGTCAAGCACAGTGCCCGCTCCGGTAGTTGCCGCTGCGCGCTCTTGCGGAGGACGATCCTACGTTTGCAGCCCGGGGGCGCATCAAGGGTCTCATGAGGACAAGTGCGCGGGCGTACGGTCCCAGTCTTCCGGCAGGAGCGGAACCGTCCAGGCCGGATCGGGGCGCCAGTCGGGCCAGCCGTCCGAGAACGGCGGGCCCCAGGCGCGGATCACCTCCACCGCCGACCGCCCCGCCGATCTGACCTGTTCGGCCAGGTCCGGGCCCATCAGCCCGTCCCGCTGGGCCTGCGCGAACTCGTCCTCGTCCCGCCACTGCCAACCGCCGTCCGGATCCACGGTGATGTCCAGGAAGTGGTCCTCGGAATCCACACCCCCGGCCCAACGCGCCAGGGGCTCCTCCAGGTTCACGTACCAGTTCTTGAACCGCCAGCCCGGCTCCCAGAACAGCCACACCGACCACGGCAGCCCCGGCCGCGCCAGCTTCAGCACCCCGGTGCCGAACCAGCGGTCCCGCCGGACCGAACGCGGCTTGGTGTAACGGGACTCCAGCGGCTCCGCGTGCACCGGCGTGCCGTCCGCCAGCACCGGCCGTACGCACTCGGTGCCCGGTGCCAGCCACACGGCCAGCAGGTCCTCGTCGTCGCGCACGACGGTGACGGGGCGGGCGATGTGGACGTGCGCGCCGGCGTTCTCCCGGTAGCGCCACAGGATCTGACTCCCGGGCTCCCAGAAGTGCGCCGTCGTACCCGCTTCCACCGCTCTCACCGCTCCACCGTCTGCCATGCACAGATATTAGGTGCCATAGGCATACGACGCTGCGGTACGCGTCACGGTTCACGCCGGGGACGGGAAAGGTTACGGCCGTGTCATCCGCAGGACATCGAGTGCCTGGTCGAGCTGTTCGGCCGTCAGGTCGCCCCGCTCGACGTATCCGCCCTCCAGCACGACCTGGCGGATCGTCTTCTGCTCCGCGAGGGCCTTCTTGGCCACCTTGGCGGCCTCCTCGTACCCGATGTACTTGTTGAGCGGGGTGACCACGGAGGGCGAGGACTCGGCGTACTCCCGGGCGCGTTCGCGGTGGGCGACGATGCCGTCGACGGTCCGGTCGGCGAGCAGCCGGGAGACGTTGGCGAGCAGCCGGATCGACTCCAGGACGTTCTTCGCGATGACCGGCAGCATGACGTTGAGCTCGAAGTTGCCGGCCGCGCCGGCGGTGGCGACGGTGGCGTCGTTGCCGATGACCTGGGCCGCGACCATCAGCACGGCCTCCGGGATCACCGGGTTGACCTTGCCGGGCATGATCGACGAGCCGGGCTGGAGGTCGGGGAGCGAGATCTCGGCCAGCCCCGTCCTGGGCCCGGAGGACATCCACCGCAGATCGTTGGCGATCTTCGTCAGCCCGACGGCGATGGTCCTGAGCTGCCCGCTGGTCTCGACGATCCCGTCCCGGGCGCCCTGGGCCTCGAAGTGGTCCCGCGCCTCGGTGAGCGGCAGCCCGGTGGTGCGGGCGACCTCCTCGATCACGGCGGCGGAGAAACCGGGCGGGGTGTTGATGCCGGTGCCGACGGCGGTGCCGCCCAGCGGCAGCTCGGCGAGTCGGGGCAGGGAGGCGGTGAGGCGCTCGACGCCGTACCTGATCTGCGCCGCGTACCCGCCGAACTCCTGACCCAGGGTCACCGGCGTGGCGTCCATCAGATGGGTCCGCCCCGACTTCACGACGTCGGCGAACTCCTCGGACTTACGGGTGAGGGCGTCGGCGAGGTGGTCGAGCGCGGGGATGAGATCCCGGGTCACGGCGGCGGTGGCGGCGATGTGGATGGAGGAGGGGAAGACATCGTTGGACGACTGGGAGGCGTTGACGTGGTCGTTGGGGTGCACGTCACGGCCGGCGCCGAGCCGCTCGCCCGCCAGGGTCGCGATGACCTCGTTGGTGTTCATGTTGGACGAGGTGCCGGACCCCGTCTGGAACACGTCGATCGGGAAGTGCGCGTCCCAGTCGCCGCGGGCCACCTCGTCGGCGGCCTCCTGGATGGCCTCGGCGATGTCCTTGTCGAGCACGTTCAGCCGCGCGTTCACCTTCGCGGCGGCCCCCTTGATGCGGGCCAGCGCCTCGATGTGCGCCCGCTCGATCCGCTGCCCCGAGACGGGGAAGTTCTCCACGGCCCGCTGGGTCTGCGCCCGCCACTTGGCGTCCGCCGGCACCCGGACCTCGCCCATGGAGTCGTGCTCGATACGGAACGCCTGTTCCTGCTGCTCGTCGGCCACTGCCGATCACCTCCGCCTAGCTCAGCGTCTGCCCCCGTGACACCTATTCCTGCCGCACCCACCCCCAGGACACACGGCCCACCGGCACCAGAGTGCCCAACCCACCGACCCCGAAGCCCCCGCCCGGCCGGGACCGCCCCGCGGATCACACCGGGCGACGGCGGACCGTGCCGCTCGTGCCGGGCGGGCAGGCCGGGGGCCGAGCGGTGTCTGTACGGTGGCGCTGACCTGCTCGTGCCGGGCGGGCAGGCCGGGGGCCGAACGGCGGGCACGGCGCGGTGACGTCGGCTTCTCGTGCCGAGCGGCGGGCGCGGCACACCTGGCGTCGACCTGCTCGTGACGGGCACGCGAGATCGCCGTACCCGGTGCGGTCAACGGCCAGACCTCCGGCGACGGCCCCAGGAACCTCGCCGCCCTCAGTCGGCCGCTTCCCGAAGACGGTCGCGTACGTCGACGACGCGGCCTGCGCGCTCGGGAGGCCGGAAGCCCGACGGCCGGCATTGGGCGGCGGCGCCGATCCGATGGCACATCGAGGAAGGGGACCCCTCCGCTCCAGATTCCTCTGGGTCGACACCAGCACCGGGCCGGCCCCCACCGCGGGGTCGAAGGGGCGGCAGCCCCTGGGGATGGGACGGGCAGGGGCTGCGGGGGCGAGATCCACACCCCCTCAGCCACCGAGGGCACGAGCCGGCCCAGGCCCCCGACAGGAGCCGCCGCAGGAACGGAAACGAAGCGGCGGCGGAGCCGAGACACGACCCCGCCGCCGTCCCTATGCCGCTATGCCAACCCAGCCCCCCGAACCGGAATCGACGTGAACGTCGGAGACGGGGACGGGTCCTGGAAGAAATCGTTGCCCTTGTCGTCGACCACGATGAACGCCGGGAAGTCCTCGACCTCGATCTTCCAGACGGCCTCCATGCCGAGCTCCTCGTACTCGACGACCTCGACCTTCTTGATGCAGTCCTGGGCGAGCCGCGCGGCGGGACCGCCGATGGAGCCGAGGTAGAAGCCGCCGTGCGCATCGCACGCGTCGGTGACCTGCTTGCTGCGGTTGCCCTTGGCCAGCATCACCTTGGAGCCGCCCGCCGCCTGGAACTGCTCGACGTAGGAGTCCATGCGGCCGGCCGTGGTCGGACCGAAGGAACCCGACGCGTACCCCTCGGGCGTCTTCGCCGGACCGGCGTAGTACACCGGGTGGTCCTTCAGGTACTGCGGCATCTCCTCGCCCGCGTCGAGCCGCTCCTTGATCTTGGCGTGCGCGATGTCACGCGCGACCACGAGCGGACCGGTCAGCGAGAGCCGCGTCTTGACCGGGTACTTGGTGAGCTCCGCGAGGATGTCGTCCATCGGCTGGTTGAGGTCGATCCGCACGACGTCGCCGTCGGAGTCGAGGTGCTCGTCGGTCGTCTCCGGCAGGAACCGCGCCGGGTCCGTCTCCAACTGCTCCAGGAACACGCCCTCGGCGGTGATCTTCGCGACGGCCTGGCGGTCGGCCGAGCAGGAGACGGCGATCGCGACCGGGCAGGACGCGCCGTGCCGCGGCAGCCGCACCACACGCACGTCGTGGCAGAAGTACTTGCCGCCGAACTGCGCCCCGATCCCGATCTTCTGCGTCAGCTCGAAGACCTTCTCCTCCAGCTCCTTGTCCCGGAAGCCGTGCCCGAGCTCCGAGCCCTCGGCCGGGATCTCGTCCAGGTAGTGCGCGGAGGCGTACTTGGCGGTCTTCAGCGCGTACTCGGCGGACGTACCGCCGACCACGATCGCCAGGTGGTACGGCGGGCAGGCGGCCGTACCGAGCGAACGGATCTTCTCCTCCAGGAACTTCATCATGGAGGCCTCGTTCAGGACGGCCTTCGTCTCCTGGTACAGGAAGGACTTGTTGGCCGAGCCGCCGCCCTTCGCCATGAACAGGAACTTGTACGCGCCGCCGTCGGTGGCGTACAGCTCGATCTGCGCGGGCAGGTTCGAGCCGGTGTTCTTCTCGTCCCACATGGTCAGCGGGGCCATCTGCGAGTACCGCAGGTTGAGGTTCAGGTACGCGTCGTAGATGCCGCGCGACAGGGCTTCCTCGTCGCCGCCGGACGTCAGCACGTTCTGCCCGCGCTTGCCCATGACGATCGCCGTGCCGGTGTCCTGGCACATCGGCAGCACGCCCGCCGCCGCGATGTTCGCGTTCTTCAGCAGGTCCAGCGCCACGAACTTGTCGTTGCCGGACGCCTCCGGGTCGTCGATGATCCGCCGCAGTTGGGCGAGGTGCGCCGGCCGCAGGTAGTGCTGGATGTCGTGGATGGCCTCCGCGGCGAGCCGGCGCAGCGCCTCCGGCTCCACCTTGAGGAAGGTCCGCCCGTCGGCCTCGAAGGTGGAGACACCCTCGGAGGTCACCAGCCGATACGGGGTGGTGTCCTCTCCCATGGGGAGCAGATCGGTGTACGCGAACTCAGGCATCTCAGCCCATTCCTCACTCTGCGGGTCGACCACCCGCCTCCGTTGGCGGGCCTCACCAGCGTAGAACCTGTCCAAGGACGGAAGGTTGTGAGGTAAGGCTCAGTCGGCGGGCCAAGAGTTGTCCACAGCCCTAGTCGCGATCTATCGCGTTTGGGTACGCTGCTGCCGTGGACCTTCAGAAGCCGGACCTCCAGAAGCACGCGGGCCCCGCCCCCGCGGTGGCCGACCTGCGTGCCTCGGACGCCGACCGCGACCGTATCGCCGACATCCTGCGCGAGGCACTCGCCGAGGGCCGCCTCACCGCCGACGAGCACGCCGAGCGGGTCGAGGGGGTGCTGAGCGCCAAGACGGTCGGCGAGCTGGAGGTCTTCATACGGGACCTGCCCGCGGCCCACGAGCGCCGTGACGCCCCCGCCTGGACCCCGGCCCCCAACCGCCCGACCGACGCGATCCCCCCGGACCCCGACGACAACGTGGTGGCGGTCTTCAGCGCCGCCGTCCGCAAGGGCCGCTGGCGCGCGGGCCGCCGCATCCACGCCTACGCGGTCTTCGGCAGCGTCGAGATAGACCTCAGCGAGGCGATCTTCGAGTACCGCCAGGTCGTCATCAAGGCGTTCTCGGTCTTCGGCAGCGTCGAGGTCCGCGTCCCGGAGAACGTCTCGCTGCGCGGCACCGGCGTCGGTGTCCTCGGCGACTTCCAGGTGGACACGCTCGACTCGCCGGAGGTGGACGCACCCGTGGTGTACGTCGACGGCTGGGCGGTCCTCGGCAGCGTCGACGCGAAGCCCAGGCGCGGCAAGCTCATCGCGGACATTCTCGACCGGGTTCAGCGCGCGGTCGATCGCAAGGTCGACAGGAGTTTGCGCAGACACCTGGACCGTTGACGGTGGTGAATCCGGGAGGCTCCGAGACGGCGCGATCCGCCCCGCCCGCTCCCGGAAGCGCCCGCGGACGCCCGGAATCCAGCGGTTGGGGACTCAGTGCATAGGCGCGCGCACAGCGGGTAGGGCTTGCTGCATCGTCGCTCGCTCGCGAAGCCGTCGTCAGGAGTTGACCGTGCTGCAACCGCCGCATTCGTCCCTGCAGGTAGCTGCCGTTCCGGCCCAGCGGGTGCCAGTGCGGGACAGGGACCAAGACGCTCCATGGCACACCGAGGCGGTGTGCCGGCGCGACGAGGCCGGCCTGTTCTTCGCTCCGTCCAAGGAACCCACCGCCGCCCGGCTCTCCCGCGAGGAGGCCGCGAAGCGCGTCTGCGCACGCTGTCCGGTCATGGTCGAGTGCCGCGAACACGCCCTGCTCCAGCCCGAGCCCTACGGCGTCTGGGGCGGCCTCACCGCGGCGGAGCGCCGCGTGGTCCTGGCCCGGCGCCGGCGCCGCGACCTGGAGCTCAGCCAGGCCACGAGGGCGGCCCGCATAGCCCAGGCGGGCTGACACCCGTACAGCGAAAGGCGCCCCCTCCGCACCGGGGGCGCCTTTGGACCTGGGCTGGTGGAACCTGCTCAGGGACGCGGGGAGCTGCGCGACAGGCCGCAGCGCACCCGCACCCGCCCGTGCTCCGCACGCATCGAGCTACTTGGCGCGGTCGAAGTCGATCGCGCTGTAGGCCCGCAGCTTGCTCAGCCGGTGCTCCGAGTCGATCCTGCGCACCGTCCCCGACTTCGACCGCATCACGATCGAGTCGGTCGTCGCCGTCTCCGACCGGTAGCGCACGCCCCGCAGGAGCTCGCCGTCGGTGATGCCGGTGGCCACGAAGAACACGTTCTCCCCGGACACCAGGTCGTCGGTCGTCAGCACCCGGTCCAGGTCGTGACCGGCGTCGATGGCCCGGGCCCGCTCCTCGTCGTCCTTCGGCCACAGCTTGCCCTGGATCGTGCCGCCGAGGCACTTCACGGCACAGGCCGAGATGATCCCCTCGGGCGTGCCGCCGATGCCCAGCAGCATGTCGACGCCGGTGCCCTCGCGCAGCGCGTAGATCGAGCCGGCCACGTCACCGTCGGAGATCAGCTTGATCCGCGCTCCCGCCTCCCGGATCTCCTTGATGATCCCCTCGTGCCGGGGCCGGTCGAGGATGACGACGGTCACGTCCTCCGGGGTGGAGCGCTTGGCCTTGGCGACCCGCCGGATGTTCACGGAGACCGGCGCGTCGATGTCGACGAAGTCCGCGGCCTCGGGGCCGGTGACCAGCTTGTCCATGTAGAACACGGCGGACGGGTCGAACATCGAGCCCCGGTCGGCCGCGGCCAGCACCGCGATCGCGTTCGGCATGCCCTTGGCCGTCAGCGTGGTGCCGTCGATCGGGTCGACGGCGATGTCGCACTCGGGGCCGGTCCCGTCGCCCACGCGCTCTCCGTTGAAGAGCATCGGGGCCTCGTCCTTCTCGCCCTCGCCGATGACGACCACGCCGTTCATCGACACGGTGGAGACCAGGGACCGCATGGCGCGCACGGCGGCGCCGTCGGCGCCGTTCTTCTCGCCCCGCCCGACCCAGCGGCCCGCGGCCATCGCGGCGGCTTCGGTCACCCGGACGAGTTCCAGGGCGAGGTTGCGGTCGGGGGCCTCGGAGGGGACTTCGAGTTCGGACGGCAGATGATGATGCTCGGTCATCGGAGCGCACCTTTCTGATACGACGACGGCCGGATGAGGGTTCGACCGTCGACTCTATCGTCAGTCCGACAAAATGAGCAGGGGACCCCACGGATGAGCGGGCCGGGCACCTGCGACGATAGGGGGCGTGGCAGGTTCGAAGGGCAAGCAGAAGACGGTCCGGGACATGATTCTGTCCCTGGGCCTCATCGGGATCGCGGCGGCGGTCATCTACGTGTTCATCCCGCACGACGACTCCGCTCCGGACATCAAGAAGGTCGACTACCGCGTCGAGCTGCTCACCGCCCGCCGCGCGGCCTCCTATCCGGTGGCGGCGCCGGAGGGCCTGCCGGCCGACTGGAAGGCGACCTCGGTGCGCTTCCGGGGCGACCGGTTCGACGCCTGGCACCTGGGCTTCAACGCCCCCGGTGGTGAGTACGTGCAGATCGAGCAGTCGACTCAGAAGGCGTCGGACTTCATCGACGAGGCGAGCCAGGGCGGCGAGGCGACCAAGCAGACCCGCGAGATCGCGGGCCGCACCTGGACGCGGTACACGGGGGGCCGGTACGACGCCCTCGTGCACCAGGGCGACGGGGCGACGACGGTGGTCGCGGGCACGGGATCGCTGGCCCAGCTCACCGAGATGGCGAAGTCCCTCAGGACGGCGTGACATGACGGCGTGACATGACGACGGGAGGGGCCCGGCCGCCAGGCGGCCGGGCCCCTCCCGTGTGTGGTCAGCCGCCTCAGACGGTGGTGACGACGTCCTCGTACGCCAGGCGCGGGGAGCGCGGGAACCAGGCGTCCTCGCCCGGCTTGCCGATGTTGACGACCATCAGCGGGGTGTGGTCGTCGTCCAGGAACTCCTTGCGGACGCCCTCGAAGTCCAGGCCGGTCATCGGGCCGGCGGCGAGACCCGCGGCGCGGATGCCGATGATGAAGTACGCGGCCTGGAGGGCGGCGTTCAGGTTGGCGCTGCCCTCACGCGTCGCGCGCTCGCCGAAGAAGAGGTCCTTGGCCTGCGGGAAGTGCGGGAAGAGCTGCGGCAGCTCCTCGTGGAACTCGTTGTCCGCGGAGAGGATCGCGACCAGCGGGGCGGCGGCGGTCTTCTTCTGGTTGCCCTCGGCCATGTGCTGCACGAGGCGCTCGCGGGCCTCGGGGGAGCGGACCAGGGTGACGCGCAGCGGCGACTGGTTCATGGAGGTGGGGCCGTACTTGACCAGGTCGTAGATCGCCTGGATCTGCTCGTCGGTCACCGGCTCGTCGGTGAAGGTGTTCGCGGTGCGGGCCTCGCGGAACAGCAGGTCCTGGGCGGCGGGGTCAAGAACGAGAGACATGGGGAAACCTTCTCGGGATGTACATTGGTCCCGTAAACGGACCGTGGACCGGTTGACGTCTCCGACCGTACGCCTATGAAGTTCAATCTTCAACCAAAAACGGGGCGTGGTGATCCGCTTCACAGATCACCAGGCCCCAGGGCTTGAGGACGCCGCTACTCGGAGTCGCCCTCGCCGTCCTCCGACTCCTCCGCCAGAGCCGCGTCGAGGCGCGCCCGCGCCCCGTCCAGCCACCGCCGGCACACCTTGGCCAGCTCCTCGCCCCGCTCCCAGAGCGCCAGGGACTCCTCGAGTGTCGTGCCGCCCGCCTCCAGCCGCCGCACGACCTCGATCAGCTCGTCCCGCGCCTGCTCGTACCCGAGCGCCTCTTCCGCCACCTTGCTGGTCATCCGCCCACCCTACGCATCGACTCGGACAGTGAACTCACCCTCGGCGACCCGCGCCCGCAGGGTCTCCTGCGCCGCCACCTCGTCCGGCCCCCGCACCACGTGTCCGTCGGCCTTCTGCAGGACGGCGTACCCGCGCTGGAGGGTCGCGGCGGGGGAGAGGGCCACCACGCGCGCGCGGGTGTGCGTCAGCTCGGAGTCGGCCCGGTCCAGCAGGTGCCCCAAGGTGCGGCGGGCACGGTCGGTCAGGGAGGCCACATGGTCGGCGCGCTCGTCGATCATCCGGTGCGGATCCTCTATCGACGGCCGCGCGAGCGCGTGCGCGAGGCCCCGCTCCTCCCGCTGGAGGAAGGACCCGACGCACCGCCGCGCGCGGTCCCGCAGCGCCCGCACCCGTTCGTACTCCTCGCCCACGTCCGGTACGACCTTCTTGGCCGCGTCGGTGGGTGTGGAGGCCCGCAGGTCGGCGACGTAGTCGAGCAGCGGGTTGTCCGGTTCGTGCCCGATCGCCGAGACCACGGGCGTACGGCAGGACGCGACCGCCCGCACCAACTGCTCGTCGGAGAACGGCAGCAGGTCCTCCACGCTGCCCCCGCCGCGCGCCACGACGATCACGTCCACGTCGTCCTGCGCGTCGAGCTCCTTGACCGCCTGCACGACCTGCGGGACGGCGTGCACCCCCTGCACCGGGACGTTGCGCACCTCGAAGCGGACAGCGGGCCAGCGGTGCCGGGCGTTCTCCAGGACGTCCCGCTCGGCGGCCGAGGCACGGCCGCAGACCAGGCCGATGAGCTGCGGCAGGAACGGCAGCGGCTTCTTGCGCTCCGGCGCGAACAGCCCCTCCGCGGCGAGGGACTTCTTCAACGCCTCCAGCCGGGCCAGCAGCTCACCGACCCCGACCGGCCTTATCGCGGTGGCCCGCAGCGAGAGCTGGCCCCGCGGCGCGTACCACTCCGGTTTCGCGAGTACGACGACCCGGGCGCCCTCGCCGACGACATCGGCCACGTCGTCGAAGACCTGGCGGAAGCAGGTCACGCTCACCGAGATGTCGTGCGACGGATCGCGCAGCGTGAGGAACACGACCCCCGCGCCCGGACGCCGGGAGAGCTGGGTGATCTGCCCCTCGACCCACACGGCGCCGAGCCGGTCGATCCAGCCGCCGATGAGGCGCGACACCTCGCCGACGGGCAGGGGCGTTTCGGGGGTCGAGTTCACAGCCATGCCGCGAGCGTAACGGCCCCATACGACAACGCCCCGTCACCGACCGACCCCCGCGACCGGAGGCCCCCGCGGACCCGGCCGGTTATCGTCCGCGCTGGGCGACCAGCACCCCGAGCCGGTCGCCTCCGCGGCCCCTGCGACCGGCGGCACCCCCCCGGATCCGGCCGGTTTTCGTCCGCGCTGGGCCATCAGCACTCCGAGCCGGTGGCCTCCGCCGCTCCGCGATCGGCGGTACCCCCCGGATCGGGCCGGTTTCGTCCGTGCTGGGCGATCGGCACCCGGGCCGGTGGCCCCGTCGCCCCCGCGACCGGCGGCAACCCCTCCGGACGCGCCCGGCTACCGACCGCGCTGGGCGATCAGCACTCCGAGCCGGTTGCCTCCGCTGCCCCGTGACCGGCAGCAGCCCCCGGATCGGGCCTGGTTATCGTCCGCGCTGGGCGATCGGCACCCCGGGCCGGTCGCCTCCGGCCCCCCGCGACCGGCGGCACCCCCCCCGGCCCCGGCCGGTTATCGACCGCGCTGGGCGACGGGCACCCTGAGCCGGTCGCCTCCGTCGCCCCCGCGGCTGGCGGCACCCCCGGATCCAGCCGGTTGTCGTCCGCGCTGGGCGACCCGCACCCCGAGCCGATCGCCTCCGCCGCCCCTGCGACCCGCGGCACCCCCGGATCCGGCCTGTTTTCGTCCGCGTGGGGCGATCAGCACTCCAAGTCGGTCGCCTCCGCCGCCCCCGCGACCGGCAGCAGCCCCGGCCCCCGGCCGGCTACCGACCGCGTTGGGCGACCAGCACCCCGAGCCCCGCCGCCAACCACACCGCGCCCACCACCTGCGCCGCCCCCGACGCCTCCACGATCACCGCCACGGTGATCGCCGCTCCGAGGGTCGGGGCCAGGACGTGCCGCCACCAGATCACCGGACCGCCGCGTCGGCGGACCGCGAACCAGCCCACCACGCTCGCGTGCAGGAGCGTGAAGGCCGTCAGGGCGCCGATGTCGACCACGGACACCAGGTGGTCCATGCCGTCGTCCCGGCGGGCCGCCCACACCGCGGCGACCAGGGTGACGGCGGCCGCGGACAGCAGAGCCACGCGCGGCACGCCGGAGTCCGTCCTCGCCAGCGCGCGCGGCAGACGCCGGTCGCGGCCCATCGCGAACAGCAGCCGCCCGGCCGCCGCCTGTCCCGCCAGCGCCGCGAAGGCCGCGCCGATCGCCTTGCTGACGGCCACCAGGTCGTGCAGCCAGGTGCCGACCGCGGAGTCGACGGCGTCGTAGAAGGCCGAGCCCTGCCTGGCCGGCTGCGCCGCGAACTCGGCCGAGGTCGTCGGGTCCAGAAGGGCCACCAGGTAGGTCTGCGCCACGAACAGCAGGCCCGCCAGTGCCAGGCAGAACAGCACCGCGCGGGCGACCTTCTCCGAACCGCCGGTGACCTCCTCCGCGAAGGAGGCGATCGCGTCGAAGCCCAGGTACGACAGGACGGCGACGGAGACCGCGCCGAGCACCGCCGACAGCGCGAACGCGCCCTGGGTGCCGTCCCCGGACAGCGGGGACAGCCAGCCGCGTTCGGCGCCGTCCCGCGCGAGGACGACGACCGCGGACACCACGAAGACCAGCAGGACCACGATCTCCAGGGCCAGCACCAGGAAGCCCACCCGGGCCGCCGCCCGCACGCCCCACAGGTTCAGCAGCGTCGTGACGACCACCGCCAGCGCCGTCCACACCCAGCGCGAGATCTCCGGGACCAGCGCGTTCATCGCGATGCCGGAGAACAGGTAGGCCACGGCCGGGATGAGCAGGTAGTCCAGCATCGCCATCCAGCCCGCCACGAAACCGGCCCGCCGGCCGAGTCCCGCGCGCGCGTAGGCGAACACCGACCCCGCCAGGGGGACGACCCGCACCATCTGGGCGTAGCTGAACGCGGTGAACGCCATCGCCACGGTCGCGACCACGTAGACGAGGGCGACCGCCCCGTGCGACCTGGCGTCCAGGGTGCCGTAGACGCCGACCGGGGCCATGGGGGCGATGAACAGCAGCCCGTAGACCACGAGGTCCCGGAAGCCGAGGCTGCGGCGCAGGCCGCCCGCGCCCTCCTCGGTCGTACGGTCCGCCGTGCCGGTCCCGGACATCGCGCCTCCGCCTGCTCCTCGTCCGTCCCGCCCGTCACCTCTCCCGGCCAGTCTCATCGGGACGGTCACGGGCACGCGATCTTTGACCGGCCGAACGCGGCCGTACGATGGGACGCATGACCGCTTCGCCTGGCCGCCGTGTCCTGCTCGCCGCCCCCCGTGGCTACTGCGCGGGTGTGGACCGCGCCGTGATCGCCGTCGAGAAAGCCCTGGAGCAGTACGGCGCTCCGGTGTACGTCCGGCACGAGATCGTCCACAACAAGTACGTCGTACAGACCCTGGAGAAGAAGGGCGCCATCTTCGTCGAGCGCACGGAGGAGGTCCCGCCGGGCAACATCGTCATGTTCTCGGCGCACGGCGTCGCCCCCGTCGTCCACGAGGAGGCCGCGCGCGGCAAGCTCGCCACCATCGACGCGACCTGCCCGCTGGTCACCAAGGTCCACAAGGAAGCCGTCCGCTTCGCCAACGAGGACTACGACATCCTCCTGATCGGTCACGAGGGCCACGAGGAGGTCATCGGCACCTCCGGCGAGGCCCCCGACCACATCACCCTCGTCGACGGCCCCGCGGACGTCGCCAAGGTCGAGGTCCGCGACGAGTCGAAGGTCGTCTGGCTCTCCCAGACCACCCTCTCCGTGGACGAGACCATGGAGACCGTCGACGCCCTCAAGGAGAAGTTCCCGCAGCTCATCTCGCCGCCCAGCGACGACATCTGCTACGCCACGCAGAACCGTCAGCTCGCCGTGAAGCAGATGGGCGCCGAGGCCGAACTGGTCATCGTGGTCGGCTCCCGCAACTCCTCCAACTCCAAGCGGCTCGTCGAGGTCGCCAAGCTGGCCGGCTCCCGCGAGGCCTACCTCGTGGACTTCGCCCGCGAGATCGACGAGGCCTGGCTGGAGGGCGTGACCACGGTCGGCGTGACCTCGGGCGCCTCGGTGCCGGAGGTGCTCGTCGAGGAGGTCCTGGAGTGGCTGGCGCAGCGCGGCTACGGCGACGTGGAACTCGTGAAGGCGGCCGAGGAGTCCATCACCTTCTCCCTGCCGAAGGAGCTGCGGCGCGACCTGCGCGAGGAAGCCGCGGCGCTGGTCGCGGAGCGCAAGGGGACCTCGGAGGCGTGACTGTCCGTCGTCCGTCGTAACGTAGGGCCATGCAGATCTTCGGCTTGGACATCGGCGGATCCGGGATCAAGGGCGCCCCTGTGGACCTGGACAAGGGCGACCTGGCGCAGGAGCGTCACAAAGTGCTCACCCCGCACCCGGCCACGCCCGACGGCGTGGCCGACGGGGTGAAGCAGGTCGTGGACCACTTCGGCTGGACCGGCCCGGTCGGGCTCACCTTCCCGGGCGTCGTCACCGGCGGATCCCACATCCGTACGGCGGCCAATGTCGACAAGAGCTGGATCGACACCGACGCGCGCGCGTTGTTCAGCGACCGGCTCGGCGGACTGCCGGTGACCGTGGTCAACGACGCGGACGCGGCGGGTGTCGCCGAGATGAGCTTCGGGGCCGGCAAGGACCGCAAGGGCACCGTCATCCTGCTCACCCTGGGCACCGGCATCGGCAGCGCGGTCTTCGTCGACGGCGTCCTCGTCCCCAACACCGAGCTGGGCCACCTGGAGCTGCACGGCCACGACGCCGAGAAGAAGGCCTCCAGCAAGGCCAGGGAGGACGAGGAGCTGACCTGGGAGCACTGGGCCCACCGCGTCCAGAAGTACCTCGCCCATGTCGAGATGCTCTTCTCGCCCGAGCTGTTCATCATCGGCGGCGGCGTCAGCCGCAAGTCGCAGAAGTTCCTGCCCCACATCGAGGGCATCAAGGCCGAGATCGTCCCGGCGCAGTTGCAGAACAACGCGGGGATCGTGGGGGCGGCGATGCGGGCGGCCCAGCAGTAGCGGAGCCGGCGGGGCACCGGGCCCGCGGCGCCGGTGCCGCCCCCGACCGTACGACGGACCGGGAACCGCTCGTTCCGCCGTCGGCCCGGGTCAGGGCCGGCGCGAGCGGTCCCGTACCAGGCGGACCCTGCGGACCAGTGCGACGAGGCCGGCGGCCAGCGTGCCGGCGTAGAGCCAGCCCGCCTGCGTGGCCAGTGCCGTGAACAGGCCCATCAGCCGACCCGAGGTGCCGCCGCCGCTGTCGGCGACCGGGAGGAGCCCGACGGCGAAGGCGATCGGCACGACGATCGGGGCGGTCAGCAGATCCCCCCGGCGCATCCACACCGCGGTCAGCACGCTGACCGGCACGAACAGCACGCCGTACGGCGTCAGCGCCGAGCCGAACAGCACCGAGACCAGACAGCCGAGCAGGAACATCAGACCGCCGCAGAACAGGCCCCCGCCGAGCCCGGTGAGCCGGGGGTTGGGCAGCCGCCGCAGCGTCCGCACCACGGGGGGCGGCGGGCGGCGGGCCACCGGTGGCCGTCGCTCGCCGCGGGCCTGCGCGGGCAGCGGCGCTCCTTGGGGTCCTCCTTGGGCCGGGCGGCGTGTTCCGTTGCGCGGGGGGCTGGTCCTGTGTTGCTCCACTGGACCAACCTAGGTCTGTTTATGTGTCGAATCGGTCCTCGGACACGCCGTGGGAAAGACCTTGGCCATGCGTTCGAGAGGGCCGCCGGTGCGTGCCGCGACACGCCGTAGACTGGTGGATCGGCCCCCTGGCCGCCAGTCTCCTCACGTCTCCTCTCACGTACGGGAAGTCGCAACGTGTCGCTCACGATCGGAATCGTCGGTCTGCCGAATGTCGGCAAGTCGACCCTGTTCAACGCCCTGACCAAGAACGACGTGCTGGCGGCCAACTACCCGTTCGCCACGATCGAGCCGAACGTCGGCGTGGTCGGCGTCCCGGACCCGCGCCTGACGAAACTGGCCGAGATCTTCTCCTCCCAGAAGGTCCTTCCGGCGACCGTCGACTTCGTGGACATCGCGGGCATCGTGAAGGGCGCCTCCGAGGGCGAGGGGCTGGGCAACAAGTTCCTCGCGAACATCCGTGAGTCGGACGCGATCTGCCAGGTCATCCGCGCCTTCAAGGACGAGAACGTCGTCCACGTCGACGGCAAGGTCTCGCCCAGGGACGACATCGAGACGATCAACACCGAGCTGATCCTCGCCGACCTCCAGACCATCGAGAAGGTCCTGCCCCGCCTCCAGAAGGAGTCGCGGATCAAGAAGGACATCGCGCCGAAGGTCAAGGCCGTCGAGGAGGCCAAGGAGATCCTGGAGAAGGGCGACACCCTCTTCTCCGCCGGCATCGTCCAGGGTTCGGGCAACGAGGAGCTGCTGCACGACCTGCACCTGCTGACCACGAAGCCGTTCCTGTACGTCTTCAACGTCGACGAGGACGAGCTGGTCGACGAGTCCTTCAAGGACGAGCAGCGCGCCCTGGTCGCCCCCGCCGAGGCGATCTTCCTCAACGCCAAGCTGGAGGCGGACCTCGCCGAGCTCGACGAGGAGGACGCGATGGAGCTCCTGGAGTCGGTCGGCGCCGAGGAGCCCGGCCTGGCCACCCTCGCCCGCGTCGGCTTCGACACCCTCGGCCTCCAGACCTACCTCACGGCAGGCCCCAAGGAGTCCCGCGCCTGGACCATCAAGAAGGGCGCCACGGCCCCCGAGGCGGCCGGCGTGATCCACACCGACTTCCAGAAGGGCTTCATCAAGGCGGAGGTCATCTCCTTCGACGACCTGGTGGAGACCGGCTCGGTGGCCGAGGCCCGCGCGAAGGGGAAGGCCCGCATGGAGGGCAAGGACTACGTCATGCAGGACGGGGACGTCGTGGAGTTCCGCTTCAACGTCTGACGAGCAGTCAGAAACCTGTGTCCGACCGCTTCCCGGCGGGTCGGGCACAGGTTTCTTTCGATGGAGGGGCGGGAGCGTGGGGCGTGTCGAGCGGGGCGTCGTCGCGAGGGGAGCGCGGCTGTTCGAGGCGGCCCGTGCGGTGGTCGCCGACCATGACAGGGCAGCGGAAGCGGTGCGCGCGGCCCTGCGGCCGATCCACGACGCCGAGGTGAAGCGGGAGCTCGACGCCATCCCCGTGGCCCGGTTGCAGGACGTCACCGGAGGGCGGCTGCGGCTGGGGAGCGTCGAGAAGAGCGGACTGCGCACGGTCGGCGCCGTCCTCGAAGCAGGGCCCTACCGGTTGCGCCAGATCCCCGGCGTCGGGCAGCGCACGGTCGACCAGATGCTCGCGGCCGCCCGCCGGCTCTCCGAGGCCGCGCACGAGACCGTGGCCGTCCACATCGACGTGGAGAAGCCGGAACCGAGCACCACCGCCCTCGTCACGGCCCTGCACGTCCTAGTGGAGGCCGGCCCGGACGCCCGGCGCGCGGTCGACCGGGCCACCGCCCTCACGGCACGGCTCGGACCGCTGCTCGCCGACGCCAGGCTCGCCGTCGGACGCCTCAGGATGCTGCTGGCGAGCCAGGAGAAGAAGGCCCGCGCGGCGGCAGCGGTCACAGCGGTCCAGTCGCTGGTGGACGAGGCGGAGAAGGCGGGCCTGCCCGGGCTGCTCGCCCAGGCATCGGTGGACCTGCTCCGGGCGCCCCCGTCCGACATCGCGGCCTGGGTGGACTTCGAGCTGCGCTCAGCCGAGTACTACAGCCTGCTCGCCGAGATCTCGGGGCGGCAGCCGGACACGGCCGCCGCCGAGGGCTTCCTGCCGGACGCGATCGCCGAGCGGGTGCGGACCCAGCACCTCGACGACTCGCTCCGGCGGGTCTCCCTGCGCGGCTACCAGGCGTTCGGCGCGCGGTTCGCGCTCGCGCAGCGCAAGGTGATGCTCGGCGACGAGATGGGACTGGGCAAGACCATCCAGGCGATCGCCGTGCTGGCCCACCTGGCCGCCGGGGGACAGAGCCACTTCATGGTGGTCTGCCCGGCGAGCGTGCTCGTGAACTGGACACGGGAGATCGAGGCCCGCAGCGCCCTGCGGGTCACCGTGCTCCACGGCCCCGACCGGCACCACGCGTTCGCCGACTGGCGGGAGCGGGGCGGGGTCGGGGTGACCACCTTCGACGCCCTGCGCGGCTTCCCCGCCCCCGCCCCGGACGACGGGGAGGTCGGACTGCTCGTGGTGGACGAGGCGCAGTCCGTGAAGAACCCGAAGGCCAAGCGGTCCCAGGCGGTCGCCCTGTGGGCCGGGCGGTGCGGACGCACCCTCCTCATGACCGGGACCCCCATGGAGAACAGGGTCGCGGAGTTCCACAACCTGGTCCGGATGCTCGACGGAGACCTCGCGGACTCCCTCGGCGAGCGGGACGCGCTGGCCGGATCGGTCGCCTTCCGCAAGGCCGTGGCCCCGGTCTACCTGCGGCGCAACCAGGAGGACGTGCTGACGGAACTCCCCAGCCTCCAGCACACCGACCAGTGGGAGGAACTGAGCGCGTCGGACGAGGAGGCGTACCGGGAGGCCGTGCGCGCGGGCAACTTCATGGCGATGCGCCGGGCCGCCTACCTGCGCCCCGAGAAGTCGGCCAAGCTGGACCGGCTCCGGGAGATCGTCCGGGAGGCCGGGGAGAACGGGCAGAAGACGGTGGTCTTCTCCCACTTCAAGGACGTCCTGGGCGTGGTGGAGGAAGCGCTCGGGGCCGACGGCGCCCACCTGTTCGGCCCGGTCACCGGAGGCGTCCCGGCCGGGCGGCGGCAGCGGATCGTCGACGACTTCGCCGCCGTGCCGGGCCCCGCGGTGCTCGTGGCGCAGATCCAGGCCGCGGGCGTCGGCCTCAACATGCAGGCCGCCTCGGTGATCGTCCTGTGCGAACCGCAGATCAAGCCGACCATCGAGCACCAGGCGGTGGCCCGCGCCCACCGCATGGGCCAGGTCAGACCGGTCCGGGTCTACCGCCTCCTCGCCACCGGGGGCGTCGACGAACGCCTGGTGAAGCTGCTGGAGACCAAGACCCGCCTCTTCGACGCCTACGCCCGCCGCAGCGCCGTGGCCGAGGCCACCCCGGACGCGATCGACATCTCGGACACCGAACTGGCCCGCCGGATCGTCGAGGAGGAACAGGAACGACTGGGCGTGCGGGACGCGAGACTCACGACGGCGGAGTGATCCCGGCTCGGTCGCGGAGCGGCTCCGAACGCCGACGGCCGCACCCCGTCAGACCTCCTGTGCCCCCGCCACGGACCGACAGGCCGCCGCATACCCCCGCACCAGCGGCCGTGCCTCGTCCTCCCTGCGCCAGGCCAGCACGTACCTGCTCGGGCTCAGCCCCCGCACCGGACGGGTGACCACCCCGCCGAGGGTGATCAGGGGGGCGTTCCCCGAGGCCACCAGGCAGATGCCCAGGCCGGCCACGAGGGCCTCGTACGTCTCCTCGGTGCCCGCGATCTCCGCGCCGATGCGGGGCGGGCGGCCGGCCCGTTCGTCGAGGGCGAGCCAGAAGTCGCGCAGCGGGCCCGCGCTCGGCGGCAGGGCGAGGAACGGCTCCTCGGCCAGGTCGGCGAAGTCCACCTCCGCGCGGGCGGCGAGCGGGTGGCCGTCGGGGAGGGCGACCAGACGGGGCTCCTCGGCGACCACGGTCCAGCCGTAGCGCTCCTCGTCGGGCAGCGGCAGCCACACGAACGCGACCTCCGTCCCGCCGTCCGCCAGACCCGCGGTCGGGTCCTGCCAGCCCATCTGCCGCAGCCGTACGACCGCCTCCGGATGCGCGGCCGTGAAGCGGGAGCGGATCGCCGGGAGCAGGCCGCCGCGGCCGGGGCTGGTGCTCATCCCCACCACCAGCGTGCCGCGCCCCGCGGCCCGGGCCCTCGCCATCGCGGTGTCCGCCGCGGACCAGGCCGCCAGCACCTGCCGGGCGTGCGGCAGCAGGGTCTCACCCGCCTCGGTGAGCATCACGCCCCGCGGGTCGCGCCGGAACAGCTCCACGCCCAACTGCCGCTCCAGCGCCCGGATCTGCTTGCTCAGCGCGGGCTGCGACACGTAGAGCCGCTCCGCGGCGCGCGTGAAGTGCAGCTCCTCGGCCACCGCCAGGAAGTAGCGCAGATCCCGTACATGCACGTCGGTCGTCATAGCCATCGGTTATCACCGTGGGTCTTGGACGGGCAACCGGCCCGCGCAGCAGGCTGGTCGGCGACACGGACGGTGGGACCACGAGGAGTCGTCATGAACAAGGTGTGGCTGATCACGGGCGCGAGCAGCGGGTTCGGGCGGGCGATCGCCGAGGCGGCCCTGGCCGACGGCGATGTCGTGGTGGGTGCGGCCCGCAGGCCCGAGGGGCTGGACGACCTGGTGGCCGCCCACCCCGACCAGATGGAGGCGCTGCGCCTGGACGTGACCGACACGGCCGCCGCGGAGGCCGCCGTACGGGACGTGCTGGCCCGGCACGGCCGCATCGACGTGCTGGTCAACAACGCGGGCCGCACCCACGTCGGCGCCTTCGAGGAGACCACCGAGGCCGAACTGCGCGACCTGTTCGACCTGCATGTCTTCGGGCCGGCGGCACTCACCAGGGCGGTGCTGCCCTCGATGCGCGAGCGGCGCGCGGGGGCGATCGTGCAGATGAGCAGCATGGGCGGGCAGATGTCCTTCGCGGGCTTCTCGGCCTACAGCGGGACGAAGTTCGCCCTGGAGGGTCTGTCCGAGGGACTCGCCGACGAGGTGCGGGAGTTCGGCATCAAGGTGCTGATCGTGGAGCCGGGTTCGTTCCGCACCTCGCTGTTCGAAGCGAGCCGTGCCGGGGCCAGCGCCGACAGCGGGATCTACGCCAAGGTGAGCGAGACCCGCGGGTTCGTCTCCGGCGGCGACGGCACCCAGGCCGGCGACCCCGCGAAGGCGGCCGCCCTGATCCGCGCCGCCCTCGACGCCGAACGGACCCCGCTGCGGCTGCCCCTCGGCGACGACGCGGTGACCGCGGTGCTCGACCACCTCGACGGCGTACGGGCCGACGTCGCCGCCTGGGAGAAGAGCACGCGGGCCACGGGTTTCGACGACTGAGACCGGCGCGTCACCGCGGCTCGTCCACCCACCCCGCGGCCAGCACCAGCCGTGTCTCTCGGTGGACGGCGAGAAAGCCGAAGGGGCGGTCGAAGGCGGCCGTGACCACGGTCGAGGTGTACCGGGGCGGGGGCGGCGGCGCTCCCCCCGGTGCCGCCGCGACCGCCGTCACCGCGGCCGCCTCGAAGCCGAGCGCGTCGAAGCGGGCCAGGACGGACTGCCGCGCGGAGCCCACGGCGAGCGGCGAGGCGCTGATGCCGGGGAAGTGCCCCTGCCCCGCGTCCCGCGCCGAGGTGAGGCCGAACAGCCCGTGCAGCTCCAGGAGATCGTGGTGCGCCCGCACCTCGAACGCGGCCGTCGTCACCTCCAGCGTCGGCTGCTCGGGCCTGGCGCACGGCCGCTCCTCCACCCGCAGCCCCGGCCCCGCGGGCCCGTGCGGAAGCGACGACCCCCGTACGACGGGACGCGTGCCGTCGAGCGCGGCCGTCCCCGCCGCCAGCACCTGACCGGGCGTCAAGTGCTCGTCCCCGAGCAGGAGATGGACGTCCACGCCGTTGTCGCCGCGCACCTTCGCCTCGGTGACCCGGCCCTCGGGGGCGGCCACCACGCCGATCCGGTCCAGCCGTACGCTCCTGCGGTGCAGGCCGCGCAGGGTCCGGCCCTGCCAGGGGCCCGCGGCGGGCCGTAGCGGACGCGCCTCGAAGGGCCGCAGCCAGGTGGTCCGCAGGGCCAGCGCGCTCGCCAGCACCAGGTCGGTGCCATCCCGCACCTCCACCGGCATCCGCTCGACCAGACCGTCGGTCCGTTTCGCGGCCCAGGCGTCCATCTCCCGCTGGTCGAGAGCGGGATCGCCGGTGAGCACGCCGTGCGCGTCGGCGGGCAGGCCGGCCCGCCACTCCTCGCGCGGCTCCAGCGTCCGGCTCGTCCACAGTCCGAGCGCCGCGTCCAGCGCCTGCGTCTCGGCCAGTTCCGCGAGCAACTCCCGTGCCGCCGCTGCCGCTTGCTCCGCGGGCACGCCGAGCGCCCGCGCGAGTTCCGCCCGTGCCGGACCCCGTGCCCCGTCGGCCAGGAAGGCCAGCAGCGGCCACACCCCGGCGGCCGAGAACACGGTCCCCGCGGAGCACACCCCCGCCCACCGTGCCGTAAGTCCGTTCACCGCCTGGGTCGTCCCACCCGTGATCGGCATTCCACCCCCGCCCACCCCGCGCATACCATGCGCCCTGTCGTACGTCAGTTCCCCACCACTGCCTGAACCAGGAGCACGGAACCCGTGTCCATACCCCCGCCCCCTGGGCCCCACCAGCCCGACCCCGCCCAGGGGCCGTCCCCGGCCCCGGACCCGTACGGGCCGCCGCCGCAGGGACAGCAGCCGTATGGGCAGCAGTACGGGCAACCCTATGGCCCGCCGTACCAGACCTGGGGACAGGGCTACAGCCCCTACGCCCGCCCCTCCTCCGTCAACGGCCTCGCCGTGGCCTCCCTGGTGCTCGGCGTCCTGTGCTGCTTCCCGGCCGTGGGCCTGGTGCTCGGAGTCGTCGCGCTCGCGCAGATCAGGAAGAAGGGCCAGTCCGGCAAGGGGCTGGCGATCGCCGGGTCGATCCTGTCCTCGCTCGGGTTCGCCCTGTGGGTGACCGCGCTCGCCACCGGCGGGCTCTCCGAGGCCTGGGACGGGTTCAAGAAGGGCGCGACGCAGGGCACCGCCTTCTCCGTGGCGAAGGGCCAGTGCTTCGACGCGCCGGGCGGATCACTCGAAGGCCTGACCTACGACGTCGTCGCGGTGTCCTGCGCGGGTGAGCACGACGGCGAGGTGTTCGGCGAGTTCAGGATGACGGGCTCCACCTTCCCCGGGGACAGCGCGGTCTCCGCGGCCGCCGACGCGAAGTGCTACCCGCTCCAGGACACCTACGCCATGGACACCTGGGCGCTGCCCGAGGACGTCGACGTGTACTACTTCGGCCCGACCCGGCAGAGCTGGCGCCTCGGCGACCGCGAGGTCACCTGCATCTTCGGCAACACCGACGACAACGCGACCCTGACCGGCTCGCTGCGCGCCGACGAGACCACGCTCGACACCTACCAGGTCGCTCTCCTCAAGTCCCTCAACAGCCTCGACTCCGTGCTGTGGGAGGAGCCCGAGGACTACCCGGAGGACGACCTGCCCGGCTACCTGGACTGGTCGCGGGACGTCCACGACGGCCTCGACGAGCAGATCGGGGCGCTGCGCGCGCAGTCCTGGCCGACCGGGGCGGACAAGCAGGTCGCGGCCCTGGTGAAGGACATGGAGGACGCGCGCGACGAGTGGGCGAAGGCGGTGGACGCGGCTGAGGACGACGACGTGGACGCCTTCTACATCCACTACGACAAGGGCTACGAGTACGTCGACGGCCCCAGCACGGTCACCGCACGCAAGGCTCTGGGGCTGGCCACGAAGCGGCCGACGTACGACGAGGAGGGCGGCGAGGACAGCGAGGAGTCGAGCGGTGGCGAACTCAATGTGTGATCGCCGCCATAGCGGGGAGAAAGTGCCTGCGTAAAGCCCACCACCGGCACATGTCATCACATCGAGTGATTCTCTGGCCTTTGCTTGCATGGGCCAACCCACGGTTGCCACGCTGTTGCTGTCTGTACAACCTGATGGGAGCGGCCAGTGACATTCGGTGAGCAGCCGGCGTACCTGCGCGTCGCGGGTGATCTCCGCAAGAAGATCGTCGACGGTTCGCTGCCACCGCACACCCGTCTCCCGTCCCAGGCCAGAATCCGCGAGGAGTACGGCGTCTCGGACACCGTCGCGCTGGAGGCCCGCAAGGTGCTGATGGCCGAGGGTCTGGTCGAGGGCCGCTCCGGCTCCGGGACGTATGTGCGCGAGCGTCCCGTGCCCCGCCGCATCGCCCGCTCCGGCTACCGCCCGGCGTCCGGTGCCACCCCCTTCCGGCAGGAGCAGGCCGACGGGGAGGGGCGCGGCACCTGGGAGTCCAGCAGCCGGCAGACCGAGGCCTCGGTGGCCATCGCCGAGCGGCTCGCCATCCGGCCCGGCGACCGGGTGATGTGCACGAAGTACGTCTTCCGGGAGGCCGGGGAGCCGATCATGCTCTCCACCTCCTGGGAGCCCCTCTCGGTCACCGGGCGGACTCCCGTGATGCTCCCGGAGGAGGGTCCCCTCGGCGGCATGGGCGTGGTCGAGCGCATGGCCGCCATCGACGTCGTCGTGGACAACGTCACCGAGGAGGTGGGCGCCCGCCCCGGCCTCGCCGAGGAGTTGCTCGCCCTGGGCGGTGTCCCCGGGCACGTCGTCCTCGTGGTCCACCGCACCTACTACGCCTCGGGCCGTCCGGTGGAGACGGCCGACGTGGTCATTCCGGCCGACCGCTACCAGGTCGCGTACCACCTTCCGGTGAAGTAGTGCGCTCCCCGGGGAAGTTGCCCCGGGCGAACACTCAACCGGCCCACAGGCGAACGCCGTTCGAATTCGGCCGTTCTCGCAGGTCGACACCGCTGTTCCCGAGACGCCCCTGAGCGCGGGCACCGCCCTTCACCGGGGGCGTGTTCACGGTGCGCGCCCCTGTCGAAGGAGTCCGTCCTGGCTGGTTGCGTACCTCTTTGTGAAAACGCGTGTTCGCTGCGTAAAGGTAGGGCGTAGGCTCGGGCATATGCGGATTGCGGTTTCCTTATCGGGTGGGGCTCGACGCAGGTCGGGAAGGAGCGGTGGGGCGCGGTGAACGACGGCACGATCACTCTTCCCTGGCTCGTCATACGACAGGACGACAACGGCAATCGCTACCGCGTGGGCAGGTACGCGACCCGGGCGGAGGCGCAGAAGATCGCGGACAGCCTCGACGCCCGCGGCCACAAACAGCTCTACTGGGTCGAGCGCATCGGCCCGAACGGCGTGAGTTCGGCCGACTGAGGAGCCTCCCGTAGGCTCCGGCGCATGACGGAACGGATCGTGGTGGTGGCCGCCGCCCTGTACGACGGCGACCGCCTCCTCGCGGCCCGCCGCAGCGCCCCGCCCGAACTGGCCGGCCGCTGGGAGCTGCCCGGCGGCAAGGTCGAGGAGGGCGAGTCGCCCGAGGCGGCACTCGTGCGCGAGCTCCGGGAGGAGCTGGGCGTGGAGGCGGAGGCGCTGGAGCGCGTCCCGGGTGAGTGGCCCCTGAAGCCCCCGTACGTCCTCCAGGCCTGGACGGCCCGCCTGCTGCCGGGCTCCCCGCAGCCCAGGCCCCTTCAGGACCACGACGAACTCCGCTGGCTGACACCGGACCAGATCCGGGACGTGGACTGGCTCGACCAGGACGTGGAAGCCATCGGTGCGCTGGGGGCCTTCAGGGGCGCGGGGAACCGCGCGACAAGCCCCCGCGAACCCGCACGCGCACGACGACGAGTACCCCCGAGCTCTTAGGCGCCCCACTTACGCCATTCGGCACGGTACCGCACCCCTGATATCGGGTATGTGCCCCTTAACCCCACGAAAGCGGACATGGGCTGGCCCGGGATGTGATCGGCGTGATCGACACCGAAGGCGACTGCGCCGAGTGGACGTTCCCGGCGGACCCGGGCGCCGTGCGCGCTGCCCGGACGGCCGTCCGGAACCGACTGACCGCCTGGCGGCTCGACGGCCTCGCCGACATCGCCGCGCTGCTGGTCAGCGAGCTGGTGACCAACTCCCTGCGGCACGCCACCGGCCCCATCGGCGTCCGGCTGGTCCGTCCGGAAGGCGTCGGCGGGGTCCTCCTGGTCGAGGTCTCCGACCCGCTCCCCGACCCGCCCCGCGAACGTGTCGCCGACCTGGACGACGAGAGCGGCCGGGGCCTGCAGTTGGTCGCGCATGCCGCCCACCGCTGGGGCACCCGTCCCGGCACGACGGGCAAGACGGTCTGGTTCGAACTGGCGGTGCCGGGATAGCAGGACCGGACGGCGGCGAAGGGCGGCGGGAAAACCATGAACACGGCGCACGGCGCGCACACCGACCACGCCGGGAACACCTGTACGGCACCTCGGCCGCTGTCCATCGACTGGTTCAGGCCAGTGGCGGTTGTCGGCAGACGTGATTCGACGGCGTGTCCGCTGGTTAGAAGACTGGAAGTGTTGTCGCAGCCCGGACCGAAAACCGTCGGGATCGTGCTGTGATCGTGAACACCGTGTTGTGCGGCGCCGTAGTGCTGGATACTGCGGGCAGCCGCCCCCGGTGACCGGTGCCGGACGCGGTGAGCTGGAGGGGACGGTTCGCGTGAGCGAGATACCAGCGAAGGCCACGGAGTCGAAGGACCCGTCGGACGGCGCGAGGGCGGAGGCCGCGGATGCTGCCGTGGCGGACGCCCGTCAAGGCGACGCGCTGTCCGGGGACGCCATGTGGCAGAGCAGCCCGCCCGGCTCGATCTACGACTACATCAAGGTCGCGTCCTTCTCCATAGGCCCCGACGGTCTGGTCGACCAGTGGAGCCTGCGCGCCGAGCAGCTCTTCGGCATCCCCGCCGAGCACGCCGTCGGCATGGACCCCATCGAGGCCTTCATCGACCCGGACCTGCGCGCGCAGGGCCAGCGCAAGATGGCGGAGATCCTGGACGGCCGCGAGTGGACCGGTGTGGTCCCCTTCCGGGTGCCCGCGCCGAAGGCGCCGCACGAGGGCGAGTGCGGCCGGGAGGGCCTCGCCGAGGTCTATGTGATGCCGACGCGGACCGAGGAGGGCGAGAAGGCCGCCGTCTGCATCGTCGTGGACGTGCGCACGCTGCGCAGCATCGAGACCGACCTCGCCGCCTCGCAGGCCATTTTCGGTCAATCTCCTTTCGGGTTCGTGCTGATCGACCCCGACCTGCGGGTTCGCCGCGTCAACTACCGTTTCGCCTCCCTCTTCGGCGGCACCCCGGACGACCACCGGGGCAAGGACGTTCACGACTATCTGCCGCGTCCCGAGGCCGAGCGGGTCTCCGCGACCCTGCGCCGGGTCATGGAGACCGGCGACTCCATCACGGACATGCACGTCACCGGCTTCCTGCCGGGTTCCGACGAGCGCCGCCACTGGTCCATCAACCTGTACCGGGTGCGCAGCGGGTCCGGCCGGCCCATCGGCATCGCCTGGCTGGGAACCGACATCACGGCCCGTCGCGCCGCGGCCCGCGAGGCCGCCGCCGCACGGCGCAATCTCGCCCTCCTGAACGAGGCCGGCGCCCGCATCGGGAACTCCCTCGACCTGGAGACCACGGCCCGCGAACTCCTCGACGTCGTCGTCCCCGGCTTCTGCGACCTGGCCACCGTCGACCTCTACCAGGGGCTGCTGGCCGGTGACGAGACCCCGCCCGGGCTCGCCGACGGCAGCGCCGAACTGCGCCGGGTGGCCTTCGCCAGCGCGGTCTCCGACGCCCCGTTCGCCGGCTCCGGCGCCCCCGTCTCGGTCGGCGCGGTCCATCATTACCCCTTCAACTCGCCCTGCGCGGACGCCCTGCGCACCGCCCGCCCGCAGTACATCCCGGCCGAGGAGGGCGGCCTCGTGCAGTCCACGCTCGCCGTGCCGATGGTCGCCCACGACACCGTCGTGGGACTCGCGCAGTTCTCGCGGACCAAGGGCAGCGAGCCGTTCGGGGACCGGGACCGGGATCTCGCGGTGGAGCTGGCGGCGCGGGCCGCGGTCTGCATCGACAACGCGCGCCTGTACCGGCGGGAGCACGAGCGGGCGCTGATACTCCAGCGGTCGCTGCTGCCCCCCGGCGACCCGGTCGCCTCCGGACTGGACATCGCCTGCCGCTACCTGCCCGGCAACTCCTCGGCGGACCGCCCCAGCGAGGTCGGCGGCGACTGGTTCGACGTCATCGAACTGCCGGGACACCGCACGGCGTTGGTGGTCGGCGACGTGATGGGCCGTGGTCTGCGGGCCGCGGTGGCGATGGGTGAACTCCGGTCGGCCGTCCGCACCCTGGCCCTGCTGGACCTCGAACCGGCCGAGGTGCTCAGCGCGTTGGACGAGATCGCCCGCGGTCTGGGCGCCCCCGGCGGCGTCCAGCAGGCCACCCGCGCGGCCCGCCGCCCCCGCGAGGCGGACCTGTCCGAGGTGTACCTCGCGACCTGTGTGTACGCGGTCTACGACTCGGTGACCCGCCGCTGCACCTTCGCCAACGCGGGCCATCTGCCGCCCGTGCTCGTCGAGCCCGGCGAGGACGCGCTGATGCTCGACGTGCCGCCCGGCATGCCGCTCGGCGTCGGCGGCGAGCCCTTCGAGGAGGTCGAGGTCGAACTGCCCGAAGGCGCCCTGCTCGCGCTCTACACGGATGGACTGGTCGAAAGCCGCGATCACCCCCTCGACGAGGGGCTCCAGGCGTTCGTCGGGGCGCTCACCGACCCCTCCGCCCCGCTGGAGGACGTCTGCGACCACGTCCTCAACACCCTCGACACCCACCACGGCGAGGACGACATCGCGCTGCTGATGGCACGTGTCCAGGGCCTGCCCGCCGAGTCCGTCGGCGACTGGACGCTGCCGCGCGAGCCGCGCAGTGTGGGCCGGGCCCGCGAGTACGCCCGCGGCCAACTGCTGAGCTGGGACCTCGAACCGCTGGTCGACACCACGGAGCTCCTGGTCAGTGAGTTGGTCACCAACGCCCTGCGGTACGGCGAGGGGGACATCCGGCTCCGGCTGCTGCTGGACCGCACCCTGGTCTGCGAGGTCTGGGACTCCGGCCTGGTCCAGCCGCGCCGCCGCCGCGCCCGCGACACCGACGAGGGCGGCCGCGGCCTGCAACTGGTCGGTCTGCTCAGCGCGGCCTGGGGCTCCCGGCGCACCCCGCGCGGCAAGACGGTGTGGTTCGAACTGCCGCTGCCGGACGGGGAGAACGGCATGGTGGACCCGGCGGAGGCCCTGCTCAGCCTGTTCTAGGCGGGGTGCCCGAGCAGGCGTACGTCCCGTTCGGCGAGGTCACGTGCCTCGCGGGCCAGGACGTCCGCCCGCGGGAGGTCGTCGGTCTCCCGTGCCTCCGCCAGCAGGACCCGGGGCGCGGCACCGACCGCCTCGCGGTGGACGGTGACGTAGTCGTCCGCCGCGGCCACGGACTCCCGGGCGACCAGCAGCGCGGCCACCGGGAGCACCCCGGACCGGCCGGTCGCCAGGGGCGCGGTCGCGTGCACGATCCGGCGCAGCACGCCGAGCGGGTCGTACGGCTGCCCGGACGTCGTCTCCCGTCGTACGGCGGCCAGGACCGCGTCGGCGTGCAGGAGCCGGGCGTAGGTCTCGCCCTCGTACGCGGTGCCGTCGCGCAGCGGTGCCAGTTCCGCCTCCGCGCCGGTGAGGGCGGGCGGGATCAGCCCGGCGGCCTCGGTGAGCGCGGTGCGCAGCCGGGCCACGGCCGTCACCAGGACGTCCGCCCGGGCGATCGCGGTCTCCGCCGCGCGCAGATGGCCGGCCGCCTCGTCCGCCTGTCCGGAGGCGGCGGTCTGGTGGGTCCGGTTGAGGTGCACGGTGGCGCTGACCAGGCTGTCCTTGGCCAGCTCGACGTACCCGGTGACCGCGTCGTCCGTGAGCGCGCCCTCCGCCCCGGCCGTGCGGGCGGTCAGGTCGCGGAAACGGGTCTCGGCGGACGCCAGGGCCGCGCCGGGGTCACGCTCCAGCCCCCGCAGGGCCCGCAGGGTCTCCGTCGCCGCGGTCAGCCGCCGCGCGGCCTCCTCGCAGCGGCCCAGGACCCCGGCGAGCGCGGCCGCCTCCTCCGGGACGCCCTCCTCGTACCGCCGCCGTATCGCGCAGGCCGCCGCCAGCTCGGCCTGAGCCGCCTCGGCCGCCCCGGCGAGCGGGGCCACCGCCCCGGGGCCGGATCCGGCAGCGGCGAAGACGAGCTCCTCGCGGAGGGTGCGCAGCCGGTTGTCGGCGTCGACCAGCGCGGCCCGGGACCGCTCGTCGAGGTCGGCGAGCGGGGGCGTGGCCGCGGGGGACGGGTAGGCGCCGACGTGGGTCGTGCCGGGGGCCGCCGGTGTCGTACGGCTGCGGGCGCGGCGCGTCCGGCGGACCGTGCCGTAGGCGGCCAGGAGCACCACCACGACGAGGGCCGCGACCGGCAGCACGAGGTCGGTGCCGGAGGACTCGCCCTCGGCCGCGGCGGCGCTGACCCGGTGGCCTGCAACCGGAGCGTCGTCGTTGATCGTCATCCACGGCAGCACCAGCCACACCACCGCGGCGACCACGCCCAGCAGGGCGTGCGCCACCCGCACGGATATGTGCGAGCGGCCCCGCCGCGGTCGGCCCCGTACCAAGGATGGCGTCACATTTCGGAGCGTATGGGCCGCAATGCGGGGGCGCGAGCGGGGTGGGACGGGCGGGGGTACACGAGCGGACGGGGGAGCGGATGTCACAGGCGCAGGGCACAGGGACCGACGGGGACCCGACCCCAGGGGACCAGGGCGAGCCGGGGAAGGGGGCGCCGGGGACCAGGCGCCGCCGCTGGATCCGCCGGGCCGCGCTCGGGCTCGCGCTCGTCGTCCTCGTCCCCCTCCTGTCCGTCGCCGTCGCCCTCCGCCTCAACTACGCCGGCGACCCCGCCGACGGCACCCGCACCCGCGGCAAGGACGCGGTCTGGCTCGGCCACGCCTGGGTGGACGGCCGGAAGACCGACGCCGACGTCAGCGCCCTCGCCCGGCGCCTGCGCGCCACCGGCATCCGGGACCTGTACGTCCACGCGGGGCCCCTGGAGCACGACGGCACCCTGCCCGCGTCCGCGTACCCGAGGGCGGCCTGGCTGATCGGCGCCGTGCACGAGGCGGCCCCCGGCGTCCGCGTCCAGGCCTGGCTCGGCGACAAACTCGCCACCGAGAGCCCGGACGGCATGCGCCTGGCCGACGCGGACACCCGGGCCGCCGTCCTGCGGTCCACCCGGCAGATCCTCGCCACCGGCTTCGACGGCGCCCACTTCGACCTGGAGCCCCTGCACTCCGGCGACGAGCACTACCTCGACCTCCTCGACGCCCTCCACCGGGTCACCGGCGCGCAGGGCGTGCCCCTCTCGGTCGCCGCCCACCAGATCGACCCGCTGCCCGCGCTGCACTCCGTCGCGGGGACGCTCGCCGGGCACCCCAAGTGGTGGTCGCAGGCATTCTTCGGGCAGGTCGCGCGCCGGGTCGACCAGATCGCGGTGATGTCGTACGACACGAGCACCCCGCTGGAGAGCCTGTACGGCGGTTACGTGGCCCAGCAGACGTCCCTGGCCCTGGAGGTCACTCCGGCCTCCACCGACCTGCTGATGGGCCTGCCCTTCTACCGGGAGAACAACTTCGACCACTGGGCCCACGCCGAGACCGTCCCCGCGGCGGTCCGGGGCGTGCGCCTCGGGCTCTCCCGCACGGACGCGGACCGGGCCAACTTCGGGGTGGCACTGTACGTCGACTTCGCGGCCACGGAGGGGGACTGGGCGGCGTACGAGCGGGACTGGGTGCGCTGAAAACCACGGGCGCCCCACGGCTCCCCCTGGGAGCATCCCCCGAATGACCGCCACCCGCAGACACCTCACCCGCACCGACCTCGCCCCCCTCGCCCGTGCCGCGACCGGACGCACCCTCACCGGGGTCACCCGGCTGCGCGGCGGCACCAGCAAGGGGGTCTACCGGCTCGCCCTCGACGACGGCACGAGCGTCGTCGCCTACGTCTGGTCCGCCGACGAGGACTACTGGGACTCGGGCCCCGCCGACCCCCGCGACCCCTTCTCGTCCGGCACGGGCCGGGACGTCTTCACCGCCGCGCACGACCGCCTGGTCGCGGCCGGTGTCCGCACCCCCCGGCTGCTGCACCGCGCCACCGACCGGGACGCCGTGGTCGTCGAGGACCTGCGGGGCGGCAGCCTGGAGGCGGCGCTGGAGCGGGACCCGGCCGTCGGACGTGCCGCGCTGGAGCGACTCGCCGGGGAACTGGCGAACCTGCACGCACAGCAGGGCCCCGCCCTCGGCAAGGTCGCGCTCGTCGACGGCGGCGGTACCTCCACACCGGATTCGGCGGCCCGGCGCGTCACCGACGGCGCCCTGCGCGACATCGGGGAGGCCGCCGCGAGGGACGGGCGGATCGCCGCTGTCCGGGAGGAGGCCGAGGAGGCCGTGCGGCACCTGGCCGAGGCCGTGCGGCCCCGGGACCGGCACGTCCTCATCCACGGCGAACTCGGCCCCGACCACGTCCTGTTGGACGACCGGGGGCGGCCCGCGCTCATCGACGTGGAAGGGCTGATGTACTTCGACGTCGAGTGGGAGCACGTCTTCCTGCGGATCCGCTTCGGCCCGCGCTACGACGTCCTGCGCGCCCCCGGCCTGGACGAGGACCGGCTGCGCCTGTACCGCCTCGCCATGCGTCTGTCCCTGGTCGCGGGGCCCCTGCGCCTGATGGAGGGCGACTTCCCGCACCCGGAGTGGATGCGGGAGATCGCGGAACACAACGTCGGCGAGGTGCTCACTCTGCTGAGGAGCGCCTCCTGATCTTCGAGCCCAGCCACACCAGCGGGTCGTACTTGCGGTCGACGGCCCTCTCCTTCAGCGGGATCAGCGCGTTGTCCGTGATCCTGATGCCCTCGGGGCACACCTCCGTGCAGCACTTGGTGATGTTGCAGTAGCCGAGTCCGTGTTCGTCCTGGGCCGTCTTCTTGCGGTCCAGGCCGGACTCCTCCGCCGCGTCCAGCGGGTGCATGTCCAGCTCCGCCACCCGCATGAGGAAGCGCGGACCCGCGAACGCGGTCTTGTTCTCCTCGTGGTCGCGCACCACATGGCAGGTGTCCTGGCACAGGAAGCACTCGATGCACTTGCGGAACTCCTGCGAGCGGTCCACGTCCTCCTGCATCATCCGGTACTCGCCGGGCCCGAGATCCGGCGGCGGCACGAACGCCGGGACCTCGCGCGCCTTCTGGTAGTTGAAGCCGACGTTCGTGACCAGGTCACGGACGACCGGGAAGGCCCGCAGCGGAGTGACGGTGATCGTCTCCTCGGGGGTGAACACCGACATGCGGGTCATGCACATCAGCCGGGGCCGTCCGTTGATCTCCGCCGAGCACGAACCGCACTTGCCCGCCTTGCAGTTCCAGCGGACGGCGAGATCGGGCGCCTGGGTGGCCTGGAGGCGGTGGATGATGTCCAGGACCACCTCGCCGTCGTTGACCTCGACCTTGAAGTCCTCCAGGTCGCCGCCCCCGACATCGCCCCGCCACACCCTGAAGTGGGCCGTGTAGCCGCTCATTCGTACAGCTCCTCTTCGGCGAGGTACTTGACCAGCTCCTCCTTGTCGAAGAGGGCGAGCAGGTCGGCGCGGATGGGTTCGGTGGTCTCACGGCTGAGGTCGATCTGGCCCCGGACCGGGTCGGTCGCCGCCAACCCGCCGGTGGGGTCGGTCAGTTGGCACAGCAGGTTGATCCGGCGCCACTCGCGGTCCATCGTCGGATGGTCCTCGCGGGTGTGGCCGCCGCGCGACTCGGTCCGCTCCAGCGCGGCCCGCGCCACGCACTCGCTGACCAGCAGCATGTTCCTGAGGTCCAGCGCGAGGTGCCAGCCCGGGTTGAACTGCCGGTGCCCCTCGACCCCGGCCCGCCGGGCCCGTACCCGCAGGTCCGCCAGCTTCTCCAGGGCCTGCTCCATCTCGCCCTCCCGGCGGATGATGCCGACCAGGTCGTTCATCGCCTGCTGAAGCTCCTGGTGCAGGGTGTAGGGGTTCTCCGGGGGCCCCACGGCGGGCTCGGTGCCCTCCGCCGAGAAGGGCCGGAGCGCCTCGGCCGCCGCCGCGTCGACCTGGACCTCGTCCACGGCGGGACGTGCCGTGGAGGTCGCGTACTCCGCCGCGTGCCAGCCCGCCCGGCGCCCGAACACCAGCAGGTCGGACAGGGAGTTCCCGCCCAGCCGGTTCGAGCCGTGCATGCCGCCGGCGACCTCACCGGCCGCGAACAGTCCCGGCACCCCGCGTGCCGCCGCCGTGTCCGACTCGACCGCGATGCCGCCCATCACGTAGTGACAGGTCGGCCCGACCTCCATCGGCTCGGCCGTGATGTCGACGTCCGCCAGCTCCTTGAACTGGTGGTACATCGAGGGGAGCCGGCGGCGGATGACCTCCGCCGGCATCCGGGTGGACACGTCCAGGAAGACCCCGCCGTGCGGGGAGCCGCGGCCGGCCTTCACCTCGGAGTTGATCGCGCGGGCGACCTCGTCGCGGGGGAGCAGCTCGGGGGGACGCCGGTTGCTGTCCGGGTCCTCGTACCAGCGGTCGCCCTCCTCCTCCGACTCGGCGTACTTCTCCTTGAAGACGTCCGGGACGTAGTCGAACATGAACCGCTTGCCCTCGGAGTTGCGCAGCACCCCGCCGTCGCCGCGGACCGACTCGGTGACGAGGATGCCCTTCACCGACGGGGGCCAGACCATGCCGGTCGGGTGGAACTGCACGAACTCCATGTTCAGCAGGGGTGCGCCCGCGAGCAGCGCCAGCGCGTGCCCGTCGCCGGTGTACTCCCACGAGTTCGACGTCACCTTGAAGGACTTGCCGATGCCACCGGTCGCGATCACGACGGCTGGGGCCTCCAGGACGAAGAAACGGCCGGTCTCCCGGTCGTAGGCGAAGACACCGGAGACCCGCGACCCGTCCTTCAGCACCCGGGTGACCGTGCACTCCTGGTAGACCTTCAGCCGGGACTCGTAGTCGCCGGTCTCCCGCTTGTCCTCCTGCTGGAGGGACACGATCTTCTGCTGGAGGGTGCGGATCAGTTCGAGGCCCGTGCGGTCGCCGACGTGGGCGAGGCGCGGGTACTCGTGGCCGCCGAAGTTGCGCTGGGAGATCCGCCCGTCCTTCGTGCGGTCGAACAGGGCGCCCCAGGTCTCCAGCTCCCAGACCCGGTCCGGGGCCTCCTGGGCGTGCAGCTCGGCCATCCGCCACTGGTTGAGGAACTTCCCGCCGCGCATGGTGTCGCGGAAGTGGACCTGCCAGTTGTCGTGCTCGTTGGCGTTGCCCATGCTGGCCGCGATGCCGCCCTCGGCCATCACGGTGTGCGCCTTGCCGAACAGCGACTTGCAGATCACCGCCGTACGGGCGCCCCGCTCGCGGGCCTCGATGGCGGCGCGCAGGCCCGCGCCGCCGGCGCCGACCACGACGACGTCCCACTCCTGACGGTCGACCACGGACATCAGAAAAACCTCGGATCGTCGAATGCGCCGGAGGCGACCAGGAAGACGTAGAAATCGGCCAGCGCCACGCTCACCAGCGACGCCCAGGCGAGCTGCATGTGCCGGGCGTTCAGCTTCCCGACGAACTGCCAGGCCTTGTAGCGCACGGGGTGCCGGGAGAAGTGCCGCAGCTTTCCGCCGACGATGTGCCGACAGGAGTGGCAGGAGACGGTGTACGCCCAGATCAGCACGATGTTGACCAGGAACACCAGGGTGCCGAGGCCCATGTGGCCCCACTCGTACTTCTCGTTGCGGAACGAGAGCACGGTGTCGTAGGTCAGGATCCCGGCGACCAGGATCGCCGCGTAGAAGAAGTACCGGTGGATGTTCTGCAGGATCAGCGGGAAGCGGGTCTCACCGGTGTACTTCTTGTGCGGCTCGGCCACCGCGCAGGCCGGCGGGGACGCCCAGAAGCCCCGGTAGTAGGCCTTGCGGTAGTAGTAGCAGGTCAGCCGGAAGCCGAGCGGGAAGATCAGGATGATGATCGCGGGGGAGATCCCCCACCAGCCGCCGAAGAGCTCCCAGTTGGGGCCGTGCCGCATGGGCGCGCAGCGCTCGGCCAGACAGGGGGAGTAGAACGGCGAGACGTACGGTGCCGCGTAGTAGTCCGTGTCGGCGAACGCCCGCCACGTCGAGTAGACGATGAAGGCGAGCAGCCCCGCGGCCGTGGCGGCGGGCGCCAGCCACCAGCGGTCGGTGCGCAGGTGCGGGGCGTCGATCGCGGCGCGCGTACCGGCGCGTACGCCGCCGCTCACGGTATGGGATTCGGTGTCGGGGGGTTCCGTACCAGTGGCCAACGCTTGACTCCGGTCGGGTTCAGGGGGCTCGGCGGTCGCGGGCGCCGAGTCCCTCGTCGTCCGAGTCCGTCCACAGGGTGTTGTCGTACGGGGTGTCGGAGATGGAGACGAGATCCGGGCGGCGGGCCTTGGCGAGCGCCGGGTCGGTCTCCCGCAGCAGCGCCAGGCTCTCGCGCAGGCGGTCGGCGTCGAGCCGCACGCGGCGCATCTCCAGGCCGCTGCTGCCGAGCTGCTGCTCCAGGCGCTTGACGTACCTGAGCACTTCGTCGAGCGAGCGCTGGGCCGCTGCCAGTTCGTCGTTCACGGACATGACGTGACCTCACTTCCGTGGGCGGGGATGCCCTGGACGGGAACGGTCATGCGCCTGCGAGTGTTGCGCGTCACACCTGCCGGTGTGAAGGGACGTGCATGGATTGGCGGATCGTGTGCCTCCATGCGCGCCCCTCGTGCGCCGTCGATTGCGCCGCACGGGTGGGCTTCCCGGTCGTTGTCGCCGTGTCGCCGTCCGTTGCCGAACCCTTTCCTCTTCAGTGGCCGCATAGATGTGATCAGCTCCATATACCGCCAAAAGTGATCATAACGCCCACGGCTCCCGGAGGTAAGCAGAGATGTCCCACAACGGCGTCACCCTGCGCGCGGTCACGCGCTCGGTCGGCTTCCTCACCGCGGGCGCGCTCGCGGTGACCGCACTCTCCGGGTGCAGTTCCGAGGAGAAGACCAGCAAGCCGCTCGCGGAGCAGGACATCGCGCCCGCCGCCCGCGACCGGGTCGCCGACGGCGGCACCCTGCACTGGGCCGTCGACGCCGTCCCGGAGACCCTGAACACCTTCCAGGCGGACGCGGACGCGACCACCACCACCGTCGCCCAGGCGGTCCTGCCCTCGATGTACCGGCTCGACGCGAACGGGCGGCCGCAGGTCGACCCGGACTACCTGGAGTCGGCCGAGGTCGTCGAGACCGAGCCCCGGCAGGTCGTGCTGTACAAGCTGAACCAGCAGGCCGTGTGGAGCGACGGGCGGGAGATCGGCGCCGCCGACTTCGCGGCCCAGTGGCGCGCCCTGTCCGGCAAGGACTCCGCGTACTGGACCGCCCGCAACGCCGGCTACGAGCGCATCCAGAAGATCGAACGCGGCAAGAACGACCTGGAGGTCCGGGTCACCTTCGCGCGCCCGTACGCCGACTGGCGCTCGCTGTTCTCGCCGCTGTACCCGAAGGACGTCATGGGCACCCCGGACTCCTTCAACGACTCCGCCCGCAAGAAGCTCAAGATCACCGCGGGTCCCTTCCGGGTGAAGAAGGTCGACCACAAGAAGGACGAGGTCACCCTCGCCCGCAATCCGCGCTGGTGGGGCCACCCCGCCAAGCTGGACGAGATCGTGCTGAGGGCCGTGCCGCGCGACGAGCGGACCACCGCGCTGGCCGCCGGTGCGATCGAGCTCGCCGAGATCGACCCCGAGGCCCTCGACCGCATCAGCCTCTCCGCCCGCGCGGGAGCGGGGACCAGCAGCCCGGTCGCGGGCCCGGGCGGGCTGCCCGCCCACCGCCCCGACAGCAACCTGGGAGCCGCCGACGCGCTGCGTTCCTGGGCCGACGCCCACGCGGACGACGAGGACGACGAGGGGGAGGGGGACGAGGAGCTCAGCGCCCGGCAGAAGGAGCGCAGGGCACTCGCCGCCCAACGGCGTGAGCGGGCGGCGCTGAAGAACTTCGAGGTCCGCAAGTCGCTGGAGCCCGCCTACACCCAACTCGCCCTCAACGGCGCCTCCGGTCCGCTGACCGACGAGCGGGTGCGCCGGGCCGTGGCCCGCGCCATCGACCGCAAGGCCCTGGCCGGCGTGGTCCTCTCCCCGCTCGGGCTGCCCGCCGAGCCCGTCGGCAGCCATCTCGCGCTCTCCGGCCAGGCCGCCTACGCCGACAACAGCGGCGCGCTCGGTGACCAGAACGCCAAGGAGGCCAGGGCCCTGCTCGCGGACGCCGGGTGGGTGCCGGGCGGGCCGGTGGTCAAGGAGAAGAAGAAGGGCGACAAGGCGGCGGGGACCGAGGGCGAGAAGGCCGGACGGGACTCGGAGAAGGACTCCGACGGTGAGAAGGCCGGCCGGAACTCCGAGAAGGACTCCGACGGGACCTACATCGTCGGCGAGGACGACAAGGGCGACGACAAGGACCCCAAGGACCACCGCGGGGCCGGTGACGGTCCGCGCCATCTCGCCCAGGACGGCAAGCAGTACGCGAACAAGCTGCAGGGCGGCGCGCCGGGGGCGTACGCCCCCAAGGGCACGGCGGCTCCCGCCGACGCGGCGACCAAGGTGCTGGCCAAGAACGGCAAGGCGCTCGCCCTGCGGTTCGTGCTCCCGTCCGGGCCGGGGTCCGAGACGCTGCGCACGGTGGCCGGGCGGATCTCCTCGATGCTGGAGAAGATCGGCATCCGGACCGAGATCTCCAAGGTCTCCGACGAGAGCTACTTCAAGGACCACATCGCGTCCGGGCAGTACGACCTCGCGCTGTACTCCTGGCCCGCGTCCGCCTTCCCCGCCACCGACGGCCGCCCGATCTTCGCGAAGCCGGTGCCGGCCGCGGACGGGTCGCTGAACGTCGAGCAGAACTACACCCGGGTCGGCACGGACCAGGTGGACCAGCTCTTCGACGAGGCCGTCGGCACGCTGGACGAGGGACGGAACCGGAGCCTGATCCGCAAGGCCGACTCCCGCATCTGGGCCGCCGCCGGATCCATCCCGCTGTACCAGCGGCCCCAGCTCACGGCCGCGAGGAAGAACGTGGTGAACGCCGGTTCCTTCGGTTTCCAGACGCCGGTCTACGAGGACATGGGCTTCCTGAAGAAGGGGGCGAAGGGGCCGGCCGGCCCCCAGCGGGGCTGAGCCCGGCGAGCCCCCACCCATGAGGCAACGTACGATGGGGTGAGGCCGTGGCATGTTGAGCCCGGCAGGGTCCGCGTAACACAGACGTACGCGTCGGCCTTCCTCACACTCCAGGAGTACGCCTTCATGGCCACGCGCCACGACATCCGTAACGTCGCCATCGTCGCCCACGTCGACCACGGCAAGACGACCCTCGTCGACGCCATGCTGAAGCAGGCCGGTGCGTTCGCCGCGCACGCCGCCGAATCGCTCGACGACCGCATGATGGACTCGAACGACCTGGAGCGTGAGAAGGGCATCACGATCCTGGCCAAGAACACGGCCGTGAAGTACCACCCGAAGGACGGTGGCGAAGTCGTCACCATCAACATCATCGACACCCCGGGCCACGCGGACTTCGGCGGCGAGGTCGAGCGTGGTCTGTCGATGGTGGACGCGGTGGTGCTGCTCGTCGACGCGTCCGAGGGCCCCCTGCCCCAGACCCGCTTCGTGCTGCGCAAGGCGCTGCAGGCCCGGCTGCCCGTCATCCTCTGCATCAACAAGACGGACCGCCCCGACTCGCGCATCGACGAGGTCGTCAACGAGGCGTACGACCTCTTCCTCGACCTCGACGCCGACGAGGACCAGATCGAGTTCCCCATCGTCTACGCCTGCGCGCGTGACGGTGTGGCCTCGCTGACCAAGCCGGAGGACGGCACCGTCCCGGCCGACAGCGACAGCCTGGAGCCCTTCTTCTCCACGATCCTCTCGCACGTCCCGGCTCCGCAGTACGACGACGCCGCCCCGCTCCAGGCGCACGTCACCAACCTGGACGCCGACAACTTCCTCGGCCGTATCGCGCTGCTCCGCGTCGAGCAGGGCGAGCTGCGCAAGGGCCAGACCGTCACCTGGATCAAGCGCGACGGCACGATGTCCAACGTGCGCATCACCGAGTTGCTGATGACCGAGGCGCTCACCCGCAAGCCCGCCGAGAAGGCCGGCCCGGGTGACATCTGCGCGGTCGCCGGTATCCCGGACATCATGATCGGCGAGACCCTCGCCGACCCCGAGAACCCGATCCCGCTCCCGCTGATCACGGTCGACGAGCCCGCGATCTCGATGACCATCGGCACCAACACCTCGCCGCTGGTCGGCCGCGGCGGCACCGGCAAGGGCGCCGACGCGAAGGCGGCCGTCAAGGACCGCAAGGTGACCGCCCGTCAGGTCAAGGACCGCCTGGACCGCGAGCTGATCGGTAACGTCTCGCTGCGCGTCCTGGACACCGAGCGCCCCGACGCCTGGGAGGTCCAGGGCCGTGGTGAGCTCGCGCTCGCCATCCTGGTCGAGACCATGCGCCGGGAGGGCTTCGAGCTGACCATCGGCAAGCCGCAGGTGGTCACCAAGGAAGTCGACGGCAAGGTGTACGAGCCCGTCGAGCGCATGACCATCGACGTGCCCGAGGAGCACATGGGCGCGGTCACGCAGCTCATGGGCGTCCGCAAGGGCCGTATGGACAACATGTCGAACCACGGCTCCGGCTGGGTGCGCATGGAGTTCGTGGTGCCCTCCCGCGGTCTGATCGGCTTCCGCACGGAGTTCCTGACCCAGACCCGCGGCACCGGCATCGGGCACTCCATCCACGAGGGCTTCGAGCCCTGGTTCGGCACCCTGCAGACCCGCAACAACGGCTCGCTGGTCGCCGACCGCTCCGGTGCCGTCACCGCCTTCGCGATGACGAACCTCCAGGAGCGCGGCGTGCTGTTCGTGGACCCGGGCACCGAGGTCTACGAGGGCATGATCGTCGGTGAGAACTCGCGTGCCGACGACATGGACGTGAACATCACCAAGGAGAAGAAGCTCACGAACATGCGGTCGTCCTCGGCCGACTCGTTCGAGGCGATCGTCCCGCCGCGCAAGCTCTCCCTGGAGCAGTCCCTGGAGTTCTGCCGCGACGACGAGTGCGTCGAGGTGACCCCGGAGGCGGTGCGCATCCGTAAGGTCAACCTGGACGCCCGCGAGCGCGCCCGCGCCGCGAGCCGCGCCAAGCACGGCTGACCGAACCGCCGGCGACCGTCGGCAGCCCGGTTTCCCGACACGCGGGGAACCGGGCCTTCGGTGTGCCCGTGGGAGCCTGTCCGCGATCTATGAGACAGCGTCCGGATATCGGTAAGGACCCGATCGTGTTTCGGACATGTGAACCGAAATCCATTGCGGTATGTCCGTTTTGACGGTCTGTCGACTCGCGTGTCAAGCGCGACCAGGTGTCAATCTTTGCAATTTTTCCTCAAAATATGGTCGGTAGGGAGATCCCTATGTCTTCCGCCCTTGACGCGCGTTGAACACTTTGGCGAAAGTTCCCCCAAACCACAGAACCTGCCGGTATCTGTGCTGCGCTCAACTCTCCAACCCCCCGGGGGAAGTACACACATGACCAGTCCAGTCGCCTTGGACCCCGAGCTCGAGTCGAACGCCGAGCCTGTCAAGGCCGAGCAGAAGCTCGAGGGTCGTTCTCCCGGCCAGTTGATGTGGCAGCGCTTCAAGCGCGACCGTACCGGTGTCATCTGCGCCGTGGTAGTGATTTTGTACTTCGTCGTCTCGCTGCTCGCGCCGCTGCTGGTCAAGCTGAGCGGGACCGACCCGTACACGCTGTACGGGCAGGACCCGACCTACGCGGACAAGCCCATCCTGGACCAGTTCGGTCTGCCCCTGGGCTACTTCGGCGGCGTCTCGGGAGACCACTGGTTCGGCGTGGAGCCGCAGTACGGCCGTGACCTGTTCGCCATGCTCGTGTACGGCATGCGGACGTCGTTGTTCATGGCGCTCGGCGTGACCGTCCTCCTGATGGCCACCGGCGTGATCATCGGTCTGATCGGCGGCTACTTCGGTGGTCGTACCGACTACTGGATCGGCCGGGTCACCGACTTCTTCCTGTCCTTCCCGCAGCAGCTCTTCTTCATCGCCTTCATGCCCGTGGTCACCGCGTTCTTCGTCGACCCGCGGGAGGAGACCCCCACGTACTTCCGCGCACTGGCGATGCTGATCGTGCTGTGGCTGCTGGGCTGGATGGGCATGGCGCGCCTCGTGCGCTCCACCGTGCTGTCCCTGAGGGAGAGGGAGTTCGTCGAGGCCGCCAAGGTCTCCGGTGCCTCCCCCTGGCGGATCGTCCGCAAGGAGATCCTGCCGAACGTGGTGACGCCGATCCTGGTGCAGTTCACGTACCAGTTGCCCAGCACCATCCTCACCATCGCCTTCCTTTCCTTCGCCGGAGTCGGGTTCGTCGAGCCGACCCCGGACTGGGGACGACTGTTCGCCGCCGCTGCCAACTACACCGAGCAGGACCCGGCGTTCCTCTTCTTCCCCGGCCTGGCGCTGGTGATCTTCGTTCTGGCCTTCAACCTCCTCGGAGACTCGGTCCGGGACGCCTTCGACCCCAAGTCCGGGCGGTAACTCGTCCATTGGTGGGGGGTGGCTGCCGCCCCCGCGTCGGCCTACCAGCCGCGTCAGGCAGTACTCATGGATAACAACCGACAGGTAGGTATTCGCCTCATGAAGCCCATCAGTTCGCGCAGAGCGCGCGCCGTCGTCGTCGCCCTCGCGGCCGGTTCCCTGGCTCTCACGGCCTGCTCCAAGAACGAGGGCGGCGACTCCGGTACCGACTCGAAGAAGGACCAGAGCGAAGCGTCGGTCCAGTCCAAGTCGGTCACCTACGCCGACGCCGCGGGCTCGACCGGTCCGGCCGAGGAGGTCACCGGCGCCAAGTCCGGTGGCACGATCAACGTGTACCAGGAGGCGGGCGTCTCGCACCTGGACCCGGGCCAGATCTACGTCTCCGACGCGGGCCAGGTCGCCAACCTGCTCTTCCGTCGTCTGACGCAGTTCAAGGAGGACGGCAAGGGCGGCGTCTCGGTCGTCGGCGACCTCGCCACCGACTCGGGCAAGTCCTCGGACGGCGGCAAGACCTGGACCTTCACGCTGAAGGACGGCGTCAAGGACCAGAACGGCAACGCCATCACGTCCGCCGACGTCCGCCACACCGTCGAGCGTCAGTACGCGAGCTTCATCTTCGACGGCCCGACCTACCTGCAGACCTGGCTGAGCGGCGCGGACTACCGCAAGGCGCTCCCGGACGGCGGCTTCGGCAAGAAGCACCTGCCGGCCTCGGTCCTGGACACCCCGGACGACAAGACGGTCGTCTTCCACTTCGACACCGCGCGTCCGGACCTGCCGCAGACGCTGGCCATGGCCGGCTACGCGATCGTCCCGGAGAAGACGGACACGAAGGCGGCGTACGACAAGGCTCCGGTCGCCACCGGCCCGTACAAGATCGTCTCGAACAAGGTGGGCAAGGAGCTCGTCCTCGCCAAGAACACCAACTGGGACCCGAAGACCGACTCCGTCCGCCACCAGTACGCGGACAAGTTCGACTTCCAGTTCGGCATCACCGAGTCGACCCAGACCAAGCGTCTGATCGCCGACCAGGGTGCGGACAAGAACGCCATCCAGTTCACCGGTGGTGTCGAGTCCACGCAGATCCAGGACGTCATCGGCAACCCGGCCGTCAGCAAGCGCACGGTCAAGGGCTACCAGCCCTACGTCATGCAGTTGACGTTCAACCTCGACCGGGTCAAGGACCTCAAGGTCCGCCAGGCGATCACGTACGCGGTCAACTCCAAGTCCCTCATCGCCGGTGAGGGCGGCGCGTACGGCGGCGACGTGGCCCCGAACTACTTCGCCCCGACCCTGCCGGGCTACGAGGCCACCTACGACCCGTACGGCCGTCTGAAGACGCCGCAGGGCAACATCGCGAAGGCCAAGGAGATCCTCAAGACGATCCCCGCCGCCGAGAAGAAGGTCGTCTTCGCCTACGCCAACAGTGAGGCGGGCCAGAAGCGCAAGGTCGCCATCGAGGACGCCCTGACCAAGGTCGGCTTCGACGTCGTCTCCAAGGAGGTCGACGCGGCGAGCTACTACGAGCAGATCGGCAAGCTGAACAACCCGTACGACATCTACATCACGGGTTGGGGCCAGGACTGGCCGTCCGCGGGCACGGTCATCACGCCCATCTACGACGGCACCCAGGTCGCCGACGGTTCCTCGAACTACTCGCACGTCAAGGACCCGAAGGTCGACGAGCTGATCAAGAAGGCGCTCTCCCAGGACCCGACCGCGGCTGCCGCGACCTGGAAGGAAGCCCAGCACTACCTGCTGGAGAAGGTCGTCCCGGCCGCCCCGCTCTGGTACACCAAGCAGTTCCAGCTCTCCGGTTCGAACATCGGCGGTGCCCGCTACGGCTCGGTGTCCAGCCTGATCGACATCACCCGCCTGTACGTCAAGTCGTAACTCTCTACGGCTGAACGCGGGGGCGCGCACCAGGCGGAGCGCGTCCCCGCACCTCCGTGAACCCTCCCACCGTCTCCGCAGAGAGCAGCCCTCCCGCCATGTTTCAGTTCATCGTCCGGCGCACAGTCGGTGCCCTGGTCACCCTGTTCCTCATCGGCGCCGCTTCGTTCTTCCTGTTCGTCGCCGCGCCTTCCGACTACGCCTCTCTGGCCTGTGGCAAGGACTGCTCTCCCGCGAGACTGGAGGACATCCGCCAGGCTCTCGGCCTCAACCTGCCGATCCACCAGCAGTTCTGGGACTTCATGTCCGGCATCGTGCTGGGCCGTGACTTCCCGACCGGCCACTGCAGCGCGCCCTGCCTCGGCCAGTCGTTCTACTCGGGCGACATGGTCTGGTCGACGATCATGGACCGCTTCCCGACGACCCTGACGCTCACCGCGGGCGGTGCGGTCGTCTTCGTCGTCGTCGGTGTCGGGGCCGGCATGCTCGCCGCCTACCGGCGCGGCACGCTGGTCGACAAGGTCGCCACCGGTGTGTCCATGGTGCTCAGCTCGTTCCAGATCTACGTGCTCGGCCCGATCGTCCTGCTGATCTTCGTGTACAGCACGGGCTGGATGGACAACCCGGCGTACCACCCGATCACCCAGGACCCCTGGAAGTGGTTCACCGGCATGCTCCTGCCGGTCCTCGTGATGGCCACCATCTTCACCGCGCAGTACACGCGTATGTCGCGCTCCTCGATGATCGAGCAGCTCGCCGAGGAGCACGTCCGCACCGCCCGCGCCAAGGGCATGTCGCAGAAGTACGTGTTCTTCCGCTACGCCTGGCGTGGCTCGATGATCCCGATCGTCACCGTCCTCGGCATCGACATCAGCGCCATGCTCGGCGGCGCCGTCGTCACCGAGCTGACCTTCTCGCTCCAGGGGATCGGCCGCCTGGCCGTGGACGGCGCGGTCCACAAGGACCTGCCGCTCACCTTGGGCGTCCTGCTGTTCGGTGCCTTCTTCATCCTGATCGTCAACATCCTCACCGACATCGCGTACGCCCTCATCGACCCGCGCGTCCGTCTCTCCTAGGAAGAACGAACCACCGTGACCACACTGACCAAGACCGAGGACGCCCCGGCCCCTTCCGGCTCGGACAGCTTCCTCTCAGTGCGCGATCTGAAGGTGCAGTTCTCCACCGAGGACGGCATCGTCAAGGCTGTGGACGGCCTGTCCTTCGACGTCGAGCGCGGCAAGACCCTCGGCATCGTGGGCGAGTCCGGCTCCGGCAAGTCCGTCACCAACCTGACGGTCCTGGGCCTGCACAACCCGCGCACCACCACCGTCGACGGCGAGATCGTCCTCGACGGCAAGGAACTCGTCACCGCCACCGAGCGCGAGCTGGAGCAGCTCCGCGGCAACAAGATGGCGATGATCTTCCAGGACCCGCTGACCGCGCTGTCGCCGTTCTACACGGTGGGCCGCCAGCTCTCCGAGCCGTTCATGAAGCACCGCGGCGCCTCCAAGAAGGAGGCGAAGGACCGGGCGGTCCAGATGCTGGAGAAGGTCGGCATCCCGCAGCCCAAGACGCGCTTCGACGACTACCCCCACCAGTTCTCCGGCGGTATGCGCCAGCGCGCGATGATCGCCATGGCCCTGATGTGCGACCCCGAGCTGCTGATCGCCGACGAGCCGACCACCGCGCTGGACGTCACCGTGCAGGCCCAGATCCTGGACCTGCTCAAGGACCTCCAGCAGGAGTTCGGCTCCGCGATCGTCTTCATCACGCACGACCTGGGCGTCATCTCCAACATGGCCGACGACCTGCTGGTGATGTACGCCGGCCGGGCCGTCGAGCGCGGCACCGTCCGCGAGGTCATGCGCGCGCCCCGCCACCCCTACACCTGGGGTCTGCTCAGCTCGATGCCGCGGCTGGACAGCGACGTCAACGAGGAACTGGTGCCGATCCCCGGCTCCCCGCCCTCGCTGCTCAACCCGCCCTCGGGCTGCCCGTTCCACCCGCGGTGCGCCTTCAAGGACGAGGTGCCCGGCACCCTCTGCACGGACTCGCGGCCCCCGCTGGGCGAGGGACGCGCCTCCGCGTGCCATCTGACGGCGGAGCAGAAGCAGACCATCTTCATCGACAAGATCCAGCCCCGGCTGCGCTAGGGAGAACCGAGACATGAGCGACAACCTCACCCTCCCCACCCAGCAGGGTTCCACCGGGACCTCCACCGAGGAGCTCCTCAAGGTCGAGGGCCTGGCCAAGCACTTCCCGATCTACGGCGGCTTCCCGATCAAACGCAAGGTCGGCGCCGTGCAGGCGGTCGACGGTGTGGACCTGTCGGTCGGCGTCGCCGAGAGCGTCGGCCTGGTCGGCGAGTCCGGCTGCGGCAAGTCGACGACCGGCCGGCTGATCACGCGGCTCCTGGAGCCCACGGCCGGCAGGATCACGTACTCCGGCCAGGACATCACGCACGCCTCGCGCCGGCAGTTGGCGCCGGTGCGGTCCGAGATCCAGATGATCTTCCAGGACCCGTACTCCTCGCTCAACCCGCGGCAGACCGTCGGCGCGATCATCAAGTCGCCGATGGAGGTCAACGGGATCGAGCCGCAGGGCGGCCGGGAGAAGAAGGTCCGGGAGCTGCTGGAGCTCGTCGGCCTCAACCCGGAGCACTACAACCGCTTCCCGCACGAGTTCTCCGGCGGTCAGCGCCAGCGCATCGGCGTGGCCCGCGCGCTCGCCCTGAACCCGAAGCTGATCGTGGCCGACGAGCCGGTCTCCGCGCTCGACGTGTCCATCCAGGCGCAGGTCGTCAACCTGCTCAAGAAGGTCCAGGACGAGCTCGGCATCGCGTTCCTGTTCATCGCCCACGACCTCGCCGTCGTGCGGCACTTCTCGCAGCGTGTCGCGGTGATGTACCTCGGCAAGGTGGTCGAGGTCGGCGACCGGGACTCGATCTACAACCGGCCGCGGCACCCGTACACCCACGCCCTGCTCTCCGCGGTCCCCGAGGTCGAGCTGGACGAGGAGGGCGAGGGCCGGGAGCGGATCCGGCTCTCCGGTGACGTCCCCTCGCCGATCCACCCGCCGTCCGGCTGCCGCTTCCGCACCCGCTGCTGGAAGGCGCAGGACAAGTGCGCCACGGACGAGCCGCCGCTGGTCCAGATCTCCGGCAACAAGGTGGGCCACCTGACGGCCTGCCACTTCCCGGAGGACCCGACCACGGAGGCCCGCGACGAGGACGTGATCATGGATCCCGCCCTGAAGGCCCTGGAGGACGCGGCGGAAGCGACGCCCGACAAGCTCTGACGATCGTCGTACCACCCCCGACCGGGGGCGGAGGCTCTTCGCCTCCGCCCCCGGTCGTCGTGTGCGGCGGGTCCTTCCGGCCGGCGCCTCGGGGCTGGGCCGTTCGGCCCGCCCCCTCACCCGAAGGCCTGCCCAGGCGTGCGGAATGTCTCCCTTGAAACGATATTGGCCGGTAACGGATCAGTCTTGAGGAGGCACTCCATGCGCGGAGCCACGCACGCCAAATGGGCCGCATGCGCGGCGGCGGTAGCCCTCGCGGCGACGGCCTGCGGCGGTGGGGACAGCGGCAGCGACAGCGGCGGCAGCAGTGACGGCAGTGCCGTGCTGAGCTCGTCCTGGGGTGACCCGCAGAACCCGCTGGAACCGGCCAACACCAACGAGGTGCAGGGCGGCAAGGTCCTCGACATGATCTTCCGCAGCCTGAAGAAGTACAACCCGGAGACGGGCAAGGCCGAGGACATGCTCGCCGAGAAGATCGACACGAGCGACTCGCAGAACTTCACCATCACCGTCAAGGACGGCTGGACCTTCAGCAACGGCGAGAAGGTCACCGCCAAGTCCTTCGTGGACGCGTGGAACTACGGGGCCAGCCTCAAGAACAACCAGAAGAACGCCTACTTCTTCGGTTACATCGACGGCTACGACAAGACGCACCCCGAGGACGGCAGCAAGCAGACCGCCGACACCCTCTCCGGACTGAAGGTCACCGGCACCAACACCTTCACCGTCAGGCTCAACCAGAAGTTCTCGACCTTCCCGGACACCCTCGGCTACCCCGCCTACGCCCCGCTCCCGCAGGCCTTCTTCACCGACCACGCGGCCTGGCTGAAGAAGCCGGTCGGGAACGGGCCGTACACCATCGAGTCGTACACCAAGGGCTCGCAGATGGCCCTGAAGAAGTGGGACGGCTACAAGGGCACGGACAAGGCCCAGAACGGCGGGGTGACCCTCAAGGTCTACACCGACAACAACACCGCCTACACCGACCTGATGGCCGGGAACCTCGACCTGGTCGACGACATCCCCGCAGCCCAGCTCAAGAACGTCAAGAACGACCTGGGCGACCGCTACATCAACACCCCCGCCGGCATCATCCAGACCCTCGCCTTCCCGTTCTACGACAAGAACTGGAACAAGGCCGGCATGGAGAAGGTCCGCACCGGTCTGTCCCGCGCGATCAACCGGGACCAGATCACCGAGACCATCTTCCAGAAGACCCGCACCCCCGCCACCGACTGGACCTCCCCGGTCCTCGGCAAGGAGGGCGGCTTCCAGGACGGCCTGTGCGGGGACGCCTGCGACTACGACCCCGCCGCGGCCAAGAAACTCATCCAGGAGGGCGGCGGCCTCCCCGGCGGCCGCATCAAGATCACGTACAACGCGGACACCGGTTCCCACAAGCAGTGGGTCGACGCCGTCTGCAACTCCATCAACAACGCGCTCGACAACGACAAGGCCTGCGTCGGCAACCCGGTCGGCACCTTCGCCGACTTCCGCAGCCAGATCACCGCGAAGAAGATGAGCGGCCCCTTCCGGGCGGGCTGGCAGATGGACTACCCGCTCATCCAGAACTTCCTCCAGCCGCTCTACTACACCAACGCCTCCTCCAACGACGGCAAGTGGTCCAACAAGGACTTCGACAAGCTCGTCAACGAGGCCAACGCCGAGACCGACACCACCAAGGCCGTCGAGAAGTTCCAGCAGGCCGAGGAGGTCGTACGGGACAACATGGCCGCCATCCCGCTCTGGTACCAGAACGGCAGCGCGGGCTACTCCGAGCGGCTCTCGAACGTGAAGCTCAACCCGTTCAGCGTCCCCGTCTACAACGAGATCAAGGTCGGCTGACCCCGCCATGGGACGGTACGTCGTCCGGCGCCTGCTCCAGATGATCCCGGTGTTCGTCGGGTCCACCCTGCTGATCTTCCTCATGGTGAACGTGATGGGCGACCCCATCGCGGGCCTGTGCGGCGACAAGCAGTGCGACGCGGCGACGGCCGCCCAGCTCAAGCGGGAGTTCGGCCTCGACAAGCCCGTCTGGCAGCAGTACCTGACCTACATGGGGAACGTCTTCACCGGCGACTTCGGCACCGCGTTCAACGGCCAGAAGGTCACCGAGCTGATGGCGACGGCGTTCCCCGTGACGATCCGGCTGACCATCGTCGCAATCCTCATCGAGATCGTCATCGGCATCACCCTCGGTGTCGTCACCGGCCTCAAGCGCGGGCGGCCCGTCGACACCTCGGTCCTGCTGCTCACCCTCGTCGTGATCTCGATCCCCACCTTCGTCACCGGCCTGCTGCTCCAACTGCTCCTCGGCGTCGAGTGGGGCTGGATCAAACCGTCGGTCTCCACCGATGCCACCTTCAGCGAGCTGATCGTGCCGGGCCTGGTCCTCGCGTCCGTGTCACTGGCGTACGTCACCCGCCTGACCCGCACGTCCATCGCGGAGAACCGGCGCTCCGACTACGTCCGCACCGCGGTCGCGAAGGGCCTGCCCCGGCAGCGGGTCATCGTGCGGCACCTGCTGCGCAACTCGCTGATCCCCGTCGTCACCTTCATCGGCACCGACATCGGGGCCCTGATGGGCGGTGCGATCGTCACCGAGCGCATCTTCAACATCCACGGCGTCGGCTACCAGCTCTACCAGGGCATCCTGCGCCAGAACACCCAGACCGTGGTCGGCTTCGTCACCGTCCTGGTCCTGGTCTTCCTGGTCGCCAACCTGCTCGTCGACCTCCTGTACGCCGTTCTCGACCCCAGGATCCGCTATGCCTGAGCCCCAGGAACCAGAGGGCGCGATCGCCGCGACCGGAATGGGCGGCGCGATGGATCTCGCCGTCAGCGAGGCGAACACCCTGGAGAAGGGCCCCGACGGCGCGGGCCCCCAGGACCGGGCCCGCTCCCTGTGGTCCGACGCCTGGCGCGACCTGCGCCGCAACCCCGTCTTCATCATCTCCGCCCTGGTGATCCTCTTCCTCGTCGTCATCTCCCTGTGGCCGTCGCTGATCGCCTCGGGCAACCCCCTCAAGTGCGACCTCGCCAAGGCCCAGGAGGGCTCCCAGCCGGGCCATCCCTTCGGCTACGACGGCCAGGGCTGCGACGTCTACACGCGCACGGTCTACGGCGCCCGTACGTCCGTGACGGTCGGCGTCTGCGCCACCCTGGGCGTCGCGATCCTCGGGTCGATCCTCGGCGGCCTGGCCGGCTTCTTCGGCGGGGTGTGGGACTCGATCCTGTCGAGGATCACCGACATCTTCTTCGCGATCCCCGTGGTCCTCGGCGGCCTGGTGCTCCTGTCGGTCGTCACCAGCAGCACGGTGTGGCCGGTCATCGGCTTCATGGTGCTGCTGGGCTGGCCGCAGATCTCCCGGATCGCGCGCGGCTCGGTGATCACCGCCAAGCAGCACGACTACGTGCAGGCGGCCAGGGCGCTGGGCGCCTCCAACTCCCGTCTGCTGCTGCGGCACATCACCCCGAACGCGGTCGCCCCGGTGATCGTGGTGGCGACCATCGCCCTCGGCACGTACATCTCGCTGGAGGCGACCCTGTCGTACCTCGGCGTGGGCCTCAAGCCCCCCACGGTGAGCTGGGGCATCGACATCTCGGCGGCCTCGGCCTACATCCGCAACGCCCCCCACATGCTCCTCTGGCCGGCCGGAGCCCTCGCGATCACGGTCCTCGCCTTCATCATGCTCGGCGACGCGGTCCGCGACGCCCTCGACCCGAAGCTGAGGTGAGTCGTCGTGCTGCTCGAAGTGCGTGACCTGCACGTGGAGTTCAGGACCCGGGACGGCGTGGCCAAGGCGGTCAACGGGGTCGACTACGGGGTGGACGCGGGGGAGACCCTCGCGGTGCTCGGGGAGTCCGGGTCGGGGAAGTCGGTGACCGCGCAGGCGATCATGGGGATCCTCGACATGCCGCCGGGCAGGATCACCGGGGGCGAGATCGTCTTCCAGGGGCAGGACCTGCTGAAGCTGAAGGAGGACGACCGGCGCAAGGTCCGCGGCGCCGAGATGGCGATGATCTTCCAGGACGCGCTGTCCTCCCTCAACCCCGTGCTCTCCGTCGGCGACCAGCTCGGCGAGATGTTCGTCGTGCACCGGGGCATGTCGAAGAAGGACGCGCGGGCCAGGGCCGTCGAGCTGATGGACCGGGTGCGCATCCCGGCCGCCAAGGACCGGGTGAAGGACTACCCGCACCAGTTCTCCGGCGGTATGCGCCAACGCATCATGATCGCGATGGCGCTCGCCCTCGAACCCGCCCTGATCATCGCCGACGAGCCGACCACCGCCCTCGACGTCACCGTCCAGGCCCAGGTCATGGACCTGCTCGCCGAGCTCCAGCGCGAGTACAACATGGGGCTCATCCTCATCACCCACGACCTCGGGGTCGTCGCGGACGTCGCCGACCGGATCGCCGTGATGTACGCGGGCCGGATCGTCGAGCAGGCGCCCGTGCACGACATCTACAAGGCGCCGGCCCACCCCTACACGCGCGGACTCCTCGACTCCATCCCCCGTCTCGACCAGAAGGGCCAGGAGCTGTACGCGATCAAGGGGCTGCCGCCCAACCTGATGAACATCCCGCCGGGTTGCGCGTTCAACCCCCGCTGCCCGATGGCCCGGGACGTGTGCCGCACCGACGTACCCCCTCTGTACGACGTCGACGACAGACGGACGAGTGCCTGCCACTTCTGGACGGAGTGCCTCAATGGTTGAGCCGATCCTGGAAGTGGGTGGACTGGTCAAGCACTACCCGTTGACCCAGGGCGTCGTGTTCAAGAAGCACGTCGGTGCCGTCAAGGCCGTGGACGGCGTGGACTTCGCGCTCCACAAGGGGGAGACCCTCGGCATCGTGGGGGAGTCCGGCTGCGGCAAGTCGACCGTCGCCAAGATGCTCGTCCATCTGGAGCGGCCCACCGAAGGGTTGATCAAGTACAAGGGCGAGGACATCACCAAGCTCTCCGGCAAGGCGCTCAAGTCGGTCCGCCGCAACATCCAGATGGTCTTCCAGGACCCGTACACCTCGCTCAACCCCCGGATGACGGTCGGCGACATCATCGGGGAGCCGTACGACATCCACCCCGAGGTGGCCCCCAAGGGCGACCGGCGCAGAAAGGTCCAGGACCTGCTGGACGTCGTCGGCCTCAACCCCGAGTACATCAACCGCTATCCGCACCAGTTCTCGGGCGGCCAGCGCCAGCGCATCGGCATCGCGCGCGGGCTCGCCCTGCGCCCCGAGGTGATCGTCGCCGACGAGCCGGTCTCCGCCCTCGACGTCTCCGTCCAGGCCCAGGTGATCAACCTCCTCGACCGGCTCCAGAGCGAGTTCGAGCTGTCGTACCTCTTCATCGCGCACGACCTGTCGATCGTCCGGCACATCTCGGACCGGGTCGGGGTGATGTACCTCGGGCGGATCGTGGAGATCGGCACGGACACCGAGATCTACGAGCATCCGACCCACCCCTACACCCAGGCGCTGCTGTCCGCCGTGCCGGTGCCCGACCCGGAGGCCCGGGAGCACCGCGAGCGGATCATCCTGGCCGGTGACGTCCCGTCCCCGACGAACGTCCCGTCCGGGTGCCGCTTCCGCACCCGTTGCTGGAAGGCCCGGGAGCGCTGCGCGCTGGAGGTGCCGGCGCTCGCGGTGCCGGCGGAGTTCCGGCTCCTGGGCGGCCCGGCCGCGCACGAGTCGGCGTGCCACTTCGCGGAGGAGAAGCAGGTGGTGCCGCCGGAGGGGACGGAGTAACACGGAGGCAACCCGGCCGACCCTGTTCCGATATACGGACGCGGCAGTCTCTGTGACGTACGGCCGTGCGGGTGCCGTGAGCGGGCCGGGACGCGCCATGTCGTCCCGGCCCGTTGCCGTGCCTACGCCATCCCCAACGACCGCTTCAGGAAGGCGAGCTGAAGCCGCAGCAGGTTCTCCGCGACCGTCTCCTGCGGGGTCATGTGGGTCACGCCGGACAGCGGCAGCACCTCGTGCGGGCGGCCCGCGGCCAGCAGGGCCGAGGACAGGCGCAGCGAGTGGGCGACCACCACGTTGTCGTCCGCGAGTCCGTGGATGATCATCATCGGGCGGTGCGGCTCGGCCGCGTCGACCAGACCCTCGTCGTCCACCAGCGAGTTGCGCCGGTAGACCTCCGGCTGCTCGTCCGGGTGGCCGAGGTAGCGCTCCTGGTAGTGGGTGTCGTACAGGCGCAGATCGGTGACCGGGGCGCCCACCACCGCCGCGTGGAAGACGTCCGGGCGGCGCAGCGCCCCGAGGGCCGCCAGGTAGCCGCCGAAGGACCAGCCGCGGATCGCGACCCGGGACAGGTCCAGCGGGAAGTCCTCGGCGAGCGCCTGGAGCGCGTCGACCTGGTCCTGCAGGACGACCGCCGCGAGGTCGTCCCGGACCGCCTTCTCCCAGGCGGGGGAGCGTCCCGGGGTGCCCCGGCCGTCGGCCACGACCACCGCGAAGCCCTGGTCGGCGAACCACTGCGAGGTCAGGTGCGGATGGTGCGCGGCGACCACCCGCTGGCCGTGCGGACCCCCGTACGGGTCCAGCAAAACCGGAAGGGGGCTGTCACCGGCGTAGTCCTGCGGCATAAGCACGGCGCACGGGATCTTCCGTGCGCCCCCCTCGGTGAGCGTCACGCGCGGGGTCAAACCGGGATCTTCCGCGTACGACAGGACAGTCGCCGTCTCCTTGCCGTCGCGCAGTACCCGGGCACGGGCACCCGGCCGGTCCAGGGTCGCCGACACCAGCACGGTCACGCCCCCGGCGCGTACCGCCGAGTGCACGCCGGGCTCCTGCGACAAGCGCTCCACGCCGAGCTCGTTCACCCGGTAGACGTGCACCTCGCCGGTCTCCGGGGACTCCGCCTCCGTGCCGGCCGACGCCGAGACCAGCACGTCGTCCCCGGCCACGTCCAGCACCGCGCGGACGTGCAACTGCGGTCCGGTCAGCGGCCGTTCACCGACCGCGAGCACCCGCGCGCCCCCCTCGTCGGCGATCCGCACGAGCTGTCCCGAAGGACTCCAGCAGGGCACCCCGGGGAAAAGATCCAGCCAAGTTGGATCTTCGTCCGCGTGCACCATCCGGGTCGCGCCGGACTCCGGGTCCACCGCCAGATAGAGCTGACTGCGCTGGTCGCGCGCCTGTACGAGCAGCAGCGGAGCACCCGCGGCTGACCAGTGCACATGGGCCAGATACGGATAGCGCCGCCGGTCCCAGGAGACCTCCGTGCGCGCTCCGTCCAGGGCGACCACGAACAGCCGTACGTCCGCGTTGGCGGTGCCCGCGGCCGGGTACGGGACGTGTTGTGGATCACGGTCCGGGTGGGCCGGGTCGGAGATCCACCAGCGCCGTACCGGCGTGTCGTCCACTCGCGCGACCAGCAGCCGGTCCGACTGCGGCGACCACCAGAAGCCCCGTGACCGGCCCATCTCCTCGGCCGCGACGAACTCCGCGAGACCGTAGGTGACGTGGTCCGACTCCGGGGCGGCGAGCACCCGGTCGTCCCCGCCCTCGGCACCCACCACCCGCAGGGAGCCCTGGGCGACGTACGCGACGTGCCGTCCGTCGGGGGCCGGGCGGGGGTCGATCACCGGTCCGGGGACGGGCAGTTCACGTGCCGTGCCGGCCCGCAGCTCCGCCGTGAAAAGCCGCCCTGACAAGGCGAAAGACGCCAACTCGACGGCGGTGTCGGTGGCGTAGCCGACGATGCCGGCACCGCCCTCGCGGCTGCGTTCGCGGCGCGCCCGCTCCTCGGGCGACAGGCGCTCCTCGGTGCCGCCGAGGAGGGCGCGCGGGTCGGCCGCCACGCGCTCCCCGCCGTCCGCCAGGTCGAGCACCCACAGCGAATTGGCCCGGTCCGTGCCGGAGTTCGAGCGCAGGAACACGACACGCGATCCGTCGGGCGCCACCGTGAACGCGCGCGGCGCGCCGAGGGTGAAGCGCTGGGTACGGGCGTGCCGGCGGGGAAAGGAGTCAGGCTCGGTCGTCATGCCCCGACCATATTGGCCATGCGCCCCCTTGTGCGGCCGTGCGCCGACGGATGCGCAGGCACGGATAGTTATGATCACTACCGCATAGTGGGTATGAATCCGCTGGCTGCTGTATGGATTTATCTGCCCCCATAGTTCCGTTCCCGTCCGACCCCCCACGTCCCTGGGTTCTTTGGAGGTGAGCCGCCGTGGCACTCTCGATTTCGGCGGTGGTGCTGCTGGCGATCATCGTCTTCTTGTTGATCAAGAAGTCGGGCTTGAAGGGCGGTCATGCGGTCGTGTGCATCCTGCTCGGCTTCTATCTCGCCGCTTCCTCGATCGCCCCGACGATCAGTGAGCTGACGACGAACATCGCGGGCATGATCGGCAGTATCAAGTTCTGAGACCGGCTGAGCGGGACTGTCCGTGGCTCCTCGTAGGGTGGGGGCCATGACGGAACAGCCCGCTCGGCGTCTTCTCCTGGTGCACGCGCACCCGGACGACGAGTCGATCAACAACGGCGCGACCATGGCCAGGTACGCGGCCGAGGGGACCCGGGTGACCCTGGTCACCTGCACCCTCGGCGAGCGTGGCGAGGTCATCCCGCCGCAGCTCCGGCACCTGACCGGCGCCGCCCTCGCGGAGGAACGCGAGCGCGAGCTGGCGGCGGCCATGGAGCGGCTGGGCGTCGAGGACTTCCGTTTCCTCGGCGGCCGCGGCCGGTACCAGGACTCCGGGATGATGGGCACCGCCGACAACGACGACCCGCGCTGCTTCTGGCGCGCCGACGTCGACGAGGCGGCCGGGCATCTCGTCCAGGTGATCCTGGAGACCCGCCCCCAGGTCCTCGTCACCTACGACGACCACGGCGGGTACGGCCACCCCGACCACATCCAGGCCCACCGCGTCGCCATGCGCGCGGCCGAGCTCGCCGCCGACGCCGGCTGGCGGATCCCGAAGGTGTACTGGAACCGCGTACCGCGCGCGGTCGGCGAGCAGGCCTTCGCCCGGCTCCACGCCGACCTGCCCGGCCTCCCCTTCACCGCGACCGCCGTCCTCGACGACGTACCGGGTGTGGTGGAGGACGAGCGGATCACCACCGAGATCGACGGCACGGCGTACGCGGCCGCAAAGAGCGCCGCGATGACCTCCCACGCGACCCAGATCGACGTGTCCGGGGCGTACTTCGCACTCTCGAACGAACTCGCGCAACCTCTCTTCACCACCGAGTACTACGAACTGGTCGGCGGGGCATACGGAAAGAACAGGGAGACCGACCTGTTCTCCGGGATCGAGGGCGCGTCATGAGCGACCGTACGTCGATGCTTGCCCAGCCCCTGCAGCGTCCCTCCGCCGGACGGGCCGCCGCGTACATGGGCCTTCTCGTGCTCGGAGCGGTGGTGGGGATCGCCGGAGCGCTGGTGCAGGGCGGCTGGTTCCCGGGCGGACTGCTGCTCGCGCTGCTCGGCGAGGCCGGACTGCTGCTCGGCGGGGCCAGGGCCACCGGCAGTCGCGCCGGAGCCGTCGCGCCCGCCGGCGGCTGGATGCTCGCCGTCATCTTCCTCACCACCAGCCGTCCGGAAGGCGACTTCGTCTTCGCCGCGGGAAGCGGCTCCTACCTCTTCCTGCTCGGTGGTATGGCTGTGGCTGTGATCTGCGCCACCCTTGGACAGGGGCGGCAACCGGACGGCGACGCCGTCCGACTTGGCAAGTGACGTACCACTTCTCCGCATCGCGCGCGTGCGAGTCCGGTGTGGGTTTCCCCAGCGGTCGTGGGATACCGGCCAGAAGTGGCCAGTATGGTGGTGCGCGCCGCCGACGCCCGAAGCAGTGAGGTCGAAACGGGCGGCGGAGCCAACCGGGAGAACCTGCCTTGAGTCGTGAAACTGACAGTCCGTCCTCCGGGCCCAACGGGCGCGGCGGAGCCGCCTACCCCTCGGGCACGCCGCCGTACGGGACGCCCATGGCTTCCGACGGCGGTCCGGACGCGGGCCGTTCGGCCACGCAGCCGGAGGAACGCAAGACCGAGACCACGCTGACGACCCGGATCCGGATCAACATCCCCGGTTCGCGGCCCATTCCGCCGGTCGTGGTGCGTCAGCCCGTCGCGGAGACGGAGAGTTCCGGCGACAGCGGTCCCGAGACCGAGGCGCCGACGCCGAGCTCCTCGTCGACCACCGGCACGGTCGAACTGCCCGCCGAACCGGCTCCGCCCGCCGAGGAGAAGGCGAGCGACTGGTTCGCGCCCCGCAAGTCCGGCCCCGCCAAGCCCCCTCAGGGCGGCGGCGCGGGCAATGGACCCGCTCTGCCGAGCGGTTCGGGCGGGGGCGCACCGGCTGCGGCCGGTCCCCGGCCCGGTGGTGCGGGTGCGTCCGGCGGCGCACGTCCCGGGGCCGGGCGCCCCGGCGGTGTGGTCGGTTCCATGAGCGTGCCGGGCGGTTCCCGTCCCGGCGCCACCAACGGTGCCGGACTCCCGGGTGCCACGGGCGGCCCGGTCGCGCCGGGCCACGGCGGCGGCACCGGCTCCTTCGACGTCACCGAGGCGCTCAACGGCGGCCAGCGCGGCCCCGAACCCCGCCGCGACGAGCTGCCGTACTTCGCGGAGAACGGCAACGGCACCGGCTCCCCGGCCGCGGAGCACGCGCAGGGCGGCCCGAACGGCCAGGGCGGCTTCGGCGCGCAGGGCGGCGGCCCGGGCGGCCCCGCCGGTCCCGGCGGACAGAACGGCCAGATCGACTACGGCGGCCAGGGCGGCCAGATCGACTACGGCGGCGGCTTCGGCGGCCCGCAGGGTCCCGGCGGCCAGGGCGGCTCCCAGGGGCCCGCGGGCCCGACGGGCGGCCCGGTCACCGGCGACGGCCCGGTCGTGCCGCCCGCCGGACCGGACCCCTTCGCCCGGCACGAGTCCTTCGGCGGCGAGTCCTTCACCGGCCCCGACACCTTCGGCGGCCAGGGCGGCCCCGGGGGCCCGGGCGGCCCGGGCAACGGCTCGCGCGGTCCCGGCAACCCGGGCGCGCCCGGCATCTCCGGCGGTCTCGCGGGCCCCGGCGCCCCGGCCGGCCCCGGCGGCGGGCTGAGCGACGACACCGCGATCCTCACCCCGCAGAAGCCGGCCCCCGAACCGGGCGCTCCCGGCTACGGCGCCCCGGACAACGTCTCCGGACACACCGTCACCAGCGGCATGCCGGTCGTGCCGTCGGGCGCCCAGAACGCCCCCTTCGGCCAGGCCACCGACGGCCGTACGCCCCCGAAGCTGCCCGACACCGCGGCGCAGGCGGCCCCGGCAGCCTCGTCGAAGAAGAAAAAGAAGAAGGGCCGCAGCAAGCTGGCGATGGTCGGCGGCACCGTGGTCCTCCTGGGCGTCTGTGCCTACGGCGCGGGTCTCCTGATGAACCGCTCCGACGTCCCCAAGGGCACCACCGTGCTCGGCGTGGACATCGGCGGCGGCACCCGCGACGACGCCGTCAAGAAGCTCGACGACTCCCTCGGCAGCCGGGTCAACGCGCCGCTGAAGCTGTCGGTCGGCGGCGACATCGTCTCCCTCAAGCCGGACCAGGCCGGGCTCCAGCTCGACGAGCAGGCCACGGTCGCCGCGGCCGCCAAGAGCGACTACAACCCGGTCTCCGTCATCGGCTCCCTCTTCGGCAACCACCGGGTCGTCGACCCGGTCATGCCGGTCGACGAGGAGAAGCTCCAGGCGGCCCTGGAGGACGCCTCGGGCGGCGCCGGCTCGGCGACCGACGGCACGATCAAGTTCCAGAACGGCAAGGCCGTCGCCGTGTACGGCAAGGCGGGCAAGGGCATCGACGTCGGGTCCTCGACCGCCGCGGTGGAGGACGCGTACCGCACCCAGGTGGAGACCGGCACCGCGGGCAAGGTGACGCTGCCGACGACCACCAAGCAGCCGACGATCTCGAACGCCGAGGTCGACCGGGTGATGAAGGAGTTCGCGGAGCCCGCGATGTCCGACCGCGTCACCATCCAGACCGACGCGGCGCACAGCATCCAGTTCGGCTCGCTGTCCCTGCCGAAGATCCTCGGGTTCAAGGCGGTCAACGGCAAGCTCGTGGAGACGTACGACCTCGAAGCGCTCAAGGAGGCGTACGGCACCACCTTCGTCGGGGTGCAGATCAACGGCGCGAGCGGCAAGCGCGACGTGCTGCCCGAGGACGTGGCCTCCGCCCTCCGCAAGGCGCTGCGCGGCAAGACGGCGGCGGAGCGCGTCGGGGTCATCGACACCGACCCGAGCTGACCGCGCGCGCACTGCGCGCCGGAGTGCCGCATGACAGATGTCATGCGGCACTCCGGACGGCCGACACTGCCCGCCACCGCACCCGCGGGGCCAGCATGGCCGTATGACAACGACAGCCCCGGTGGTCGCCTTCGACCAGGTGAGCAAGGCCTACGGCGAGGTACGCGCCGTGGACGGACTGACCCTGACCCTGCGGCCGGGGGAGACCGTCGCGCTGCTCGGCCCCAACGGCGCCGGCAAGTCGACCACCCTCGATCTCCTGCTCGGCCTCAAGCAGCCCGACAGCGGCAGCGTCCGGCTCCTCGGCAGCACCCCGCGCGAGGCGATCGTCGCCGGACGCGTGGGCGCCATGCTGCAGAGCGGCGGCCTGATGGACGAGGTCACGGTCGCCGAACTGGTCCGGCTCGCCTGTGACCTGCACCCGAGGCCGTACCGGCCCTCCGAGGTGCTGTCCCGCGCGGGCATCGCACAGATCGCCGACCGCAAGGTCAACAAGCTCTCCGGCGGCCAGGCCCAGCGGGTCCGCTTCGCCCTCGCGACCGCCGGCGACAGCGACCTGATCGTCCTGGACGAACCGACGACCGGCATGGACGTCACCACCCGCCAGGCCTTCTGGGCCACCATGCGCGAGCAGGCCGACCAGGGCCGTACGGTCCTCTTCGCCACCCACTACCTCGAAGAGGCCGACGCCATCGCCGACCGGGTGCTGGTCCTGCACCGCGGCCGTCTCCTCGCCGACGGCACCGCCGCCGAGATCAAGGCCAAGGCGGGCGCCCGCAGGATCGCCTTCGACCTGGAGGGCACGATCGACGAGGCCCCCCTGCGCGCGCTGCCGTTCCTGAGCGCCATCGACGTGTCCGGCCACACCGTCCGCATCCAGTCCACCGACGCCGACGCGACCGTCCACGCCCTCTACGGCCTCGGCGTCTACCCCCGCAACCTCGAAGTCGCCGGGCTCGGTCTGGAGCAGGCCTTCGTCGCCATCACCACCGCCGAGGAGGCCAAGCAGTCATGAACACGTTCGCTTCGCGGGGTCTGATCAGACTGGAGCTCGTCCGCGCCCTGCGCAACCGCAAGTTCCTGTTCTTCTCGGTGCTGTACCCGTCGCTGCTGTTCCTGATCATCGCGGGCGGCTCCGGGACCACCGACAAGGTCGACGGCACCGGCCTGACGGTCGCGACCTACATGATGGTCTCGATGGCCTCCTTCGGCGCCCTGACCGCCGTCCTGATGGGCAACAGCGAGCGCATCGCGAAGGAGCGGGAGGGCGGCTGGGTACGGCAGTTGAGGCTGACGACCCTGCCGGGGCACGGCTACGTCCTCGCCAAGACGGCCAGCGCGGCCGTGGTGAGCCTGCCCTCGATCGTGGTCGTCTTCGCCGTCGCCGCGATCGTCAAGGACGTACGCCTGGACGCCTGGCAGTGGCTCGCCCTCACCGGCGCGATCTGGGCCGGGAGCCTCGTCTTCGCCGCGCTCGGCGTCGCCATCGGCTACCTCGCCACCGGCGACGCGGTCCGCCCGATCACCATGATCACCTACTTCGGACTGTCGCTGCTGGGCGGCCTGTGGATGCCCACGACGACCTTCCCGCAGTGGCTCCAGGACATCGCCGAGTGGCTGCCCACGCACGCGTACGCTGCCCTCGGGCAGGCCATCGAGCAGAGCCGTGCCCCGCACGCACAGGACATCGCCATCCTGGCCGTCTCCTTCGCCCTGTTCGCGGGCGGCGCGGCCTGGCTGTACCGGAAGGACACGTTGAAGGCGTGAGCGGCACCGGCGTCGGGATCGGGCAGCGCCCGGAGACCCGCAAGCAGATGATGGTCAAGATGCTGTGGACGGGCATCTGGCTGGTCTATCTGAGCGCACCCGTCTCGGACCTCCTGCACGGCGGCCACAGCGCCCTGGCCACCGTGCTCGGCTGGCTCGGCCTCGCGGGCTTCGTCGCCTGGTACCTGGCCCTGCTGTTCAGGACGGGCCGCCGCAACGCCCTGGAGTTCGTGTTCGCCTCCCTCGCGGTCCTCTCGGCCGAGTCGGCCCTGCTCGTCCTCACCCTGGGCCGCGAGTGGCTGGTCCTGTTCGTGTACGTGTCGATCGCGTCCGGCGCGGCCCTGCCGCTGCGGCTCGCCCGCTGGACCGTCCCCGCCGCGTCCGCGCTGATGGCGGCCCTCGCCCTGGTCGTCACCGATGGCACGGAGTACATCGGCGCGCTGCTCATCCCGGCCCTGCTCGGCGGCTTCGCGATGACCGGCGTCCGCGAACTCGTGCGGACGACCATCGAGTTGCGGGAGGCGCGGGCCCGGGTCGCCCAGCTCGCCGCCAACGAGGAGCGGCTGCGCCTGGCCAGGGACCTGCACGACCTCCTCGGCCACTCCCTGTCCCTGATCACCCTGAAGAGCGAACTGGCGGGCCGGATGCTCCCCGCCCACCCCGACAAGGCGGCCCAGCAGGTCGCCGACATCGAACAGGTCAGCCGGCAGGCCCTGGTGGACGTCCGCGAGGCCGTCTCCGGCTACCGGCGCGCCCGCCTCGCCGCGGAACTGGCGGGCGCCCAGGTCGCGTTGGCGGCTGCCGGAGTGAGCGCCACCCTGCCCGCCGAGCCCGACCTCACGGGCGTCCCCGAGGAGAGCGAGTCCGCCCTGGCCTGGGCGCTGCGCGAGGCGGTCACCAACGTCGTACGGCACAGCGGTGCCCGCGGCTGCACGGTGGAGCTGCTGCACCGCCAGACCCTAAACGGGCCGCGGCTCGAACTCACCGTCGAGGACGACGGTTCGGGCGGCTCGGGCGACGGCCCCGGCAACGGCCTCGCCGGGCTGACCGAGCGCCTGGAGAAGGCCGGCGGCACCCTGGAGGCCGGCGGCACCCGGCGCGGCTTCCGGCTGGTCGCCCGCGTGCCCGCGGGGTCCGCGGCCGACATAGGATCCGCTATATGACGAGCCGCACGATCAAGGTCCTGCTCGCCGAGGACCAGTCGATGGTCCGCGAGGCCCTGGCCGCCCTGCTCGGCCTGGAGGACGACATCGAGGTCGTTGCCCAAGTGGCCCGCGGCGACGAGGTCCTGGCGGCGGCCCGCGCCCACGACATCGACGTGGCCCTCATGGACATCGAGATGCCCGGCGCCACGGGCATAGAGGCGGCGGCCCGGCTCCACAAGGAACTCCCGGCGGTCAAGCTCGTCATCCTCACGACCTTCGGCCGCCCCGGCTACCTGCGCAGCGCGATGGAGTCGGGCGCCGACGCCTTCCTGGTCAAGGACGCGCCCGCGGCCCAACTGGCCGAAGCGGTACGCAAGGTGCTGGCGGGGGAGCGGGTCATCGACCCCACCCTCGCGGCGGCGGCCCTGGCGGAGGGCGCGAACCCCCTGACGGACAGGGAGCGAGAGGTCCTGCGAGCGGCGGCGGACGGTTCCACCAATGCCGAACTGGCCAAGGAACTCCACCTCTCCCAGGGCACGGTCCGCAACTACCTCTCGACGGCGATCCAGAAACTGGCGGTCCGGAATCGGGCGGAGGCAGTCCGGATCGCAAGGGAGAAGGGCTGGCTGTGAGGGCCTTTTGCTTTTAGGGGCGCGGGGAACTGCGCGACAAGCCCCCACCGGGCCGCAGACGCCACACAACCGTCAGTTCAACATCGCTCGAGCGGAATGGGCCTGCTGCCGAATCCGAGCCGCCGCCGCCTCGTCCACCGCCGCCACCACCCCCGCGTACGCCTCCAACTCCCCGGCCCCCTCGACGAAGTCACCCCGCTGCACGAGCAACTGCGCCCGCTCGTACCGCAGTCGCGCCGGGTGCGAGGGCAGCAGCAGGGCCAGCTCCACGGCCCACAGCCCCACGTCTGACCGCTCGGGACGGGCCGCGGCCCACGCCCGCACGTTGTTCAGGATCCGCTGCACCACCTCCAGCGGATTCGCCGGTCCCAGCATCGACGGATCCAGCGAGCCCCCGGTCGCCCCGGCGACCAGCACCTCCGCGTCGCCCCCGCTCAACACCCGCCCCCCGTCGAAGGGATCGGCCAGCACCTGCTCCTCCGGCGCCCCGAACCCCACGACGAAGTGCCCCGGCAGAGCGACCCCGTGCACGGGAGCCCCCGCCCGCCGGGCCACCTCCATCCACACCACCGACAGCAGGATCGGCAGCCCGCGCCGCCGCACCAGCACCTCGTGCAGCAACGACGACTCCAGTCGCTGGTAGTCCCCGGCGGAACCGCGGAACCCGCACCGGTCGCCCAGCAGCTCCCGCAACGCCACCGCCCACGAGCGCGGTCCGCCCGGCCGGAACGGCAACCGCCCGGCCAGCGCGTCGAGTTCGATCTGGGCCGCGTCGATGCCGGCCTCGTCGAGCGCCCCGTCCGCCTGCGCGCCCACGAGCAGGCACAGCGCGGACAGATCGGGCCGCTCGGACCGCGCCTCTTCGGCGAACCGCCTCCGGAGCTCGGCGGAACGTTCGGGCGGGGGCGGAAACGGGGGACGCATAGCTGGCTCGTGCCCTTTCGCGGCGATCGCTACTACCGCGCCCCGCCGGAGACGTCCGGCTCGCGGTAGTGGTGGTAGGCGTGGTGCGCGGTGAAGCCCATCCGCTCGTACAGGGCCCGCGCACCGGCGTTGTCCGACTCGACCTGGAGCCACGCGGCCGACGCCCCCTCGTCCAGGGCCCGCCGCGCCAGGGCCGCCATCACGGCCGAGGCCAGGCCACGCCGCCGCAGCGCGGGATCCACCTCGACCGCGGCGAACCCGGCCCACCGGCCGTCCACGACACACCGCCCGATCGCGGCCGGTGCCCCCGCGCCGGGGACGGTGGCGAACCACACCGACGGGCCGCTGCCGAGCACCCGCAGCGCCACCTCGTCCACCCCCTTGCGCTGGTAGCGGGCCAGCCAGTCCGCGCCGGCCTCCCGGGACAGGACCACGTCCTCGCCGGACGGCCGGTCCGCGACCGGTGCCAGTGCCCCGGTCCACAACTCCGCCGTCACCTCCCGCGTCCACCCGCGCGCCTCCAGCTCCGCGCACAGCACCTCCTGGGTGCCTGCGGCGCCGGTCGCCGTCTGGACGTACGCGGGCAGGCCGCGGTCGCCGTACCAGCGTCGTACGGCGGCCAGGGCCTCGTCGAGCGGCAGGCCCGGGTCGCCGAGCGGCAGCACCGAGTTGGCGCGGCGGGTGAACCCGGAGGCGGCGCGCAGCTCCCACTCGCCGAGCCACTCGCTCTCGACGGGCCGCCAGCCGCGCGCGGTGATCCGGGCCAGCTCCTCGTAGGAGGCGGCGGGACCCCTGCGGCGGGCCGGCTCGGCGGGCACGACCTTGCCCGCGACCAGCGTGGATTCCGCGATGCGGACGCTTTCGCCATCCCGGCGCGTGATCATCAGCACACCGTCGTCCCATGATGTGAGAACACCCACCGTGTCGGTGAACTTCTGCCCGGCGCCACCGGCGTCGTCCAGGCACCGCACGGAGACCCGTTTGCCCACGTCAACTGCGGAGATACGGACGACGAGGCGTCCCGCGGCGGAGATTTCCACAGGTCAGTTCACCCCTCCTGTTCGGATCATGCCCAAGAACGGAGATACTAGGGGCGGGCATCGACGACGCCGCGCTCCCGCGCGCCAGGCGGCGGAGCCTGAGGAGGCCCGCCAGCGCCCTATCGAGGAGGAACGACAGCGTGACCTACGTCATCGCGCAGCCTTGTGTCGACGTGAAGGACAAGGCCTGCATCGAGGAGTGCCCGGTCGACTGCATCTACGAGGGCTCCCGGTCCTTGTACATCCACCCGGACGAATGCGTCGACTGTGGTGCCTGTGAGCCGGTCTGCCCGGTCGAGGCGATCTTCTACGAGGACGACACCCCGGACGAGTGGAAGGACTACTACAAGGCGAACGTCGAGTTCTTCGACGATCTCGGCTCGCCCGGCGGCGCCAGCAAGCTCGGTCTGATCGAGCGGGACCACCCGTTCATCGCCGCGCTGCCGCCGCAGGCATAGTCATCCGCATCAGCGGCCCGCACCTCGTGCCGCCTCGGTCCCGTACGGCCTGATCGCCTCCGAGCGCGGCCGTGCGGGACCGAGGCGTTTGCCGTACGACCCGAAAGTGAGCGCCACAGCCGTGTCCGCAGTCTCCGACCGCCTTCCCGCCTTCCCCTGGGACCGACTGGAGCCGTACAAGAAGACGGCTCAAGAGCATCCGGGCGGCATCGTCGACCTGTCCGTCGGCACCCCGGTCGACCCGGTCCCCGATCTCGTCCAGAAGGCCCTGATCGACGCGGCGGACTCCCCGGGCTACCCGACGGTGTGGGGCACCCCGGCCCTGCGCGACGCGATCACCGGCTGGGTCGAGCGGCGCCTGGGCGCCCGTGAGGTCACCCACCGCCACGTCCTGCCGATCGTCGGCTCCAAGGAACTCGTCGCCTGGCTCCCGACCCAGCTCGGCCTGGGCCCGGGCGACCGGGTCGCGTACCCGCGGCTCGCCTATCCGACGTACGAGGTCGGCGCCCGCCTGGCCCGCGCCGAGTACGAGGTCTACGACGACCCGACCGAGCTGGACCCGGCGGGCCTGAAGCTCCTGTGGCTCAACTCCCCGTCGAACCCGACCGGCAAGGTGCTCGCCAAGGACGAGCTGACGAGGATCGTCGCCTGGGCCAGGTCCCACGGCATCCTGGTCTTCTCCGACGAGTGCTACCTGGAGCTGGGCTGGGAGGCCGACCCGGTCTCGGTCCTGCACCCGGACGTCAACGGCGGCTCCTACGACGGCATCGTGGCCGTCCACTCGCTGTCGAAGCGGTCGAACCTCGCCGGCTACCGGGCGGCCTTCCTCGCGGGCGACCCGGCCGTCCTGGCGCCCCTGCTGGAGATCCGCAAGCACGGCGGCATGATGACCTCGGCGCCCACCCAGGCCGCCGTGGTGGCGGCCCTGGGCGACGACACCCACGTGCGGGAGCAGCGCGAGCGCTACGCGGCCCGCAGGACGCTGCTGCGCGAGGCCCTCCTCGGCCACGGCTTCCGGATCGAGCACAGCGAGGCCAGCCTCTACCTGTGGGCGACCAGGGACGAGTCCTGCTGGACGACCGTCGGGCATCTGGCCGACCTCGGCATCCTGGCGGCCCCCGGCGACTTCTACGGCACGGCGGGCGAGAAGTTCGTACGGGTCGCGCTGACGGCGACGGACGAGCGGGTGCGTGCGGCGGTCGAGCGACTGGCGTGACGCCCCCCGAACGCGCCGAAGGGGCCCAGGGAGTTCCCCGGGCCCCTTCGCCGTAGCCGCGGGGTACTAGCCGAGCGGGAGGCTCTTCACCGGGAGGGTGTCCGCCGACGGCAGGCCGCCGCCCTTGGCGAGGGAGTCGGTCGGCAGACCGCCCTTCGTCGCCGTCGACGTCGTGTCGCCGAGGACGCCCCCGGCGGAGCCCGCGGCGTCGCCCGCCGTCTTCTGCGCCACCGGCGCCGCCTTCTTCACGGCCTTGCCGCCGGCCTTGCCCGCGGACGGCACCGCCTTCTCGACGGCCTTGCCGCCGGTCTTGCCCGCGGTCCCGGTCAGGTTCTGCGTCGCGCCGTCCACCGTGTTGCCGACGTGCGCCCCGTCCAGAGCGGTCAGCCCGCCGAGGTTCGGAGTGGCGGGCAGCGCGGCGGGGGCCGCACTGGCGGAGCCGGCCGCACCGACCCCGGCGGCCGCTCCGGCAGCGACGAGCAGCGCGGCACGGGCGATCCTGCGGGTCAGGGGGAGGGACATGTTGCTCCTTCGACGGAGGAAACGTTGCTAGGACGCCGTGACTACCGCTCGAGGCCGACGAAGGTTGCGGACGCGCAACGTAAAGAGTTGGCAATGCGTCGCATTATCACCTGCGGATAAAAACGGGCAAAAACCTTCCGGTCCGAAAGTCCTTCGAATCCCCGCAGCCCTTTGTTCTCAAGGGATTTCGCGGATGCGGGGGTGAGGTCACGAAAACCTGCGCACCCCCGCCGCGGCGACGGCCGGACGCGACCCTTCCAGGTGATCTTCCGAACTACCGTGCCGTCAGTATCCGCACCGAGCCGGTGCCGTCCTCGCCGCCTGCCGCCCGCCACTCGCTCGCGGTGTTCCCGGCCGTCCACTGCCGACCGGCGTACGTGACCCGCTCGATGCGCAGCGCCGAGGCGTTGGCGACCGCCCAGTGGGCGAGCTGCCAGCCGCGCTCGGTGACGCTGCGGTGGTCGCCCGCGCCGGTCTCCGCGCGCACCGGGAGGGTCACGGTGCGCGCGTCCGCGGTGGGCGCCGGGCTCGGCTCGGCCCTGTCGCCCACCTCGGCGGCGGCCGTCTCCAGCGCGTCGCGCCCGAAGTCCCGCACGAGGGCCGAGCGCACCGCGTCCGGGCCGGTGGCGGCGGCCTGCGCGGCCCCACCGCTCTCCTGGCGGCCGTCACAGGTGAGGGTGGCCGCCGAGGTGCCGGTGAGGGCGGCGGCCAGCAGCCGGGCGTCCGGCTCGTGCTTGGCGTACGCCTCCGGATAGCCGCTGCGCTGCACGCGCTGGGCGGCGACGGTCAGCGGGAGGTCCTGGTAGCCGCGCACCTTGACCAGGTGCTTGTAGAACTCGCCCGCCGCGTACGTCGGGTCCAGGATCTCCTCCGGGGTGCCCCAGCCCTGCGAGGGACGCTGCTGGAACAGGCCGAGGGAGTCGCGGTCGCCGTGCGAGATGTTGCGCAGCCCCGACTCCTGGAGCGCGGTGGCGAGCGCGACGGTCACGGCCCGCTCCGGCAGCCCGCGCCCGGTGCCGACGGCGGTGATCGTCGCCGCGTTCACCGCCTGCTCGGGCGTGAACTCGTACGACGGCCCGCCCGCCTTGCCGGAGACGACCCGGCAGGTCGGCCCGTCGGTGCCGCCGGTGACGTACTGCACCACGAGATAACCGGCGACCGCGCACAGGACCACGAGGGCCGCCCCGAAGCGGAGGAGACGGCCACGGCGCTTGCGAGTAGGGGGCAACGGCTCTGGCATCCGGACAAGATACTGGAGAGTACTGAGACACCTGTGCCGGACGGGAGAGTCAGTGCGCGCAGCGGGGGAGTTAGGGTCGGGAGCATGGCCGACACCCCGCTTGACCTATCGCTGGACGCCGCCCGGCTCACCGCGCAGCTCGTCGACTTCCCCTCCGAGAGCGGCACCGAGAAGCCCCTCGCGGACGCGATCGAGAGCGCCCTGCGCGCCCTGCCGCACCTGACGGTCGACCGCCACGGCAACAACGTCGTCGCCCGCACGAACCTCGGCCGTCCGGAACGCGTCATCCTCGCCGGCCACATCGACACCGTCCCCATCGCGGGCAACGTCCCCTCCCGCCTCGACGACGAGGGCTACCTGTGGGGCTGCGGCACCTGCGACATGAAGTCCGGGGTCGCGGTCCAGTTGCGCATCGCCGCGACGCTCCCCGAGCCCAACCGCGACCTCACCTTCATCTTCTACGACAACGAAGAGGTCGCGGCCCACCTCAACGGCCTGGGACATGTGGCCGAGGCCCATCCCGAGTGGCTGGAGGGAGACTTCGCGGTCCTCCTGGAGCCGACGGACAACCAGGTCGAGGGCGGCTGCCAGGGAACCCTGCGCGTCCTGCTGACGTTCAAGGGCGAGCGGGCGCACTCCGCGCGCGCGTGGATGGGGTCCAACGCGATCCACAAGGCCGCCCCCGCCCTCGCCAGGCTGGCGGCCTACGAGCCGCGCAAGCCGGTGGTGGACGGACTGGAGTTCCACGAGGGGCTCAACGCCGTGCGGGTGGAGGGCGGCGTGGCGACCAACGTCATCCCCGACTCCTGCACGCTGACGGTCAACTTCCGTTACGCCCCGGACCGCAGCGAGGCCGAGGCGGAGGCCTTCGTGAGGGATTTCTTCGCGGACTGCGGGGTCGACGAGTTCACCGTCGACGACCACACCGGCGGCGCCCGCCCCGGCCTGACCCACCCCGTCGCCCAGGCCTTCATGGCCGCGGTCGGGGGCGTGGCCCGCCCCAAGTTCGGCTGGACGGACGTGTCCCGCTTCAGCGCGCTCGGCGTGCCCGCGGTGAACTACAGTCCAGGTCAGCCGCTGCTCGCGCACAAGGTGGACGAGCGGGTGAAGGCGTCGCTGATCCCGCAGGCGGAGGAGAAGCTGCGGGCCTGGCTGACGTCGTGACGAGGCGGTGCGCCGGTGGCGCTTCATGGCGGACACGCGTACGTCCCCCCTCCGTAACCCGCATAGATCTACGCTGAGACGGAACACCAGGCAAGCGGAGGGAGCGCACATGGCTACCGGGAACCCCGAGGGCAAGAAGCAGCCGCCGGAGGAGCAGCGCCTGGGACCCGTCCTCCGCAGGCGGGGACAGGTCACGGCGAGCACCACCGACCAGCGCCTGCTGGACGCGGGCGGCCCCTCGGACTGGGTCCACACCGACCCCTGGCGCGTACTGCGCATCCAGTCGGAGTTCATCGAGGGCTTCGGCACCCTCGCCGAACTCCCGCCCGCGATCAGCGTGTTCGGCTCGGCCCGGACACCGGCGGACTCCCCCGAGTACGAGGCGGGCGTACGGCTCGGCCGGGGTCTGGTGGAGGCCGGCTTCGCCGTGATCACCGGCGGCGGGCCCGGCGCGATGGAGGCCGCCAACAAGGGCGCCTGCGAGGCCAAGGGCACCTCCGTCGGCCTCGGCATCGAGCTCCCCTTCGAGCAGGGGCTCAACCCCTACGTCGACATCGGCCTCAACTTCCGCTACTTCTTCGTCCGCAAGATGATGTTCGTGAAGTACGCGCAGGGGTTCGTGGTCCTGCCGGGCGGCCTCGGCACCCTCGACGAGCTCTTCGAGGCCCTGACCCTCGTCCAGACCCAGAAGGTCACCCGCTTCCCGATCGTCCTTTTTGGCACCGAGTACTGGGGCGGCCTGGTCGACTGGCTCACCAACACGCTCGTCGCCCAGGGCAAGGCCTCGGAGAAGGACCTGCTGCTGTTCCACGTGACGGACGACGTGGACGAGGCGGTGGCGCTGGTGTCCAAGGAGGCGGGGCGGTAGTCCCTGCGGGCCTCGCAACGCCGGAGGGGCTGGACGTCAGCCCCTCCGGCGTTTGAGGAGCGGGGGTCCGGGGGCTGGCCCCCGAGTCGGGGGTCGAAGGGGGCAGCGCCCCCTGGAGGACGGGACGGGTAGGGGCGGCGGGGGCGAGAGAGGCCCTACGCCAGCCCCCGACGCGCGACCGCCGGCGGCCGGTGCCCCGCGATCGACGCCACCATGTCCAGCACCTGCCGCGTCTCCGCCACCTCGTGCACCCGGTACACCTGCGCCCCCAGCCACGCGGACACGGCCGTCGTCGCCAAGGTGCCGACCACCCGCTCCTTCACCGGCTTGTCCAGGGTCTCGCCCACGAAGTCCTTGTTGGACAACGACACCAGCACCGGCCACCCCGTCCCGACCATCTCGCCGAGCCGCCGGGTCGCCTCCAGGCTGTGCCGTGTGTTCTTCCCGAAGTCGTGCCCGGGATCGATCAGCACCGACTCCCGGGGCACCCCGAGCGCGACCGCCCGCTCGGCCAGACCCACGGTCACCCGCAGGATGTCGGCCATGACGTCGTCGTACGTCACCCGATGCGGCCGGGTCCGCGGCTCGGCGCCCCCGGCGTGCGTGCACACGAGGCCCACCTCGTACCGCGCGGCGACCTCGGCGAGTCCCGGGTCGACCCCGCCCCACGCGTCGTTCAGCAGATCGGCCCCGGCCTCGCACACCGCCTCGCCGACGGACGCCCGCCAGGTGTCGACGCTGATCACCACGTCGGGGAACCGCCGCCGCACCTCGGCCACGAACCCGACGGTCCGCCGGGCCTCCTCCGCCGCGGACACCTCTTCGCCCGGGCCGGCCTTGACCCCGCCGATGTCGATGATGGCGGCCCCCTCGGCCACCGCCTGCTCCACGCGCGCGAGGGCGGGCTCGTCGAGGAACGTGGCGCCCTGGTCGTAGAAGGAGTCGGGGGTCCGGTTCACGATCGCCATGATCACCGGCTCGTGCGCGTGGAATTCACGCCTGCCCAGCCTGAGCATCCCCTGTGACCTCACTTCGTACGTCTGTGTGTTCGGCCTCTGCGGCCGCCTGCGACCCTAACTGTCAGACTCGCATGGCACGATCGGAGCCTGACACATTCGACGCCGGTGGCCGGACACCGGCAGGGACCCTGGGGACCTCAGCGATGGTTATGTTCTTGTTCCTGGTCATCGCGCTCGCGGTCGTGGTCGCCGCGGTGACGCTCGCCGTGGTGGGCGGCGGCGACAGCGACGGCCCGCTGCCCGACGTGACCCCCGAGCGGCTCCAGGACCCGCTGCCGCCCGACCGGCCGGTGAACCGTACGGACATCGACAACCTGCGCTTCCCGCTGACCGCCCGCGGCTACCGCATGGCGGACGTCGACGACGCGCTCGGCCGGCTCGGTGCCGAGCTCGCCGAGCGGGACGCCCGGATCGCCGACCTGGAGTCCGCGCTGGCCGGCGCCCGGGCCGCGGCCCACGGTGCCCTGCACAAGCCGGAGCACAGCCCCGGGGAGCAGCAGTGAGCGAGGGCGGCGCCCTGGTCGGCCCGGACGGCGCACCCCGCTGCCCCTGGGCCCTGTCCACGCCGGACTACGTGACGTACCACGACGAGGAGTGGGGCCGCCCGGTCCACGGCGACGACGCCCTCTACGAACGCCTCAGCCTGGAGGCCTTCCAGTCCGGTCTGTCCTGGATCACCATCCTGCGGCGCCGGGAGGGTTTCCGTGCCGCCTTCGCGGGCTTCGAGATCGCCAAGGTGGCCGCGTTCGGCGAGGCCGACCGCGACCGCCTGCTCCTCGACCCGGGGATCATCCGCAACCGCGCCAAGATCGACGCGACACTGGCCAACGCGCGCGTGCTGGCCGACTGGGCCCCGGGCGAGCTGGACGAGCTGATCTGGTCCCACGCCCCGGACACGCACGCGGTCCCCCGGACCCTCGCGGACGTGCCCGCGGTCACCCCGGAGTCGACGGCCCTGTCCAAGGCGCTGAAGAAGCGCGGCCTGCGCTTCGTGGGCCCCACGACGGCGTACGCGCTGATGCAGGCCTGCGGACTGGTCGACGACCACCTGGAGACCTGCGTCGCGAGGAGCGGCTGAGCCCTAGCGGCCCAGGTACTTGGGCGTCTCCTTGTTCACGAAGGCCCGCACGGCGATCGCGTGGTCCTCGGAGGCCCCGGCCCGGGTCTGGAGCTCGTCCTCCTTCTCCAGCGTCTCCGCCAGGGTGTGCGACAGCGCGTACGCGAGGGACTCCTTGATCGCGCCGTACGCCACCGTCGGCCCCTCGGCCAGGGCCCGCGCCACCTTCTCGGCCTCGGCGGGCAGGTCGGTGGAGGGCACGAGACGGTTGACGATCCCCAGGTCGTGCGCGTCCCGGGCCGACATGGTCCGCGGGAAGAGCAGAAGGTCGGCGGCGCGCCCCGGCCCCACCACGCGCGGCAGCGTCCACGAGATCCCGGAGTCCGCGGTCAGCGCCACCCCCGCGAACGACGTGTTGAACGCGGCCGTGTCCGCCGCCACCCGGTAGTCCGCCGCGAGCACGAGCCCGAAGCCGGCGCCGGCCGCGACCCCGTTCACACCGGCCACGACCGGCTTCGGCATCTCCGTCAGCGCCCGCACGATCGGGTTGTAGTGCTCCTTGACCGTGCTCATGACCTTCGTCGAGCCCTCGGCGAGCAGCCCGATGTGCTCCTTGAGGTCCTGGCCCACGCAGAACGCCCGCTCCCCGGCGGCGGTCAGCAGCACGGTCCGTACGGCGTCGTCCGAGGCCGCCGACTCCACGGCCTCCCGCAGCGCGACCTTGGTGGCGATGTTCAGCGCGTTCATCGCCTCCGGCCGGTTCAGCGTGATCGTCGCGAGCCCGTCGTGCACCTCGTAGAGCACGGTGTCGGCCATGGCGTATCCCCTCCGGTGTGTCCGCTGCATCCGATGTCCGAAGGACAGCATGGCGGAGATCGCCGTCCGGGGACCGGACCGGACGTGTGACCTGCGTCAAACAAATCCGCGGCGCCGGTGACCGGCCGGGATCGACGCGGTGGCGGAGTATCGCAGCCACATCGCCGAATTGAGTGGTTTTGCTCGCGCGCGTTGCCCAAGCGATGCCGACTGATGTTGGTCATCGGGTCCTGAGATGCGGGATAATGGCTTGGAAGCAATGTGTTCGATGCCGGTGTCACGTGTCCCACTTGGACGCGCGTGCCCTCCCAGGGCCGTCGGCTACGACGATGAGCTGGTTTCAGGAAGGGGAACGAGCATGGCGGCCATGAAGCCGCGAACGGGTGATGGCCCGCTCGAGGTGACCAAGGAGGGGCGGGGCATCGTCATGCGCGTTCCGCTCGAAGGCGGCGGTCGGCTCGTCGTCGAGCTGACCCCTGACGAGGCCGACGCGCTCGGCGACGCCCTCAAGAAGGTCGTCGGCTGACGCGGAAGCGACCATACCCTTTCGGCTGCCCCGGCATCTCCTGAGGTGCCGGGGCAGCGGTTTGCCCGGGCGGCTCCACGAATGGCCGTACGGCACTCACCGGGTCACGGGGCACCGGGCGGACGCCGCACCGGGCCGCCGGTTCAGCGCTTGACCGCGCAGAGCAGTCCGTCGCCCACCGGCAGCAGCGACGGCACCAGGTCCGGGCTCTCCCGGACGGCCCGCAGCAGCTCCCGCAGGCGCAGCACCTCCGTCGGCTGCGGCCCCGAGTCCACCGTGCGGCCGTTGGCGAAGACGCCCTCGAACACCACCAGGCCACCCGGCCGCAGCAGGCGCAACGATTCAGCGAGGTAGTCCATGACCTCCTGCCGGTCACCGTCGCAGAAGACGAGGTCGTAGCCGGCGTCGGCGAGGCGGGGCAGGACGTCCAGGGCGCGGCCCGGGATGAACCGGGCCCGGTTGCTGGCGAAACCGCAGGCACGGAACGCCTGGCGGGCGAACTGCTGGTGTTCCGGCTCGGGGTCGACGGTGGTCAGCACCCCGTCCGGGCGCATGCCGTGCAACAGATGGATGCCGGAGACCCCGGTTCCGGTGCCGATCTCGGCGACGGCCTTGGCATCCACGGAGGCGGCCAGCAGACGCAGCGCCGCGCCCGCGCCGGGCGACACCGAGCGCAGCCCCGCCTCACGGGCCCGGTCCCGGGCCCAGCTCAGGACTTCGTCCTCGGCGACGTAGGCGTCGGCGAACGCCCAGCTCGTCTGCCGGTTGCCGGTAATGACCCTCTCCTTGCCCCGTGGTTGCCTGGGCGTGACTGTATCCGTTGCCGCCGGGAACCCGCAGATGGGACCGGGCGTTTAGAGGGGTGGAGACGCACCCGGGGGGACACAGTTGGATCACGAAGCCGAGCGGGCCCTCGAGCAACTGCTGACGCAGGGGACCGAGTGGTATCAGCCCAGATCAAATTCTCGTAAAACCGCTTATCCGGAGCTAACGGGCGAGGTGGCTATGGTAGGGGCTCCACTGGAGACAACCAGAGCCGACAGGGGAGGTGCGGCCGCACCTGGAGATCGTGGGGGAGTGCTGCGGCGCTTCCTCGGATCGGCGGGCAGGCCGAAATCCGTGAACGACACCGCTGACCACAGCCACGCCGGCGACTACGCCCAGACCGCGACCTTCGCCACCGACGCGGACGGGCAGGCGTGGACTCCGCCCACCTGGGAGGAGATCGTCAGCACGCACAGCGGCCGCGTCTACCGCCTCGCGTACCGCCTCACCGGTAACCAGCACGACGCCGAGGACCTCACGCAGGAGGTCTTCGTCCGCGTCTTCCGCTCGCTGTCCACGTACACACCGGGCACCTTCGAGGGCTGGCTGCACCGCATCACCACCAACCTCTTCCTGGACATGGTCCGCCGCAAGCAGCGCATCCGCTTCGACGCCCTCGGCGAGGACGCGGCCGAGCGCCTGCCCAGCCGCGAGCCGTCGCCCCAGCAGGTCTTCAACGACGCGCACTTCGACGCGGACGTCCAGCAGGCCCTCGACACCCTCGCCCCGGAGTTCCGCGCCGCGGTCGTCCTGTGCGACATCGAGGGACTGTCGTACGAGGAGATCGCCGCGACCCTGGGCGTCAAGCTCGGCACCGTCCGCTCGCGGATCCACCGCGGCCGTTCCCAGTTGCGCAAGGCCCTCGCCCACCGCTCACCCGAGGCCCGTGCCGAGCGCCGCTCGTTCATGGCCCGGGTTCCCGCGCTGGGGGGAGGGGGCGCGTCCGCGTGAGTGGATCACTGCCCAAACCCGGCGAGGGGAGCCTCGCGGAACAGCATCTGGGAGACCGACTCGCCGCCCTGGTGGACGGCGAGCTCGGTCATGCGACGCGCGAGCGTGTCCTCGCGCATCTCGCCACCTGTCCGAAGTGCAAGGCGGAGGCGGACGCCCAGCGCCGCCTGAAGAACGTCTTCGCGGAGGCCGCGCCGCCCCCGCCCTCAGAGAGTTTCCTGGCCCGCCTCCAGGGCCTGCCGGGAGGTGATCCGGAGGACGGCGACAGCTCGCCGTTCGACGGGGCGGGATTCGGCGGACTGTCGGGAAGACCCGCCGCCGGAGCCTTCGGCGTGCGACGTGGCGAGCGCTTCGCGTTCGACTACGTCCCCGCCCGCCCGCACGCCCCGGTGCTCCCGCCCCCCGCCGGCCGGGGCTTCCGCATCCATGACGTCAGCCGTCACGACGCCGACCGCTCGGCCTCGCGCGGCATGCGGTTCGCGGTCGTCGCCGCCGGAGCGGTCTCGCTGGCCGCGATCGCGCTGGGCGGCGTCACCACGGGCGTGCCCGGCGACACCGACGCGCGCGGCGCCGGCAGCAACGTGACCCCGGCGCGCACACCCGGCACCGGAGCCGTCGTGCCGGAGAACCAGCGCCGCCGCGGCACGGCTCCGCTGCTCGCGCAGGGACAGGGACAGCGGATGCCGGGCGACACCCCGGTCGCTTCGATCACGGCCTCCGCGCCCCTGCTGCCGGGCATCCCCGCCCAGGTGCAGGAGGCGGCCCTGCACACGCTCACGGCACCCGTGGTCGCCGGAGCCGCCGCGATGTCCCCTCTCATACGTCCGCTCAGCGCCACCCCGCCGCTCACCCTGACCTCCCTGTCCAAGACGCCGGACCTCACCGCCTCCGGCCTCCTCGCCGCACCCGTCCCCTCCACCACGTCAGCGCCCACGCCGCCCGGCGCCACCCGCTGACCGCGTCCTCCTCGACTCCCCGGCCCGTGTCCCCGGGCCGCGGCTGCGTCATGCCGTCGACCCCGGTGACGCCGTCACCCACCTGGCGCCCCGCCCCGCGGACCGATTAACAGAAACCTCACAGAGACGCCCTCGAACCCTGGTCCAGCGGGCAAACAACCCGGAAAACCGCCCGTCCGCCGGTACTCCAGGGCCCCGGGAAGGTACCGGTCGAACGGCATCCCCAGGTACCGTGGACCCGGCCCGGACCACGGAAGACCCGCACAGACCACCGAGGGCCGAGGACCGAGGACATCGCAAGGAGCTTCAGGTGTTCAATGACATAGGACCGCTCGAGCTGATCACGCTCGTTGTCCTCGCCGTGCTCGTCTTCGGTCCGGACAAGCTCCCGAAGGTCATCCAGGACGTCATGCGGACCGTGCGCAAGATCCGCGAGTTCTCCGAGAGCGCCAAGCAGGACATCCGGCAGGAGCTGGGCCCGGAGTTCAAGGACTTCGAGTTCGAGGACCTCAACCCCAAGACCTTCATCCGCAAGCAGCTCGACAACGACGAGCTGGGTCTCAAGGAGATCCGCAACGGCTTCGACCTGAAGAAGGAGATGGCCGAGGTCACCGACGCCGTGCACAGCACGGACGCCTCGCCGTCCTCGTCCTCCTCGGGTGGCCGGATCGACATGACCAAGAAGGCCGAGGAGCCCGGCAAGGACGAGCGCCCGCCCTTCGACGCGGACGCCACCTGAGCCGTACGCCCCATCGGAAGGCGCCTGCCGAGCAGTTGAGCTCGAGGGCGCCTTCCGTCGTCGTACGTGACGCGTCTCATATCCCGCCCGCACCTTCTGCCCCCCTCGTACGGCCGGAAGCCACCCTCCGTGCGCCCCGCGCGCCGGGCGGTTTCCGCGCAGCTCGGAGCGGTGTGGCTATGCTGCCGAGTTGTTGTGCGGGCCGTACGCGAACCAGCGACGCCGCCCGAAGGGGGGCGGGCCGGTCCGGTCCGACGAGAGCTAGTAGGAGGCGTCCGGCACATGGAGACGACGAGTGGGGCAGTCGCGCAGGCGCCGGCCGCGGAGGGTGGCCAGCAGGTTCCCTCCGCCCGGCGCACGGTCGACGGCTACCTTCAGGCGCCCTTCCCCTGGTACGGCCTCGACGAGGCGTTCACGGGGCCGCGCTGGCTGATGCAGGTCGGCACGTCGGCCGACGGGGCCGTCGAGCACGGCTCGATCGGGCACGGTGACGAGCCCTCGGTGAAGAACGAGGCGGGCTCCACGGGGGAGCCGAAGGAGAAGTTCGCGGTCGTGGTCACGGTCGCCGCGAACCCGTCCCGCAGAAGCGCGGACGGCACGGGGCTGCTGGAGGCCACGTCGGTCTCCTCCGCCGCCTGGCTGGCCGGGGTGGGGCTGCTGTCGTTCACCTGGCCCGGCCAGATGGACCACTCCCTGCGCGACGACTGGCTGGACCAGCAGACCGAGACGGCCTGGGTCCTGGCGGACGACCTCGACGGACCCGACTGGTCCACCCTGTCCCTCCCGGTGGACGGCGTGCCCACGCCCTTCCACTACCGGGAGTCGGAGTTCGGCTGGGTCCTCGCCGGCTCCACCCAGGAGGGGGTGCACGTGGGGGCGTACGGGAGAGGCATGAGCGCGTACGGCCTCGGATTCGCGATGATCAAGGACATCTCGGCGTACGCGTGACGCACGGCGGGGCACCGGCCTCCGTGCGGTGCCCCACCTGCCGCTCTGCCGCCTTATCGGCCGAGCCGCCGCCGTACCCGCCGGACCTGGCGGTTGTCCGCGACCGCGTCGAGGAGCCGGCGTCCGGTGCCGGTCTCGTGGGCCGGGCCCTCCAGCCGCAGCAGGGTGCCGTCACGGACGACGGCGTGGGCGACGGGGGCGTCGGTCCTCGGCAGGCCGACCGGGTGACGCCCGTCCGGCAGCTTGAGCCGAGCGGGCAGCCGCAGGACGGCGGTCGCCCCGCGGTCGCCGGGAACCAGCTCGGCGTCCACCGTCAGCGCGGACACGGTGACCTTGAGGCGAGCCGTGCCGCCGGCCGCCGTCGCCGCCACGTAGGGCAGCGGAAGCGACCGCTCCCCGCGCCCGGAGTTGGCCGCGGCGGCACCGGCGGTGTCGGGACCGAGCCTGCGCTGGCGCTGGTCCACGTCGAGGGCGAGCTGACCGCTGCCGGTCCAGTACGGCAGCGCGAGCCGCCCACCGGTCAGCGCCGGGCCCGCCGCCGGGGCCCCCGGGGTGCCGTCCCCGGTGAGGCGGACCATCCGGTCGACGCCCAGCAGTTGCACGTACGCCCACACGTCGTGCACCCCGCGCTCCAACGGCCGCCCGCCCGCGAGCCGTTCGGGGTCGAGGAGCAGCCGCCCGGACGCGACGAGCCGCGAGCGCCCCGCGCCCGCGGGTTCGAGCCGCACCTCCAGGTCGCCCTCCGGGTACCACCAGTCCTCGTGGTCCCGGTCCTTGACGACCAGTTCGGCGTACGCCAGCCGGAACGGGTCGCGGACCTCCCAGCCGTCCTCGGTCCCCGGCACCCCGGCCAGCAGCTCGGGGTCCAGCCACCGCTTGCCGTCCCGCTCGACGAGCACCAACGGCTCGCCGTCCCCGCGCAGCAGGTCCAGCGTGACGTCGGCGACCAGCCGGCCGTCCTCCCAGCGCGGCCCGCCGACGACGCTGCGGGCCTTGACCTGACGCACCCGCTCGGCGAGGGCGACGGCGCCGTCGAAGTCGCTGCGTTCCAGGAGCTCGGCGCGCAGCCGGGACACGGTGGGAAGGCCGTCGCGCACGGCGGGCGGGAACTCCTCGACAGCCAGCTTCCGGGCCGCCGCGAACCGCTCACGCTGCTCGGCGGGGTCCTCGCGGAGGATCTCGGGTTCGCGGGTGCGGGAGAGGATTTCGACGTGGTAGAGGCGGTGCAGGAGACGGTTCTGCAGCGCGTCGACGTCGTCGGAGGAGGGCGTGCCGTCCTTGATCTGACCCACGATGGTGCGGCAGTTGTCCCAGAAGCCGTGGCGCGGGTTGAAGCGGTGCTGGGTGTTGTTGCCGCCGTCGTCCCGCTTCATCCAGTAGTAGCAGGGGTAGTCGGCGAGCACCGAGATCCGCTCGGCCTTCAGGTAGGCGGCGCTGACGAAGGCCAGATCCTCCAGGATCCAGGGGCCCTCGGGGAACCGCAGACCGTGCTCCTCGACGAAGGCGCGCCGGAACATCTTGTGCGGCGACATGCTCTGCATGAGCTCGTCGTTCTCGATCGTGCAGGCGTCCACCGTGTGCCGGAACAGCCGCCGGGGCCGCACCATCGTGCTGGACATCTTGCCGAGCACCACGTCGGCGTCGTTGCGCTTCGCGTGCTCGTACAGTCGCTCAAGGGCCTCGGACCCGAGCATGTCGTCGTGGTCGACGAACTGGATGTACTCGCCCTGCGCGTGCCGCATGCCGAGGTTGCGCGGTGCGCCCGGCCACCCGGAGTTCGGCCGGGTGTGCACCTGGACGTTCGGGTGCGCGGCGGCGATCTTCTCCAGCCGGGCCAGCGTGTCGTCCGTCGAGCCGTCGTCGACGTAGATGACCTCGTACTCGTCGGCGGGCAGACTCTGCCCGAGCAGCGACGGGGCGCACTCGTCGACGTACTTCCCGGTGTTGTAGACGGGAACGATGACGCTGACTTTGACTCTCGGCATTCCACGGACCTTACCCGGCCCGTGGAATGCCGCTTCAGGGCGTGCGCCTCAGAACTTGTTCCTCGGCGTGATCCCCAACGACAACCCCGAAAGCCCCCGCTGCCGCCCCCCGAGCTTCCCCGCGATCCCCCGCAGCGCGGCCCCCGCCGGGGAGTCCGGGTCGGTCAGGACGACCGGCCTGCCGTCGTCGCCGCCCTCGCGGAGGCGGACGTCGATCGGGATGGAGCCGAGGACCGGGACCGTGGCCCCCGTCGTGCGGGTCAGGCCGTCCGCGACCGTCTGGCCGCCGCCCGTGCCGAAGACGTCGACCATCTCGCCGCAGTGCGGGCAGGGCAGGCCGGCCATGTTCTCGACCACGCCGACGATCTTCTGGTGGGTCTGGACGGCGATGGAGCCCGCGCGCTCGGCCACCTCGGCCGCGGCCTGCTGCGGGGTCGTCACGACCAGGATCTCCGCGTTCGGGACGAGCTGGGCGACGGAGATCGCGATGTCGCCGGTGCCGGGCGGGAGGTCCAGGAGGAGGACGTCCAGGTCGCCCCAGTACACGTCCGCCAGGAACTGCTGCAGGGCCCGGTGGAGCATCGGACCGCGCCAGACCACCGGGGCGTTGCCCGGGGTGAACATGCCGATGGAGATGACCTTCACGCCGTTCGCCGACGGCGGCATGATCATATTCTCGACCTGGGTCGGGGTGCCGTCCGCGCCGAGCATGCGCGGCACCGAGTGGCCGTAGATGTCGGCGTCGACCACGCCCACCTTGAGGCCGTCGGCCGCCATCGCCGCCGCCAGGTTCACGGTGACCGAGGATTTGCCGACGCCGCCCTTGCCGGAGGCGACCGCGTAGACGCGGGTCAGCGACCCGGGCTTCGCGAACGGGACCTCGCGCTCGGTCTGGCCGCCCCGCAGGGCCGTCGCCAGCTCCTTGCGCTGCTCGTCGCTCATCACGTCGAGCGTGACGTCGACGCGCGTGACGCCCTCCACGGCCGCGACCGCGTCCGTCACGCGCTGCGTGATCGTCTCGCGCATCGGACAGCCGGAGACCGTCAGGTACACGGTGACCGCGACCGCTCCGTCCGCGCCGATGTCGACCGACTTGACCATCCCGAGCTCCGTGATGGGGCGGTTGATCTCGGGGTCGTTCACCGTCGCCAGTGCCTCGCGCACCGCGTCTTCGCTAGCCATACAGACGATGGTACGGCGCCGTACAGGGGGCCCTGTACGGCTCTCAACGGTCTTCTACGTCACGTCCCGACGGCCGATCCGACCGTTCTGCCGGGAATACGGCATGCCCGTCGTGCTGCCGTGCCTCCAGTTCCTTCATCAGGTCCTGAAGCTCCGAGCGGATCCAGTCACGCGTGGCCACCTCGCCGAGACCGATGCGCAGGGCGGCGATCTCGCGGGTCAGGTACTCCGTGTCCGCGATCGACCGCTCGTTCTGCTTGCGGTCCTGTTCGAGGTTGACCCGGTCCCGGTCGTCCTGCCGGTTCTGCGCGAGCAGGATCAGCGGGGCGGCGTAGGAGGCCTGGAGGGACAGCATCAGGGTGAGGAAGATGAACGGGTAGTTGTCGAAGCGCAGGTCGCCGGGGGCGAAGATGTTCCACAGCACCCACGCGATGATGACGATCGTCATCCAGACGATGAACCGCCCGGTGCCCAGGAAGCGGGCGATCCGCTCCGACAGGCGGCCGAACGCCTCCGGGTCCCACTCGGGCAGCAGCCTGCGCCGCGGCGGGCGCGGCTGGTCGAGGCGGGCACGGGGACGGCCGGTCGCCGTGACTCCGGCGGGGGTGCGCTCGCGGCCACCGGACGGCCCGCGCTCGCGGCCCGGGTTCTCGCGCTCAGGCGTCATGGTGGGCCACCCCCTCCGCCCCCTCCGCGTCGAACTCCGTCTCGCGCCAGTCCTCGGGCAGCATGTGGTCGAGGACGTCGTCCACGGTCACCGCGCCGAGCAGCGAGCCCGAGTCGTCGACCACGGGCGCCGCGACCATGTCGTACGTCGCGAAGAACCCGGCGATCACCGGTAGCGTCGCGTCCGGGTCGAGGGCCTGGAGGTCGTCGTCGACGAGCGAGCTGACGAGGGTGTATGGGGGATCGCGCAGCAGCCGCTGGAAGTGGACCGTGCCGAGGTACTTGCCGGTCGGTGTCTCGTCGGGTGCCCGGCACACGTACACCTGGGCGGCGAGCGCGGGGGAGAGGTCGGGGTTGCGGACGCGGGCGAGCGCGTCGGCGACGGTGGCGTCCGGGCGCAGGACGATCGGCTCCGTCGTCATGAGACCGCCGGCCGTGTGCTCCTCGTACGCCATCAGGCGCCGCATGTCGGCCGCGTCGCCGGGCTGCATCAGGCTCAGCAGGCGTTCCTGCTCCTCGGTGGGGAGCTCGGAGAGCAGGTCGGCCGCGTCGTCGGGGTCCATGGCCTCCAGAACGTCGGCGGCCCGCTCCTCCTTCAGCTTGCCGAGGATCTCGATCTGGTCGTCCTCGGGCAGCTCCTCCAGGACGTCGGCCAGGCGGTCGTCGTCGAGCGCGGCCGCCACCTCCGCGCGCCGCTTGGGGGAGAGGTGGTGCAGGACGTTGGCGAGGTCGGCCGCGCGCAACTGCTCGAAGGTGGCCAGGAGGCTCTCCGCGCCCTGTCCGTGCTCCTCCAGGGTGAAGCCGGTGACGGCGGACCACTCGACGGTCAGCGCCTCGCCCTTGCGCCGGAACGCCCCGCCCTTGCCGCCCTTGCGGACGAAGACCCGGTCGATCTCCCAGTCCCGGCGGGCCGGCAGTTGCTGCACCGAGATGTCCAGCACGGTGACCTGCTCGCCGCTCTCCACGAGGGTCACGCGCCGGTCCAGCAGCTCGCCGAAGACGAGGCGCTCGGTGGGCCGTTGCTCGAAGCGGCGGACGTTGAGCACACCGGTGGTGATGACCTGGCCGGACTCGATGCTCGTCACCCGGGTCATGGGCAGGAAGATGCGGCGCCGGGTGGACAGTTCGACGACCAGCCCGAGCACCCGGGGCGGCCTGCGCCCCACGCGCAGTACGACGACCAGGTCGCGTACGCGCCCCACCTGGTCGCCGCTGGGGTCGAAGACGGCGACACCGGCGAGGTGCGAGACGAAGATCCGGGGGGCTCCCGCTGCCATGGCTGTGCTTCCTTTGCCTACGAGCCTGTGTTCGAGGCCGCGTACGGGGGTGCGTACGAGGTGTTTCGTTCGTCGTTCGTTGTCCGGATTGCCCGCTCGGGAGGGCTTAAGGCTAGCCCGTACCGATCGGATACGCCCTGGTGAGAAGTCCGGACGGACTGGCTCCGCCCGGCGGTCGGAGCCCCGGTACGCTGCCGTACGCCGCTGAAGGACCCTCGTCGGAAAGGCAGCCCCACCTGTGACCGCGATTCCCCAGGGCCGTGCCCGCAGGACCGTTGTGGTGGGCGCGATGTGCGCCCTGGTCGTGACGGGAACGGGACTGACGGGCTGCAGCGAGGACCCCGACGCGGGCACCAACGGGGTCGGCAAACTGTCCGCCGAGCAGATCCAGTCGAAGACGCGGGCGGCCGCCGAGTCCGCCGGCGCGCTGCGTCTGTCGGGGAACGTGGTCACCAGCGGACGCACGTACAAACTCGACATGCGCCTGAATTCCGACGGGGGCATCGGCTCGGTCACCGCCGAGGGCACCACTTTCCAGCTCCTGCGGATCGGCGAGGAGCTGTACCTGAAGGCCGACGCGGGCTTCTGGACCCAGGCCGACGGCAAGGGCGACGACTCGGACGCGGCCGACAAGCTCGACGGCAAGTACGTGAAGGTGCCGTCGGGCGACCCGGCGTACCGGAAGTTCAGCGGTTTCACGGACAAGGACGTTCTCCTCGACGGACTTCTGACGCTGCACGGCAGCCTCGACACCGACGGCCACCACGAGCAGGCGGGTACCCGCACGATCCGCATCACGGGTGACAAGGGGGACGGCGGCACACTGGACGTCTCCCTGGAGGGCCGGCCGTACCCGCTGCGCCTGGCACGGGCGGGCGGCGCGGGCACCCTGACCTTCTCGGCCTGGGGCAAGGACTTCCCCCTGACCGAGCCGAAGAAGGACGAGACCGTGGACTACGGCAAGCAGCTACCGGCGTCCTAGCGTTTGCGGCGTTTCACCAGCAGCCGCGGCAGGCCCGCGGGGACCGGCTCACGGGTGGTCGCCGGTGTCGGCAGCGGCGGCGCCGCCAGGTCGCCCTCGGGGAGCGCGCCCGTGACCCCGGTCGGTTCGAGCCGGAGGACCCGGCACTCGCGGGACCAGCGCCCGGTCATCGCCTCGCCGTCGGGGGCGTTCAGCCGCTTGCCCTTCAGCTCGGCGACCGCCGCCTCCCACGCCTCGGACCCGGGCGCCAGCTCGACGACCCTCGCCGCCCAGGAGACCAGCCGGCCCCCCTTGTCCTTGCTGCGGACGGTCACCTCGGCGGTGTCCCCGTCGGCCAGTCCCGGCAGCGGCTGCTCGCCGGGCCCGTCGCCGACCAGGCACGCGGCGCCTTCGTGCCACACGTGCCACAGGGCGCGGGCCGGGCCGCCGGTTCCCCGGACCCAGACGAGGCCGGACTTCTTCGTGGCCTCCTCGACGAGGGCCCGGTCGAGCAGCTCACTTGTCATGGGGCCCACCCTAGAGCCAGCCGTTGCGCTTGAGGGTGCGGTGGATGCCCATGCAGATGACTCCGGTGATCGCCATGATCACCGGGTAGCCGAACCGCCAGTGGGTCTCCGGCATGTAGTCGAAGTTCATGCCGTAGACCCCGCACACCATCGTCGGTACGGCGATGATCGCGGCCCAGGACGTGATCTTCCGCATGTCCTCGTTCTGCGCGACGGACGCCTGCGCGAGGTTGGCCTGGAGGATCGAGTTGAGCAGTTCGTCGAAGCCGAGGACCTGCTCCTGGACCCGGGCGAGGTGGTCGGCGACGTCCCGGAAGTACTTCTGGATGTCGGGGTCCACCAGCCGCATCGGCCGCTCGCTGAGCAACTGCATGGGGCGCAGCAGCGGGGCGACGGCCCGCTTGAACTCCAGTACCTCACGCTTGAGCTGGTAGATCCGCGCCGAGTCGACACCGCGCGAGACCTTGCCGCCGCGTCCCGGGGTGAACACCTCGGTCTCCACCTCGTCGATGTCGTCCTGCACCGCGTCGGCGACCGCGACATAGCCGTCGACGACATGGTCGGCGATCGCGTGCAGCACCGCCGAGGGGCCCTTGGCGAGCAGTTCGGGGTCGTCCTGGAGCCGGTGCCGCAGCGCCCTGAGCGAGCCCTGGCCGCCGTGCCGGACGGTGATGAAGAAGTCCCGGCCGGTGAAGCACATGACCTCGCCGGTCTCGACGATCTCGCTGTTGGCGGTGAGTTCGTCGTGCTCGACGTAGTGGATGGTCTTGAAGACGGTGAACAGGGTGTCGTCGTAGCGCTCCAGCTTGGGCCGCTGGTGGGCCTGGACGGCGTCCTCGACGGCGAGCGGGTGGAGCCCGAACTCCGCGGCGATGCCGGAGAATTCGGCCTCGCTCGGCTCGTGCAGACCGATCCACACGAACCCGCCGTCGCGGCGGACCTGGCGCATCGCCTCGTGCGGGCTCGTCTGCTGGTCGGTCGGCACGCGCCGGCCGTCGCGGTAGACGGCGCAGTCGACGACGGCGGAGGGCGTCGAGGGGTCGCGCGTCGCGTCGTACGCGCCGGTGTCCTTGCGCAGCGAGGGACGCGACGGGCGCACGGCGGCACGCAGGTCACGGATCATCGACATGGCAGGCTCCTTCGTGACGGGCAACAAAGGGCGCCGGCGAGGGCTGGAACTACCCGGAATGGGGACGTCCTGCAAGGGGTATCCCCGCCCGTGAGGCAGGGGAAGGGTGTTTGGCACGTCCACAAAGCGGGGAGCACCGCACCATCGCGGTGGCGAGCTTCGCTACTGATTCAGCTACTGCTGGCGATCAGACAGATCAGGCAAAACGAACGAAGTGCTCTTCCGCACGAAGACGCGAACGTGAGAGGCGGCGGTTGCCGAAAGTCACAGAGCTGCATCAGCGGCCGGAAGAACGAGTGGTACTACCAGGTCGACTTCGATCCATGACAGCCCCACCTCCTCCGGCCGGTCCCTCGTAAGGGACGATCCATTCCCGTAAGGGAGTCTCACAAGGCGTCGGGACTCGATACGCGACGCTTCAGCGTGCTGCCCCGACGACCGGGCCAGAGTACCAGCAGGCCGAAGTGTCAAGGCGCTGCTTTGCCCGGTACTGACGAGTTCTATGCTCGCCGCATGGCAGATGTTCTTCCTCTGGTCGAGGCCCGGTTGCGCAGTGCGCTGGGCGAGCCGGACGCGCGCGCGGCGGTCACCTTCCTCGGCACGGACCGCATCGAGGTGCTCCGCTTCACCGACGGGGACGTCGTCCGCTACGCCAGTCTCGGCATGTCCGCCCAGCCGATGGGCGACCCCACCGCGATGCTCGCCGACCCGGTCAGGGGCCCGCGCGCCGAACTGCTCATCTCCGTACGGGCAGGGCTCGCCGACACCGACAAGGTGCTCCGCCCGCTCGCCGTGCTCGCCGCGTCCCCGCAGGTCGAGGGCGTGGTCGTGGCGCCGGGCGCCTCGCTCGACGTGGGTGAACCCCTGTGGCCCGGCGCTCCGTTCACCTCGGTCCTGGTCGCCGAGCCGGGCGGACTGGTCGAGGACCTGGAGCTCGACGAGCCCCTGGACCCGGTCCGCTTCCTGCCGTTGCTCCCCATGACGCCGAACGAGGCCGCCTGGAAGCGCGTCCACGGTGCCCCGGCCCTCCAGGAACGCTGGTTGACGAACGGGACGGACCTGAGGGATCCGTCCCGTAAATCCGTCCCGCTGGACTGAGCCTCGCGTGAGCAAGGTCACCAAGTGGTGGCCGGGAAGCGTCAGTTGGCGAAGACGGTGACGCCGTCCTCGGTCGCGTGCCGCGGCTCCAGCTCCTCGGCGTCGTGCGTGAGCGCCTTGCGCCGTACGACGACCACGAGCGCGCCCAGCACCGCGGTCACCGCGGCCACCACGAACGGGACGTGGATGTCGGTCCACTCCTCGATCTTCGGCGCGAAGTAGGGCGCCGCGGCCGCCGCGAACCAGCGCACGAAGTTGTAGCCCGCGCTCGCCACCGGGCGCGGGGCGTCCGACACGCCGAGCGCCAGCTCCGTGTAGACCGTGTTGTTCACGCCGATGAAGGCGCCGGACAGGATCGTGCACACGACGGCCGCGGTGTGGCCGCCGTAGCCGAGGACGAGCACGTCGAGCGCGAGCAGGACCAGCGAACCGCCGAGCACCTTCAGGGAGCCGAACCGCTCCTGCAGGCGCGGTGCGACGAACACCGAGAAGACGGCGAGCAGGACACCCCAGGCGAAGAACACGGCACCCGACTTGTACGGGGTCATGTCCAGCACGAACGGGGTGAAGGCCAGCACGGTGAAGAACGTGTAGTTGTAGAAGAACGAGGAGACCGCGGCCGAGGCGAGGCCGCCGTGGCCGAGGGCCTTGAGCGGGTCGAGCAGGGAGGTCTTGCGGGCCGGCTTCGGCTGCTCCTTCAGGAACGCCGTGATGCACAGGAAGCCGACGGCCATCAGGAAGGCCGTACCGAAGAACGGGTAGCGCCAGCTCGCGTCACCGAGCAGGGCGCCGAGCAGCGGGCCGCACGCCATGCCGAGGCCGAGGGCGGACTCGTACAGCAGGATCGCCGCCGCGCTGCCGCCGGCCGCCGCGCCGACGATGACGGCGAGGGCCGTGGAGACGAACAGGGCGTTGCCGAGACCCCAGCCGGCGCGGAAGCCGACCAGTTCGCCGACCGAGCCCGAGGTGCCCGCGAGCCCCGCGAAGACCACGACGAGGGCGAGGCCGAGCAGCAGGGTCTTCTTGCCGCCGATGCGGCTGGAGACGAACCCGGTCACCAGCATCGCGATCGCGGTGATCAGGAAGTACGAGGTGAACAGGAGGGAGACCTGGCTCGCCGTGGCGTCCAGGCCCTTCGCGATCGACGGCAGGATCGGGTCCACGAGTCCGATGCCCATGAAGGCGACGACGGACGCGCCCGCCGTCGCCCACACGGCCTTCGGCTGGCGCAGGATGCCGCCGGCTCCCGCATCGAAGGGGTCCATGGTCGTTCCTCCACTCCTCACGGAGATAGTTGGTATATGCATATAGTAAGTTAGCTCGGCTAATTAATGCAAGCTACATCTAGTTCTCCCTGGTGGGGCCTGGGTAACCCGTTCCGTCCGGACGGGTGATCGTCCTTGACGTGGCGGAGCGAGGGTAGGACCGTGGGGCCCTATGAGGGGCGAACCCAGTTGCCCGAAGTGTGGTGGCCGGGTCAGGGCTCCCGGACTCTTCGCCGATTCCTGGCAGTGCGACGTGCACGGGACGGTGCATCCGCTGCAGCCCGTGATCCCGCCCAGCGTCGAGGCCCTCGGTGTCGTGGTGCATCGCACGCAGGTGCCGGTGTGGATGCCGTGGCCCCTGCCGGTCGGCTGGCTGTTCACGGGCGTGGCCTGCGCCGGTGACGACCGCAGCGGCGGTCGTGCCACCGCGGTGGCCTGCACCGGACCCGGGCCGCTCGGCGGCGTCGGTGAGCTGATCCTGGTCGCCGAGGAACTCGGCGTCGGACTCGGGGCACGCTACGCCGGGATGGACGGCCCGGACCCCGGCCCCTACATGAGCGTGGAGAAGCCGCCGCAGGTGAAGGTCCTCGCCGCCGGCCGGCCGACGCCGCTGTGGCATGTCTCCGGAGCGCCGGAGGACCGGGCGGTCTTCGCGGGGGAGGCGCTGGGGCTGTGGCTGTGGGCCGTGGTGTGGCCCGAGCAGTCCGGACTGCTGATGTACGACGAGCTGGTGCTGACGGACCTGCGGGACGCGGGGGCGGAAGTGGAACTGGTGCCCTGCGGGGCGTTGTCGCCGCGCTTGCTGAAGCCGTAGCGCGTCAGGAACAGGGGTTGCGGTTCGGTGGCGGCCGCGCGCTCGTCGTGGCTGGGCGCGCAGTTCCCCGCGACCCTGGGGGGGTTACCCTTGGGTGTCCTTTTCTGTCCCCCCGGCCCGGTGGAGTTCCTCGTCGTGCGTATCGACCTGCACTGCCACTCCACGGCGTCCGACGGGACCGACACGCCCGCCGAGCTGGTGCGCAACGCCGCCGCTGCCGGGCTGGACGTCGTCGCCCTCACCGACCACGACACGACCCGCGGATACGCCGAGGCCGTCGCCGCCCTGCCCGCCGGGCTGACCCTCGTCACCGGGGCCGAGCTGTCCTGCCGGATCGACGGGGTGTCCCTGCACATGTTGGCCTACCTGTTCGACCCCGAGGAGCCGGAGCTGCTCGCCGAGCGGGAGCTCGTGCGGGACGACCGGGTGCCCCGGGCGCGCGGGATGGTGGCCAGGCTCCAGGAGCTGGGTGTGCCGGTCACCTGGGAGCAGGTGGCGCGGATCGCCGGAGACGGTTCGGTCGGGCGGCCGCACGTCGCCACCGCCCTCGTCGAGCTCGGGGTCGTACCGAGCGTGAACGACGCCTTCACCGGGGACTGGCTGGCCGACGGCGGTCGCGCCCATGTGGAGAAGCACGAGACCGACCCCTTCGAGGCGATCCGGCTGGTCAAGGGGGCCGGCGGGGTCACCGTGTTCGCTCACCCCGGCGCCAGCAAGCGCGGGCGCACCGTCCCGGAGTCCGCGATCGCCGAGATGGCCGCCGCCGGCCTCGACGGCATCGAGGTCGACCACATGGACCATGACGCGGAGACGCGCGTACGGCTGCGGGGGCTGGCCGCCGACCTGGGGCTGCTCGTCACCGGGTCCAGCGACTACCACGGCAGCCGCAAGACGGTCGCCCTCGGCGAGTACACGACGGACCCCGAGGTCTACGGGGAGATCACGCGGCGGGCGACGGGTGCGTTCCCCGTCCCCGGGACCGGCGGAATCTGAGGTCCGGCTCCGCTTCCCACCACCCGGCGCCGCCGGCCGTTCCCGTGCCCGGCGCCGTGTTCCACCTCTTTCCGTAAGGCCAGTTCCACCATGTTCGACGTCGCCGTCTTCGGCTCGCTCTTCCTCACCCTGTTCGTCATCATGGATCCCCCCGGGATCACCCCGATCTTCCTCGCGCTGACCGCAGGCCGGCCCGGCAAGGTGCAGAAGCGGATGGCCTTCCAGGCCGTCTGCGTGGCGGGCGGTGTCATCGCCGTCTTCGGGCTCCTGGGCCACCAGATCCTGAACTACCTGCATGTTTCCGTGCCCGCGCTGATGATCGCGGGCGGGCTGCTGCTCCTGCTGATCGCGCTCGACCTGCTCACCGGCAAGACCGACGAGCCGAAGCAGACCAAGGACGTCAACGTGGCGCTCGTGCCCCTCGGCATGCCCTTGCTGGCCGGGCCGGGTGCGATCGTCTCCGTCATCCTCGCCGTGCAGAAGGCCCACAGCGTCGCCACCCAGGTCTCGGTGTGGACGGCGATCCTGGCCATCCACGTCGTGCTGTGGCTGGTGATGCGGTACTCCCTGCTGATCATCCGGGTCATCAAGGACGGCGGGGTGGTGCTGGTGACCCGGCTCGCGGGCATGATGCTCTCCGCGATCGCCGTGCAGCAGATCATCAACGGGATCACCCAGGTGATCCAGGGGAGCTGAAGGTCCCGGACATGCGCAGAGCCCTCGCCGGGCGTGCATACCCGGCGGGGGCTCCGAAGCTTCAGCGGTGATCCGCGTCTGTGCTGTTCGGGTCAGGTCACGAGGCCGAGGTGTCGGCCGGTCGGATCCAGAGTCGCTGTCCTATGGCGGCGGCCTGCTGCACGATCCGGTTGACGGAGGCGGCGTCCACGACAGTGCTGTCCACGGGCGTGCCGTCGACGTCGTCGAGTCGCATGATTTCGAAGCGCATGGGCTTCTCCCTTCGTCTGGTCATCCTCCTGCGGAGAATTACTGCGTACGTGAGTAGTCAACGGGGTGCGTGTTACAAACATTCCCTACGCTAAAGAAATTTTTCGAACAACTAACTACTGACCGGTAAGCGAGTTTTCGGAGACTCCTTGGGACCGGTTGTGTTCGCAGCGTGACCGCCGGGACAATGGAGGCGATGAACGACGACCTGGCGCCACTGAGCGCCCGCATCGACCGCACCAACGAGCTGCTCACCCGCATGCTCGCCGAGGTCGCGAAGACGCCCTCGACGCATGCGATCTTTGTCGATGCGGGCTACCTCTACGCGGCCGCGGGACGACTCGTCACCGGCACCGAGGACCGTCGCGCCTTCGACCTCGACGCCGAGGGCCTGATCGAGGCCCTCATCGACCGGGCCCGCACCATCTTCGCGGACAGCCGACTGCTCAGGGTGTACTGGTACGACGGCGCGAGACGCCGCATCCACACGGCGGAGCAGCAGACCATCGCCGAACTCCCCGACGTCAAGGTCCGGTTGGGCAACCTCAACGCCAACAACCAGCAGAAGGGCGTCGACTCGCTGATCCGCTCCGACCTGGAGTCCCTGGCCCGTCACCGGGCGATCAGCGACGCGGCGCTCCTGGGCGGCGACGAGGACCTGGTCTCGGCGGTCGAGGCGGCCCAGGGCTACGGCGCCCGCGTCCACCTGTGGGGCATCGAGGCACCGGAGGGCCGCAACCAGGCGGAACCCCTCCTGTGGGAGGTCGACAGCCAGCGCACCCTCGACCTCGACTTCTTCAAGCCGTACGTCTCCCGGCGGGCCGCGGTCCCCTACGAGGCGACGGCCACCCGGCCCGCCCGAGAGGACGTCCGTTTCGTGGGCGCGCAGATCGCCGCGAAGTGGCTCGCGGAGCGCGGGCGGGCGGCGCTCCAGGAGCTCCTGCCCGGGCATCCCTATCTGCCGGGCTCGGTGGACCAGGACCTGCTGGTGGAGGCGGAGGGGCTGCTCCAGTACTCCCTGCGCGGGCAGGCCGACCTGCGGCGGGCGCTGCGCGACGGCTTCTGGGAGCACCTCCAGGGACAGTACTGACGGCTCCGGCCCCGCGGGGTGCTCAGATGCCGAGGCTGTCCCAGAAGTCGGCCAGGGCTTGGGCCGTGGGGAGGGGCTCGTCGGCGTTGGGGGAGTGGTCGGCGCCCGCGATCACCGTGCGCCGGGCGCGCAGCCGTGCGGCCATGTCGTCGAGGAGAGGCACCGGCCAGGTGTCGTCCTGCGAACCGGACAGCACGTGGAACGGCAGCGGGACGGCGGCGAGTTCGCCCACGAGATCCGGTTCCGTGCACAACTGGCGCCCGGTCGCGAGGAGTTGGGCGGGCTTGTTGCCGAGCCAGCGGCGGCGGAGCTGTACGACGTCCCCGATGCCCTGCGCGGGACCGCCGACCTCCTCCGGCGGGCCCATGGCCAGGATCGCGTCCCACACCTCGGCCATCGTCATCACGCCGAGCGCGTCCCGCAGCAGTTTCACGCGCTGCTGCTGGGAGTCGGAGATCTGCGCCGGGCCGGAGGAGACGAGGGTGAAGGAGAGGAAGGGGGAGTGGTCGAGCAGTACGGCGGCGCGCGCGATCTGGCCGCCCAGTGAGTGCCCGACCAGGTGCACGGGGGTGTCCAGGGCGGCGGTCTGGGCGAGCACGTCCCGCGCCAACTCACCGCGCGTATAGGCGGATTCGTCGGTCTCCGGCCCGTCCGACTCGAACTGGCCCCGCCCGTCCACGGCCACGACCCGGTAGCCGCGCGCGGTGAGCGGTTCGTGGAGCAGCGTGAAGTCCTCCTTGCTCCCCGTGAACCCGGGAAGCAGCAGCGCCGTGCCCTTCGCGGAGACACCGGGGGGCACGGCCGAGTCCACGACCGCGAACTCACCGCGGGCGGTACGCAGGGGGTAGGCGCGGGCGCCGGGCGGCGGGGTGAAGACGGCTCGGGTGCTCACGGGGTGAGGGTATCGGGCGGGGGTGACGGGGCGGGGCCGGCGGGTGCGTCGCGGGTTGCGCGTTCCCGCCGCCCCCTGGTGGGCCCCGGCGACGCGGACGGCGCGGGTTCGTCGTGAGTCCGCGCGTCCCCTTGATCGGTCCCGGTAACGCCGACGGCCCGGCCCCCTGAGTGAGGGGACCGGGCCGTCGGTGTCGGATCAGCTCTCCGCGGGCTCCGCGGCGGCCGTCTTGCGGGTTCGGCGACGCGGGGCGGCAGCCTTGGGCTCCTGGTCCGCCTGGGCCGGGATCTCGGCGGTCACCGCGGGCTCGGCGGCCTTGCGGGTGGTGCGCCGACGGGGCTTGGCCTCGGTGGCCTCGGCCGTGTCCACGGCCGCCTCGGCGGTGGTGGTGGCCTTGGCGGCGGTCTTGCGGGTCCGGCGGGGCTTGGCCTCCACGGCTTCCGCCGTGTCGACGGCCGCCTCGGCGACGGGCGCGGCCGCGGCCTTGCGGGTGCGGCGCGGCTTGGTGACCGTGCCCTCCGCGGTGTCCACGGCCGCCTCGGCGGCCTTCTCAGCGCTCGCCGCTTTCGCGGTGCTCGCCGTCTTCCGCGTCCGCCGGGGCTTGGCCGCCTCGGCCGTCTCCGGCTCCGCGACCGGCTGGGCCGGGATCTCGGCGGTCACCGTGGGCTCGGCGGCCTTGCGGGTGGTGCGCCGACGGGGCTTGGCCTCGGTGGCCTCGGCCGTGTCCACGGCCGCCTCGGCGGTGGTGGTGGCCTTGGTCGCGGTCTTGCGGGTGCGGCGCGGCTTGGTGACCGTGCCCTCCGCGGTGTCCACGGCGGCTTCGGCCGCGGGTGCGGCGGCGGCCTTGCGGGTGCGGCGCGGCTTGGTCTCCGTGGCCTCGGCCGTGTCCACCGCGGCCTCGGCGGGAGCCGCCGCAGCCGTCTTGCGGGTACGACGCGGCTTCGTGGCCGGGGCCTCGGCCGCCGGAGCGGTCTCGGCGACGGGGGCTGCTTCCGTGACCGGAGCTGCCTCCGTGACCTGCGCGGCCTCGACGACGGTCTCCACCGCGGCCGGCGTCTCCGCGGACTTGCGGGTCCGGCGGCGGCGCGGCTTGGCCGAGGTCTCGGCGTCGAGGGCCGGGCCCTCCGCCGTGGCGACGACGGACTCCGCGGTCTCGGACACGGCCGGCTCGACCGGCGCCGCTGCCGTGGTCGCGGTGGTCGTGACCGGTGCCGAGTCGGACGCTCCGCTACGGGTGCGGCGACGGCGACGCGGGGTGCGGGTCGCCGTTGCGTCCTCGACAGCGGTGGTCTCCGACGGGGCGACGGCCTCGACGGGGGCACTCGCGTCCAGCGAGGTTCCGCCACGGGTACGACGGCGACGGCGCGGCGTACGCTCCGAGCGCTCACGGTCGGCGGAGCGGGACTCGTCCCGGCCACCTCGTCCGCGACCCCGGTCACGGTCACGGTCGCCACGACCGCGGGCCCCGCGTCCGCCCGGCTCGCCCAGGTCCTCGAGCTCCTCCGCGTCGAGCCCGGCGCGCGTGCGCTCGGTCCGCGGCAGGACACCCTTGGTGCCCGCGGGGATGCCCAGGTCCTCGTAGAAGTGCGGGGAGGTGGAGTACGTCTCCGGCGGGTCGTTGAAGTCGAGCTCCAGCGCCTTGTTGATGAGCTGCCAGCGCGGGATGTCGTCCCAGTCGACGAGGGTGATCGCGATGCCCTTGGCACCCGCGCGGCCGGTCCGGCCGATGCGGTGCAGGTACGTCTTCTCCTCTTCGGGGGACTGGTAGTTGATGACGTGCGTGACGCCCTCGACGTCGATACCGCGCGCGGCGACGTCGGTGCAGACGAGGACGTCCACCTTGCCGTTGCGGAAGGCGCGCAGCGCCTGCTCGCGGGCGCCCTGGCCCAGGTCGCCGTGGACCGCGCCGGCGGCGAAGCCGCGCTGCTTGAGCTGGTCGGCGAGGTCGGCCGCGGTGCGCTTGGTACGGCAGAAGACCATGGCCAGTCCCCGGCCGTCGGCCTGCAGGATGCGCGCGACCATCTCGGGCTTGTCCATGTTGTGCGCGCGGTACACGTGCTGCTTGGTGTTCGCGACCGTCCTGCCCGCGTCGTCGGGCGAGGTGGCGTTGATGTGCGTGGGCTGCGACATGTAGCGGCGCGCGAGACTGATGACGGCGCCCGGCATGGTCGCCGAGAACAGCATCGTCTGGCGGCGGGCCGGCAGCATGTTGATGATCTTCTCGACGTCGGGCAGGAAGCCCAGGTCGAGCATCTCGTCGGCCTCGTCGAGGACGAGCGCCTTGATGTGGCCGAGGTTGAGCTTCTTCTGGCCCGCGAGGTCCAGGAGCCGGCCCGGGGTGCCGACGACGACGTCGACGCCCTTCTTCAGGGCCTCGACCTGGGGCTCGTAGGCGCGGCCGCCGTAGATGGCGAGAACGCGGACGTTGCGTACCTTGCCCGCCGTCTGGAGGTCGTTGGTGACCTGCGTGCACAGCTCGCGCGTGGGGACCACGACGAGCGCCTGCGGGGCGTCGGTCAACGCCTCGGGCTTGGCCCGGCCGGCCTCGACGTCGGCGGGGACGGTGACGCGCTCGAGGAGCGGGAGGCCGAAGCCCAGCGTCTTGCCGGTGCCGGTCTTGGCCTGGCCGATGACGTCGGAGCCGGAAAGGGCGACCGGGAGCGTCATCTCCTGGATGGGGAAGGGGGTGATGATGCCGACGGCCTCGAGGGCCTCGGCCGTCTCGTTCAGAATCCCGAGATCGCGGAAAGTCGTAGTCAGGGTGCTGCCTCTTCTGTGTGCGCGGTGCGAGGCGAGCGCGGGGGGTCGTCTACCGTGCTGGGGACGTCGGCTGCCTTACGGGTTGAGCCGTAATGGCACGGGACCACTGCCGACGCTCTAGCGCTCGTACCGCTGAGGGTCCCCCTCCGAACTCCGTACGCACAGTGCCGTACGGGCGAGGAGGGCTGTCGGGTCGGAGCCGATCGGGCCACCGACCGGGCATCCTCATACGTGCGGCCTGTCGAGGTACGGCACACTCACGAAGTGCCGTCGTACCAGCAGGCGCATTACCACCATACCTCGGAATCGCGCACATGTGATGGCCGATTTGGTCACGTAGTCGTCGTCACACTGATTGACCAGGGCCTTCCGACGTCCGGAGAGCGGGCTATTGTGCGCTTCATGACGACCTCTGACAAGCCCGACAACGCCTCCGAGACCCCTGCCGAACCCACCGTCGAGCACACCGGTGTCGCCGCCCAGGACTGGACGAAGGCCGCCGCCGACCCGCAGTACCGAGCCGCGGTCGTCGACCTGCTCGGCGCGCTCGCGTACGGCGAGCTCGCGGCCTTCGAGCGGCTCGCGGAGGACGCCAAGCTGGCGCCGACGCTGGCGGACAAGGCGGAGCTGGCGAAGATGGCGTCGGCGGAGTTCCACCACTACGAGAAGCTGCGGGACCGGCTGACGGAGATCGGCGAGGAGCCGACGCTGGCGATGGAGCCGTTCGTCGCGGCCCTCGACGGCTTCCACCGGCAGACGGCGCCCTCGGACTGGCTGGAAGGGCTCGTCAAGGCGTACGTCGGCGACTCGATCGCCAGCGACTTCTACCGCGAGGTCGCCGCGCGGCTCGACACCGACTCGCGCGAGCTGGTGCTGGCCGTCCTCGACGACACCGGGCACGCCGGGTTCGCCGTCGAGAAGGTGCGGGCGGCGATCGACGCGGACCCGCGCGTGGGCGGGCGACTCGCCCTGTGGGCACGGCGGTTGATGGGCGAGGCGCTGTCCCAGTCCCAGCGGGTCGTCGCGGACCGGGACGCGCTGTCGACGATGCTCGTCGGGGGCGTCGCGGACGGGTTCGACCTCGCCGAGGTGGGGCGGATGTTCTCCCGGATCACCGAGGCACACACGAAGCGGATGGCGGCGCTGGGGTTGGCGGCGTAGGCGTGCGCGAGGGGGGTGCCGCTCGGGTGTCCTGGGGCTGACGGCTGACGGCTGACGGCTGACGGCTGACGGCTGACGGCTGACGGCTGACGGCTAACGGCTAACGGCCTGGCGGCTGCGGCTGGGGTGCGGCTCGGATTGTGGCTGCCGGTTCGGGTGGGGCCGCTGTGGGCGGGGCCTGTGCCGACTTGCCTCGCGTCGCCTTGGTGTCGCGGGACGCGGGAGGCTTGTGCCGGGGCTCTGCGCGCACTCGAAGCGGATGGCGGTGCCGGGGTTGGCGGCGTAGGCGTGCGCAAGGGGGCTGGGGTCGTGCACGGCTGACGGCTGGCGGCCTGATGGCTGGAGCTGGGGTACGGGTCTGACTGTGGCTGCCGGTTCGGGTGGGCCGCTGTGGGCGGGGCCTGTGCCGACTTGCCTCGCCTCGCTTTGGTGTCGTGGGAGGCCTGTGCCGGGGCTCTGGGCGCGATGCGGAGCCGGGGCCCTGATGCCCGGAGTACTACCGGTGCTGCGTGGCGTTGACGTCGCGTGACCTTGCCGCCGTGCGGCGGCGGAGCCGGGTGGCGTCGAGCCGCCCGCGCGGGCGAGCCGCAGAGGGGCCCTACGGCCGCTTCCCGCTCACGCCGTCGCCGAGCGGCGGAGTCTTCCCGACGGGCGCAGGAGCAGGGACAGGGAGGCGACCGAGACCACGGCCGCGCCCAGGAGGATCAGCAGGATGTTGCCCGGGTCCAGCGCGGTGTGGGTCACGAAGGCGCCGAAGAGGGCTCCCGCGGTGCCCGTCGCGAGGACCAGGGAGCGCGTCGGCAGGCGGTGCGCGAGTCGGTGTGCGGCCACCCCCGCCAGCACCAGACCGAGCAGAGCGGAGCCGAGCGCTTCGATCAACATCATGGGGTCCCTCCCACACGGCCACACTGCGCATTACGGTCGTAGCCCGTCATACCCGTGACCTGCGGAATGCAATCCTCCCGCGGACGCAGTTCGTGCTCCATACGGGGAGGAAAGAACCCGGCCGCCACACGAGAGGGGCCCGGCGACCGTGCGGTCCCCGGGCCCCTCTACATGCGTCTGCCTACAGCGCGCCGAAGCCCACCTTGCGCGGAGCCGGCTCGCCGAGCTCGACGTACGCGAGACGGTCGGCCGGGACGAGGACCTTGCGGCCGTGCTCGTCCACCAGGCTCAGCAGTTGGGACTTGCCGGCCAGGGCCTCCGCCACCGCCCGCTCGACCTCCTCGGCGCTCTGACCGCTCTCCAGAACGATCTCGCGGGGCGCGTGCTGCACGCCGATCTTGACCTCCACGGCTATGTCCCTCCGACGGTCAGTGAAGTGCGCGACCTTCCGCGCCGTACCCAGCACACATTAGCCCGGTGAGGGGACCTGCATGCTCCGCGCGAGAACGCCAACAGCGAACATCGGGCGGGAACAAACGACCCGCACGCGTGCGTGCGGGTCGTTCGTGATCGCGATGTGGTCCCGAGGGCGGCTAGTGGTGCTCCGTGCCGTGCAGCGGGAATCCGGCGATGCCCCGCCACGCCAGTGACGTCAGCAACTGGACCGCCTGGTCGCGCGGGACGCTGCGGTCGCTGTGCAGCCAGGACCGGGCCACCACCTGGGCGAGCCCGCCGAGGCCCGACGCGAGCAGCATCGACTCCGCGCGCGAGAGGCCGGTGTCCTCGGCGATCACGTCGCAGATCGCCTCGGCGCACTCGTTGGTGACCTTGTCGACGCGCTCGCGCACCGCGGGCTCGTTCGTCAGGTCCGACTCGAAGACCAGGCGGAAGGCGCCGCCGTCGTCCTCGACGTATGCGAAATAGGCGTCCATGGTCGCCCGGACGCGCTGCTTGTTGTCGGTCGTCGACGCGAGCGCGGCGCGTACCGCCTGGATCAGGGACTCGCAGTGCTGGTCCAGCAGCGCGAGATAGAGGTCGAGCTTGCCCGGGAAGTGCTGGTAGAGCACCGGCTTGCTGACGCCGGCCCGCTCGGCGATGTCGTCCATCGCGGCCGCGTGGTAGCCCTGTGCCACGAAGACTTCCTGCGCGGCGCCCAGCAACTGGTTCCGTCGGGCCCGGCGCGGCAGGCGCGTCCCTCGCGGGCGTGCCGCCTCTGTCTGCTCGATGGCTGTCACGCCGCCTCCCAATGTCGTCCACATGCGGTGTGCGCCGCGCCGCCATCGTACTTTTCGGTAACCGTGCTGTGCGCGCTGCGAGCGCAGAATTTCACGGACCGGACGGTGACGAAAGCCGCGCAAAGGTTTCAAACGGTCATGCAGCGGGCAAGGGGCCCGCCATCCCCGCTCGGAAATGCCCTGATGAGTGCGCTGCCGACCGCCCCGTGCCGCGGCCGCGCCACCGGCGTCACCGATGCGGCGGCCGTCACCGGCGTCACCGATAGTCGTCCTCGTCGAGCGAGACGATCCGGGCCTGCTCGACGAGGTCGGCCTCGTTGGCCCGGTCGGGGTCGACGCCGGTCAGCGGGTCGTCGCGGTCGGGGGCGATGTCGGTGTGCTGCTCGGCCGCGTCACCCTCGGGGGCCTCGACGTCGAGCTCGACGACGTCGTCCTCCTCGCGTGCCTCCGGGTCGGCGAAGACCTCGGGGTCGGTGGGGTCGTAGGCCATGGTGGGCTCCCTTCCTAGAACGTCCCTGATGTACACAGGGGGCCACATGCGGGTGCCCTGCGTACGAGCCTAGGAGACACACGATCTGGACGCCATGCGATGTACGTGCCGTCATGCGTGCATCGCGGCCCGCCGACCTCGTACATATGGCTTGTGATGGCGAACACATGAACCAGTGCGTGATCGTCTCGTAACATTGCCGCATGTCTTCGACCGAGCTGCCCTTCGTGCCGCCCGCCACCGTTCTTCCCAAAGTGGCACCCGTCAGGGTCGGCGAGGGCGAGCGGCTCAGGTCGGTGCGGCTGCCGGGGATCACGCTGACGGTGCGTTCGAGGCCGCCCGCGCGGGAGGGGCTGCCGCCCGCGTTGTACGTCCACGGCCTCGGCGGTTCCTCGCAGAACTGGTCGGCGCTGATGGAGCAGCTCGAGGGCGATGTCGACGGCGAGGCGGTCGATCTGCCCGGCTTCGGCGACTCCCCGCCGCCGGACGACGGCAACTACTCGATCACCGCCCACGCGCGCGCGGTGATCCGTCATCTCGACGCCTCCGGGCGCGGGCCCGTCCACCTCTTCGGGAACTCCCTCGGGGGCGCGGTGTCGACGCGCGTCGCGGCGGTGCGGCCCGACCTGGTGCGCACCCTCACCCTCGTCTCGCCGGCCCTCCCCGAGCTCCGTGTCCAGCGCAGCGCCGTGCCCACGGGACTGCTGGCGCTGCCCGGTGTGGCCGGCCTGTTCACCCGCCTCAGCAAGGACTGGACGGCCGAGCAGCGCGTCCGCGGCGTCACCGCCCTCTGCTACGGCGACCCCGGGCGGGTCAGTCCGGAGGGCTTCCGGAACGCGGTGGAGGAGATGGAACGGCGGCTGCAACTGCCGTACTTCTGGGACGCGATGGCGCGTTCCGCGCGCGGACTCGTGAACGCGTACACGCTGGGCGGCCAGCACGCGCTGTGGCGCCAGGCCGAGCGCGTCCTCGCCCCCACACTGCTCGTCTACGGCGGCCGCGACCAGCTCGTCGGCTTCCGCATGGCCCAGAAGGCGGCCCGTACCTTCCGCGACTCCCGCCTGCTGACCCTGCCGGAGGCGGGGCACGTGGCGATGATGGAGTACCCGGAGACAGTGGCGGTGGCCTTCCGGGAGTTCGCCGCGGACAAGGCGGCTGCGGGCACTTCCGGCGGTTCCGTGGGAGGCTCTGACCGGCGCGACCGCTCCGCGGGTGCCCCGGGCGACGGGGCGGACGCCGCAACGGCCTCCGGCGACGGGGCCGACACCACCACTCTGGGGAGCTGAGGCGCGGCGTGGGACGCCACAGTCGACGCGGGCCCGCTCCCAAGAAGGGGCCCGACAAAGGCAGTTCGGGAAAAAGCGGTTCGGGCCAGGCGGCCGCCGAGGCGGTGCGGGGCGCGACGGACACGCCGGGCCGCGAACACACTCCGGCTCCTCCCGCCCCGCAAGCTGCCCGGCAGGGGATGCCGGTGGGCCGAGGGCGCGAGTACGGGGCCCCGGGGGCAGGGCCGCCGAGCGGTTCTTCGGGGTACCGGGTGCCGACGCAGGGCACGCCCGGGCCTGGGAGCGGTGCGCCCTGGCGACCTGACGGCGCGTCTGGGCGGGCCTACCAGCAGCCTTCTGACGGGACGTCGCCGTCCGGCTCGGGTCTGCCGCCGATCTCTGACGGGGCGTCGGGGCGGGGGTTTCCGAGGGGACCGGGTGGGGTGGCGTCCGGGGGCGGTTCTCCTCGGGTTCCTGACGGGACGCCCGCGCGTGGCGTGCCCCGGCTTCCTGACGGCACACCTGCGCACGGCTTCCCCCGACTTCCCGACGGCACACCCGCGCGTGGCGTTCCGCGGTTTGCGGAGGGGACGCCCGCGCACGGGATTCCGCGGCTTTCTGACGGGACGCCTGCGGGTGGGATTCCGAGGCTTCCTGACGGCACCCCCGCGCACGGGTTCCCGCGACTTCCTGACGGGACGCCCGCGCATGGTTTCCCCCAGGTTCAGGGCGGGGTGACGCCTGGGCCCGGGAATCCCCGAGTTTCTGGTGGCACGCCTGCGCATGGGGTCCCGCGGCTGCCGGACGGAACGCCCGCGCGGGGCGTTCCCCGGATGCCCGACGGCACTCCCGCGCACGGCTTCCCCCGGCTTCCCGACGGGACGCCTGCGCAGGGGACCTCGCGACTGCCGGACGGGACGCCTGCGCATGGGATCCCGCGGCTTCCCGACGGCACGCCCGCGCGTGGGGTCCCCCGGGTGCCCGGTGGGGCGTCCGGGCAGGGTGTGCGGCGGTTCCCGGACGGGACGCCGGCCGAGGGCTTCCCGCGGGGTGCCGACGGCACGCCGGTCCAGGGCGTGCCCGGGGCTGTCGACCGGACGCCTGCCCGGGGCGCCCCCCGGGTTCGGGGTGGGCATCCCGAGCAGCGTGAATCCGGGGGTGCCTGGGGGGAGTTGAGCGGTCAGGAGTCGGGCGGGTACGCCGACCGACCCGGACCCGGACCCGGAGTCGCTCCGCCGCGGCAGCGGCAGGGGCCGGCCGGTCGACGGTCGGGTCCGCGACAGGACTACGTCGACGCCTTCGCCGACGGCGGAGACGTGGACCTCTTCTCGCCCAGAGGGCCCCGCGGCGACGCGCACCCCTACGGCTCCGTCACCGACTGGCCGGACGATGCCGACGACACCCGCGGCCGCACAGACGCGGACGCCGGCTCCGGCGACGTGCCCCCGGACGACCAGCCCCCGACGGCCAAGGGCGGCAAGGGCCGAGCGTTCACCGGCATCGCGGCCGCCGCAGTCGTCACCGTGCTCGCCGTCGTCGTGGCCGGGCAGGTCACCGACGGACGCGGCACCGCCTCGGGCGCGCAGTCCGCGACCGACCAGGCGCGGGACGCGCGCGACACCGGCACGGGCGTGGTCGAGCCGGCCTCGCCGTCGCCCTCGGCCGTCGTGGCACCGCTGACGTACGAGCAGAAGATGGACACGAAGTACCCGCTGAGCGCCAAGCTGGACGGCTCGGGGAAGTTCGACGCCGTCCAGGGGGTCGACAAGGCGCCCGGCAAGGGGCAGAAGTACACCTACCGCGTGGACGTGGAGCAGGGGCTCGGACTCGACGGCGCCCTCTTCGCCGAGGCCGTGCAGAAGACGCTCAACGACAAGCGGAGCTGGGCCCACGGCGGCGCCCGCACCTTCGAGCGCGTCTACTCCGGCAAGCCCGACTTCGTGATCACCCTCGCCAGCCCCGGCACCACGGCCGACTGGTGTGCCAAGTCCGGCCTCGACACGACCGAGGACAACGTCTCGTGCGACTCGGCCGCCACCGAACGCGTGATGATCAATGCGTATCGATGGGCGCAGGGATCAACCACATACGGTGATCAGATCCATGCGTACCGGCAGATGTTGATCAACCACGAGGTCGGCCACCGCCTCGGCTACTCCCACGTGACCTGCGACAAGAACGGCGAGCTCGCGCCGGTCATGCAGCAGCAGACCAAGTTCCTCGACCACGACGGAATCCACTGCCGGGCCAACCCCTGGCCGTACCCCGGGAGTTGACAGACGACGCAGATGTCACATTGACATGTGTTGATCGGTCGTCCATATTTCAGATCATGTGGTCCCGTCACGCCGTCGAGAGCAGCGCCGCCATCGAGCTGGCGCTCATCGGTGTGACCCCGCTCTGCGTGGCCGACATCCTCTGTCGCTGACGCCCGCCCCCAGGCGCGCGCGTCGCGAATCCCGCATTTCTCCGTGACCCAGGGTCACGGCCTTTTCCGACGACCCGACGCCGGGGCAGACGTCCGTCCACTTTCGTCTCACCCTTCGTCATTTTGTCTCGCCATGCGAGACTCATCATTCGAGAGGTCGTCTCCGATGCGTCAACCGTCCCTCACAGCGCGCCGTGCGGCCGCGGTATCCGTAAGCCTGGTCCTGGCAGCGGGCGCCGCCGCCTGCGGGCCTGAGGACAACGATGCCAAGAGCTCCGGTGGCGACTCCGCGCCCCACAAGGGCGGCACCCTGACGGTCCTGAACGCCAACCCGCAGCAGGACTTCGACCCGGCCCGCCTGTACACCTCAGGCGGCGGCAACGTGCCCTCCCTGGTCTTCCGCACCCTCACCACCCGCAACCGCGAGAACGGCGCCGCCGGCGCCGAGGTCGTCCCCGACCTCGCCACCGACACCGGTCGCCCCAACAAGGACGCGACCGTGTGGACGTACACCCTGAAGAAGGGCCTGAAGTACGAGGACGGCACCGCGATCACCTCGGCCGACATCAAGTACGGCATCGAGCGCTCCTTCGCGCCCGAGCTCTCCGGCGGCGCCCCCTACCTGCGGGACTGGCTCGTCGGCGCGGCCGACTACCAGGGGCCGTACAAGGACAAGAAGGGCCTCTCGGCGATCGAGACGCCGGACGAGCGGACCGTCGTCTTCCATCTGAACAAGCCCGAGGGCGAGTTCCCGTACCTGGCCACGCAGACGCAGTTCACGCCCGTACCCAAGGCCAAGGACACGGGCACGAAGTACGAGGAGCACCCCGTCTCGTCGGGCCCGTACAAGGTCGTCACGAACCAGAACGACGGTGAGCACCTCGTCCTGGAGCGCAACACCCACTGGTCCGCCGCGACGGACGCGGAGCGCAAGGCGTACCCGGACAGGATCGACGTCAAGTCCGGGCTCGACTCGTCGGTGATCAACCAGCGGCTGTCGGCGTCCCAAGGGGCGGACGCCGCCGCGGTCACCACGGACACCAACCTCGGCCCGGCCGAGCTCGCCAAGGTGACGGGCGACAAGGAGCTCGCCTCCCGCGTGGGCACCGGGCACTTCGGCTACACGAACTACATAGCGTTCAACCCGAAGGTCAAGCCGTTCGACAACGCCAAGGTGCGGCAGGCGATCTCGTACGCCGTCGACCGCTCCTCCGTGGTCAACGCGGCCGGCGGCAGCGCCCTCGCCGAGCCCGCCACCACCTTCCTGCCGAACCAGAAGTCCTTCGGCTACGAGCCGTACGACCTCTTCCCGGCGGGCGCCACGGGCAACGCGGCGAAGGCCGCGGAGCTGTTGAAGGAGGCCGGATACCCGAAGGGGCTCACGGTCACGCTGACGCACTCCAACGCCAAGGACTTCGAGACCAGCCCCGAGATCGCGACCGCGATCCAGGACGCGCTCAAGAAGGCCGGCATCACGGTCAGGCTCCAGGGCCTGGAGGAGAACGACTACTCGGACACGATCCACAGCGTGAAGTCCGAGCCCGGGTTCTTCCTCGCCCACTGGGGTGCCGACTGGCCCTCCGGCGGCCCCTTCCTCGCCCCGATCTTCGACGGCCGGCAGATCGTCAAGGACGGCGCCAACTTCAACACGGGCCTGCTCGACGACAAGTCGGTCAATGACGAGATTGACGCGATCAACAAGTTGACCGATCTTGACGCTGCCGCCAAGCGATGGGGTGCTCTGGACAAGAAGATCGGTGAACAGGCCCTGACCGTGCCGCTGTTCCACCCGGTCTACAAGCGCCTGTACGGCAAGGACGTCAAGAACATCGTGATCAGCGACTGGACCGGCGTGCTGGACATCTCGCAGGTCGCGGTCAAGTAACCCGATGAGCGAGGCACTTGTCGCCACCGAGGTCCCCGAGGCAGCCGCCCCGGGGGCCTCGGGGGCCCGTCAGTTCTGGCGGCGGCTGCGGGCGCAGCGCGCCGCCATGGTCGCGGCCGTCGTCGTCGCACTGCTCGTCCTGGTCGCCCTCGCGGCGCCCCTGCTCACCGCCCTGGAGGGCCAGGACCCGACCACCTACCACCCCTCCCTGGTCGACTCCGCGCGCGGAGGCGTGCCCATCGGCTCCTTCGGGGGCGTCGGCGCGGACCACTGGCTCGGCGTCGAGCCCCAGACCGGACGCGACCTGTTCGCCCGGCTGGTGTACGGGGCCCGGGTCTCCCTCGGTGTCGCGCTGGCGGCGACCGCCGTACAGGTCCTCCTCGGCGTCGTCGTGGGAGTCGCGGCCGCGCTCGGCAACCGATGGGTTGATCAACTGTTGAGCCGGATCACCGACATCATCGTGGCCATGCCGTTGATGATCATGGCGTTGGCGCTGCTGGCCGTCGTGCCGAGCAGCTTCCCCCGGCCGGTCCTGGTCGCGCTCATCATCGGCTTCGTCGCCTGGGGCACGATCGGCAAGATCGCGCGCGCCCAGACACTCACCCTCAAGGAACTCGACTACGTGGCCGCCGCCCGGCTCAGCGGCTGGGGCACCCTGCGCATCGCCCGCCGCGAACTGCTGCCCGGTCTCGCCGCCCCCGTCATCACCTACGCGGCGCTGATGGTGCCGGCGAACATCGGCATCGAGGCGGCCCTGTCCTTCCTCGGCGTCGGCGTCAAGCCGCCCACCCCGTCCTGGGGACAGATGCTCACCTCGGCCGACGTCTGGTACCAGGCGGCCCCGCAATACCTGCTGCTGCCCGCTGCCGCGCTGTTCGTCACGGTCCTCGCGCTCACCGTCCTCGGCGACGGCGTCCGCACCGCCCTCGACCCGCGCGCGGCCTCCAGGCTGCGCGTCGGCACCGGCCGCAGGCAGGAGTCGAAGGCCGGCCGGGCCGCGACCGACCAGTCCCGCGCCGGCACCGCCAAGACCGCCGGGGAGGGCACCGCATGAGCGGCTTCACCGGCTTCGCCCTGCGCCGGGCGGTGAGCGCCGCGCTCACCCTGCTCGCCCTCTCGGTCATCATCTACGTCGTCTTCTACGCCACCCCCGGCAACGTCGCCCAGATCACCTGCGGCCCGCGCTGCTCGCCGGAACAGGTGCACCAGGTCGCCCAGCAGCTCCGGCTCGACGACCCGCTCTACCTGCGCTACTGGCACTTCCTCCAGGGCATCGTGGCCGGCCACGACTACTCCACGGGCACCTCCGTCGAGCACTGCCCGGCACCCTGCCTCGGGCTGTCGTACCAGAGCGACCAGCAGGTCACCCGGATCATCCTCGACAAGCTCCCCGTCAGCCTGTCGCTGGTCCTCGGCGGGATGGTCCTCTGGCTGCTGCTGGGCGTCGGCACGGGCGTGCTCTCCGCCTGGCGGCGCGGCCGGTTCAGCGAGCGCGCGCTGACCGGCGTCACGCTCGCCGGCGTCGCCACCCCCACCTTCGTCATCGGCCTCGTCCTGATGATCGTGGTCTGTGGGCAGTTGGAACTGCTGCCCTTCCCGGAGTACGTCCCCTTCTCGGACGACCCCGAGCAGTGGATGTGGGGCCTGCTGCTGCCCTGGGTCACGCTCGCCCTCGGCGAGGCGGCCTACTTCGCGCGGCTGACCCGGGCGTCGATGCTGGAGACGCTCGCCGAGGACCACATCCGCACCTTCCGGGCCTACGGCGTCGGCGAGCGGTCGATCGTCGGCCGACACGCCCTGCGCGGGGCCCTCGCCCCGATCATCGCCCTGAACGCCAACGACTTCGGCAGCGCGGTGGGCGGTGCCGTCCTGGTCGAGTCGCTGTTCGGCCTCCCGGGCATCGGCCAGGAACTGGTCCACGCCGTCACCGTCGTCGACCTCCCGGTCGTCGTCGGCATGGTCCTGGTCATCGGCTTCTTCGTGGTCCTCGCCAACGCCGTCGCGGACGTCCTGTACGCGGTGGCCGACCGACGGGTGGTGCTCGCATGAGTCTCGTCCACGTGACCGACCTGACCGTCGGGTTCGGCGATCTGCGCGCCGTCGACGGCCTCTCCTTCACCCTGGAGCAGGGGGCGGCCCTCGCCCTGGTCGGCGAGTCCGGCTCCGGCAAGTCCACCGTCGCCTCCGCCCTGCTCGGGCTGCACCGCGGCACGGGCGCGCGCGTGGGCGGCTCGGTCGAGGTCGCGGGGGTCGACGTACAGCGGGCGTCGGACGACGAACTGCGGCGGCTGCGGGGCGCGCAGGCCGCGATGGTCTTCCAGGACCCGCTGTCGTCCCTGGACCCGTACTACGCGATCGGCGACCAGATCGCCGAGGTGTACCGCGTGCACACGCGTGTGTCGCGGCGCACCGCACGCGCGCGTGCCGTGGAGGTACTGGACCGGGTCGGCATCCCGGACGCGGTACGGCGGTCCCGGTCCCGTCCGCACGAGTTCAGCGGCGGCATGCGCCAGCGCGCCCTCATCGCGATGGCACTGGCCTGCCGGCCCCGGCTGCTGATCGCCGACGAGCCGACGACCGCGCTCGACGTGACCGTCCAGGCCCAGATCCTCGACCTGCTGCACACGCTGCGCCAGGAGACCGGCATGGGACTGCTGCTCGTCACGCACGACGTGGGCGTCGCCGCCGAGAGCGTCGACGACGTGCTGGTCATGCGGCACGGTCGCACGGTCGAGCAGGGGCCGGTCGCCGCGGTGCTGGGCGCCCCGGGGGAGGCCTACACCCGCCAACTGCTCGCTGCGGTCCCGCGCGTGGACGCGCCGCGGGCACCGTCCAGGGCGGCCGGCGAGGTGGTCCTCGAAGCGCGCGGCCTGCGGCGCGAGTTCGGCCGCGGCAAAAGGGTCTTCGCGGCCGTCGACGACGTCTCGCTCACCGTCCGCCGGGGCGAGACCCTCGGTGTCGTCGGGGAGAGCGGCAGCGGCAAGACGACGCTGGGGCGGATGCTGGTCGGCCTGCTGGAGCCGACGGCGGGCGAGGTCCGCCACGACGGCCACGCGCGCGTGGGCGTGGACCCGGCCGTGCAGATGGTCTTCCAGGACCCCGTCTCCTCCCTCAACCCCCGCCGCAGCGTGGGCGAGTCCATCGCGGACCCCCTGCGCGCGCGTGGCATGGGGAGGGACGAGCAGCGGATCAGGAAGCGCGTGAAGGAGCTCCTGGAGCGCGTCGGGCTCGAAGGGGCGCACTACGACCGCTACCCGCACGAGTTCAGCGGCGGCCAGCGCCAGCGCGTGGGCATCGCCCGGGCGCTCGCGGCCGACCCGCGCGTCATCGTCTGCGACGAGCCGGTCTCCGCCCTCGACGTCACCACCCAGGCCCAGGTGGTGGCGCTGTTGGGGGAGTTGCAGCGGGAACTCGGCCTCGCGCTGGTCTTCGTCGCGCACGACCTCGCCGTCGTACGCCAGGTCAGCGACCGGGTCGCCGTGATGCGCCGCGGCCGGATCGTCGAACAGGGGCCGGTGGACGAGGTCTACGACAGCCCGCGGGACCCGTACACGAGGCAACTCCTCGCCGCCGTACCGGCGCTCGATCCGCGGATCGCCGCCCGGCGCAGGGCGGAACGCCGGGAAGTGGCCGTGACCTGACGTTCCGTGTCCGCATGATCTCCTAGCGCGACCGAACGCGACCCGCACGGGAAAGTTACGAGCGTTCACCCCTTTTGGTGGCGCGATGGACAACCGTCCGTCGCGCCACCGTCTTGTCCGCATACCTTCGTCCCGCTGCGAGCCGCCGGGCCAACGGCGGCTCCTCATACGGGAGATCGGGGGTGCACTTGTGCGCATAGGACTGCTTACGGAGGGTGGCTATCCGTATGTGGGCGGTGACGCCGGGCTCTGGTGCGACCGGCTCGTGCGCGGGCTCGAGCAGCACGAGTTCGACATCTACGCGCTCAGCCGCAGCGAGCGCCAGGAGGACGAGGGCTGGGTCCGGCTGCCGCCGCAGGTCGGCAGGGTCATCACGGCCCCGCTGTGGACCGCGGAGGACGACGGCGTGGTGTACGGACGGCGCGCGCGCCGCCGGTTCGCCGAGTCCTACGGCCAGTTGGCTGCGGCACTGTGCGAGGGAACCGTCGGCGACGCCTCGGGGGAGTCGCCGGCCGCTGAGGCGGACCGTTTCGCCAGCGCCCTGTACTCCCTCGCCGAACTCGCCCGCGACGAGGGCGGACTGGTCGGTGCGCTCCGCTCCGAGACCGCCGTACGCGCCCTGGAACGCGCCTGTCGTGCACCCGGCGCCCGGCAGACGGCGCGCGCGGCCCGGGTGCCGGATCTCCTCGCCGTGGCCGCCCACCTGGAGCGCGCCCTGCGCCCCCTCTCGCTCGACTGGTACGAGGACGACGGCCTCGGCGCGGTCGACCTGTGCCACGCGACCTCCGGCGGCCCCGCCGCCCTGCCCGGACTCCTCGCCCAGCACTTCACCGGCGTCCCGCTGCTGGTGACGGAGTACGGCGTGAAGCTGCGCACGCACTACCTCGCCGACACCGACTCCCCGCCCGCCGTACGGACCCTGCTCGCCGCCTTCCACGGCCGGCTCGCCACCGAGACCTACCGGCGGGCCGCGGTCGTCACGCCCGGCAACAGCCACACCCGCCGCTGGCAGGAGCGCTGCGGCGCCGACCGCGAGAAACTGCGCACGGTCCACCCCGGCATGGACGCCACCCGCTTCACGGAGGTGGGCGAGTCCGCGGAGTGCGCGAACCCGGACACGCTGGTCTGGGTCGGCCGGGTCGAACCCGCCAAGGACCTGATCTCCCTGCTGCACGCCTTCGCGGAGGTCCGCAAGGAGGAGCCCAAGTCCCGGCTGCGGATCGTCGGCGCGCCCACCGGCCCCGAGGGCACCGCCTATCTGGGGCACTGCAAGGCGCTGGCCGCTCAGCTCTTCCCGGACGAGGCCGAGGGGCTGCACGCCGTCGGCGACAACCCCGTCTCCTTCGAGGAGATCGGCGGCCCCGAGGTGCCGACACTCGCCGACGCCTACGCCTCGGGCGCGATCACCGTCCTGTCCAGCGTCGTCGAGGGCTTCCCGATCAGCCTCGTCGAAGCCATGTTCTGCGGCCGGGCCACCGTGTCCACCGACGTCGGGGCGGTGGTGGAGGCCATCGGCGGCACCGGGCTCGTCGTCCCGCCGCGCAACCCGAAAGCGCTCGCGGAGGCATGCGTCACGCTGCTGCGCGACCCCGAGCGCCGGGAGCGCCTGGGGGCCGCCGCCCGCGCCCGCGCACTCGAACTGTTCACCGTGGAGCAGAACGTCGCGGCATTTCACGGCATTTACCTGGAGATCGTCTCGCACACCCCGGTCCGCCGGGTCGTCCTGGACGACACCGGCGAGCCGCTGCCCTTCGCCGCCCCCGCCGAAGCCCACGTGCCCGGCCGCTGGGCCGAGCTCAACACCCGGGTGGTGGCCCGGGGCGGCCCCGGCTGGGCCGCCGGGCCCCCGGTCCGCGCGACACCTCCCTTCGCCGCCACGGAAGGAGCGACCGGATGAGCGACGTAGGACTGGACCGCCCGGGCACCCCGGCCAGCCCCGGGCCGTGGGACACCGAGTCGGAGGACTGGGTGACGGAGGGGCCGGTGCGGTCGACGAGGCCGGCGCGGGGGGCGGGGGAGAGCGCTGGGGTGCCTGAGGTAGTCGGGGAGTCCGGGGTGTCTCGCGTGTCCGGGGTTTCGGACGGGGCCGAAGTGTCAGGCGACTTCGAGGCATCCGGCGAGCCTGAGACGGCTGGTGAGTCCGAGGTGGCCGAAGAGGCTGAGACGGCTGGCGAGTCCGAGGTGGCCGAGGAGGCTGAGACGGCTGGCGAGTCGGAGATGCGCGGCGAGTCCCAGGCAGCCGAAGACGCTGGGATGAACGGCGAGTCCAAGGTGGCCGAAGAATCCGAGGCGGCCGAAGAGGCGCAGCCGGACGACACCCACCTGCCCCGGGTCGCCGCCCCCTCCGCGGACCCGGCCCCGCCCACCCCGTCGACGACGTCCGCCCCCCGCGCCCCCGAGATCTCCACCGGCCTCAAGCCCACCACCCCCGGCCCCGCCCGCCGTTCCGCAGCAGACCCGGTGAAGGCCCTGATGCACCGTCACCGCGAGCTGTGCGAACGGGCCGTCGACCCCCTGGAGATCGCCGCGGGCCTGGAGGCGCACGGCGTCACCGACCGCACCGCGGTCCGCTTCCGGCACCGGGACGTCTTCTCCCTCGCCGAGGAGATGTACGCCCGCGTCCCCAGAGACGGCGAGACGCCCCCGCCCACCACGCCCCAGCGGACACCCCGGCCCCGCGCCGACCGGGCTCTGCTCACCCTCCTCCCCGGCGCCCTCTGCGCGGCCACGGCGGTCGGCATCCGCCTCACCGACGGCCAGTCCCGCCTGGTCGCTGCCCTGGTGGGCTTCCTGGCCGTGTCCCTGGCCATGCGCGCGGCCCTGGCCCGCGGCCCCCTCGGCACGCCCGACCGCGCACCCACCACCGGCACCTCCACCTGGACGTACTGGCTCCTCGCCTACGCCACCCTCGGCGACGGACTCCTCGCGGCGGCCGTGACCGGCGGCCCCGACGCCCTGCCGACCGGCGCCGCCGACGGTCCCTGGCCCATGGCCACCGCCCCTGTCCTCGCCCTCACCCTGTCCTGCGCCCCGGCGGCCTGGTCCGCCCACCTCTTCGGGAGGCGCGCCCGCGCCCGACTGACCGTCAGCCGGGGCCTGGAGGACTTCGCGGCCTCCGTACGACCCCTGCTGTTCGGCACGTTCGCCCTGTACCTGTGCGCCCTGACGGCACTGTCGGCCCTGGCCGGGGCCGTGCTGGCCGAACCCACCGCCCACTCCCAGGTCATCGCCCTGGGCGCCCTCCTCTTCCTCGCCCGCCTCCTCACCGTCCACGGCTTCACCCACGCCCCCGCAGTGGTCCTCACCGCCGCCGTCGCCGCCGAGGCGACCACCCTGGCCGCGTCCTTCGCCTCCCGCCTGCCGGGCTGCGGCTTCCTGGCCGCGCCGGTGGACGCCCTCGTGGACCTCTGGGGCCCGGGCGGCATCCAGACCCTCTCCTGTGGACTGGGCGCCCTGGCGCTGCTGATCCACGGGACCCGCAAGCTGACGAGAGCGTCGGCCCACGCCCAGGCGGAGGCCCCGTGCTGACCCGCCTCCGAGCCACCCACCCGCCGTAGCCGCGACCGGCCCCCGCCGTAGGCGTGGCCGGCCCCCGCCGTAGGCGTGGTCGCCACCCGCCGCGGGTGCAGCCACCCCAACCAGAGGCCGGCCGCTCACCCGTCACGGGGGCAGTCGCTCACCCGCCACAGGAGGGGCAGCCGCTCACCAGTCATGGAGTGGCAGTCGCCCAGGGGCGGTCGCTCACTGGTCAGGGGGAACAGCCGCTCACCCGCCGTAGGAACCGTCGCCCACCCGGCGCGAGCACCAGCCGACGGTGGCGGACGCGGCCCCACCCGCCCCGCGGCGGAACCGCCCCAACGGAACGGCCCACCGCAGCCACCCCCAGAGACCCGCCCACCCGGTCCCGCCCAGCGGACCCGTTCCACCGGACCCGCCCCATTGGACCGCACACCGCCGCAGGCACCCCCGGCCCACCGCCGGAGGCAACTCGCAAGCCCCTTCCGAAGGAGAACCCGCAATGACCACCTCCCGACCCGCCCCCGAGGCCCCGGGAGCAGCCCGATGAGAGTCCTGCTGATCGGAGCCAACGGCTACCTCGGCCGATTCGTGGCCGACCGCCTGCTCGCCGACCCCGCCGTCCAGCTCACCGCCCTCGGCCGGGGTGACGACGCCGACGTCCGCTTCGACCTCGCGTCCGGCAGCCCCGGTGCCCTCACCCGCTTCCTCGACGCGGTCCACCCGGGCGTCGTCGTCAACTGCGCCGGCGCCACCCGCGGCGGCGCCCGCGAACTCACCCGCCACAACACCGTCGCCGTCGCCACCGTCTGCGAGGCCCTGCGGCGCAGCGGCTGCGGGGCCCGCCTGGTGCAGATCGGCTGCGGCGCCGAGTACGGGCCGAGCCAGCCGGGCTCCTCCACGGCCGAGGACGCGGTACCGCGCCCCGGCGGCCCGTACGGCGTCAGCAAGCTCGCCGCCACCGAACTGGTCCTCGGCTCCGGTCTGGACGCCGTCGTCCTGCGCGTCTTCTCGCCGGCCGGCCCCGGCACCCCCGCGGGCTCCCCGCTCGGCCGTCTCGCCGAGGCCATGCGCCGTGCCATGCAGTCCGGCGACGGCGAACTGAAGCTCGGCGGCCTCGGGGCCCAGCGCGACTTCGTCGACGTCCGCGACGTGGCCCGCGCCGTCCACGCCGCCTCGCTCTCCGCCGCACAGGGCGTCATCAACATCGGTTCGGGCCGTGCCGTCCGCCTCCGCGACGCCGCCGCCGTGCTGGCCCGGGTCGCCGGATACGGCGGTGCCCTCCACGAACTCGACGGCCCTCCCGGTCCGCTCAGGGCGACCATCGGGCACCCCCGCTCCGAGTCGGACCACGCGGCACCGGTCGCGTACCCGTACCCCGACGGCTGCGGAAGCTGGCAGCAGGCCGACGTGCGCACCGCGCGCGACCGGCTCGGCTGGCGCCCCCGCATCAACCTGGAGGAGTCCCTGGCCGACATCTGGATGGAGGCGGCATGCCGCATCTGACCAGCACGAGGACCAGCACGTCGAGCACCGAACTGCGCACCGGTCTCGGCGTCCCCGGCTTCGCCCACCCCCTGGTCGCCCCCGCCGAATGGGCCGAACTCACCCGCCCCGGCACCCCCCTGCACTGGGCCGTCCTCGACGTCGCCGAGGGCCCCGGCGCCCGCCCCGACCCGCACTGCCTCGAAGCGGCCGGCCGGCTGCGCAACGCGGGCGTCCGCGTCCTCGGCCGCCTGGACACCGCGTACGGGCTGCGCACCCACGGCGAGACGGTCTCCGGAGCCCAGCGCTACCTCGACTGGTACCAGGTCGACGGCTTCCTCCTGAGCCGCTGCCCGACCGACCGCGCCACGCTCCCGGACGTCCGCCGCACCGTCACCACGCTCCGCGCGGTCCGTGACGATGCCCACATCGTCCTCGGCCACGGCACCCATCCCCACCCCGGCTACGCCGAGACCGCCGACCAGTTGGTGACCTTCTCCGGCTCGTGGAGCGACTACCGCTGGTCGCAGGTGGCGGAGTGGACCGCCGACTACCCGCCCGACCGCTTCTGCCACCTCGTCCACGGAGTGCCCGGCCCGCATCTGGAGGAAGCCCTGCGGATAGCCCGCTGGCAGGGCGCCGCGACGATCTGGTTCACCGACCGCACGGACCACGGCGGCCGCGTCGACCCCTGGGAGACCATGCCCGGTTACTGGGACGACATCGTCTCGCGGATTGGAACGGGTGTCTCGGAATGAAAAAGGCCATGGCAGTGTTACCGGGAGAACAACTGTAGTGATTGACCGACCAACGGAGTCCCCGTGTCGCTGCCACCCCTGGTCGAGCCCGCTGCCGAGCTCACCGTAGACGAGGTCCGCAGGTACTCCCGCCACCTGATCATCCCCGACGTCGGGATGGACGGGCAGAAGCGGCTGAAGAACGCCAAGGTGCTCTGTGTGGGCGCCGGCGGCCTGGGCTCGCCGGCGCTGATGTACCTGGCCGCGGCGGGCGTCGGCACGCTCGGCATCGTGGAGTTCGACGAGGTCGACGAGTCGAACCTGCAGCGCCAGATCATCCACAGCCAGGCCGACATCGGCCGGTCGAAGGCCGAGTCCGCGCGCGACTCCGTCCTCGGCATCAACCCGTACGTGAACGTGATCCTTCACGAGGAGCGGCTCGAGGCCGACAACGTGATGGACATCTTCAGCCAGTACGACCTGATCGTCGACGGCACCGACAACTTCGCGACCCGCTACCTGGTCAACGACGCCTGCGTGCTGCTGAACAAGCCGTACGTCTGGGGTTCGATCTACCGCTTCGACGGCCAGGCCTCCGTCTTCTGGTCCGAGCACGGCCCCTGCTACCGCTGCCTCTACCCGGAGCCCCCGCCGCCGGGCATGGTCCCCTCCTGCGCCGAGGGCGGCGTCCTCGGCGTGCTGTGCGCGTCCATCGGCTCCATCCAGGTCACCGAGGCCATCAAGGTCCTCACCGGCACCGGTGAGCCCCTCGTCGGCCGCCTGATGATCTACGACGCCCTGGAGATGCAGTACCGCCAGGTCAAGGTCCGCAAGGACCCGAACTGCGCGGTCTGCGGCGAGAACCCGACCGTCACCGAGCTCATCGACTACGAGGCCTTCTGCGGCGTCGTCTCCGAGGAGGCCCAGGAGGCGGCCGCCGGCTCGACGATCACTCCCAAGCAGCTCAAGGAGTGGATCGACGACGGCGAGAACATCGAGATCATCGACGTCCGGGAGATCAACGAGTACGAGATCGTCTCCATCCCTGGCGCCAAGCTGATCCCGAAGAACGAGTTCCTCATGGGCACCGCCCTGGAGAGCCTGCCGCAGGACAAGAAGATCGTCCTGCACTGCAAGACGGGTGTCCGCAGTGCGGAAGTCCTCGCGGTCCTGAAGTCCGCGGGCTTCTCCGACGCCGTGCACGTCGGCGGCGGTGTGATCGGCTGGGTCAACCAGATCGAGCCCGAGAAGCCGGTCTACTAGGCCCACATCTCGACGGGAGGGGCTCGGCACCACGTGTGCCGGGTCCCTTTCGCTCACCTGGCGCAGACCTTGCCGTCCTTCGGCACCGTGCCCTTCAGCAGATACGCGTCGACCGTGGCGTCCACGCAGTCGCTCCCGTTGCCGTACGCCCCGTGTCCCTCGCCCTTCCAGGTGAGCTCCACGCCGACCCCCTTGCCCAGCTCGTCGGCCATCCTGCGGGCACCCTCGTAGGGCGTGGCCGGGTCGCCCGTGTTGCCGATCACCAGCACCGGTGCCGCACCGGGCGCGCTCACCTCCGGGGTCTCGTACTGCCCGGGCACCGGCCAGTCGTGGCACCAGCCGGCCGCGTCCCAGCCGAGGAAGGGGCCGAACACGGGTGAGATCCGCTCGAACTCCGGCAGCAGCCGCTTCGCCTCCGCCAGCGTGGGCCGCTGCTTGTCGTCCAAGCACGATATGACCCGTTGTGCCTGCGGAAGCAGGCCGTAGCGCCCCGAGGAGTCACGCTCGTTGTAGCCGTCGGCGAGCGCGAGCAGTTCGGAGCCGTCGCCCCGCTCGGCCGTTGCGAGAGCGCTGGTCAGAGAGGGCCAACTGTCCTCCCGGTACAGGGGCAGGACGATGCCGGTGAACGCCAGCACCTGGGTCAGTTTCCGCCCGGAGTACGTCTCCAGCGGGTGCGTGTCGATGCGGTCCAGCAGGTCGGCGATCCTGCGGGTGCCCCGCGCGGGGTCCTCGCCGGTGGACGCGAGGTAGTTGTCGAGGGCGCGCTGGAAGCCCCGGGCCTGGTTCTTGCGGTGGTCCACCATGTCGGCGCCGGGGTCGACGACCGCGTCGAGCACCAGCCGCCCCACGTTCTCCGGGAACAGATGGGCGTAGACGCCGCCCAGTTCGGTGCCGTACGAGATACCGAAGTAGCGCAGCTCGTCGTCACCGAGGACCTGGCGCATCAGGTCCATGTCCCGCGCGGTGTCGGTGGTCGAGACGTGCGCCAGCAGTTCGCCCGCGTCCTTCTCGCAGCCCTGGGCGAAGTCGGTGGCGTCCCTGAGGTACGCCTGTTCCTCAGCCGGGGTGTCCGGAGTGGCGTCGACCGCCTCGGCCGCCTGCGTCTCCTTGTCGCCGCGGCACCGGACGCCCTCGCTGGCGCCCACCCCGCGCGGGTCCCAGCTCACCAGGTCGTACCGCTCGCGCAGCAGGGACACGGTGGCGGCGTACCCGGGCATGCCGGCAACGCCTGATGCCCCGGGGCCTCCGAAGTTGAACAGGAGCGAGCCGATACGGTCGCCGCCGCGGGCCCTGGAGCGGATCATCGCGAGGTCGATCGTCTCGCCGTCGGGCTTCGCCCAGTCCAGCGGCACCTTCAACGTCGCGCACTGCCAGTCCCTGCCGGGTGCGGAGGAGTCCGCGGTGGCCCTGCAGCGCTCCCAGTCGAGTCTCTGCGAGGTCAGCGCGGCGGGCAGCGCCTTCGCGCCGGTCGTCGTGGGCCGCGCGCCACCCGACCGCTCCTCGCCCCCACCGCCGTCGGACGAACCACCGCCGCAGCCGGCCGCCAGCAGCGCGCCCGCGGCCGCCACACCCGCCCACCGCACGAAACGCCCCATTCCCGTCCCCCTCCCAAGCCGTCCGCGTCGGTCCACGAACGTCGGTCCGGCCATGGTAGGCCGATCACGAATCCCCCGTCCGACCCTGTGGATAACCCTCTGACCTGCACCTTTCGGAGGGAGTCGGGTCGGCTGTGCGCTACGAGCAGACGGTCCCGGCCGCCGGTACCTTCCCGGTGAGGAGATAGCCGTTCACCGCGTTCTGCACGCATGCGTTCTTGCTCTCGTACGCCCCGTGCCCCTGCCCCTTGTACGTCATCTCGATGCCGACGCCCGCGCCGAGCGCCTCCGCCATCTTCCGGGCGCCCTCGTACGGGGTCGCCGGGTCCCCGGTGTTGCCCACGACGAGGATCGGTGCCGAGCCGGGGGCGCTCACGTCGGGATGGTCGGCGGCCCCGGCCACGGCCCAGTCGGTGCAGGTCACCATCGACCAGGCCATGAAGTCGCCGAACAGCGGGGAGGCGGCACGGAACTCGGGCAGCCGCTGCTCGACCTGGGCAGTGGTGTAGCGGGGCTTGTCGTCGGCGCAGTTGATGGAGATGTTGGCCGCGGCGATGTTGCTGTACTCGCCGTTCTCGCTGCGCCCGTTCATCGAGTCGGACAGCAGCATCAGCACCCTGCCGTCACCGTCGTACGCCTGTTCAAGGCCCTCGGTCAGGTACTCCCAGAAGTCCTTCGAGTACAGGGACTGCGCGATGCCGTTGGTCGCGGCGGTCTGGGTCAGGGGCCGCTGCCCGATGCCGGGGATGGGGTTGCGGTCGAGGTCGGACAGCAGTTTCGCGATGCGCTTCTTGACGTCCTGCGCGGTGTCGCCGACCGGGCAGTCCGTGGGCTTCGAGGTGCAGTCCTCGGCGAAGTTGTCGAGCGCGAGCTGGAAGCCCTTCGCCTGGCCGAGCGAACCCTGCTCGCTGCTCTGCGTCGGGTCGACGACCGCGTCGAACACCGCGCGCCCCACCCGCTTCGGGAACAGGTGGGCGTAGACGCCGCCGAGTTCGGTGCCGTACGAGATGCCGAAGTAGTACAGCTTGTCGTCGCCGAGGACCTGACGCATCAGGTCCATGTCGCGGGCGGCGTCCGTCGTGCGCACGTGCGGCAGCATCTTCTCGGAGTTCTCCTCGCAGGCCGCGTTGAACTCCTTGGTGTTGTCCAGGAGCGCGGTGCGTTCGGCCGTGTCGTCCGGGGTGGCGTCCTGCTCGAAGTACACGTCGAGCTGGAGGTCGTTCAGGCACTCCACCGGCGCGCTGCGGCCGACGCCGCGGGGGTCGAAGCTCACCAGGTCGTAGCGGGTGCGCAGTTTCGTGTAGTCGGAGCCGAAGGCGGGCAGCGTGGTCACGCCCGAACCGCCGGGGCCGCCGAAGTTGAAGACCAGCGAGCCGATCCGCTTGTCCTCGGCGCCGCTGGCCTTGGCCCGGATCAGCGCGAGGCCGATCGTGTCCCCCTTGGGCTCGGCCCAGTCGAGCGGGGCCTTGAGGGTGGCGCACTGCCATTCCTCGCCGCCCGGCAGCGGCGAGGGGGCGTCACCGCCGCCCTCGGCCGCGGAAGGGGCCGGGCAGTCCTTCCAGTCCAGCTTCTGGGCCGACAGGTCCTCGTGCTCGGAGTCGTCGCCGCAGCCCGCCAGCCCCGAGGCCAGCAGAAGGGCGGTGGCGGTCAGGGCGGCGACACGCAGGCGAGAGGGGTTCGGCATGAACCCATCCTGCGCTCGCGCGCGCGGGGACGCGCGGAGCACGAGGCGTAAGAGGTACCTGCTCCGGCCGGGGCGGGACGGACTACAGGGCGCCCTTCCGCGACAACTGGTTGAAGGCCAGCCAGCCCGGCAGCACCGGCAGCCACAGCGTCAGCAACCGGAACAGCAGAACGGCCGGCGCGGCGACCTCCTTGGGGAGCCCCACGGCGATCAGACCGACCGTCAAGGTGGCCTCCACGGCGCCCACACCGCCCGGTGTCGGGGCCGCCGAACCGAGCGCGTTGCCGGCGAGGAAGACGACGGCCACGCTGGCGATGCTGAGCGAGGTGCCCTCGTTGCCGAAGGCACGGATGGACGCGTCCAGGCACATCACGAAGCAGGCCGTCAGCAGCAGCATGCCGCCGATGCCGGTGATCAGCTTCTGCGGCCGCTGGAGGACGTCCAGCATGCGCGGCACGACACCCGCGAACAGCGACCTCACGCGCGTGACGACGAACTTCCTGAGGAACGGCACCGAGGTGACCACGAGCACGAGCACCGCCACCGTCAGCAGACCCGCGATGACCGTCCTCGACGGCGACAGCGACGGCGTCTTCTCGGTACCGGTCAGGTAGCCGAAGGACAGCAGCATCAGGATGTGGCAGCCGAGCCCGAACAACTGCGAGGCGCCGACGCTCGCCACCGCGAGGCCGGGCCGTACGCCCTGGCGTTGCAGGAAGCGGGTGTTGAGCGCCACACCGCCGACCGCGGCCGGTGCGACGATCTTGACGAACGAACCGGCGACCTGGGCCGCGACCGTCCGCAGGAACCCCACCCGCTCGGGCACGAAACCCAGCAGCGACATGGCGGCGGCGAAGTAGCTGCACGCCGAGAACAGCACGGCGGCGGCGACCCAGCCCCACTCGGCGTTGGCGACGAGGGGCCCGAACTCGATGTGGGTGAGCTGCGTCAGCAGGAAGTACGCGCCGATGGCGCCCGCGATGAAACTGATCAGCGTGCGCGGCTTCACCCGCTCCAGACGGGCGGGTTCGACCGGCGCCTGCGGCCTGATCAGCAGCACCTGGTGGCGGATCTGCGTCAGCAGATCCTCCTCGCGCGCCTCTTCGATGGCCTCGTCGATGGCCCGCTTCTCCGCCCGGGCCTCCGCCTTGACCGTCTTCTTGTCGGGCTTCTCGAGGACGGGCCTCGCCTCCTCCGGCGCGCCCTCCAGACGGGCCTGCTTGGCCTGCTGGGACGCCTCCAGGACGGCCTCGCGCTCGCGCTGGGCCCGTTCCCGGGCCAGTCTGCGCAGCGTCGCGCGCGTGGAGCGCGTCAGCGCGATGGGCTGGAGCATCGGCAGACAGTCGGCGACGGTGTCGGGGCCGAGGATGCTGACCGCCGAGGCCACCGCGCGTTCCGCGCCCGCCAGCAGTCCCAGGGTGGTGACGAGCTGGGCGACGTCCATGCGCAGCAGCAGGGTGCTGGCCGCGATCTCGCCGCCGCGCAGGTCGGTGAGGATCACCGCGCCGGAACGATCCACCAAGATCGCGTCACCGGCGAGCCTGCGGTGCGCGATGCGCCGCGACTGCAGTGCCTGCACCTGACGCCAGGTGTTGCGCAGCAGTTCGTCGGTGATCTCGTCCTCGTCCAGCGATTCGAGCGTGCGTCCGCCGGTGTGCTCGTAGACGAGCATCACGGCGTCCGGGCCGAGTTCGGAGGTGGCGATCAGCTTGGGCGCGTTGGCACCGGCCGCGATCGCCGCGTAGGCGAGCAGCGCCTCCTGCTCCAGGGCCTGCCTGAGCGACTGGAGGCTGCTGCGGGTGGCGAAGCCGCGCAGCGTGAGGTTGCGCCACACGCGGTAGAAGAAGCCCTGCGCCTGCTGCTCCCGGTCGACCACCGTCACGTCCAGCGGCGGGCCGTCCTCCAGGGTGACGAAGTAGCGCCGGCCGCGGTCGCCGTTCTCCGCGCTCTCCGAGACCTCCTCACGGGCCGCACTGACCGGGTGGAAGCCGACGGTCCTGAGGCCCGCGATCAGCGTCTGACCGGTGGGCCGGACATTGGGCGAGCCGACCGCGTACAGCGTGCCGTAGGCGACCGTCCAGCCGATCAGCACCGTCAGGATGATCGAGAACGGTGTGGTGTAGCCGGTGACGAGCATCGAGAACGCGTCGAGCATCAGCACGATCCACAGCACCGCACGCCAGCGCGGCCTGCGGGACATGCCGACGGCCGTCATATAGGCGATGACGGGCGCCAGATAGCCGTGCACCGGGTCGGTGAGGGCGTGGATGTCACCGGGGGAGGGCTGGGTGAGCGCCTCCTGGATCGAGTTCGGGGCGGCCTTGGCGACCCACAGGTCGGTGGCGAGCGTCACACCGTGGGCGAGGACCGCGGCGAGCACGCCGTCGGCGATCCGCAGTCCGTCGCGCTTGATCAGCCGTTCGATCGCGAACGCGACCGGGACGAGGAGGATCGCGATGCTGGAGGCGAGACCGGCGATCTTGATGAGCAGGTCGGGCGCCTGCCCGGTGCCCTTGTTGATGTCCTGTTCGAGCCCGGAGGTGGTGCCGTGCGCGAACGCGGCGATCGCGAGCAGCACCACGACGGCCAGCACGCCGACCAGCAGCCGCATCAGGTCGGAGGGCCGGTGCACGCGCGCGGGAAGGAGCGGTTCGTCGCTCTCGACCGCGTCGACGTGCACTTCCTCGGCGTCGGCGGTGTCGGGGCGCGACGAAGCGTCAGAGGTGCTCTCGGCGTCCTCCGGGTGCACACCCTGTGGCTTCATCGTCTCTTCTTGATCTCGTATCACCAGTCACCGCCCGCACGATGGTGGCATGCCCCACCGACACACGGGGGTGTCAGGGTGCACATGCGGGGGCGCACAGTCTGCCGGAAGCGCCGTTCTCGGGCGAGGGATACGCACGGTCGCGAGCCCGTCACATTGTCGGTGGGGTGGTGCAGGATGGGGCGGATGAGCGAGCAGAGCCTTCCTCAGGACGCCCACCCGGAGTACGCGGACACGCTGCCGGAGTACGCCGAGCGGGTCCTCGACGTCGCCGAACGCATCCCTCCGGGGCGTGTCATGACGTACGGCGACGTCGCCGAGTGGCTGGAGGAGGGCGGCCCCCGCCAGGTCGGCCGGGTCATGGCCCTGTACGGCGGAGGCGTGCCGTGGTGGCGTGTGGTCCGCGCGGACGGCGTCCTGCTCCCGGGGCACGAACTGCGGGCGCTCGACCGGTACCGCGCCGAGGGCACGCCCCTGAAGGAGGCGAGCAGGGCTGCCGAGGGCCATCTGCCGCGCCTCGACATGCGGCGGGCCCGCTGGGACGGTGGCGATCGGGCGGAGGGTCACACCTGACAGCTTCCGCCATCCGGCGGGCCCGGGAGCACCCTGAGGCCCGTACGGGGGAAACACGGCACGTCTGTGGCATGCCGTACGTTCGTGGGGTGAGGGACGTACGGGTCGCGAGCGACTCGTGGGCCGCACGGGACGCCCGGGATGAATCGGAAGCCCTGCTTCCGCACTCCGCGTCGGCGTAGCGTCGGCTGCACGCGTCCCCCTCACCCCCCGTCCACCGCCCTCCACGCGCGGCGGGCCGCCCGACAGCACACCCACCAGGACCGGCGAACCACGTGAGCTCCTCTTCCTCCACCAGGCGTCTGTCGCACTCCCAGGTGCGACAGGGGACCCGTGGCGCTTACCGACTGGTCCGTACCCAGCCGGCCCGCGTGGCTCCCCCTCGTCTGGACGCCGCACAGCGCGCCGTGGTTGAGCACGGAAGCGGTCCTTTGCTCGTTCTCGCAGGTCCGGGCACCGGGAAGACCACCACCCTCGTCGAGTCGGTGGCCTCACGAATCGCCCGTGGAGGGGACCCCGCGCGCGTGCTCGTGCTGACGTTCAGCCGCAAGGCCGCCGTCGAACTGCGCGACCGCATGGCGCTGCGCATAGGAGCGGCGCGCGCCCCGCAGGCGACGACCTTCCACTCGTTCTGCTACGCCCTGGTCCGCGCCCACCAGGACAGCGACCTGTTCGTGGAGCCGCTGCGGCTGCTGTCCGGCCCCGAGCAGGACGTCACCGTGCGCGAACTCCTCGCCGGCCAGCCCGACCTGGAACGGCTCGGCCTCGCCCACGTGCGCTGGCCGGACGAACTGCGCGCCTGCCTGACCACCCGCGGCTTCGCCGACGAGGTCCGCGCGGTCCTTGCCCGCAGCCGCGAACTGGGCCTCGGTCCCGGCGCCCTGGACGCCTTCGCCCGCCGCATCGGCCGCCCCGACTGGCGGGCCGCGGCCGCCTTCCTCGCCGAGTACCTCGACGTCCTCGACCTCCAGGGCGTCCTCGACTACGCCGAACTCGTCCACCGCGCGGTGCTCCTCGCCCGCCGCCCCGAGGTCGCCGAGCGACTCGCCGCCCAGTACGACGCCGTGTTCGTCGACGAGTACCAGGACACCGACCCGGCCCAGGTACGGCTGCTGCACGCCCTCGCCGGCGGCGGCCGCACCCTCGTCGCCTTCGGCGACCCCGACCAGTCGATCTACGCCTTCCGGGGCGCGGACGTGAACGGCATCCTCGACTTCCCGTACGACTTCCCCCGCGCGGACGGCCGGACGGCGCCCGTGGAGGTCCTGCGCACCTCCCGCCGCTCCGGCGCCGACCTGCTGGCCGCGACCCGCCTGGTGACCCAGCGCATGCCCCTGACCAGGCTGCCAGCGGAGAAGGTCCGCGCCCACCGCGAGCTCGCCCCGGTCCGCGAGGGCGGGCGCGTCGAGGTCTTCACCTACCCGACCCCCGGCACGGAACTGGACAACATCGCGGACATCCTGCGCCGGGCGCATCTGGAGGACGGCGTTCCGTGGGGCGAGATGGCCGTCCTGGTCCGCGCGGGCTCACGCACGATCCCGACGGTCCGCCGCGCGCTCACCGCGGCCGGCGTACCCCTGGACATCGACGGCGACGACCTCCCCCTGCGCCACGAACCGGCGGTGGCCCCCTTGCTGACGGCCCTGCGGGCGGTGGCGACGGCGGAGGAGGCGGGGGGTGTCGTACGGCCTGAGGAAGCCGTAGGTGTCGTACGGCCTGAGGAAGCGGGGTCGGAGGAGGCAGGGCCCGAGGGGGCGGGGTCGGAAGAGGCACGTCCCGAGGAGGGCATCGTTACCGAGGAGCGGCTGTCGGACGACGAGGCCGCCTCTGCGGACGAGACCGCTCCCGAGGAGCCGCCGTCGGACACGGGGGAAGCCTCCGAGACACCGTCCGTGGCGACCTCCTGGCTCGACACCGAGACCGCCCTCACCCTCCTCGCCTCCCCCCTCGCCGGTATGGACGCCGCCGACCTGCGCCGCCTCGGGCGGGCCCTGCGGGACGAGGAGCGGGCCGCGGGCAACGCCCTGCCGCCGCCCTCCGACGTGCTGCTCGCGCGGGCCCTCGCCGAGCCCGAACGGCTGGCCGTGCACGACCCCGCGTACGCACGCGGAGCCCAGCGGCTCGGCGCGTTGCTCGCCAAGGCCCGGCAGCGCCTCGCGAACGGCGGCAGCGCCGAGGAGGCGCTCTGGGACCTGTGGGAGGGCACGCCGTGGCCCGGGCGTCTGCAGCGGGCCGCCCGCCGCGGCGGGGCCGCGGGGCGCAACGCGGACCGGGATCTCGACGCCGTGTGCGCCCTGTTCGCGACCGCCGCGCGCGCGGAGGAGCGCACCGGAGGCCGCGGCGCCCTGAACTTCCTGGAGGAGATCGACGCCGAGGACATCGCCGCCGACACCCTCACCCGGCGCGCCGTACGCCCCGACGCCGTCCGCCTGATGACCGCGCACCGCTCCAAGGGCCTGGAGTGGCGGCTGGTCGTCGTCGCGGGCGTCCAGGAGGGCCTGTGGCCCGATCTGCGCCGCCGGGGCTCCCTCCTGGAGGCCGACCGCATCGGCCGCGACGGACTCGCCGAACCGCTCACCCCGGGCGCCCTGCTCGCCGAGGAGCGCCGGCTGTTCTACGTGGCCGCCACGCGTGCGCGTGAGCGACTCGTCGTCACCGCGGTGAAGGCCCCCGCAGACGACGGCGACCAGCCCTCCCGCTTCCTGACCGAACTCGGCGTCGAGCCCAAGGACGTCACCGGCCGCCCGCGCCGCCCGCTGTCGGTCGCCGCACTGGTCGCCGAACTGCGCGCCACCGTCGTCGACCCGCGCGTCTCCGACACCCTGCGGGAGGCCGCCGCCCGCAGGCTGGCCCGGCTCGCCGCCCTCGCCGACGATGACGGCCGCCCGCTCGTCCCCTCGGCGCACCCCTACCGCTGGTGGGGCATGTTCGAGCCGACCGAGTCCAAGGTGCCGCTGCGCAACCGCGACCAGCCCGTGGTGCTCTCCGGCAGCGCCCTCGACCAGCTCGCCAACACCTGTGCCCTGCAGTGGTTCCTGGGCCGCGAGGTGAAGGCCGACGCCCCCGCCACGGTCGCCCAGGGCTTCGGCAACGTCGTCCACGTCCTCGCCGACGAGGTCGCCTCCGGGCACACCCCGGCCGATCTCGACGTCCTCATGGAGCGCCTGGACTCCGTGTGGAACGCACTCGCCTTCGACGCGCCCTGGAAGTCGGCGCAGGAGAAAGAGAACGCGCGCGTGGCGCTCGAACGCTTCCTGAAGTGGCACGTCATGGACCGCACCGGCCGCACCCCCGTGGCCAGCGAGCACGACTTCGACGTCACCCTGGAGGCGGGCGAGGTCGAGGTGCGCATCCGCGGTCAGATGGACCGCGTCGAGGCCGACGGCGAGGGACGCGCGTACGTCGTCGACTTCAAGACCGGCAAGCAGCCCGTGAGCTCCGCCGACGTGGAACGCCACCCCCAGCTCGCCGTCTACCAGCTCGCCGTCCGCGAGGGGGCCGTCGACGAGGCCTTCGACGGCGTACGCCCCGAGCCGGGCGGCGCCGAACTCGTCCAACTGCGGCAGGGCGCCCCCAAGCGGGACGGCGGCGAGACCCTGCCCAAGGTCCAGGCGCAGGAGCCGCTGGAGGGGGAGTGGGTCGGTGACCTGCTCGCCACGGCGGCCGGCAAGGTCCTCGACGAACGCTTCACGCCGAACGCCGGCCAGCACTGCGCCCACTGCGCGTTCCGGGCCTCGTGCAGCGTCCGGCCGGAGGGGCGCCACGTCGTGGAGTGAGGTGAGCATGCCGGTGTGATCAGTCGCACCACACGCGCTGACCTGCGTATCCTCCGCCCCGAGGGGCGATTCGTCCTCCGCTGTCAGTGCGCGCCGCTAGCCTCTGCGACATGCCCGCCCGTATCACCGATCCCGATCAGCTCAAGGAGCTCCTCGGCATCCCGTTCACCCCGGAGCAGACGGCCTGCATCACGGCGCCGCCCGCCCCGCAGGTGATCGTGGCCGGTGCCGGCTCGGGCAAGACGACGGTGATGGCGGCCCGCGTGGTCTGGCTGGTCGGCACCGGACAGGTCGCCCCCGAACAGGTCCTCGGCCTCACCTTCACCAACAAGGCGGCGGGCGAACTCGCCGAACGCGTCCGCAAGGCGCTCGTCAGGGCGGGCGTCACCGACCCCGACGTCATCGACCCGGACAACCCGCCGGGCGAACCCGTGATCTCCACCTACCACGCCTTCGCGGGCCGCCTGCTGACCGACCACGGCCTGCGCATCGGCCTCGAACCGACCTCCCGTCTCCTCGCCGACGCCACCCGCTACCAGCTCGCCGCGCGCGTGCTGCGCGAGGCGCCCGGCCCCTATCCCGCGCTGACCCGCTCCTTCGCCGACCTGGTCAGCGACCTCCTCACCCTCGACGCCGAACTAGCCGAGCACCTGGTCCGCCCCGAGCAGGTGCGCGCCCACGACGCCGAGCTGCTGCTGACCCTCCGGGGCGCCAAGCTCACCAACGACGCCCTGCGCAAGGTTCCCGAGGCGGCCGCCGCCCGCCGCGAACTCGCCGACCTGGTCGTCCGTTACCGCGCCGCCAAACGCGAACGCGACCTGCTCGACTTCGGTGACCAGATCGCCCTGTCCGCCCGCCTTGCGGGGATCCCCGAGGTGGGCCGCGTCCTGCGGGACGAGTTCCGGGTGGTGCTGCTCGACGAGTACCAGGACACCTCGGTCGCCCAGCGCGTCCTTCTGGCGGGGCTGTTCGGCGGGGGGACCGGCCACCCGGTCACCGCCGTCGGCGACCCCTGCCAGGCCATCTACGGCTGGCGGGGAGCCTCCGTCGCCAACCTCGACGACTTCCCCGAGCACTTCGCCCACCCCGACGGCCGCCCCGCGACCCGCCAGTCCCTCAGCGAGAACCGCCGCAGCGGCGGCCGCCTCCTCGACCTCGCCAACGGCCTCGCCGAACCCCTGCGCGCCATGCACGCGGGCGTGGAGGCCCTCCGCCCGGCCCCCGGCGCCGAACGCGACGGCATGGTGCGCTGCGCCCTCCTGCCCACCCACGCCGAGGAGATCGACTGGCTCGCCGACTCGATCGCCCACCTCGTACGGACCGGGAAGGCGCCCGGCGAGATCGCCGTCCTGTGCCGCACGGCGACCGACTTCGCCGAGATCCAGGGCGCCCTCGTCGAGCGGGACGTCCCGGTGGAGGTGGTCGGCCTCTCGGGCCTGCTGCACCTGCCCGAGGTCGCCGACCTGGTCGCCGTCTGCGAGGTCCTCCAGGACCCCGGCGCCAACGCCGCCCTGGTCCGCCTGCTGACCGGCCCGCGCTGGCGCATCGGCCCCCGCGACCTCGCCCTCCTCGGCCGGCGCGCCCGGCGTCTGGTGTCCCACACGCGCGTGGACGCCGACGACGACCCCGACCGCCGGCTCGCCGAGGCCGTCGAGGGGGTCGACCCGGCCGAGGTGATATCGCTCGCCGACGCCCTGGAGACCTTCCTGGAGACACCCCTCTACAGCGACGACGAGGACGACGACGGACTGCCCTTCTCGCCGGACGCGCGCGTGCGGTTCGCGCGTCTGGCCGCCGAACTGCGCGACCTGCGCCGCTCGCTCGCCGACCCGCTGATGGACGTCCTGCACCGGGTCCTCGCCGTCACCGGCCTGGAGGTCGAACTGTCGGCGTCCCCGCACGCGCTGGCCGCCCGCCGCCGCGAGACCCTGTCCAACTTCCTCGACGTCGCCGCATCCTTCGCGGCCGGGGACAACGAGGCGACCCTCCTCGCCTTCCTGGGCTTCCTGCGCACCGCCGCCCAGTACGAGAAGGGCCTCGACAACGCCCTGCCCGGCGGCGAGAACACCGTCAAGGTGCTCACCGCGCACAAGTCCAAGGGCCTGGAGTGGGACGTCGTCGCCGTCCCCGGCCTGGTCACCGGCACGTTCCCGAGCAGCCAGGGCCGCGAGAAGTGGACCGCCCAGGGCAAGGTGCTGCCGCACGCGCTGCGCGGCGACAGCGACACCCTCCCCGACATCAACTCCTGGGATGCCCGCGGCATGAAGGCCTTCCACGAGGCCATGAAGGACCACCAGCACACCGAGGAACTCCGCCTCGGCTACGTCACCTTCACCCGGCCCCGCTCCCTCCTGCTCGGCTCCGGCCACTGGTGGGGGCCCAGCCAGAAGAAGCCCCGGGGACCGTCCGACTTCCTCCAGGCCCTGCACGACCACTGCACGGCCGGCCACGGCGAGATCGAGGCGTGGGCCGACGAGCCCGCCGAGGACGAGGAGAACCCCGCCCTGCACAGCCGGACCGAGGACCAGGTCTGGCCCCTGCCCCTGGACGACAGGGCCCTCGCCCGGCGCCGGGCCGCCGCCCAGACGGTCCTGGACCACCTGGAGGCCCTCGCCGCCCACACGGACACCCACCCCGCGGCCGTGCACGACCCGGACACCTACGACGACCCGGACTGGCCCCCGCCGCCGGACGATGAGCCGGAGCACTCCGAAGAGCCGCCCTACGAGGACGAGGGTTTCGGCGAGGACGGCACCGAGGACTGGGACACCTTCACCACGGCCCGCCCGGCCGTCCCGCACCAGGCCACGGCCCCGGAGGCGCCCACCACGCCGGCCCGCCCGCACCCCGCGGACCCGGAACCCCTCACCCCCGAGGAGGCCCGTGCCGTCGCCTCCTGGGACCGCGACCTCGACGCCCTCACCGGCGAACTCCTGCGCGCGCGGGAAGCCGTCACCGACGTACCCCTGCCCGCGTCGCTCACCGCGACCCAGGTGCTGCGCCTGGCCGCCGACCCCGACGGGCTCGCGCAGGAGCTCGCGCGCCCCATGCCGCGCCCTCCGCAACCCGCCGCACGTCAGGGCACCCGCTTCCACGCCTGGGTCGAGGCCCGCTTCGAGGCCCTGACCCTGCCGATGCTGGATCCGGACGACCTGCCCGGCGGCGACGCCGAGATCGCCGACGAACGCGACCTGGAAGCGCTCAAGGACGCCTTCGAGCGCACCGAGTACGCCCACCGCACCCCCTACCGCCTGGAGACGCCCTTCCAGCTCGCCGTCGCGGGCCGCGTGATCCGCGGCCGTATCGACGCCGTCTACCGCGAGGGCGACGGGGACAGCACGACGTACGAGATCGTCGACTGGAAGACCGGCCGCACCCGCACCGCCGACCCCCTGCAGCTCGCCGTGTACCGGCTGGCCTGGGCCGAGCGGCAGGGCGTGCCTGTGGAATCCGTCACTGCGGCGTTCCTGTACGTCCGCACCGGAGAGGTCGTACGGCCCAGGAACCTGCCGGACCGGGCCGCCCTGGAGCGGCTGTTCACGCAGGGCCGGGGAGGACGAGCGGACGGCTCCGCGCAAGCAAACTGTGAGGAACCGCCCACCGAGGATGTCGGTGCGGGCCGATAGGCTCATGACCATGAGCCAACCCGTTGACAGTGACGTCAGCGCCGTCCGTGCGTACATCGAGCAGCACCGCGCCGCCTTCCTCGACGACCTCGCCGCCTGGCTGCGCATCCCGTCCGTCTCGGCCCAGCCCGACCACGCACCCGATGTACGCCGCAGCGCCGAGTGGCTCGCCGCCAAGCTCACCGAGACCGGTTTCCCCACGGCCGAGGTCTGGGAGACCCCGGGCGCGCCCGCCGTCTTCGCCGAGTGGCCCGCCGACGACCCCGCGGCGCCCACGGTCCTCGTCTACGGCCACCACGACGTCCAGCCCGCCGCCCGCGAGGACGGCTGGGACAGCGACCCCTTCGAGCCGGTCGTCCGCGGCAACCGCCTCCACGCGCGCGGGGCGGCCGACGACAAGGGCCAGGTCTTCTTCCACACCCTCGGCGTCCGCGCCCACCTCGCCGCGGCCGGCCGCACCGCCCCGGCGGTGCACCTGAAGCTGCTCGTCGAGGGCGAGGAGGAGTCCGGCTCCCCGCACTTCCGCGCGCTGGTCGAGAAGCACGCGCGGCGACTCACCGCCGACGCCGTGATCGTCTCCGACACCGGCATGTGGTCCGAGGACACCCCCACCGTGTGCACCGGCATGCGCGGCCTCGCCGAGTGCGAGATCCGGCTGTACGGACCCGACCAGGACATCCACTCCGGCTCCTTCGGCGGGGCCGTGCCCAACCCGGCCACGGCGGCCGCCCGCCTCGTCGCCGCCCTGCACGACGAGCACGCGCGTGTGGCGATCCCCGGCTTCTACGACGACATCGTCGAGCTGACCGACCGGGAGCGCGAGCTCTTCGCGGAGCTGCCCTTCGACGAGGAGCAGTGGCTGCGCACCGCCAAGTCGCACGCCACCCACGGCGAGGCCGGACACACCACCCTGGAGCGTGTCTGGGCCCGCCCCACCGCCGAGGTCAACGGCATCGGCGGCGGCTACCAGGGCCCCGGCAGCAAGACGATCGTCCCGTCCTGCGCCATGGTCAAGCTCTCCTTCCGGCTGGTCGCCGGCCAGGATCCCGGCCACATCGAGAAGGCCGTCCGCGACTGGGCCGCCGCACAGGTTCCGGACGGGATCCGGCACGAGATCACCTTCGCGGCCGCCACGCGCCCGTGCCTGACCCCGCTGGACCACCCGGCCCTGCAGTCCGTCGTACGGGCCATGGGCCGCGCCTTCGGCGAACAGGTCCGCTTCACCCGCGAGGGCGGCTCCGGCCCCGCCGCCGACCTCCAGGAGGTCCTCGGCGCACCCGTGCTGTTCCTCGGCATCTCCGTCCCCTCCGACGGCTGGCACGCGCCGAACGAGAAGGTCGAGCTGGATCTGCTGCTCAAGGGCGTCGAGACCGCCGCGTACCTGTGGGGTGATCTCGCCGAGCACTGGAGCCACGCGCCCTGACCGTCCGCGCCGCCCGACCGGCACCGCGCGAGGGGCACACTGAAAGGGCCGCCGCGCGAAGCCCCGCCGGACCGGCCGCCCCGCGCCGCACGTCCCGCCGAACCACCCGCCGAAACAATCCGTTGCACCCGGGGGAGTTGGAAGCACCCGTGACCACCTGGACCGACCACACCGCCGACCGTCCTGTCTCGCTCACCGCCCCCAGCGGCATCGACCGCGCCGCGCACCACCGGCTCGACGAGGCCTGGCTCGCGGCGGCGTGGAGCCACCCCACCACCCGCTGCTTCGTGGTCTCCGGCGGCCAGGTCCTCATAGACGAGACGGCGGACGGCCGCACCGAACTCGTCATGACGCCGTCCTTCGAGGCCCCGCTCACCGAGGCGCACCGCTACTTCCTCGGCATCGACGAGGACGGCGTCCGCTACTTCGCCCTCCAGAAGGACGCCCTGCCGGGCCGCATCGACCAGTCCGCGCGGCCCGCCGGTCTGCGCGAGGCCGGCCTGCTGCTGTCCGCGCGCGACGCGGGTCTGATGGTGCACGCGGTCGGCCTGGAGAACTGGCAGCGCACCCACCGTTTCTGCTCCCGCTGCGGCGAGCGCACCGTCATCGCCGCGGCCGGCCACATCCGCCGCTGCCCCGCCTGCGGCGCCGAGCACTACCCGCGCACCGACCCGGCCGTGATCATGGCCGTCACCGACGACGAGGACCGCATCCTGCTCGGCCGCCAGGTGCACTGGCCGGAGGGCCGCTTCTCGACCCTGGCCGGCTTCGTCGAGCCGGGCGAGTCCATCGAGCAGTCGGTGCGGCGCGAGGTGTTCGAGGAAGCCGGCATCACCGTCGGCCCGGTCGAGTACGTCGCCAGCCAGCCCTGGCCGTTCCCCTCCAGCCTCATGCTCGGTTTCATGGCCCGCGCCACCTCCACCGACATCAACGTCGACGGCGACGAGATCCACGAGGCCCGCTGGTTCTCCCGCGACGACCTCCAGGCCGCCTTCGAGTCGGGCGAGGTCCTGCCGCCGTACGGCATCTCGATCGCGGCCCGGCTGATCGAGCTCTGGTACGGCAAGCCGCTGCCGACGAGGAGCTTCGTCTGAGAGGACGGCAACACCAGAAAGGGCGGTTCCCGAGCAAGCTCGGGAACCGCCCTTTCGGCTGCGCTGCTTACGCGCTGATCTTCTGCTTCACCTGCGCCAGCGACGGGTTCGTCAGCGTCGAACCGTCGGCGAAGAGCACGGTCGGCACGGTCTGGTTCCCGCCGTTCGCCTTCTCCACGAAGGCGGCGGACGCCGGGTCCTGCTCGATGTTGATCTCGGTGTACGCGATGCCCTCGCGGTCCAACTGCTTCTTCAGCCGCTGGCAGTAACCGCACCAGGTGGTGCTGTACATCGTCACAGTGCCCTGCATGTCTCGCGCGCTCCTTCGGTGGCTCCGGGGAAGAGGTCATCCGTTGAGGGAACGTATGCGACCGGGTCGCCATTCCCGCACCGGGGGTGCCCGGCCAGGTGATGCCTGCCGCATTAGTACGACTGCGGCTGCCTGCCTGTGGACAACCGGCTCGTCCGCCTCCGCCGACCTGGCAGCATGGCGGTGTGACAGCAGCAACGCACTCCACGCTCTTCCCGCGCACACCGGACTCGGCCGACGCGGTGCTGGAAGGGCTCGACCCCGAGCAGCGCGAGGTGGCCACCGCCCTGCACGGACCGGTGTGCGTGCTGGCGGGCGCCGGCACCGGCAAGACCCGGGCGATCACCCACCGCATCGCCTACGGCGTGCGGGCCGGCATCCTCCAGCCCTCCAGCGTGCTCGCCGTCACCTTCACCAACCGCGCCGCCGGGGAGATGCGCGGACGGCTGCGCCAGCTCGGCGCCACGGGCGTCCAGGCACGCACCTTCCACTCTGCGGCCCTGCGCCAGCTCCAGTACTTCTGGCCGAAAGCGGTCGGCGGCTCCATGCCCCGGCTCGTCGACCGCAAGATCCAGCTCGTCGCCGACGCGGCCGCCGCCTGCCGCATCCGTCTCGACCGGGGCGAGCTGCGGGACGTCACCGGCGAGATCGAGTGGTCCAAGGTCACCCAGACCGTCCCCTCCGACTATGCCCTCGCAGCCGCGAAGGCCGGCCGGGAGACCCCCCGCGCCGCGGCGGAGATCGCCCAGCTCTACGCCGCCTACGAAGACCTCAAGCGCGACCGGGCCGTCATCGACTTCGAGGACGTCCTGCTGCTGACCGTGGCCATCCTCCAGGACCGGCACGACATCGCCGAGCAGGTGCGTTCCCAGTACCAGCACTTCGTCGTCGACGAGTACCAGGACGTCAGCCCCCTCCAGCAGCGCCTGCTGGAACTGTGGCTCGGGCGGCGCGACAGCCTGTGCGTCGTGGGCGACGCCAGCCAGACGATCTATTCGTTCACCGGCGCAACTCCCGACCATCTGCTCGACTTCCGCACCCGCCACCCCGGGGCCACCGTCGTCAAGCTGGTCCGCGACTACCGCTCCACCCCCCAGGTCGTCCATCTCGCCAACGGCCTGCTCGCCCAGGCCCGCGGCCGTGCCGCCGACCACCGGCTGGAACTGATCTCCCAGCGCCGGCCCGGCCCCGAGCCCGTCTACACCGAGTACACCGACGAGCCCGCCGAGGCCGAGGGCGCCGCCCGTCGCATCCGGGACCTCATGGCCGCGGGCGTCCGGGCCAGCGAGATCGCCATCCTGTTCCGCACCAACTCCCAGTCCGAGACCTACGAACAGGCCCTCGCCGACGCCGGGGTGCCCTACCAGCTCCGCGGTGCCGAGCGGTTCTTCGACCGACCCGAGGTGCGCAGGGCCATCGTGAACCTCCGGGGCGCGGCCCGCTTCGGCGGCAACGACTCCCAGTTGGACGACGCCGTCGACCTGCCCTCCCAGGTGCGTGCCGTCCTGTCCGGCGAGGGCTGGACCACGGAGCCGCCGGCCGGCTCCGGGGCCGTCAGGGAGCGCTGGGAATCACTGGCCGCCCTGGTGAACCTCGCGCAGGACTTCGCCGCCGCCCGCCCCGGCGTCACCCTCAACGACCTGGTGGCCGAGCTCGACGAGCGGGCCGGTGCCCAGCACGCCCCGACCGTCGAGGGCGTCACCCTCGCCTCCCTGCACTCGGCCAAGGGCCTGGAGTGGGACGCGGTGTTCCTGGTCGGGGTCGCCGAGGGCATGATGCCGATCACGTACGCCAAGACCGACGAGCAGATCGAGGAGGAGCGCCGGCTCCTCTATGTCGGCGTCACCCGAGCCCGCGAGCGCCTCCACGTCTCCTGGTCGCTCTCCCGCTCGCCCGGCGGTCGGCCCAACCGTCGGCCCAGCCGCTTCCTCGACGGGCTGCGCCCCGGCTCCATCGCCACCGCGGGGCGCACCGCGGGCGGCGGCCCCGGGGGCGTGGAGCGCGGTTTCACCAGCGCCGTCGGCGTCACGCCCCGACGCACTCAGCGCACCCCGGCGCGCTGCCGGGTGTGCGGGCGCACGCTCACCGACGCGGGCGAGCTCAAGCTCATGCGGTGCGAGGACTGCCCCTCCGACATGGACGAGGGGCTCTACGAGCGGCTGCGCGACTGGCGTGCCGTACAGGCGCAGCGCAGCGGCCAGCCGGCCTTCTGCGTCTTCACGGACAAGACCTTGATGGCGATCGCCGAGGCCGTGCCCGACGACGAGCACGAGCTGGCGCGGATCCCGGGCGTCGGCCGGCGCAAGCTCAACCGCTACGGAGCGGATGTGCTGACCATCTGCGCAGGCCAGGAGGTCACGGAGGAAGAGGACGACGACTGATTCCAACTCGTCGAAAAAATAGTTTGCGCATGCCCCGGCAATCCCCATAGGTTCTTAGCCACGGGGACGGAGGCCTTCTCGGAGGCCCCGATTCCGTGTTCTACTTGCATTTCCGTCGGACAGCGGCTCGCGCCGCCGTCCCCAGAGACGCCGAGAGGAGGCGATTGAAGTGATCAGCATCAACAGCCGCAAGGCCATCAGCACCGCCAAAATGACCGATCTCTCGGTCGTCTCCACGTGCATGCTCGGCGTTTCGAACCTGGGCACCGGTCTGTCCGGCATTCTTGCCGTCCGTCCGGCGTCCTCCGTGTCTCTCGCGGCCCTTCCGGTCCGTGAGCGCAATGAGCGACCGACCAAGGCACTGGAAGCAGTAGTGGCACAGGCGCACGCCTATGCCTTTGCGGCGGCCGGTGCCGGATTCCGGAAGCAGACGACGCAGCACCACCAGATGTGGGCCTTCCGTGGGCCAGAACCCTGGAGTGATCCAGCCTGATCGCCGATCAGGCCGGCGCCTTCAGGGCCGCGGAACCCCATCCGGGATCCGCGGCCCTTCTGTTTTCCCCGAACGGGGAGAGCGGAGCGAAGGGGCCTCGGGACAAGAAAAGAACCCGGTACCAAGCGACCACCGGTCCCACAGGGCCGGACCGAACAGACGAGGAAGACGAACCGTGCAACTCGAAGCGCACGCCCCGTCCGTACCGCCTTCCGAAACGATCCCCCCGCCCGGCCTCACGGAGGACTCCACCTTGATCCCGCTCACCGCGCTCACCGCGCTCGACGACGCCATCGAGAACCTCGGCGTACCCGTCCCCTGCCGTTCCTACGACCCGGAGGTCTTCTTCGCCGAGTCGCCGGCCGACGTCGAGTACGCCAAGTCCCTCTGCCGCACCTGCCCGCTGATGGAGGCCTGCCTCGCCGGCGCCAAGGAGCGGCGTGAGCCCTGGGGCGTCTGGGGTGGAGAGCTGTTCGTCCAGGGTGTCGTCGTCGCCCGGAAGCGGCCGCGTGGTCGCCCGCGCAAGAACCCGGTCACAGCATGAACACCGCAGGAACGATCGACCGCCCCCTCACGAACGACCCCACGAAGCAGGCCCCGATGAAGCCGTCCACCAGCGAGCCCGCCGGCTCCGCGATCCCAGACTTCACCACCACCGACGCGAACGACTCGCGTCAGAACAGGACCCGAGAGATGCAACTCATCCCAGAAGCCCTGGCTCGCGCGCATATGCGCGACCGGCTGCACGAGGCCGAGCAGGAACGCCGGGCGATCCGCCTGGCCACCGCCCGCCGGATGCAGCGCCGGGCCGAGCGCGCCTCCCTGCGTGCTCGCCGTGCGCTCGCCATGGCCGTCATGCAGTAACACGACCCGGTAGTTCCCCACGGGGGTCGGTCCGTCCGAACGGACCGGCCCCCGCGGTGCGTTGTACGCGCCGAACCGTCGGAGACGGAGTTATCGTCGGCGGGTGACGAGCCCTTCCGCACACGACGGAGACGACGGCGGCGACGGCGACGGCGAGCCTGAGCCCCTCGTGTGCGCCCGGTGCGGCACCCGGGCCGAGGGCTCACAGCCCACCTGGACCTGCTCCGTGGAGAACGGCGTCCGGCAGTACTTCTGCGACAGGTGCGCCCGGGAGAACCTCAGGGCCATCGAGGGGCGGCTCGACTCCTCCTGGTGGTAGGCCGGTCCGGCTCACGCCTCCGCGGCCGCCTCCGGCTCGTCCCCCTCGTCCTCCGGCAGGAACCCCGGCAGCCAGTCCTCCAGCTCCTCGCGCAGCCGGACCGTCGCACCCAGTTGGCACAGGACACCGATCGTGCTCAGGGTGACCCGGTGGATCAGCAGGTACGCCGGGGGCAGATTGAGCTGTTTGCCCAATTGATGGGCGGGGGAGCGGGGATCGGCGATCCGGGCCGCCTGACTGCGCATCCAGCCCCGGGTGAAGGTGAACTCCTCGACCTCGGCCGGCTCGATGATCGGCAGGAGGTAGTCGAGGACCGCGTCCGGGTCCAGCTCTATGGACTCCTTCACGAAGCCCTCCGTGCAGAGCAGTTCGTAGACCGCCTCCGCCTCGCCGTCCAGCGTCATCCGCAGGCAGGTGCCGATGGTCTCCGGCAGACCGCCCGAGAGGCGGTCGACCGTGCCGAAGTCCAGGACGCCCAGGCGCCAGTCGTCCTCGCCTTCGGGGCCGCCCGGCAGAAGCCGGAAGTTGCCCGGGTGCGGGTCGGCGTGCAGCAGGCCGGTGCGGGCCGGACCGGAGAAGAGGAACCGGGCCAGGAGCTGCCCGGCGCGGTCACGCTGCTCCTGCGTGCCGTCCGAGATCACCTCCGACAGGGGGACGCCCTCGATCCACTCGGTGATCAGGACCTGGTCGCTCTGGTGGACCACGGCCGGCACCACGACGTCCGGATCGTCCGCGAACTCCTCCGCGTGGGCCTGCTGGGCCTGCGTCTCCAGGCCGTAGTCGAGCTCCTCCGAGACCCGGTCGCGCAGCTCGGCGATGAGGGGCTTGATGTCGATGCCGGGAATCAGCGGCCCCAACAGGCGGGCGAAACGGCCCAGTTGGTTCAGGTCGGACAGCAGGGCCTCGCCCGCCCCCGGGTACTGGACCTTGACCGCCACCTCGCGCCCGTCGTGCCAGACGGCCCGGTGGACCTGGCCGATCGACGCCGCCGCGGAGGGCTTGTCGTCGAACTCGGCGAACAACTCCTGCCAGTCCTCGCCCAGCCGCTCCTCGAGCACCGCGTGCACGGTGCGGGTCGGCATCGGAGGCGCCGCCTCCTGGAGCTTGGTCAGGGCGGCGCGGTAGGGGCCCGCGACCTCCTCGGGGAGCGCCGACTCGAAGACGGACAGGGCCTGGCCGAACTTCATGGCCCCGCCCTTGAGCTCCCCGAGCACCTTGAACAACTGGTCCGCGGTGCGCTGTTGCAGCTCGCGGCCGACGATCTCCGCGGACTCGCCCACGATCCGCTTGCCGAGTCCCCAGGTGGCCCGCCCGGCGAAGCCGAGCGGGAGCGCGGCGAGCTTGGCGGTCCGGGTGACCGCCTTCCGGGGAAGATCAGACATGCGCCCTCCAGGTCCCAGCCGGCCGTGGCGCGGTTGCCTTGCGGCACAACTCCTCCGACGACCGTTGCTCCGTCATTGTCTCGTGCGAAGCCTCCTCCTTGGAGGTGTGTTCTCCCTTACCTTTCTCCGCGGCCCCGCACGGACATGCGGGATGCGCCGGGATCGGCCGAGCGTGCCAGGTCAGACCGGGCAGCGAGACCTCCCAGCGGGCGCCCGCGCTGGACGGGACGCGGCCGTCGAGGAAGGCGAGCGCGTGCGCGGCCGCGAGCCCGGCGACCGTCGTGGCCAGGGTCAGGTCACAGGGGCGGGCCGGAAGCCGTCGGCTGCCCGAACGCCACTGGGCCACCAGCCGGGGCCAGGCCGGGTCACGGTCGGTCCGCGCTTCGTGCAGACAGCCGGCGCAGCCCGTCTCGCCCGGCAGGACGAGCGGGCCGACCACTCCTGTGGCCTCGACCACACCGGCGTACAGGTGAGGTGTGCCGGACCGGACGAGGGGCTCACCGGCGGCCGGGGCGGGCGCGTGGACGTCGACGTCGTCCCGCGGGGCGAGCACGACGAGGGAGAACCCCGGATCGTCCGCCACCACCGAGGCCCGGGAGCCGTGGCGCGGCGGGCGTCCCGGAGCCGCCGCGGACACGGCCCGGCGCGCGGCGGTGTCCCTGCGGTCGCCGACGGAGGCGGCGGGGAGCCCGCCCGGAGCAACGTCCCCCGGCTCGACCCGGCCGCCGTCCCGTACGTCGACCTCCCCGACACCGGCACCCGAGAGCAGTGCGGCCAGTGCCGCGCCCACCCGGCCCGCCCCTCTGACCTGCACGCGCAGTGAGCGGCGGGCCGCCAGGAGCCGCATCGCGTCACCCGGCTCCGAGGTGGTCAGCGAGAGGGACGCCAGATCGGGCGCCAGCCGCTCGAGGACGTCCTTCCTCTCCCGCAGCGCGTCCGCGGCCGGCCCGCCGCCGCGCGCGTCGTCGACGAGCCCGGCCCGCGCAAGCCGCCCCACCAGTGTGTCGACATGGCCGTCGGGCAGGTCCATGCGGCGTCCCTCCTCCCGCAGCAGCGCGAGACCGCGCGTGCCGTTGAGCAGGTCGAGGAAGCTGCCCGTCGCCGTGTCGACCGGGCCCAGCGTCAGCGCGTGCGCCGGGGTCATCCCGAACTGCACGGTGTTGAGGTCGCGCCAACCGCGCCGGAGCGCGGGCTTCATGCGCGGAACCATGGTGTGCTCGAGCGGAACCACTGCTTGCATGACAGGCCCCCGTAGCCCTCGTAGAACGTCCCCGTCCGCCCTCGTGGCCCGCGACGGTCGGTCGCGGTCGAGGCGGCGCTGCCAGCATGCCCGGAGCCGGTGGACGGGTGCCGAAAGTTGTCCACAGGTGGGGGCCATTCGTCGTACAAATCAGACGCATGGTGGGCGATCGAAACCGAACCGTCCCGGAGTCGGGACTTCCCCCGTGTGCAGCGGGTAACGTCGGGGCGTGCCCGCCGACCCACTGCACAGCGCCGGAACGCCACAGCGCAGCACGACGAGCCAGCCGCCGAGCGGCTCGGGGGCGAGCGCGATCGAGGTGCGCAGGAGCAGCCGTCGACGCCGGACGGTCTCCGCGTACCGCGAGGGCGATCGCACCGTCGTGCTCATCCCTGCCCGGATGTCCGAGGCGGAGGAGCAGCGCTGGGTGACCGTCATGCTCGCCAAGCTGGCCGCCCAGGAGAGCAAGCGGGTCCTCGGCGACACCGAGCTCGCCGAGCGCGCCCGGCGGCTCTCGGACCAGTACTTCGACGGCCGGGCGCGGCCCGCCTCGGTCCGCTGGGTCACCAACCAGAACACCCGCTGGGGTTCGTGCACCCCGTCCGAGGGCAGCATCCGGCTCTCGCACCGGCTCCAGGGCATGCCGGAGTACGTCGTCGACTACGTCCTGCTCCATGAGCTCGCGCATCTGCTCGTGCCCGGTCACGGGCCCCGTTTCTGGCGGTTGCTGGAGGCCTACCCGCGCACCGAGCGGGCCAAGGGCTATCTCGAAGGCGTGGTCGCCGCCGACCGGTTGCCGCACCTCCCGGGCGTCCGCGGGGAGTGACCGATGACCCGAACGGGTTTTTGTACCGGATCTGTACCGACCTCCGCCGGTGTCCGAGTTTGCCGTTAGCCTGTCGCGACGCACTCGCATTCGGGATGGGGGACGGTCGTTACGCATGGCCAGGGAATTCCAACGCGGCCACAAGGCCAAGATCAGTGACCTGACCGCGGGCACGGACCTGTACGTAGGCGTACAGATCTCCGGCCCCGGACTGACCTTCGACATCAGTTGCTTCGGCCTCGACGCCGAGGAACGGCTCTCGGACGACCGGTACTTCATCTTCTTCAACCAGCCGAAGTCCCCTGAGGACTCCATCCAGCTCCTGGGCGCGCAGTCGGGCGACACGGAGTCCTTCCGGGTCACGCTCGACCGGATTCCGTCGCAGATCCAGAAGCTGTCCTTCACGGCGACGCTCGACGGCGACGGCCAGATGTCGCAGATCGCCCCCGGCTACGTCCGGATCGTCGCCGGTGGCGAGGAAGTGGCCCGGTACTCGTTCGACGGCAGCGAGTTCTCCACCGAGCGGGCCGTGATGCTGGGCGACCTCTACCTGAAGGACGTCTGGCGGTTCGCCGCGGTCGGCCAGGGCTTCGACGGCGGCCTGGAGGCGCTGCTGAAGAACTTCGGCGGCGAGGTCGCCGAGGAGGAGCCCGAGGCCGCGCCCCAGCAGGCCGCCGTGCCCGCGCAGTCCCAGGCACCGGCCTTCGCCCCGCCCCCGCAGACCGCCGCGCCGGCCCCTTCGTTCGGCGCGCCGCCGGCCCCCGCCGCCGCCCCGTCCGTCCACACCGCGCCGACGGTCGCCGCGCCCGCGCCCGCCGCGCCGACGAGCCCCCAGATGTTCACTCCTCCGGGGCAGACCCCGGCTCCGCCCGGAGCGCCTCCGGCGGGCCAGTACGCGCCGCCCGGGGCACCCGCGGGCCAGTTCACACCTCCGGGCGCCGTCCCCGGCCAGTTCGCGCCCCCCGGTGCGCCGGGAGCCTTCCCGGGCCAGGCGCAGCCCTTCGGCGGCGGCACCCAGCTCGCCCCCGTGCCGCCCGAGGCCAACGTCCGGGTCGTCCTGACGAAGTACGCGGAGGCGCCCGTCGGCGACCGCTGGACGGAGCAGAACGCCAACCTGGTGCGGGCCACCCTCACCAAGGACGCGCCCATCCTCGCCAAGCAGGGCAGCATGGTCGCCTACCAGGGCGACATCGACTTCGCCCACAAGGGCTCCGGCCTGCTCGGCAAGCTCACCGGGGCGCTCACCGGCCAGGGCATGTCCCTGATGCGCTGCACCGGCAACGGCGAGGTGTTCCTCGCCGACGAGGCCAGCCGTGTCTTCGTGATCCGCCTCCAGGGCGAGCAGCTCTACACCAGCGCGCAGGGCGTGCTGGCCTTCGACGAGACCCTGGACACCGAGGTCCGCCGCATCGAGGGCGCGGGACTGCCCGGCGGGGGTTTCTTCAGCATGCTCTTCTCCGGCACCGGCGCGGTCGTCGTCAAGACACGCGGCGTGCCCGTCGTCCTGCCCGTCGGCGCGGCCACCTATGTCGACGGCAACGCCGTCATCGCCTGGTCCGCCGGTGCGCAGGCGGTCACCACGACCTCGCTCAGGCTGCGCCGCTCCGGGTACGCCCGGCAGACCACCGAGGCCGTGAACCTCCAGTTCCGCGGCGCCCCCGGCAACTTCGTCGTCGTACAGCCCTTCGAGGTGTGAGGCCATGGACTCCCAGACTCTGAGTGCGCACCGCGCCGCCGCGACCGGCGTCCGCATGAGTGTGCACAGCTCCAAGACGCTCAAGGTCACCATGGTCACCGGGCAGGACCTGATCGCCAAGGCCGGCTCGATGATCGCCTACGACGGCTATGTGCAGTTCGACGGGGCGCCCGCGAGCCTGCGCCGCTCGGCGGAGGAGATGGTCAGCGGCGAGGGCGGCCGGCTGATGCTGGCCCGCGGCGACGGCGACCTGTACCTCGCCGACTACGGCGGTGACATCCTCGTCCTGCACCTCAACGGCGAGGCGCTCTCCGTCAACGGCGCCACCCTGCTGGCCTGCGACGCCTCGCTGGAACTGGCCATCGAACCGGTCAAGGGACTCGCGAAGCTCTCCGGCTCCGGCCTGACCAACCTCGTCATCAAGGGCACCGGCTGGGTCGCCCTGGTCAGCCGGGGCATCCCGATGGCCCTGGACTGCGCCGAGCGCGAGACGTACGTCGACCCGGACGCGCTCGTCGCCTGGACGACCGGCCTGGAGATGAAGGCCCGCCGCACCATCAAGGCGAGTGCCCTCATCGGCCGCGGCAGCGGCGAGGCCTTCCAGATCGGCTTCAAGGGGCAGGGCTTCGTGGTCGTCCAGCCGAGCGAGGACACCGGCGACCGATTCAAGATCCGGGGCTGAGGGGAGCACCAGGCACATCATGCACAGCACACTCTTCGCACACGTCCCGGTCGAGTCGACCGGGCGCTACACGCTGCAGAACCCGCAGCTCCTGAAGACCGACGTCACCCAGGGCAGCAGCCCCGTCCTCGCCCGGCAGGGCGCCATGGTGGCCTTCGAGGGGCAGGTCGAGTTCGACAGCCAGTACCGCAACCGGAGCTGGCGCAACGTCGAGCGGATGACCGGTGAGGGCCTCGACCTCATGCGCTGCAAGGGCAACGGCATCGTCTACCTGGCCAACCTCGCCCAGCACCTGCACGTCATGGAGGTCGGCCGCGGCATCACCGTCGACAGCTCGTACATCCTCGCCTTCGACGGCTCCCTCGGGGTCGGCATCGTCGCCGTGGACAGTGCCGTCGAGGTGGCCGCAGCGGGTGCCTACAACCTGGAGCTGTCCGGCTCCGGGCAGGTCGTGCTGATGACCTCGGGCGAGCCGCTGGTGCTGGAGGTCGGCCCGGACAAGAACGTCTGCGTCGACTCCGACGCCGTCATCGCCTGGTCCACGTCCCTGCGCACCCAGCTCCAGGCGCCCACCTCGACCTCCGGCGTCTGGCGCCGCCGGGGCACCACCGGCGAGGGCTGGGAGATGCACTTCGGCGGAACCGGCCATGTCCTGGTCCAGCCCAGCGAGCTGCTGCCGCCGCAGGGCATGCGCAACGGCGGGGTGCTCGGCCAGTTCGGCATGCGCGGCAACTCCCTCGGAGGCAGCAACAGCTAGTCAGCACGTGTAAGGGGCGCCCGCCATTGCCGGGCGCCCCTTACACATGCGCCCGCCATAGCCGGGCGCCGTTACACATGCGCCCGCCACGACAGGACGCCCGTTACACCTGCGCCTTGCCGAGCCGGCGTCCCCTGACCATGCGCCGAGAAGACGTTCAAAGCCTCGCGCGCGTCGCTTCCAGCAGGCGTACGACCGATTCGTCCGCCACGTCCGCGACCTCGTCGTAGGCGAACCACCGCACGTCCAGCGACTCGTCGCTGATCGCCTCCACGGCGCCGGACGGGGCGAGCGCCGCGTACTGGACGTCGAAGTGGCAGTGGCACGGCGGCGGGATCGGATGCCGGTCCAGGCGCACCGGGCCGCCCGGCAGCAGCGTCAGGCCCGCGATGCCGGACTCCTCCGTCGCCTCGCGCAGGGCCGCCGCCGCCAGGGAGAGGTCGGCCGGCTCGCAGTGGCCGCCCATCTGCAGCCACATGCCCAGCTTCTTGTGCAGGGTCAGCAGGGCCCGGCCGCGCTCCGGGTCGACGACCAGGGCACTCGCCGTGAGGTGGCCCTCCTCGCAGGCCTTCCACATGCCGTCCGGGTGGGCCGCCAGATGGTCCAGGTAGGCCTGCCGAAGGTCCGCCTGGTCCTCGTACCCCTTGAGGACCAGGACGGCGTCGTCATGGAGGCTCACTCGGTGTCGTCGTCCTTCTTCAGGTCGGGCTTGCCGCCGGAGCCGTCGGCGGCCTCGCCGAGCATCTTGTCCAGCTCGGAGAAGTCGAGCTGCTCGCGGTGCACGAAGCCGTCCGGGTCGTCCAGGTCGGACGCGGTCGGCAGCATGTCCGGGTGGGCCCACAGGCCGTCCCGGCCGTCGACACCGCGCGCGTCCGTGAGCGAGGCCCACAGCCGGGAGGCGTCCCGCAGGCGGCGCGGGCGCAGCTCCAGGCCGATCAGCGTGGCGAAGGTCTGCTCGGCCGGGCCGCCTGAGGCACGCCGGCGGCGCAGGGTCTCGCGCAGCGCGTCCGCGGACGACAGACGGGGCTTGGCGGCCGCGTGGACCACCGCGTCCACCCAGCCCTCCACGAGCGCCAGAGCCGTCTCCAGACGGGCCAGGGCGGCCTTCTGCTCCGGGGTGTCCTCCGGCTGGAACATGCCCTGCTGCAGGGCGTCCTGGAGCTGCTCGGGGTTCTGCGGGTCGAACTGGCCGACTACGTCCTCCAGCTTGGCGGTGTCGACCTTGATCCCGCGCGCGTACCCGTCGACCGCGCCGTACAGGTGCGAGCGCAGCCACGGCACGTGCGCGAAGAGGCGCTGGTGGGCGGCCTCGCGCAGGGCGAGGTACAGCCGCACCTCGTCCTTGGGCACGCCCAGGTCCTTGCCGAAGGCCTCGATGTTCGCCGGCAGCAGCGCGGCCTTGCCGGCCGGGCCCAGCGGCAGGCCGATGTCGGTGGAGCCGACGACCTCGCCCGCGAGCACGCCGACGGCCTGCCCGATCTGGGTGCCGAACATGGCGCCGCCCATCGAGCGCATCATGCCGATCAGCGGGCCCGCCATGGCCTGCATCTCCTCCGGCAGGACGTCGCCCATGGCGGTGCCGACCCGCTCGGCGACCGGGTCGACGAGTTCCTTCCACGCGGGCAGGGTCGCCTCGACCCACTCCGCGCGGGACCACGCCACCGCGGAGCCCGCCCCGGACGGCAGCGACGTCGCGTCGTCGAGCCACAGGTCCGCCAGGCGTACGGCCTCCTCGACCGCGGTGCGCTCGGCGGGGCCGATGCTCGCGTCCTTGGTGCCGTCCGCGGTCCCCTGGGAGACCGTCTGGCGGGCGATCTGCTTGGCCATGTCCCAGTTCACCGGGCCGCCCTCGTAGGAGAGCATCTGGCCGAGCTGCTGGAAGGCGGCGCCCAGGTCGGTGGGGTTCAGGGAACCGAACATGGCTGCGAGCGGATTGTCCGCACCGGGGCCGCCAAAGCCTCCGGCTCCGGGCAGACCGCCGAAACCGAACGGGTTGGCCGGTCCCTGACCACCACCGCTCTGCTGGTCCTTCTTCTTGCCCTCGTCGCCGTCGTCCGGCTCCTCCGGCGGAAGGCCGAATCCGAATGGGGTGTCACTCACGGGATTCCTCGGCTGGTAAGGCCACCGGTTGCCTCCGGCGGCGCGGCTGCCCGATAACACCCCCCAGCGTAGACACCGACGGCCGTCGGGGCCTCGGTGCTCCGCCGACTCTCCGCCTGCGGCAGGATGGATGCCACCTGGTACGTACGCGTCACTCGCGTTCCTACTGAAGACAACCGCTGGAGACGCCCGGTGAGTTCCCCTGATCCGCAGGTTCGCGCAGCGCGAAACCAGTCAACCAATCCCGCCGCGCGCGGGCCAGTCGTCGCGGTCACCGGTGCCGCGTCCGGCGTCGGAGCGCTGCTCACCGAGCGGCTCGCCGCCTCGGAGGAGATCAAGCAGGTCATCGCGCTGGACGAGCGGCGCGGCGAGTGCGCGGCGGCGCAGTGGCACATCCTGGACGTGCGGGACCCGGCCATCGCGGAGAAGCTGCGCGGGGCCGACGTCGTGGTGCACCTGGCGCTCGACCTCGACCTGGAGACCGACCCCGCGGCGCGTACGGCCTACAACGTGCGCGGGACGCAGACCGTACTGACCGCCGCCGCGGCCGCGGGCGTCCACCGGGTCGTGCTGTGCACCTCCGCGATGGTCTACGGGGCCCTGCCGGACAACGAGCTGCCGCTGTCGGAGGACGCCGAGCTGCGGGCCACCGCGGAGGCGACCGGGGTCGGGGACCTGCTGGAGGTCGAGCGGCTCGCGCGGCGGGCGCCCCGCGCGCACCCCGGGCTCAATGTCACCGTCGTACGCCCCGCCGTGCTGGTCGGGGGCGGTACCGACACCGCCCTGACCCGGTACTTCGAGTCGCCGCGGCTGCTGGTCGTGGCCGGGTCCCGGCCCGCCTGGCAGTTCTGCCACGTCGAGGACCTCTGCAGCGCTCTGGAGCACGCCGTCCTGGAGAAGGTCGACGGGGAGCTCGCCGTCGGGTGCGACGGGTGGCTGGAGCAGGAGGAGATCGAGGAGCTCAGCGGGATCCGCCGGATGGAGCTGCCGTCGGCGGTCGCGCTGGGAGCGGCGGCCCGGCTGCACCGGATCGGTCTGACGCCGTCCCCCGCGGGGGACCTGGCGTACACGATGTACCCCTGGGTGGTGAGCGGGAGCCGGCTGCACGACGCGGGGTGGCGGCCGCGGTGGACCAACGAGGAGGTCCTCGCGGAGCTGCTGGAGGAGGTCGCCGGACGGCACACGGTCGCCGGGCGGCGGCTGGGCCGCAAGGACGCGACGGCGGCGGGCGCGGCCGGGGCGACGGTCGCTCTGCTGGGTGCGGCTGCCGTTGTGCGGCGGGCCAGGAAGGCTCGCCGGAGGATCTGAGGGGGCGCGGGCGGTCGGCGGCCGCGGGATCGTCGTGGCTGTTCGCGCGGTTCCCCGCGCCCCTTTGGGCGCGTACATCTGGACGAGCCTCCAAACGTGCACACGCGTGTGCCGGGTGATCGAGCTATTCCCCGTGGTCGCGGGCGTGCGGCACGATGGAGGCATGGCACCCACTCATGACCACCCCGGCGAGCGGTCCGCCGACGAGCCCATCAAGCTGCTCGGCATCCGCGACACGCCGCTCTCCCTCGACGAGGTCTTCCGTGCCGTCGGGGACGACGCGGCCGGGGGGACCGCCCTGTTCGTAGGGACCGTCAGGAACCACGACGGCGGCGCCGACGTCGACAGGCTCGGGTACTCGTGCCACCCCAGCGCCGAGGCCGAGATGCGCAGGGTCGCCGAGAAGGTCGTCGCCGAGTTCCCGGTGCGGGCCCTGGCCGCCGTGCACCGCGTGGGGGACCTCGGGGTCGGGGACCTCGCCGTCGTCGTCGCCGTCTCCTGCCCGCACCGGGGCGAGGCCTTCGAGGCCTGCCGGAAACTGATCGACGATCTCAAGCACGAGGTGCCGATCTGGAAGCACCAGACGTTTTCTGACGGTACGGAGGAATGGGTCGGCGCCTGCTGAACCCTTCCTTCACCCCTCCGGTTGCGTAACCGCACCCCTGGCGTGAGCGTTGTCACTGCGGATGGTTAATCTGCTGATCAGTCAGTTCGCTGCGGTGGCTCAGTGTGGGGTCGGGAGGTCGGCATGGGGGCGCTCGTCTGGTTGTTGATTCCGTTGTTGGCCGCTGTGGTCGCGGGACTGTGGGGCAGTTGGGCCAACCGGACCCGGAAGGCGCGCAGCGACGGCCCCGAGCTCGACGGATACGCCCGTTTCCGCGCCGCGATGGAGAAGTCGCACTCCGGCACCTGACGTCCGGCGACTCCGGCACCCGGCGTCCGGCACCTGACGCCCGCGTGACGGCGGCGCCCTGACGAAGGTCTGACAGAAGCGTCCCGTACTGTCGTGCCATGCCACGCCGCACCGCGACGATGCTCGCCTCGACCCTGATGCTGATCGCGCTCCTCTGCGCGGGAGTCTTCATCAACGTGCCCTACGCCGAGATGTCTCCGGGCCCCACGGTGAACACCCTCGGGGACCACGGCGGCGAGCCGGTGCTGCAGATCTCCGGTCGCAAGACGTATCCGACGAGCGGTCACCTGAACATGACCACCGTCCGGGTCACCAGCGCCGACTTCAGGATGAACCTCGTCGAGGCCGTGTACGGCTGGCTCGCGCACGACAGCAAGATCGTGCCGCACGACACGCTCTACCCGGACGGCAAGACCGAGGAGCAGTCGACCCAGGAGAACGCCGAGGAGTTCAGCCAGTCCCAGGAGAGCGCCAAGGTGGCCGCGCTGAAGGAACTGGACGTCCCGGTGCAGTCCTGGGTGATCGTCTCGACGGTCGTCAAGGACTCCCCGTCCGAGGGCAGGCTCCACGCCGGTGACGTGATCAAGGCCGTCGACGGCACGGCGGTGAAGGCGCCCGGCGACGTCGCCAAGCTGGTGACCAAGCACAAGCCCGGCGAGGACGTCGTGTTCACGATCGTGCCCGCGAAGGAGCAGGCCGCCGCCGAGAAGGCGCACCGCACGGCCACGAAGACCGAGAAGGTCACGATCACCACCAGGGCGTCCGACGACGAGGGCGAGAAGCGCGCCATCGTCGGGATCGCCGCCGGGACCGACCACACCTTCCCGTTCACCATCGACATCAAGCTCGCCGACGTCGGCGGCCCGAGCGCCGGTCTGATGTTCGCGCTCGGCATCTACGACAAGCTCACCCCCGGCAGCCTGACCGGCGGCAAGTTCGTCGCCGGCACCGGGACGATCGACGACGACGGCAAGGTCGGCCCGATCGGCGGCATCGAGATGAAGACGGTCGGCGCCCGCGACAAGGGCGCCCAGTACTTCCTGACGCCCGCCGACAACTGCGCGGCCGCCGCCAAGGACACCCCGAGCGGGCTCACCCTGGTCAAGGTGAACACCATCCAGGACGCCCTCGGCGCGCTCAAGGACCTCCGCGCGGGCAGGACGTCCGACCTGCCCAAGTGCACCGAGGGATAGCCGCGGCGGCTACTCCGCGAACGTCGCCGACAGCGCCTGCGCCAGACCCGGCACCAGGTCACCGCCCGTGAGGACCTCGGTGGGGGAGTCCTTCTCCCGCAGCCGCAGGGCCGAGTCGCGGCGGCCGTCGCGCAGGACCGCGACCGTCATGCGGACCTCCTGGCGGTCCGGGTGCCCGGCGACCCACTTCGCCAGCTTGGCCTCGCTCAGCCCCTGCGGGACGGACGCCTCGGCGGACGGCGGCAGCATCAGACGCTCCACGGTGAGCGCGCAGCCCACGACCGCGTCGGGCCAGGCGATGGTGCCGAGGAACTCGTCGAGCGGCTTGCCCGCGGGGATCTCCTCCTGCTCGATGGGGGTGAAGCCGGAGGACTCCTGCTCCGCCTGCAGACCGAGCTGGCTCGCGAGAGCGGGTTCCTGGGCGCGCAGCCGGGCGGTGTCGACGAGGGCGAAGAGGCGGGCGGGCTGGTCCCAGCCGAGGCCGGAGGCGTACTCGTCGATCTCGAGCACGGCCCGGGTGAGCGGGTTCGCCGCCATGGGGGTGTTGGACATGGTCACAATCCTGCCTCGTTCGTCACCTGAATCGGGAACCGAGTAAACGGTGAGTAAGTTGCATAGGTGTGGGCCCGCGATCACGGGGGGCCACCCAGGGCCCGCGAACACGAGGGTCTGACGGATCGACAGCGAACTTCGAGGTGCGCACCTTGGCTTTCCAGATGCCGGACCGCGGCGGAGGCCCGACGGGGCCGCGGATGAGAGTGGGCCGCCCGTCCCGGCGTGCCAGGACCCTGCTCATGACGCTGGGCGTCCTTGCCGTCCTCGGCATGGCGTTCACCATGTTCGCGGGCTTCTGGACGGACTGGCTCTGGTACCGCTCGGTGAACTACTCGTCCGTGTTCACCACCACCCTGTGGACCAAGATCGGGCTGTTCTTCGTCTTCGGCCTGCTGATGGCCCTCGCGGTCGGCTTCAACATCTGGCTGGCCCACCGGCTGCGCCCGCCGCTGAGCGCGATGTCGATGGAGCAGCAGAACCTCGACCGCTACCGGATGGGCATCGCGCCGTACAAGAAGTGGCTGCTGCTCGGGATCGTCTCCCTGGTGGGCCTGATCGCCGGCGCCTCCGCCTCCAGCCAGTGGCGGACCTGGCTGATGTGGGTCAACGGCGTCTCCTTCGGTCAGAAGGACCCGCAGTTCCACCTCGACATCTCCTTCTACACCTTCGACCTGCCCTGGTACCGGTTCCTGCTCGGCTTCGGCTTCGCCGCCGCGATCCTCTCGGTGATCGCCGCCGCGCTCACCCACTACCTGTACGGCGGTCTGCGGATCACCTCCCCGGGCGCGCGGGCCACGGCCGCCGCGACCGGGCACCTGTCGGTGCTGCTCGGCGTCTTCGTCGCCCTGAAGGCCGTCGCGTACTGGCTCGACCGGTACGGCCTGGCGGTCAAGTCCAGCGACTTCAAGGCCACCGATAGCTGGACCGGCCTCAGGTACGTCGACGCGAACGCCTACCTGCCCGCCAAGACGATCCTGTTCTGCATCGCCGTCATCTGCGCGCTGCTGTTCTTCGCCACCCTGTGGCGGCGCACCTGGCAGCTCCCCGTGATCGGCTTCGGCCTGATGGTGCTCTCGGCGATCCTCATCGGCGGGCTCTACCCCGCGATCGTCCAGAAGTTCCAGGTCCAGCCGAACGAACAGGCCAAGGAAGCGCCGTACGTCGAGAAGAACCTCAAGGCGACGCGTGAGGCCTACGGCATCGACGACGCCTCGGTGACCGAGTACGACGGCAAGTCCACCACCACGGACAAGACCAAGCTGCGCGACGACGTCGACGCCACGGCCAGCATCCGGGTCGTGGACCCCAACGTCGTCTCGCCGACGTTCCAGCAGCTCCAGCAGATGCGGAACTACTACGCCTTCCCGACCAACCTGGATGTCGACCGCTACAGCAAGGACGGCAAGGACCAGGACACGGTCATCGGGCTGCGCGAGCTGAACCTCGCCGGCATCCCGAAGAACAACTGGATCAACGACCACTTCCGCTACACCCACGGGTACGGCGTGGTCGCCGCCAAGGGCACCGAGGCCGACGCCGAGGGCCGCCCGGTCTTCACCGAGTCCAACCTGCCCTCCCAGGGCGACCTCGGGACGTACCAGCAGCGCGTCTACTACGGCGAGAAGACCACCACCTACTCGATCGTCGGCGGTCCCCAGAAGGAGATCGACTACTCCGACGACTCCGGTGAGAAGACCTACAGCTACGAGGCCAAGAGCGGGGTCAACCTCGCCAACCCGGTCAACCGGGCCGCGTACGCGGTGGCGTTCAGCGAGCCGCAGATCCTCTACTCCGGAGCGATCGGCGAGGGCTCGCGGATCCTGTACAACCGCACGCCCAAGCAGCGTGTCGAGGCGGTCGCCCCCTGGCTGACCATCGACGGCGACGCCTACCCGGCGGTGGTGAACGGCAAGATCCAGTGGATCGTCGACGCGTACACGACGACCAACGGCTACCCGTACTCCTCGCGCACGACCCTCGGCGACACCACGGCCGACTCGCTGACCGCGACGAACAACCAGCGTGCGGTGGTGGCCCAGCAGAACCAGGTCAACTACATCCGCAACTCGGTGAAGGCGACCGTCGACGCGTACACCGGCGAGGTCAAGCTCTACCAGTGGGACACCAAGGACCCGGTCCTCAAGACCTGGATGAAGGCGTTCCCGGGCACGGTCGAGTCGAAGAAGGACATCTCCACCGACCTGATGGCCCATCTGCGGTACCCGCAGGACCTGTTCAAGGTCCAGCGTGAGCTGCTGGCGCGCTACCACGTCGAGGACGCGGACACCTTCCTCAGCGGCAGCGAGGTGTGGCAGGTGCCGGACGACCCGACCAACAAGTCGGGCGACGCGGTGCCGCCGTACTACCTGAGCATGAAGATGCCCGACCAGAAGGCGCAGGCGTTCTCGCTCACGACGACGTTCACGCCCAACGGCCGGGACAACCTCAGCGCGTTCATGTCGGTCGACGCCGAGGCGGGCACCAGCGACTACGGCAAGATCAGAATCCTGAAACTGCCGACCAACACCACGGTCAACGGGCCCAAACAGGTGCAGAGCCAGTTCAACTCCGAACAGGACATCGCCGAGACCATCAGCCTCCTCAACAGAGGCGACTCCAACGTGGAGTACGGCAACCTCCTGACGGTGCCGCTCGACGGCGGACTGCTCTACGTCGAGCCGGTCTACGTGCGCGGTGGTGGACTCAAGTACCCGCTGCTGCGGAAGGTGTTGGTGACCTACGGCGGCAACACCGCCTTCGAGGACACCCTGGACGAGGCGCTCAACAAGGTGTTCGGAGCGAGCGGTTCGACCACCGAGCCACCGGACGACGACGGCGGGACGACCACCAAGCCGCCGCCGGCCTCCAGCAACCCGACGGTCCAACAGGCGCTGGACGACGCCCAGAAGGCCTTCGAGGCCGGCCAGGAAGCCCTGAAGAAGGGCGACTGGGAGGCGTACGGCAGGGCCCAGGCGGACCTGGAGGACGCGCTCAAGCGCGCCGAGGACGCGCAGTCCGCGGCGGACAAGGGCAGCGGCAGCAGTGCCAAGCCCAGTGCCAAGCCCAGTGCCACGCCGAGCGCCGGGAACAGCCCCAGCAGCAGTCCGAGCAGTAGCCCCGGCGGCTGATCAGCCGCTGGTCGAACGCCCACCCCCGCGCCGTGATACGGTTGCGACACAACGGCGCGGGGTGGAGCAGCTCGGTAGCTCGCTGGGCTCATAACCCAGAGGTCGCAGGTTCAAATCCTGTCCCCGCTACTGGAATCGAAGGCCCGGATCCTTTTCAGGATCCGGGCCTTCGTGATGTGCGAACGCATGTGCCGGGATACCGACGGCCGCGCCGCCGGGGGCAGTTGGGGGGAACTGTGTTTCACTTGTCGTTCTGTGGGCATGTCGACAAAACGCTGAAGTGACCTCACTGGCTGCGGTATACCAGGTGTACCCAGGTTGCAGGTGGTGCGACGATGGACGTTATGGGGGACAAGGCAACTCTGTTCGAGACAGGGCGTTTTGTGCAACCTTCCGGGCGGGACGGGGCCGGGGAGGCGACTGACGACGCCGCCGAGGAGGTCCGGCAGCGCCTGGCCGCCGAAGCCGGTGACGTCGAGGCGATGAGCGTCCTCGGCGCCCTCCTGCTGCGCCGCGGCGATCTCGACGGAGCCGAGCCCCATCTGCGTGCCGCCACCGCCGCCGGCGACCGGGCCGCAGCCAACAACCTCGGCGTCCTGCTGCACCAGCGCGGATACGCCGACGACGCCGCCGGCTGGTGGCGCATCGCCGCCGTCGCCGGGTCCGCCGCGGCCGCGCACGCGCTCGGCCGCCACCACCGCGAGCGGGGCGACGAGCCCGCCGCCGAGTACTGGCTGCGCCAGTCCGCCGAGCAGGGGCACGCGCTGGGCGCCTACGCGCTCGCCGACCTGCTGGAGCACCGCGGGGACACGGGCGCCGAGCAGTGGATGCGGATCGCCGCCGAGCGGGGCCACCGGGAGGCGGCCTACCGGCTGGCCCGCACACTCGACCGCCGGCTGGGTCCCGAGGGCGACGTGGGCGACGACCACGGCGCCGGGGCCGAGGCCGAGCTGTGGTACCGGCAGGCCGCCGCGCGCGGTCACCGCCGGGCCGCGTTGCATCTCGGGGCGATCCTGGAGCGGCGCGGCGCGCTCAAGGAGGCCGGCCGCTGGTACCTGACGTCCGCGAAGGACGGCGAGGCACGGGCCGCCTGCGCGCTCGGGTTCCTGCTCCGGGACGCCGGTGACACCGAGAGCGCGGCCGTGTGGTGGCTGCGCGCCGCCCAGGACGGCGACGGCAACGCGGCCAACGCACTGGGCGCCCTGCACGCCGAGCGCGGCGAGCCGCAGACCGCCGAGCGCTGGTACCGGGCGGCGATGGACGCCGGCGACGACAACGGCGCGTACAACCTCGGGCTGCTCTGCGCCGAGCAGGGGCGCACCTCCCAGGCCGAGCAGTGGTACCGCCGGGCCGCCTACGCGGGGCACCGGGAGGCGGCCAACGCGCTGGCCATCCTGCTGCTCCAGGGCGGGGACACGGCCGGGGCCGAGCCCTGGTTCTCCAAGGCCGCGGAGGCCGGCAGCGTGGACGCCGCCTTCAATCTCGGCATCCTGTTCGCCGGGCGGGGCGAGGACGCCGTCGCCCTGCGCTGGTACGAGCGGGCCGCCGCCGCCGGGCACACCGAGGCCGCCCTCCAGGTGGGCATCGCCCGGCTCCGGGACGGGGACGAGGCCGGCGCCGAGCGGCACCTGCGGTGCGCCGCGGGCGGCGGCAGCGCGGAGGCCGCGTACCGGCTGGCGACCGTGCTGGACGCCCGGCGGCCACCCGTGCCCGCGCACTCCCTCGGGGAGCCGGTGCACGAGGAGAAGAGCGAGTGCGAGGAGTGGTACGAGCGGGCGGCCACGCAGGGGCACCGCCGGGCCCAGGTGCGGGTGGGCATGCTCGCGGCCGCGCGGGGTGACGTCGTGGAGGCCGCCCGGTGGTACCGGGAGGCCGCGGAGGCGGGCTCCCGCAACGGCGCCTTCAACCTCGGGCTGCTGCTCGCCCGGGAGGGCAGCGAGCCGGAGGCCGCCGTGTGGTGGGCCCGGGCCGCCGACGCGGGGCACGGACGGGCGGCGCTCCGGCTCGCCCTGGTCTACGCGCGTCGTGGGGAGCTGGCCGAGGGGCAGCGGTGGGCCGACCGGGCGGTGGCCCTGGGCCCCGAGGAGGTCTCCGAGCGGGCGGCCCGGCTGCGGGACGCGCTGCGTGAGGAACTGTCGGCGTGACGCCGTGTGAGGGAGGCCTCGGTAAAGCGATTTGCCTCTGGCCTCACCCATCACGTAACGTTGCATTCATCGACGCGGGGTGGAGCAGCTCGGTAGCTCGCTGGGCTCATAACCCAGAGGTCGCAGGTTCAAATCCTGTCCCCGCTACTGAAGGCCGAGGGCCGGAATCCGAAAGGGTTCCGGCCCTCGGTGTTTGTCGGACCCGGAACCCGAAAGACGTCAGGAAGCCGCGGGCAGCACGAAGCCCCGGCGTCCGTGAGGGATGCCGGGGCTTCGGTGCGAGCTGTTATGCCGCCGCGCAGTTCGGGCACACGCCCCGGTACGTCACCTCGACGTCCGAGACGGTGAAGCCGAACCGCTCCGTGTCGGGCAGGTCGGCCATCGGGTTGCCCGTGGGATGCACGTCCCGGATGGCGCCGCACTGGGCGCAGACCAGGTGGTGGTGCGGTCGGTGGGCGTTCGGGTCGTACCTCTTGGCGCGCTTGTCGGTGGCGACCTCGAGCACCTCGCCGAGGGAGACGAGCTCGCCCAGCGTGTTGTAGACGGTCGCCCGGGAGATCTCGGGCAGCTTGGCCACGGCGCGTGCGTGGACCTCGTCGGCCGTCAGGTGGACGTGTTCGCCGTCGAGGACCTCGGCCACGACGCGCCGTTGTGCGGTCATCCGCCATCCACGGCCGCGCAGTCGTTCCAAAAGGTCGCTCATGCTCACCAGACTAACAGCCGGGGACCAGAATCCGAACGGGTGTGAGTTTGGAGAGCTGCTCGATTTGGATTGAGTCTAATGTGGTGCACCGGTCGTGGCCGGTACGCGCTGCCGTGCCGGCGCCCAGCAGCGGATGATGTCGCGCACCGAGACGATGCCCGTGGGCTCGCCGTCGTCGAGCACGATGAGGTGCCGGAAGCCGCCGTGGGCCATCGCCTGCGCGGCCTCCTCCAGGGTCCAGGTCGGGGTGGCGAAGACGACGTCGGTGGTGGTGTGGGCGTGGGCGTACTCCGTGTCCGGGCTCTGGCCCAGTCCCACGGAGTTCAGGATGTCGCGCTCGGTCAGAATGCCGGTGCCGGTGCCGTCGGGATCGAGGACCACGGCCGCGCCCACCCGGCGGGCGGACATCAGGGCGGCGGCCTGGCGGAGTGTGTGGGCGGGGCCGATGGTGAGGACCACCGTGCTCATGGCGTCGCGGACGAGCATGGGTACGCAGTCACCTCCTGGGAACCAATGAGTTCGTTCATTGGTTCACAAGTTCACAAATGAGGGTCCCCTCAGAGTCGCAGGTAAAGCGAGGGTCAACAAGAGGGCGCGCGCCGCCGATTGAGGGCGCGCGCGCTCGCACGGGTTCCGCCGGAGCCGTCCTAGTAGCGCTCGTTGAGATAGCCCAGGAACTCGTCGTGCAGCAGTCCGTTGGACGCGGCGGCGTTGCCGCTGTGCGGGCCGGGGCGGCCGTCCAGCCCGGTGAAGGTGCCGCCGGCCTCCGTGACCACGATCGCGGTCGCGGCCATGTCCCACAGGGAGAGCTCGGGTTCCGCGCAGAGGTCGACCGAGCCCTCGGCGACCATCATGTACGGCCAGAAGTCGCCGTACGCGCGCGTGCGCCACACCTCGCGGGTCAGGTCCAGGAAGCCGCCCAGCCGGCCCTGGTCCTCCCAGCCGGTGAGGGAGGAGTACGCGAAGGAGGCGTCGCTCAGCCTGCCGACCTTGGAGACGTGCAGGCGGGACGCGGAGGAGAGGCTGCGGCCGCTGAAGGCGCCGTGACCCCTCGCGGCCCACCAGCGGCGCCCGAGGGCCGGGGCGGAGACCACGCCGACGACGGGCTGGAAACCGCCCTCGCCCGCCTCCATCAGGGAGATCAGGGTGGCCCAGACGGGGACGCCCCGGACGTAGTTCTTGGTGCCGTCGATCGGGTCGATGACCCAGCGGCGCGGGCCGGTGCCCTCGACGCCGAACTCCTCGCCGAGGATGGCGTCACGGGGGCGGGCGCGCTTGAGGTGGCCGCGGATCAGTTCTTCCGCGGCCTTGTCCGCCTCACTGACCGGGGTCATGTCCGGCTTTGTCTCGACCTTGAGGTCCAGTGCCTTGAAGCGGTCCATGGTCGTCGCGTCGGCCGCGTCCGCGAGAACGTGGGCGAGGCGGAGGTCGTCGAGGTAATCCGGCATGGTGGGAACGGTATCCGCCGGTGTCGGTGCGGTGCCATGGGGGCCGCAGTGTGGACGCCTCGCGCGGCGCCGGGGCGGATGGCGCGGCGGCCGCGGGCGCTTCACGGCGGGCCCGCGCCCCGCTGCGTCCCCGCGAACCCTTGACAGTGCTTCCGTCCGCGTCAAATCTGGGCGCAGAGCTGCTTGCTCCCTGGGAGGCGATGATGCCTGCTGCGCGGGAATCGCTGCTGGATGCCGCTTATGCGGCGCTGGCACGTCGGCCGTGGTCCGCCGTGCGGATGGTGGATGTCGCGGCGGCGGCCGGAGTGTCCCGGCAGACGCTGTACAACGAGTTCGGGAGCAAGGAAGGGCTGGCCCGCGCGCTGGTGAGACGAGAGGCCGACGGGTACCTCGTCGGCGTCGACCGGGCGCTCACCACGCACGGCGACGCCCGCGAGCGGCTGACCGCGACCGCCGAGTGGACCGCCGCCTCCGCCCGGGAGAACGCGCTGGTACGGGCCATGCTCACCGGCTGCTGGAGCGAGCGGCTGCCCTCGCCGACGCTCTCGGCCGTACCGTCCTCCTCGGCCGTGCCGGCACAGCGCCGGGCCGACGGACCGCTGCCCTCACCCGGCGACTTCGTGGCCCTGGTGCGCGACCGGGCCGTCTCCGTGCTCTCCGGACCCGGCGTCCACAGGTCGGAGGTCCCCGACCTCGTCCGCTCGTGCGAGCTCGCCGTCCGCCTCGCCCTGTCCTGCGTGGCGGCCCCTCCCGGTGAGGGCGGCGTCGCGGACCTGGTGCGCAGCGCGCTGCACCGGCAGTACGCGTGACCGCGCCTAGTGCGACGAGCCCGACAACTGGAGCCCGATCACCCCGATGATCACCAGGCTGATCGAGACGATCTTCAGCGTCGACACCAGGTCGCCGAGGAAGATCATCCCGTAGATCGCGGTGCCCGCCGCGCCGATCCCGGTCCACACGGCGTAGGCGGGGCCGACGTCCAGCTTCCGCAGGGACAGGGTCAGCAGGCCGAAGCTGCCGAGCGCGAAAATGCAGAACGCGATCGTGGGCCACAGCCGGGTGAAACCGTGGGAGAGCTTCAGACACACGGCGAAACCGGTCTCCAGCAACCCGGCCACCACCACCAGCAGCCACGCCATGTGCTGTCCTCCCGTATGTCCGGCCGCATGCCCGGCTCGGTGCGATTATGCACTTACCGAACTCGCGTACAGCCAAACAACGCGGAGGTCAGTCCCCCTCGGTCCGCTCCCGTGTCGCGAGCAGCCGGCGCAGGGAGTACAGCCGGGCCGGGTCGGCATGGCCGTCGGCCACCCACTGGTCCAGCGCGCAGTCCGGCTCGTCATGACTGCACGCGCGCGGACAGCCCTCGGTACCCGGTTCCAGGTCGGGGAACGCGTGGATCACCCGGGACGGGTCCACGTGGTGCAGGCCGAACGACCGGAGGCCCGGGGTGTCGATCACCCAGCCGTCGTCGCCCGCCAGGGGCAGCGCCAGCGCCGAGGTCGTGGTGTGCCGGCCGCGGCCGGTCACCGCGTTCACATGGCCGGTCAGGCGCCTGCGGTCCTCCGGGACCAGCGCGTTGACCAGGGTCGTCTTGCCGACGCCCGAGTGGCCGACGAACGCCGTGATCTTGCCGTCGAGCTGCTCGCGCACCCGGGCCGCCGCGTCGCCGTTCTCCAGCTCCTCGCGGCTGGTGACGACGTACGGGATGTCCAGGTCGCCGTAGAGCTCCAGGAGCTTGTCCGGCGGGGCCAGGTCCGACTTGGTCATCACCAGGAGCGGGGTGAGCCCGCCGTCGAAGGCGGCCACCAGGCAGCGGTCGATGAGCCGGGGGCGGGGTTCCGGGTCGGCGAGGGCCGTGACGATGGCGAGCTGGTCGGCGTTGGCGACGACCACCCGCTCGAAGGGGTCGTCGTCGTCGGCGGTCCGGCGCAGGACCGAGGTCCGCTCCTCGATGCGCACGATCCGCGCGAGGGTGTCCTTCTGGCCGGAGAGGTCGCCGACGAGGGCCACCCGGTCGCCCACGATCGCCGCCTTGCGGCCCAGTTCGCGGGCCTTCATGGCCATGATGATCCGGTCGTCCACGAGGACGGTCAGCCGGCCCCGGTCGACGGTGAGGACCATGCCCCAGGACGCGTCCTCGTGCTTGGGCCGGATGTTGGTGCGCGGCCGGTTGCCCTTGCGGTTGGGGCGGCTGCGGATGTCGTCCTCGTCGGTGTGCTTGCCGTAGCGGCGCATGGCGTGAGTCCCCTACGCCTTCTCGCTCCCGAGCATCCCGCTCCACATGTCGGGGAAGTCCGGCAGGGTCTTGGCCGTCGTGGCGACGTTCTCGATGCGTACGCCCTCGACCGCGAGGCCGATAATCGCGCCGGCCGTGGCCATGCGGTGGTCCTCGTAGGTGTGGAAGGTGCCGCCGTGCAGCGGGCGCGGGCGGATGTGCAGACCGTCGGCCGTCTCGGTGACGTCACCGCCGAGTTCGTTGATCTCCTTGGTGAGCGAGGCCAGCCGGTCCGTCTCGTGCAGGCGGAGGTGGGACACCCCGCGCAAAGTCGAGGGGGAGTCCGCGAGGGCCGCCACCGCCGCGATGCCCGGGGTCAGCTCGCCGACCTCGCCGAGGTCGACATCGATGCCGTGGATCCCACCCGAACCGGTGAACACCAGGCCGTAGTCGGTGAGTTCGCAGGAACCGCCCATCTCGGTGAAGATCTCGCGCAGCCGGTCACCTGGCTGGGTGGTGCGGGCCGGCCAGTCCGGGACCACCACCTTGCCGCCGGTCACCAGGGCCGCCGCCAGGAACGGCTGGGCGTTGGAGAGGTCGGGCTCGATCGTGAGGTCGCGGCCCAGCAGGGCGCCCGGCGTGACCCGCCAGACGTTCGGCTCGCCGCCCGACTCCGGGGTGTCCACCTGGGCGCCGACCGCGCGCAGCATGTCCACGGTCATCCGGATGTGCGGCAGCGACGGGAGGGTCGCACCGACGTGCCGGACCTCGACGCCCTGGTTGAAGCGCGGGCCGGAGAGCAGGAGCGCCGAGACGAACTGGGACGAGGAGGACGCGTCGATCTCGACCGTCCCGCCGTCCAGGGCGCCCCCGCCGTGCACCGTGAGCGGCAGCGCGCCGCGGCCGTCGTCGTCGATCCGCGCCCCGAGGACGCGCAGCGCGTCGATCACGCCGTGCAGCGGGCGCTCGTACGACCTCGGGTCGCCGTCGAAGCGGACCGGGCCGTCGGCCAGGGCGGCGACGGGCGGGAGGAAGCGCATGACGGTGCCGGCGTTGCCGACGTCCACCGTGGCGGGGCCGCGCAGGCCCGCCGGCAGGACCCGCCAGGTCTCCCCGGTGCCGTCCGGGCCGACCCCCTCCTCGATGCCCACGCCCATCTCGCGCAGGGCCGCCGCCATCAGGAGGGTGTCGCGGGAGCGCAGGGGGCGGCGGAGCCAGCCCGGCTCACTGGCGAGGGCGGCCAGGACGAGGGCCCGGTTGGTGACTGACTTCGACCCCGGTACGTGGACCGTCGCGTCGACGGCTGCGCTCGCGTGGGGGGCGGGCCAGAGGGCGGTGTCTGAGGGGTTCGAAGCCATGGGGTCACTTTAGTCGGGGGGTGGGTTCCCGGTGCGGCGCCGTCCGGCCCGCGGCGCCACGGTGACGCCCCCTCCGGGACCGCGTCACACCTCCAGCAGCCACCTGCCGCCGCCGATGAGCGAGCACAGGCTCACCGCGTGGAACAGGAACAGCCACAGCCCCGCGGGCACGTTCGTCAGACGGGACAACTGGTCCGCGTCCGAGTCGCCCGCCCCACCCCTCGTCCGCTTCGCCTGTAGCTCGAAAGCGGGACGCACCCCGCCCAGCAGCAGGAACCACACCACCGCGTACGCGAACGCCGCCTGCACCTGGGGGCCGGCGAGCCAGGACACCACCACGAACGTGCCGCCGGTGAGCAGCACCGTCAACGCCCCGTACGCGTTGCGGATCATCACCAGCATCGCCACCAGCAGGGCCGTCGCCGCCCACAGCAGCAGGGTGATGCGGCCGGCGGCCAGCAGGGCGGCGCCGCCGAGACCGAGCAGCGGGGGAGCGGTGTACCCGGCCGCGGCGGTGAGGATCATGCCGAGGCCGTGCGGCTTGCCCCGGCTGACCGTGAGGCCGCTGGTGTCGGAGTGCAGCCGTATCCCGGTGAGCTGACGGCCGGTCAGCAGGGCGACCAGACCGTGACCGCCCTCGTGGGCGATGGTGATGGCGTTGCGCGACAGCCGCCACAGCGGATGCGGGACCACTATGGCCAGCGCCGCCGCCAGGGTGGCCAGCACCACCCACAGGTCGGGATCGGGCTGGAGCCCGGTGAGTTCGTCCCAGAGAGAGGTCGCTGTGCTGGTGTCCATGTTGCGCGGTGGCTCCCTCTCGTCGTACGGAGTCTGGCAGTGTGGCACGTATGTGCGGACGGTATGCAGCCAGTCGTGGGCCCGAGGATCTCGCAGGAATCTTTGAGATCGGGACGGGGGTCCCGGAGATCCTGGAGCCCGACTACAACGTGGCCCCGACCAAGGAGGTCTATGCCGTCCTCGACCGTCCTCTCAAGGACGTCGAGGACCCGCGGCCGGTTCGGCAGCTCCGCAAGCTGAGGTGGGGGCTGATCCCGAGCTGGTCGAAGACGCCCGAGGGCGCGGCCCGGATGATCAACGCCCGCGCGGAGACCGTGCACGAGAAGCCGTCCTACAAGCGGGCCTTCGCCACCCGGCGCTGCATCATCCCGGCCGACGGCTACTACGAGTGGGTCACCGGCACCGGCGAGCGGGAGCTGGAGGTCGAGGGGAAGAAGAAGCGGCCGCGCAAACAGCCCTACTTCGTGCTGCCCGCCGACGGTTCGGTGTTCGCGATGGCCGGGCTGTACGAGTTCTGGCGGGACAGGACCCTGCCCGACGACCACCCGCAGGCATGGTGGGCCACCTGCTCGGTGATCACCACCGAGGCGGAGACCGGCCCGCTGGCCGTCTCCCCGGCCGAGGGCCCGCGCTCCCTGGCCGACATCCACCCCCGGATGCCGCTGATGCTGACCCCGGACCGCTGGGACACCTGGCTCGACCCCTCCCGCACCGACCTCGGCGAGCTGCGCTCCCTGCTCGCGCCGCCGCCCGAGGGGCTGATGCGGGCCTACCCGGTGAGCACGGCCGTCAGCAACGTCCGCAACAACGGGCCGGAGCTGCTGAAGGAGCTGGACGGTCCCGAAGAGGGCACACTCTTCTGACGTGACCCAAGAGACCACCGAGATCATCGGCACCGAGACCGGGGACGCCCGCGTCACCTGGCACCCGGCGGAGCAGGCACGGTTCGTGCTGGCCGTCGGTCACGGCGCCGGCGGCGGCATCGAGGCGCGGGACCTCCAGGCACTCGCCCGGGTCCTCCCCGGCCACGGGGTGAGCGTGGCGCTCGTCGAGCAGCCCTGGCGGGTGGCCGGCAAGAAGCTCGCGCCCGCGCCGAAGACGCTGGACGTGGGATGGCGGGGACTCTGGCCCGCCCTGCTGGAGCCGGGGCTGCCGGTGATCTCCGGCGGCCGCAGCGCGGGCGCCCGCGTCGCCTGCCGTACGGCCGCCGAGCTGGGCGCCCGTGCCGTGCTCGCCCTCAGCTTCCCGCTGCACCCGCCGGGCAGGCCGGAGAAGTCCCGCGCCGCGGAACTGCTCGGGTCCGGGGTGCCCACCCTGGTCGTCCAGGGCGGCAACGACCCGTTCGGGAAACCGGAGGAGTTCCCGGCCGGCTCCTTCGAACTGGTCGAGGTGGCGCACGGCGACCACGGCTTCGCCGTGCCGAAACGCGCCCCGATCACCCAGGAGGAGGCCGTGACGGTCATCACGGACGCGGTCGTGAAGTGGGTCGGGTCACTGGGGTGAAACCCCGGGAATGTTGAGCCGCGAACCTCTGTTGAGGCGGACAGAAGCGCTGAGGAACAGCGCAGACCGTCGTAGGAGAGGAAGTCCGCCGCATGGGTTCGACCTTCTGCCCGAGCCGCAGCAGCCGCGCTGACCTGGACTGGACGGTGCTGCATGCGGCCAAGACCACCCCCATTCGAGGGGCGGCCGGGACGGGTAGTCGTCTATCCTCCAATTCCGGTGGCACCGGTTTCGTTGCTGCCCGGAATCTTGAGGAGGTGGGTCCGGTCACTGGGATCGACGCAGGGACCGACAACGGCCAGGCGGAGCTGCCCGAGGGCCAGGGCGCGAGCACGGAGTCGACCGCGGAGCGCACCGCGCGCTTCGAGCGGGACGCGCTCGAATTCCTCGACCAGATGTACTCGGCCGCCCTGCGCATGACGCGCAACCCGGCCGACGCCGAAGACCTGGTGCAGGAGACGTACGCCAAGGCGTACGCGTCCTTCCACCAGTTCCGTGAGGGGACCAACCTCAAGGCGTGGCTGTACCGGATCCTCACCAACACGTTCATCAACTCGTACCGCAAGAAGCAGCGCGAACCCCAGCGCTCCGCGGCCGAGGAGATCGAGGACTGGCAGCTCGCGCGCGCCGAGTCGCACATGTCGACGGGCTTGCGCTCCGCCGAGTCGCAGGCGCTCGACCACCTGCCCGACTCGGACGTGAAGGAAGCGCTGCAGGCGATCCCCGAGGAATTCCGCATCGCCGTCTACCTCGCTGACGTAGAGGGCTTTGCGTACAAGGAGATCGCGGACATCATGGGGACACCCATCGGTACGGTGATGTCCCGCCTGCACCGCGGCCGCCGTCAACTGCGCGGCATGTTGGAGGACTACGCGCGCGAGCGCGGGCTCGTCCCGGCCGGTGCCGGGGAGTCGAACGAAGCGAAAGGCTCGGGCTCATGAGCTGCGGAGAGCCGCACGAGACGGACTGCAGTGAGGTACTCGATCATCTCTACGAGTTCCTCGACAGCGAGATGCCGGACGTCGACCGCGCCAAGTTCAAGCAGCACTTCAGCGAGTGCTCGCCGTGCCTGGAGAAGTACGGCCTCGAAGAGGCCGTGAAGAAGCTCGTCAAGCGCTGCTGCGGTCAGGACGACGTGCCGACCGACCTGCGCGCCAAGGTCCTGGGGCGGCTCGACCTGATCCGCTCGGGACAGGCCGTGCCCGAGCACGACGTGGCGGCCTCGCCGGCGACCCCGCAGGAGTCCTGAGCACGGCGCCGGACTCCCGGGCCCGCCCGGTCGTCGTTCACCCGAACGTGCTAATCGGCAGGCGCACCCCGCGCCGCCTCCCCTCGCCGCCCTAGGCTCCTCGCAACTGTGCGGACTGGGCTGGAGGGGCGACATGGAGGCGGTACCGGCACGCGCGCGTGCGTACGTCGCCTGTGTCGCCGCGGTCGCACTGCTCTGTCTGCTGCCGCTGCCGGACACCCGCACCCCCTGGTGGGCGCTCGCCCTGCTCGCCGCGCTGTACGCGTGCTGCGAGCAGGCCGCCGCCCGGTGGCGGTTCGCCGGCACCTTCCACCCGGTCCTGCTCGCCGGCGCCTTCCTGCTGCCGCCCCCGGCCGCCGCCCTCGTGGCGCTGCCGGGGGCGCTGCTGTCCCCCGTCGAGCGGCGCCCGCGGGGGCTGCGCCGGGTCTGGCGGGCCGCGCAGCTCGCGGTGAGCGTGTGGGCGGCCGCACGGGTGCACGGGGCGCTGGGCGGCCGGGACGCGGTCGCCGCCGCCCACTTCCCGTACGCGCTGCTCCCGGCCGGGCTCGCGGTGCTCGTCTTCTGCCTGCTGCTGAGCGCGCTGGACGGCGGGATCCTGGCGCTCGCCGTGGGCGCACCTCCCACGCCGTTCGGGCAGTGGGGGAGGATTCCGGTACGGCGGGCCTGGCGCGGTCTGTTCCTGCGCTCCCTCGCCCCCGTCGCCGTCCACGGACTGGCCGGGCTGATGATGGCCGTGCTGTGGCGCAGCCCCTACGGTCCCGGCGCCGCCCTGCTCGTGCTGCTGCCGATGTGCGTGTCGTGGTGGGTGTTCGCCCAGTACCACCGGGAGCGGGCCGCCCACCAGGCCACCATCCGGGCGCTGGTGCAGGCCGTCGACATCAAGGACGAGTACACCCGCGGGCACAGCGAGCGGGTCGGACAGGCGTCCATGATGATCGCGCGGGAGCTCGGCATGGACGACGCCCGGGTCGAGGTGCTGCGGTTCGCCGGCATCCTGCACGACGTGGGCAAGCTCGGGGTGCCGACCCGGCTGCTCAGGAAGGACGGCCCGCTGACCCCGCAGGAGCGGCGGATCATCGAACTGCACCCGGAGTACGGGCACGAGATGGTGCGGGGCATCTCCTTCCTCGGCGAGGCGCGGGCCGCCGTACTGCACCACCACGAGCGGCTGGACGGCAGCGGGTACCCGTACGGACTGGTGGGGGGTCAGATCCCGGAGTCGGCCCGGGTGGTGGCCGTCGCCGACGCCTTCGACGCGATGACCTCCACCCGCTCCTACCGGCGGGCCCGGCCCGTCGGCGCCGCGCTGGAGGAGCTCGAGCGGTGCGCGGGCAGTCAGTTCGACCCACGGATGGTGACGGCCCTCGTCCAGGCGCTGACCCGGCACGGCTGGCACCCGGCGGTCACGGCCGACGAGGCCCCCGTGCCGCACCCGCGGCCGAGCGTCCCGGGGCGGCCGGGGGTGCGCCGGTGAGCGCCCCCGGCGCGCCGAGGCCGTCCCGACGGCGCCCGCCGCTCCTCGTCCTCGTCCACGGCTCCGCCGCCCTGCTCGCCCTCGGCTCCCTCGGTCTCGTCCTCTGGACCGGCCTGGAGGAGCGCGGCACCGCCCTCGCCTTCGGGGTCCTGATCACCGTCGGTGAGCTCAACCGGCGCGGCGGCCCGTACGTCCGGCAGGCCGCGCCGCTCGGCGCCGCCGGGGCGCTGTCGTACGCCCTGCTCGGCGAGAACGCCGGCACGCCCTCCCATCACGGCGCCGCCCAGGCCGTCACCGTCGTCCTCGCCGCCACCCTCGTCGGCAGCGTGCCGCACGTCGGACGCGGGCAGGGGCCCACCGCCGACCAGACGGCCCGCCGTGTCCTCACCGTCGGCTTCGCCGCCGTGTGCTTCCAACCCCTCTACAACCAGGGCACGTTCAGCCAGTGGGACGGCCCCTTCTACGCCCTGCTCCTGCTCGCGCTGCTGTCGCTCACCGCGCTGTGCGACGCGCTGCTCGCGGCCGCCCTCGCGCACTCCCGCACCCGCTGGCCCTTCGGCCCGCTGCTCCGGGACGAGCTGCGCGCCCTGCTCGGCATCGGCTCCGCGGTCGTCGCCACCGGGGCCGTGATGGCGCTCGCGGTGGCCGTCGCGGGACTGTGGGCGCTGCCCGTCTTCTCCGTGCCGCTGCTGCTCACCCAGCTCTCCGTCCGCCGGTACGCCGCCGTTCGCTCCACCTACCGGCAGACCATCGCCTCCCTCGCCCGGGCCACCGAGATCGCCGGGTACACGCCCGCCGGGCACGCCCGCAGGGTCGCCGCGCTCAGCCGCGAGGTCGGGCGGGACCTGGGGATGTCCCGGCCCGAACTCACCGTCCTGGAGTACGCGGCCCTCATGCACGACATCGGCCAGCTCAGCCTCGTCGATCCGGTGCCCGCCGGTGCCACCGCCGCCCTGCCCCTCGCCGAGCAGCGCCGCATCGCACTCCTCGGCGGGGCCGTCGTCCGGCAGACGGGCGTCGACGCGGCCGTCGCCGTGGTCGTGGAGCGGCAGGCCGACCCCTGCCGGGAGCAGCCGATGGCCGCGCGGATCGTGCGGGCGGTCAACGCCTACGAGGAGAAGGCGCGCGACGCCGGCCCCGGCGGGCCGCTGACCGCGCTCGAGGAGCTGCGCCTCGGCACCGCGGGGGACTACGCTCCGGAGGTCGTGGAGGCGCTGGCCCGGGTGCTGTCGAGAGACTGTCTGACCTCGCCCGTGACGGGGTAACCCATGGGTAATGAGCGCCCTTCCGAGCACACGTGGTTGGATGCGGGAGAGAGGGTGTCCGGGGGCACAGCCAGCCCACTCGACGGAACCGGCAGGCGGGAATCGTGAGGATCTTCGGCAAGGGACGGCACCGGCCCTCCGCCTCCTGGCGGCAGGCCACGGACCGCGCGTTCACGCTGATCGGCGACGGTCGGTACGAGGACGCGGGCGCGCTGCTGACACGTGCAGCGGACCTGGAGCCCTGGCTGTCCGAGTCCTGGTTCAACCTCGCCCTGCTGCACAAGTTCCGGCACGACTGGGAGCAGGCGAGGGCCGCCGGACTGCGTGCCGTGGCCCTGCTCGACCGGGAGACCGGGGCGCCCGACTGGTGGAACGTCGGCATCGCCGCGACCGCGCTCCAGGACTGGCCGCTGGCCCGGCGCGCCTGGCAGGCCTACGGGCTGCGGGTGCCCGGTGGGGCCACCGCGTCCGGTGAGCCGCTCGGCATGGACCTCGGCAGCGCGGCCGTACGACTGTCCCCGGAGGGCGAGGCCGAGGTGGTCTGGGGGCGGCGGCTGGACCCCGCCCGTATCGAGGTGCTGTCCATCCCGCTGCCGTCCTCGGGGCGGCGCTGGGGCGAGGTCGTGCTGCACGACGGGGTGCCGCACGGCGAGCGGACCACGACCGCCGGGCACGCCTACCCCGTCTTCGACGAGATCGAGCTGTGGGCGCCCTCGCCCGTGCCGACCTGGGTGGTCCTCCTGGAGGCGGCCACCGAGGCCGACCGGGACGCGCTGGAGCAGCTCGCGGCCGACGCCGGGTTCGCCGCGGAGGACTGGTCGTCGTCGGTACGGCTGCTGTGCCGGATGTGCTCCGAGTCGCGGATGCCGTCCGACGAGGGCGACGGGGAGCATCTCGATCCGCACGACCACAGTGAGCCGGGTCATCCCGGGCCGCTGGGGCACCGGACGGACGGGCAGCTCTGGGTGCCGGAGCGGGAGTGCGGGGTGGCCGCGCCGGCTTCGCTGGTTCGGGGGCTGCTGGACGGGTGGGTGGCGGACAGCCCTGACTCCCGGGACTGGCGCGATCTCGAAGAGGTGTGCTGACGGCTCTCGACCGCGGGTCCGTTGCGGCTGGTCGCGCAGTTCCCCGCGCCCCTGTGGGGCACGGCCCCCTTACCCTGTATCAGCAGCTCCCCCTTAGTTCTTGTTCAGGAAGGCATCCGTAGGTCATGGCCCAGCAGGACACCGATCAGCAGCAGGCGGGCGTGCTCCCCGTCGACGACGAGGGGTTCGTCGTCGACACCGAGAACACCGAGGAGCGGGAGAACGCCTGGCGTGAGCGCGGCACCTCGCGGCCCATCACCGTCGTCGGGAACCCCGTGCTGCACAAGGAGTGCAAGGACGTCACGGAGTTCGGCGAGGAGCTCGACCGACTGGTCGCCGACATGTTCGCCAGCCAGCGCACCGCCGAGGGCGTCGGCCTCGCCGCCAACCAGATCGGCGTCGACCTGAAGGTCTTCGTGTACGACTGCCAGGACGACGAGGGCCGGCGGCACGTGGGTGTCGTGTGCAACCCGAAGCTCGTGGACCTGCCCGCCGACCGGCGCCGGCTCGACGACAGCAACGAGGGCTGCCTCTCGGTGCCCACCGCGTACGCGCCGCTCGCCCGTCCCGACTACGCCGAGGTCACCGGGCAGGACGAGAAGGGCAACCCGGTCAAGGTCCGCGGCACCGGCTACTTCGCCCGGTGTTTGCAGCACGAGACCGACCACCTCTACGGCTACCTCTACATCGACCGGCTCTCCAAGCGGGAACGCAAGGAGGCCCTGCGGCAGATGGCCGAGAACGAGCCCCGCTACCCCGTGGTCGCCAACGACTGACGTCCCACGACCCCCGTCCGCACGGCGCCTGTTCAGGAAGCACTCCCCGAACAGGCGCCGTTCGCATGTGCGTCGCACGTTCGATCGGATGTGCTCACTTAGTGATCCGATTCAAGTCACACATGGGGAGAATCTCGACACTGTGGGGTAGTGAATGAAGCAAATCCGTTCCCAGAATGGTCAGTTGTGGTGCTGAATAGGAAGTGCGGGGATACGCAACGGCGCACGCCCGGTTCAGCGGCAGGGGCGTGCGCCAACTGGCGGCTGGAAGGGGTTTGTTCGTGCCTGCTTTCCCACACAGCACCACATCGACGCCGACGGCGATCGCGGTTCCACCGTCGCTCTCCCTCCCGGTGATCGAGGCAGCGTTTCCCAGGCAACTGCATCCGTATTGGCCCAGGCTCCAGGAGAAGACACGCACCTGGCTTCTGGAAAAACGGCTCATGCCGGCGGACAAGGTTGCGGAATATGCCGACGGACTGTGCTACACGGACCTCATGGCGGGGTACTACCTCGGCGCCCCGGACGAGGTCCTCCAGGCGATAGCGGACTACAGCGCGTGGTTCTTCGTCTGGGACGACCGGCACGACCGTGACATCGTCCACCGCCGTCCCGGCGCTTGGCGGCGGCTGCGGTTCCGGTTGCACGCGGCGCTCGACTCGCCACGGGATCATCTGCACCACGAGGATCCGCTGGTCGCCGCCTTCGCCGACAGTATGGTGCGGCTGTACTCGTTCCTGCCGCAGACGTGGAACACCCGGTTCGCCGGACACTTCCACGAGGTGATCGAGGCCTACGACCGGGAATTCCGCAATCGCACCAGGGGAATCATCCCCACGGTCGAGGAATACCTGGCGCTGCGCCGCCTCACCTTCGCGCACTGGATCTGGACGGATCTGTTGGAGGCGAGCGCGGGACGCGAACTCCCGGACTGGGTTCGGAAACACTCGGCCTACCGGCGGGCGGCACTGCTGAGCCAGGAGTTCGCCGCCTGGTACAACGACCTCTGCTCACTTCCCAAGGAAATAGCGGGAGACGAGGTCCACAATCTCGGCATCAGTCTCATCAAACACGAGGGGCTCACCCTCGAAGAAGCGGTCCGGGAAATGCGGCGACTGATCGACAAATGCGTGGACGCATTTCTCGTGGCCGAGGCGGACGCCCTCCGATTCGCCGACGGTCTCGACGACGGCACCGCGCAGGGAAAGGAACTGAGCACCGCCGTCCGGGCCTGCGTCCGCAATATGCGCAACTGGTTCAGCACCGTCTACTGGTTCCACCACGAGTCCGGCCGTTACATGGTCGAAAGCTGGGACGACCGGTCCACGCCCCCGTACGTCAACAACGAAGCGGCAGGTGAGAAATGACCGTCGAATCCGTGAAACCCGGAACCACGGTGGCTCCCGGGTCGGGTGAGCCGCCCATCGCCGGCGGGGGCGTCCCCGTCCTCGGCCACGGCCTGCGCCTGGCCCGTGACCCGCTGACCTTCCTGGCCGGGCTGCGGCGGCACGGCGACGTCGTCCGCCTCCGGCTCGGCCCCAAGACGGTGTACGCGCCCACCACCCCCGAACTGACCGGGGCCGTGGCCCTCAACCCCGACTTCATCATCGCCGGACCGCTGTGGGAGTCCCTGGAGGGGCTGGTCGGCAAGGAGGGCGTGGCCACCGCGAACGGCCCCCAGCACCGGCGTCAGCGGCGCATCATCCAGCCAGCGTTCCGGCTCGACGCGATACCGGCCTACGGGCCCATCATGGAGGAGGAGGCGCAGGCGCTGGCCGAGCGCTGGCAGCCCGGCGAGACCGTCGACTGCACCCTGGAGTCCTTCCGGGTCGCCGTGCGGATCGCGGCCCGCTGTCTGCTGCGCGGCGACTACATGGACGAGCGCGCCGAGCGGCTGTGTGTCGCGCTCACGACCGTCTTCCGGGGGATGTACCGGCGGATGGTGATACCCGCCGGGCCGCTGTACCGACTGCCGCTGCCGGCCAACCTCGCATTCAACCGAGCGTTGGCCGATCTGCATCTCGTGGTGGACGAGATCGTCGCCGAACGCCGGGCATCCGGTCAAAAGCCGGACGATTTGCTGACGGCATTGCTGGGGGCGAAGGACGCGAATGGCGACCCCATCGGGGAACAGGAGATCCACGACCAGGTCGTCGCGATACTCACCCCCGGCGGCGAAACCGTCGCGTCCACGATCATGTGGCTGCTTCAGGTGCTCGCCGAACATCCGGAACACGCGGACAAGGTGTGCGCGGAAGTCGAATCGGTCACCGGTGGTCGTCCCGTGGCATTCGAGGACGTACGGACACTCAGGTACACGAACTATGTGGTGGTCGAGACCATGCGTTTGTGGCCGGCGGTATGGATATTGACGCGACGGGCGGTACGCGACACCGAACTCGGTGGCTATCGCATTCCGGCCGGGGCCGACATCGTCTACAGTCCGTACGCGATCCAGCGCGATGCGAAGTCCTTCGACGACAGCGCCGTTTTCGACCCGCTGCGCTGGAGTCCCGAACGGTCCGGGTCGGTTCCGAAACACGCCATGAGTCCGTTCAGCACCGGCAACCGGAAGTGCCCGAGCGACCACTTCTCGATGGCCCAGCTCACGCTCCTCACGGCGGCGCTGGCGAGGAAGTACCGCTTCGAGCAGGTGCCCGGCTCGGACGACACCCCCCGGCCGGGCATCACCCTGCGACCGAACCGGCTCCTGGTGCGGCCCGTGCCCCGGTGACGGGTCAGGCCGCCTCCGGACCCTGGAAGGTGCGCCGGTAGGCGTTCGGGGTGGTGCCCACCGCGCGCAGGAACTGGTGGCGCAGCGCGGCCGCGGTGCCGAACCCGGCGCGGCCCGCGATCGCGTCCACCGTCTCGTCCGTCGCCTCCAGCAGCCGTTGGGCCAGCAGTACACGCTGGCGCAGGATCCAGCGGTAGGGAGTCGTCCCCGTCTCCTGCTGGAAGCGGCGGGCGAACGTGCGCGGGGACATGTGCGCGCGCTCGGCGAGCTGCTCGACGGTGACCTCCTCGTCGAGGTGCTCCTCCATCCACACGAGCACCTCGCCGACGGTGTCGCACCTGGACCGGGGCAGCGGGCGCTCGATGTACTGGGCCTGGCCGCCGTCCCGGTGGGGCGGTACGACCATGCGCCGGGCGATCTTGTTGGCGACCTCGGTGCCCTGCTCCTTGCGCACGATGTGCAGACAGGCGTCGATGCCGGCCGCGGTGCCCGCGGAGGTGATCACCGGGTCCTCGTCGACGTACAGGACGTCCGGCTCGACGGTCAGCCGCGGGTACGCGCGCGCCAGTTCCTCCGCGTGATGCCAGTGCACGGTGCAGCGCCGGCCGTCGAGCAGTCCGGCCGCGGCGAGCACGAAGACGCCGGAGCACACGCTGAGCACCCGGGCCCCGCGGTCGACCGCGCTCCGCAGGGCGTCGAGCAGCTCGGGCGGGAACTCCCGCGTCTCGTAGCCGGCGCAGGCCGGCACGGTGATCAGATCGGCCGACTCCAGCCGCTCCAGGCCGTGTTCGAGGTGCAGGGCGAAGCCCGACCGGGAGGACAGCCTGGGGCCCTCGGCCGAGACGACCGCGAAGTCGTACACGGGCAGGCCGTCGTCACTGCGGTCGGTCCCGAAGACCTCGCAGACGACTCCGAGCTCGAAGGGGTTCACGCCGTCCAGGACGACGGCGGCCACGTTCTTCAGCATGCTGCCAGTGTGCCCCAGGGCTGGCAGTAAATCGAGGGTGTGCGGCAGTCCTGCCACTGTTGGTAAGGAGTCTGCGGCGCGACAGTAGTGACATGACTTCAGCGCAGACAGAAGGACTGATCGCCATGCTGACTGTTTTCGCCATCTTCGTCCTCCTGATCCTCCCCTCGGTGATCGGGATCGTGCACGACAAGCGAGTCGACCGTCAGATCAGGAAGGCACGCGAGTACCGGGCCGCCCACGGGGCCGCTCGCACGGTCTGACCTGTCGGCCGGGGACGCGGTCGTGCTCAGGTGACCAGGACGGTGACCCGCCACTCCTGAATGCCCTTGCAGGAGACCCGGCCGGTCTCCGTCGCGCACAGGGGGCGCTGTGAACTCAGCTCCACCCGGCCGGCCGAGACCGCCTTGTACGCGGCATTCGCGTCACCCGGCAGCAGCACGATCCCGCTGTTGGTGGCCTCCAGCCCGCCGCCCTCGGTGCTGACCGGTTTCCAGGGGCGGTCCTTCGTGCCGTCCAGCGAGACACGGACGGTCTCGCCCACCGCGAGACAGACCGTGCTGCCGCTGTCACCGGCGTCCAGCTCCGCGGCGTCCGTGCACTCCGAGGACGACGACGGCGGCGGCGACAGCGAGGCCGACGGTGAAGGTGACGGTGTCGGCGAGGCAGACGGTGACGCGGACCGGGGCGGGGACGACGACGAGGGCGGCGGCGACACCGTGTCGCCGTCGCCCCCTTCGCTTCCGGCCCCGGTCCCGCACCCCGCGAGCAGCAGGGTCAGTGCCGCCAGGGCGAGGGCTGTGCGGTGGGTCGTAGGGCGCATGGGGGTGGCCTCCTCGTCGATGAGACGTGCCGCACGCGTACCCGGATCCACCGAGTTTTGAAGCGAACCTGTCAGAAATCCTCGTCCAGGTCGACCGTGCCCTCCACGGCCACCTGGTACGCGGACGGACGCCGCTCGAAAAAGTTGGTCAGCTCCTGGACGCCCTGGAGCTCCATGAAGGAGAACGGGTTCTCCGAGCCGTACACCGGGGCGAAGCCGAGGCGCGTCAGACGCTGGTCGGCGACGCACTCCAGGTACTGCCGCATCGACTCGGTGTTCATGCCCGGCAGTCCCTCGCCGCACAGGTCCCGCGCGAACTGGAGCTCCGCCTCGACCGCCTCCGCCAGCATGTCGGTGACCTGCTGCTGGAGCCGGTCGTCGAAGAGCTCCGGCTCCTCCTTGCGGACGGTGTCGACCACGTCGAAGGCGAACGACATGTGCATGGTCTCGTCGCGGAACACCCAGTTGGTGCCGGTGGCGAGACCGTGCAGCAGACCCCGGCTGCGGAACCAGTAGACGTACGCGAAGGCACCGTAGAAGAAGAGGCCCTCGATGCACGCGGCGAAGCAGATCAGGTTGAGCAGGAAGCGGCGGCGGTCGGCCTGGGACTCCAGCCGGTCCAGCTTCTCGACCTCGTTGATCCACTTGAAGCAGAACTCGGCCTTCTCGCGGATCGAGGGGATGCTCTCGACGGCGTCGAAGGCCGCCGCCCGGTCCTCCGGGTCGGGGAGGTAGGTGTCCAGGAGCGTCAGATAGAACTGGACGTGGACGGCCTCCTCGAAGAGCTGCCTGCTCAGGTACAGGCGCGCCTCGGGGGAGTTGATGTGCTTGTAGAGGGTCAGCACCAGGTTGTTCGCCACGATCGAGTCGCCCGTCGCGAAGAACGCGACCAGCCGGCCGATCAGGTGCTGCTCCTTTGGGGACAGCTTCGCCAGGTCGGCGACGTCCGAGTGGAGGTCGACCTCCTCGACGGTCCAGGTGTTCTTGATGGCGTCCCGGTAGCGCTCGTAGAAGTCCGGGTAGCGCATGGGGCGCAGGGTCAGCTCGAAGCCCGGGTCGAGAAGGTTCTTGGCTTCGGTGGTCATCACTGGCAGGCCTCGCAGGACTCGGGGTTTTCCAGGGAGCAGGCGACGGCGTCCTCCGGGACCGCCTGCTGGACGGGGACCGTCGCCTGAGCGGCGCGGGCGATACGGGTCGCCGGGCGCGAGCGCAGGTAGTACGTCGTCTTCAGCCCGGACTTCCAGGCGTACGCGTACATCGAGGAGAGCTTGCCGATGGTCGGCGTCTCCAGGAAGAGGTTCAGGGACTGGGACTGGTCGAGGAACGGGGTCCGCGCCGCCGCCATGTCGATCAGGGAGCGCTGCGGGATCTCCCACGCCGTGCGGTACAGCGCCCGTACGTCCTCGGGGATCCACGCGAAGCCCTGCACCGAGCCGTTCGCCTCGCGCAGCGCCTCACGGGTGCGGGCGTCCCAGACGCCGAGCTTCTTCAACTCGGCCACCAGGTAGGAGTTGACTTGGAGGAACTCCCCGGACAGCGTCTCGCGCTTGAACAGGTTGGAGACCTGCGGCTCGATGCACTCGTACACCCCGGCGATCGAGGCGATGGTGGCCGTGGGCGCGATGGCGAGCAGGAGGCTGTTGCGCAGGCCCGTGACGGCCATGCGCTCGCGCAGCGCCGCCCAGCGCTCCGGCCAGGTGAGGTCGCAGGCGTAGTGGTCCGGGTGCAGGACACCCTGCGCGGTACGGGTCTTCTCCCAGGCCGGCAGCGGGCCGTTGCGCTCGGCGAGGTCGGCGGAGGCCTCGTAGGCGGCGAGCATGATCCGCTCGGCGATCCGGGTGGAGAGCGCCTTGGCCTCGGGGGAGTCGAAGGGCAACCGCAGTTGGAAGAAGACGTCCTGGAGGCCCATCGCGCCCAGGCCGACCGGGCGCCACTTGGCGTTGGACCGTCCGGCCTGCTCGGTCGGGTAGAAGTTGATGTCGACGACCCGGTCGAGGAAGGTCACGGCGGTACGGACGGTGGCGTCCAGCCGCTCCCAGTCGATGTCGCCGGTCGCCGTGTCGACGAACGCCCCGAGGTTCACCGACCCCAGGTTGCAGACCGCCGTCTCCCCGTCGTCCGTGACCTCCAGGATCTCCGTGCACAGATTGGAGGAGTGGACCGTGTGGCCGGGCAGGGCCGTCTGGTTGGCGGTGCGGTTGGCGGCGTCCTTGAAGGTCATCCAGCCGTTGCCGGTCTGCGCGAGGGTGCGCATCATCCGGCCGTAGAGGTCACGGGCCGGGATGGTCCTGCGCGCGAGCCCGTCGGCCTCGGCCTTCCGGTAGGCCGCGTCGAACTCCGCGCCCCACAGGTCGACCAGCTCGGGCACGTCGGCCGGTGAGAAGAGCGACCACTCGGCGTCCGCGTTCACCCGGCGCATGAACTCGTCCGGGATCCAGTGCGCGAGGTTCAGGTTGTGCGTACGGCGGGCGTCCTCACCGGTGTTGTCCCGCAGCTCCAGGAACTCCTCGATGTCGGAGTGCCAGGTCTCCAGGTAGACCGCGGCCGCGCCCTTGCGCCGGCCGCCCTGGTTCACCGCGGCGACACTCGCGTCCAGCGTCTTCAGGAACGGCACGATGCCGTTGGAGTGCCCGTTGGTGCCGCGGATCAGCGAACCGCGGGAGCGGATGCGGGAGTACGCGATGCCGATGCCCCCGGCGTGCTTCGAGAGGCGGGCGACCTGGTGGTAGCGGTCGTAGATGGAGTCGAGCTCGTCCTTGGGGGAGTCGAGGAGGTAGCAGGACGACATCTGGGGGTGCCGGGTGCCGGAGTTGAAGAGGGTGGGGGAGGAGGGGAGGTAGTCGAGGCGGCTCATGAGGCCGTAGAGCGCGGCGACTTCGTCCAGGGCGTGCACGGTGTCGTCCTCGGCGAGGCCGGCGGCCACCCGGAGCATGAAGTGCTGGGGGGTCTCGATGACCTTGCGGGTGATCGGGTGCCGCAGCAGGTACCGGCTGTGCAGGGTGCGCAGGCCGAAGTAGCCGAAGCGGTCGTCGGCTTCGGTGTCGACCAGCGCGTCGAGCTTTTGCGCGTGCACCCGCACGAACTCGGCGGTCCGGTCGGCGACGAGGCCCTCGCGGTGGCCGGCGGCGACCGACCCGGTGAACGAGGTGACGCCCTGCGAAGCGGCCTCGGCCGCGATGGAGATCGTCAGCAGCCGCGCGGCCAGCCTGCTGTAGGCGGGGTCCTCGGAGATGAGACCGGCCGCCGCCTCGGTGGCCAGCTCGCGCAACTCCGCGATCATCTCGGCGGAGGTCCCCCGCGCGGACCGGCCGCGCAGCGCGGCGGCGGCGACCCGGCCGGGGTCGGCGTCGGGGAGGTCGGCGGTCAGCGCGGTCAGGGTCCGCAGCAGGGCGGTTCCGGGACCGTCCTCGTCCACCGGGGTGGTCGCTGAAGCCGGATCGGCCGGCGCGATGGTCACGTGGGGCTCTCCCTCGCTGGGCACGGGGCCTTGCGGGCAGGGGGCAGCACACGAGCGCGCGGGGCGTCGCGTCCACCGGCCCATTCCACGAGGCCCGGACGTCGGAACACCCGGGCCGGTGCGGCACGGGCGTACTGTCGGCAGGTCCTCGGACTGACGCTCATGTGCGCTTATGCACGCATGAGTACACCGTTGCGGGACAGTTCCGGATTCACACCGGATTCCCCTGCGGCGACAGCGAGCATGAGCATACATCTTGTGCCGGGTGGTGGAAGCAGGCCCATATGTTGTGTCGCGCTGACTTCAGAGCGTCAACTTGTAGGTGAGGAGCGTGAAGTCGGGGGACTCCGGGACCGGGTGCCAGTCTCGTTCCGGGACGCGGGTGAAGCCCAGACGCTCGTAGATGCGGTGGGCCGCCCGCATGGTGGGCTGGGTGCACAGGACGAGGTCCGCGCCGGAGGCCGCCGCGCGGTCGACGCAGGCCTGCACGAGGGCCTGCCCGACGCCCTTGCCGCGGGCCTCGTGGGACACCGCGAGCATGCGGATCTCCGCCTCGCCGGGGCCGGCGAGTTCGGCCAGCGGGCCGCCGGCGGGGACGTAGGTGACTCCGCCGAGGATGCGGTCGCCGGCTGCGGCCACGAGGACCTGCGCGGTTCTCGCCCGCTCGGCCACGTCCTTGAGTTCGGTGAGGTACCAGTCGTCCTCGCCGCCGAAGGCGAGGAGGCCGTCGTCCAGGTAGGCCCTTGCGGTGATCTCGCCGAGGCGTTCGTAGTCGGCGGGTTCCGCGGGGCGGATCAGTATGTTCATGGCGGTGAGTGTGCACGAAGGGAGCGGGCCGCCGAGGGTCTTGCTCTCGGAGGCCCGCTGCCGGTTGTGTGTGGTTGCTCGCGCAGTTCCCCGCGCCCCTGGGTGGGTCAGTGCGAGGTTCCTGAAGTGGCCGGCGGAAGCTCCACCTCGACCCCCGGGTCGCCCGCGTCCGCCGTGTAGTCCTCCGGGCTGGTCTCGTCCACGCCGTCGGGGGCCTTGGCCGCCTTCAGGACGAAGGTCAGGACCACCGTGACCAGGACGTTGAGCACGAACGCCGTCAGACCGATGTAGCCGATCTCGCCGATGCCCGGGATCTCCTTCGCCGAGCCGCCGAAGTGCTTCTGGGTCGGGGAGGCGACGCCGTACGCGGCGACCGTGCCGTAGACCATGCCGACGGCCCAGCCGGCGAGCAGGGCCCAGCGGTGGAACCAGCGGGTGAACAGACCGCCGACCAGGGCTGGGAAGGTCTGGAGGATCCAGATGCCGCCCAGGAGCTGGAAGTTGATGGCGACCGTCTTGTCCATCGTCAGGACGAAGACCAGGGCACCCACCTTCACCAGCAGGGACACCAGCTTGGAGACCTTCGTCTCCTGGGCCGGGGTCGCGTCCGGCTTGATGAAGTCCTTGTAGATGTTGCGGGTGAACAGGTTCGCGGCCGCGATCGACATGATGGCCGCCGGGACGAGGGCTCCGATGCCGATCGCCGCGAAGGCCACGCCCGCGAACCAGTCCGGGAACATGTCCTCGAAGAGCTGCGGGATCGCCAACTGCGGGTTGGTGACCTTGACCCCGGCCGCGATCGCCATGAAGCCGAGCAGCGCGAGCAGGCCCAGCATCAGCGAGTACAGCGGCAGGATCGTGGTGTTGCGGCGGATCACCTCACGGCTGCGGGAGGAGAGCGTCGCGGTGATCGAGTGCGGGTACATGAACAGCGCGAGCGCGGAGCCCAGCGCCAGCGTGGCGTAGGTCCACTGACCGGCCTCCAGCGGGACCAGCCCGCCCGCCTTGGCCGCGGTGTACTTGTCGCTCGCCGCGCCGAAGACGTCGTCGAAGCCGCCCAGCTTGATCGGGATGTAGATGATCGCCACCGCGATGACGATGTAGATCAGCGTGTCCTTCACGAACGCGATCAGCGCGGGGGCCCGCAGACCGGAGGAGTACGTGTAGGCCGCGAGGACACCGAAGGCGATCAGCAGCGGGAGGTCCTTCACGAACCAGTTGGTGTTCTCGCCGCCGCCGACGCCCATGACGTCCAGGACGGCCTGGATGCCGACCAGTTGGAGCGCGATGTACGGCATGGTGGCGAGGATGCCGGTGACGGCCACCGCCAGCGACAGGCCCTTCGAGCCGAAGCGGCCGCGCACGAAGTCCGAGGTGGTCACGTATCCGTGCTTGTGGGAGACCGACCACAGGCGGGGCAGGAACGTGAAGATCAGCGGGTACACGAGGATGGTGTACGGCACCGCGAAGAAGCCGGCCGCGCCCGCCGCGTAGATCGCCGCGGGGACCGCGACGAAGGTGTACGCCGTGTAGAGGTCGCCGCCGAGCAGGAACCAGGTGATCCAGGTGCCGAAGGACCGGCCGCCCAGGCCCCATTCGTCCAGCGAGTGCTCGTTCTCCGCCTTGCGCCAGCGCGCGGCCAGGAAGCCCATGACCGTGACGGCCAGGAAGAACAGGATGAAGACGGTGAGAGCCACACCGTTGACGCCGTCGTTCACTTGGTGCCTCCCCGACGGGCGCGCTGGTCACGCTGCCAGAGCTGGTACGCGATCATCGTCAGCGCGGTGGAGATCAGCACCCACAGCATCTGGTACCAGTAGAAGAACGGGATACCGATGAACGTGGGGTCGACCTTGGCGTACGAGCCGACCCACAGCATCGCCACGAACGGGGCGAGCAGGCAGAGGGCGATCACGACCCGTACCGGTGTCACCACCGGGGGTCTCACTTCAGGTGCATCCGACATGTCGCGATTCCTACCCCTCACTGATCAGCGTTGATCACCTGTAACGCGCAGGCAATCTAGGCGCTGGTGTCGCGAGAGCGGAAGACCTCGTCCGCATATCGGTATGTCGATTCTGTGAAGTGCCGCTCCAACCGCCGATCAGCAGGACGGGGCGGTCCTCCCGTCCGGACGGATTCGGGAGGACCGTAGAGCAGGAAGCGCGGTTGCGCCACCAGGTGCGCGTCAGTCGACGGGCCTCTTGAGGCGGGCCACGCTGCATTGTCCCGGGGGGCGACCCTCGGACGCCCAGCCGACCCCGCTCGCACCCCCGGGTGCCTTACTCCATCGGCCTCTTGAGGCGGGCCACGCTGCATTGTCCCGGGGGGCGACCCCCGGACCCCCAGCCGACCCCGTTCGCACCCCCGGGTGCCTTACTCCATCGGCCTCTTGAGGCGGGCCACGCTGCATTGTCCCGGGGGGCGACCCCCGGACCCCCAGCCGACCCCGCTCGCACCCCCGGGTGCCTTACTCCATCGGCCTCTTGAGGCGCGCCACGAACTTGTACCGGTCGCCCCGATAGACCGACCGCACCCACTCCACCGGCTCGCCCTTCTTGTCGAACGAGTGGCGGGACAGCATCAGCATCGGCAGGCCCACGTCGGTGCCGAGCAGACCGGCCTCGCGCGGGGTGGCCAGGGAGGTCTCGATGGTCTCCTCGGCCTCGGCGAGATGGACGTCGTAGACCTCGGCCAGGGCCGTGTAGAGGGACGTGTACTTGACGAGAGACCTGCGCAGGGCCGGGAAGCGCTTGGCGGAGAGGTGGGTCGTCTCGATGGCCATCGGCTCGGCGTTGGCCATGCGCAGGCGCTCGATGCGCAGCACGCGGCCGCCGGCGGTGATGTCGAGGAGCTCGGCGAGGCGGTCGTCGGCGGTGATGTAGCCGAGGTCGAGGAGCTGCGAGGTGGGTTCGAGACCCTGGGCGCGCATGTCCTCCGTGTAGGAGGTCAGTTGCAGCGCCTGCGAGACCTTGGGCTTCGCGACGAAGGTGCCCTTGCCCTGGATGCGCTCCAGGCGACCCTCGACGACCAGTTCCTGGAGGGCCTGGCGCACGGTGGTGCGGGAGGTGTCGAACTCGGCGGCGAGGGTGCGCTCGGGCGGTACCGGGGTGCCGGGCGACTGCGTCTCCGTCATGTCGAGCAGGTGCTTCTTCAGGCGGTAGTACTTGGGCACGCGCGCGGTACGGACGCCTGCCCCGCCCTCGGTCTCCGCACTGCTGACGTCGCTGCTCATGGTCTGCCTTCCCGGCTCCGGATGCGGGTCACATCGTGATCCCTTCTATATACCGTCGCCACCTCTTTTGGTCTAGTCCACAGAGGTGAGTGGTCTAGCGGACGAGAGTACTCCGGTGCCGCTGTTTTCGCTGGCTTCTTTAGTAATGGTTCCTGCATATGTAGCTCGTATAACGGCTGGTCAGGGCCGTTTCGAGCACCCTTGACAGGCTTCCTGGTCTGGTCCAAGCTCCCCCTACTGGTCTACACCATTGGTCCAGGTCCCGGCCTGTGGGCGGGGGGGTGTGGGCATCCCTGAGGAGGGTGGCGTGAAGCGCAAGCTTGCAGCCGCGATCGGTATCGCGGGCATGGTGGTCTCCGTCGCGGCGTGCGGTGGCAGCGACAGCGGAAGTTCGGACAAGAGCGGCGCGGACGCCAAGGAGCTGACCGTCTGGCTCACCGTCGACGCCCAGAACAACTGGCCCGAGCTGGTGAAGGCCGCGGACGCCGCGGTGCAGAAGAAGCACCCCGGAATCAAGATCAACCACGAGTACTACGGCTGGCCGGACAAGAACGCCAAGCTCGACGCGGTTCTCGCCACCGACAAGGCCCCCGACGTGGTCGAGATGGGCAACACCGAGATGCTCGGCTACATGGTCAAGGGCGCCTTCGCGCCCCTGGACACGGCCAAGTTCACCAACTCCTCGGCCTGGCTCGACGGCCTCAAGGCCTCGGTGACCTACGACGGCAAGGTGTACGGCGTCCCCTACTACGCGGGCGGCCGGGTCGGCAACTGGCGCAAGGACGTCTTCGCCTCGGTCGGCGTCAAGTCCACCCCGAAGACCTACGCGGAGCTCACCGCCGCCCTGGACAAGGTCCAGAAGAAGGAGGGCGACAAGTTCTCCGCCTGGTACCAGCCCACCCGTGACTGGTACGCGGCCATGTCCTTCGTCTACGACGCCGGCGGCTCCATCGCGGTCGAGTCGGGCGGCCAGTGGAAGGCCAACCTCTCCTCGCCGGAGTCCGTCAAGGGCCTCACCGAGTTCAAGAACGTCGTCGACAAGTACATGCACGGCGACAAGACCAAGGACGAGTCCGACCGTTACATCGTCTACGGCCAGGGCAAGTCGGGCATGATCTTCGGCGCGGCCTGGGAGGGGGCGACCTCGGCCGACCCGAAGAACGACAAGACCGGCAAGCTCAAGGACAACCTCGAGAACTTCGTGGTGCCGGGTCCGTCCGGCAAGAACATGCCCGTCTTCCTGGGCGGTTCGGACCTCGCCGTCCCGGTGAAGTCCAAGGCGCAGGCCGTCGCCGCCGAGTGGATCAACGCCTTCACCGGTCCCTCCGGCCAGAAGGGCCTGATGGCCAAGGGCAACCTGCCCAACAACAAGACCGACCTCGCCACCCTGAAGAACGACCCGGCGACCGTCGTCCCGGCCACCGCGGCCGAGTCCAACTGGTTCGTGCCGATGGCGCCCGGCTGGGGCCAGGTCGAGAAGGCGCAGGTCCTGCAGACCATGCTCCAGAGCATCGGTACCGGCAAGAAGTCGGTCGAGGCCGCCGCGAAGGACGCGGACACCGCGATCGACAAGGTCATCAACACCAAGTGACCGCAGGCAGGGCCCCGTTGAGACCGGCGGGGCCCTGCTTCCCGTACGGCCGTGCGGGCTTCGCTTTCGTACGGCCGTGCGGGCTTCGCTTCGTACGACCAGAGGGACCGCTGAGGAGCGCGCCATGAGTGCCGCAGACACCACCACCCCCACCGAGGTGCCGCCGCCGATGTCGGTACCACCGCCGTCCAGGCAGGCCCCACCCGGCAGAAAGCGGGCCTTCAACACCACGCCCTGGCTGCTGCTCGCGCCCTGTCTGCTGATCCTGGTGCTGGTCCTCGGCTATCCGCTGGTCCGCCTGGTCGGGCTGTCCTTCCAGAAGTTCGGGCAGTCCCAGCTCTGGGGCTTCCAGCCCGCCGAGTGGGTCGGCTTCGACAACTTCACCGGCGTGCTGGGCGACAGCGAGTTCTGGGCGGTCGTCGTACGGACCGTCGTCTTCGCGGCCGGCTGCGTCATCTTCACGATGGTCGCCGGCATGCTGATCGCCCTGCTGCTCCAGCGGGTCTCCGGCTGGGTGAAGACCCTCGTCAACATCGCCCTGGTGGCGAGCTGGGGCATGCCGATCATCGTCGCCACCACGGTCTTCAAGTGGCTGTTCGACGCGGACTACGGCATCCTCAACGCCCTGCTCAGCAGGTTGCCCGGGGTCGAGATGATCGGCCACAACTGGTTCGCGAGCGGCCCCGAGGGCCTGGCCGTGATCATGCTGCTCGTGGTGTGGGGCGCGGTGCCCTTCGTCGTCATCACCCTCAGCGCCGGACTCACCCAGGTCCCGGCGGAACTGGAGGAGGCGGCCCGGCTGGACGGCGCGAGCGCCTGGGGCGTCTTCCGCTACGTCACCGTGCCCATCCTCAAACCGATCATCGTGATGCTCACGACCCTCTCGGTGATCTGGGACATGGGCGTCTTCCCGCAGGTGTTCGTGATGCGCAACGGCCACCCCGAGCAGGAGTTCCAGCTCCTGACCACCTACTCCTACGACCGCGCCTTCGTGGTCAACGACTACGCGCAGGGCTCGGCGATCGCCCTCATCACCGTGCTGCTGCTGCTCGGGGTCGTCGCCGTCTACATGCGGCAGATGCTGAAGATCGGAGAGGTCGAATGAGCGCACTCGCCCCGGCCGGCGGCCGTCGCCGCGGCAAGTCCAAGGCCGGCTGGAACCTCCTCGGCCTGCTCGTCTTCCTGACGGCCGGCTTCCCGGTCTACTGGATGCTCAACACCGCGTTCAAGCCGGCCAAGGACGCGATCGACCCCGACCCGAGCCTGCTGCCGACGGGGCTGACGCTGGACAACTTCAGCCGCGCGCTGGACATCGCCGACTTCTGGGGCCCGGTCGGCCGCAGCCTGGTCGTCTCCCTGGCGGTCGTGGCCATCGGCATCCTCGTCGGCACGCTCGGCGCCCTCGCCATCTCCCGCTTCTCCTTCCGCGGCCGGAAGATCGTGATCGTGGGCATCCTGGCGGTCCAGATGGTCCCGCTCGTCGCGATGATCATCCCGGTCTTCCTGCTGCTGAACGACCTCGACCAGTACGACAAGCTGTCGGGCCTGATCATCACCTACCTGACCTTCATCCTCCCCTTCACGGTGTGGACGCTGCGCGGTTTCATCGTCAACATCCCCAAGGAGCTGGAGGAGGCGGCGATGGTCGACGGCTGTTCCCCCACCGGCGCCTTCATGCGGGTGGTCTTCCCGCTGCTGGCCCCCGGCATGGTCGCCACCTCGGTCTACGGCTTCATCCAGGCCTGGAACGAGTACCTGTACGCCCTCATGCTGCTCAGCCAGAAGAACCAGACCGCGACCGTCTGGCTCGGCAACTTCACCACCAAACACGGCACCGAATACGCCCCGATGATGGCCGGTTCCACCATGATGGCCGTGCCGATCGTGGTCCTCTTCCTCCTCGTCCAGCGCAAGATGGCCGCGGGTCTCACCGCGGGCGCCGTGAAGGGATAACGCCCCCCGATGACGACATTCGCCAGCGGCACCGACACCTTGACGCGGGACGCCCTCACCGTCCTCCAGCCCGGCTTCACCGGCACCACCGCCCCCGACTGGCTGCTGCGCCGCCTCGGCGAGGGCCTCGCCTCGGTCGGCCTGTTCGGCCGCAACATCGCCTCGCCGGAACAACTGGCCGCCCTGACGGCCCAGTTGCGCGCCGAACGCGACGACGTCCTGGTCGCCATAGACGAGGAGGGCGGTGACGTGACCCGCCTGGAGGTGCGCACCGGCTCCTCCTTCCCCGGCAACCACGCCCTCGGCGCGGTGGACGACCTGGAACTGACGAGGCAGGTGGCCGCGGAGCTCGGCCGCCGTCTCGCGGCCTGCGGGGTCAACCTCAACTGGGCCCCGTCGGCCGACGTGAACTCCAACCCGTCCAACCCGGTGATCGGCGTCCGCTCCTTCGGCGCCTCCGCCGACCTGGCCGCCCGGCACACCGCGGCCTACGTCACCGGGCTCCAGTCGGCGGGCGTCGCCGCCTGCACCAAGCACTTCCCGGGCCACGGCGACACCGCGATCGACTCCCACCACGCCCTGCCGCGCATCGACGTGGACGAGTCGGTCCTCCTGGAACGCGAACTGCGGCCCTTCCGCGCCGCCATCGCCGCCGGCACCCGCGCGGTGATGACCGCCCACATCCTGGTCCCCGCCCTGGACCAGGACCGACCGGCGACGCTGTCCCCCAAGGTGCTGACCGGCCTGCTCCGCCGCGAGCTCGGCTACACCGGCCTCATCGTCACCGACGGCATGGAGATGCAGGCCATCGCCGGCACCTACGGCATCGAACGCGGCAGCGTCCTGGCCGTCGCCGCCGGGGCCGACGCGATCTGCGTGGGCGGCGGCCTCGCCGACGACGAGACGGTACGGCGGCTGCGGGACGCCCTGGTCTCGGCGGTCCGCTCGGGCGAACTCCCCGAGGAGCGGCTCGCGGAGGCGGCGGAACGCGTGCGCACGCTGGCCCACTGGACGGCGGCCGGCGCGGCCGACGCCCACCTGACGGCCGACGAGGAGGTGGGACTGCGCGCCGCCCGCAGGGCACTGCGCATCACCGGCGACGGCTTCACGCCCCTCACCGCGGCGCCCTATGTCGCCGCCTTCACCCCGGTGGCCAACGTGGCCGTCGGTGACGAGACGCCCTGGGGTGTCACGGCCGAACTGGCCCGCCTGCTGCCCGGCACGGAGACGGGCAGCTTCGCCGGCGAGGACGCCGGGCTCGCCACCTTGGCCGCGGCCGGCCCCCGCCGCATCGTGGTCGTGGTCCGCGACGAGCACCGCCACCCGTGGATGGGGGCCGCCCTGGACACCGTCCTGCGCACCCGCCCCGACACGATCGTGGTCGAGATGGGTCTGCCTCAGGCCCCCGCCCGAGGAGCCCTGCACATCGCGACCCACGGCGCGGCCAGGGTCTGCGGCCGGGCGGCGGCGGAAGTCATCGCGGGGGAGTAGGGACTACGACACGAAGGGCGCCGTTCCCCTGCGGGGGAGCGGCGCCCTGGGTGTTTTCAGGGGCGCGGGGAACTGCGCGACCGGCCACGACGAACCCGCACTCCGCGGACGGCGGAACCCGGCAGACGAAGCCGCCCTCAGATCCCCTGCCAGTCGGGCTTGTTGACGAAGGTGTGCCGGAAGTAGTCGGCGAGCTTCAGCTTGGAGGCCGCCCCCTCGTCCACCACCACCGTCGCGTGCGGGTGCAATTGCAGCGCCGAAGCGGGACACACCGCGGCGACCGGTCCCTCCACCGTCGCCGCCACCGCGTCCGCCTTCCCCTCACCCGTGGCCAGCAGTACCAGGTGCCGGGCCTCGAGGATCGTCCCGATCCCCTGAGTGATCACGTGGTGCGGCACCTGGGAGATGTCCCCCTCGAAGAAGCGCGCGTTGTCCACCCGGGTCTGCTCGGTCAGCGTCTTGATCCGGGTCCGCGAGGCCAGCGAGGAGCACGGTTCGTTGAACCCGATGTGCCCGTCCGTCCCGATCCCGAGCAACTGCAGGTCCACGCCGCCGGCGTCGGCCAGCGCCGCGTCGTACGCCTCGCACGCCCCGGTGATGTCCTCAGCCGTCCCGTCCGGCCCCATGAACGACGTCATCGGGATCCCCAGCGGCTCCAGCACCTCGCGCCGCAGCACCGACCGGTACGACTCCGGATGCTCGGCCGGCAGCCCCACGTACTCGTCGAGCTGGGCTATCCGCGCCCGCGAGGCGTCCACGGCACCGGAGCGCACCTTCGCCGTCAGGGCCTCGTAGATGGGCAGCGGGGTGGAGCCGGTCGCCACACCGAGCAGGGCGTCGGGCTTGCGCCGGAGGAGCTGGGCCATGGCCTCGGCGATGAGCTCGCCACCCGCCTTGGCGTCCGGAACGATGACAACTTCCACGCTGGGCCTGCCGATCTGAGGAAACGGTCTGATCTGTAGAAACGGTCTGAACGGAGAGGGCTCGACCGGACCCGGTACGGCCCATGTGGTTTAGACCAATCTAACAGAATGGGGCTCTTCGGCCCAGGGAGCGGTACGGACATGTCGAACCCCCTCCCCATTGCCTAGCGGACGCTACAGAAAGAACGTACAACAGTCCGCCCCTCTTTCTCTAGCACTCGCTATACAATTCACTCCATGGTGAGCAGTCGCAAGACGAAAGCGCAGGTCACATCCGCTTCGTCGGCGTCCAGGCCACGCGGCCGCCCCCGTTCCTTCGACCGCGAGACCGCGCTGGAGAAGGCGATCCTGGCCTTCTGGGAGCACGGGTACGAGGCCACGTCCGTCTCCGACCTCACACGTGTGATGGACATCGGCGCCCCGAGCCTGTACGCGGCCTTCGGCGACAAGCGCACCCTCTTCGAGGAGGCCGTGAGCGTCTACGACGCCCGCTACGCCGCCTTCACCGACCGCGCCCTGACCGAGGAGCCCACCGCCCGGGCCGCCGTAGAACGGGCCCTGAGGGAAGCCGCCCGCACCTACACGGACCCCGACCGCCCGCACGGCTGTCTCATCGCCCACGCGGCCACCAACTGCACCACCCCCGAGGTCGCGCAGTCCCTGCGGAACCGGCGCAACGCCCTGATCGCCGCCTTCGAGAGCCGGATCAGGGCCGGCATAGCCGCAGGTGAGCTGCCCTCCGGTACCGACGCCCGCGCACTCGCCCGGCACAGCGGCGCGATCGTGCACGGCATGTCCCAGCAGGCGCGCGACGGCGCGAGCCGCGAGGAGTTGGAGGCCATCGCGGAAATTGCCATGGCTGTCTGGCCGCGCACATGAACCCACACGCGTTAGGCTGCGTGGAGGTTGTTAGGGCGTCCGAGTAAGTGACTCCCGCAAGGGAAAGCTCCAACAACAAACAGGCTCCAACGCATGGACACACCTAGTGGTCTAGTCCACAATTGAACGCGTGACTTCCGTCTTCCCCGCACAGGAAGGCGGACCGAGGAACCGGAGCTCTCTGCCCTGACTGCCCCGGGTCCTCATCCTCGGCCGACCGGGACCGCACACCCCACGGCCGATATTGCTCCGGGCTGCGGTGCCGGGAAGGTTGAGGGTCCTTCCCAGGCGCCGCGGCCCGCGGGTGTCCCAGGACCGGTGTTTTCAGGTCACGCGCATACCGCGGGTACGCTCGCAGACGTGCCCTCCATGAACGAACTGGTCCGCCAGCACACCGCACTCGACGACTCCGACCTCGAGTGGCTGCACCTGCTGGTCTCGGAGTGGCAGTTGCTCTCCGACCTCTCCTTCGCCGACCTCGTCCTGTGGGTCCCCACCCGCGACGGCACCCGCTATGTCTCCGTCGCCCAGATGCGGCCCAACACCGGCCCCACCTCCTACCAGGACGACATGGTCGGCCACCTCGTCCCGCGCGGCCGCCGCCCGCTGCTGGACGCGGCGCTCGACGAGGGCCGGATCGTGCGCGAGGGCGACCCGGAGTGGCGCGAAGAGGTCCCGGTCCGCGTCGAGTCGATCCCGGTACGACGGGAGGGGCGCGTCCTCGGCGTCATCGCGCGCAACACCAACCTGCTGACCGTGCGCACCCCGAGCCGACTCGAACTGACCTATCTGCAGAGCGCGTCGGACCTGGCCCAGATGATCGCGGCCGGCTCCTTCCCGTTCCCCAACCAGCAGATGGACATGGACGCCGCCCCGCGCGTCGGCGACGGCCTGATCCGCCTCGACGCGGACGGCCTCGTGCAGTACGCCTCCCCGAACGCCCTGTCCGCCTACCACCGCATGGGCCTCGCCTCCGACCTCGTCGGCCAGCACCTGGGCCGGACCACCGCCGAACTCGCCCCGACCCGCGGCCCGGTGGACGAGGCGCTCGCCAAGGTCGCCAGCGGCTGGGCCCCCCGTGAGTTCGAGATCGAGGCGCACGACGGGGTCATCCAGTTCCGGGCGATCCCGCTCAAGCCCAAGGGCACCCGCATCGGTTCACTGGTCCTGCTGCGGGACGTGACCGAACTGCGCCGCCGTGAGCGCGAGTTGATCACCAAGGACGCGACCATCCGGGAGATCCACCACCGGGTGAAGAACAACCTCCAGACGGTGGCGGCCCTGCTCAGGCTCCAGGCCCGGCGCATCGAGTCCGACCGCGGCCGCGAGGCCCTCGAGGAGGCGGTCCGCCGCGTCGGCTCGATCGCGATCGTGCACGAGACGCTGTCTCAGAACCTGGACGAGCGCGTGGAGTTCGACGAGATCGCCGACCGGGTGCTCGCCATGGTCGCCGAGATCTCCCCGGGCAAGGTCACCGGCCGGCGCAGCGGTCGCTTCGGCATCCTGGACGCCGAGGTCGCCACCCCGCTGTCCATGGTCCTCACCGAAATCCTCCAGAACGCCCTGGAGCACGGCTTCCGCGAGGGCGAGACCGGCACGGTCGAGGTCACGGCCGTGCGCGGTGGCACCACCAAGGAGGCCCGCCTCCTCGTCACCGTCCAGGACGACGGCGTCGGTCTGCCCGAGGGCTTCGACCCGCACACCGCGGGCAACCTGGGCCTGCAGATCGTACGGACGCTGGTGGAGGGCGAGTTGGGCGGTACGTTCGACATGGTCCCGGCGCCGGAGGGCGGCACCCGCGTGATCCTCGACGTGCCGGTGCAGGCGCAGAAGTAAGGCTGTACGCGGTCCGGGGCGCAGCAAAAAGCCCCGGACCGTTCAGGGGTCCGGGGCTCAAATGCTCGTTGCCAGCGTGTGCTGCGCATCGGGGGTACTGCGCGCTGCGGCTCGGGGGCGGGAGAAGCGTACGCGGTGTACGCGCCGCCAAGCTCAGGCTGTGCGGGGCGGGTGTGTCAGGCGGAGGCCTGACGGGCCCGGTTGCGGGCGGCACGGCGCTTCATCGCGCGACGCTCGTCCTCGCTGAGACCACCCCAGACGCCGGAGTCCTGACCGGACTCGAGCGCCCACTGCAGACACTGATCCATAACGGGGCAGCGACGGCAGACGGCCTTGGCTTCCTCGATCTGCAGCAGCGCAGGACCGGTGTTGCCGATGGGGAAGAAGAGCTCGGGGTCTTCCTCGCGGCAAACGGCGTTGTGACGCCAGTCCATGGCTGCTACCTCTCCTTGGTATTACGTGCAAGTTGCTTGTGAATGTGAACGCTTTCACGAATCCCTCAACAAGTGAAGGGCCGTCCACCGAGTCTTCCTCGGCGTGGTCCTGTGGATTGAAGAGGGGTTCCGGTGGTCTGTGGACGCCGGTGTTGCGGGCTGTCCCGACCGCCACGTAGAGACTCGCAAACCTCAGCGGCGGATACAACCCCTTCTGGAAAGTTTTTTTTGATTCCTCGGTGTCGACTAGGTCACAGCCGTACTTCCATGGGGTGGACCCTGGCCTAAACGTTCGAGTGAAAGGACTTTAGCCCCTTCTGCTCACACAATCACACGCAGTGCACGGCGTACGCCTGTGAACGTCACGCTCGTACGCAGTCCGAGGTGGTCGCCGTCCATCTGGAGGGGTAGAGGCACCTTCGAATGCAAGGTGAACTGGTCCAGGTCGTGCAGCGACACCGCGTGCTTGCCATGGGGGCCGCGTTCGGGGGACGAAGTGAGCAACTGGGTGCCATATCGGGCGATCGCGGTCGTCGTCATACGGCTGAGACCGAGTACGTCGAGCCCTTTATCGAACGAGGCCTTAGGCGACGCGTACATCGGGTGATTGCCCAGGAAGGTCCACGGAGAGGTGTTCGAGACTATGGAAAGGACCAGATCGGTCACCGGCTCCGCATCCGGACGTTCCACGGTGATCGTCCCGTGCCGGCGGTGCGCCTCGCCGAAGAACTGGCGCAATGCCTGACGGACGTAGAGAGCGTGTGTCGATTTCCTGCCGCGCTCGCGCTGCTGTTCCACCCGGCCGACCACACCGGCGTCGAAGCCGAGTCCCGCGTTGAAGGTGAACCAGCGTCCCGGCACGGCTTCGTCCTCGGTGCCCGGCGTGCCCGAGGTCAGCCCCAGGCCGACGGTGCGTTCGCTGCCCTCGCGCAGTGCGTCCAGGAGGGCGCCGGTGGCCTCGACGGCGTCGTTGGGCAGGCCGAGGGCGCGGGCGAAGACATTGGTGGAGCCGCCGGGGACCACGGCGAGGCCGGGCAGGTGCCCGGGATCGGGGCCGGCGTGCAGGAGGCCGTTGACGACCTCGTTGACCGTGCCGTCGCCGCCCAGGGCCACGACCAGGTCGATGTCCTCGCTCTCCGCCGCCTGCCGGCCCAGGTCGCGCGCGTGGCCGCGGTACTCGGTGGTGACCGCTTCCAGTTTCATCTCGCTGGCGAGCGCGTGGATCAGGACATCGCGCGTACGTGCGCTTGTGGTGGTTGCCGCCGGATTGACCACGAGAAGTGCACGCATGGGTTGCAGCGTACCTACTGGGTGGTACCGGGCACAGGTCGAGGTAGGGATCACGTAAGACTTCGGTGCGTGAACCTTGCCACGGGGGCGTGGGGCAACCCGCACGCGACGGTGTGCGTTGCCCCTGCCTCACGCCGGGGGCCGGGGAGGCGAGGGCTACCCTTCAGGGGTGAGCAGCGAGCAGACCCCCACCGCCCCGGAGACCGCAGGTCCGCGCCCGCGGCGCCTGACCTACGCCGCCGCCCTGGCCGCCCTGGAGGGGCTCGCGCTCGTCGCGGGCGGTGTCTGGATGCTCGTGGAGGGCCTGGCCGGCGACCCGGACGACCGGCAGTCCGCCGTCACCGGGGGCATCACGCTGATCGTCCTCGCCCTGCTGCCGCTCCTCGCCGCGCGCGGGCTGCTCGCCCGGCGCAGTTGGAGCCGGGGCCCGGCGGTCATCACGCAGATCATGGCCCTGCCCGTCGCCTACAACCTCCTCCAGACCGACAGCGTGGCGATCCCGGCGGGCATCGCCCTCGCGGTCGTCGCGGTGGCCGCGCTGGTCCTGCTGATCAACCCGGCGACGACCCAGGCGCTCGGCATCAGGGGCCCGGGGCGGACGCAGGACGGCAAGCAGTAGCCGTACGCCGAAGACGCGGTCGCGGTCGCGAGATGACGGCCGAGGTGGCCTGTCGCTGTGGTGGCTTGTCACTGTCGTGCGGACGTCGGGGCCGAGGCCGCGGGTGGCGGACCGGGCGACGACGTGGGCCCGGGTCCGGCGGTGCGCCGGACGCCCGGACCTCGCTGAGGGAGGGGCCGGTCGGCCTACTCCTCCACCAGCAGCTTCTCCCGGAGCTGGGCCAGGGTGCGGGCCAGCAGGCGGGAGACGTGCATCTGGGAGATGCCGACCTCCTGCGCGATCTGCGACTGGGTCATGTTGCCGAAGAAGCGGAGGAGAAGGATTCGCTTCTCGCGCGGGGGCAGGTCCTCAAGGAGCGGCTTGAGCGACTCCCGGTACTCCACGCCCTCCAGCGCCTCGTCCTCCGCGCCGAGGGTGTCCGCGACCGCAGGGGACTCGTCGTCCGTGTCGGGGACGTCCAGGGACAGCGTGGAGTACGCGTTGGCGGACTCCAGGCCCTCCAGGACCTCCTCCTCCGAGATGCCCAGCTTCTCGGCCAGTTCATGAACCGTGGGGGAGCGGCCGTGCAACTGGGAGAGCTCCGCGGTCGCCGTGGTGAGCGCCAGACGCAGCTCCTGGAGCCTGCGCGGGACGCGGACCGCCCAGCCCTTGTCACGGAAGTGCCGCTTGATCTCGCCCACGACCGTGGGGGTCGCGTAGGTCGAGAACTCCACCCCGCGGTCCGGGTCGAAGCGGTCGACCGACTTGATCAGACCGATGGTGGCGACCTGGGTGAGGTCATCCAGCGGCTCGCCGCGGTTGCGGAAGCGGCGCGCGAGGTGCTCGACGAGCGGCAGGTGCATCCGGACCAACTGGTTCCGCAGCTCCGCGTACTCCGGGCTGCCGTCCTTCAGCGCGCGCAGCTCGACGAACAGGGCCCGTGCCCCGCTGCGGTCCTGTGGGTCGTGCCGCGGGACCGGCGTGTTGTTCGCGCCCGCCGCGCCGTCCTCTGCGTTTCGCTCGTGCTCGCTCATCGTCCCGCCCGTCGCCCTTCCACGAGCCCTCGCCTCCGTCGGCACCGGGATGATCCCGGTCGGCCCTGCCGGAGGCGCACCCTGCACGGCACCTTTCCGATCACGCTGCCCGTCGTCCAGGAGGCCGGTCGCCGTCGTGCCGACGACGTCCTGCTCCGGATGCGGCCGGGCCTGCTCGGGGATGCCGTCGATGCCGTCCGCCGTACGACGCGGACCGCCGGGGCCGTCGTCACCCAGGCTGTCGGCGCCGCTCGGGCAGGGAGGGCGGTGTCCGCCCTCGGCCGGCAGCTCCCGTGTGCCGCGCTCTTCGTCCCGCACCGGCCCGTCCCCGTTCCTCACGCCGGCCCGGGTCCCGCGCCGCGCTGTTTGTAGAGGCTGATCGAAACGGTCATGTCCTCGTCCACGGCCGAGGAGACCTTGCCCGCGAGGGCCGAGAGGACGGTCCAGGCGAAGGTGTCCCGGGACGGTGCGTGACCGTCCGTGGTCGGGGCCGAGACGGTGACCTCCAGCGAGTCGTCGACGAGTCGGAACACACAGCTCAGCACCGAGCCGGGCACGGCCTGCTGGAGCAGGATCGCGCAGGCCTCGTCCACCGCGATGCGCAGGTCCTCGATCTCGTCGAGGGTGAAGTCCAAACGGGCTGCGAGGCCGGCCGTGGCCGTCCGCAGCACCGACAGGTAGGCACCCGCGGCCGGCAGCCGGACTTCCACGAAGTCCTGGGTCGCGGGCTCGCCTGCGATCTGGGACACCCTCACCTCCAAGGTGGTACAAGCTTTACGGGGGCCGAGGGTCGCCCCCCGGAGTAACGCGACGTGTGGTTCAGCGGTGACGCTACCGCGCTCTCTACTTTCCTGTCCCCGGGACCCCAACCCCTGCCGTTACTCACAGTAAAACTGTGGACACGCTCCGTGTCTAGGGGTTTGCGGCTCCAATTGGGAAGAACGCGCGCCGGGTTGACGTACCCAGACGTCAGACGGTCGAACCGTCCTGGAACCCGGGCGTCCAGGGTCACACAAGGACGTGGTCCGCGAAGCACCAACGCCAGTTCTCGCCCGGTTCGTGGGTCCGCATGACGGGGTGGTCGGAGTCCTTGTGGTGCTTCGTCGCGTGTTGTCCCGGCGAGGAGTCGCAGCAGCCGACATGACCGCAGGACAGGCACAGGCGCAGTTGAACCGGGTGGGTACCGTCCCTCAGGCACTCCGGGCACGTCTCGCTGAGCGGCTCGGGCTCCGGGTGCGGCAGCGCGTCGGCGTGCGTGCACTGTTTCATGATTGCCAGGTTACGACGGCCGCGCGGGCGGCCGCGCGGAAAAAGAGGGCGGGCGCACGACGATGAACGAGGGCGGGCGAGAGTCATGGACGTGATGCCACTGCTGTTGCTGGTGGCGGGCAGCGCGGCGGTCGCCGCGGCCGCCCGGCGGACCCCCGTACCGGCGCCGCTGCTGCTGGTCGCGGCCGGACTGCTGGTCTCGTACGTGCCCGGGGTCCCCGGGTACACGCTCGATCCGGACGTGGTCCTGCCCCTCATCCTGCCGCCGCTGCTGCACTCCGCGGCCACCGACAGCTCCTATCTCGACCTCAGGGCGCAGATGCGGCCCGTGGCCCTGCTGTCGGTGGGATACGTGCTCTTCGCGACCTTCGTCGTCGGCTGGGCGGCGTACCAGATCGTGCCGGGGCTCTCGCTGACCGGGGCGCTCGTGCTGGGCGCGGTGGTGGCGCCGCCGGACGCGGTCGCGGCGACGGCGGTGGCACGCCGCGTGGGACTGCCCTCGCGGATCACCACCATCCTCCAGGGCGAGTCCCTGGTGAACGACGCGACCGCGATCACCGCCTACCGGGTCGCGCTCGCGGCCGCGATCGGCGAGGGCGCCACCTGGGCCGGCGGCATCGGCGAGTTCCTGCTCGCGGCGGTCGGCGGCGTCGCGGTCGGCCTGGTGCTGATGGTCCCGATCCACTGGCTGCGCACGCACCTGAAGGAACCGCTGCTCCAGAACACGCTCTCCCTGCTGATCCCGTTCGTCGCCTACGCCGCGGCCGAGCAGTTCCACGCCTCCGGAGTGCTCGCGGTCGTCGTGGTGGCCCTCTTCCTCGGACACCGCGCGTGGGAGGTCGACTTCGCGACCCGGCTCCAGGAGGACGCCGTCTGGAAGATGGTCGCCTTCGTCCTGGAGTCGTCGGTGTTCGCCCTCATCGGACTGCAACTGCCCGTCGTGCTGAAGGGCCTCGGGGAGTACGAGGGCGGCCGCGCCGCCTGGTACGCGGTCGCCGTCTTCCTCGTGGTCGTCATGTCGAGATTCGTGTGGGTCTACCCCGCGACCTTCCTGCCGCGCATCCTGTCCGCGCGGATCCGCGCGCGTGAGGACGACCCCACGTGGAAGGCGCCGTTCGTCATCGCCTGGGCCGGGATGCGGGGCGTGGTCTCGCTGGCGATCGCCTTCTCGATCCCGGAGCGCCTGCACGACGGCGAGCCCTTCGAGGGCCGCAACCTGATCCTGTTCCTCACCTTCACGACGGTGATCGGCACGCTCGTCGTGCAGGGCGTCACCCTGCCCCCGCTGATCCGCCTGCTCAAGCTCCCCGGACGCGACCAGCAGGCCGAGACCCTCGCCGAGGCCAACGCCCAGGCGCAGGCTTCGCGGGCCGCCGAACGGCGCCTGGACGAACTCCTCTCCGACGAGCGCAACGCACTTCCGCCGCCCCTCGCCGACCGCCTGCGTATGGTCCTGGACCGCCGCCGCAACGCCGTCTGGGAACGCCTCGGCCAGTCCAACCCGCTCACCGGCGAGACCGTTGACGACACCTACCGCCGGCTGTCGAGGGAGATGATCGGCGCCGAGCGCTCGGTGTTCGTGAAGCTGCGGGACCTGCGCTACATCGACGACGAGATGCTGCGGATCCTGCTGCGCAGGCTGGACCTGGAGGAGGCGGCGGCCTATCGGGAGGCGGCCGAGTAGGGCCGGACGGACAGGCCGGGTGGAGCTCAGGGAAACGGGCGGCCGGTGATCACCGCCGCCACCGACGTCCCGCGCGGGAAGGCACCCTCCTCGGCGAGAGCGGCGATCCCGTACAGCAACTTGGCGACATACAGACGCTCCACCGGGACGCCGTGGCGGTGCTCGAAGTCCTCGGCGAAGGTGTCGAGAGCGGGGGACGTACGCGCGTAGCCGCCGAAGTGGAAGCGGTCGTCGAGCGTCCAGTCGCCGCGTCGCGCGCCGAAGGCACGGCGTTGCAGGGACTCCGTGTCGGCGCCGAGGAAGCCGCCCTTGAGGACCGGGACGCCCAGACAGCGCTGGTCCGGGGCCAGTCCGGCCGCCAGGCCCGCGAGGGTGCCGCCGGTGCCGCAGGCGATCGCGACGACGTCGGCCCGCCCCGCCAGCTCCTCGCCGAGCGCGCGGCACCCCTGTACGGCGAGCGGGTTGCTGCCGCCCTCCGGGACGACGTACGCCTCCTCGGCGCCCGCCGAGCGCAGCACGCGCGCGAGGACGTCCGGTTCGGTCTTGCGGCGGTACGTCGACCGGTCGGCGAAGTGCAGCCGCATGCCGTCGGCCGCGCACCTGGCCAGGGAGGGGTTCAGCGGGCGGTCGGCCAGTTCCTCGCCGCGGACGACGCCGACCGTGGGCAGGCCCAGGAGGCGACCCGCGGCGGCCGTGGCACGCAGGTGGTTGGAGTACGCGCCGCCGAAGGTGACGACCGTACGGCCGGCGGCCGCGGCGAGGTTCGGCGCGAGCTTGCGCCACTTGTTGCCGACGAGTTCGGGGTGGATCAGGTCGTCGCGCTTGAGGAGGAGACGCAGGCCGCGCCGGGCGAAGCGGGGGTCCGACACTTCCTGCAGGGGCGAGGGCAGGCGGGGGCGCAGGGTGTCGAGGCCGGTCACGCCCCCATTGTGACCTGCGGGGTCACTGCAGGCGCTGCCGGATCCGGCCCCGCAGCCAGGACATCGTGAAGCCCCGCGGGTCCACCTTGCCCGGCTGCCACTCCAGGTGGCCGATGACCGAGCGTTCCGTCCAGCCGTGGTGGCGGCACACCGCGGCGGAGACCCGCTCGATCGCCGTGAGCTGGGCCGCCGGCCAGGGGTCCGCGCCGTCGCCGAGGTTCTCGCACTCGAAGCCGTAGAAGTGGCGGTTGCCGTCGGTGTTGGCCTCGTTGTCGGCGGGGAGCGCCGTCTCCGCGATCACCGCGCGCAGGACGTCGTCGTCGCCGAGCCCCGCGTGGTTCGCGCGGCCGTAGCCGACGAGGTGGACGGTGCCGTCCTTGGTGATGACGCCGTGGCACAGCGGGCCCGGCAGGCCGGTGTAGCCCTTGCGGCACAGCTCGACCGTCGCCGCGCTGCCCCTGGTCACCGTGTGGTGGATCATCACGCCGTGCACCGGACCCCAGGCGCCGACGTGATTGCGGTTGTGGTGCTCCCAGTCGCCGACCTCGACGACGGTGGCGCCCTCCGCCCGCAGCACGGCCAGGAATCTGCCCGCGGACATGGGTGAGGCCATGGCTGCCTCCTTCGCACTCGCGGGCCGGCCACCGGGCGCGGTCGGCCCTCACAGGTGCTTGTACCGAAAGCGGCGGCCTCCGACTCCTCGTTCGCACAGCGTGCGAGCTGATTCGGACACCCAAATTCCGTTCGCGGACCTGGAATTGACCCGCCGTCAGCGGATAGGAAACGCGCATATGCCCAGCCCCGTGGTGATCCATTCCCCCTCTTTCGGGTAATAGCACCGCCACGCTCCGTGAGGAAGGCTTGCTCCTGCACATCGATGCCCGGGCGAGATCGCGTCCGGGCATGTACCGGGAGGGCAATTCCTTATGTCGGTAGGCGAAGAGGTCCGCACCGAGCAGGACCGGCCGCAGCAGAGCCTCGGCACAGCGGCCGCGCGGAACCTGGCCACCACCACCAAGTCCGCACCACAGATGCAGGAGATCAGCTCCCGCTGGCTGCTGCGCATGCTGCCCTGGGTGAACGTCCAGGGCGGTACGTACCGGGTGAACCGACGCCTGAGCTACGCCGTGGGCGACGGCCGGGTGACCTTCGTGAAGACCGGGGACCAGGTCGAGGTGATCCCCGCCGAGCTGCGCGAGCTGCCGGCGCTCAGGTCCTACGAGGAAGACGAGGTGCTCTCCGAGCTCGCCCAGCGCTGCCAGCAGCGGGAGTTCGCCCCTGGTGCGGTGATCGCCTCGTTCGGCGCCCAGGCCGACGAGGTGTACCTGCTGGCGCACGGCAGGGTGGAGAAGGTCGGCACCGGCCCCTACGGCGACGACGCGGTGCTCGGAGTTCTCGCCGACGGTGCCTACTTCGGCGACCAGGCGCTCCTCGACCCGGACGCCATCTGGGAGTACACCGCCCGCGCGGCCACCGCCTGCACGGTCCTCGTGCTGCCCCGCCAGGACGTCGACCAGGTGGCGGAGCGTGCCGAGGCCCTGCGCGAGCACCTCCGGGAGCAGCGCGCGATCCCCTCGCAGCGCACCAACAAGTACGGCGAGAAGGCGATCGACCTCGCGGCGGGCCACGAGGGCGAACCCGACATCCCGCACACCTTCGTCGACTACGACGCCCGGCCCCGCGAGTACGAACTGAGCATCGCCCAGACCGTGCTGCGCATCCACACGCGGGTGGCGGACCTCTACAACCAGCCGATGAACCAGACGGAACAGCAGATCCGGCTGACCGTCGAGGCCCTCAAGGAGCGCCAGGAGCACGAACTCGTCAACAACCGTGAGTTCGGCCTGCTGAACAACTGCGAGTACGACCAGCGGCTCCAGCCGCACGACGGCGTGCCCAGCCCCGACGACCTCGACGAACTGCTCAGCCGCCGCCGGGGCACCAAGCTGCTGCTCGCCCACCCGCGGGCGATCTCCGCGATCGGCCGTGAGCTGAACAAGCGGGGACTGGTCCCCGAGACCATCGACGTGGGCGGCAACCGCATCCCCACCTGGCGCGGAGTGCCGATCTACCCGTGCAACAAGATCCCGGTCACCCCGGAGCGCACCACCTCGATCATCGCCATGCGTACCGGTGAGGCCGACCAGGGTGTCATCGGCCTTCAGCAGGCCGGTATCCCGGACGAGATCGAGCCGAGCCTGTCGGTGCGGTTCATGGGCATCAACGAACAGTCGATCATCAAGTACCTGGTGACGGCCTACTACTCGGCGGCCGTCCTGGTCCCGGACGCGCTCGGAGTCCTGGAGAACGTCGAGATCGGCCGGTGGAGGTGACGTTCCTGCACCGGGAAGCCGTGTCCCCGCCCGCCGGGGCGGGTACACCCCGGTCGGACACCGGGGTGGAGGCACCCCGGTCGGCCTTCGGAGTGGAGACACCCCGGAGGAGCGCGCCCGCCCAGCGGGAGGGCGCCACCGTCCGCGGACTGACCGAGGGGGGTTCCATGGCCGAGTTCACGACGGGCACACAGGCACTGGCGGCACCGGCGACGGAAGGAACGGAAGCGGGGCTACCGACCACCGGGGGGACGGGGAAGAGGGCCGCGGCGGGGGAGGGGGCCTCGTTCGGCGGACCCGAGTCGCGCCCGCCCGACGGGCACGAGGCCGCGGTGATCCTGGAGCGGGTCCGGGCGGCCGTCGACCCCGAGCTGCGGGCCGCGCTGGAGTCGTTGCCGCGCTCGCTGCGCCGGGTCGCGCTCTACCACTTCGGCTGGGAGGAGGCCGACGGCACCCCGGCCGCGGGCAACGCGGGCAAGGCGATCCGGCCCGCGCTCGTCCTCACCGCGGCCGCCGCCCTCGGCGGGGACCGGGCGCGTGCGGCGGCCGTCCGGGCGGCCGTGGCGGTGGAGTTGGTCCACAACTTCACGCTGCTGCACGACGACGTGATGGACCGCGACGCCACCCGCCGGCACCGCCCGACCGCATGGACCGTGTTCGGCGACGCCGACGCGATCCTGGCCGGGGACGCCCTCCAGGCGCTGGCGCTCCGGCTGCTGGCCGAGGACCCGCACCCCGCGGCGCGAGCGGCCGCCGCCCGGCTCGCGGCCTGTGTCGTCGAGCTGTGCGAGGGCCAGCACGAGGACACCGCCATGCAGGGGCTCGCTCCCGGCGAGGTCACCCTCGACCGGGTGCTCGTGATGGCCGAGGCCAAGACGGGGGCGCTGCTCGGGTGCGCCTGCGCGCTCGGCGCGTTGTACGCGGGCGCGTCCGCCGCGGACGTCGGCGCGATGGACGCGTTCGGCCGGGAGGCGGGGCTCGCCTTCCAGCTCATCGACGACGTGATCGGCATATGGGGCGACCCGAGCCGCACCGGCAAACCGGCCGGCGCGGACCTCGCGGCCCGCAAGAAGTCCCTGCCGGTGGTCGCCGCGCTCACCTCCGGCACCGCCGCGGCGGCGGAACTGGCCGCGCTGTACGCGGCCCCGTACGCCGAGGAGGACCTGGCGCGGACGGCCCACGCCGTCGAGGAGGCCGGCGGCCGCGACTGGGCGCAGGTGCAGGCGGCCGACCGGATGGCTCTGGCCGTGGGGCAGCTCGCCCGTGCGGTGCCCGAGCCCGAGGCGGCGGACGGGCTGCTCTCCCTGGCGGAGTTCGTGACGCGGCGCAGCGCCTGAGACCCCGGAGCGCCCGGCACCGTGCGGTCCTGACCCCACGCGGTGCCGGGGGCTCCGGCCGGCGGGTCCCGCACATCCCCACGGTGTGCGGGGCCCGCTTCCGCATGCCCACCGGATAGTCTCAACCACCCTTGTGTCCAAGGGTGGTTGAGTGGAAGGGGTGGGGCATGGGCGTGGCGGTACGGACGGCCGGCGACAGCGATCGGGAGCTGGTGGCAGGGCTGCTGGACTCGGCTTTCCAGGACGATCCGGTCAGCGGGTGGATCTTTCCGGGGGAGGAGCACCGCCGTACGACGCATCCCCGGTTGATGGCCGCGTTCGTGGACATCGTGATGGCCGAGGGGTGGGTGGACGTCACGGAGGAGGGGACCGCGTGCGCCTTGTGGCTGCCCGTGCCGGCGGACGGGGGTGACGTGCAGGACGAGGAGGACGGGTTCGCCGCGCTGCGGGAGGCTCTCGATCCGGGCAACGAGCGCATCGAGCTGATCGGTCGCCTCACGGCCGAGGTGCATCCGGCGGGGCGGGCCCACGAGTACCTGTGGATGATCGGCGTGGCTCCCGAACGGCAGGGGGAGGGTCTCGGCACCGCGCTCATCGGATCGGTCCTGGAGCGCTGCGACCGGGAGGGGCTGCCCGCGTACCTGGAGGCGAGCAGCGCCCGCAGCCGCGGACTGTACGAACGGCTCGGCTTCGAGCTCGTGAACCGACCGCTCGATCTGCCGGACGGCCCGCAGATGTGGCCGATGTGGCGCGAGCCGGGCGCCTCGCGGTAGGGCGGGCGGGGATGCCTCGCGCCGGCGACGGCCGGGGTTCCGCCGCGTGGTCATGGGCCGCGATCGCCGTCCACTCGACCGAGCCCCCTCGCTCAGGGGGTCGCCCCCCGGCCTAGCCCTCCGGGACCACCGTCGCCACGATCCGTTCCACCAGGCCCTCCGGGACGCCCACCCCCGGCAGTACCCCCTCCAGGGCTTCGGGCAGGGTCAGGTGGTCCAGGAGCAGGCCCAGCATGGCCAGGTAGAGCACGGTGACCGTCTCGGCGCCGCCCGGGAGGCCCGTCTCGTGGTGGAAGCGGATGCCCTCCTCCAGGTCCGCGCGGACCGACCTGGTGAAGGAGGCGCGGAGTGCGGGGCGGCGGGTGGCCTCCAGGCGCATTTCCAGCAGGGCCAGATAGCCCGTGCGGTCGTGGGTCGCGCGGGCCATGAGGTCGTGCATGAACGCGGCGACCAGGGACCGGTCCTTCGGCCGGGTCAGCAGGTCGGCGAGCTTGGCCGGGTCCGGGGCGAGCCGGATGTGGAGACGGGTGTCGATCTGCCGCAGCAGGTCGTCGCGGTCGGCGAAGTAGTTCGAGGCCGTCCCCACCGGGACCCCCGCCTCCGTGTCGACCGCGCGGAACGTCAGCCCGCGCGCCCCCTCGCGGGCGAGAACCTCGACCCCCGCGTCCACGAGCGCGGCCCGGCGCTCCGGATTGCTGGCCATGCGGAATCCCCTCTCCCAGTTGCCCCGGGCTTCAGAAACGCCCTTGCAACCACTACATCTGAAGTACTACAACTGAAGTAGTTCACATCGGAGCGCAGCCTACGAGAAGAGACCCGCTTGCGAAAGCTCACGTACTTCGTCGCCTGCACGATCGACGGCTTCATCGGCGACGAGAGCGGCGACGCGTCGTTCATGTACCGGTTCGTCGACGAGGAGTTCCTCGCCTACCTCAAGGCCGAGTTCCCGGAGACCCTCGCGGCCCAGGGCCGCAGGGCGCTCGGCATCCACCACCTGGCGCACCGCAGGTTCGACACGGTCGTCCAGGGCCGCGGCAGCTACGAGGTGGCCCTGAAGGAGGGCATCACCAGCCCGTACGACCACCTGCGCGAGTACGTCGCCTCCCGCACCCTCACCGAGTCGCCCGACCCGAACGTCGAGATCATCCGCGACGACCTGGTCGGCAAGGTGCGCGAACTGAAGGCCGAGGACGGCGAGTTCGGCATCTACCTGTGCGGCGGCTCCCGGCTCGCGGGCGAACTCCACGACGAGATCGACGAACTCGTCGTCAAGACGTACCCCGTCGCCCTCGGCACCGGGATGCCGATGTTCGCCTCCGGGTTCTCCGTCACCGGGTTCACGCTCGACGAGGTGCGCGTCTTCGGCAACGGCGTACTGGTGCGGACGTACGGCAGGGAAGGCTGAGGCAAGCGCGCGCGGCTTCTTCGTCCTACCCTGAGGACATGGGCAGCGACGAACACGTCTGTCCCGTTTGCGGACAGCCGGTCGAGACAGTCGTACGGCGTCACAAGACGCTGGGTGCGTGGGTCCCCGTGTGGACGGACGGCCCGTGCCGCAACCCCGAATGTGAGGCGTACCCCGACAGGGCCGCCGAGCCCGAGGAGGACCACGGCGGCACCCCGGCCGAGAAGAGTTCCTGACCTCCGGGGCCGACCCGAGCAGCGCTGTGTGCGGGAGCGGGCGGCACGGCTGAGGCCGTACCGTGACGGCATGTCCACACCCAGCCACATCGTGCACCTGACCGAACGCTCGCTCTGGGAGGAGGCCCGCGCCCGGGGCACGTACGAGATCTCGACCCGCGGCCGCACCCTCCGGGAGGAGGGGTTCATCCACTGCTCGACGCGCGAGCAACTGCCGGACACGGCCGCGCGCTTCTTCGCCGGTGTGCCGGATCTGGTGCTCCTCGTCATCGACCCCGCGCGGCTGGACGTACCGCTGAAGTACGAGGCCCCCGCACCCGGCGCCGAGGAGTTCCCGCACATCTACGGGCCGCTCCCGGTGGCCGCGGTCGTCGACGTGGAGCCGTGGGGGTGAGCGGCCGCCGTCGGCCGTGGCTGTGGGCCGTGGCGGTCTGGGCGGCTGTCGTGGTCGTCGCGGGCGGACTCACGCTCTGGCTCCAGGACCCGGCGGAGCCGCCGGGGCCGTACGGTTCGGAGAAGAGCAGTCCGACGCCCTCCCTGCCGGAGGGGTGGAAGTCCGCGTGCGCCGACGCCACCCCCGACGAGGAGGGCCGGACCCTCTGCTTCGTCAGGATCACCCGCTAGGCACCCCGCCCGTCTCCGGGTCCCGCCCCGTCAGGCAGTACAGGCCGCCCGCCGGGTCCCTCATCACCGTCCAGTTCCCGCCCTCGGTGACGAACTCGGCGCCCAGCCGCTCGTGTTCGGCCCGTGTCGCCGCCACGTCCGCGCAGGCCAGGTCCAGATGGGCGGAGGCGGGGCGTTCCTCGTCGAGGCGCTGGAGGAGGATGCGGACCGGGAGGCCGGCGGGCGGCTTGAGGACGTGGAACTCGGGGAGCGAGCCGGGCCGCGACTCCCAGTCGGGCAACAGGGCGGCCCAGAAGGCGACTTCGGCCTCGTACAGGGAGGGCGGGACGTCCAGGCAGACCTGGTCGAGGCGGCTGCCGCGGACGACGGGCGAGCGGGTCGACTGCCCGCGCCAGGGATCGGTGCAGAACAACTGGCCGGCGGGGGAGCGCAGCACCACCAACGTGCCCTGGTCGGCGACCACATGGGCGCCCAGCCCCTGCGCCGCCTTCGCGAACCTGCGTACGTCGTCGACGCAGAAGTCGAGATGGGCCCCGCCCGGCCCGGAGGCGACGGCCTGCGCCTTGACGCAGGCGTCGGCCCCGCCGGAAGGCACCAGCGTCACGAACTCCCGCCGCTCACCCCGGAATTCGGACAGGTGGGCCCCGGTGACGCCGGTCCAGAAGTCACAGGCCTGCGCGAAGCGGGGGACGGGCCGATCGACGAAGGCGTAAGTCCAGCGGGTAGTCATGCGGTGATCGTAGGCTTCACCGCTTCCGCGCCTCCATCACTTCGGCGGCTCCGTCACTTCGGTGTCTCCATGAACCGCAGCAGGTTGCCCGCCGGGTCCCGGAACGCGCAGTCCCGCACGCCGTACGGCATGTCCGTCGGCTCCTGGACCACCTCGGCGCCCGACTCCCGCACGCGCGCGAACAACGTGTCGCAGTCGGTGGTGGTGAAGTTGACGGCCCGCAGCAGCCCCTTCGCCAGCAGCCGGGCCATCGCCTCCTTGTCCGCCGGGGACGCGTCCGGGTCGGCGGCGGGCGGCTCCAGGACGATGTCCACGTCCGGCTGGAGCGGCGAGCCGACCGTCACCCAGCGCATCCCCTCGTACCCGACGTCGCCGCGCACCTCCATGCCCAGGACGTCCCGGTAGAACGCGATCGCCTTGTCGTGGTCGTCCACCGCGATGAAGCAGTTCTTGAGCTTGATGTCCATGGCCCCACGTTAGGCCCGCCGGGGCCGGGTGTGCCTGCGCACGACGCACGGCGGGATCCCGGCGATCTCCTCGTGGGAGCGGGCCCGGTACGCGCTCGGCGTCTCGCCCACCAGCTCGGTGAACCGCGAGCTGAAGGAGCCCAGGGAGGTGCACCCCACCGCCATGCAGACCTCGGTGACGGACAGGTCGCCGCGCCGCAGCAGCGCCTTCGCCCGCTCGATGCGCCGGGTCATGAGATAGCCGTACGGCGTCTCGCCGAACTCCGCGCGGAAGCTGCGCTGGAAGTGGCCCGGTGACATCAGCGCGGTGCGGGCGAGCGCGGGCACGTCGAGCGGCTCGGTGTACTCGCGGTCCATCCGGTCGCGCGCCTGCCTCAGCCGCACCAGGTCCTCGATGCTCACCATCACGCCAGCATCGCACGATGCTCACCGGCTCGGTGCGTGTACCTGGAACGGGCTTTGCCTCGCGTTCTCCTGCCGTACGGAAGCCCTTGCTCCCATGGGAGGCATGGACCACATCACGTTCCTCGTGGCGGTCGTCATCGTCACGGCTCTGGCCTTCGACTTCACCAACGGATTCCACGACACGGCCAACGCGATGGCGACCTCCATCGCGACCGGCGCGCTGAAACCCAGGACCGCGGTGCTGGTGAGCGGCGTCCTGAACGTCGTGGGCGCCTTCCTGTCCACCGAGGTCGCCAGGACGATCTCCGGCGGCATCGTGGACGACAGCCTGGTCTCGCCCGCAATGATCTTCGCGGGGCTGGTCGGGGCGATCCTGTGGAACCTGCTGACCTGGCTGGTCGGCCTCCCGTCGAGCTCCTCGCACGCCCTGTTCGGCGGACTCATCGGCGCCGTGTGGGTGGGTGCGGGCTCGCACGGGGTGCACTTCGACAAGGTCGTCGAGAAGATCCTGATCCCCGCGGTGGCCTCCCCGGTGGTGGCGGGCGTGGCGGCGCTGATCGCCACCTACCTCGCCTACCGGCTCACCGCCCGCGCCCGCAAGGACTCGGTGACCAAGGGGTTCCGGCTCGGCCAGATCGCCTCGGCGTCCCTCGTCTCCCTGGCGCACGGCACCAACGACGCCCAGAAGACCATGGGCGTCATCACGCTGACCCTCATCTCGGCGGGCGCGCTCGGCCACGACGCCGGGCCACCGGTGTGGGTCGTCGCCGCCGCGGGTCTCGCGATCGGCCTCGGCACCTACCTCGGCGGCTGGCGGATCATCCGCACCATGGGCAAGGGCCTCACCGAGATCCAGTCCCCGCAGGGCTTCGCCGCCGAGACCGCGTCCACCACGGTCATCCTGACCTCCGCCCACCTCGGTTTCGCCCTGTCGACCACGCAGGTCGCCTCGGGCGGCATCCTCGGCGCGGGCCTGGGCCGCAGGCTGGCGGAGGTCCGCTGGGGCATCGCCGGGCGCATGGTCGCGGCCTGGCTGATCACCCTCCCGGCGGCCGCGCTGGTCGGCGGCGTCTCCGCGAGCGCCGTGAAGCACGGCGGCAACGCCGGCACGGTCGTCGTCGCCCTGGCCGGTGCCGCCGTCGCCGCGGGCATCGTGCTCGTCTCCCGCCGCAACCCGGTGAGCGCGCACAACGTCAACGACGCCCACGAGGTCACCCTCCGCACCGACCCGCCGGCCCGTGTCGGCACGGCCGCCTGAACCCCGGGAGTTCTGTGATGAGCATCGACTGGACCGCACTCGGCCAGGTCAGCGCGGTGAGCGTCGGCGTCACCATCGCGGTGGTCGTGGTCTTCGCCCTCGGGGTACTCGGTCTCGCCCGTACCGAGGCGGCGAGGGAGGATGGCGGTGGTGGAACCTCCCCACTCGGCGTCGCCCAGTCCGGCCTGTGCTTCCTCGCCTGCGCGGCGGTGGTGGCGTACGGCATCTACCTGATCGTGCCGCAGTTCCACTGAACCACCGAGAGGAGAGGGGAGCAGCGAGGTGACCCCCCTGCTGACCGACCTGAAGGTCGACTACACCGACCCCGACGACCCCGTCCTCATCCGCCCGGACGGCAGCCCGATCGACACCTGGCGGGAGAACTACCCCTACGCGCACCGCATGGAGCGCAAGGAGTACGACTGGCACAAACGGCTCCAGCAGATCGAGCTGCTGAAGCTCCAGAGCTGGATCAAGGAGACCGGGCGCCGGCTCGTCATCGTCTTCGAGGGGCGGGACGCGGCCGGCAAGGGCGGCACCATCAAGCGCTTCACGGAGCACCTGAACCCCCGCGGCGCCCGCGTGGTCGCGCTGGAGAAGCCGAACGAGCGCGAGCGCGGGCAGTGGTACTTCCAGCGGTACGTCGAACACCTGCCGACCGCGGGCGAGATCGTGCTGTTCGACCGGTCCTGGTACAACCGGGCCGGGGTGGAGCGGGTCATGGACTTCTGCACGGACGACGAGTACCGGCGCTTCATGCGCCAGGCCCCGCTGTTCGAGCGGATGCTCGTGGACGACGGCGTGGACCTGCTGAAGTTCTGGTTCTCGGTCTCCCAGGGCGAGCAGCGCACCCGCTTCACGATCCGTCAGATCGACCCCGTACGGCAGTGGAAGCTGAGCCCCATGGACCTGGCCTCCCTGGAGCGCTGGGACGACTACACCGCCGCCAAGGTCGCCATGTTCCGGGAGACGGACACCCGGTTCGCGCCCTGGACGGTGGTCAAGAGCAACGACAAGAAGCGGGCCCGCGTCGAGGCCATGCGCACGGTGCTGGCCCGCTTCGACTACGCCGACAAGGACGAGGAGGTCGTCGGCACGCCCGATCCGCGGATCGTGGGCGAGGCGGCGGGGCTGCTGGAGGCGGGCGAGGCCTAGGGGCCGCCGGCGGGGGCGGGCCGGGTGCCGATGCACACGGGGCGCGGGTGCGCCTGAGTACCCGTACTCAGTCCGGTGGCGGTGCTCGGCCCTGGTGGGGGCGGCGCGGGTTCTCGATGATGCAACCCACCCGCGTCGAAAGAGGTTGCCCCATGGCTCGTGACCTGGAGCTGCGTACCGCCACTCCGGAGGATCTCGACTGGATTTACGAACTGCGTCACCGGGTGTACGCCCGCGAGTTGGGTCAGCACCCGCCGGATCCGGCCGGGCGGCTGCGCGACGGACTCGACGGTGACAACGTCTACCTGGTCGCGGCGCGCGGCACGACCCGGATCGGCTTCGTCAGCCTGACCCCGCCCTGGCTGGGGCGGTTCGGCCTGGACAAGTACCTGACCCGCGACGAACTGCCGGTGCTGGACGGCCACGACGTGTTCGAGGTGCGCGTCCTCACCGTCGAGCCGCGCCGGCGCACCACCTCGGCGGCGCCCCTGCTGATGTACGCGGCGCTGCGCTGGATCGCCTCCCGCGGCGGGCGCAGGGTGGTGGCGATGGGGCGTACCGAGGTGCTCGGCATGTACCGGGCCGTCGGCCTGCGCCCGGCCGGCCGGACCGTCCGCAGCGGCGCGGTGACGTTCGAGGTGCTGACCGGCGAGGTGCCCGAACTGACCCGGCGGGCGCGCGAGCGCTACGGCAGCGCCCTGGAGCGGCTGCGGTCCGTCGTCGACTGGCGGCTGGACATGCCCTTCGCGCCCCGGCCGGACGGCTGCGAGCACGGCGGTGCCTCGTTCACCGCCCTCGGCACCGACTTCCGCACCCTGCACCGGCGGCGGGACATCGTCATGGCCGACGTGCTGGACGCCTGGTTCCCGCCCGCCCCCGGGGTGCGGGCGACCCTCGCGGACGACCCGGCCTGGGCCGCCCGCACCTCGCCGCCCTCCGGCGCCGAGGGACTGTCGGCGCAGATCGCCGCCGCCCGGGACCTGCCCCCGGACACGCTGGCGGTGGGCGCCGGCTCCTCCGACCTGATCTTTCGGGCGTTCGGCCGCCGGCTGACCCCGCGCAGCCGGGTGCTGCTGACCGACCCCTGCTACGGCGAGTACGCCCATGTCACGGAGCGGGTCATCGGCTGCCGGGTGGACCGGTTCCCGCTGCGCCGCGAGGACGGCTGGCGGATCGACCCGCAGCGGCTGGCGGCCGCCGTCGGCTCCGGCCGCTACGACCTCGTGGTGGTGGTCAACCCGAACAACCCCACGGGACGGCACGCACCCGCCGCCGGGCTGCGCGAGATCGTCCAGGCCGCCCCGGACCGCACCCACTGGTGGATCGACGAGGCGTACCTGGGTTATGTCGGCCTGGACGAGTCCCTCGCCGGCCTCGCCGCGACCGACCCCCGGGTGACCGTCTGCACCTCGCTGTCGAAGATGTACGCGCTGTCCGGCATGCGGGCCGCTTACGCCGTCGCCGAACCGTCCGCCGCGGCCGAGCTGCGCCGCTGGACCCCGCCCTGGACGGTCGGCCTGCCGGCCCAGATGGCCGCCGTGGCGGCGCTGCGCGACCCCGGGTACTACCGGGACCGCTGGCTCGCCACCCACGCCCTGCGCCGCGGACTGGCCGCGGACCTGGCCGAGGCGGCGCCCGAGGCGACCGTCGAGGAGTCCGTGGCCAACTTCCTCTCCCTCGTTCTGCCCAAGGGCGGACCGAGTGCCGCACAACTCGTCGACGAGTGCCGCCGCCACGGCGTGTACCTGCGCGACCTGTCGCCGCTGTCGCCGCAGTACGAGGGGCGCACCGTGCGCGTCGCGGTCCGGGACACCGCCGAGAACGCCCGCATCGTGGCGGCCTGCCGGACCGCCCTGGAGGTGCTGCGGCCGGCGCCCGCCGCGCTCGTGGCGCAGCCCCTGGGCGCCGCGGGCACCGCCCGGTGACGAGCGTGGGCTCGCTGGCGCCGTACCTCGGTGGGGCGCTGGCCCTGGGCGGTGTCGCGGTGGCCGCGTCCGGTCGACGCGAGCTGATGGTCCGCTGGTGCGCCTGGGCGGTCGGGGTGCCGCTGGTCACCCTGGCGTTCTGGTGGGGCGAGCCGGGTGCCGCGGCCGTGGCCGTGCTGGTCGGGGTGATCGCGGTGCTGGAGTTCGGCGGGCTGCTGATGCTCGGCCGGCTGGACCGCGCGGTGCTGGCCGCGTCGGTGACGGGTGTGGTGCTGACCGCCTGGCTGGCGCCCGGGGAGGTGCTCCGGGCCCTGGGTGCCGGGGCGCTGGCGGTGGCCGCGGTGCCGCTGCTGGACGGCGACGCCGACCACGGTCTGCGCCGGCTCGGCGCCGGGCTGCTGGGGCTGGCCTGGCTGAGCGTGCCGGCCGCCTTGGTGCCGCTCGGGGCGGACGGACTGGCGCTGTTCGTGGCGGTCTCGGTCGCCGACATCACCGCCTACTTCGCCGGGCGGCGGCTGGGCGGCCCGCGGTTGTCGCCGCTGTCGCCGGCCAAGCGGTGGAGCGGGACGCTGGCCGGGGCGGCGGCCGGGCTCGGTGTGCTCGCGGTGCTGTCCGCGGCGAGCCTGCCCATGGCGGTCGCCGTGGCGGTCGGCGGGCCGGCCGGAGACCTGCTGGAGTCCATGGTCAAGCGCGGTGCGCGGGTCAAGGACGCCGGTCACTGGCTGCCCGGCTCCGGTGGCCTGCTGGACCGGATCGACTCCCTGCTCGTCGCCCTGGCCGTGCTGCTGGTGCTGAGCTGACGAACCGGGGCACGCCCACGGGGGCCGCGGAACGAGAAAGGGGCCCGGGCCGGCGTGCAGCCGGCCGAGCCCCTTCCCGCGGGCAGGTCGCCTCAGGCCTTCTTGGTCTCCCAGAAGATCTTGTCGATCTGGGCGATGTAGTCCAGGGCCTTCTGACCCGTGGCCGGGTCGGTCGACGCCTTGGCGGCCGAGAGGGCCTTGAGGGTGTCGTTGACGAGCTGGTGCAGCTCCGGGTACTTCTCGAAGTGCGGGGGCTTGAAGTAGTCGCTCCAGAGCACGGAAACGTGGTGCTTCGCGAGCTCGGCGCGCTGCTCCTTGATGACCGTGGCACGCGCCTGGAAGTGCGGGTCGTCGTTGGCGGCCATCTTCTCCTGCACGGCCTTCACCGACTCCGCCTCGATGCGGGCCTGGGCCGGGTCGTACACACCGCAGGGCAGGTCGCAGTGTGCGCTGACCTTGACCTTGGGGGCAAACAGGCGGGAAAGCATGGAGCATTCCTTCCTCGTGATCGTCTTCTCAGGTGCGACATTACTCCCTGCGAGAGGCGAAATCGCGGGTGCCCCCATGGGCTTAGGACAAAAGTCCGGGGTCAGACTGAGACTGGTGGACGAACGTACCGGGGAGGTGCCGGGGATGCCGGAGCTGTCGCAGGAGACCGAGCGGGAGAGGTCGTTGCTGCCCTTCGTGGGGGTGGCCGAGGTGACCGGGCCGTCGATGGTGCCCACGCTCCAGCACGGGGACCGGCTCGTCGTGCACTGGGGGGCGCGGGTCGTCCCCGGCGACATCGTGGTCCTGCGGCATCCGTTCCAGCAGGACCTGCTCGTCGTCAAGCGGGCCGCGGAGCGCCGCGAGGGCGGCTGGTGGGTGCTCGGGGACAACGCGTTCGCGGGCGGCGACAGCACGGACTACGGCGTCGTACCGGAGGAGCTCGTGCTGGGGAAGGCCCGGCTGCGGTACCGGCCGCTCAGGACCGCTCAGCGCTCCCCGCTGGCCGCCGTGCGCTGGGCGCTGTCCGCCGTGCGGCCCGTCTTCCCGGACCGGTCGGCCTCCAGGCGTTTGCGGGCCCGGTAGGCGGCCACGTTGGCGCGGGTGGCGCACCGGTCGGAGCAGTAGCGGCGGGAGCGGTTCGTCGAGGTGTCGAGGTAGGCGTTGCGGCAGGGCGCGGCCTCGCACAGGCCCAGCCGGTCCACGCCGTACTCGGTGAGGTGGAACGCCAGTCCCATGGCCGCGATCGCCGCGTAGCCGGCGGTGGCGTTGGACGGGTGGTCCGCCAGGTGCATGTGCCACAGCGGGCGGCCGTCGTCGTCGCGGAAGTCGTGCCCGGAGATCTGCGGGCTGACGGGGAACTCCAGCAGGAGCGAGTTCAGCAGGTCCACCGCGAGCGTCTCCTCGCCCCGGTCCGCCGCCTCGAAGACCGACCGCAGCCGGGCCCGCACCGAACGGAACCGGGTGACGTCGGCCTCGGTGGCGCGCCGGGCGCCCGTGCCGTTGCCGCCGAACAGGTCGCGGACCGCCTCCACCGAGGTCAGGGTGTCCTTGCCCCGGGCCGGGTCCTCGCTGTTGACCAGACGTACGGCGTAGTCCGAGTAATAGGCCAGTTCCACTTGTAGTCCTTACGGAGGCGTTCTATCGTCGTGGTGCGGTCGGGTAAGAGCTGATCGTGCTTCCAGAGTATTACGACAGTGAGCGGACAGGGGGCTCCATGACGACCGGTGTCGGAACCGACTGGCAGGCCTGGCAGGAGAGCTGGGACCGCCAGCAGGAGTGGTACATGCCGGACCGCGAGGAGCGGTTCCGGGTCATGCTGGACATGGTCGAGGCCCTCGTCGGGCCCCGGCCGCGCGTGCTCGACCTCGCGTGCGGCACGGGAAGCATCACGGCCCGGCTGCTCGCCCGGTTCCCCGAGGCCACCAGCACCGGCGTCGACCTCGACCCGGCGCTCCTCACCATCGCCGGCGGCACGTTCGCGGACGACGAGCGGGTCACCCTCGTGACGGCCGACCTCAAGGACCCGGACTGGCCCACGCGCCTGCCGTACGACTCCTACGACGCCGTGCTGACCGCCACGGCCCTGCACTGGCTGCACAGCGAACCCCTCGCGGATCTCTACGGCCGGATCGCGGAACTCGTCCGCGACGGCGGTGTCTTCATGAACGCCGACCACATGATCGACGAGACCACGCCCCGGATCAACGCGGCCGAACGCGCGCTGCGGCACGCGCACATGGACCGCGCCAAGCGCGACGGCGCCCTCGACTGGGCCGCGTGGTGGCAGGTCGCCGCCGAGGACCCGGTCCTCGCCGGTCCGACGGCGCGCCGCTTCGAGATCTACGGCGAGCACGCCGACGGGGACACGCCCTCCGCCGCGTGGCATGCCCGTGTGCTGCGCGAGAAGGGCTTCGGGGAGGCCCGGCCGGTGTGGTGCTCGCCCTCGGACACCCTGCTGCTCGCGCTCAAGTAGGCGCGTGCGAAAGGGGCGGTACGGGAATCCCGTACCGCCCCTTTCGACGTCGTACCGCTAGAGGACCTTCGACAGGAACGCCTGGGTGCGCTCGTGCTGCGGGTTCGTCAGGACCTCGCGCGGGTCGCCGGACTCGACGACCACGCCGCCGTCCATGAAGACCAGGCTGTCGCCCACCTCGCGGGCGAAGCCCATCTCGTGGGTGACGACGACCATCGTCATGCCCGACTCGGCGAGGTCGCGCATGACGTCGAGGACGTCACCGACCAGCTCCGGGTCGAGGGCCGAGGTCGGCTCGTCGAAGAGCATCAGTTTCGGGTCCATCGCCAGCGCCCGGGCGATCGCCACCCGCTGCTGCTGCCCGCCGGAGAGCTGCGCCGGGTAGCTGCCCGCCTTGTCGGCCAGGCCCACCCGGTCCAGCAGCTCCCGCGCCCGCTCCCGGGCCTCGGACCGGCTCGTGCCCTTGACCTGGACCGGTGCCTCCATGACGTTCTCGACGGCCGTCATGTGCGGGAACAGGTTGAACCGCTGGAACACCATGCCGATGTCCCGGCGCTGGAGCGCGACCTCGCTGTCCTTGAGCTCGTACAGCTTGTCGCCCTTCTGGCGGTAGCCGACCAGCTCGCCGTCGACGTACAGCCGGCCGGCGTTGATCTTCTCCAGGTGGTTGATGCACCGCAGGAAGGTCGACTTGCCGGAGCCCGAGGGGCCGATGAGGCAGAAGACCTCGCCCTGCTTCACTTCCAGGTCGATGCCCTTGAGGACCTCGACCAGACCGTAGGACTTGTGGACGCCCTCGGCCCTGACCATGGCCGTCATACCGCCGCACCCCCCTGGTTCCGGAGCGACAGCAGGTTCGCCCTGATCTTCTGGAACGGCGTCGCCGGCAGGTTCCGCGACGAACCGCGGGCGAAACGGCGCTCCAGGTAGTACTGGAAGACGCTGAACACGCTGGTCATGACCAGGTACCAGATGGACGCCACGAACAGCATCTCCATCACGGCGTACGAGGTCGAGCCGATCGTCGAGGTGGCCCGCAGCAGTTCGTTGTAGGTCACCGCGTACACCAGCGACGAGGTCTTCAGCATGTTGATGAACTCGTTGCCGGTCGGCGGCACGATCACGCGCATCGCCTGCGGGATGACGATCCGGCGCAGCGTCTTGCTGTGGCTCATGCCGAGCGCGTGCGCGGCCTCCGTCTGGCCCTCGTCGACGGCCATCAGACCGGCGCGGCAGATCTCCGCCATGTACGCGGCCTCGTTCAGACCCAGGCCCAGCAGGGCGCACATGAACGGGGTCATCACGTCCGTCATCTCGTCCTTGTAGAGCGGACCGAGATTCAGCATCGGGAAGATCAGCGCCAGGTTGAACCACAGGAGGAGCTGGACGTACACCGGGGTCCCGCGGAAGAACCAGATGTAGACCCAGGCCACCCAGCTCGTCACCGGGTTCTTGGAGAGCCGCATGACGGCCAGCAGGACGCCGAGGACCACGCCCACGATCATCGCGAGGACGCTGATCAGCAGGGTGCGGCCGGCGCCCGCGAGGACCGTGGAGTCGAACAGCTTGTCGCCGACGGCGCTCCACTGGATCTTCTCCGCGGTGGCGAACGCGTTGACCAGCAGGGCCACCAGGGCCAGTACGACGACGGCGCTGACGTAACGGCCGTAGTGGCGGACCGGGATGGCCTTGATGGTCTCCGGGGCGGCAGCCGGCGGGGACGTGTCCGCCGGCCCCTTGTCGATCTTGTCAGTCACAGTGACTGCCCTTCAGTGGTGCGGGGTCCGTCACTTGCCGCCGTTGACCGCGGCCTTGTCGATGGCGCCGGTCTCGGCGCCCCACTTCTCCAGCACCTTCTTGTAGGTGCCGTCCTCGATGATGGCGTTCACGGCCGCCTCCAGGGCGCTTGTGAGCTCCTTGTTGTCCTTGTTCACGGCGATGCCGAACGGACCGGCGTCGACCTGCTCGCCGACGACCTCGAAGGCGTTGCCGCCGTCGGCCTTGCGGGCGAGGTCCACGGCGACCGGGTAGTCGTTGACGCCCGCGACGGCGCCGCCCGACTTCACGCGGGTCTGGGCCTCGGTGTCGTTGTCGAAGGACTCGATGTCGAGCTTCTTCTTGCCGTCCTTCGTGCACGCCGCGGACTGCTTCTGCAGGGCCTGCTCGTAGGTCGTGCCGCGCTGCACGGCGACCTTCTGGCCGCAGAGGTCCTCGATCGAGCCGATCTTCTTGGGGTTGCCCTTCTGGACGTAGATGGCGGTGCCGGCCGTGAAGTAGTCGACGAAGTCGACACCCGGGCCGAGCTTCTTGCCGTCGTCGTCCAGGCCCTCCTGGCGCGCCTTGGTGTCCGTGATGGAGGACATGGCGACGTCGTAGCGCCCGGAGTTCAGGGAGGTGATCAGGCCGTCGAAGGAGCCCGAGGTGAACTGGAACTCGACACCCAACTGCTTGCCCAGCGCGGCCGCGATGTCGGGGTCGACGCCGACGATCTTGCCGCTCTCCTGGTACTCCATGGGGGCGTACTCGGCGTTGGTGCCGACCTTGATGACGCCGGCCTTCTGGATCTTGGCGGGCAGCTTGTCGAACAGCGGGGCCTTGCTGGACGAGGCGGATTCCTTGGTGCTGCTGCCGCTGTCCGTCTGGTCACCGCAACCGGTGAGAATCAGGGCGCCTGCGACCGCGATCGCACCTACCGCGGCTGTCCTGGTGCGCGCGGCGGTCGTACGACGGGTGGAGCTTGCGGTCATGGTGGGTTCCTCCGGCGGATGGGTGGAGTTGCCGATGGGCGGGGCGGCTGCCGATCGGGCCGGCAGCGCTGCCTTCATTCCTCAGGTCGACGAGAGCACACGCCTTCGAGTGTCGCGACCTCGTGTGATGACGGCATCTTGCCATTCGGACTCGACCATTCAGGGGGCCGGTCATGTCAAAATCGGATAACGGGTGACCCCCGAACCGCACCATGTCCGTACATCACGACCGGACCATCTGCGGGAATCTGGCATTCCGGCCGGAAGATCTCCGGTGCGGGCCACGGAGCGGACGACCTGCCCGGCCGCGCCCACCGGCACGAGAGCGGCTCCCCCTTGATCGTCAAGGGGCCGCTGATGGTTTGTCCGGATGGCGTCCCATGATTCATGTCACCGGTCTCCGGTGATCGATGATCGATTTCCGTTTCGGCGTGTGACCTTGGACGTATTCGACTCGTCCTCGGCGCGGGTCGTCCGGTAAGAAGGTTCTTTACACCCCTCATCCGGGGCTCAGGGCGCGTGTGCGGCGCGCCCGTCGCGACCGGCCCGTACGCATCAGTGACAGGGCCGTACGCGGTGCCCGCCCACTTCTCAACCAGGAGTGGCCACCCTCAAACCATGAAGACCTAAGGGGTAAGACAAAGTGGCAGCGGAGATCGTCAATCCTCGCAGCGACAGCGATACGGGACAGGACGGAGGGGCGGAGCCCCTCGATTCCTTCGACCCCGCGTTCGCGCTGCACCGCGGCGGCAAGATGGCTGTGCAGGCCACCGTGCCGGTCCGTGACAAGGACGACCTGTCCCTCGCGTACACACCCGGCGTGGCGAAGGTGTGCAGCGCCATCGCCGAGCAGCCGGACCTCGTCCACGACTACACGTGGAAGTCCTCGGTCGTCGCCGTCGTGACGGACGGTACGGCCGTGCTGGGGCTCGGTGACATCGGGCCCGAAGCCTCCCTCCCGGTGATGGAGGGCAAGGCGATCCTGTTCAAGCAGTTCGGCGGGGTGGACGCGGTTCCGCTCGCGCTGGCCTGCACCGACGTCGACGAGATCATCGAGACCGTGGTCCGTCTCGCGCCGTCCTTCGGCGGCGTGAACCTCGAGGACATCTCGGCTCCCCGGTGCTTCGAGATCGAGCGGCGGCTCCAGGAGCGGCTCGACATCCCCGTGTTCCACGACGACCAGCACGGGACCGCGGTCGTGACGCTGGCCGCCCTGCGGAACGCCGCGCGGCTCAGTGGGCGGTCCATCGGAGATCTACGTGCGGTGATCTCCGGTGCGGGCGCGGCGGGCGTGGCCATCGCCAAGATGCTCGTCGAGGCGGGCATCGGGGACGTCGCCGTCGCCGACCGGCGCGGAGTGGTCTCCGCTGACCGGGACGACCTCACGTCCGTGAAGCGGGAGCTCGCCGGGTTCACCAACAAGGCCGGTCTGTCGGGGTCCCTGGAGGACGCGCTGGCCGGCGCGGACGTCTTCATCGGCGTGTCCGGCGGTACGGTCCCGGAGTCCGCGGTCGCCTCGATGGCCAAGGGTGCCTTCGTGTTCGCGATGGCCAACCCGAACCCCGAGGTGCACCCGGATGTCGCGCACAAGTACGCGGCCGTGGTGGCGACCGGGCGGTCCGACTTCCCGAACCAGATCAACAACGTGCTGGCGTTCCCGGGCATCTTCGCGGGGGCGCTCCAGGTGCGGGCCTCCCGGATCACGGAGGGCATGAAGATCGCGGCGGCGGAGGCGCTGGCGGCGGTCGTCGGTGACGACCTCGCGGCGGACTACGTGATCCCGTCCCCGTTCGACGAGCGGGTGGCTCCTGCGGTCACTGCGGCGGTTGCCGCGGCGGCTCGGGCGGAGGGGGTCGCTCGGCGCTGAGCGGTTCTGTGACGTGAGGTGGCCCTGTCCGGGTGTTTCTCCGGGCGGGGCCATTTTTTGCCTGGGGGTACGGCTGGGGGAGTGACGGGGGTGCGACGGGGGTGGTTCGTCTTGTGCGGGTGCGGCTGGGTGGGGGCGGGCGTTTTGCGCAGTTCCCCGCGCCCCTGAGATGCCTGCGGCGGCCTGCTGCTGTCCGGTGGGGGTTCGTGTAGCGCGTGCGGTTGTGGTGTGGGTCGGTGCCGGGGTGGGGGGTATCCGTCCTCGGTCCGGCGCCTCGGCTGCTTTGGCTGTGCCCTGTAACGGACGCCGGCCGCTGCGGGCGGACACCCCCCACCCCGTCCCCTCACGTCCGTATGCGTCTGCACGAGCGTCCAGATGGCCCACCCAGGGGCGCGGGGAACTGCGCGATCAGCCCCCACCGGGGCCGCGGTCGAAGCCGGCACCCTTACAGCCGCACGGTTTCGCAAGAGGGTATGTGTCACAACGCGGTCCGGTTCCCCGGGTCGGCGGTGGACCCTATCGTCAAGGTCATGTTCGCTGTCTACGCCGCCCGAATCGACCGCGACAACCCGCTCTCGGGACTGGAGCTGGGGGAGCGCCCAGCCCCCGAAGCCCGCCCGGGTTGGAGCGTCGTCGACGTCAAGGCCGCTTCCCTCAATCACCATGACCTCTGGTCCCTGCGTGGCGTCGGCCTCGCGGAGGACAAGCTTCCGATGATCCTCGGCTGTGACGCCGCCGGTGTCGACGAGGACGGCAACGAGGTCGTCCTGCACTCCGTCATCGGCCAGAGCGGGCACGGCGTCGGCCCCAAGGAGCCGCGGTCCATCCTCACCGAGCGCTACCAGGGGACGTTCGCCGAACAGGTGGCCGTGCCGACCTGGAACGTCCTGCCCAAGCCGAAGGAGCTGTCCTTCGCGGAGGCCGCCTGTCTGCCCACGGCCTGGCTGACGGCGTACCGGATGCTGTTCACCAACGCCGGCGTGCGACCCGGTGACTCCGTGCTGGTGCAGGGCGCCGGCGGCGGTGTCGCCACGGCCGCGATCGTGCTGGGGAAGGCCGCCGGGCTGCGGGTGTTCGCGACGAGCCGCGACGAGGCCAAGCGGAAGCGGGCGAGGGAGCTCGGTGCCGTGGAGGCGCTGGAGTCGGGCGCGCGGCTGCCGCAGCGGGTGGACGCCGTCATCGAGACCGTGGGGGCGGCCACCTGGTCGCACTCCGTGAAGTCGCTCAAGCCAGGCGGCACGCTGGTCATCTCCGGTGCCACGAGCGGTGACCGCCCCTCGCACGCCGAACTGACCCGGATCTTCTTCCTGGAGCTCAAGGTCGTGGGCTCGACCATGGGGACCAAGGACGAGTTGGAGGATCTGCTCTCCTTCTGTGCCGCCACCGGTGTGCGGCCCGTCATCGACGAGGTGCTGCCCATGGACCGTGCCCGTGAGGGGTTCGAGCGGGTGGCGTCAGGTGAGCAGTTCGGGAAGGTCGTGCTCACGAACGGCTGATCCCTTCCTGTTTCAGCTTGGCGGCGGCCGGTCCGGGTGCGGATCGGTCGCCGCCGTTTGTCAACTACGGTTGACGGGTGGGCTCTGTCAACGTAAGTTGACGTCATGACCGAAGCAACGGATCTCGCCGAGCGCGCCGGTGATCGCGATCCCCGGGTCGGACTGCGCGCCGTCGCCGCACTGCGCAGGCTGCTGGAGCAGCTCGAGTCGGTGCAGGTGCGCAGCGCGCGCAATCAGGGCTGGTCGTGGCAGGAGATCGCCGCGGAACTCGGAGTGAGCAGGCAGGCCGTGCACAAGAAGTACGGGAGGCATTGATGTTCGAGCGGTTCACGAAGGGCGCCCGGGCTGTGGTCGTGGGCGCGGTCGAACAGGCCGAGGCGACGGGAGCGGCGTCCGTGGACGCCGAGCATCTGCTCCTGGCCCTGCTGGACGGGGAGGCCGGCCGGGGCTCCTTCGCCCTGGCCGCCCTCGGGCTCGGCGAGCGCGCGGACACCGTACGTGAGGCGTTGGGCGAGGCGCGGCGCCGGGCCGGACTGTCCCAGTCGGACGCCGAGGCGCTGGCCGGTCTCGGGATCGACGTCTCCGAGATCGTCGCCCGGGTGGAGGAGGTGCACGGTGTCGGAGCGATGTCCGGTGACCGGAAGGGCAAGGCATGGCGGTCCGGTCGGCGCCCCTTCGGACGGGACGCCAAGGAGATCCTGCAGAAGGCGTTGCGGATCGCGGTGGCCCGGCGGGACCGCCATGTCGGCGACGAGCACCTCCTGTTGGCGTTGACGGTCCGGCCGGGCGTGCCCGGGGAGGTGCTCGCCGATCACGGGGTGACCTACGCGTCGGTCGTGCGTGTCCTCTACGGCGAGGGCGAGGGTGGGGGAGAGGCGAAGGCCGGCTGAGAGGGCCCGCCCGGTCCGGCAGTACGGCCCGGCCGGCGGGGTCGGAGGCGTCGTACTGCCGGAGGTGTCGTACTTGCCGGAGGCCGGCCGGTTCAGGCCTTGGGCGCTCGCAGGAGTGCTCCTATGTGGGCCGCCGCCGTCGACAGATGGCGGCGGGCGTCTCGGAACTGCTCGGCTGTGATGCCGTGGTCGCGGGCCGCGTCCCGGATGTCGTCCCGGAAGCGGTCGAGCAGGCGGTCCAGGTCGCGGGCCGGGTCCCCGGTGGAGTCCTCGTGGGCCCAGGCCGGTTCGTACTCGGCGGGGAAGTCCTCCGGGGTGTATGCGTACTCGGGGCCGGGCGGTGCCGCCTCGGCCTTCTCGGACCTCGCGCCGCCCCGGCCGAAGCCGAAGTCCTTCCCGAGCCCCTTGCCGTAGTCCTTCCCGAACTCGCCGAACTCCTTGGCCAGTTCGGTCAGTCCCTCGCGCACCCCTGTCGGCCAGTCGCCGCGCGCGAAGTGGTCCTGCACCTGCTCCTGCACCCGCCGGGCGATCCGCTGCACCTCCTCCTGCGCCTGCTCCCGGGCCCGGTCCTGGGCCTCCTTGGCCTGGCGGCGGGCCCGCTGGGCCTCCTCGCGGGCGCGGCGGCTCTCGTCCTTGGCGCGCCGGGCCTGTTCCTTCCACTCCTGCTTGACGCGGCGCATCTCCTCCTTGGCGGCGCGCCACGCCTCCTTGTCGGTGTGCTCCGTGAAGTCCCCGAACGGGGCCTCGTGCTCGCCGGTGCTCCTGGCTCCGCTGCCGGAGCCCCGGCGGGCCTCGGTGGCGGCCGCCCGCATCTCGCGCCGCAGATCACCCGCGGCACCCCGCACATCGGCCCTGATGTCGGCGGCGAGCTCGGCGACCGACTCGCGGATCTCCAGCTCCAGGTCGGCCAGTTCACCGCTGCGGTCGGCCAGCTCGGCGCGGCCCGCGTCCGTGATGGCGTACACCTTGCGGCCGCCCTCGGTGGTGTGGGTGACCAGGCCCTCCGCCTCCAGTTTCGCCAGCCGCGGGTAGACGGTGCCCGCCGAGGGGGCGTACAGGCCCTGGAAGCGCTCCTCCAGGAGGCGGATCACCTCGTAGCCGTGGCGCGGGGCCTCGTCCAGCAGCTTCAACAGGTAGAGGCGGAGGCGGCCGTGGGCGAAGACGGGGGGCATGTCAGAGCACCTTCTTGTCGGTCGTGCCGTCGGCCGGGCCGCGGGTCGGAGCGTCCGTGGGGTCGTCCGTGGGGTGGGGGCCGTCGGCCGGGCCGGAAACGGAATTGTCCCCCGGCACGCCGTGCACGTCGTCCACCGGGTCGGCGGTGTCGGCCCGTCCGGTGCCCGGGGCGCCGTCCTTCATGAAGGGGTCCGTCTCCCACGGCTCCTCCTCGTCCTCCCGGGGCGGGCGGCGCAGCAGGGCGATGGAGCCCGAGACGGTGGTCGCGCGGAGCTTGCCGGTACCGGCGCCCAGACGGCCCGTGACCTTGTGGGCGCCCCACTGGCCGCGCACCCGCAGGCCCTCGAAGGCGTTGGAGATCGTCCCGCTCGCGGTGTTGGCCTCCACCTCGGCGTCGGCGGGCTGGGGGAGCCGGATGGCTATCTCACCCGAGACGCTGGTCAGCCGGACGTCGGTGGGTCCCTCCGGGTCCAGGTCGACGATCATCGAGCCGCTGACCGAGTCGGCCCGCACGGAGGGGCCCGAGCCCTCCACGACGGTGAGGTCGCCCGAGACCGAGTTGAAGCGGAGGTCGCCGGTGACGGCCTGGGCCTCCAGGTTCCCCGAGACGGTGTCGGCGCGGACCGGGCCGGAGAGGCCGACGAGGGTGGTGTCGCCGTTGACCCCCTTCACCACGGACGGGCCGCGCACGCCCGAGACGACGGCCGCGGCGCTGACCACGCCCACCTCGACGCGGGTGTCGGCCGGAACGGCCAGCGAGACGACCGCGCTGCGCCGCCAGCCCTTGCGGTCGAGCCACTTGAGGAAGCCCTTCCAGGGCAGGTCCTCGTAGGCCACCGTGAGCGTTCCGCCCTCCTGGGTGACGATCAGGGGCGGTCCCTCGATCTCGGACACCTCCAGGCGTGCGGAACCTTCTTCGGTGCCCACCACGTTCACCGTGCCGTTGACGATGCGTACGTGGAGTTCGTGCACGGGCTCGTCGAAGGTGAGCTTCCTGGGCTCCGTGACGGACCACTCGGACATGGTGCAGACCTCCCCGTAGCAACGCGCCATATCGCGTCTCCTGCAATTCACGATATATCGTGGGGGTCGAAAGTCAAGGCACTCATTTCGGGGAACCGGGGGATGAAAATATGACCAATCACCGTGAAGCGACCTAGCGTGTGACCATGTCGACGGACGCCACCTCCCGCACCGGCCGCACCGCTCCGGCCACCGGCGCCCTGCTGCTCTGCCGGGCCGCACCCGACTCCGTCGCCCCCGCCGCCCGGCTGCTGCGCGAGCGGATGCTGCTCACGCGCGCGGGGCAGGGGTGGAGCGTCCTCGTCCCGGAAGGCGGGCCGTGGCTGCGCGGTGAGGACCCCGTCGACCGGGTCATGACGGGCTGGGCCACCGCCCTCGCCGTCGGCGCTCCCTGGCCCGTCCTCGCGCTGTGGTGGGACGCCGACCGCGGCGGCTACACCCTCGCGTCCGGCTTCCGCCGGCCCGTCGGCTACGTCTGGCTCAGCAACGGCACCCCGGCCGGCGAGGACGAGGCCATGCGCACCTTCGCGGCCCGGCTGGCCCTCGACCCCGTCCTGGACGTCCAGTCCCTGGACCGGCTCACCGCACCGGACCCCGCCGCCGACGCCCGCGCCCGACTGCGCGGCCTGCTCGCCGTCCTCACGCGCGTGGGCCTGGCCCTCCCTGCCGGCCTCGCCCCCGGCGAACCGGCCGACCGCCTCCGCGAGGCGGTACGGGACCGGCCGGACGCCCGCCCCATCGAGGCGGAGGACCGGCCGGACACCGTCCGCGGCGAACTCGAGGCGGTCGCGGCCCGCCGCCTCACGCCCTGGCTCCCCTGGTCCGGCGACCCGAAGGCCCGCGCCCTGGCCCTGGCCCAGATGGCGGCCGGCCTCCCACTGGCCGCCTGGGGCCTACGACACCGCAGCGCCGGCTGGCTCACGGCCGGCACCCTCCTACTGGCCCACGGCACGCTCGCCCTGTCCTACGACCTGACACACCCACGCGACTGACCCGGGCGGGCGGGGCAGCGCAGAGGGCATCCCTAAGCTGCCGGACTGACGTCGGGGGCCGGCCGGCCCCCGACGGCCTCGTGTTGGCGTACGGCCGGATGCGCCTGCGGCACTGACCCGGGCGGCGCAGGTCAAGGGGCGCCACCGGGGAGCGCCTGAGCCTGTACCGGGGGGCTGTCGTCGGGGTAGGCCTCCGGGGGCGGCGCCGCTATCGGCGTATGGCGTGCTCGGGCTGACGTAGGGCTTGGTGCGCCTGCGGGACTGACTTGGACGGTGCAGCTCAAGGGGTGCCACCGGGGAGCTTCTGGGCCTACATCGGGGGCTGCCGTCGGGGTTGGCCTCCGGCGGGGCGCCGCTGTCGGCGTACGGCGGGCTCGGGCTGGCATACGGCCTGGTGCACCCGCGGGACTGAGGGCGTCAGCGGGAGCGCCGGGGTGGCGTCGGGCCCCAGTCGTCGAGGTGGCCTCCGGCGCACGGCCGGCACGGGCCGGCGTACGGCCTGGTGCAACTGCGGGACTGAGCGCGGCCCACAGCACATAGAGCGCCAACGGAGTGCCGGGACTGTCGGCGGGGGACCCTCAGGGCGGCGTGCGGGCCGGGGTATGGCGAAGGGCGCCCCGGCCTGCAGAGCGCCCCGTTCTACTCGTCGTCCTCGTCGTCCAGGCGGGCCAGCCACGTGGCCAGTCGTTCCACCGGCACCTCGAAGTCGGGATTGAGGTCGACGAACGTCCGCAACTGCTCGGCGAGCCACCCGAAGGTGACCTCCTCCTCGCCGCGCCGCTTCTCCAGTTCTTCGATGCCACGGTCCGTGAAGTACATGCCGTCAAGGATAAGTGGGCCGAAACGGCCGGGCCGCACCCCTCCGAAGAGGGATGCGGCCCGGTCACGCACTGCTCGCGAGGCTGGTTACGCCTCGAACACCTCACGCACGAGCTGCTCCTGCTCGGCCTGGTGCCGCTTCGCCGAGCCCACCGCCGGGGACGACGAGTGCGGGCGGGAGATCCGCCGCAGCCGCTCCCCGTGCGGAACCTCCGCGCCGACCGCCAGGTCCAGGTGGTCGATCAGGTTGAGGGCGATGAAGGGCCACGCGCCCTGGTTCGCCGGCTCCTCCTGCGCCCACAGGTACTTCTCGGCGTTCGGGTACTTGGCGATCTCCGCCTGGAGCTCGGCACCCGGCAGCGGGTACAGGCGCTCGATACGGATGATCGCCGTGTCCGTGATGCCGCGCTTCTGACGCTCGGCCTCCAGGTCGTAGTACAGCTTGCCCGCCACGAAGACGACCTTGCGGACCGCGGCGGCGTCCACGGACGCGTCGCCGATGACCGGGCGGAACTGACCCGAGGTGAACTCCTCCGTCCGCGACGCGGCGGCCTTCAGGCGCAGCATCGACTTCGGGGTGAAGACCACCAGCGGCTTGTGGTGCGGGTTGTGCACCTGCCACCGCAGGAGGTGGAAGTAGTTCGACGGCAGGGTCGGCATCGCGACCGTCATGTTGTTCTGCGCGCAGAGCTGGAGGAACCGCTCGACACGGGCCGAGGAGTGGTCCGGGCCCTGGCCCTCGTAGCCGTGGGGGAGGAGGAGCGTGACACCGCTCGTCTGGCCCCACTTCTGCTCCGCCGCCGAGATGTACTCGTCGACGATCGTCTGCGCGCCGTTGACGAAGTCGCCGAACTGCGCCTCCCACAGCACGAGCGCGTCCGGGCGGGCCAGCGAGTAGCCGTACTCGAAGCCCATGACCGCGTACTCGGAGAGCAGGGAGTTGTAGACGTTGTAGCGGGCCTGGTCCTCGTTGAGGTACTGGAGCGGGGTGTGCTCCTCGCCCGTCTCGCGGTCGATGAGGACCGCGTGCCGCTGGCCGAACGTGCCGCGCTGGGAGTCCTGGCCGGACAGCCGGACCGGGGTGCCCTCCAGGAGCAGGGAGCCGACGGCCAGCGTCTCGCCCATGCCCCAGTCGATCGTGCCGTCCTCGACCATCGACGCCCGGCGCTGGAGCTGCGGCAGCAGACGCGGGTGGACGTGGAAGGTGTCGGGGATGTTGACCTGGGACTCGGCGATCCGCTTCACGGTCTCCGCGGTGATCGCGGTGTTCACCGCGACCGGGAACTCGGCCTGCGGGTCGGAGACGGGACCGGCGGCCGGCTGGGCCGTGACGGCCTCGCGGACCTCGGTGAAGACCTTCTCGAGCTGACCCTGGTAGTCCTGGAGCGCCTGCTCGGCCTCTTCCAGGGTGATGTCGCCGCGACCGATGAGGGACTCGGTGTAGAGCTTGCGCACCGAGCGCTTCTTGTCGATCAGGTCGTACATCAGCGGCTGGGTGAAGGCCGGGTTGTCCGACTCGTTGTGACCGCGGCGGCGGTAGCAGATGAGGTCGATCACCACGTCCTTGTTGAACGCCTGGCGGAACTCGAAGGCGAGCCGCGCGACGCGGACCACGGCCTCCGGGTCGTCGCCGTTCACGTGGAAGATCGGGGCCTCGATCATGCGGGCCACGTCCGTCGCGTACATGGAGGAACGCGAGGACTCCGGGGCGGCCGTGAAGCCGACCTGGTTGTTGATGACGATGTGGACCGTGCCGCCGGTGCGGTAGCCGCGGAGCTGCGACATGTTCAGGGTCTCGGCCACCACGCCCTGGCCCGCGAAGGCCGCGTCACCGTGCAGGGCGACCGGCAGGACCGTGAAGTCCGTGCCGCCCTTGTTGATGATGTCCTGCTTGGCGCGGACGATGCCCTCGATGACCGGGTCGACCGTCTCCAGGTGGGACGGGTTCGCGGCCAGCGAGACCTTGATCTGCTCGCCGTCGAGACCGGTGAAGGTGCCCTCGGCGCCCAGGTGGTACTTGACGTCGCCGGAGCCGTGCATCGACTTCGGGTCGAGGTTGCCCTCGAACTCGCGGAAGATCTGCGCGTACGACTTGCCGACGATGTTCGCCAGGACGTTCAGCCGGCCGCGGTGGGCCATGCCGATGACAACCTCGTCCAGGCGGGACTCGGCGGCCGAGTCCAGCACCGCGTCGAGCAGCGGGATGACGGACTCGCCGCCCTCCAGGGAGAAGCGCTTCTGGCCGACGTACTTCGTCTGCAGGAAGGTCTCGAAGGCCTCCGCGGCGTTCAGCCGGCGCAGGATGCGGAGCTGCTCCTCGCGCTCCGGCTTGGTGTGCGGGCGCTCGATGCGGTCCTGGATCCACTTGCGCTGCTTGGGGTCCTGGATGTGCATGAACTCGATGCCGGTGGTGCGGCAGTACGAGTCGCGCAGCACGCCGAGGATGTCGCGCAGCTTCATCAGGGACTTGCCGGAGAAGCCGCCGACGGCGAACTCGCGCTCCAGGTCCCACAGGGTGAGGCCGTGCTCGGTGATGTCCAGGTCGGGGTGCTTGCGCTGGCGGTACTCCAGCGGGTCGGTGTCGGCCATGACGTGGCCGCGGACCCGGTAGGAGTGGATCAGCTCGAAGACACGGGCGGCCTTGGTGACGTCGTCGTCGTGCGAGGCGTCGATGTCCTTGAGCCAGCGGACCGGCTCGTAGGGGATGCGCAGCGCCTCGAAGATCTCGTCGAAGAAGCCGTTCTCGCCGAGGAGGAGGTTCGCGACGATCCGCAGGAACTCGCCGGAGGCGGCGCCCTGGATGACCCGGTGGTCGTAGGTCGACGTGAGCGTCATGACCTTGGAGATGCCGAGCTTGTTCAGGGTGTCCTGGGAGGTGCCCTGGAACTCCGCCGGGTAGTCCATGGAGCCGACGCCCATGATCACCGACTGGCCGGGCATCAGACGCGGCACGGAGTGGACCGTGCCGAGGCCGCCCGGGTTCGTCAGGGAGACCGTGACGCCCGAGAAGTCGTCCATCGTCAGCTTGCCGTCGCGGGCGCGGCGGACGATGTCCTCGTAGGCCTGCCAGAACTCGAAGAAGTTCAGCGTCTCGGCCTTCTTGATGCCCGCGACGACGAGCTGGCGGTCGCCGTTGGGCTTCACCAGGTCGATGGCGAGGCCGAAGTTGACGTGCTGCGGCTTGACGAGGGTGGGCTTCCCGTCCTTCTCCGCGTAGTGCCAGTTCATCGACGGCATGGCCTTGATGGCCTGCACCATCGCGTACCCGATGAGGTGGGTGAAGGAGATCTTCCCGCCCCGGGCGCGCTTGAGGTGGTTGTTGATGACGATGCGGTTGTCGAAGAGCAGCTTCACCGGGACCGCGCGCACGGACGTGGCCGTGGGCAGCTCCAGGGAGGCGTTCATGTTCTTCGCGACCGCGGCGGCGGGGCCGCGCAGCGTCACCATCTCCGGGCCGTCAGCGGCGGCACCCTCGGCGGCCGGCTTCGCGGCGGGCTTGGCAGCGGCCGGCTTGGCGGCCGGAGCCGCCTGGGCCGGGGCGGCCGGAGCGGCGGCCTTGGCCGGGGCCGGAGCAGCGGCGGCCGGCTGGGGAGCCGGAGCGGCGGCCGGAGCCGGCGCCGGAGCCTGGGCCGGGGCGCTGGGCGCCGGGGCGGCAGCGGTGGTAGTCTCCGCGGCCCCCGCGGCCGCGGTACCCGCCGCGGCCGGAGCGGCGGCCCCCGACTTGTAGTCGGCGAAGAAGTCCCACCAGGCACGGTCTACCGAGTTCGGGTCCTGGAGGTACTGCTGATAGATCTCGTCGACGAGCCACTCGTTCGGGCCGAACGCGGCAGCGGGGTTCTTGCCCGCTTGGTCTGCGTCGGTCGTGGAGGCACCGCCCGGCCGAAGGCTGGGGGAGCTCGAGTTACTGGGGGACTGTGGCGACACGGCGGCAACCGCCCTCTTCCGCTTCACAAGGTGATGGACAGCGGAAATAAAGGCTACGCCCCCGAGACGGTGAAGGTCAGGCCGGGCCCGTCCATCGTCGTGTAAGTCACATCAAAGAGCGGGTTTCGGGGGTGAAAATGGCGGGAAACAAGCGTGGTTCCGCTAGGTGAACCCGCGTGAGGGAAGCGCCGAGCGGGGCTCTGCGCGACGGCGGCGCGGCCCTCTGCCTGATCACACGTGTCCGTCAGCGCGGACAGAGATGGATCTTGTGGCTCCGCTTCGAACTTTACGTCAACTTGGCACAGAGGGAAGTCCCGGAAGGGTGACAAGAATCCTGCATCCGCGCTCGGATTCGGCCACTCCGATCCGGCCGCCGTGCAGATCCACCGCCCAGCGGGCGATCGCCAGCCCGAGCCCGGTGCCGCCGTCGCTGCCCGGACCGTGCGGCCGCATGATCTGACCGCGGTTGAACCGCTCGAAGACGCGGTGCCACTCCGACCGCGGGATGCCGGGACCCTCGTCGAGGACCTCCAGCTCGAGGGACTCGGGCAGCGCCCCGCGCCGCGCCTTGACGGTCACCCGCCCGTGGGCCGGGCTGTGCTTGACCGCGTTGTCGATCAGGTTGGCCACGACCTGGTGGATGCGCTCCGGATCGGCGTGCGCGGTCAGCTCCGGCGGGGACACGTCGAGGTGCAGATGGACGTCCGTACGCGTGTGGCTGCCGGAACCGGAGGCGATGCCCCCGCGCGCCGAGGCGACCATGTTGGCCTCCTTCAGCACGCCCGAGAGGTACGGCCACACCTCGAAGCGGCGCTTCTTCAGCGGGACGACGCCGTTGTCGAGGCGGGACAGGTCCAGCAGCGTCTCCACCAGCCGGCCGAGCCGCTCGGTCTGCTTCAGGGCCGTGCGCATGGTCTCGGGGTCGGCCTGGGTGACCCCGTCGACGATGTTCTCCAGCACGGCGCGCAGGCCCGCGATGGGCGTGCGCAGCTCATGGGAGACATTTGCCACAAGTTCCTTGCGCTGGCGTTCCTGGGCCTCCAGGTCGTCCGCCATGCGGTTGATCGTCTGGGCCAGGTCGCCGAGCTCGTCCCGGCGGTTCTCGCGGACCCGGCGGGTGTAGTCGCCGTGCGAGATGGACCGGGCGACCGCGTTCATGTCGTCCAGGGGCGCGGTGAGCGAATGCGCCACGAACTGCGTGATCAGGAGGGTGGCGATCATCGAGAAGACCGTGATGAAGCGCAGCTCCGTCGCCGTGCGCATCGCGATCATCATCAGCCCGGTGGTGATGAGGACCGCGATGACGACGAGGACGCCCAGCTTGGTCTTGATCGAGAACGGGCTCACGCCGCCCCAGGGCTCCCTGGGGCCTTCTCTCCGGCCGGCCGGACCCTCGCTCATGGCGTCGGCGTCTCCAGGGCGTAGCCCACGCCGTGCACCGTGCGGATCCGCTCGGCGCCGATCTTCCGGCGCAGTGCCTTGATGTGGCTGTCGACCGTGCGGGTGCCGGAGGCGTCCGCCCAGTCCCACACCTCGGCCAGCAGTTGCTCACGGGAGAGCACCGCTCGCGGGGTGTTCGCCAGGCACACCAGCAGGTCGAACTCGGTCGGCGTGAGGTGGACGTCCTCGCTGCGCACCCGCACCCGGCGCTGCGCGTGGTCGATCTCCAGCTCGCCGAGCCGGAGGATGCCGCTCCTGGGCGTCGCGGCGGCCAGCGCGGCCCGCTCGACGCGGCGCAGCAGGACGTGCACGCGCGCGGCCAGCTCACGCATCGAGAACGGCTTGGTCATGTAGTCGTCGGCACCGACGCCGAGCCCGACCAGCATGTCGGTCTCGTCGTCCCGCGCGGTGAGCATCATCACCGGCACCGGACGGGCGGCCTGCACACGGCGGCAGACCTCCAGACCGTCGAAGCCGGGCAGCATGATGTCGAGGATCAGCAGGTCCGGCTGCCAGGCCTCGGCCGTGTCCACCGCCGACGGACCGTCGACCGCCGTTTGCACGAGGAATCCCTCGGCGCGCAGGCGGGTCGCGATGGCGTCGACGATCGTCGGATCGTCCTCGACGACCAGGACCCGGCGCTGGGCGCCCGGGGTAGCCGTCGAACCGTTGTGGGAGGTGTGTGTCTGCTCCATCGCCCGCCCCTGGGGAGTGCTTTCCGGAACCATGTGGGGTGATTCCTTGTCTGCGCATGACTGCGATTGACGCTTGAATGATCGGCGTAGGGAAGCAGAGTACGGGGAGTCATCACCCCTTTGCTATCCAGGTCGGACGGCGAGATGGACGACGTCCGGTACGCCCCGGGCAACCGGGATCTCCTCGGTACGTACGTGTTGGAACCCGGCATTTGCTAGGGATCCCTCAAATTCCGCAGAGGGTTTCGCCGACCACACGGCCAGTACCCCGCCCGGCTTCAACACCCTTGCGCAGCTTGTGAGTCCGGTGGGTGTGTAGAGGCCGTGGTTGCCGTCCGTGACCGTCCAGTCGGGGCCGTTGTCGATGTCGAGGCACAGCGCGTCAAAAGTGGCGCATGTCTCATTGACGAATCCGACTAGATCCGTTTCCAGAATGTTCGTCCGGGGATCGGCGAGCGCCTCCGCGGAGAGCGCCGAGAGCGGGCCCGTGCGGTGCCAGTCGATGATCGCCGGTTCCCGCTCGACGACCGTGATGCGGCCCCAGCGCGGGTTCGCGGCCGCGTGTGCGAGCGAGAAGCCGACGCCCAGACCGCCGATGAGGACGTGCGGATCGGGCCGGTCGTCGAGCGCGGCGAGCGCCGCGTCGACCAGCGTGCGCTCCGAGCGGCCGTCCGAGGTGTCCATCAGGAAGCAGCCGTTGGCGATGATCTGGAGCAACTCGCCGTGCCGCCGCAGGACCACCTCTCCGTACGGGCCCTCGCGACGGTCCAGGACTTCGGGGATGTCGTACGAGGTGGGCATCGGCCCATCCTGGCAGGTCCGGCGGCCGGACCGGGGCCCCTTGAGAAGTCCCTGTGAATCGGGGCCGGGGTGGCGCGGGTCACAGACAGGGGGCGGGTGGGGCGCGAAGGGTGGGGTGCGACGGAAGGAGCAGCCCCTTTGGAACGGACCGTGCCCCCAGCCCCTTCCGGCGCGCCTGCCCCGGACCCGTGCCTCGCGGACGTTTCCGGACTGCTCGACGGGATGCCCCGGCAGCGGGAACGGACCGGGACGGCCGCCGAGGCACCCACGACAACGCCCGCTCCCGGCAGGCGACTTCGCGTCCCCCGGCTCCGGCGTCTGCTCCCCACCCCCACCGGGACGCCGTTCACCTTCGGCTACGGCGCCGTCCTGGCCGCCGTCTCCCTGGTCGCGGCGCGGCTGGACCCCGCCCTCGTGCACACCCTGCACCAGGGCTCCAGCACCGATGTCGTCCACCTCGCGCGGATGCCCGTACTGGTCCTGGTGGCCAGCGCGTTGTGGATCGCGGGCGGGATTTTCTCGCCGTACGCCCTCGCCCTGCTGTTCGTGCTCACCGCGCTGGAGCGGCGGATCGGCGCTGCGCGCACGGCCGGTGTCTTCCTGCTCGGGCACATCGGGGCGACCCTCGCCACGGAGGTTCCCACCGGCCTCGCGGTCCTCGCCGGGCACCTGCCCGCCAGTTCGCTGCACCGCCTCGACTACGGCGTCAGCTTCGGCGTGGCCGCGTGTTTCGGCGCGCTGGCGGGACTGCTCGGGCCGTGGCTGCGCTGGCCGTTGCTCGCCCTCTTCGGCTGGGCGCTGGTGACCGACCTGATCGCGTTCACCGACCCGATGACCGACTGGGGTCACCCGATCGCCCTGCTGATCGGCGTCGCGACCTGGCCGCTGGTGCGGCGCGCGCACCGGACCCGACGGCCTTAGGCCCGACGCCCGGTCAGGGAGCCGGCGAGGTCCAGGCGTACGGCGCGGCCGTGGTCACCACGCGGAAGCGGAGCTGTCTTAGCCCTGGTACTGGCCACCCGCGCGGCGCGCGCGTCGTCGGCGTGGGTGGGGCGGAGGGAGCGTGAAGGGCCGCCGGGCTGCGGTGAGCGGGACGGGCGCTGCGGCCCACGGGCAGGGTCCGGCAGGCGCTCCCGGTGTGACTGTGTCGGGGGTCCGCGCTGTTCCGAGCGGTGAGGGCGAGGCGGTGTCTTCCCTGGCGGCGGTCCGCAGCGAGCCCGTGTCCGGTCCCGCCGTTCCCGCGCGTGGGTGGTTCGGGGGTGGTGACCGCGGGGGCTCCCGGTGTGATCGTGTCGGGGGTCTGCGTCGATCCCAGTGGCGAGGCCGGGGCGCGGCGGTGGAGGCGCGTACCGCGCCGGTGTCCGGGTCCCGCCGGTCCCGGGACTCGGTGGCTCGGGGCAGCGACCGCAGGCGCTCCGCCTGTTTCGGGAGTCCGCGTCGATCTGGTTGGCGGTGTCCGGCACGGCGGTGGAGGCGCGTACCGCGCCCGTGTCGGGGTCCTGCCGGTCCCGGGCCTGGGTGGCTCGGGGGCAGTGACCGCGGGTGCCCCCAGTGTGTGATCGTGCCGGGGGTCCGTGTCGATCCCGGTGGCGTGGCCGGGGGTGGTGTCCAGGACCGCGGCCCGTACCGTGCCCGTCGTTGCCGGGCTCCGGTGGCACCGGGCTGGTGAGGCTGCCCGGGCTCCCGACCCGTTGCTTCCGCCTCCGTCCAGGCCAGGTTCGGGTCTCGGTCTCGGTCGGCACGAGCAGCGGGCTCCGGGCCCCGGCGTGCCATCGGCGCTGGTTCGGAGGGGCGGGAAGAGGCGGTGGTCGTCGGGTGTTGTCGGTGGGGCCCGGCGAGGTGTCGGGGCGGTCACCGGCGCCGTATGACAGAGCCCCTGCCGGGGAGCCGTGACGGACGGTCACCCGGGGTCGCGGCCCACGAACTTGGCACTGGTGAGCGGAGCTTGCACATGCCAGCCCAGAGACTCGTACAGGGCCCGTCCCGCCGGGGTTCCGGCGAGGACGCCGGTCCGCGCCCCCGCGGCGGCCGCCGCGCTCTGGAGGGTGCGCATGACGACGCTGCCCAGGCCCCGGCGCCGGTGCGCGGGCGCGGTCTCGATCTGGTCGAAGACGGCGGTGGCGCCGGTCGGGGCCGTCTGGCCGCGCGCGGCGAGGGAGCCGTCGGGGCCGGCGAGGAGCACGCGGGTGACCCCGCCGACGGACCACACGCGCTTCCGGTAACCGGAGGGCACGGCCTCGGCGCCGGTTCCGGTCAGCGGGACCGTCATCAGGAAGCCCGGCTCGGGGTCCACCCACCAGCCCTCGCCCAGCCAGTCCCCGACGACCTCCGGGTCCTGGAACACCTTGAGCCACACCCCGGTGCCCGTCACCCCGTCCGCCACCTTGCGTACGAGCCGCTCGTCCACCTCGTCGCCCAGCGCCTCGAAGACGTGCCGCGAGACCTGCGCGAGCTGGCCCACGTCGACGGTGAACCCCCAGGGTTCGCGCTCCGGCGGGGCGGCCCCGCGCGACACGACCCAGCCGGTCACCCAGGCCCGTACGACTCCGTCCACGACATCCCCCAAAAGCCATCGGTAATGACCGATCACCGCGTGTGTCTATTACGCGACGACCATAGGTCCGGAACCGCTGATTCCGGCAGCCGTGATCGCCGACAGCGAACAGGCAAGCGGCCGGGGAACATTCGCAGGGTCACATGCATTGAGTCGGCATAGCTCAACTTGACTGCCGAAGGGGAGATCATGGCTTCGACGTCCACACCGCTCACTCTGCCTGTGCTGCCGCTCGACGACGAGGTCGTGCTGCCCGGAATGGTGGTCCCGCTCGACCTGAACGACACCGACGTCCGCGCCGCGGTGGAGGCCGCCCAGGCCGCCGCCCGCTCGGAACCCGGAAAGCCGAAGGTCCTCCTGGTGCCACGCATCGACGGCACCTACGCGAGCACCGGTGTGCTCGGCACCGTCGAGCAGGTCGGCCGACTGGCCGACGGCGACCCGGGCGCGCTCATCCGCGGCCGGAGCAGGGTGAAGATCGGTGCGGGGACCACCGGCCCGGGCGCCGCCCTGTGGGTCGAGGGGACCACGGTCGAGCAGACCGTCCCCGAACCGCTGCCCGGTCACGTCACCGAACTGGTCAAGGAGTACAAGGCCCTCGCGACCGCCTGGCTGCGCAAGCGCGGCGCCTGGCAGGTCGTGGACCGGGTGCAGGCGATCGACGACGTGTCCGCCCTCGCCGACAACTCCGGTTACTCGCCGTTCCTGACCACCGAGCAGAAGGTCGAACTGCTGGAGACCGCCGACCCGGTCGCCCGCCTCAAGCTCGCCACCCAGCAGCTCCGCGACCACCTCGCCGAGCAGGACGTTGCCGAGACCATCGCGAAGGACGTCCAGGAGGGCGTCGACAAGCAGCAGCGGGAGTTCCTGCTGCGCCGTCAGCTCGAAGCCGTCCGCAAGGAACTGCGCGAACTCAACGGCGAGCAGGAGGGTGAGGAGTCCGACGACTACCGCGCCCGCGTGGAGGCCGCCGACCTGCCCGAGAAGGTGCGTGAGGCCGCCCTCAAGGAGGTCGACAAGCTGGAGCGGTCCTCCGACCAGTCGCCGGAGGGCTCCTGGATCCGCACCTGGCTGGACACCGTCCTCGAACTGCCGTGGAACGAAAGGACCGAGGACGCCTACGACATCCAGGGCGCCAAGGCGGTCCTCGACGCCGAGCACGCGGGCCTGGAGGACGTGAAGGAGCGCATCACCGAGTACCTGGCGGTGCGCAAGCGCCGCAACGACCGGGGGCTCGGGGTCGTCGGCGGCCGGCGCGGCGGTGCCGTGCTCGCCCTCGTCGGTCCGCCCGGTGTCGGCAAGACCTCCCTCGGCGAGTCGGTGGCGCACGCCATGGGCCGAAAGTTCGTCCGCGTCGCCCTCGGCGGTGTGCGGGACGAGGCGGAGATCCGCGGCCACCGGCGGACGTACGTCGGCGCGCTGCCCGGCCGGATCGTACGGGCGATCAAGGAGGCCGGTTCGATGAACCCGGTCGTCCTGCTCGACGAGATCGACAAGGTGGGCTCCGACTTCCGCGGCGACCCCGCGGCGGCCCTCCTGGAGGTCCTGGACCCGGCGCAGAACCACACCTTCCGCGACCACTACCTGGAGGTCGAACTCGACCTGTCCGACGTGGTGTTCCTGGCCACGGCGAACGTCCTGGAGGCCATCCCGGAGGCCCTGCTCGACCGTATGGAGCTGGTCCGCCTCGACGGCTACACCGAGGACGAGAAGATCGTCATCGCCCGTGACCACCTGCTCCCGCGCCAACTGGAGCGGGCCGGGCTCGCGAAGGACGAGGTCGTCATCGACGAGAGCGCGCTGCGCAAGCTCGCCGGCGAGTACACCCGCGAGGCGGGCGTGCGCACCCTGGAGCGGTCCGTCGCGAGGCTGCTGCGCAAGGTGGCGGCCCAGCACGAACTGGGCGAGCGGGAACTGCCGTTCACCATCACGGACGCGGACCTGCGCGGTCTGATCGGCCGGCCGCACCACGTGCCCGAGTCGGCCCAGGACCCCGCGGAGCGCCGTACGGCGGTCCCGGGCGTGGCGACCGGACTCGCGGTCACCGGAGCCGGCGGGGACGTCCTCTTCGTGGAGGCGTCGCTGGCCGACCCGGAGACGGGCGCGGCGGGTCTGACGCTGACCGGCCAGCTCGGTGACGTGATGAAGGAGAGCGCGCAGATCGCCCTGAGCTTCCTGCGCTCGCATGGCGCGGAGCTCGAACTGCCGGTCGGTGACCTCAAGGACCGGGGTGTGCACATCCACTTCCCGGCGGGCGCGGTCCCGAAGGACGGGCCGAGCGCGGGCGTCACCATGACGACGGCGCTGGCGTCGCTGCTCTCCGGCCGGCTGGTCCGCACGGACGTGGCCATGACCGGCGAGGTGTCGCTGACCGGCCGGGTCCTGCCGATCGGCGGTGTGAAGCAGAAGCTGCTCGCCGCGCACCGCGCCGGGGTGACGACCGTGATCATCCCCAAGCGCAACGAGGCCGACCTGGACGACGTCCCGGCGGAGGTGCTGGACAAGCTCGACGTCCACGCCGTCACCGACGTCCGCCAGGTCCTGGAGCTGGCGCTGGCCCCGGCCACCAGTGGGGCGGCGCCGGAGGTTCCGGTGGCGGCGTGACGGACGTCGCCGGATGAGGTGAAGGCCCGGGTTCTCGTGAGGGAGGCCCGGGCCTTCTCCGTACACGGGGGCGGTCAGCCGTTGGCGAGGGCCTGCACGCGGTCGAGCGCTCCGTTGAACCGGTCGTGGTCACCGACCGTCGGGCCCGTGGAGGTGTACTGCCACATGGTGTACGTGCTCCAGCCGGCCGGGAGGGTGCCGGGCGTCGAGGCGTAGCGCGCGATCCACAGCGGGGTGGTGGCGGCGAAGCCGCCGTAGTTGCCGGTGCACTGGGTCCACCAGGTCGTGGCGGTGTAGAGGACGGCCTGCCGTCCGGTGCGCGCCTTGTACTGGTTCAGGAAGTCGCGGATCCAGGTGACCATCGCGCTCGGCGTCTTGCCGAAGCAGGCGTCGCCGTACGGGTTCCACTCGATGTCGAGGACGCCGGGCAGGGTCCTGCCGTCCCTGGACCAGCCGCCGCCGTGGTCGACGAAGTAGTCGGCCTGGGTCGCGCCGCTCGTGGTGTCCGGGGTGGCGAAGTGGTAGGCGCCGCGGATCATGCCGACGCCGTAGGAGCCGGTGTACTGCTGGGAGAAGTAGGGGTTCGTGTAGTACGTCCCCTCGCTCGCCTTGGTGTACGCCCACCGGACGCCGCTGTTCCACAGGGTGGTCCAGGCGACGTTGCCCTGGTAACTGGCGACGTCGACCCCCTCCGTCTGGGTGGCGCGGGTGCCGGCGGGAAGGCCGCCCTGCCCGTCGTGCGCTACGACGCCCATACCCATGTGGGCGGAGCCGCGGGCGGGGGTGGCGGTGGCCTCGGGGGACTGCTCGGCCGAGGCGGGGGAGGTGGGGAGCAGGGCGAACGCAGTGAGCAGGAGTCCGACGAGGAAGAGGCGTCGGGGACGTATCGGTCCGGGTCTGTGCACGGGCATGGCGTGCCTCCGAAGGCTCGGTGATGCTCGGTGGGGGGAACAGGGAAGACCGTGCCAGGCTGACGTGGGCATGCCAGCCGCCGCTCGGTCAAGACGCTACGTACGGGGACGACGGGGTGGGAAGAGGGACCGGAGGCTGCCGTTGGTCTAGCCCTGCGAAATACTTACGGAGCTGCGGTGATGTCGCAATCTGGCGGAAACTTTCACGACCGGGAAATCCAAGGCAGGGGCTGACGTGCACGAAGAGGGAAACGGCGACGGTGGCCGGGGCGGGGCCGACCAGGCGCCGAGCGGTGTGGACCAGCCCGGATTCCTGGCGCTGGAACGCGAGTTGACCGTCCTGCTGCGCCGCGCCCGGGCCAACCAGGGGGAGATGGCCCGCGAGGTCCATCCCGACCTGGAGTCGGCGGCCTACGGGCTGCTCGTCCGTCTGGATGAATGCGGCCGTCAGCGTGCCACGGAACTGGCCGGCTACATCGGGGTCGGCAAGGCCACGATGTCCCGCCAACTGCGGGCCCTGGAGGACCTGGGCCTCGTCACCCGCGAACCCGACCCCGCGGACGGGCGGGCCTGGCTGGTCGACCTCACGGAGGAGGGCCGCTCCCGGGTGCACCGGGTCCGCGACGCCCGCCGGGCCCGGTACGCGGGCCGTCTGGCCCACTGGAACCCACGGGAGGTCACCGAACTGGCCCGCCTGCTGCACCAGCTCAACCGGGGCATGGAGAAGTAGCCCCACGCGTGCCGTTCCACCGGACGGGCTATCCGGAGCCGACCATGTGGGTTACGCGGACTGACGCGAGCCACCCCGGCCCGCCCGGGCGCCCCCGCACTGCTCCACCGACGTGAGCCACCCCGCCCGGACGCCCGCATACAGCTCCGCCGAAGCGAGCGGACGCGGGCCGAGGTGAGCTGTCTCGGCCGGTCCCCTCACAACTCCGCCGACGCGAGCCATCCCCCACACACCCTCAAAGCTCCGCATACACCGCCGAAGCGTCGTCGTGGGTCTTGCTGCGGCGCAGGTGCACCCGGGGCCCCGCGTCGGCACGTTCCAGTTCTCGGACGCGGTCCACGAGGGACTGGGCGCCCTCCTTGCGGACGAGGGCGAGGCAGTCCGGCCAGTCGCCCTCGTGGAACTTCTCGACCCACCGGGCCGCCCCGTCCGTCAGGGCCAGCAGGGCGCGCACCGACGAGCGCGGCAGCACCCCGGTCACCGCGCGCCCCGCCACCGAGGGATCCGCCGCCGCCGTGAAGAAGCCGCCCTCCTTGTTGCGGAGGTGCGCGTCGATCAGCGCGTCCGTGGCCAGGGAGGCGCGGGGCAGCCGGGAGAGGCGGTCGTCCAGCACCGCAGAGACCGTGCCGTCCGGCGCCGCCACCAGCAGTGCCGAGTCCGACAGCACCAGGTACTCGACCGACTCCGGGGTCCACCGCGCCGTCACCACCGTCGCCTGCGGCGTACGCGGGTGAGAAAGGTCACAACCTTCACCATGTGTCTCCGCTGTGCGCGCGATCGCCCGGGACAGCACCTCGGCCAGGGGAACATCCATGAGCGAAACGGCCAGTTCGGTCAGCGCCCCGCCGAGCCGGGCCGTGAACCACGGGACCGAATGCAGACAGCCCGTCGGACCCTTGGGCGGAGTGACCCCGTCGAGGAGGACCAGGACGCCGCCCCGCCCGGAAGCGGGCAGCGCGACACTCGCGAAGTCCTCGTTGGGCCACTGGACATCGCCGGGTTCCGAGACAAGTTCCGTACGCATCCAGCCAGTCTGCACGAGCCCTTCACAAGCTTCGCCAAAGCGTGGCAAGGATCGCGGAATTGACGTAGTCGCGCAGGTCAGGCGCCAGGTTTGGGCTGGAATGGCTGACTCCGGGCACGCGTGGTGGCGAATACTGCCATCGGTCCTCGCCGACGTCCAACCGGCCCGCCGCACAGGGCCGGTGCGTGTGCCGGAGGAACTTGCCCGCCAACTCCCCTCCGAGGTTCACTCCTTCGGGTGGCGGCTCAGGCGATGCGCGACCACCGCCCACCGGCGCTGGGAGGGTCGGGAACCGTACCCCGGTGTGCACACCAGTTGACGGAGCGTCACCCCGGGCCCATGGGTATCACGAGTTCAGGAATGCGAGCAGCGGTGCAGAAGACGCGGCCTCGTCGCACAGGCAAGCAGACGGCCTCCGGCAACGGCGCGGAGCGCACAGCCGCCACGCCCGGCGCCCCCGGGACTCCCGTCGGCAAGGGCCGCCCCACCCACGTCCGCACCCGGCTGATTCTCGCCGTAGCCGTCGTGGCCGCCGCGATCGCCGGGGCCGGCGCCCCCTCCCTCGTCACCGCCTCGGGGGAACTCCACGACTCCCAGGACCTGGTGACGCTCGCCGAGCAGACCCAGGACGCCCTCGACCTCGCCCACGCGCTCGCCGACGAACGCGACGAGGTCACCTCCTACATCGCGGCCGGACGGCCCAGGGCGAAGGCGCCCGGCGAGCAGGCGAGCGCCCGCGTCGACCGCCAGGCCGAGGAACTGCGCGCCGACACCGACCTGTCCGCCGCTCTGCGCGGCGACCTCGACGACATCGCCGCCGTACGCCGCTCCGCGCTCACCGGCAGGACCACCGCGCTGGAGACGCACAACGCCTACTCCGCCGCCATCACCGAACTGCACGGCCTCGCCGAGGAACTGGCCGCGCGGATGCCGGCCCGAGCGGGCTCCGGCGCCTACTCGCTCGCCGAGCTGGACTCCGCCGTACAGCAGGCCGCCGCCACCCGCGGACTCCTGCTCGCGGCGCTCAGCGTGCCGACCACGACCAGCAACGTCTACGACCCGATCACCGGCCTGACCAAGACCGAGAAGGTCTCCTCGAAGGCCGACGCCGCCCGGCGCGACGCGCTCGGCGCCGCCGCCCAGCAGGCCCGGCTGCGCTCCGACGCGGCCCTCGCCGACTTCCGGGACTCCGCGCCCGCCGCCGCCAAGGCGAGCTACGACTCCACGGTCACCGGCCCCGAGGTCAACTCCGCCGACAAGTACCTCGCCGCCCTCACCGACCAGCCCACCCTCTCCGACGGCGAGCTGAACACCAACACCGCCAAGCTCGACGCCGCCCTCTCCGCCCGCGTCGACCTGATGCGCGGCGCCGAGTCCGCGCTCTACGACCGCCGGGTCAAGGCGCTCGCCCAGCTCCGCGACGACGACGTCACCGCGCTGGAGGCGCGGGTCGCGATCCTCGGCGCCCTGATGCTGCTGGCGGTCGGCATCAGCACCGCCATGGCCCGCACCCTCACCCGGCCCCTGTCGGTGCTGCGCCGCGGTTCCGCCCGGCTCGCCGGCGCCGAGGACCCCACCACCGAGGAAGCCGTCTCCTTCACCGGCCGCAACGACGAGTTCGCCCAGGTCGTCCGCTCCGTCAACACCCTGCACGCGCACGCCGTGTCGCTCGCCGAGCGCATCAACACCCTGGAGTCCGACCGCAAGCACCTGGTCGGCCAGCGCCAGAAGATGGCGGACGCCCGCGAGCAGCTCAAGAGCGAACTCGCCGACTCCGCAGCGGAGTTGGAGCGGCTGCGCACCACCATCGGCGCCACCTTCGTCAACCTCGCACTGCGCACGCTCGGCCTGGTCGAGCGGCAACTCGCCGTCATCGAGGGCCTGGAGGAGCGTGAGCAGGACCCGGAGCGCCTCGCCACCCTCTTCAAGCTCGACCACTTCGCCACGGTCATGCGCCGCCACAGCGAGAACCTCCTCGTCCTGGCCGGCACGGAGCACGTGCAACAGAGCGCCGGCCCGGTCCCGCTCGTCGACGTGGTCCGCGCCGCGGTCAGCGAGATCGAGCGCTACGAGCGGGTCCGTATCGCCGCGCTCCCGCCCCACGCCCACGTGGTCGGCTTCGCCGCGGACGACCTCTCCCACCTGCTCGCCGAACTGATGGAGAACGCCACCTCGTTCTGCCCGCCCGACGTGCCCGTCGAGGTCTCCGGCTGGCTCCTGGAGAGCGGTGAGGTCATGCTCTCCGTCCAGGACGAGGGCATCGGCATGACCGCCGAGCGGATGACCACCCTCAACTCCCGCCTCGCCGACTTCGACCCCGAGGCCGCCTACGAGTCGTACGACGAGGGCGACGAGGGGCTGGGCCTCGGCCTGTACGTCGTGGCCCGCCTCGCCCACCGGCACGGGGTCCGGGTGCAACTGCGCGAGCAGAAGCAGGGGGGTGTGGCCGCCGTGGTGGTCCTCCCCAAGGCGCTGCTCACCGCCGCGCCCCCGGCCGCCGTACCGGCGGCCTCCGGCACCGGCACCGGCCCGGTTTCCGGCGCGGCCCACTCCTTCTCGCTTCCCGGCGCGGACGCGGAGGTCAACTCCAACGTCCTGAACGGCCGTTCGCAGGACGACCCCTTGGTGGCGATGGCCGAGAAGGCCGTACGCCGGGCGGAGGCGGAGACCCCCGCCGAGACGACGATGGAACTCCTGGCCCCGATACCGGCCCAGGGGGAGCCGGACCCGGTGCGGCCGGACCCCCTGCCGGACGAGCCGCCGGCGCCCGATCCCGAGCCCGCGCCCGACGCCGAGGCGGAGACCGAACACACCCGCGCCGAGGAGGAGCCCCTCACCGACAAGGGCCTCCCCAAGCGCACCCCCAAGATCACCGCACCCGCCGCCCCGGCCCCGCGCCGGCGCAACGCGTCCGTGGACGCCGACGCGCTCCGTCGCAGGCTCGGCGGCTTCCGCAGGGGGGCGGAGGCCGGCTACCGCGACGTGGAGGCGGAGATCAAGGAACAGACCGGCGAGACCAGACTGCCGGCCGCAGAACAACGCACCGCATCCGAAGAAGCCACGGGGGGCACAGCCGAGGAGGCAAGCAGTTGACCGCGCCCAGTACCTTCGGACTGAGTCGTGAAGCCCGCAATCTCCACTTCCTGCTGACCAACCTCGTGGAGGAGGTGCCCGGCGTCCAGTCCGTCGCCGTGGTCTCCTCCGACGGCCTGCTCCTGCTCTCCTCCGACGCCGAGCGGAACGCGGAGGCCCGCGAGGCCCGTGACGGGAAGCCCACCGGCCCGCGCGGCTCGTCCGCCGACCTCGCGACCATCGTCTCCGGCATCGGCAGCCTCACCCTCGGCGCCGCCAAGCTCATGGACTTCGGCACGACGAAACACACCATGATCGCGATGGACGAGGGCAGCCTGTTCGTCATGTCGATCAGCGACGGTTCGCTGCTCGGCGTGCACGGCTCCGCGGACTGCGACATGAGCGTCGTCGCCTACCACATGGCGCTCTTCGTCGGCCGCGCCGGACACGTCCTGACCCCCGAACTCCGCAGCGAGCTGCGCCAGTCGCTGGAGCACGACGAGACAGGGAGCGCCCGATGACGAACAGGCCCGAGCTCCCGGTCCGCGGCGGCGACCGCAAGGCCGCCCGGGTCCGCCCGTACTCCCTCACCGGCGGCCGGACCCGCTTCGGTCACGTCCTGCTCGTGGAGACGTTCGTGGCGGCTCTGGAGGCTCCCGAGGAGCGCAAGGAGCTCACCAACGGCTCGCTGAAGTCGGTCATGCCGGAGCTGCGGGCCATCGTCGAACTGTGCCGCCGGATGCGCACGGTGGCCGAGATCGCCGCGCTGCTGAAGATGCCGCTCGGCGTGGTCCGGGTGCTCCTCAGCGACCTCGCGGACCAGGGAAAGATCCGTGTGTACGGCACCGGGACCGGTCATGGCACGGGCCGTCCCGACCGCGCTCTGCTGGAAAGGGTGCTGAGTGGACTCCGCCGTCTCTGACGCCGCCGCCTCCCGGGAGGCCGGCGTCACCCCGTTCGTCGACGTCGAGACCGACGACGACCTCAAGTCCTGGCAGACGGACCGCACCCGGGCCCCCATCGCCACGAAGATAGTCGTGGCCGGCGGCTTCGGCGTCGGCAAGACCACCCTGGTCGGCACCGTCTCGGAGATCGAGCCCCTCCAGACGGAGGCGCTGATGACCGAGGCCAGCGAGCAGGTCGACGACCTCTCCGGCACCCCGGAGAAGGTCACCACCACCGTGGCCATGGACTACGGCCGCATCACGCTCGACGACGACCTCGTCCTGTACCTCTTCGGCACCCCCGGCCAGGAGCGGTTCTGGTTCATGTGGGACGACCTGGTGCGGGGCGCGATCGGCGCCGTCGTCCTGGCCGACACCCGCCGCCTGAAGGACTCCTTCCCCGCGCTGGACTACTTCGAGAGCTGCGGACTGCCGTACGTCGTCGCGGTCAACCACTTCGACGACAGCGAGCTGTTCGAGCCGGAGGACGTGCGGGAGGCCCTCAGCGTCCCCCGGCACATACCTGTCATGATCATGGACGCGCGGCGGAAGATCTCGGTCATCGAGACCCTGCTGTCCCTCGTCGGCCACGCGCTGGACGAGACCCCCGAGTAGTCCACCCTTAGGAGCCAGCACCCGCATGCGGAAGATACTCGTCGTCGGAGCCGGCCAGTCCGGACTCCAGCTCGCCCTCGGCCTCCAGTCGCACGGGTACGAGGTCACCCTGATGTCCAACCGGACCGCGGACGAGATCCGTTCCGGCCGGGTCATGTCGACGCAGTGCATGTTCCACACGGCACTCCGGCACGAGCGCGATCTCCAGCTCAACTTCTGGGAGTCCCAGGCCCCGAAGATCGAGGGACTCGGCGTCTCGGTGGCGGCACCCGGCTCGTTCGACCCGGGGCCCTCGCAGCGCGCGATCGACTGGCTGGGCAGGCTCGACGGGTTCGCGCAGTCGGTCGACCAGCGCGTGAAGATGGCCGGCTGGATGGAGACCTTCGCCCAGCGCGGCGGCCAGCTCGTCATCCACGGCGCGGCGGTCGGCGACCTCGACTACTTCTCCCGCACCTACGACCTGGTCCTGGTCTCGGCCGGCAAGGGCGAGCTGGTCTCCATGTTCGCGAGGGACCCGGAGCGCTCCCCGTACCGCGAGCCGCAGCGCGCCCTCGCCGTCTCCTACGTGCACGGTCTGGGCCCGCGCCCCGAGCACCCGGACACCGAGGCCGTCCGCTGCAACCTCGTCCCCGGCGTCGGCGAACTGTTCGTCATGCCGACGCTCACCACCTCCGGGCGGGCCGACATCCTGTTCTGGGAGGGCATACCCGGCGGCCCCGTCGACGTCTTCAACGGCGTGAAGGACCCGGCGGAACACCTCTCCCTGACCCTGGGACTCATGGAGAAGTTCCTGCCCTGGGAGTACGCGCGCGCCACGAACGTCGAACTCACCGACGCCGGCGGCACCCTGGCCGGCCGCTACGCGCCCACCGTGCGCAACCCGATAGGCCGCCTGCCCGGTGGGGGACTGGTCCTGGGCGTGGCCGACGTCGTCGTCGCCAACGACCCGATCACCGGGCAGGGCTCCAACTCCGCGTCCAAGTGCGCGGCCTCCTACCTCGCCTCGATCCTGGAGCGCGGGGAGAAGGAGTTCGACGAGGAGTGGATGCGCGGGACCTTCGAGCGGTACTGGGCCACCGCCCAGCACGTCACCAAGTGGACGAACGCGATGCTCGCGCCCCCGCCGGAGCACGTCCTGAACCTGATCGGCGCGGCCGGGCAGTTGCAGCCGGTGGCGGATCGGTTCGCCAACGGCTTCGACAACCCGGCCGACTTCGAGAACTTCTTCTACGAGCCGGACAAGGCGGAGGCCTTCGTGGCCTCGGTGGCCGGGGCCTGAGCCCTGTCGTCCGGACGTACGGCGCCGAGGAGCGGGTGAGCGGCGATCGGGGACACCCTGATCCGCTCGCCCGTCCGCGGGGCCTCGATGACCTGGCCCTTCCCGACGTACAGCGCCACATGGGTGGCCCCGGGGAAGTACAGGACCAGATCACCCGGACGCAGCCGCTTCAACGGGACCCTCGGCAGCCGGGCCCACTGCTCCTGGCTGGTCCTCGGGATCGGCGTGCCGGCGGACGCCCACGCCTTCGACGTCAGCCCCGAGCAGTCGTACGTCCTCGGGCCCTCCGCGCCCCACTGGTACGGCTTCCCTAGCTGCCGGCGGGCGTACCGCAGGGCCCGCTCGCCCGCCGTGGACGGCTTGCGCGCGTCCTCACCCAGGGCGCCGGACGTCGTCAGCTCCCGCTGCGCCTTCTCGACGCCCTTCTCCTCGAACTCCGCCAGCGCGGTGAGCTGTTCGGCACTGAGGGAGGCGAGCAGCTTCTCCACACCGTCGAGCTTCGCCCGTACGGCGTCCCGCTCCTTCTTCTGCCGGGCGGCGAGCGTGAGTTGCTGGTCGAGGGCCGTGCGCGCCTTGCGGGCCAGTGCGTCGGCGTGCCGCTCGGTGCCGGTCAGCCGGCCCACCGTCCTGGCCCGGCCCCGCGCCAACTGGCCGATGACGTGACCCTGTTCGATGGCGTGCTGGGGGTCGCGGGCGAGCAGGAGACGGACGTACGGCGAGATGTCGGTGCTGCTCTGGTACTGCTGGCGGGCCAGCCGGCCCGCGGCACGCCGGCTGTCGTGCAGCGAGAGCCGGACCTCGGAGAGCGCCGCGTCCAGACGGTTCACCTCGGCACGCTTCGCCTTCAGCTTCTCCTCGGTGGCGTTGTACGTCTCGGTGGCCTCCTCGGCCTCCCGGTACAGCCCCTGAAGATCCGTCAGCAGATCCGCGACGGAGCGCTCACGCGGCTCCGGCTCCGGCACGGCGGCCGCGGGCAGCGGCGCGAGAGCGGTGCCGGCCGCCACCGCCGCCGTACACACCAGACGCAGAAGCCTTCCTGACACGCCATCACCTCCCGTGCGGAGCAGCCCCTCTGTTCCGCACGGCGAGCATCGGACGCGGTCGCCGTCCGCGCGCGCCGAGTGTGGGCGGTTCGGCGCAACCTCGTCACCCGTCGGTGTCAGCCGGCCTGTCGGGCTTGGACCACGGCCACCTCGGCCGCTCGCCCGCCCGGCCCTCGGGGTCGTAGGTGTACTTCCACCCCTTCTGGATGCCCAGCCTGTTGTGCCCCCTGGGCACCCGGCGGTAGACCAGCACGCCGGGCGGGCCGCCGGCCGCGTCCGGGACGGGGATGCGGTACGTCTTCGGCGGGTGACCGGTCGGTCCCAGCAGCACGGGCAGCACCCGGCCGTCCATGGGACCGCCCTCGAAGGGGGTGTCTTCGCTCTTCACGGCACCAGTGTCAGTCATCCGCCGCGAGGGCCGTGACCAGCTCGGCGGTCTGCGGGTCGCGGTTCGCGGTCACCGAGAGCACGGCGACGAACTGGTCGACCAGCCAGTCCCGCAGCTCCAGGACCGGGGGCTGCTTGCTCTCGTCGAGCCAGATCAAGGAGGCCGCCTCCACCGCGGTGATCCACATCCGTACGGTCATGCGCAGCCGCAGGCCCGGTTCGGTGACACCGAGGTGGCGCAGGATGTGCTCGGCGGCGGCCCGGCGTACCCCGTCGACGATGGCGGTGGTCCGGGACGTCTCGACGACGCTGCCGCCCTGGAGCAGGGCGCTGAAGCCGGCGTCGTGCTCGTCGACGAAGGCGAGGTAGCGGTCGAGGGCGCGGGACAGGCGATCGAGCAGGGGGCCGTCCCGGGGCTCGTCGAAGCACTGCTCCAGTTCGTCCGCGGCGGACCGCAGCGCGGCCTCGTAGAGCTGCTGCTTGCCGCCGGGGAAGTACCGGTAGACGAGGGGACGGGAGACTCCGGCCGCTTCGGCCACGTCGTCCAGGGACACGTCCTCGGGGGCGCGGTGCGCGAAGAGGCCGAGGGCGGCCTCGAGGAGCTGGCTTCTGCGCTCCTCGACGCCGAGTCTCCGGTAGGCGGGCGCGGATGGGGTCATGAGTGCAGCGTAGTCGGCGTCCGCGGGAGCGTCGTGGCTGGTCGCGCAGTTCCCCGCGCCCCTTGAAGGCCGGACCGGTGCATGTCGTTCAGGGGTGCGGGGAACTGCGCGACCAGCCCCTGCCGGTCCGCGCACGACCGTCAGGCCAGCAGTCCCGAGGACTTCCACAGTCGGCGCCCGACGCCCCGGAGCACACCGATGTCGTCCAGGAAGTCGGTCAGCCGCTTCGCACCCGTCTGCATCACTTCCCGCCGGTGCCCGCTCGCTTTCACCTGCGCCAGCGCCTCCCGCTGGTCCAGGCCGACGTTCGTGTAGACCTCGGGGTTCACGAAGGCGACCGAGAACACCCGGGCGAACTCCCCGGACGTCACCCGGGTGAACTCCTGGGACCACCGCGGGGCGGAGACCATCTGGCGCCGCAGCTCCTCCCGCGCGTAGCGCACGTGCCGCGCCTCCTCCACGACGTGGATCCGCGTCACGCCCCGGATCAACGGCTGCACGCGCTCGTCCGGGAACGTCAGCCGCTGCATCCAGTCGAGGATCTCCTCACCCAGCAGCGTCGCCGTGAACGACCCCGGGGTCGTGGAGATCGTCTTGAACAGCCGCCCGAGCTGCTGATGGGTCCGGCTCACCGGGTACCAGGGCGTGTCGCCCCGGGTGATCAGCCGCGCGAACATCTTCGAGTGCCGGCACTCGTCCTCGATCTCGGTGAGGGCGTACCGCACATGCGCGCTCGTGGCCGCCTTGTCGTAGATGTGACGGCACAGGAGCTGCATGAGGATGATCTCGAACCAGATCCCCAGCGAGGCCAGCGCCGCGGCCTCGTGCCGGGAGAGCAGGATCCGCTGCTCCTCGCTCATCCGCCGCCACATCGGGGTGTCGTAGAGCGACACCAGCTCCGGCGGCCAGTACCACAGGCCGTCCTCGAAGGGCGCGTCCCAGTCGAGTTCCTTGTCCGGGTCGAAGGAGTGCTTGGCGGAGGAGTCGAGCAGCCGCTCGGCGACCTGCTCCCGGTCCTTGAGCAGGCCGAGGGCGTCACGCAGCCCTTCGAGCGCGTCGACATCTGTCAGACTCGTCATGGCTCTTATGAGACTGCTTGTCAGCAAGGCCGTCAATCCCTCGCGCACGACTTGTTGACCCGGCGTCTACAAAGGGGCAGCCTGCGGAACATGCCGACTTTCGACCTGTACACCACGGATCCCGGGGACCCCCACTGGCAGGTACCGGCCACGGGTCAGGCCCGTTTCGCCTGGGAGTACGACGACGGCCGCGAACGCCTCCTCGCCCTGTACCAGAAGGGCAAGGACAAGCAGTGGGACGGGCAGAAGCGCATCGACTGGGACCTCGAAGTCGATCCCACCGACCCCCTCGGCACCCCCGACGAGTCCATCTCCGTCTACGGCACCAAGTACTGGACGAAGTTCACCGACAAGGACAAGGGCGAACTGCGCAAGCACCTGGCCTCCTGGCAGTTCAGCCAGTTCCTGCACGGCGAGCAGGGCGCGATGGTGTGCGCCGCGCGGATCGTGGAGTCCGTGCCCGACCTCGACGCCAAGCTCTACTCGGCGACCCAGGTGATGGACGAGGCGCGGCACGCGGAGATCTACGGCCGCTTCCTCCACGAGAAGATCGGGATGCTGTACCCGATCAACGACAACCTCCGGTCGCTGCTGGGCGACACGCTGAGCGACTCCCGCTGGGACATGCCCTACCTCGGCATGCAGGTCCTCATCGAGGGCCTCGCGCTGGCCGCGTTCGGCATGATCCGCGACACCACCGACAAGCCCCTGCCGAAGCAGATCCTCGCCTACGTCATGCAGGACGAGGCCCGGCACGTGGCCTTCGGGCGCATGGCCCTGCGGGACTACTACCGGCAGCTCTCCGACGCCGAACTGCGCGAACGCGAGGAGTTCGTCATCGAGGGCTGCCACCTCATGCGGGACCGGCTGCGCGGGGTCGAGGTGCTGGAGAACTTCGGCATCCCGAAGGCGGAGGCCGAGGAGTACGCCGAACGGTCCGAGTTCCTCGCCCTCTTCCGCCAGTTGCTCTTCTCCCGGATCGTCCCCTGCGTCAAGGACATCGGCCTGTGGGGCAAGCGCCTCCAGCAGGCCTACGTCGACATGGGCGTATTCGAGATGGGCAACTCCAACCTCGACCTCCTCATGGCCCAGGACGAGGAGATCGCCGAGAAACTGGACGCGGAACGCTTCGCGGCCGAGGAGCGGGAACGGGTCGCGGAGGTACGGGAGACGATCGCGGCCGGGGAGGGGTGAGCGGCCCTAGACCGAGCAGCCCAGGTCGTCGGGTAGTTCGAGGACGGTGGCCGGCTCCGCCCCCTGCGCCGGATACGGCCTGCGCAGCGTGAAGGCGTACGGTGTCGGGCCGTGCGTGCGCAGGTGCAGCAGCCGCGACTCGGCCTCGGCGACCGTGGGGCGGTGGCCGGCCGGAACCCACCACAGGGCCACCATCGCCTCCTGGACCCGCTCGAAGAACTCCCGGCGGCGGGCGAGCATCGCGCGGTGCCGGCCCTGGTACATGTACGACGTCAGCGCGTCGGCGTCCCGCCACACCGACATGTTGATGATCAGCCACTCGTCGCCGAAGACGGCGATGTCGGTGGCGTCGCCCGCCTCGCCCTCCAGCCGCCAGACGAAACCGTCTGCGGCGTCCGCGTCGGCGTTCACGGGATCGAGGTGGTCGACGAAGTCCTTCAACTGCGCGGAGTCCAGCGGGGCTGTGAGACGGCCGATGTTCACCTGGGCGAGTTGGTACGCGGTCGCTTCAGTCATGGACCGAACGGTAGGTCGGCCGCCGAAGGCCCCTCAACCCCCGTCTCACTCCTTGGAGTTGAGCACCGCCTTCATCACCGCCCGCGCGATGGGCGCGGACACCCCGCCCCCGGTGATGTCCCCCCGGTCCGCCGACGCGTCCTCCACCACCACCGCCACGGCGACCTCGGGCTCCATGTCCCGCTCGCCCTGCGCCCACGCCACGAACCAGGCGTACGGCATCCCGGAGTTGTCGATGCCGTGCTGGGCGGTGCCGGTCTTGCCGCCCACGATCGCGCCGGGGATGGCCGCGTTGGTGCCGGTGCCCTCGGTCACCACCTGGGTCATGAGCTCCTTCAGCACCGCGGCCGTCGCCGGTTCCATCGCCTGCCGCACCGGCCGCGGACCCGCCGTGTCCACGATGCTGCCGCCCGCCGAGGTGGTCCGCTCCACGAGGTAGGGCGTGCGGATCTGGCCGCCGTTGGCGACGGCCGCCGAGACCATCGCCATCTGGAGCGGGGTCGCGCGGGTGTTGTACTGGCCGATCGACGACAGGGCGAGCTGCGCCCGGTCCACGGTCGGGTCGAAGGTGCTGCGGGCCACCGAGAACGGAATGCGCAGCGCGGGGTCGTTGAAGCCGAAGGCGCGCGCGGTGGCCGTCATGTCCCGCACCCCGACGTCCACCCCGAGCTTCGCGAACACCGTGTTGCACGACCACCGGAAGGCCTCCCGCAGGGACAGGTCCCGGCAGCCCTCGGACTCGTTGCTGAGCGAGGTGGTGGTGCCGGGCAGCGTGTACGGCGCCGGCGAGTCGGTCGGCGCGTCCACGTCCTCGATCACCTTCGCGTCCAGCGCGGCCGCCGCGGTGACCACCTTGAACGTCGAACCCGGCGGATAGGTCTGCCGGACCGCCCGGTTGAGCATCGGCCGGTCCGGGTTGCCGTTGAGCCACGCCCAGGACTGGCCCACCCCCGCGTTGTTGCCCGACAGCACCCCCGGGTCGTACGACGGCGAGGACACCAGCGCGAGGATGCGGCCCGTCGCCGGCTCCACGGCCGCCACCGCGCCCTTGCGCCCGGCGAGCCCGCGGTAGGCCGCCCGCTGCGCGGCCGCGTCGAGCGTCGTGACGACGTCCCCGCCCGGGTTGCGGCTCCGCGTGAAGTCGTTCCACAGCGGGAAGGGCCTCAGCATCGGGTCCGTGCCGGACAGGACCGCGTCCTCGCTGTGCTCCAGCAGACTCGTGCCGTACTCCTGCGAGGCGAAGCCGGTCACCGGCGCGTACAACGGCCCGTCCGTGTACGTCCGTTCGTAGCGGAGCTGCTCCCCGGTGTCCCGGGAGCCGGTGACCGGCCGCCCGCCGACCAGGATGTTCCCGCGCTCCCGGCCGTACCGGGCGATGTTCTCGCGGCGGTTGGCCGGGTTGTCGGCGTGCGCGTGGGCCTCGAAGACCTGGACGCGGGTGGCGTTGACGAGCAGTGCGGTGAGCAGCAGGACGCAGAAGCAGGCGGCGTGCCGGATGTAGCGGGCCATACCGGGGCCGGGGCCTGGTGTCGTCACGGGGTCTCCTTGCCGTCGTACTGGCGGCGGGCCGAGTCGCTCACCCGGATCAGCAGGGCGACGATCGCCCAGTTGGTGACGACCGACGAGCCGCCCTGGGCGAGGAACGGCATCGCCATGCCGGTGAGCGGGATCAGTCCGCCGACCCCGCCCGCGATCACGAACACCTGGAGCGCGACGATCGAGGCGAGGCCGACCGCCAGGAGCCGTCCGAAGGGGTCGCGCAGGGCGAGGCCCGCCCGGTAGCCGCGCTCCACGAGCAGGGCGTACAGCAGGAAGACGGCGGACAGTCCGGCCAGGCCCAGTTCCTCGCCCGCCGTCGCCAGGATGAAGTCCGACTTGGCGGCGAAGCCGATCAGGACGGAGTGGCCGAGCCCGAGCCCGGTGCCGAGGACCCCGCCCGCCGCGAAGGCGAACAGGGACTGCGCGAGCTGGTTGGGTCCCTGGCCCGCCTCGATCGAGGCGAAGGGGTGCAGCCAGTCCTCCACCCGGCTGTGCACGTGCGGTTCCAGCCAGCCCACGGCGAAGGCGCCGACGGTGGCCAGCAGCAGGCCGATCGCGATCCAGCCGGTGAGGCCGGTGGCGACGTACAGCAGGACGACGAACAGCCCGAAGAACAGCAGCGAGGTGCCGAGGTCGCGCTCCAGGACCAGGACCCCGACGCTGAGCAGCCAGATGGCGAGCAGCGGGCCCAGCACCCGGCCGGTGGGCAGTTGGAGCCCCCAGAACCGCCGTCCGGTGAACGCCAGCGCGTTCCGGTTGGTCGCGAGATAGGCGGCGAAGAACACGGCCAGCAGCACCTTCGCGAACTCGCCCGGCTGGATGGAGAACCCGGCGATCCGGATCCAGATGCGGGCGCCGTTCACGGCCGGGAAGAGGATCGGCAGGATCAGCAGGGCGAGCGCGGCGGCGACGCAGACGTAGGCGTACCGCTGGAGCACGCGGTGGTCGCGCAGCATCAGGACGATCACGGTGAACAGGGTCACCCCGACCGTGGACCACACGAGCTGGGTGGGGGCGGCGCGGTCGCCGGGCGTCTCCAGGTCGAGCCGGTAGATCAGCACCAGGCCCAGGCCGTTGAGCAGCACCCCGATGGGCAGCAGGAGCGGATCGGCGTACGGCGCCCTCAGCCGCACCGCCAGATGGGCGACGAACGCGAGCACACCGAGCCCGGCGCCGTATCCGGCGGCGCCGGGCGGGACGGTGCCGTTCCTGGCGAGGCCCACCGCGCAGTAGCCGTACACCGACAGGAACACGGCGAGGGCGATGAGGGCCAGTTCGATGCCACGGCGCCGGGGCAGGCGTACCGCGCGAGCGGAGGTGTCCGCGGGGGCCACGGTGGTTCCGGCCTTGGTCATGTCCGGAACTTACCCAAATAGCACGTGATGTCTGCCTAGCCTGCGGGAGATGTCAGCACCAGCGTGGCGCCGAACCGATGGTCCTGATGTACCGGGCCGACCCCCAGGCCCAGGTGCCGTCCGTGAGGAGGTACCACTGGCGGTTGCCCTGGACGCTCTGGCCGTTGGTCCGGCAGAAGATGGAGACGACCTCACCCCGTTCGGCCCAGCGGATGATCTGGCCGCCCCGGTTGGGCGCGCTGCGCAGCGCCAGCGAACTGGCCGTCACGACACCCCGGGCCAGGCGTGAGTTCTGGTTCTGGCCCTGGTTCTGCCCTTGGTTCTGGCCTTGATTCTGGCCCTGGTTCTGGCCCTGGTTCTGGCCCTCGTTCTGGTGGTTCCCCGAGGAGCTCTGGGGGTCGTCGTCGCCCCACTCGTCACCGGCGACGGCAGGCGTGGCGAGGGCGGTGACGGCGAGGGCGCAGGCGGCGACGGCTATGGGGAGACGGGAGCGCAGGGACATGGGGGGACCTCCGTTGGGGGCGGACCTGACTGTTCGCCACGTTAGGAGGCGTGCGGACCGGTCGCCCTTTCAGATGGGCCATAGGAGCAGCGCCTACCGCAACGTCAGCGTCGCGACCGCCCCGCCGTCCTCCGCGTTCGAGAACGAGAGCCGGGCCCCGAGCACCTCCGCCTGTCCCACCGCGATCGTCAGCCCCAGCCCGTGCCCCCGGGCCCCGCCCTCCGTGCGGAACCGCTGCGGGCCGTGCTCGACGAGATACGCCGGGAACCCGTCCCCGTGGTCCCGTACCGTCACCACCGCCCCGTCGACCGTCAGCGACACCGGTCCCCGCCCGTGCCGGTGCGCGTTGGCCACCAGGTTGCCCAGCACCCGCTCCAGCCGCCGCCGGTCCGTCTCCACGGCCAGATCCCGTACGACGACGACCTCGGTGTCGGTCCCGGACGCCCGCACCACCCGCTCGGCCACCGCGCCCAGGCGCTCTGCGTCCAGCTCCAGCTTCTCCCGGCCGGTGTCCAGCCGGGAGATCTCCAGCAGGTCCTCGGTCAGCGTCCGCAGCGCGGCCACCCGGTCCCGCACCAGTTCGGTCGGCCGTCCCGGCGGCAGCAGCTCGGCCGCCGCGTGCAGCCCCGTCAACGGCGTCCGCAGCTCGTGCGCCACATCCGCGGTGAACCGCTGCTCGCTCAGCAGCTTCCCCTGCAACGACCCCGCCATGGAGTCCAGCGCGGCGGCCACCGCGGCCACCTCGTCCTGCGGCCGCGAGGGATCCTTCGTCCGCGGATCGCCGACACGCGCGTCGAGATCGCCCGCGGTGATCCGCCGGGCCACCCGGGCGGTCGTGTGCAGCCGGGTCGTCACCCGGGTGACCGCGAACGCTCCCACCAGCAGCGTCGCCGTGATCGCCAGCGCCGACGACCACAGGATCGCCCGGTCGAGGCCCGCGATCGTCCGGGCGCCCTGCGAGTAGTCGACCTCCACGGCCAGCGCCCGTTTCCCGTCCACCGGTCCCGCCGCCCACATCGTGGGGCGTCCTCGGTGCACGCCGACCATCGTGCCGCGGTCGCCGGCCACCGCCAGCGCCCGCAGCGAGCCCGGCAGGTCCGGCGGGTCCACGCCCGCGTCCCAGCGCAGGGTGTCCCCGGCCTCGTACGCCTCGGTCGCGTCCTTCAGCCGGCTCAGGGCCAGGTGCCGGGCCTCGCCGACGGTCTGGTTCGTCACCGAGACGTGCACGAGGACCCCGAGCAGCGCGGCCAGGGCGCAGCACATCACGGTGATGAACACGGCGGCCTTCACCGCGAGCGTGCCGGACCAGCGGGGCAGCGCGAGCCTCATCGCGAACTCGCCGACGGGCTGGGCGTCGGGCTGAGCGTCGGGCCGGGTGTCAGGCTGGGCGTCGGGCTCGGCGCGTCCCCGAGGGCCCGGCTGCCGGTGCGGAGCATCTCGTCGTGCGTGAGGAGCATCGACTTCTGCTGCGGGTCCCAGGTCCACTGGAGCCGGTACTCGTACCCGGCCACCTCGCTCGGCGACCGGATGATCACCGAGTGCCCGGCCAGCTCGACCCCGCTGACCGCGTCCTCCCAGTGCATGACCCGCACCAGCCGGTGCTTCGCCACGGTGTAGACGCGGACGGCGGTGACATTGCCGGGCAACTGGAGGAAGCCCAGCGTCAGGTCCTCGTGCCCGTCACCGGTCAGATCGCGGTAGTACGGCTTCAGCACGGGACACCGCTTCCCGGCCGCCCCCGCCTTCCCGCAGTCGGCCATCCGGCGGGCCGTCTCGGCGTACCCCGCGCCGGCGTAGGTGCCGGGGTCCTCGCGGATCTCGGCGCGCACCAGCGCGACCGGGTCCACCGTGCGGATGTCGTCGCCGGGCACGGAGACGCCCGCCACGGTCTGCGAGTCCACCTCGCCGATCTCGAAGGCCGGGCTGGAGGCGGGCGTCAGCTCCGGCCACAACCGGTCGGGGCTGATCGCGGTCGGCGTCGAGCCCGCGCCCACCAGGTCGCCCGCGTCACCACAGCCTGCCGCGGCCACGAGCAGCACGGCGACGGCGGCTGCGGCACGGGCCGTACGGGGTGCGCGGCGGGCGGGTGGCACTGTGCTCCTGGGGTCGGGGCCGTCGGGGGCGTCGGCCCCGTACACATTATTCGTACGGACGTCCTTTTCGCCGTCCGGCGGTACCGGGCGGCCTACTCGGTCAGCTCCTCCAGCAGCCGGGCCGTGGACAGCCCGGTGCGGAGGTACTCGACGAACAGCTCGTTGTGCAGCGCCCACGGCGAGCGCCGGCCGCGGATCAGCCGGATCGCCGCGTCGGGGCTCTGTCCCCGGCGGACCAGGGCGTGCGCGACGACCAGGCCTGCGCGGTTGTAGCCGTGACAGCAGCGGACGAGGACCCTGCGGCCCTCGTCCAGCGCGTCGCACGCGGCCTGTGCCAGGCGTATCACGCCCGCCAACTGGGTCCCGTCCAGCGGACCGTCCGGAATCGGCCACACATGGTGCTCGACACCGGGATCGGGGCCGTGGCCCGGCAGCCGCAGCAGCGTCTGCACGACCTCGAACTCGTCCCGTACGACGGCGAACTCCCGTTGCCCGGACCGGCCCTGGAACTCGTGTCCGCCCATCCACAGCCCGGGCACGATCTCGTCCCACGCCGTGTCCGGAGCCGGTACGTCGGGTTGCATCCTGCGGGTCCGCAACAGCGCCTCCCCAAGCCCCTGCGCCAAGCCCTGCAACTCATGGCAACTCACCCCAAAGGTAACCGGCTTCTTGCCTGTGCAGCACCCCGCCTGTTCCCATGGTCCATGGGGTGATGGTGCATGAGCGGACTGCGCGTCGTACCGACCTGGCGCCATGGCCAGGAGCGGCTCTACGTCTGCCTCACGGACGGCAGGAACATCGCCTGGTACGACCGTGAGGCGGCCCGGATCAACCTGCTGAGCGAGGACCGCAGAGCGGACGTGCTCGACGCCCTCGGCCCCTTCCTCACCGGCCGGGTGGCGGTGGGCCCGCCCCCGGTGCCGACGCCCGTCGAACTGGCCCGGCTCTCCCTCCACCCGGACGACGACCTGGCGCCCAACCGGCCCGGCGAGGCCCTCCAGATCGCCCTGGACCGGGACCCGGGCCCCGGCCACCGGCTGCGCCGCGACCCGCGTCGGCGTGCCCTGGAGGCCGAGCAGGCCGTGGGCGAGGCGCTGGACCGGCTCGACGGCGCGGGCTGGCACACCCTGCACTCCGTCCCGCTGCCCGGCGGCGACCGCGTCCACCATCTGGCGATCGGCCCGGGCGGACTGTTCGCCGTGCACACGCTGTACGCCCGCAAGCAGCGGGTCACGGTCGCCGACCCGATGGTCTCCCTCGGCCGCCGCGACCCGCAGCCCCTGCTGCGCCGCGTCCGCGCGGACGCCGACCGCGCCTCCTACGCCCTGACCGCCGAGGTCCACCCGGTCCTCGCCCTGCTCGGCCCCTCCGACCTCGCGGTCACCCTCCCGCCCCGCGGCATCCGCGTCCTGCGCGACACGGACCTGGAGTCCCTCACCCACCTCGGCGCCACCCTCAAACCGGCAGACGTGGAGGCCCTGCACGCCATGGCAAGAGACCGACACACGTGGACCAAGGTCTGAACACCGTGTGGTGCGGGTGGGGCTGGGGCGCGGGGGCGGGGAGGTCTGGACGCCGTCTGGTGGAGCCCACTCAGGGGCGCGGGGAACTGCGCGACAAGCCCCCACGCACCCGCAGCCGCCCGACGACCCGCCCCGGCACCCCCCTCGCGCCCCCACTCACCCGCAGCCGCCCAACGACCCGACCCGCCCGCCCCCCGTCGCGCCCTCACGGCAACGGTGACGCCCGCTCACCGTCCAACAGAGGAGCGAGCAGATCACCGTAGTCCTGCACCCGCGGCCCCACATCCCCGGCCTCGAAGGCCAGTTGCCCCGGCGCCGCACACTCCTCCACCTCCGTCCAGGTCACCGGCGCCGACACCAGAGGCCGCGCCCGGGCCCGCAGGGTGTACGGCGTGGCCGTGGTCTTGCGGGCGGCGTTCTGACTCCAGTCCACGAAGACCTTCCCGGGCCGCAGACTGCGGGTCATCCGGTGCAGGGCCAGCCGCGGCAGCGCCCGCTCCGCCTCCACGGCGAGCTGCTTGGCGTACTCCGACACCTGGTCCGAGGAAGCTCCCCGCACCGCCGCCAGCAGGTGCAGCCCCTTGGAGCCGGCGGTTTTCGGGTACGCCTCGATGCCGTCCGCCGCCAGCCGCTCCCGCAGCCACAGCGCCACCTCGCAGCACTCGACGACCGTCGCGGGCGGGCCCGGGTCGAGGTCGAGGACCAGACGGTCGGCCTCGTCGGGCGATTCGACCAGCCACTGATGGGTGTGGAACTCGGTGACCAGGTTGGCGGCCCACATCAGGCTCGCCAGGTCCTGGACCAAAACCATCCGGGCCGGGCCCTCGGAGCGGGGCACCTCGGCCGTGGTGACCCAGTCGGGCGTACCCGGCGGCACGTTCTTGGCGAAGAAGACCTGGCCCTCGGGACCGTCCGGATAGCGCAGGAAGGAGACGGCACGGTCACGCAGATGGGGGAGGAGGACGTCGGCCGCGGTGGCGTAGTAGTGGAGCACCTCGCCCTTGGTGAAGCCGGTGGCCGGGTACAGCACCTTCTCCAGATTGCTGAGCGCGAGCCGTCGTCCCTCCACCTCTGTGATCGGCGTCATACGATGAGAATCTCACGCAAACAGGGATAAAACGGCGTAATACCCCAGAAAGGGGCTGCTGGTGAGATCCATATGGAACGGCGCCATCTCCTTCGGCCTGGTCAGCATCCCGATCAAGCTGGTCAACGCCACCGAGAGCCACTCGATCTCCTTCCGCCAGATCCACACCGAGGACGGCGGCCGGGTCCGCTACCGCAAGGTCTGCGAACTGGAGGACCGGGAGATCAGCCAGGCGGAGATCGGCAAGGGGTACGAGGACGCGGACGGCACCATCATCCCGATCACCGACGAGGACCTGGCCCACCTGCCGCTCCCCACGGCCAGGACGATCGAGATCGTGGCCTTCGTGCCGGCCGACCGGATCGACCCGCTCCAGATGGACGCGTCGTACTACCTCCAGGCCGGCGGCGCCCCCGCGGCCAAGCCGTACACCCTGCTCCGGGAGGCCCTCAAGCGCAGCAACAAGGTGGCCATCGCCAAGTACGCGCTGCGCGGCCGCGAGCGCCTCGGCATGCTCCGGGTGGTCGAGGACGCCATCGCCCTGCACGGACTGCTGTGGCCGGACGAGGTCCGCGCGCCCGAGGGACTCGCCCCCGACACCAAGGTCACCGTCAGCGACAAGGAGCTCGACCTCGCCGACGCCCTGATGGACACCCTCGGCGAGATCGAGCTGGACGAACTCCACGACGAGTACCGCGAGGCGCTGGAGGAGGTCGTCGCCGCGAAGGCCGCGGGGGAGGCCCCGCCGGAAGCCCCGGAACCGGCCCGCAGCGGCAAGGTGCTCGACCTCATGGCCGCGCTGGAGAAGAGCGTGCGGGAGGCCAAGGAGTCGCGGGGCGAGGAGCCGGGGGAGGTCAGACAGTTGCCGCAGCGGAAGTCGGCGCGCACCGCGCCGAAGCAGACCGACGGGAAGAAGTCGACCGCCAGGACCGCCAGGAGCACCACGACGAAGAAGACGGCCGCGGCCAAGAAGACGACGGCGAAGTCGTCCCAGGGGACGAAGAAGACGGCGGCCAAGAAGGCGACGACCGCGAAGAAGACGGCGGCCAAGAAGACGACCGCCCGCAAGAGGACCGCGTGACCTGCGCACCGCCGTCGGCACCGCGCAGGTCGCGTCAGTCGTGCGGAGAGGTCAGTCGACGACCTTCGCGGACTCGATGATCACCGGCTGCGTCGGCACGTCGCCGTGACCGCGGCTGCTGCCGGTCCGTACGCCCTTGATCTGGTCGACGACGTCCTGGCCCTCGGCGACCCGGCCGAACACGGTGTAGCCCCAGCCGTTCGGGCTCTTGGCCGTGAAGTTGAGGAAGTCGTTGTCCGAGACGTTGACGAAGAACTGCGCGGTCGCCGAGTGCGGGTCGCTGGTGCGCGCCATCGCCACGGTGTACGCGGTGTTCTTCAGACCGTTGTCGGCCTCGTTCGGGACCGGCGCGAGCGTGGGCTTCTGCACCATGTCCGGGGTGAAGCCACCGCCCTGGACCATGAAGCCGTTGATCACCCGGTGGAAGATCGTGCCGTCGTAGTGCCCGTTGCCGACGTACTTCAGGAAGTTCTCGACGGTCTTGGGCGCCTCGGCGTCGGCGAGCTCGAGGACGATACGGCCGAAATTAGTGGTCAGCTCGACCCTGGACATGGGAATCGTCCCTTTCTGGTGGGGCATGACCGAAGCATCTTGTCACACGGCGGTGCCGATGCCCGGGGCGTTCCCCTCCTCGCGGGCCGCCGGCCGTCACGGCGAGGGCGAGGCCACCGGGGCGACACCCGTGCTGATGCCGGTCGTGCCGGGCCTCGGTGACGGAACGACCGAGGGTTCGGAGGGAGCGGTCGACGGGGGCGCCGGGCCGGTGCCGGTCGGCGGGGCACTGCTCGCCGGGGCCAGCGGCACCGACGGTTCCGAGGAGCGGCCGGGCCCGGTGCCGGGCAGCGCGGCCACGACCCCGGCCGCGAGGGCGGCGGCCACCACCGCTCCCACGGCGCCCGAGACCGCCGTACGACGGCGGCGGATCCGTCGGCCGCCGGCGACAGCCGCGTCGGTGACGCTGGGCAGGGCCGGTTCCCGCGTGCCGTCGAGGATGACCTCGAAGGCGTCCCGCACGCGGCCGCCCTCCCCGTACTCGTCCGTGTCGTACATCTGCCGCCTCACCTCCCGCTCGTCTCGCCCGCCAGGCCCTCGACGAGCCCGCGCAGCCTGACGAGCCCGCGGGCGCTCTGGCTCTTGACCGTGCCCGGCGTCACGCGCAGCGCCTCGGCGGTCTGCTCCACACTCCAGTCCTCCCAGAACCGCAGTACCAGGACCGCCCGGTAGCGGGGCGGCAGTTCCATCAGCGCGGCCTGCATCACCAGCCGCAGCTCGGGCGTGACCGGCGGCTCCGCGGACACCGGCTCCGGCACCTCCTCCGTCGGCTCCTCCCGCCACGTGCGCTTGCGGTACTGGTCGATGAAGACGCGGGTGAGGATCGTACGGGCGTACGCCTCGACATTGCCGTCGCGGCGGACCCGTCCCCAGGAGGCGTACAGCTTCATCAACGTCGTCTGGGTGAGGTCCTGGGCCTGGTGCCAGTCCCCGCACAGCAGATACGCGCTGCGTCGGAGCTGCCCCTGCCGGGCCTCGGCGAACTCCCGGAACTCCCGCTCCCGGACTGCTTCCCGCACCCGCCCCGACCCTCCGCCGAACCCGTCACACCTGTCCCTCAGAGGTACGGCGGAACGCTCCACGAGGTTGCACGCCCCGCGAGAAAACTTTCCGCGCCGGTCCGTGCAACCCGTCCCGGCCGCCGCCCCGTACTCCTCTCACGCAAGCGACCGACCACAGAGGAGCCAGCCTTGACGAACCGCCGTGCCATCCGACCCACCCGCCGCCTCCTGATCGGAGTCCTCGCGGGAACCGCCGTGGCCGTGGGCGGCTGGACCGCCCTCGCGGGCGCCGCGACGGGCTCCGCGAACCCGTCCCCGGTCCCGTCCGCGGCCCCCTCGACCGTGCCGTCACCGGTCCCCTCCGAGGGACCGGCCGAGCCGAGCCCGGTTCCTTCTCACGGGGCGTCCGAGCCGAGCCCGGTCCCGGCCGAGCCGACGACTGTGCCGAGCCCGGTGCCGTCGGTGTTGCCGAAGGAGCGACCGTCGACCGCCCCGAGCCCCGCCCCGGCCAGGCCGACGGCACCGAGCCCGGTGCCGTCCGTCGCGGAGCGCACGTCGAAGTAGCCGACCCGGAGTGCCGGCCCCGGCGGGGGTGGTTCCTGCGCCGGTCCGGGGCCGGGGCCGGCCGGGGGTGCGGGCCGGGTTGTCGTTGTGGTTGGGCGGAGACCCGGGCGATCGGGGGACTGGTTGCTGGTCCCAGTACAGGTGGTCTTTGCTCAGGGGGCGGTGCTGCTGGCAGAGGTCGCTGGCAGGCGGTCGCCGGACCCACTTGACCACGAGCCCGGAGCCGATGGCAGACGGGTCCCGGTCAGCTTGGGCACGGGCCCGGAGCCGATGGCTCGCCGTGTTGGTCAGGGGTGGGCCGGTCGGGGGGATTCTCGGCGGAAGGCCCAGCGGAGTTCCGGTTCCACCACGCACCGCAGGGCGCGGCGGACCGGTGGGGTGCACAGGGCCGTCACGACGGTCGCGGCGATGAGGGTGAGGACTGCCACGCCGAGCGGGGTGTGAGGGGTGTACCAGCCCCAGGAGCGGGCGGCCTGGATGAGGAAGCCGTGCAGCAGATAGCCGTACAGGGTGCCCGCGCCCAGCGCGGTGAAACAGGTCCGCCGGCCCGGCACCAGCGCGAGGAAGCACGTGACCAGGACCAGCGAGCACCCGAAGGTGACCAGGGTCATCACCGGCCCCGACCAGGCGGGCCCGCCCAGTTCGCGGGCGCTGTCGCGGTGGTAGAGCCAGGCCCCGCTCATCCGCGGCACCGCCCAGTACGCCACGACCAGCGCACCCGCGAACACCGGCCCGGCGAGCAGCCGTACCGCCCGCCGGCGCACCAGCCGGAAGTGCTCGGGCCGGAGCGACAGGCCCAGCACGAAGTACGGCAGGAACTGCAGGACCCGCTGGAGGTCGAGGTCGTCGCCGATGGAGGGCGTGAGCGTCGCGAGCATCGCCACGGCGAGGGCGACCGGCACCGGATGCCGCAACCGCCGCCACAGAGGTGTGGTCAGCCGCCACACGAACAACGCCACCAAAAACCACGTCAGATACAGCGGGTCCAGCAGACTCACCGGCCGGTCCGGCGCCCGGTCCGTCCACCGCGTGAACAGCGTGTACGCCGTCTCGAACACGACGTACGGCACGACGAGCCCGGTCACCAGCCGCCGCAACCGCCCCGGACTCGCGTCGAAGTTCCGCGAGAAGTAGCCGGAGACGACGATGAACGCCGGCATGTGGAAGGCGTACACCAGCAGGTACAGCGCGGACACGCCCCGGCTCCCGTCGCGCAGCGGCTCCCACGCGTGCCCCACGGCGACCAGGACGATGGCCAGGTACTTGGCGTTGTCGAAGAAGGCGTCGCGCTCCGCGGGCCGCTGCGCCGCGAGTCTCTGCCGGTGGGCGACCGTGACAAGTTGCTCGTGCATCCCCGGCGCCTCACCACTGCGGGAACAGCCCAAACTCCGTACCTGTGTGCGAGCCGTCCCCCGCGGGGCCGACCCTCAGGCAGCCGCCCGCTTCTAGCAGAGCGCGGCGGGCGCAGGCTTCGGAGCACCGCCGGAATGCCGGAACTCCAGCGATGCACGGCCGATCAGGGCAGGGGCGTGCCACCGGTGACGTTGAGGATCTCCGCGGTGACGAAACTCGCCTCCTGAGAGGCCAAATACACGTAGGCCGGGGCCAGTTCGACGGGCTGGGCCGGGCGGCCGAGCGGACTCTGCTTGCCGAACTCCGCGGTGTCGGGCAGCGTCGCGGGAATCAACGGCGTCCACACCGGGCCCGGCGCCACCGCGTTGACGCGGATGCCGCGCTCGGCGAGCATCTGGGCCAGCCCCTGGGTGAAGGTGACGATCGCGCCCTTCGTCATGGCGTAGTCCAGCAGGTGCGGGCTGGGCTTGTACGCCTGCACCGACGTGGAGTTGATGACGCTGCCGCCCTTCGGGATGTGCGGCACGGCGAACTTGGTCAGCCAGAACATCCCGTACAGGTTGGTGCGCATCACCCGGTCGAACTGCTCGGTCGTGATGGCCTCGATGCCGTCGGGCTGCGACATCTGGTACGCCGCGTTGTTCACCAGCACGTCGATCCGCCCGAACTCGGCGACCGCGCGCTCCACCAACGCCCTGCAGTTGTCCTCCTCACGGATGTCACAGGAGACGGCGACCGCCTTGCGGCCGGCGTCCTCGACGAGCCGGGACGTCTCGCGCGCCTCGTCCGCTTCCTCCGGCAGGTGCGTGAACAGCACATCGGCACCCTCACGGGCGTAGGCCAACGCCACCGCCCGCCCGATCCCGGAGTCCCCACCCGTGATGACGGCCTTGCGCCCCTCCAGCCGCCCGGAACCGCGATACGACTCCTCACCGTGATCCGGCGGCGGATCCATCGGCCCGGTCCAGCCCGGATGCGGCTGATCCTGCGCCGGAAAATCGGGCTGCGGATGCTGCGTCACGGGATCCTGCTGGGCACGCTCCTGCTCGGCCACGGCGGCCTCCTCGAAGTAGGCGGAACACGGACGAGGAGACGGGTTCCCCAGGCGACCACCGCGAAAAGCGATCAAGGCCCTTCACCGGTGCACTCATGCACTCGTCGGATAGCCGATCTCCGCGATGTCCTCGGCAAGGTCAGCCAGGGAGATCTCCGAGTTCAACGCACGGACCACGTCTTCACTGAGAGGACGCGAGGAGAAGACGTGCCGAACGGCCGCCAGGTCCACCGGAACCTCGTAGTAGTCCTCGGCCCACTCCTGAAACGCCTCGGGTGACCGGTCCACCAACAGGTGAAAGAGAAAGTCGGCACCGTCCGGATCACCCGTCACCCCGTCGGGAAAGTCGATGGCCCCGGTGCTCCACCCGTCGTCCCCTGCCAGGCGCCACAGACACGCGGTGACACACGGCAGACCGTCATCGCAGAACGCGGGCTCCACAACGTACGCCCGGAAGACCTCGGGAACGTCGTCGATCACCCCGGGCCAGGGCCCGTCCTCCACATAGGGACTCATGGGCGATTCATGATCGAACCCCCGAACGTAAGCCCCGGCGGCCGAGAAAACGATGGAGTACTCATCCCCCGACCCGTTCTGCATCGAAGCCAACGACTCCCCGAGGGCCCAGCGATCGTCATACGAGCGATACCGATACGCCCCCTCACGCTGGAGCACGGCCTCCACCATGGCCAGAGAACGACAGTGCTCACGAAGAACATCAATCTCCGGCAACCGCAGAACAACATCCCGAACAGTCACCGCCCCATCCAACCGCAGGCCAGTCCTACCCCCGACCACGCCCACTCCGCCCGCACATACGCGAAGACCCCGGCCTCAGCGTTTCCGCTGGTGACGGGGTCTTTGGGCACCTAATCCAAGGTGCCCCCGGCAGGATTCGAACCTGCGCACACGGCTCCGGAGGGCCCATGCGCTTCACGGAAGCCCGCTGGTCAAGAGGCCCACATGTCGCCCTGGACGCGAGGCCGTCCACGGGTAGTCCACGAGTGCTGCGCGACTGGCGTAGGCGCTTTGGCTGCTTCTGAGGGCAGAAATATCTATCATTCGGCGTACCTCCGTACCCTGGCGTGACTGCGGCATCGCACATGGTGAGGGGAGCAGGGTGCTCTCAGATCGATTGGGAGCCTCCTCAGCCTCTCCGTCAGGTAAGACTCAAGATCGCTCACACTGAGCGGATTGGTCACGAGACGCTGGACTCTGGGGGAGAGGCGGCAGAACGCAACGTAGGATCTTCACCTCAGGGTTCGTTGGCTACAGATCTGTGGGCGGATGAACGGGGCACTACGACACTGCGCCCAACCCTCACGGATCCTGCTGTTGGGTCGGCGAAGTATCCGGTGTGCGCAGTACTGTTTGCCCCGCGAGGCCGTTGCTTCGAGTGGCCGTCTGTGCTCTCCTGGTGCTCGTCGATCCCGTCTGTGTAGGAGGGCTGTGCGGTGACAAAGGGGAAGTACGGTGTTCCCCTGGAGCGGTCTGACTACCTCAAGCTTCCCCGGCACCCGGAGAGCTGCACTGAGGAGGATTTTGCCGAGTGGCTGGAACGCCACGCTGGCGAGCGCCTTGCTGTCGACCTGTTCTCGGGTGCGGGTGGCCTGAGCCTCGGCCTCGAGCAGGCCGGCTGGACCGTCGCTGCAGGAGTCGACTTCGACGAGCGTGCGCTTGAGACGCACGCCGCCAACTTCGCTGGCCTCAGCCTCCACATGGACCTCGGAAACCCGGATGTGCGTGACAGGCTGGTCGCTCTTCTGCTGCAGGCTGAGATCGACTTGGTGGCTGGCGGACCGCCGTGCCAGCCGTTCAGCCGCGCCGGACGCAGCAAAATCAGGGACTTGGTCCGCAATCATGGACGGGATCCACAGGACCACCGCAAGCAACTGTGGCGGGCTTATCTGGACGTTGTCACTCGTGTACGTCCACGCGCCGTTCTTATGGAGAACGTGCCGGATATGGGCCTCGGAGACGACTTCGCCGTCGTCCGCATCATCGAGGAGAAGCTTGAGGACTTGGGCTATGCCACCCAGCTCCGTCTCGTCGACGCCTGGCAGTATGGGGTCCCACAGCACCGCAAGCGGCTGATACTGCTGGCCCGCAACGACGTCGAGCAGTTCGACTGGACACCGAAGCAGGACACGCCCGTGTCGCTTCACGAAGCGATCTCCGACCTGCCGAAGCTTGAAGTCGAGCCGCGCAAGCGTGTCGGTGAGCGTGAGCTGCCCTACCGGGAGCCCGATAAGCTATCCAGGTTCGCTTTCCTCATGCGGAGGGACGTACCGCAGGATGATGTGGTCCACGACCACATGACCCGCAGGGTGCGAGAGGACGATTGGGAGATCTTCTCCCGGCACATGAACTCCAGGACCCTGTACTCGGACCTGCCGCCGGAGCTGCGCCGGTACCGTGCGGACAGCTTCACTGACAAGTACAAGAAGCTCGACTGGGAAGAGCTCAGCCGGTCGATCACCGCGCACATTGCCAAGGACGGCTACTGGTACATCCACCCCGAGCAGCCTCGCACCCTCACAGTGCGGGAGGCTGCCCGCATCCAGACCTTTCCCGACCGGTTCCGGTTCGCTGGCACCCGAAGTGACGCGTTCCGGCAGATCGGCAACGCGGTACCATCGCTGCTGGGAAAGGCTGCAGCTTTGGCTGTTGCCCCTGTCGAGGGAAAGTCTCCTGCCGCGGGGCTCACCCCGCACTGGCGACGGGTCCGGGACGAGTTGAGCCGCTGGGCCGAGGCCGCCCGCGAACAGGACGGCTGGTACCAATACCCCGGACCGGAGATGTCGTCCCCGCAAGCTGCAGTGGTGGCGCTGCTGTCTGGCAGCCGCCTCAAGCAGGGCGAGCTCCGCGACATCATGCAGACAGTCAGGGGCATGAAGTGCGTCACCAAGAAGGTGTTCGAGCGGCTTTTGGAGCAGGCACCCACGAAGGCAGCCCTGGACAAGCTGACCCGCCTCACGCCTCTTGTCGACGACCGGTACGGCTGGCGTGACGAGAAGAAGCACGACGTGCCCGAGCGTCTTGGTTTTAAGCCCTCCGAAGAGGCCCTGTACACACTTCTCCTCGGGGACCAAGACCTTTTGCTGGTGACGCAGGGCGCGCTGCGTGTCGGGGCCCGTGTCAACGACAGTGAGTCGGACCGCACGAACAAGCTGACCGACGGCAGAGTCAACCTGGTTCGTCTAGTGGGCGCGGGGACCAACGCTTCGTTGCGCATGGCCGCGCTCCGAGTCATCGGTAATGACTTCTGCAAGTCACGCGAGCCTGGATGCCCGTGGTGCCCGCTGGCAAAGCACTGCGTGGGGAAGCCGGCGGCGCAAGACCTGTACAGCGTTACCTTCGGTGACGAGGCTGCCGAAGACTAGGGTGTAGTTGAGCTCTTCGTTCTGCGGATGCTGAGCTGCAGAAGACGTTTGGCCGCACCCTCCGGATCGGCGCGCTCTTCGCACTCCCACACGTAGACCACGGCCCTTTCAACCATCTGACGTCAGCAGTGTTCCTCTGGCCTCGAGCCTTATTGAAGGCGATCTTCTCAGTCCATCGCTATGGTTCGGACCACGATGTACTGGGGCGCAATGGGTGGGGCACTGTGCCAGAAGCAACCGTCGACAACGAGGGCGATTCGGTGACGGGGCTGTGCGAAGTCCGCGATACGGCAGGGGCGACCTGCCGGTGGAGTCTGTAGCCGGCCCAGCCGGTGCACGGCGTTTCGCAGCGTGATCTTCGGCTTGCTGTTACCTGGACGGCGCCCCCAAAGGTGGTGGCTTCTCTCCGTAGATCCCCTGCCTCGGTTACCGCTCCTGTCGCCAGCCTCCTGCTGCCAAGCTACGACGCCTTCCACACTCTTCCGTTTGCACTCGTCATCCGCGACCAGGGCCAAGACGAACTGTCCTCGGGCTTCAGATGCAGGCCGGCGTGTCGCCGGGCACTCTCGTCTCTAAATGCCACGACGGTGAAGGCAGGATCGTGTCGTGTCCCGCAGAGAACTGTTCGGGATACTGTGGGAAGTAGACGCCGTGACAAGACGGCACTTCCTGTGTGAGCTAGAGGACACTGGGGTTGAACCCGATCCTGCACGCCTTGTCGTGAATCTCCAAGCCCTGTCTCACCTGGCTGGACGTGATCTTCCCGTTGGTCGCCAGCTTGGTGGCGACCAGGGTCGCCGCATGCTGCTCGGACGGGTCCAGGCTGCGAGTCTGGCGGGCCCACTCGCCCAGCGTCTCCCATTCCTCAGCCCCGATCTCCGTCAGGCGGGCTAGTCGCTCCGCCTCTTCCTCGCGCGTGTCCACGAGAAACTCGACCGGCCTGTCGAGAAGCTCGGCAGCGAGAGCGTCTGGCACCTGCCATTCGATCTGGGACACCTCATCCCAACACCTGCTGCTCTTCGCCCACTCGGTCACGTGCTTGCCCTCCTGGATGACCATCTCCATCACGAGGGGACAAAGCTCGGCCGCGGCATCATGCAGGGCCTCAGTGACTGTCTGCTCCCGCCAGATCCGGTCCAGGTCGATGCGCTTCTCCGTGGCCGCACAGAGACGAGCCATCGTGTAGGCGGTGACTAGGGCCTTGTGACTGCCTGCTTCGCACTCCTTGGCGACCGCGTCGATGGCCCTGAACAGGATGCTCATGGCGATGACTCGCTGGCAGTACGCGACGTCGACCACGGGCGGTGTCTGCTCGATCAGCAGTCGGAACTCGGTGAAATTCTTCTGTGCGCCCCGACTGACCAGGTACGGCAGCTGGTTCCACGAGTTGACGTACTTCGCGAGATCCGACTTGGCGAACTTCTGCCTCGGCGGGTGGGCGATCCTGAACTTCCGCTTGGCCGCGGGCGTCGTGTGCTTCGCCTCCTCCTCGGCGTACTGGCCGCGGGCCCTCTCGTAGAACCACCGGGTCTCCTGCCCTCCGCCCTCTACGGCCGGCGCCCACAGGGAGCGGCTGACCCTCTCGAAGTCGACATGGAACTGGTCGTTCGAGGAGAAGTCGACCAGCGTGACCTTGTTCTGCGTGTTCGAATATTCGGAGATCAGCGGGACGATCTCCATGAGGTCGGACGGTCGCACAAGGGTCAGCTTCATCTGCACTCCCACGCCCTCAAGGTCTTTCTTGTCTCCTTTGAAGACGTGGTGCAGCGTCGCGGTGGTCTGCCCGCCGTTGACGATCTGTAGGCCGGTCAGCCTACGGATGGCGGTCCGCTTCCCGTTCTCGTCCTCTTCGAACACGGCCTCCGAGGCGGTGGCAGTTATCCCGTTGTTGTACGCGAGGAACCGGCCGGGCCGGGTGAGGAGCGTGCGGCGGATCCCCCGGTTGACCTTTCCACGTGTCTGCAGGAAGGCGCGTACGTTCAGCTCCAGCAGTCGCGTTCGGTGTTGGTCGTACAACTCAGCGAGAAGTCTGCCGGGCAGCACGGCGAGCGTCACCGAGTGGTTGGGCTCGGTGCTGTCCGCCGACAGGCAGGGCAACGGGGGGTCGAAGTCGACGACGATCGGTTCCCCGAGGGAGCCCGAGGTCTCGTGCCGGTGCAGCCGGGCGAGGTCCCAAAGCTCGTACGTGACCGGAGTGCCCTGGTAATCCGTCGGCTCGGGCATGCTGCGGGCCGTGGACTCCCGGTTACTGAAAAGGAATAGCCGTACCTTCGACGCACCCGCGAACGCCTTCTCCACACCCTCGCAGAGCTGGTACACCTCGTCCGTCTCATGGAAGTTCGGGCGGATATTTCCGGCCTTGCGGAGGAAGGCGAGCAGTCTTCGGTAGGCGCGCTGTACCTCGTTCTTGGTCAGCTTGTCGACGGCCGGGTTCAGGTGGAAGTCGACGGTGTACAGGTCGAGGACGTCGCGGTCCTCACTCACGCCGAATCCGTAGACCATCACGCCGTGTTCGTCGTGGTAGGCGACGGTAGTGTTGGCGACGAAGCCTCCCTCTTCGAGCTGCTCCAGCACGCGCTGAGCGAACGTCCTGGGAATCGAACCGCCCTCCGCCTCCGCCTGCGACTGTATGTCATTCGTGAGCGTGCGGGCGTAGTCGGCAAGGGACAGCTCAACCATCAGTACCTCTGATCAATTCGGTGACCTCTTTGGCCGTGGCACGGTGACTCTCCAGCGCCGAGACGCTGATCTCGTACGAGCAGCTTCCGACCCCGTTCGGCAGGTCTGCCTCGACGAGGCGAGGAAAGCCACTGTTCACGTCCCACAGGTCGACACGGCGCAGCGTATAACGGGGCTCGTCGTACAGCTCCCGCTGGTGGGGGAAGTAGCCGCTGCGGACCAGCTGAGCGTCGAACAGGGCAGCGGCGGCCGGACTGTCCAGAAAAGAGCGGACACGGTCCACAGCGGTGTTGAGTGACTCTCCCGAGCCGCCGCGCCGCTCGTCGAGGGAGACCAGCAGGAGGAACAGACGGCTGACACCCGTGTCGTCGAGCTGCCTCTCGCTAGCGACCCGCAGCGTGACCGGGTTCTTTGTGCCGGTCGTCTTGACCTCGACGGCGCACGTCGGCAGTTGGAAGTCCTGGTTGGTGCCCTCGGGCCCAGTCCATGCCTCGACCGCCGTTACCTGGGGCAGGACGCTGAGAAGGTGTTCCCGCAGAAAGTACAGCTCTCCGTAGAGACCGCGCCGCGCTTCCTTGCCCAGTCCGTCAACCCCCACGGCGCGCATGAGCTGCTGCCAGTGCAGGAACCTGCGCACCGCCGCCTCCAGCACAGTGTCACCGGGGGCGTCTTTCACGGTCCGTGCAATGTCCTCCGCGAGAGGGGTGAACACCTCACGAAAGGCGTCGGCCGTGAGTGATACCTGCAGCTCGAAGTCACGCGCGGACAGGGAGCTGCAGGACAGATGCAGGCCGTGCGTTTGCGGCAGGTCGCTCAGCAGGGGACGGACGAGGTCGGCGGCCCGGGCGCCGGCACGCAGCAGCAGCATTCGGCGTCGACCCGGATGGGTCACCCCGAGGTGGATGTCGTGCGGGGAGTCAGGGAACAGACGTCGCGTGGACCGGCCGCTGTCTGGTTGGGGAGCCTCCAGTTCCCTCCACAGGTTCTCGTCGATCACTGCTCGCCCTCGTCCTCGTAGAGGTCGTCGTCCGTTTCTGGGCCCTCTGTCCACCACACGTCGTTGACGACGTACTCCGTCTTCCCCTGTAGCCCTGAAAACGGGAAGCTCGCGGCGAACCCGACGAGGGGGACCTTCAGCCCGGACCTCTCCGGCGCCTTGATGAGGTAGAGCAGCAGAAGCGGCTGGTTGGTGCGGCGCTGTGCGCGCAGCGGGGCACCCGTGGGTACAGAGGGGTCGCGTGGTTCACCGTTCCGCTTCAGCTTGCCCTCGGCAGCCCTCCTCGTCGCGTCCAGGGCGGCCTTCCGCTGGGCCTCGTCGAGGTCCAGCGACTCGTCGCGAGGGCTGAGGACACGTTTGATGGTGTGCCGGGTCTCGGACTGGAGGCCGGTTTTCGAGGCGGCCCGGGTGACAAGTCCGACCGTGTGCCCGGCGAGATCGACGGTATCCGCACCATCGCGGCGGGACACGATCCGGACTGTCCAGTTGCCGAGTTCTCCGAATCTGGCGCACTGGCGGATGTAGCCGCTGATGAACTTCGGGCGGATGCGGCTGGATTCCCGTGCGGCCTCGTAGGAGTCGAAGAACCCCGTGGCCACTTCCTCGGCTGGCACGTTCTTCCATACGAGGGCGCCCGTCCCCTCGTCGACTTTCGGGGGCGCCTGCTGCAGCAGGCGGGCGACGAACGTCTCCAGATTGTCGAAGTTCTTCTTCGGAACGCCGTTGCTGAGGGGGAAGATGGTGGACTCGGCGAGTTCCCCCGAGTAGCTGAGACGCACTTTTGTGCCCTGTCGCATCTTGTTCGCCGCGGTGATGCTCAGCCCGAGGGACGAGGTCCGTACCTTCAGGCCGAATTGGCGTGGAGTGAGGCCGAGAGCGGCCATCTCCTCTACGTCCCGGCGAAGTTCGTCCGTGGCGGCGGTGATCTCCTGGTAAGCAGACTCCAACGTGGGCGTCATGTACAGACGGCACAGGTCCTCGTAACCGGTCCTGTATCCGAACCAGCGTCCCATCTGCAGGAGCGTGTCGTAAGTTTTCGAGAAGCGTAGGTAGTAGCTGACGGACAGGCCCTCCAGAGTGAGGCCCCGGGACAGTTTCTGTCCACCGACAGCGATGACGGAGAGGCCCTTGTGCCGGTTCTCGTAGTAGTCGAGAGCATCCTTCGCAGCTCCGTTGATCGCCTTCACTTGGAACTTTTGAATGGCTGGCAGCAGTTCGGCCGTGACCTCCTCCCACGTGAGCCTTCGAGCCTCGTCCGCCGGAAAGTAGGAGGTGGCGGACTCGAAGTCGCCTTTCCATAGCTGGTGCAGCTCGGCAAGGACCTTGGAGGAGGCGGCGCCGTACCGGTCCCGGAGGCTGCTCTGCAGGAGACGTACGTAGTCGTCGACCTGGTTCCTGACATGGCCCTGCACGTTGGTGAAACGGGTGACGTGCACGAGCATCGAATTGTGCACGTTGACTTGGCCGCGGGCACGGCGTGCGGCACACGTAAGGACGAACGAATGGATCGCTCTTACGAGGGTGTCCGGCAGATCCGTGCTTGGGGCGTGGGTCGACTTGTGCTTGTCCGGTATCCACGCCGCAGCGTCCTCGACGTGTCGCACGAGCGGCAGCGGATCGATGTCGTCCTCGTCCTCAACGAAGGCGCGTAGCCCGAAAAGGCGTTCCGGCCCGAGGTAGTTGGACGGCGCCCGAAGGGTCCGGATGAAACTGTCGGGGAACAGGTCGGAGCCGAGGAAGTCGTGGTCGGCGTCGGGATTAATGTAGATGTTGGCGAACGGGGTGGCGGTGTAACCGACGTATGACGCCTTGTCGAAACTCTGCACGAGGTCGCGGACTGCCGCGTTAATTTTCGTCGGGTCGGCCTCGGGGTCGGCCGTGTTGATGGACGCGTTGTCCGCCTCGTCGTCGATGACGAACAGAGGCACGTCTCGTACCATCTTCCGCCCCTTGCCGGAATCCCAGTCACCGTGCACCTCGGTGACCCAGGTCCGCAGGTAATTGATGATCTTGGGGTGCTTCTTCACGACGAGGACGACGGGGAAGTTCCCGATGGGAAGGTTCGCCTTCGAGGCGGTCTTCCGGTCGAAATCACCCTTCTCGGCGCTGTTGGTGAGTGACGCCGCGGGGAGTCGCTCCGATCCGGCCATGGCTCCCACTCCGATGTACCGGTTCGCGCCCTCCTCGTCGGAGCGCAGCTGGTACTGGGTGTCGAAGCCGAGCAAACCCTCGTCGATCCGCAGCTGTGTCTGGGCGCGCAGGTCGTTGTGGACCCCCGCAAATACGACGATCAGCCGGTAGCCGACGTCTGCGGCCTTTGAGGCCAAGCCGATGAACTGTCCAGTCTTCCCGGACTGGACCTGTCCGATGACCAGGCCGGTGCGGCGCCACGGCCCGGGGCGTTGCGGGTCCTCCAGTTCACCGAGAACCTCGTCCGTGCTGCGGTCGATTCCGCGGACGACCGACAGCGGCATGTCTCGTACGTATGTCAGGAAGCGCTCATACCGCTGCCAGAACGACCAAGTACGGTCGTTCTTCGCATCCGCTAGCCATGGCACGTGGTCTTCGTCGCTCCGCAGACCCGACGAGTCCTCCTGAAAGACGTTCGTCCGACCTTCCACGATCTTCGTCAACATCGCTGGGTCGACCGTGACGCCTTTCAATCCAACCACGGCAATGGCAGTCGACACCGCGGTCGCCACATCGGCCGGGGTGGCCTGCCGGTCCTCGGGCAGGAACTGGATCGCAACCTTCAGGGCGTATGCCAGTTCCTCACCGATGGTCGAGTCCACGGAGTCTCCTGATCGGGTGGGATAGGACGGTCAAGAAGCAAAAACCGTTATAAGTAAAACTTCTGATGAAAATTCAATTATTCCAGAAGCCGATTAGCTGATCGAACGGTTGTGTCGTGCTGATCACCTTCCGCGCCTCTTCCGGAGACCTCCCCTGGGAGACCAAGACGTCGAACATCTGATGAGCCACCTCACTGGCGTGATCGTCGGCCTCTCCAGGTCCGCCGAACGGCTCTGGGTCGTCTGCCGTGTCCGCCTCGTGCAGCACCCGCAGCGCCGACACCGGAACCGTCTCCTCCAGCAGACGCAGCAAGGCGCGTACGCGGGCAGGCTCACCGCCCCCTTCTTGAAGCACGCCCTTCACGAGTGGATGGTTCCGGTTCACGCGGCAGCTGATCTTCCCGTCAGAACGACGCACGTTCCACGCGAACGCCAGGTTCCCTCCGTGCTGTCGGGCCGCGATCTGGCCGCGGGTCCGTACCGCCTCGGAAGCCGAGGCGCGTACAAGCCCAGCGATCCGCGTCAGGTGTCGGCGCAGCGCCACCGGCGGCACCACCACCGCCTTTCGCACATCGACCTGCCAATGGGCGTCTGTCTCCGCGGGAATGTCCACGGCGACGCGTGCCAGGTTGTACCGCTCCTCGCGTCGCAGTCCTCGCAGACCCAGCCAGCTGCCGGACAGGATCAGCCGGTCCCGCCGATATACGTAGAACCCCTGCTGCCGCAACCAGCCTCTCGGACCGCCGGCCCGTTCGGCCTCCAAGCCCGAAAGGCGTTGCGGTCCGGGCAACACGAAGGGCCGCACCGTAACGGTGTGCCCGTCGAGTGGGAGTTGCTCAACGGGAAGTCGTCGCACCGACGGGTGGATTGACAGGAACGGGTCCCACGGCGGCACCACTACGCCGACAACTCTCAGTGCCAGCGGTGACGAGCCGGTCAAGAACCGGGCATACACCAGGCCAAGGTGGGCACCGACCTTCTCCGACTCGTCATAGAACTGCTGCTGGGTCTTCTGGTCGTCGACGGCCACACCGCGGTAGCCGGAAAGCCGTTGCCACAGCACCACTGTTCCGTGATTCAAGCCCTCGGTTAGGCGATCGAGGAGTGCCCCGGTCCCAGAGGGGGGCTCATGCAGCAGTCGCCACTCGCCAGTCCGCTCCACCACGTCCAAGTCCCACGTGCGGGTACACCAGCTTCCGTCAATCTTCGCCGTGCAAACGGTCAGCAGTCGGCACTGGGAGAACGAGGCGGACTTTAGGCCCACACCGTACCTTCCGAGGTCCGTGGTCGACCTGTCGGTCGCGGGACCGCGGGCGGCCACAGTCATTGCCGTGACCAAGGCACCCTCGGACATGCCATCGCCATCGTCAATGACCGCGATCCAGGAGTCGGCGCCATTCCATGTGAACTCGACGTCGATCGTGCGCGCACCAGCCGAGACGCTGTTGTCGACCAGGTCCGCGAGGGCATCTGGCAGGGAGTAGCCGAGCGAACTGAGAGAAGCCACCATGCCGGCGGGCTCGGGTGGAGCGAGGTCATACCCCATTAGTCCCTGTCCTGTAAACAGCGTCTTTCAACCTGCACGAAGAGAACCGCGGGCCGCGAGATCAAGGCTGAACCTGCGTGCGCACAGTTCCGCATTTTCATCTACGCTCCCTCTCTTCGTTTGCGTTCGCCGGCGTTACCGTGGAGAAGCCGGGCAATATCTAGCCCGTTTGTGCAATCTCAGCCAGTCGGCTCTAGATCTTCTGAGCCGTCACTAGCCAGTGAAGATTGCAGACGCTGCATGACAGTTGTTATCGATAGATCGGGGGTGCCCATTCTTCCGAGGTAGCGCGTGAATTGAGAGATTAGCGATTGAGAGTATGGGGAGTCGAGTGTTGCCAAACGGCGAGATTCGAGAATCTTCTCATATTCGACATGAATGATCTGCTGGAAGTCCACGACTAGATTGGGCGTATCCCAAGCTGCCGGAAGAAAGTAGAAACGTTCGCGCTGGCCACCCCGGTTGTTGCCGATCAGTTTCTCCATCGAGCTGACTGCGCCCGTTGTGGCTCCTCCAGTACTGCTAGTTTGTGAGCTCCACTTGCGATATTCTGGCGTATCTTCAAGCGGCAGGCATCGGGCCATTACAACAAATTCGGCCTTTCGACGTTCCTCCACTAGATCGCAAGCTGGTGTCAGCATTACCCAATAGTGAGTTGCCGTTTCCTGTACTTCTGTACCCTGAACGTCACCTCGGTCTTCATCCTCGTCTGCTGCCAGTTGAGGCTTTGAATCTGCTGAGTATTCAAGTATATCGCCTGTGGTCCAAGAGCCGACCGGAGGGACTATGTACATTCTCATAGGGTGTATCTTGGAGTTGTCGGTTCCATGATAATCAAAGGCGTCCAAGTACGGAGCCAGCGCTGGTGCGCCTTCGGTCAAGGACATTGCTAGTCGGCGTACCAGCAAATGAGCCAGATCTCCCTGGTTTTGTCTTCCGCCAAACGTAGACCAATGTTTGCGAACGAACTCAGACATGAATTGTCGATGTAGTGATTCGACATGCGAGCTGAGTGCTCTGTTTAGCTCCGGGAGGCCAGAGTCAAATGCTTCCATGACAGCTTTTCTTATCTTGGCCTCATCTTCGTCCAGTTTTGATACAACCGACGTGAAGGGGGGCGAATGCAAGTCGGCTGCGAGGTCTGGGAGCGCCGTATGAAAGACAACCGGAACGAATCGCTTTTGCTTGATTGCTTCATAAGCGTCCAATCCCCGATCAGCGGCTGTTACTGCGTTTCCATCAGGCGGGAGACCCTGGCTGGCGGCCATTCCTTGATCACGGATATCGAGAATTAGCAGGTCATATTGTTCATGCTCCAGGATGTTGAGTGCCGAAGTGAAGCTCGTCGTCGTTTCGACTCGGCATCGATCCCCCTGACTGGAAACTGCCCGTCGTTCCAGAAGGTCTTTAATCGAGGAAACCGAGGTCTCGTCGTCGTCGACTGCAAGAATGTTCCAGGTCTTCACTTCCCCACCCTTCGGCGTAGAGTTGCACGGAAAGTCGCACCACCAAGCGGCCCTGATGGTTCGAGTTCTAGTTCTCCACCGTAATAATCTGAAACAATCTCCCCGGCGATCGTCAAGCCAAGTCCCATACCGCCATCGCGGTTGGAGAAGTACGGGTCGAAGATTTGAGCACGGATCTCAGGGGGCACGCCGGGGCCCGAATCCGAGAAGATGAGCGAGAGTTCGTTCTCCGAAATTCTTTGAAGCGCGATCTCGATCTTTCGTGGGTCCCCAGCAGGCATCCGTGACACCCAGTAGATGCTATTTGATAGCAGGTTGATCACGACTTCTTGGATCTCCGTGTTGTCAACTTTTACAGGCGTCTCGCTCTTTGGGAGGGAGACATCGACTTTGGCCTTTCTGATGTCACCTTCGAGGATATGCGCGGCATCCGCGATAGCCTTTTCTAGAACAATAGTATGAGGCCTGCCCCGCCTCCTGCCGCCGAATGGAGTGAAGCGATGTAGTACATCATTAATTGCGCCCGCCTGTTGACGGATCATCTCAAACTTCTTGCGAGTACCTTCTAGGGTCTCATCTAGACTAGGCTTGCCATCTGAAAAAGGAGGATTGAACCAATCCTCGATTACTTCGATACCTGCTAGGGCCGCTTTCCGGCAGGCAGAGACTGGTTGCCCAACTTCATGCACCACTTGGTCAATCAATTGTCCAAGCGTCGCGAGTCGCTGATAGCGCGCTAGGACCTCTCGGATTTCAGTGTCCCGAGCTTCAATCTTTTCCTCGGCGTCTTGGACCAGACGCAGCAATGAGTCATCACTTCTTGAGGCCAAAACCTCTTTGATCTCGGACAGTTCATTTCGTTCGAATAGACGACCGATCGGCTCTCGTGACTTCTTTCGAGGTCGGAGGGCGTTTCGACGGCTCTCAAGCTCGGTGATCAGTTGCCTAACCTTGAACTGTAGGTCAGAAAGGGCTGGGCCGGACACCAGTCCCTCTCTGTTGGTTTGGTCCACAAGGTCAGGATTGTCATCGCGGCTAATGATAAGTTGGCCGACAATTTGATTATTTGACAGTCTTCGGCTGGGCGAGTTAATCCTCCGGCGGTCCAAGGCCAACCAGTCATCGCCAGGCTCGCCGTATGGGAGAACTCGAAATCCATCTCGATAAACAGAGATTCCGGATGCTGCGTCAAGTACTTCCCGGATCTCCTTGTAGTTTGCTGCCCCCCCTCCCGACTCAAGTGAAAGGCGATCTCTATCCCAGACTCTTAGGTGAAGTTCGAACGGGCCGCACGTCTCTTTGCCTGAAGGGAGTCGGGTATCGAAATTCACGGATTTTTGCTCTCCGCGAAGCCGAAGTTTGACTTGGGCATGTCCTGATCGATTTACTTTTGCCTCAAGCTGGTAATGCGGTGATCCAAGTTCCTCGGGAGGCCCAACGAGCCCCGAAAATTCAGATAGTCTTGCCGGGAGGTCAAGCATGATACGGAAGTCGGAAGCCGTTCCGTGTCGCGCTCTGTCGGCGAAGGGAGAAATAAGCCGCGTGAGTGACCGCTGTGCTTCCTTTACTTCTTCGGCGGTCCAATCGCTATGGAGTCCTGTAATCCTTACGAGTGTTCCATGCCCGCTTTTTGGCTTCGGCAGGCCGGACTGATCGGAAACGTGGCTAGTTGGAAGCTCTGCAAGGGTAGAGGTCCAAAGCCGTGTTGCTGCACCTTGAGGATCGAAATAATGTGCTGGCCGTGATTCTACGGGAACTTTAATTTCGTCCAAGTAGGCGTCTTCGTCTTGGAAGTCGCTCCAGTCCAAAGAAAGCTCCACTTCGCTGGCGCTTCCTTGGTGGCGACTAACAATCGTCAGGAATCGGCCCAATTTGGCGGCAGCGAAGCGTCCAACGCCCTTTTCCCCCAAAACCCGTCGCCCGCTTGGACTTTTTCGGGAGCGGCGCCGATTAGGGGTAGCTGGCTCGAGCCATGTCCGCGAGACAGCGTCCAAGCTCATTCCCGTACCATCATCGAGAACGGTGATTGAGGGGGGCTCAGGTCCGTCCGTCTCTTCGAACTTGATCAGGACATAGCTGGCGTCTGCGTCGTAGCTGTTCTTCACGAGCTCAGCGAGCGCCACTGTCGGACTGCTGATCAGCTCGGACCCTAGGGTCAGCATCAATCGCGCCCGTGGACGGAAGGCCTGTGACCCGCTGTCAGTTTCCTTCACGCAACCTCCCCTTGCAGATGGGAAAGTTTAGCGGCTCCCGCACTTGCGGGAGGGCATGTTGATCAGGTTGTGGCTGCTGTGGCGGCACTCGCAACGGCTGTCGTTGTGAGCCTCTTGCGCAGATTGCCGTGTTTGGGACGCAATAGTCGACTTGTTCGTCGCAGTGGGCTGTGTCAGATGATCCATGGGATCGCTCAGAGCCGCAATTGCTGATGGAGCGGGAAGCCTCCACGTGCCGCCATGGTCCAGGTCGGTGGAGCGGCTTTGGGGTGGCGCTGCTTTGGCGCGAGTGATCATGGCCCCGTAAGCTTCCGGCGCGTCGGGCAGTCTGTGGACCTGCCCGGTAAAGCACGACGTTGGGGCCATGATCTTCGAGGCTCGCGCCAAAGTGGCTCCGTAAAGCCGTGGAGCCGACCGCCCCAGCCACGACGTACCCCTTCTCTGGCATCAGGCGGTTACATGCTTTGAGCGCGGCACGGGCGCTGGCCGGGCTGGAGCGGGGCGGAGACAGGAGTGCAGGCCCGGCCGGGGGCCGGGCCGCGCGCGGGGAGCGGAGCGAGCCGCCTTGAACCCGTGAAGAAGGTTGTTACTCAGTCGCGGCTGGGACGCTCCAAAGCGGCGCACAGTATCGCTCCGGTCGGCTGCTGATGAGTAGCTGGCGTAGATCGTCCCGCTGGGTGCCGCTGAGGTTCAGGACCTCTGTCAGATGGCGGAAGGTCGTGTGGGTGACTCCGCGGCTTCGGGCCTCGTCCTCGAACGCATCGAGCTCCGAGAGCACGGTGTCCGGATCGAGCTTCACCGCTGGCTGCTCCTTGAGCCAGGCCGCCTTGTTGCGTTCGTAGTCGATCTCCGAGTACCCGCAGATCTCTCGGCTGCGGGACTCGGCCTCGACCAAGCTGGTGGTCGACAGGACGGCGCGGGCCAGCTCGTTGCGGTGCAGAGCGTCGTCCATGTCGACTTCGTGCACTGTCGGGCTGTCATCTGTGAGTGGGATGAGGAGTCCTGCGTCGCGTACCTCGCACACGCCCCTCGCCCCTCTCGCTGCCGCAGCTAGCATTCCCGTGGCCTCGGACGGATGCCACTCGAGAACGTCGCTCACCGGCTCCGTGTCCTTCGGAGCGAACGTGTGCACCAGAGTTCCGAGCATGCTGCGTACGTCGTCGGCCGGGAGTTCGCCGTCCAGGCCGGGGCCGGCCACCAGGAGCCGCACGGGAGCGTTCACCTGACAGCAGGCGGCCAGGGTCAGAGCGTCCCCAAGAGGGCTTTTGAGGGTCGGTTCGTCGCCTCGCGCGAGGATGTCTCCCCCCACGTCCAGGAGATCGACTGAGGTCGGCGCCAAGAGGGCTATTAGCTCTTCGAGTTGGCGCGCTACGCCTTCGGCGCCATGGTGCGGGTCGATCATGGCGAAGGTGTGGGGGAGCTCCGCGGCGAGCCGGGGCAGGGTGGATCCTGCCGGGGCGATCGGGTGGGCCGCGGCTGGCACTGACCACACGGTCTTGGTGAGCTGCCGTAGGCCGGTGAAGTCGGAGGGGGCGCGGGGGCCCGGCACCGGGTCGACCAACAGGCGGTCCCACGCATACGTGAGGATCACCGCTTGGCCGTCGTCGCCGTACAAGACGGCGTCAAGCACTGCGGCGGCGACTGCGTCGCCCCCTCCTCCTGCTGCGACGATCAACCGCGTCATGTGCTCAACATTACGGGTTCGGGGTCTGGCCACCGACCCTATAGTGGCTAGAGGTCATAGCCACTTGGACGAGGAGGGGACATGCCTCAGATCGAAGAGGCGCAGCCGAAGTATCTCCAGATCGCTCACTACATCCGCGATCAGATCCTTCGGGGCGACCTGAGGCCAGGGGACGAGGTCCCCTCGGAACGGCAGCTTGCGGCCAACTGGAAGGTGTCCAGGCCGACGGCGGCGCGGTCCCTGGAAGCACTGAGCCACCAGGGGCTCGTCGAGAAGCGGCAGGGGTCGGGCACGTATGTGCGCAGTCTTGAAGTGAACCGACGTGCACGGGAGTTGTACGGGCGGGCACGGCAGACCGGGAAGATCTACACGCCTGGTGAGTACGCGGTCATCACGTCGGCCGGGTGGCTGGATGCTCCTGACTACGTCGCTGAGGCGCTGGGGCTGGGGAAGGATCGTCGGGCAGTACACCGCCGGCGCGTGACCAACAACCAGGACGGCCCCATCACGCTCTCCACATCGTGGTTCGCGCCTGACGTCGGGCAGCGAGCGCCCAAGCTGCTGGACCCGGAACGGATCCAAGAGGGCACGCTGATGTACGTCGAGAACGCGACCGGACGGCAGGGGAGTTACGCCGAGGACCGCATGTGTGCCCGGCAGGCGACCGAAGAGGAGTCGGCGGACCTGCGACTCGAGTCCGGATCACCGGTCTTGGTCGTGCACCACGTCGTCCTCGACCTGCAGGACCGGCCGTTGGAGTTCGCCGAGGCCACCTACCCACCGCAGCGCTGGGCGTTCGAGCAGGGCTACCCCCTCACCTGATGAATCGCGCCATTTCAGCGAACGGCTTGCATCCTCCAAGTGGCTAATGCCACTATCCATTCAGTGGCTAAGGCCACTTGGAGAAGGGGGTGCGGTAGTGACGAGTCAGGAGTCGGTGCAGGGCGGGCACTTAGTTTGCCGGGCATGCCGTGGTCGGGGTCGGAAGCGGGTCAGCTCGCGCTCCGCCCTGGCGCTCTCCGCCGTCAACGACCGTGCCCGTGCCGCATCGAAACGGCGCTGCCTCGACTGCGACGGTAGCGGCAAGGAGTGAGCACGGATGGCCTACATGATCGACCGCTATCCCTCTGAGGACTCACCGCGACTCGGGGCGATGACCTTGTACCCCGTAGCGGAGTCCGCGGCTCTGTCCCGGCGCTGGTTCCGCAAGTTCATCGCACCGTACAACCCGGCCTGCTCGGTCGACGACTGCGTGCTGATGATCTCGGAACTGGTCACCAACGCCATCCGTTACGGCCAGTCGGACGAGGTCTGGCGAGTGCGAGTGGAGTGGTTCCGGGAAGGCACCTCGCTCAAGGTTGAGGTACACAACGCCGGCTTCCCGGCGAGGGTTCGGCTACGGCGACCGGACGCCGCCGACGCGCACGGACGCGGATTGCTCCTCGTCGATTCGATTGCCGACTCCTGGCGCTGTGGGCCCAGTCGTTTCGGCGGAACGGTCGTCTCCTTCGTGATGGCCGATGCCTGGCCTTCCTGAGGCGGGAGCGGGCACCCGGTACTGCGCCATCGGATTTATCGCTAGTCTGGTTGACCAGTTGACTTGGCCAATCCCGACGGGCGGCGTTCATGGCGTATGAAGTGGAGGCACCCAAGTACGTACGCCTCGCCCAGACGATCCAGGGTCGCATCGAGGATGGGACGTACCCTCCGGGCTCGAAGGTGCCCAGCGAAAATCAGCTGGTGCAGGCCTTCGGTATGTCCCGGCCGACGGTCGTGCGCGCCCTTGAGCTGCTGAAGCGAGATGGCTGGCTGGAGTCCAGGCAGGGATACGGAACGATCGTGCGCGGTCGGCCGGCCGGTGTCGAACAGGGGGACCGCCGCGGGCGGGAAGTGCTGGAGCGCGATGAATCGCAGAGTTCAGGACGCCTGATTGCTGTCGATCAGGTACCGGTTCCCGCGCGCGTTGCTTCAGCGCTCGGCCTGCCTAAGCGAGCCAAGGTCCTCATGCGCCGCTTCCTGGTTGTGCAGGAAGGTGAGCCCGTCGAACTCGTCTCGTCCTACTTCCCCGCCAGCCTGGTTCACGGCACCGAGTTGCAGAGTGCTGAACTCCTGATCGGCGGTACCCGTGAGCACCTTGAGACGCGAAAAAAGGTTCGCTTCGATCACGTGACGGAACGGGTGTCGGCCAGACTGCCCGAGCGTGCTGAGGCCGATCTCCTGGAGCTGCCGGACGGTGTGCCCGTCCTCAGCGTCCTAGTCGTCGCGTGCGACGCCTCAGGTCAGGCGCTGCAAGTCTCTGACGTGCTCCTCCCGGCTGACCGGCAGGAACTCGAAGACACGTACCGACTCGGCTGAACCTGGGGGCGCCCACTGCGGCTTGGCTGGGACGGCTGAAGCTCACGCACGTCGTGTGGCGAGTCGGTACACGACATAGGTAAAGCCGAGGATGACGTCGACTGCCGCCCACAGTCCGATGATGAGTCCCACGCCGATTGTGGTTCCGACGTCGTCGGCGTCCTCGCATAGCTTCAGGTTGTCGCCGGTTAGCCCTCGGCAGTCTTCGGGAGTGCCGCTGCCGCTCGCGGCGCCTGTGATCACCCAGATCAAAAACAGAACCTGGATGGCGAGAAAGATCCAGAGGAAGAAGCGGCGCCGCTTCTTAGGCTGCGGTGGTGTTCCGCCATCGTGCGGACTGCCCGCCGGGGGACCTTGTGGCGGTGCTGCCCAGCCATCCGGTGGCCGTGCGGGTGTCTGCGGCTCGCGTGGATCCCACGATTGCGGCTCCTGAGCACGGTGTTCTCTGCCCATGTCCGCCCTCCTCCGTGTGGCTGATTTCATGGTGCGCTTGCGTTACCGCGTCCGCTCGTTGACGAACGGTAAGCCACTTGACAAGTCAACTTGGCATCCCTAACTTCGAACTTGCTAAGTCAACCTGTCAGGTGGCGGGTTGATCCATCTCAGAAGGAGAACTCTCTGTGCGTGTGATCCGCGTTGACGCCTCGACCGCGACGATCCTGCTCACCGAAGCGCCGGCGCCGAAGGTGCGTGATCGGCAGACCGGTGAGATCGCCAAGGACGCCGTGAGCGGTGAGGCGCTGATGGCCGTCGGCGTCGTCTTCATCGACGAGGGGGACTCGTCGCTCATCCAGGTCACCGTTCCCGAAAGCGGTGTGACGGAGGGTCTGACCGTCGGCGCTCCCGTCTCCCTGCCGGGGCTCATCGCCCGGCCGTGGGAGAGCGTGTTCAACGGCCAGCAGCGGCATGGCATCGCCTACCGCGCTACCGCGATCACGCCGGGTGCCTTCCCGGTCCCGGTCGCTCAGGCGGGCTGATCGTCGTGGCGGACCTGATCTCGTTGGCCGAGCTGGGCGTACCTCTCGCTGCGATGGGCGGCGCGATATACGTCCGGCACGCCAACCCGGCGGCGTACTGGTCCACGGTCGGGCTGCCGGTCTCGGTGGCTCGGCTGCTGGCCTCGTACTCCTCGACCATGGACGCCTGCGGTCTGACCGTCGAGCCATCCCGGTTGCGGGTGCTGGCCATCAGGGCGACCAGCCGTCGGGAGATCCGGCCGGTCCCGCCTCGGCGGGGCATCATCCGGCCCACTACGACTGGCCTGCGCGTCCGGCTTCGCCTCGCTCCCGGCCAGGAACCGGCCGACGTCGCCGCCTCGGCGGAACGGCTGCGCCACGCCTGGGGCGTGCACGGCGTGTATGTGAAGGACGTCAAGCCCGGTGTCGTCGAACTGTGCCTCATCGGCTTCGACGTCCTGCGCAAGGTGCGCATGCCGCGGCGGACTGAGGGCGGATTCCTCAGAGTGCCGGTGGCCTTGAGGGAGGACGCGACCGCGTTCTTACGGGACTACCGCGCTGTGCCGCATGGACTCGTCCTCGGCGCGACGCTGTCGGGCAAGTCCATGTACCTGCGGAACCTCATTGCCGGGCTCGCGCGGCAACCCGTCGCCCTGGTCGGCGTCGACTGCAAGCGGGGCGTCGAACTGGCTCCGTTCGCCTCCCGGTTCACCGCGCTGGCCACCGACCCGGACGAGGCGGCCGAGCTGCTGCCCGTCCTGGTCAAGGAAATGGAGGACCGATACGACCTCATCAAGGCCCGGCAGGGCATCGCTCCCGGCACCCGCGACGAGGAGATCACCTCGGACATCTGGGGCCTGCCCGACAGCGAACGGCCCACCCCCATCGTGCTGTTCATCGACGAGGTGGCCGAACTCTTCCTCGTCGCGACCCGCAAGGACGAGGAACGCCGGGACGAGATGGTCACCCACCTCATCCGCCTCGCTCAGTTGGGCCGGGCGGCCGGCATCTACCTGGAGGTGTGCGGGCAGCGCTTCGGTGCCGAGCTGGGCAAGGGCGCGACCATGCTCCGGGCCCAGCTCACCGGCCGCGTCTGCCACCGCGTCAACGACGAAGCGTCGGCCAAGATGGCTTTGGGGGACATCGCTCCGGAAGCTGTCGATGCCTCCTGCGCCATCGCCGCCGAGCTGCCGGGCCTGGCTGTGGCCGGTGACACCTCCGGCGGCTGGTCCCGCATCCGCACTCCGTACCTGTCCCTCGCCGCTGCTGCGGCCACCTGCCGCGAGACGGCCCACCTCGCCCCGGACGTTCCGGCGCTCACGCCGTTCCGGCCGTACGTCCCGCCTGTCGCCCTCGACCGCCCGGAACCGGTACCTACCGCGCGCCTCGCCTCCGACGCACAGGGGGACTGATCAATGCGCACCTCCGGCATCCGCCTGGACCCCATCCTGATCCAGGCGGCCATCGCCGCGGCGCTCTCCTTCGCCCACCTGCACGACCTCGCCGCGGCTGCCGGGCAGGACGGTTGGAAGGCGTGGGCCTATCCGATCAGCGTTGACCTGCTCCTCGTCGCGGCATGGCGGCGGCTGCGCTCCGGTATAGCGAAGGCCGCTGGCTGGTGCTGGTTCATCGTCGCTCTGGCCGCGTCACTCGGTGCGAACGTCGCCACCGCCGGCCTGCTCGACCTCGGACACGTCCCGGCCTGGCTGCGCATCCTCGTCGCCGGATGGCCCGCGGTCGCCTTCCTCGGCGGAACACTCCTCGCGCACGGCACCCCGGACCGCGACCAGGCACCGGTACCGGAGCAGGACGAGACACCCGCGCCCCGCCTCACGCCAACTGCCCCCGAACTGCCCGTCGCCGACCCACAACCGGCCACACCACTCGCCGCTGCTCCCCTCCCACCTGCCCTCGTCGCCCTCGCCCGCAAGGTCGCCGACGACCACCGCACCCGGACCGGATCGGACATCGACACCCCAACCCTGCGCACCCGCCTCGGCGTCCCGCTCCCGCTCGCCGAAGCCATCGCAGCCCAACTCGCCTGACCTCGGAGGACCTTCCACCTTGCGCCCGTCCACGCTCCGCACGCTCAACCGTGCCGCTGAGCTGACCCGTCAGAACCGCCTCACCGAAGCAATGCTCATCGCCGAACCCGTGATCCTCACCGCCGACGAGTACGAGGGCGCGGAGATCCGGCGCTGGCTGCTTGACCACGTCGCCGACTTCGCCGGCGAGAACCAGAACCACGACGAACCGAAGGAGCTGCCCTGATGCCCGCCAACCGCCGCTTCCGCCGAACCGTCCGCATCGGACCCGTCCAGGTTGGCACCGCCTATGACGGCCGCGGTCACGAGAAGCACACAGCCGTCTGCACCGCACCGCGCTGCGGCTTCTCCAACGACTTCGACACCCGCGCCGCCGTCGAACTCGCCGCCCGCACCCATCGCTGCCGCGTCCGCTGAGGAGACCTCTGTGACCGTCTCGCTCCCGCTCGTCTTCGTCCTGGGCGTCATCGCCTGGGCTGCGATCAAGTTCCTCGGCGTGCGCATGTGGGTCGCCGTCGTGATCGCCCTCTTCGGCTTCTGGCTCTCCCACACCTTCCTCGCCCTCGCCATCGAGTCCGGCACCCGCTCCGGGGTCGGCGTCGTCAACGGCGACAACCGCTGAAAGGAGCTCCGCCATGTTCCGTCCCAAGCTGCCCGACGTCCCCACTCCGCCGCCAACCCTCATCCCGCAGCGTCGCCAGCACAACCCGGCTCCCACCACCGCCGGCCGCTCGCTCAGCCCCTACGCGGGCCCGGTCACCGCCCTCCTCGTCGGCGGAGTCGTCCTCACCGCGCTCCTGGCCGCTGTCGCCGTCACGGCCATCTCCGTGGCCATCGCCGCCGTGGTCCTGCGCTCGCTCCTCAACAACGCCAACAGGCGCTGACCGGCCGCCGGGGCGGCAAACGCCGCCAAGCATCCCGCCGCCCCGGGGCCGTCCCTCCCAACCGCAGAAACAGCCGAAAGGATCCACCATCAGCACCCGGCAGACTCCGCCTCCGCTGGCGGAACTCTCCATGCTGGCGTGCCTCGGCACAATGCCCGAGCTTGCTCGCCAGCTCTCCGGCCTGGGCGGCTGCACCCACCCCGTCCGCCTGGACGGCCACCGCACCGAATACGCCGTCGACACATCAACCGGTGAGATCGGCCGCACCCTGCACCACCTCGACTCGACCGCCCTCCCGGCCGGCCAACTCCTCGTCCGCTGCAACAACCGTCGCGCGACTCGCTGCCCGGCCTGCGCCGAGACCTACCGCCGCGACACGTACCACCTGATCACCGCCGGACTGCGCGGCGGCAAAGGCACCTCGGACCAGGTCGCCACTCACCCGCGCGTCTTCGCCACCTTCACCGCCCCCGGCTTCGGCCCGGTCCACAACCGCCGCACCGATGGACGTCCCTGCCGCTGCGGCGCCAGCCACGACGACAACGACAGCACGGTAGGCACGCCCCTCGATCCGGACCGGTACGACTACGAAGCGGCCGTCCTCTGGAACGCCCACGCCGGGCACCTCTGGCGGCGCTTCTCCATCTACCTCCGCCGGGAGATCGCCAAGCGCGCTGGCCTCACCCAACGCACCTTCCGCCACCATGCCCGCGTCTCGTTCGCCAAGGTCGCTGAGTATCAGAAGCGCGGTGCCGTGCACTTCCACGCGGTCATCCGCATCGACGGCCCGGAAGGCGGCGACACCCCACCGCCTGCCTGGGCGACGGCAGAGCTCCTGACGGACGCCATCCGAGCCGTGACCACCGCCGCCCGCGTCGACGGCCCGACTGTCGATGGACGCCCACACACCTTCGCCTTCGGTCGCCAACTCGACGTCCGCACGATCCGATCCGCCGACTTCGACGACGGCCAAGAGTTGACTGAACGAGCCGTCGCCTCGTACATCGCGAAGTACGCAACCAAAGGTGCCGAGACGGCGACCGGCACCCTCGACCGCCCCCTCAAGTTCCTCGCCGAACTCGCCCAAGCACGCATCTCCGACCATGCCCGACGCATGATCCGCGTCGCCTGGACCCTCGGCGCCCGCCCCGAGCTCGCCGAGCTCCGCCTACGCGCCTGGGCACACATGCTCGGCTTCCGCGGCCATTTCTCCACCAAGTCCCGCCGCTACTCCACCACTCTCGGCGCGCTCCGCACTGCCCGCGCCGACTGGCGACGCGCACAGGTCGCCGCGGTGGTCGAGACAGAGCCGACGGAAACGACCCTCGTTCTCTCGCACTGGATCTTCGCCGGAACCGGCCTCTCCCGCGCCGAAGCCTGGCTGTCCGCATCCCTCGAACCGGCCGCCGGAACGGAAGGAGAACCAACATGGACGCCCGTCGGGACGAGCTGATGACCGTTCGCCAGGTTTTGGACGAGCTGGGCGGCGTCTCTCGCCGCACCTTCTACCGCTGGCGGGAGCTGGGGTGCGGGCCTGCCGCGTTCAAGCTGCCCAACGGAGAGCTCCGTGTGTGGCGAAGCGACTTCACCACATGGCTTCGACAGTTGGAGGCAGCGGCGTGAAGTCCCTTGACGTGAAGGTCTGGGCGGTTCGCAAGCGGGACACAAAAACGCCCTCGTACGGTGTCCGCTGGTCCGTTGCCGGCAACGTGCTCTCGGAGTCATTTCGCACAAAGGCGCTCGCCGACCACTACCGCACGAAGCTCATGCGAGCGATGCGTGACGGTGAAGAGTTCGACACCGAGTCGGGCCTTCCGGCCTCGATGGAAGAGAAGAAGTCGGCCGTGTCCTGGTACGCCTTCGCCCTCAGATACCTCGCCATGAAATGGCCCCATGCCGCCCCCAATACGAGGGACGGCATCAATGAGTCCCTCACCAGCGTGACACTGGAGCTCCTCGACGACCGTGCCGGACGGCCATCCGATGAGATCATCCGCAAAGCTCTACGCAACTGGGCCTTCGTCTTGCCGGGGCCCGACGATCGGGAAATCCCGGACGACGTACGGAACATCCTCCACTGGGTGTCCAAGGCTTCCCGACCGCTCGCCGACCTTGCTGATCCAGCCACGGCCCGCGCGGTCCTCGACTCGCTGAAGCTCAAGCTCGACGGCACGGCGGCAGCAGCAGAGACCGTGCGGCGCAAGCGTCGGACCCTCGTCAACGCCGCGAACTATGCCGTCGACCTGGGGGAGCTGCGCGAGAACCCCATTACGGCTGTCCGCTGGCAGAAACCGAAGGTATCCAACCAGGTTGACCCGCGCGTGGTCGCCAACCCGGAGCAGGCTCGCAATCTCCTGGCGGCCGTCTCCTATGTGGGCGGATACCGGCGTGCCCGCGGCCGTCGTCTCGTGGGTCTGTTCGCCGCGATGTATTTCGGTGGTCTCCGTCCGGCTGAAGCGGTCGGCCTCGCCGAGACGGACCTGATCCTCCCGGAACAGGGCTGGGGCTCGGCGCTGCTCCACCGGACCCGCCCTTCGGTCGGCAAGCAGTGGACCGACTCGGGGGAGACCCACGACGACCGCGGGCTGAAGAACCGGCCGACCGAGGACGTCCGGCGGGTCCCCATTCCGCCTCACCTCGTCGCCGTGTTCCGTGAGCACCTGGCCACCTTTGGCACGGCGGACGACGGGCGCCTGTTCTTCAGCGAGAAAGGTTCGGTCGTCCCGTCCTCGACCTACTACCGCGTGTGGCAGGAGGCCCGGCTCCTAGCGCTTCCGCCGGCCGTCGCGGCCTCGCCGCTCGCGAGTAGGCCGTATGACCTGCGGCACTCGGCGCTGTCGACGTGGCTCAATGCCGGGGTCGACCCGACCGAGGTCGCCGAACGTGCTGGTAATAGCGTTGAGGTCCTGCTGACCCGCTACGCGAAGTGCCTCGACGGACGGCAGGACGTTGCGAACCGGCGTATCGAGGACCTGCTCCGCGAATACGAGTGAGACAACCTGCACGGACACCGAGGCCCCAGGCATGCCGCCTGGGGCCTCCCTCGTTCCGGCCCTACCCGCGCCAATGCTCGTTTCGTAACGGGCCGGTAGCAGCCCTACTGGGATTCCTCGGAACCGTCCTCGGTCACTCCAGCGGCTCTGCCGCCGACGAACGCCACGCTCAGCGCGAGGGCGGCTACACCGGTGGCTGCTACCAGCTTCATCCCCGCCCCCTGGAACTGCTTGCTCTCGCTGTCCTTCTCGAATACCCGCCCCACGTTTCGTTCGAGGCGGTCGTGGAGGGACTCCCGCTGTGCCTCGCTTAGGTCGTCCCGAGCGAGGTCGGCCTGCAGAGCGTCCCGCTGGTCCTGTGCAGCCTTATAGAAGTGGTTCTGACTGTTCTCGTTGGCTGCGAGAGTGGACCTGTGGGCCTCTGCGACTGCATCGATGTTGGCCTTGCCCAGGTCCTTGAATGCAGGGAACTGCTCGATGAGCTTGAGCCGCGCCTCGGTGGCCATCTCGGGCATCGCTGCCGCGAACTTGAGCACCTTGTCCTTGGACAGGTTCCGCCAGTCCGGGATACCCAACTTCCGCTTGACCGCTGATTCGTTCACGTCGCCCATCCCCTGACTCCACTCGTCGTCCCGTGAGGCATCCCGGATAGTAGCGGTGCCCATCGACAAGCCCCTCTTCCTCGGCCTGCTCGCCATGACTCTGTGAACCGTATTCGCTGCTCAGGTACACCCAATACGCGTCAGTCGACGGGACGACCGGACCAACGATTGGATGGGACGGTACGACGCAGGTCAGCTCGTCTCTGACTCCGGCCTCGTCGTTCGTCTGGATCCATAAGAGAACCCCTGGGTGCTGGCAGCACTCACGGGCGCCGTTAGTAGGCCCGGTGGCGCGACGACATGTACCTGGGTCTGGCGTTAGCGCGAGCGGCGCCTTCTTTTAGACCTCACCTGCGGAGATGTCCCAAGATCCCGTCCACGCCTCGTCCACAGACCCCGGCATACGCCCGCTCCGCGCCGCATACGGCTGCACATACGCGAAGACCCCGGCCTCAGCGTTTCCGCTGGTGACGGGGTCTTTGGGCACCGTATGAAGGGTGCCCCCGGCAGGATTCGAACCTGCGCACACGGCTCCGGAGGCCGTTGCTCTATCCCCTGAGCTACGGGGGCGTGTCGGTGTCGAGCTGGTGGCTCGCGGCGACGGGTGAAACACTACCAGCTCCCTCGGGGTGATCAGGAACGGGTTTCGCGGGCCCGGTCCCCCGCACGGGGTGGAAGTGGGGAAAACCCGGACGCGGTGGCCGGTCCGCACCTACTCTCGAGTTGTGCCAGGCGCGTCGGGTCGGGTGCTTGTTGTGGACGACAACAAGGTCATCCGGCAGTTGATCAGGGTCAATCTCGAGCTGGAGGGTCTCGAGGTCGTGACCGCGGCCGATGGTGTCGAGTGTCTGGATGTCGTTCATCAGGTGCGTCCCGATGTCGTGACCCTCGACGTGGTCATGCCCCGGCTGGACGGACTGCGCACCGCCGAGCGGCTGCGTTCCGACCCCCGTACCGCTCACCTTCCCCTCGCCATCGTCAGCGCCTGTACCCAGCACGAGGTCGAGAGCGGTCTCGACGCCGGCGTCGACGCCTTCCTCGCCAAGCCCTTCGAACCCGCCGAACTCGTGCGTCTCGTACGGCACTTGATCGAGACGAGCCGGGAAGGGCGGGACCCGGGGGAGGACGGCAGTTCACTCGTCGGAGGCGCCCTCGGCAGCGTCGGCGCCGGCGGAAGCGGCAGCGGCAGCGGGAGCGCAGAAAGCGGGCGGGCCGGTCGCGCCTGAGCGTCGGCCAATCTCCCAACCCGCTCGACCGTCGAACCAATGGCAGCGCGGCACCACGCGTCCGGACGGCGGGGCAGCCCTCGCTCACACCTCACATCGCACACCCCACGCCCCACCACGCCCCACCCCTCGGCCCCCCGTCCCACATCCCGGACCCCCGCCCAAACCCGCTCGCCCTCCCACCCCCCTCCTCCCATACGCTTGTCCCGTGACCCCCGTCGAGCTCTCCCGTACCGTGCTGTGCGCGGTGCGTCGTGCTGTCGATGACGGGGAGCTGGACGTGGTCGTGCCGGGGCGGACCGACGTCACGCCTCCGGGGCCCGGTGGCTGTGGGGACTACGCCACCAACGTCGCCCTCAAGCTCGCCCGGCCGGCCGGGCAGCCGCCGCTTCGGGTCGCCGAGATCCTCCGCCGGCGCCTCGCGCAGAGCGACGGCATCAGCGACGTCGTCATCACCGGACCGGGGTTTCTCAACATCAGCCTGCGGGGGAGCGGAGACGCCCTCGTGCGGGAGATCCTGCGGCTCGGACAGCGGTACGGCCATGTCGAGCGGCCCACCGGGCAGCTCGTGCAGCTCCACGCCGCCCACGAGGTCCGCGCCGTCGTCGTGATGGACGCCGTCGCCCGCATTCTGCGCTCCCAGGGCGCCCTCGTCCGCACCAGTTGCGTCGCCCGCCCGGAGCCGGCCTGGAGCGGTGTCCTCGACGCCCAGGTCGACGCGTACGGCACCCCCGAGGCCCCCGCTCCTCTCGACGTCAACATCCGTCCCGTCCCGGCCCCCGCCGACCCCACCCCCCTCGGCCGTGACGCCGGACGCTGGGCGCTGCTCCATCCCGCCCCCCACGACCGGCCCCGCAGCACCGCCGACCATCTGGTCCAGGGGGAGAGCAACCCTCTCTTCCGGGTCCGTTACGCCCACGCCCGCACCCGGGCCCTCAGCCGCAACGCTGCCGACCTTGGCTTCCACGCCGAACCCGGGGACATCCACCCCCAGGGCACCGACAAGGCAGCCGCACCGGAGACCCCCGTACCCGGAGCCGTCGTACAGGAGACCCCCGTACCGGAAACCGCCGTACGGAAGGCCCCCCGACCGCAGCCCGCCACCCCGCAGCCCCCCGTCCCGGACCCCACCCCGCAGCTCCCCGTCCTCCGGCACGCCCTCGCCGATCACCCCCGTGTCCTCCAGGCCGCCGCCGCGCAGCACGCTCCCGACCGGCTGGCCCGGCATCTCGTCACCGTTGCCGATGCCGTGCTTCCGCTGCTCGCCGCCGTGCTGCCGCGGGGTGCGGAGAAACCCTCGGCCGCCCACCGTGCCCGGCTCGCGCTCGCCGAAGCCGCCGGGGCGGTGCTGGCCGGTGGCCTGTCCCTGCTCGGCATCGACGCACCCGAACACCTCTAGAGAGCCAGTCACCAAGATGAGCCGTTCCGCACACCCCGCCGGGCCCCGTCACGCCGACGTCCTTCCCGAGGGCCACTACTCCGCCCCGCCGGCCGACCTCAACACCCTCGACCCCAAGGTGTGGGCGCAGACGGTCGGCCGCGGTGAGGACGGTGTCGTCACCGTCGGCGGCATCGACGTCAAGACCCTCGCCGAGGAGCACGGCACGCCCGCCTACGTCATCGACGAGGCCGACTTCCGGGCCCGGGCGCGGGCGTGGCGCACCGCCTTCGGTCATGACGCCGACGTCTTCTACGCCGGCAAGGCGTTCCTGTCCCGGGCCGTCGTGCGCTGGCTGCACGAGGAGGGGCTCAACCTCGACGTGTGCTCCGGTGGCGAGCTCGCCACCGCGCTCTCGGCCGGTATGCCCGCCGACCGCATCGCCTTCCACGGCAACAACAAGTCGACGGAGGAGATCCACCGCGCGATCAGCGAGGGCGTCGGCCGGATCGTGCTCGACTCGTTCCAGGAGATCGTCCGTGTCGCGCACATCGCCCGGAGCCTGGGGAAGCGGCAGCGGGTCCAGATCCGGATCACCGTCGGCGTCGAGGCGCACACCCACGAGTTCATCGCCACCGCGCACGAGGACCAGAAGTTCGGAATCCCGCTGGCCGGGGGCCAGGCCGCCGAGGCCGTGCGGCGGGCCCTTCAGCTCGACTCGCTGGAGCTCATCGGCATCCACTCCCACATCGGGTCGCAGATCTTCGACATGTCCGGCTTCGAGGTCGCCGCGCACCGCGTGGTCGGGCTCCTCAAGGACATCCGTGACGAGCACGGCGTCGAGCTTCCCGAGATCGACCTCGGCGGCGGTCTGGGGATCGCGTACACCAGCGACGACGACCCACGCGAGCCGCACGAGATCGCCAAGGCGCTCACCGAGATCGTCACCCGTGAGTGCGAGTCCGCCAGGCTGCGGACGCCCCGGATCTCCGTCGAGCCCGGGCGGGCCATCGTCGGTCCCACCGCTTTCACGCTCTACGAGGTGGGCACCATCAAGCCCCTCGACGGACTGCGCACCTACGTCTCCGTCGACGGCGGGATGTCCGACAACATCCGCACCGCGCTGTACGACGCCGAGTACACCGTCGCCCTCGTGTCCCGCACGAGTGACGCCGAGCCCATGCTCGCGCGGGTCGTCGGCAAGCACTGCGAGAGCGGGGACATCGTGGTCAAGGACGCGTTCCTGCCGGCCGACCTGGCACCGGGTGACCTGATCGCCGTACCGGCGACGGGTGCCTACTGCCGGTCCATGGCGAGCAACTACAACCACGTGCTGCGTCCGCCGGTCGTCGCCGTCGGCGACGGTGCGGCCCGCGTCATCGTCCGCCGCGAGACCGAGGAGGACCTGCTGCGGCTCGACGTGGGCTGAGAGACGCCGGGACGGAACGTCCACGGTCTTCCGGCCGGAAGATCCACGGTCTTCCGGCCCCGTGGAAATGAAATAGATGTCTCATCATCCGGACGAGGGGCAGAAACTCCCGTCCGGTGAGTGAGACTGGATCCACCGTAGACGGTATGAGGAAACGAGGTCGGATGATGCGTACGCGTCCGCTGAAGGTGGCGCTGCTGGGCTGTGGAGTGGTCGGCTCAGAGGTGGCGCGCATCATGACGACGCACGCCGACGACCTCGCCGCCCGGATCGGGGCCCCCGTGGAGCTCGCGGGGGTCGCGGTACGGCGTCCCTCCAAGGTCCGTGAGGGCATCCCGCAGGAGCTCGTCACCACCGACGCCACCGCCCTCGTCAAACGCGGCGACATCGACGTGGTCGTGGAGGTCATCGGCGGCATCGAGCCCGCGCGCTCCCTCATCACCACCGCCTTCGAGCACGGCGCCTCCGTCGTCTCCGCCAACAAGGCGCTCCTCGCCCAGGACGGCGCCGCCCTGCACGCGGCGGCCCAGAAGGCCGACAAGGACCTCTACTACGAGGCCGCCGTCGCCGGTGCCATCCCGCTGATCCGCCCGCTGCGCGAGTCCCTCGCCGGCGACAAGGTCAACCGGGTGCTCGGGATCGTCAACGGCACCACCAACTTCATCCTCGACAAGATGGACAGCACGGGCGCCGGATACCAGGAGGCCCTCGACGAGGCCACCGCCCTGGGGTACGCCGAGGCCGACCCGACCGCCGACGTCGAGGGGTTCGACGCCGCCGCCAAGGCCGCCATCCTCGCCGGGATCGCCTTCCACACGCGCGTGCGCCTCGACGACGTCTACCGCGAGGGCATGACCGAGGTCACCGCCGCCGACTTCGCCTCCGCGAAGGAGATGGGCTGCACCATCAAGCTGCTCGCCATCTGCGAGCGCGCCGAGGACGGCCGGTCCGTCACCGCGCGCGTGCACCCGGCGATGATCCCCCTCACGCACCCGCTCGCCTCCGTCCGCGGCGCGTACAACGCCGTGTTCGTCGAGTCCGACGCCTCCGGCCAGCTCATGTTCTACGGCCCGGGCGCGGGCGGCGCCCCCACCGCATCCGCCGTCCTCGGCGACCTCGTCGCCGTCTGCCGCAACCGGCTCAGCGGCACGACCGGACCCGGTGAGTCCGCGTACGCCGCCCTCCCCGTCTCGGGCATGGGCGAGGTCGTCACGCGCTACCACATCAGCCTGGACGTGGCGGACAAACCGGGTGTTCTCGCCCAGGTCGCCACCGTGTTCGCCGAGCACGGGGTGTCCATCGATACCGTTCGGCAGCAGGGGAAGGACGGCGAGGCCTCCCTCGTCGTCGTCACGCACCGCGCGTCGGACGCCGCCCTGGGCGGGACCGTCGAGGCGTTGCGCAAGCTCGACACCGTGCGGGGTGTCGCCAGCATCATGCGGGTTGAAGGAGAGTAACCAGCAATGACCCACCAGTGGCGCGGAATCATCGAGGAGTACCGGGACCGGCTGCCCGTCTCCGACACCACGCCGGTCGTGTCGCTCCGCGAGGGCGGCACGCCCCTCGTGCCCGCGCAGGTGCTCTCCGAGCGCACCGGGTGCGAGGTCCACCTCAAGGTGGAGGGCGCCAACCCCACCGGTTCCTTCAAGGACCGCGGTATGACCATGGCCATCACGCGGGCCAAGGAGGAGGGCGCCAAGGCGGTCATCTGCGCCTCCACCGGCAACACCTCGGCCAGCGCCGCCGCCTACGCCGTCCGCGCGGGCATGGTCTGCGCCGTGCTCGTCCCGCAGGGCAAGATCGCGCTCGGCAAGATGGGCCAGGCCCTCGTGCACGGCGCGAAGATCCTCCAGGTCGACGGCAACTTCGACGACTGCCTCACCCTGGCCCGCTCGCTGAGCGACAACTACCCGGTGGCGCTGGTCAATTCGGTCAACCCGGTGCGCATCGAGGGCCAGAAGACCGCCGCCTTCGAGATCGTCGACATGCTCGGCGACGCGCCCGACATCCACGTGCTGCCGGTCGGCAACGCCGGCAACATCACGGCGTACTGGAAGGGCTACAAGGAGTACGCCGCCGACGGCGTGGCCGCGCGGACGCCCCGGATGTGGGGCTTCCAGGCCTCCGGCAGCGCCCCGATCGTGCGCGGCGAGGTCGTCAAGGACCCGTCGACCATCGCCACCGCCATCCGCATCGGCAACCCCGCCTCCTGGCAGTACGCGATCGCGGCGAAGGAGGAGTCCGGCGGGTTCATCGACGAGGTGACGGACCGTGAGATCCTGCGCGCCTACCGGCTGTTGGCCGCTCAGGAGGGCGTCTTCGTGGAGCCCGCCTCCGCCGCCTCGGTGGCCGGTCTGCTGAAGGCGGCCGAGCAGGGCAAGGTCGACCCGGGCCAGAAGATCGTGTGCACGGTCACCGGCAACGGCCTCAAGGACCCCGACTGGGCCGTCGCGGGCGCCCCGCAGCCGGTCACCGTCCCGGTCGACGCGGCGACGGCGGCCGAGCGCCTCGGCCTCGCCTGAGACCCGATCCGCGGCACCTGAGCAGGGAATCCCCACGAGGGGTGCACAGGGGGCTTACGACACGCATCGTGCGCCTCCTGTGCGCCCTATGTCGCCACAGAACCTTCCTTCGATAGGCTGTACCGAACCCGCCCGCTGCATATGCCCTCGCGTACAGCGGGGTGCCGTGTCGTCTCAGCGGCCCGCAGGGTCTTCGTACGTCATCGAATGTCATTCGACAGTCACGCAGCTCAAGGAGAGTCATCGAGAGATGGCCGGTCCCGCCTTCCGCGCCGCCGCCGTCCGGGTGCGCGTTCCCGCCACCAGCGCCAACCTCGGCCCGGGCTTCGACGCCCTGGGCCTCTCGCTGGGGCTCTACGACGACGTCGTCGTCCGGGTGGCCGACTCCGGGCTGCACATCGACATCGCGGGGGAGGGGAGCGAGACCCTCCCGCGCGACGAGAAGCACCTGCTCGTACGCTCCCTGCGCACCGCCTTCGACCTGCTGGGCGGCCAGCCGCGCGGTCTGGAGATCGTCTGCGCCAACCGCATCCCGCACGGCCGCGGTCTCGGCTCCTCCTCGGCCGCCATCTGCGCCGGGATCGTCGCCGCCCGCGCCGTGACCATAGGCGGCGAGGCCCGGCTCGACGACACCGCGCTCCTGGAGCTCGCGACCGAGATCGAGGGCCACCCCGACAACGTGGCGGCCTGTCTGCTCGGCGGTTTCACGCTCTCCTGGATGGAGGCCGGTGCCGCCCGGGCGATCAGGATGGAGCCCGCCGGTTCCATCGTTCCGGTGGTTTTCGTGCCCGGGAAGCCCGTCCTGACCGAGACCGCGCGCGGACTGCTCCCGCGCTCCGTGCCGCACGTCGACGCCGCCGCCAACGCCGGCCGTGCCGCGCTGCTCGTCGAGGCCCTCACCCGGCGCCCCGAGCTGCTGCTGCCGGCCACCGAGGACCGTCTGCACCAGGAGTACCGCGCTCCCGCCATGCCGGAGAGCGCCGCACTGGTGGAGCGGCTGCGGGCCGACGGAGTCCCGGCAGTCATCTCGGGGGCGGGACCGACCGTGCTCGCGCTCGCCGACGCGGACAGCGCCGACAAGGTGGCCCACCTGGCGGGCGAGGGCTGGGCCGCCAACCGGCTGGAACTCGACGCCCAGGGGGCCTGTGTGCTCCCGCTCGCGGCCGCCAGTGACATCTGAGATCCGGCGTGTGCCGGATTTCGAGAGGGGGAATGTTTGTTGGATCCGGTAGTGTTAATCTCAAGTCTGCACCCGACCCCACCATGGCGAGGTGCTTCACGTCCCCGTCCGGGACAGACATTCTTCCGGGAGCCTCCCAAGCCGCACTGCGTTCCGTACGACGTACATGGGCAGTACCTCGTACGCGAGCACTGAGCGACTTGCCGGGCACGCTCCGGAACCGGTGCGACCAAGCCAGCGTGACACGGACACTCAGTGCCACGGCTCTCGGAAGCGCCGTCACCACATTCCTCCGCCGCTTAGGCGGACCACCGCCCCGGCACGGTCCACAAGGATGGGACCGCCGTCGGACAGCACAACCGGTCGCCGAGCCAGACAGGCCGACGTCCGCTCCAGGGAAGGACCCTTCGTGAGCGACACCACCGATCTGATGGGCGCACGTGTCGAGGAGACCGCTGCCGCGCCCGCCACGGACGCCTCCGCGCCTGCCAGCGGTGCCGGCTCCCGGCGGCGCCGCGGTACCGGCCTCGACGGCATGGTGCTGGCCGAGCTGCAGCAGGTCGCATCCGGCCTCGGTATCAAGGGCACCGCGCGTATGCGCAAGAGCCAGTTGATCGAGGTCATCAAGGAGGCGCAGGCCGGGGGAGGTGCCGCGGCTCCCAAGGCTGCATCCTCGCCCGCCGGCGACGCCGCCGAGACCAAGCCGAAGCGCCGCGCCACCTCCAAGGCTCGTACGGGCGACGCCGCCGAGAAGAAGGCGGAGGCCGCCACCGAGGCCCCCGGCGAGAAGGCCGTGGCCCAGCAGCAGATCGAGATCCCCGGCCAGCCGGCCGCCGAGCGCGGGGGCGACGACGCTCCCGCCGAGCGCCGTCGCCGCCGTGCCACCGCCGAGGCGGGCGCCCCCGCGGGCAGCCCCGAGACCGTCGTGGCCGAGGCGAAGAGCGAGCCCAAGGCCGAGACGTCCGCGCAGCAGCAGCCGCAGGGCGACGCCGGTGACGGCGAGGGCCGTGGCCGCCGGGACCGCCGTGACCGCGGCCGTGACCGCGGGGAGCGGGGCGAGCGTGGAGACCGCGGTGACCGCGGTGACCGTCGCAAGAGCGACGACCAGCAGGGCCAGGGCGGGCAGCGCCAGCAGAACCAGCAGCAGAGCGGCGGTCGTCAGGACCGTCAGCAGCGCGACAACGGCCCGCAGGACGACGACGACTTCGAGGGTGGCCGCCGTGGCCGCCGGGGTCGTTACCGCGACCGCCGCGGCCGTCGTGGGCGTGACGAGATGGGCGCCCCCGAGCCGCAGATCAACGACGACGACGTCCTGATCCCGGTCGCGGGCATCCTGGACATCCTCGACAACTACGCCTTCATCCGTACCTCGGGCTACCTGCCGGGCCCCAACGACGTGTACGTCTCCCTCGCCCAGGTCCGCAAGAACGGCCTGCGCAAGGGTGACCACATCACCGGTGCGGTCCGTCAGCCCAAGGAAGGCGAGCGGCGCGAGAAGTTCAACGCGCTGGTCCGCCTGGACTCCGTCAACGGCATGGCGCCCGAACACGGCCGCGGCCGCCCGGAGTTCAACAAGCTCACCCCGCTGTACCCGCAGGACCGCCTCCGCCTGGAGACGGACCCGGGTGTGCTCACCACCCGCATCATCGACCTCGTGTCGCCGATCGGTAAGGGCCAGCGCGGTCTGATCGTGGCCCCGCCGAAGACCGGCAAGACCATGATCATGCAGGCGATCGCCAACGCGATCACGCACAACAACCCCGAGTGCCACCTGATGGTCGTCCTGGTCGACGAGCGTCCGGAAGAGGTCACCGACATGCAGCGGTCGGTGAAGGGCGAGGTCATCTCCTCGACCTTCGACCGCCCCGCCGAGGACCACACCACCGTCGCCGAGCTCGCCATCGAGCGCGCCAAGCGTCTGGTGGAGCTGGGCCACGACGTGGTCGTGCTGCTCGACTCGATCACGCGTCTGGGCCGTGCGTACAACCTCGCCGCGCCCGCCTCCGGCCGCATCCTGTCCGGTGGTGTCGACTCGACCGCCCTGTACCCGCCGAAGCGCTTCTTCGGTGCGGCCCGCAACATCGAGGACGGCGGCTCGCTGACCATCCTCGCCACCGCCCTGGTGGACACCGGGTCCCGCATGGACGAGGTCATCTTCGAGGAGTTCAAGGGCACCGGCAACGCCGAGCTCAAGCTCGACCGCAAGCTCGCCGACAAGCGGATCTTCCCCGCGGTGGACGTCGACGCGTCCGGCACCCGTAAGGAAGAGATCCTGCTCGCCCCCGACGAGCTGGCCATCGTCTGGAAGCTGCGCCGGGTGCTGCACGCCCTCGACCAGCAGCAGGCGGTGGAGCTGCTTCTCGACAAGATGAAGCAGACGAAGTCGAACGCCGAGTTCCTGATGCAGATCCAGAAGACGACCCCGGCGCCGGGCAACGGCGACTGACGTCAAGCGTTCGGAAAGAGGGCCGCCCCTGTTGCCAGGGGGCGGCCCTCTTTGGTTTACGATCACGCTCTTCGGTCGAATTTTCGATCTCTGAGCTTCTGATCCCTGGGGGGACTTGCATGGGCATACCCATGTCCGGAGGCGCCGGCCGGTACAGACGGCGTGCGTGGATCGCTCTGCCCGTCGCCGCGGCCGCCGCGCTGCTGGCCACGTCGGCGAGCGCGGCCACCGTCGGGCCCGGTCCGCAGGCACCGGCTCCGGCCGCCGCCACCGCGTCCACGCCGTCGCAGGCCGAGCTGGAGCGGCGGATCACCGGTGCGATCGCGGCGGAGGACACCTCCGGCACGACGACCCGGTCGCCGATGAGCGGCGGCACGGTCGACTCCACCGTCTCGCCGATGGTCATCGGCGGCACGACGACCACCATCAGCTCCGCCCCGTGGATGGCCCAGCTCTGGTACACCGACGACAAGGGCACCACGGACACCAGCGACGACACCGGCTTCTTCTGCGGCGGCACGGTCGTCGCGCCGACGAAGATCCTCACCGCCGCGCACTGCGTCAAGGGCGCGAACTGGGCCAAGGGCGGCGCCGTGGTGACCGGGGCCACCCAGTTGCCCTCGGAGGACGGCGACCTGCACGGCGGTACCGCCACGGCCGTCCTGCGGCAGTGGTACCACCCGTCGTACAACGCGGACACCATCGACAACGACATCGCGGTCCTGACCCTGGCGGCGCCCGTCAAGGCCACCCCGATCCGCATGACGACGTCCACGGACACCACGTCCTACGACCCCGCCACCACCGGCGCCAAGACCGCCAAGGTGTACGGCTGGGGCCGTACCAGCTCCACCAGCGACGACATCTCCGAGACGCTGAAGACGGCCACGCTGCCGATCAAGTCGGACACGACCTGCGCCGCGGCCTACGGCTCCTGGTTCATCAAGGGGCACATGACCTGCGCCGGCCCGCCCGCCAGCGGCAGCAACTCCGGTACGACCGCCATCTGCAGCGGTGACTCCGGCGGCCCCCTCGTCGTCAACGGCCGGATCGTCGGCGTCGTCTCCTGGAACGTGACGGACTGCGTCGCCAAGGGTGCCTACAGCGTCTTCACCAAGGTCAGCAAGTACGTCGGCGCCGCCTACCCGCGCGTCGACGACACCAACCTCAGCTTCGACCACAAGGCCGACCTGTGGGTGCGCGGCTCCTCCAGCAAGGTCGGCTACGAGCTGGACTCCAAGGGCACGACCCTGGCGGCCCGGCAGTCCTGGGGCGACTGGAACGGCGTGAACCTCGTCCGGCAGACCGACCTCAACCGGGACGGCTTCCAGGACCTCGTGTACCGCGTCTCCGCCACCGGTGACGTGTACTGGCTGCGGTACCTGCCCGCCACCGGCGCCTGGGCCGCCCCCAAGAAGGTCTTCACCGACTGGCGGACCCGCACCCGGATCGTCACCCCCGGCGACGTGACCGGCGACTACAAGCCCGACCTGCTCTCGGTCGACTCGGCGGGCGTCCTGTGGATCTACCCGGGCAACGGCGACGGCAGCTTCGCGGCCCGCGTCCGGGTCGGCGGCGGCTGGAGCCAGTACAACTTCCTGCTGGGCCACGGCGACTTCACCGGCGACGGCAAGGCGGACGTGCTCGCCCGCAACAAGAGCACGGGCGACATCTACCTGTACAAGGGCACCGGCAAGTCCGGCACGGGCGTCTTCGCGGCCCGCGTCAAGGTGCGCAACTGGAGCAGCACGACGTACAACGCCTTCGACGCCGTCGGTGACATCACCGGCGACGGCAGGGCCGACCTCGTGGCCCGCACGCCCGGCGGCACGCTCTACCTGTACAAGGGCACCGGCAAGGCGACCAGCGAGATCTTTGCCACAAGGACCAGCATGGGCACCGGTTTCCAGCAGTACGACATCTTCGGCTGAAACCGCTGGTGGACAGGGCCCGCCCTGTCGCTCTCGTGACGTGCTGTGACCACCGCTTCACGTGGGGGTCACAGCACGTTGTGCAACCCTTTCTCGAGTTTCGCCGTCTGACCAGGCAGAGCGAACATGGTGCGGTACGGGTCTTTTGTGACCACGTCTGACCCTGAAAGCAGGGGGTAACCGACCGGACGAGATTCGAGGAGCACATGTCAGCCGAGAGCACGCCGATACCCGGTCAACCGGGTGGCAAGGGACGCCGCCGCAAACCCCGCAGCAAGGGGCGCAGGGGCCTGCTGATCACCGCGTGGGTCGCGGCGGGGATCGTCGTGCTGGGCGGCACCGGGGCCGGCTACGTGTACTTCAAACTCAACGGCAACATCAAGAGCGTCGACATCGACCAGGTCCTCGGCAGCGCCCGGCCCACCAAGGTCGACAACGGCTCCGAGAACATCCTCGTCCTGGGCTCCGACACCCGCTCCGGCTCCAACCGGAAGCTCGGCGGCGGCACCGACGACGGCAGCGCCCGCTCCGACACCGCGATGATCATCCACGTGTACGAGGGCCACAAGAAGGCCACCGTGGTCTCCGTCCCGCGCGACACCCTGATCGACCGCCCGGAGTGCACCGACACCGACGGCGAGGAGCACGACGCCGCGACGGACGTCATGTTCAACTCGGCGTACACCACCGGCGGGGCGGCCTGTGCCGTCAAGACCGTCGAGACCATGACCGACATCCGCATGGACCACTACCTGGAGGTCGACTTCAGCGGCTTCGAGAAGCTGGTCGACGAACTCGGCGGGGTCACGGTCACCACGACCAGGAACATCAAGGACACCGACAGCCACCTCGACCTCAAGGCCGGCACCCACGAGCTCACCGGCGCCCAGGCCCTCGGTCTCGTCCGCACCCGGCACGGCGTCGGCGACGGCTCCGACCTCGGCCGCATCCAGCTCCAGCAGGCCTTCATCAAGGCACTGGTCAAGCAGGTCAAGAGCGTCGGCGTGCTGACCAACCCGAAGAAGCTGTACGACCTCGCCGACACCGCCACCAAGGCCGTCACCACCGACTCCGACCTCGGCTCGGTCAACTCCCTGGTCTCCTTCGCGAGCGGCCTCAAGGGCATCAGCCCATCCGACATGACCATGGTCACCCTGCCGGTCCGCTACGACCCGGCGAACCCGAACCGGGTCCTCGTGCAGCAGGCCAAGTCCCAGCAGATCTGGACGGCCCTGAAGAACGACCGGCCGATCCCGAAGGCGGCCACCGAAGGCACGGCCACGGGCCAGGCCAAGGGCGTCGTGACCTCCTGAGGGAGCCGTCCGGAACGCGCGGGAATAGACCGGGGCACCCCCTCGTTTTGGGGGATGCGGCCAGTGCTGGCAGACTGGTACGTCGGCCCCGGTTCACGCCCCCGCAGCCCGCGGTGGCGACCCGGTGCCCTCCCGAAACTAGGAGACACCTTGAAGCGCGACATCCACCCCGAGTACGTCGAGACGCAGGTCTCCTGCACCTGCGGCGCGTCGTTCACCACCCGCAGCACGATCTCCAGCGGCACCATCCGCGCCGAGGTCTGCTCCGAGTGCCACCCGTTCTACACGGGCAAGCAGAAGATCCTCGACACCGGTGGCCGTGTGGCCCGCTTCGAGGCCCGCTTCGGCAAGGCTGCTGCCAAGAAGTAGCGAGCCACCAGCGCCGGTCCACGCCGTACTCCTCGGAGTGCGCCGGGACCGGCGTTTTTGGTCGCCCGCCCACCCCTTTCTTCACGCAGTTCAGGAGCCAAAGATGTTCGAGGCCGTCGAGGAGCTCGTCGGTGAGCACGCCGACCTGGAGAAGAAGCTCGCCGACCCGTCGGTCCACTCCGACCAGGCCAACGCGCGCAAGCTGAACAAGCGCTACGCCGAGCTCACCCCGATCGTCGCCACGTACCGCTCCTGGAAGCAGACCGGCGACGACATCGAGACCGCGCGCGAACTGGGCGCCGACGACCCGGAGTTCGCCGCCGAGGTCAAGGAGCTGGAGAAGGCCCGCGAGGACCTGACGGAGAAGCTGCGCCTCCTCCTCGTCCCGCGCGACCCCAGCGACGACAAGGACGTCATCCTCGAGATCAAGGCGGGCGCGGGCGGCGACGAGTCCGCGCTGTTCGCCGGCGACCTGCTGCGCATGTACCTGCGCTACGCCGAGCGCGTCGGGTGGAAGACCGAGATCATCGACGCCACCGAGTCCGAGCTGGGCGGCTACAAGGACGTCCAGGTCGCCGTGAAGACCAAGGGCGGCCAGGGCGCCACCGAGCCCGGACAGGGCGTGTGGGCCCGTCTGAAGTACGAGGGCGGCGTGCACCGGGTGCAGCGCGTCCCGGCGACGGAGTCCCAGGGCCGGATCCACACCTCCGCGGCCGGTGTGCTGGTCACGCCCGAGGCGGAGGAGGTCGACGTCGAGATCAACCCGAACGACCTGCGCATCGACGTGTACCGCTCCTCCGGGCCCGGCGGGCAGTCCGTCAACACCACCGACTCCGCCGTGCGCATCACGCACATTCCCACCGGAGTCGTCGCCTCCTGCCAGAACGAGAAGAGCCAGTTGCAGAACAAGGAGCAGGCCTTGCGTATCCTGCGCTCCAGGCTGCTCGCGGCGGCGCAGGAGGAGGCGGAGCGCAATGCCGCCGACGCCCGGCGCAGCCAGGTCCGCACCGTCGACCGCTCCGAGAAGATCCGTACGTACAACTTCCCGGAGAACCGCATCTCGGACCACCGCGTCGGCTTCAAGTCGTACAACCTGGACCAGGTCCTGGACGGCGACCTCGACGCGGTGATCCAGGCCTGTGTCGACGCGGACTCGGCAGCGAAGCTGGCGGCCGCGTAAGACACGTACGACCGAGTACGACACGGAGGACTTGCGTGCAGCCATCATTTGGGGGACGACCCCCAAACCCCCGCGGCCTGCTGCTCGCAGAGGTGGCCCAGGCCACCCAGCGGCTGGCCGACGCCGGCGTGCCCTCGCCGCGCAACGACGCGGAGGAGCTCGCCGCGTTCGTGCACGGCGTGAAGCGGGGCGAGCTGCACACCGTGAAGGACGCGGACTTCGACGCCCGCTACTGGGAGGTCATCGCGCGCCGTGAGCAGCGCGAGCCGCTCCAGCACATCACCGGCCTCGCCTACTTCCGGTACCTCGAACTCCAGGTGGGGCCCGGCGTGTTCGTGCCCCGCCCCGAGACCGAGTCCGTGGTCGGGTGGGCCATAGACGCCGTGCGCGCGATGGACGTCGTCGAGCCGTGCATCGTCGACCTGTGCACCGGCTCCGGTGCGATCGCGCTGGCCCTCGCCCAGGAGGTCCCGCGCTCCCGCGTGCACGCCGTGGAGCTGTCCGAGGAAGCGCTCAGGTGGACCCGCAAGAACGTCGAGGGATCGCGGGTCGACCTGCGTCAGGGCAACGCCCTCGACGCCTTCCCCGACCTCGACGGCCATGTCGACCTCGTCATCTCCAACCCGCCCTACATCCCGCTCACCGAGTGGGAGTACGTCGCCCCCGAGGCGCGGGACTACGATCCCGAACTCGCCCTGTTCTCCGGCGAGGACGGCCTCGACCTCATCCGCGGTCTGGAACGCACCGCACACCGGCTCCTGCGCCCCGGCGGGGTCGTCGTCATCGAGCACGCCGACACCCAGGGCGGCCAGGTGCCGTGGATCTTCACCGAGGAGCGGGGCTGGGCCGACGCGGCCGACCACCCCGACCTCAACAACCGTCCCCGGTTCGCCACGGCCCGCAAGGCGCTGCCGTGAGCACGCCCCGCACTTCCATCCCGCAGTACGTGTACGAGGAGGCCCGCTAGATATGGCACGGCGATACGACACCAACGACGCGACCGACCGCACGACCGGTCTGCGCGAAGCCGCGTCCGCCGTCCGCCGTGGCGAGCTCGTGGTCCTCCCGACCGACACGGTGTACGGCATCGGCGCCGACGCGTTCTCCTCCGAGGCCGTCCACGACCTCCTGGAGGCCAAGGGCCGGGGCCGCAACATGCCCACCCCCGTGCTGATCGGCTCCCCGAACACCCTCCACGGTCTCGTCACCGACTTCTCCGAGCTGGCCTGGGAGCTCGTCGACGCCTTCTGGCCGGGCGCACTCACGCTCGTCGCCAAGCACCAGCCGTCCCTCCAGTGGGACCTGGGCGACACCCGGGGCACGGTGGCCGTCCGGATGCCCCTGCACCCCGTCGCCATCGAGCTGCTGACCGAGGTCGGCCCCATGGCGGTCTCCTCCGCCAACCTGACCGGCCACCCGTCGCCGGAGAACTGCGACGCGGCCCAGGAGATGCTCGGCGATTCGGTCTCCGTCTACCTCGACGGCGGCCCGACCCCCGGCAACGTCCCCTCCTCGATCGTCGACGTCACCCGCGAGGTGCCCCTGCTGCTGCGCGCGGGCGCGATCTCCGCGGACGAGCTCAGGAAGGTCGTACCCGACCTCGAGGTGGCGAATTGACGGCCCCTGACGCGGGGCGTGGCATATGGGACGGGGAAGAGACGCGGACCTTCACAGGGCTCCCGCGTGACAGCTTCCGCATCCTCCACGTCAGCACCGGCAACGTCTGCCGCTCGCCGATCACCGAGCGGTTGACCCGGCATGCCCTGGCGGACCGGCTGGGCGACCCGCTGTGGGGCGGCCTGGTCGTGGAGAGCGCGGGGACCTGGGGCCACGAGGGCGCGCCCATGGAGGCCAACGCGGAGACCGTGCTGGCCGAGTTCGGCGCGGACCCCTCCGGCTTCACCGGACGGGAGCTGCTGGACGAACACGTGATCATGGCGGACCTGGTCCTGACCGCCACCCGCGACCACCGCCAGCAGGTGATCTCCATGGGCCACTCGGCGGGCCTGCGCACCTTCACCCTGAAGGAGTTCACCCGGCTGGTGAAGGCGATAGACCCGGCGACCCTGCCGCCCCTGGAGGACGGCCTGGTGGTCCGCGCCCGCGCCCTGGTCCGCGCGGCGGCCGCTCTACGCGGGTGGCTCCTGGCCCCGACCGCCGAGGCCGACGAGGTCTTCGACCCCTACGGCGCCCCGCTGACCTTCTTCCGCTCGATCGGCGACGAGATACACGAGGCGCTGGATCCGGTGGTCACGGCGCTGACGGGGGTGCCGGCGCGGGCCTGAGCGCCGCCCCTTCAGGGCGCTGTGCGCACCCGCGTGCACCAACGACCGAGCCTCTCACCGGCCTCCGGCCTACATTGGACGTACGTCACCGTCGACGCCCCGGAGTCCACCATGTCGGTCACCCATGCGCCCCAGACCGCCGAAGTCCTCGCGCGGCAGGACCCCGAGCTGGCCGAGATCCTGCTCGGGGAGCTCGACCGGCAGTCGTCGACCCTCCAGCTCGTCGCCGCCGAGAACTTCTGCTCGCCGGCCGTGCTGGCCGCGCTCGGCTCGCCACTGGCCAACAAGTACGCCGAGGGCTACCCGGGCGCCCGTCACCACGGCGGCTGCGAGATCGTCGACGTGGCCGAACGCCTCGCCGTGGACCGCGCCACGGCCCTCTTCGGCGCCGAGCACGCCAACGTGCAGTCCCACTCCGGCTCTTCGGCCGTCCTGGCCGCCTACGCCACGCTGCTGCGCCCCGGCGACACCGTCCTCGCCCTCGGCCTGCCCTACGGCGGCCACCTCACCCACGGCTCGCCCGCCAACTTCTCCGGCCGCTGGTTCGACTTCGTCCCCTACGGCGTGGACGCCGAGACCGGGCTCATCGACCACGACCAGGTGCGGACGCTGGCCCTGAACCACCGCCCCAAGGCCATCGTGTGCGGCTCCATCGCCTACCCCCGGCACATCGACTACGCCTTCTTCCGCGAGGTCGCCGACGAGGTGGGCGCGTACCTCATCGCCGACGCCGCCCACCCCATCGGACTCGTCGCCGGGGGAGCGGCGCCCAGTCCGGTGCCGTACGCCGACGTCGTCTGCGCCACCACGCACAAGGTGCTGCGCGGCCCCCGCGGCGGAATGATCCTGTGCGGGGGCGAGCTGGCCGAGCGGGTCGACCGGGCCGTCTTCCCGTTCACCCAGGGCGGCGCCCAGATGCACACCATCGCCGCGAAGGCGGTCGCGTTCGGGGAGGCGGCGACACCGGCGTTCACCGCGTATGCCCATCAGGTGGTCGCCAACGCGCGGGTGCTCGCGGCCGGACTGGCCGACGAGGGTCTCGCGGTCACCACCGGCGGCACCGACACCCACCTCGTGACGGCCGATCCGGCACCGCTCGGCGTGGACGGCCGCACGGCACGGGGCCGGCTCGCGGCCGCGGGGATGGTGCTCGACTGCTGTGCGCTGCCGCACGCGGACACCCGCGGACTGCGCCTGGGCACCGCAGCGGTCACCACCCAGGGCATGGCCGAGAAGGAGATGACGCGGATCGCCGCCCTGCTCGCGGGGGTGGTGCGCGGCGAGGTCGAGAGCGCCCGGGCACGTGAAGAAGTGCGGGACCTGGTCGGCGGATTTCCGCCGTATCCGGCCTGAGCGAGGGTATCCGCACCTGCGTGCACAGCCGCACGTGCAACCATCGGCCCTACCCGGAAGTCCACAACCATATGCGTGCGTCGCTAGGGTGTGGGGCTGAGATGGCCAGCGAGACCTGTGGGGAAGCCTGTGCGTGAATACCTGCTGACGCTCTGCATCACGGCCGCGGTGACGTATCTGCTGACAGGGCCGGTACGGAAGTTCGCGATCGTGGCCGGAGCGATGCCGGAGATCAGGGCCCGTGACGTGCACCGGGAACCGACTCCGCGGCTCGGCGGTATCGCCATGTTCTTCGGACTGTGCGCGGGCCTGCTGGTCGCCGACCACCTGACCAACCTCAGCGAGGTCTTCGAGAAGTCGAACGAACCGCGGGCGCTGCTCTCCGGGGCGGCCCTGATCTGGCTGATCGGCGTCCTGGACGACAAGTTCGAGATCGACGCCCTGATCAAGCTGGGCGGCCAGATGATCGCCGCGGGCGTGATGGTCATGCAGGGTCTGACGATCCTGTGGCTGCCCATCCCCAGCGTCGGCTCGGTCGCGCTGACCCAGTGGCAGGGCACCCTGCTGACGGTCGCGCTCGTCGTCATCACCATCAACGCGGTCAACTTCGTCGACGGCCTCGACGGTCTCGCGGCCGGCATGGTCTGCATCGCGGCGGCGGCGTTCTTCCTGTACGCCTACCGCATCTGGTACTCGTACGGCATCGAGGCGGCCGCCCCGGCCACGCTGTTCTCGGCGATCCTGATGGGCATGTGCCTGGGCTTCCTGCCGCACAACATGCACCCGGCGCGGATCTTCATGGGCGACTCGGGCTCGATGCTCATCGGGCTGGTGCTGGCCGCGGGGGCGATCTCCATCACCGGGCAGATCGACCCGGACGCCCTGAAGCTGTTCGCCGGGTCCGAGAAGGCGGCCGTGCACCAGACGGTCCCCGTCTACATCCCGCTGCTGCTGCCGCTGACCATCATCGCGGTGCCGGCCGCCGACCTGATCTCGGCGATCGTGCGCCGCACCTGGCGCGGCCAGTCGCCGTTCGCCGCCGACCGCGGGCATCTGCACCACCGGCTCCTGGAGATCGGGCACTCGCACAGCCGGGCCGTGTGGATCATGTACTTCTGGTCGGCGCTGATCGCGTTCGGCTCGCTCGCCTACTCGGTCAACTCCGCGTCCATGTGGATCGTGCTCGGCGTCGTGTTCCTCAGCGCGATCGGTCTGGTGCTGCTCCTGCTGCCGCGCTTCACGCCGCGCGTCCCGATGTGGGCCCAGCACCTCGTGCCGCCGCGCTACCGCCGTCGCAGGCGGGCCGCGGTGGAGGAGCCCGTGGAGGTGGAACAGCGCGCCCCGGTGGCCGTGGGAGTGGCGGGTGTCAACGGCGCGACCGCGCTGGGCGCCCGTTCGCACGTCCCGGAGAGGCGTAAGGCCGAGACCTCGCGCTGACGCCCAAGGTAAGAATCTGACTAAAGCATTGCCAACGCGTGGGAGTTCGGCGGGGCGACAAATCGCCCTTATACCAGACAACTCGGCCGCGTTTCCGCACAGACGCGCAGCTTCACTCTCATGTGTGACAGCGGGCACACCTTCTAGGTAAAGACCGCATCAAATAGTTTGTGATACGGTTCACGAGAACCCGGGACAGAGCCGAAGGACCGTAGTGCGACGGTCCCTTGGCGTGAGGGTCACTCTCAGCCCGGGACTACGCTCGTCCATGACGACACACCCCCCCCCTTTTGAAAGCGGAGTTGCCGCCATGCCGTCCAACGACGTCCGGATCCTGGCTCAGGCCGCCGTGCCCACGGCCGCCGTCGGCGCTGTCGCCGCCGTCGTCAGTGGTGTGGTCGCCGGTGGCAAGGGTGCGGTCGGGGCGGGAGTGGCGACGCTGGTCGTGATCCTCTTCATGGGCATCGGCCTCTACGTCCTGCAGCGCACTGCCAAATCGCTTCCGCACCTCTTCCAGGCGATGGGCCTGATGCTCTACACGGCTCAGATCCTGCTGCTGTTCGTCTTCGTCGCGGTGTTCAAGAACACCACGCTGTTCCACCCCAAGGCTTTCGCTCTCACGCTCGTCGTCGGCACCCTCACCTGGATCGCCGCACAGACACGCGCCCACATGAAGTCCAAGATCCTCTACGTCGAACCCGATTCGGGCACCAAGCCCGAAAAAACCGGGCACTCGTCGTGAGAGGTAGGGCCGGGATAAATGCGACTGAGAGACCCTGCTATCGTCCGGTGCCAACTGCGGCATCGCGGGCGCGGGCATCCGAGCTGACGCCTGCTCGAACGCGAGGCTCGATGCCCCCCGGCCGCCCCCACATCCGTTACACCAGTCCCGTGCCGAACTGCGGCCTACCGCCGCGCCGACACAACGAGGTTGCCGTACCTATGCGCCACGACGAAGGAGCCCGCGGTGAGTGCTGACCCGACGCAGACGCTCGCTTTCGACACGAGCTGTCACCTGTTCGACGGGTGTGGCTTCCCGGCTCCGGGCCTGCACTCGTTCATGTTCGAGCCCCTGTGGGGCGACGCGGACGGCAACGGCCTCTACTTCAACAAGCCGATGCTGCTGGCCCTGCTCGGCTCGGTCATCATCGTGGGCTTCTTCTGGGCCGCCTTCGCCCGCCCGAAGGTCGTCCCCGGCAAGCTCCAGATGATCGCCGAGGCCGGCTACGACTTCGTCCGCCGCGGCGTCGTCTACGAGACGATCGGCAAGAAGGAGGGCGAGAAGTACGTACCGCTCGCCGTCTCGCTGTTCTTCTTCATCTGGATGCTGAACCTGTGGTCGATCATCCCGGTCGCCTCCTTCCCGGTGACGTCGATCATCGCCTACCCGGCCGTCCTGGCCGCGGTCGTCTACATCACCTGGGTCTCGCTGACGTTCAAGCGGCACGGCTTCGTCGGGTTCTTCAAGAACGTGACGGGCTACGACAAGTCGCTCGGCGCCGTGCTCCCGCTCGCCATGGTCATCGAGTTCTTCTCGAACCTGCTGGTGCGCCCCTTCACGCACGCGGTGCGACTGTTCGCGAACATGTTCGCCGGCCACACCCTGCTGCTCCTCTTCACGATCGCTAGCTGGTACATGCTGAACGGCATCGGCATCGCCTACTCCGGCGTCTCGTTCGTGATGGTCATCGTGATGACGGCCTTCGAGCTCTTCATCCAGGCGGTCCAGGCGTACGTCTTCGTCCTCCTGACCTGCACCTACATCCAGGGCGCGCTCGCCGAGCACCACTGAGCACCGTCCCGCCACACCCCAGAGACATCCGGTGGCCAACCCCCACCGGTCACTGAAAGAGAAGGAAGAACCGGCATGTCCGCTCTCCAGACCCTCGCTGCGGTCGAAGGCAACCTCGGCTCCATCGGTTACGGCCTCGCCGCGATCGGCCCGGGCGTCGGCGTCGGCATCATCTTCGGCAACGGCACCCAGGCCCTCGCCCGCCAGCCCGAGGCGGCCGGCCTCATCCGCGGTAACCAGATCCTCGGCTTCGCGTTCTGTGAGGCGCTGGCCCTCATCGGCCTCGTCATGCCGTTCGTCTACTAAGACGAACCACGACGACAGCCCCATTCGACGAAAGGCACTGATGTGAACCACGCACTGGTTCAGCTTGCGGCCGAGGCGGAGAAGGAGAATCCCCTCATTCCGCCGTGGCCGGAGCTCGTCATCGGCCTGATCGCCTTCGTCATCGTCTTCGGCTTCCTCGCCAAGAAGCTCCTCCCGACCATCAACAAGGTTCTGGAAGAGCGTCGCGAGGCCATCGAGGGCGGTATCGAGAAGGCCGAGGCCGCGCAGACCGAGGCCCAGAGCGTCCTTGAGCAGTACAAGGCACAGCTCGCCGAGGCCCGCCACGAGGCCGCGCGCCTGCGCCAGGAGGCTCAGGAGCAGGGCGCCACGCTCATCGCCGAGATGCGCGCGGAAGGCCAGCGGCAGCGCGAGGAGATCGTCGCCGCCGGTCACGCGCAGATCGAGGCAGACCGCAAGGCCGCGTCCGCCGCGCTTCGCCAGGACGTCGGCAAGCTCGCCACCGACCTGGCCGGCAAGCTCGTCGGTGAGTCCCTCGAGGACCACGCCCGGCAGAGCCGCGTGATCGACCGCTTCCTCGACGACCTCGAGGAGACGGCTGAGGCGGCCCGATGACTATGCACGGAGCGAGCCGCGAGGCCCTGGCAGCCGCACGCGAGCGTCTCGACGCACTGACGGACAACACGTCCGTGGACGCCGGCTCGCTCGCCGACGAGCTGGCCGCCGTCACCGCGCTGCTCGACCGCGAGGTGTCGCTGCGTCGGGTCCTGACCGACCCGGCGCAGGCCGGCGAGGCCAAGGCCGACCTGGCCCAGCGCCTGATCGGCACGCAGGTCGGTGGCGCGGCCGCGGACCTGGTGGCCGGGATGGTGCGCTCCCGCTGGTCGCAGTCGCGCGACCTGGTGGACGCGCTGGAGGAGCTGGCGAACCTCGCCGACCTCACCGCCGCCCAGCGGCGGGGCAAGCTCGACAACGTCGAGGACGAGCTGTTCCGGTTCGGCCGGATCGTCTCCTCGAACACCGAGCTGCGCGCCGCGCTGACGAACCGCGCCGCGACGGCGGCGGCCAAGGGCGAGCTGCTGCGCAGCCTGCTCGGCGGCCGTGCCGAGTCGACGACCGAGCGTCTGGTGACGCGCCTTGTGGCCGCGCCCCGGGGACGTAGCCTGGAGGCGGGACTGGAGTCCCTGTCCAAGCTCGCCGCCGAGCGCCGGGACCGCATGGTGGCCGTCGTCACCTCGGCGGTTCCGCTGAGCGACCCGCAGAAGCAGCGTCTGGGCGGTGCCCTGGCGAAGCTCTACGGCCGCCCGATGCACCTCAACCTCGACGTGGACCCCGAGGTCCTCGGCGGGATCCGGGTGCAGGTCGGTGACGAGGTCATCAACGGCGCCGTCGCGGACCGCATCGAGGACGCCGGCCGCCGCCTGGCGGGCTAGCAGCAACTTCATAGCAGTACGTACGGACGACGGCCCTGGTTGGGCCGTACATGAAGAATCCTGGGGGTCGCCCCCAGACCCCCAAAGTGAAACTTCGGGCCCAACAAGGAGAGCAGGGAACCCAGATGGCGGAGCTCACGATCCGGCCGGAGGAGATCCGGGACGCGCTGGAGAACTTCGTCCAGTCGTACAAGCCGGACGCGGCCTCGCGCGAGGAGGTCGGTACGGTCACCCTTGCCGGCGACGGCATCGCGAAGGTCGAGGGTCTGCCCTCGGCCATGGCCAACGAACTGCTGAAGTTCGAGGACGGCACCCTCGGCCTCGCGCTCAACCTGGAAGAGCGCGAGATCGGCGCCATCGTCCTCGGTGAGTTCAGCGGCATCGAGGAGGGTCAGCCGGTCTCCCGTACCGGTGAGGTCCTCTCCGTGGCCGTCGGCGAGGGCTACCTCGGCCGCGTCGTCGACCCGCTCGGCAACCCCATCGACGGCCTCGGCGAGATCGAGACCAGCGGTCGCCGCGCCCTCGAGCTGCAGGCTCCGGGCGTCATGGCCCGTAAGTCGGTGCACGAGCCGATGGAGACCGGCTACAAGGCCGTCGACGCCATGACCCCGATCGGCCGTGGCCAGCGCCAGCTCATCATCGGTGACCGTCAGACCGGCAAGACCGCCCTGGCCGTCGACACGATCATCAACCAGCGTGACAACTGGCGCTCCGGCGACCCGAAGAAGCAGGTCCGCTGCGTCTACGTCGCCATCGGCCAGAAGGGCTCGACCATCGCCTCCGTGCGTGGCGCCCTCGAAGAGGCCGGCGCGCTGGAGTACACGACCATCGTCGCCGCCCCGGCGTCCGACCCGGCCGGCTTCAAGTACCTGGCGCCGTACACCGGTTCGGCCATCGGCCAGCAGTGGATGTACGAGGGCAAGCACGTCCTCATCATCTTCGACGACCTCTCGAAGCAGGCCGACGCCTACCGCGCCGTGTCCCTGCTGCTGCGCCGCCCGCCGGGGCGTGAGGCCTACCCGGGTGACGTCTTCTACCTGCACTCGCGTCTCCTGGAGCGCTGCGCCAAGCTCTCCGACGAGATGGGTGCCGGCTCGATGACCGGTCTGCCGATCGTCGAGACCAAGGCCAACGACGTCTCGGCGTTCATCCCGACCAACGTCATCTCCATCACCGACGGCCAGTGCTTCCTGGAGTCGGACCTGTTCAACGCCGGTCAGCGCCCCGCGCTGAACGTCGGTATCTCCGTCTCCCGAGTCGGTGGTTCCGCGCAGCACAAGGCGATGAAGCAGGTCTCCGGCCGACTGCGCGTGGACCTCGCCCAGTTCCGTGAGCTGGAGGCGTTCGCCGCCTTCGGTTCCGACCTGGACGCCGCGTCGAAGGCGCAGCTCGAGCGGGGCCAGCGCATGGTCGAGCTGCTGAAGCAGGCCCAGTACCAGCCGATGGCGACCGAGGACCAGGTCGTCTCCGTCTGGGCCGGCACCACCGGCAAGATGGACGACGTGCCGGTCAACGACATCCGCCGCTTCGAGAAGGAGCTCCTGGAGTACCTGCACCGCAAGGAGCAGGGCCTCATGACCTCCATCAAGGAGGGCGGCAAGATGTCGGACGACACCCTCACCGCTGTTGCCGACGCGATCGCCGACTTCAAGAAGCAGTTCGAGACCTCGGACGGCAAGCTTCTCGGCGAGGACGCCCCGGCCGCGGCCAAGTGACGTAAGGAAGGGACCTGACTCATGGGAGCCCAGCTCCGGGTCTACAAGCGTCGCATCCGATCCGTCACCGCGACCAAGAAGATCACCAAGGCGATGGAGATGATCGCCGCCTCGCGCGTCATCAAGGCGCAGCGCAAGGTGGCGGCCTCCACGCCGTACGCGACCGAGCTCACCCGCGCGGTCACGGCGGTCGGTACCGGGTCGAACACCAGGCACCCGCTGACCACGAAGGCCGACACGGTCACGCGGTCCGCGGTGCTGCTCCTGACGAGCGACCGCGGTCTGGCCGGCGCCTTCAACTCCAACGCCATCAAGGCCGCGGAGCAGCTCACGGCGCGGCTGGAGCGCGAGGGCCAGGAGGTCGAGATCTACGTCGTCGGCCGCCGTGGTGTCGCGCACTACAACTTCCGTGAGCGCAAGATCGCGGAGTCGTGGAGCGGCTTCACGGACGAGCCCACGTACGCGGACGCCAAGAAGGTCGCGGGCCCGCTGATCGAGGCCATCGAGAAGGACACGGCCGAGGGTGGTGTGGACGAACTCCACATCGTCTTCACCGAGTTCGTCTCGATGATGACGCAGACGGCGCTCGACGACCGTCTGCTGCCGCTCAGCCTCGAAGAGGTGGCCAAGGAGGCCAAGCCGCAGGGCGAGATCCTCCCGCTCTACGACTTCGAGCCCTCGGCGGAGGACGTCCTCGACGCCCTGCTGCCGCGGTACGTGGAGAGCCGTATCTACAACGCGCTGCTCCAGTCGGCCGCCTCCAAGCACGCCGCCACGCGGCGCGCGATGAAGTCGGCCACCGACAACGCGGGAGAGCTCATCACCACGCTCTCCCGACTTGCCAACGCGGCCCGCCAGGCCGAAATCACCCAGGAAATCAGCGAGATCGTCGGTGGCTCCGCAGCCCTGGCCGACGCGACCGCGGGGAGTGACAGGTAATGACGACGACAGTTGAGACGGCCGTTGCCACGGGCCGCGTCGCCCGGGTCATCGGCCCGGTCGTCGACGTGGAGTTCCCCGTCGACGCGATGCCGGAGATTTACAACGCCCTTCACGTCGAGGTGGCCGACCCGGCCCAGGACGGCGCGAAGAAGACGCTGACCCTGGAGGTCGCCCAGCACCTGGGTGACGGCCTGGTCCGCACCATCTCCATGCAGCCCACCGACGGTCTGGTCCGCCAGGCCGCGGTCACCGACACCGGCACGGGCATCACCGTCCCGGTCGGCGACTTCACCAAGGGCAAGGTGTTCAACACCCTCGGTGAGGTGCTGAACGTCGACGAGACCTACGACGGCGAGCGCTGGTCCATCCACCGCAAGGCCCCGAACTTCGACGAGCTCGAGTCGAAGACCGAGATGTTCGAGACCGGCGTCAAGGTCATCGACCTTCTCACCCCGTACGTCAAGGGTGGAAAGATCGGTCTGTTCGGTGGTGCCGGCGTCGGCAAGACGGTGCTCATCCAGGAGATGATCTACCGCGTCGCCAACAACCACGACGGTGTCTCCGTGTTCGCCGGTGTCGGTGAGCGCACCCGTGAGGGCAACGACCTGATCGAGGAGATGTCGGACTCCGGCGTCATCGACAAGACCGCGCTGGTCTTCGGCCAGATGGACGAGCCCCCGGGCACCCGTCTGCGCGTGGCCCTCGCCGGTCTGACCATGGCGGAGTACTTCCGCGATGTGCAGAAGCAGGACGTGCTGTTCTTCATCGACAACATCTTCCGCTTCACGCAGGCCGGTTCCGAGGTGTCGACCCTGCTCGGCCGTATGCCCTCCGCGGTGGGCTACCAGCCGAACCTGGCCGACGAGATGGGTCTCCTCCAGGAGCGCATCACCTCGACCCGTGGTCACTCGATCACCTCGATGCAGGCGATCTACGTCCCCGCGGACGACCTGACCGACCCGGCCCCGGCCACCACCTTCGCCCACCTCGACGCGACGACGGTGCTCTCCCGTCCGATCTCCGAGAAGGGCATCTACCCGGCCGTGGACCCGCTGGACTCCACGTCCCGCATCCTGGACCCGCGCTACATCGCGCAGGACCACTACGAGACCGCCATGCGCGTCAAGGGGATCCTCCAGAAGTACAAGGACCTCCAGGACATCATCGCGATCCTCGGCATCGACGAGCTCAGCGAGGAGGACAAGCTGGTCGTCCAGCGTGCCCGCCGCGTCGAGCGCTTCCTGTCGCAGAACACCCACGTCGCCAAGCAGTTCACCGGCGTCGACGGTTCGGACGTGCCGCTGGACGAGTCGATCACCGCGTTCAACGCGATCTGTGACGGCGAGTTCGACCACTTCCCGGAGCAGGCGTTCTTCATGTGCGGTGGCCTGGAGGACCTCAAGGCCAACGCCAAGGAGCTCGGCGTCTCCTGAACGCCCTGAGTTCGAAGTGAACCCTGTGGTTCACACCTGAGGGGGCGGGGCACGTCCCGCCCCCTCTTTCACGCCCACTAGACTTGTAACCAACACCCGGCAGACCCGCCGGGTGGTGACCCGAGGAGCCACCTTGGCTGCTGAGCTGCACGTCGCGCTGGTCGCGGCCGACCGAGAGGTCTGGTCCGGCGAGGCCACCCTGGTCGTCGCGCGCACCACGTCCGGCGACATCGGCGTCATGCCCGGTCACCAGCCGCTGCTCGGTGTGCTGGAGTCGGGCCCGGTGACCATCCGTACGAGCGACGGCGGGACGGTCGTCGCCGCGGTGCACGGCGGTTTCATCTCGTTCGCGGACAACAAGCTGTCGCTGCTGGCCGAGATCGCCGAGCTGTCGGACGAGATCGACGTCCAGCGCGCGGAGCGGGAGCTGGAGCGCGCGAAGGCGGAGGGCGACGCCGCCGCCGAGCGTCGCGCGGACGTACGACTGCGCGCGGCGACTTCGCGCTGAACCAGCGCGGAGCCGTATGACGTCACTCAGCCGCGGCCGGCACCGGAGCGATCCGGAGCCGGTCGCGGCTGAGGCAGATCTGGATGTTTTTTCCGTTCCGTTACCTATTGAAGGTACCTAGGAGACGAGGAGGTCGGTGCCGATGGTCCTCGCTCTGACTGTGTGCGGAATCGTCGTGGCCCTGGTGGTACTGGGGCTGTTCGTCTTCGGTCTGCGGCGCAGACTCATCCAGCGCTCCGGTGGCACCTTCGACTGTTCCCTGCGCTGGGACGTGCCGGAGAAGACCGACACCAGCGGCAAGGGCTGGAGCTACGGCGTGGCCCGCTACAACGGCGACCGCGTCGAGTGGTACCGCGTCTTCTCCTACGCGTATCGCCCGCGCCGCGTCCTGGAGCGGGCCGCGATCGAGGTCGCCGGCCGCCGACTCCCCGACGGGGAGGAGGAGATGGCCCTTCTCTCCGACGCCGTGATCCTGACCTGTCTGCACCGCGGCACGCGTCTCGAGCTCGCCATGAGCGAGGACGCGCTGACCGGGTTCCTGGCCTGGCTGGAGGCAGCTCCCCCCGGTCAGCGTGTCAACGTGGCCTGAGCCGAGGGTCACGGTGACCGTGACGGGCCAGGCGGCCAGGAGTGCCGCGACCGTCGTCCCGGCGAACATGCCCACATAGGCCGTCCTGGGCCTGGCCGACGGCCTGCCGGACTGTCGCCTGTTGGTTGACCTGCGTTTCATTCTTCCCCCCGAATGAGTCATTCCGCTTGCGGTCGAGATAGCGATTGTTCCCGTTCGGGAGCTGTCTCTCGGCCGCCGATGGTCCCTCGGTGAGGGCCGAACGGCCCTGGGGGGAGTACGCCGAAGGCGCGCGGCACAGGCCGCGCGCCCTCAGTGGTTCGTGGTTCAGCTCAGGCCGCTGTTGATGGCGCTCACCAGCTCGCCGTTGCTCGTGTCGCCGCTGAACTCCCAGAAGAACGCGCCGCCCAGGCCCTGGTTCTTGGCCCAGGTCATCTTCCCGGCGATCGTGGCGGGAGTGTCGTAGGACCACCAGTTGTTGCCGCAGTAGGCGTACGCCGTGCCCGCGACGGTGCCGGTGGCCGGGCAGGACGTCTTGAGGATCTTGTAGTCCTCGATGCCCGCCTCGTAGGTGCCGGGTGCCGCGCCGGTCGCCGTGCCGCCGGGGGCGGCCTGGGTGACGCCGGTCCAGCCGCGGCCGTAGAAGCCGATGCCGAGCAGCAGCTTGTTCGAGGCCACGCCCTTCGACTTCAGCTTGGCGATCGCGTCGGCCGAGTTGAAGCCCGCCTGCGGGATGCCGGCGTACGAGGTCAGCGGCGAGTGCGGGGCGGTCGGGCCCTGCGCGTTGAAGGCGCCGAAGTAGTCGTACGTCATCACGTTGTACCAGTTGAGGTACTGGGAGGCGCCGCCGTAGTCGGCCGCGTCGATCTTGCCGCCGTTGGAGCCGTCGGCCGTGATGGCCGCGGTGACCAGGTAGTTCGAGCCGAACTCGGTGCGCAGCGCGGACATCACGTTCTTGAAGGCGGCGGCACCGGAGGTGTCACAGGTCAGACCGCAGGCGTTGGGGTACTCCCAGTCGATGTCGATGCCGTCGAAGACATCGGCCCAGCGGGGGTCCTCCACGACCGCCTTGCAGGACTTCGCGAAGGCGGCCGGATTCTGCGCGGCCTGGCCGAAGCCACCGGAGTAGGTCCAGCCGCCGAAGGAGTAGAGCACCTTGATGTGCGGGTACTTGGCCTTCAGCTCGCGCAGTTGGTTGAAGTTGCCGCGCAGCGGCTGGTCCCAGGTGTCGGCGGCGCCGCTGACGGACTGGTCGGCGGTGTAGGCCTTGTCGTAGGCGGCGTAGGTGTCGTCGACGGTGCACTGACCGTTCTTGACGTTGCCGAACGCGTAGTTGATGTGGGTGATCTTCGAGGCGGAGCCCGAGGTCACCAGGTTCTTGACGTGGTAGTTGCGGCCGTAGACGCCCCACTCGGTGAAGTAGCCGAGCTTGACCTTGTCGCCGGTGGTGGGCGGCGGGTCGGTGGTGCCGCCGGTGGTCTTGACCGCGACGGCGCCGCTGGCCGGACCGGTCTGGTCGGCGGTGTCACGGGCCTGCACGGTGTACGAGTAGGAGGTGCCGGCGGTGAGGCCGGTGTCCGTGTACGACGTCGTCGTCACGGTCGCCACCTTGGCGCCGTCGCGCAGCACGTCGTAGTTCTTGACGCCCTTGTCGTCGGTGGCGGCGCTCCAGGCCAGTTTCACCGAGGTGTTGGTGACGTCGGAGGCGGTGGGGGTGCCGGGGGCGGACGGTGCCGCGTCGCCCGGGACCGAGCCTCCGTCACAACTGCCGCCGTTGAGCTTGCAGTTGGCGGGGGAGCCGGTGCCGGCGCCGTTGAAGCCGAAGGAGACGGTGGCGCCGGGGGCGAGGGTGCCGTTCCAGGACTTGTTCTTGGCGGTCCAGTGGGTGCCGGACGAGGTGACGTCGGCGTCCCAGGCGGAGCTGACGGAGGTGCCGGAGGGGAAGTCCCACTCGACGGTCCATGAACTGAGGCTGGTGGTGCCGGTGTTCTTCACCGTCCACTTGCCTTCGAAGCCGCTGCCCCAGTCCTGGGTCTTGGCGTAGGTCGCGGTGGCGGAGGTCGCGGCCTGGGCGGGGCTCGCGAGACCGACCAGGCCGGCGAAGGGGAGCAACAGCGTCGCGAATCCTGCCGCGGCTCTGTGTCTGAAGCGCATCGTGCGCCTCCTAGGGGAGTTGGGGGCGTGACTGAGCCTTCACACCCACGGTGCCGCGAGAATAGAAAGGTCTGGACCACGGGTCAATAGGTCTGGACCACTCTCGTGGGCGGACTCCTTCTAAACCCCCAACTCCTGCGCGAGAACCGCCGCTTGCACCCGGCTGCGCAGCTCCAGCTTCCCCAGCAGCCGGCTGACGTGCGTTTTCACCGTCGCCTCCGCCATGTCGAGGCGGCCCGCGATGTCGGCGTTGGACAGCCCCTCCCCGAGGCAGGAGAGCACCTCGCGCTCCCGGCGGGTGAGGACGTCGAGGACGGCCGGGTCGGCGCCCGTACCGCGCACCGGCCCGGCCGCGAACTCGGCGATCAGCCGCCGGGTGACGGCCGGGGCGACGATGCCCTCGCCCCGGGCCACCGTGTGCACGGCCGTGATCAGGTCCTTCGCCTCCGTGTTCTTCAGCAGGAAACCGGCGGCGCCGGCCCGCAGCGCCCCGAACACGTACTCGTCGAGGTCGAAGGTGGTCAGCACGAGGACGTCCGCGAGCCCCTCGCCGACGACCTGCCGGGTCGCCGACACTCCGTCGAGCCGCGGCATCTGCACGTCCATGAGCACCAGGTCCGGGCGCAACTCCCGGGCCAGCGACACCGCCTGCTCACCGTCCGCCGCCTCACCGACCACCTCGATGCCGGGCGAGCTGCGCAGGATGAGGACGAGCCCGGCGCGCACGGCGGACTGGTCCTCGGCGACGAGGACGCGGATCATTCGGATTCTCCTTCCGACACGGGCAGCGTGGCGTGCACGGTCCACAGCGCACCCACCGGTCCGGCCCGGAACGTGCCGCCGAGCAGCGCGGCCCGCTCCCGCATGCCGGTCAGTCCGGCACCGGAACCGGGCGCCCGAGGGCCGTCCCGATGGCCGTAGGGGCTGGTCACCCGTACGTCGAGGAGGCCGTCGCGGCGGTCGAGGGCGACCGTGACCCGGCCGGGGCAGGCGTGCTTGAGGGCGTTGGTCAGGGACTCCTGGACGATGCGGTACGCGGCGAGCTCGACCGGCGCGGGCACCTTGCCGGACCGGCCGGCGTCGAGGCGTACGTCGAGGCCGTTGGCGCGGGCGCCGTCGACCAGCGCAGCGAGCCCGTCGAGGGTGGGCGCGGCGACGGGCTCGCCGTCCCCGGCGGCGTCGCGCAGGATGCCGATCAACCGCCGCATCTCGGCGAGGCCCGCCACGCTGTTCTCCCGGATGACGGACAGCGCCTCCCGGGAGGTGGCCGGTTCGTCGATGGAGAGCGCGGCCGTGGAGTGGATGGCGATCGCCGACAGGTGGTTGGCCACCATGTCGTGCAACTCCCTTGCCATCCGGGCGCGTTCGGCGGTGACCGCCTGGGCACGGTCCATCTCGGCGAGCAGCGCGGTCTGTTCGGCGCGCAGCCTGGCGGCCTCGGCGGCGTCCCGGTGGTTGCGCACGATCCAGCCGGTGGAGGCGGGCGCGTAGGCCACGACTCCGACGACCACGCCGATCAGCAGCGCCTCCGGCACCCGCCACACCGCGAACGGCACCAGCGTCGCGGCCACGGTCAACAGCCCGGTGATCCACTGGATGCGCCGGGCCGAGGCGAGCGGACCGTACAGCACGGCCGCGTAGACGACGTCGGTGAACATCAGGAGGGTGGAGAGGTTGCCCTGGGTCAGGACGTCGGCGCAGACCGCGAAGGTGCCGGTCAGCAGGGCCGTGCGGGGAGCCGCCCGGCGCAGCAGCTCGCAGCCGGACAGCACGGTGAGCGGCACGAGGACCGGCCATGGGCCGTCGAAAAGCGTGATCGGGTCGTCGGCGGGCCGGGTGCTCAGACCGATGGCCACCAGCAGCAGCCCGCCGAGCAGCCCGCCGACCGCGATGTACACGTCGAAGCGGTGCGGGCGGGGGAGGGCCATGGCCCCATCCAACACGGTGTCCGAGCCCCGCGCCTGATCCCCGGGGACGGTCCTGGACTGCATCTTTCGATGTACGGCGGTTTCCTCACCGCCGACGACGAAAGGGGCCGGGAGCGCCGGGAGCCTGGAAGGGTGAGCGGAGGGAGCGTGTCGTGGTCGTCGGACTGATCATCGCCTGTGAGGTGGCCTTCTGGGTGCTGCTCGCGGCCGGACTGGCCTTCCGCTACGGGCTGCGGATGCCACGGGTGGGACTCGCCCTGCTGCTGTGCGAGCCGCTGCTGGAACTCGTGCTGTTCGCGGTGACCGCGATCGACCTGAGGAACGGTGCCGAGCCGGACTGGAGGCACGGCCTGGCCGCCGTCTACATCGGCTTCACCGTGGGCCTCGGCCACTCCACGATCAAGTGGGCGGACGCCCGGGTCGCCCACCGGTTCGCGGGCGGCCCGCCACCGGTGCGGCCGCCGAAGTACGGCACGGCCCGCGCCGTCCACGAGTGGAAGGTCGCGGGCCGCTGGATCCTCGCAGCCGTGGTCGCCGCGGCCCTGCTCCAGGCCGCGGTCTGGTACGTCGGCGACGGCCGGACCGACTCGCTGCGCGCCTGGCAGCAGCGCATGCTGTGGCTGATCGGCATCAACCTGGTCATCGCCGGCAGCTACACGCTGTTCCCGAAACGCGAGCGCTAGCGCTCCCCGCCAGGCACCCACAGGACGTCGCCCACATCCTTGTTGGCCGTACGGGCCAGGATGAACAGCAGGTCCGAGAGGCGGTTCAGGTAGGTCGCGGTGAGCGGGTTCATGTGCTCGCCGTGGACCTCCAGCGCCGCCCACGTCGAGCGCTCGGCCCGGCGTACGACCGTGCAGGCCTGGTGGAGCAGGGCCGCGCCCGGGGTGCCGCCGGGGAGGATGAAGGAGCGGAGCTTCTCCAGTCGCTCGTTGAAGCGGTCGCAGTCCGCCTCCAGCTTGTCGACGTAGAACTGCTCGACCCGCAGGGGCGGGAACTGCGGGTTCTCCACCACGGGCGTGGAGAGGTCGGCGCCGACGTCGAACAGGTCGTTCTGGACGCGGGTGAGGACCTTGACGACCTCCTCCTCCAGCCCGCCCAGCGCGATCGCGGTGCCGATCACGGCGTTCGCCTCGTTGGCGTCCGCGTAGGCGGAGATCCGCAGATCGGTCTTGGTGACCCGGCTCATGTCGCCGAGGGCGGTGGTGCCCTGGTCGCCGGTCCTGGTGTAGATGCGCGTCAGATTGACCATGGGGCCAGCGTAATTACGCCCCGGCCGTGCGGAACACGCGTGTGCCGACCGTCACCGCCAGTACCGCGAAACCGACGGCGACCAGGACGCCGTACAGCATGTGGTCCGTGGTGTACGAGCCGACGTACGCGTCCCGCATGGCGTCCACCAGATAGCGGAACGGCATGAAGTGCGAGAGGACGTCCAGCCAGGCCGGTCCCAGGGTCATCGGGAGCATCAGGCCGGACAGCAGCATGGAGGGCATGCTGACCGCGTTGACCAGCGGACCGAACTCCTGCGGTGTGCGGACCTTCATCGCCAGCGCGTACGACAGCGAGGCCAGCGAGACGGTCAGCAGGGCGACGAACCCGAAGCCGATCAGGACGCCGGCCAGTGGGGCCCGCAGTCCCATCGCGACCGCGGCCAGCACCAGCAGCACCGCCTGGAAGACGAAGACCGTGGCGTCCCGCAGCACCCGGCCCAGCAGCAGGGCGAGCCGGCTGACGGGCGTGACCCGCATCCGCTCCAGGATGCCCTGGCCCTTCTCCAGGATGATCATGAAGCCCGCGAACAGCGCGCCGAACAGGCCGAGTTGGAGCAGCAGCCCCGGCACCAGCACCTGCCAGGAACTGCCCTGCCCGCCGAGCGGGAGCCCGGTGAGCAGCGGACCGAAGAACACCAGGTACAGCAGCGGCATCAGGACGCCGAACAGCAGCGCGAAGCGTGAGCGCAGGGACTGACGCAGATAACGGCCGTAGACGATCGCGGTGTCGTGAAGAAGCATGGCTTTCCTGTACGGCCTTTCCTATACGGCTACGGGGGCGGCGTCGGCCGGGGTCGGACCCCGGCCCGTGATCGCGAGGAACGTGTCCTGGAGCGGGGCGTCGATCGAGCCCGCGTGCTCCAGCTTCAGGGCGCTCGGGGTGCCCTCGGCGACCACCACGCCCATGTCGACGATCACGAGGCGGTCGGCGAGGGCGTCGGCCTCGTCGAGGTAGTGGGTGGTCAGGAAGACGGTCGTACCGTGCTCGTCGCGCAGCCGGCGGATCAGGTCCCACAGGTCGGCGCGGCTGCCGGGGTCGAGCCCAGTCGTGGGTTCGTCGAGGAACAGCACCGCGGGTCGGTGCGTGAGCGCCATCGCGATGTCGAGGCGGCGGCGCTGACCGCCCGAGAGCGTGCCGCACCTGCGGTCGAGCAGTTCGGTGAGGCCCAGGTCGCGGGCCAGCTCGACGGCGCGGGCGGCGGCCCGTGCCGCGGTCAGGCGGTAGAAGCGGCCCTGGGTGACCAGTTCCTCCCGCACGGAGATCTGCGGATCGGTGCCGCTCGACTGGGCCACGTACCCGCACGCCCGCCGCACCCCCGCGGCGTCGGTCGCGAGGTCGTGGCCGGCGACGGCGGCGGTCCCGCCGGTGGGGGCCAGAAGGGTCGTGAGCATCCGGAGCGTGGTGGTCTTGCCGGCGCCGTTCGGGCCGAGGAAGCCGAGGATCTCGCCCGCGTGGACGGTGAGGTCGACGCCGCGGACGGCCTCGACGGGCCCGTGCTTGGTACGGAAGGTGCGGGCCAGTCCGGCCGCGCTGATGACTGCTGTCATGCCGTCCAGAAAAACAGAGTCCCTGAAATTTTGCAATGACTCCAAAAATCAAGAAGGTCCAGGGACGTCTACGATGCCGACATGGCAGAGGGGCTCAGGGAGCGGAAGAAGCGGCAGACCCGGCAGTACATCTCGGACGTCGCCACGGCCCTGTTCGTCGAGCGCGGGTTCGACGCGGTGACCGTCGCCGAGATCGCCGACGCCGCGAACGTCTCCGTCAACACCGTCTACAACTACTTCCCGGCCAAGGAGGACCTCTTCCTCGACCGCAGCAAGGGGGTCGTCGACCGGCTCTCGCGCTGGGTGCGCGGACGCGACGCGGGGGAGTCGGCGGCCGCGGCCGTCCTGCGGGAACTGCGCGACGAGGTCGAGGCGGTCTCGCCGCGGGTCGGCCTGCTGAAGGGCTACGACCGCTTCATGCGGGTCATCCAGGACGCGCCCGCGCTGCGCTCCCGGCTGTGGAGCATCCAGCAGGAGGTGCAGGAGAACCTGGAGGAGACCCTGCGCGAGGAGGCCGGCGCCGCGCCCGGCGACCCGCTGCCCGCCCTGATCGCCGGTCAGATCAACTGGCTGCACCACACGGTCATGGGCTCCATCGGACGCGAGATGGTCGCGGGGCGCGAACCGGACGAAGTGTCACGAGAGACGCTTGTGCTTCTCGACCGCATGGAGGAGTTGTTGAGCGATAAGGTGCTCAACTACGCCGTACGAGACCACTCGTGACAGCTACCGGTGTGATGTCCGTCAGATGAGACGTGACGCGCGTTACTAACCGGTCACACAGCCCTTCACGAGCGCTAGTGTCCGCCGCAGAGGCAACGTAAACAGGGCGTAAGGCGTTTCAAAGGGGAGTCGCAACAGTGGCACGGAAGCTTGCCGTCATCGGCGCCGGCTTGATGGGTTCCGGCATCGCCCAGGTCTCCGCCCAGGCGGGCTGGGACGTCGTCCTGCGGGACGTCACCGACGAGGCGTTGAAGCGCGGCACCGACGGCATCAAGGCTTCGTACGACAAGTTCGTGAGCAAGGGCAAGCTGGAGGCGCACGACGCCGACGCGGCCCTCGCCCGGATCACCGCGACCACCGATCTGGACGCGGCCGCCGACGCCGACGTCGTCGTCGAGGCCGTCTTCGAGAAGCTCGAGGTCAAGCACGAGATCTTCCGTGCGCTCGACAAGATCGTGCGCCCGGACGCCGTGCTCGCCTCCAACACCTCCGCGATCCCGATCACCAAGATCGCGGCGGCCACCGAGCGCCCGGAGCGGGTCGTCGGCGTGCACTTCTTCTCGCCGGTGCCCATGATGCAGCTCGTCGAGCTGGTCCGCGGCTACAAGACGAGCGACGAAACCCTCGCCACCGCGCGGGAGTTCGCCGAGTCCGTCGGCAAGACCTGCATCGTCGTGAACCGGGACGTGGCGGGGTTCGTGACCACCCGTCTCATCTCCGCCCTCGTCGTCGAGGCGACCAAGCTCTACGAGTCGGGCGTCGCGACCGCCGAGGACATCGACCTCGCCTGCAAGCTGGGCTTCGGCCACGCCATGGGCCCGCTCGCCACGGCGGACCTGACCGGCGTCGACATCCTGCTGCACGCCACCAGCAACATCTACACCGAGTCCCAGGACGAGAAGTTCGCGCCGCCGGAGCTGATGCGCCGGATGGTGGACGCCGGTGACATCGGACGCAAGAGCGGGCAGGGCTTCTACAAGCACTGACGGCTTTTTCCGTCACCGTAACCGCACAAACCCCTCAGGTTTCACACGCGGGGGTGAATTCGGTATCGGTTCGCTTACAGACGGCAACCTCCGACCGCCCTACGCAGTCAGAGGTGTCATCACTGGACATCACATTCGTGGAGTACTACACGCACTCACGGGGAGCGCATATGTACATCAGGGGCGACCACGCCGAGCTGGTCGTCGGGGGCCGCCTCGACGTCCGCAGCGCGGCGGACGCCCGTACGGTCCTGCACTCGGCCGTCGACGACGGAGCCGGCGACCTGGTGCTCGACCTGTCCGAGCTGGATTCCTGGGACGCCACCGGCCTCGGCGTGATCATGGGAGCCCACCGCAGGGCCGGCCGCTGCGGCCGCCGGCTGGTGCTGCGCGACGTACCGCCGCAGATGCAGCGCCTCCTCGTCGCCACCCGGCTGCACCGGATCCTGGCGATCGAGGGCGGCATCGGGGTGGAGTCCCTGCCCCGCGTCTGACCCGGGCCGTCGTGGTGAAACGCGCGTCCCGCGCAATCCTCACGAGACTGTGACGTCTCGGACGGCGCGGTACCCCGGGCTGTCGTAGATACTGTGCGAAGGTTTAGGGTTCGGTCGCCCGCTGTCTGCATCCCTTCCAGCGGGCCCGGACCAGAAGCGACAGCGCGGTGTGCTGCAGGCCGGGAGGGGCCACTGACGGCACACAAGACGCTTTTGGGGGGCTTGAACCTATGGACCCGAACAACCGGGGACCCGAGGAGTACGGCCATGACGACGACGGCGGCTCGCCGCGTCAGCGGCCTCCCAGGGACTCCCTCACATCCGAATTCGGCCAGCACTCGCCCGCGCTCGCCCGCACCGTGCAGCTCGTCGCCGGCGACTTCCTGCTCACCGTCAACCCCGTCGACGGCAGCGAGATAGAGGCCTGCCCGCCCGGCGAGCGGCCCGGACGGCCCGAGAAGCACGGCACCGCGCAACGCGCCGAGGTGGACCGCGCGGCCCGCCCGCCCGTCCCGCCCGGGCCCACCCGCACCGCGCTGGGACTCCTGGCCCGCCAGGACGAGCGCGAGCGGCTGGTGCGCCTGCTCGCCCGCGGCCGCTCGGTACGCCTGACCGGCCCCGCCGGCTCCGGCCGCACCAGCCTCCTCGACGTCGTCGCCGAGGACTGCTCGGACCTCGCCCCCGACGGCGTGGTCCGCCTCAACGGCTTCAACCGCACGGCCGACGAGCTGCTGTACGACCTCTACTACGGCGTCTTCGACTCGCCCCTGCACCGCCCCGACCGGGACGAGCTGCTCTCCTGCGTCCGGGAGATCGGCGCGGTCGTCGTCCTCGACGACATCGAGTTCGGCGGCGCGGCCCTCGACGAACTCCTCGACGCCACCCCCGAGTGCGCGTTCGTGATCGGCGCCACCCCCGACGTGCCCGCGCCCGCGGCCGACTCCGCCGTCGAGGAGGTCTTCCTCAGCGGCCTGGAGCGCGCCGACGGCGTGGAGCTCCTGGAGCGTTCCGTCGGCCGGGTGCTGACGGAGGAGGAGTCGAACTGGGCGGGCGACCTCTGGTTCGAGTCCGAGGGGCTGCCTCTGCGCTTCGTCCAGGCCGGCGCCCTGCTGCGGCAGCGCGACCGGCTGCGCGCCGGGGCGAACGCCGTCGACGAGTTCGGCGTCTTCGCGGACGCGGCCCCCGTCGACCCCTCGTTCGCCGCCGACGAGGGCGAGGACATACCGCTGCCCGCGCTCGGCGAGGCCGCGGCTCCCGCCCCGCTGCTCGCCTCCCGGCTCAGCGAGTCCGCGCGTGCCACCCTGCGGTTCGCCGTCGCGCTCGACGGCGAGGTGCCCCACCAGGCGCACCTGCCCGCGCTGATCGGCGACACCCACGCGGACGCCGCCCTCGGCAAGCTCGCGGACTGCGGCCTGGTCTCCCCGGTCGGCTCCCGCTACCGGCTCGCCGCCGGCGTCCTCACCCAGCTCGAAGCCGCCGGATACGGCGACGACACCGAGAGCCGCGCCCGCACCGCGGCCCAGCACTACGGCTGGTGGGCCGGCCACCCCTCGGTCACCCCCGAGCGGGTGTGCGCGGAGGCCGACGCCCTGCTCGCCGCCCTCGCCGTCCTGGTCCCGGTGACCACCGCGCCCGCCGAGGGCGAGGAGGCCGCCACCGTGCAGCTCGCCCGCACGGCGGCGCCCGCGTTCGCCGCCGGCGGCCACTGGGGCGCCTGGGAGCGTGCGCTGCGGGCCGGTTCCGAGGCCTCCCGGCTGGCCGGCGAGGTGTCCGAACAGGCCTACTTCCACCACGAGCTCGGCATCCTCGCGCTCTGCGGCGGACAGCTCGACCGGGCCCGCGCCGAACTGGAGGCCTCCGTCGGCCTGCGCGGCGCCCTCGCCGACAAGCGCGGCACCGTCGCGGGCCGCCGTGCCCTCGCCCTGGTCTCCGACCGGGACGGCAGCGCGCCCGGCCTGCCCGTCGCGCTCGGCGCCACCGCGGGCGAGGAGGTGCCCGACGCCCGGTACGACGAGTCCGCCTCGCCGCCCGGGGGCGTCCCCGCGGCCTTCCCGCCGCTCCAGCTTCCGGCCGACTCGCAGACCGTCGTCGTCCACCGCTCCGCCGGGCCCGCGCCCTCGCGCAAGGCCCGGGGCGGGCTCAAGGGCCTCGCCAAGCGCAACCTCGTCGCGGCCGGCGCGGGCGCGCTGCTGGTCGCGGTGCTCGGCACGGTCGTGACCCTGGGCGCCACCTCCGACAACGACCCGAACGGGCCGTCCGACCAGGTCGGCGTCAACCCGTCGGCCAGCGTCGGCATCGACGACGGCAACCTCGGCGCGGACGTCCCGAAGAGCGACGACGGCAAGAGCGACACCGGTACGGCCACGTCGCGTCCGACCGACCCGGGTCCCGACGGGACGTACGGGACGTCGGACGACCCGACCCCGACGGGCGGGGCGGAGCCCAGCGACGATCCGAGCGGGACGAAGGGGACGGGGGGCACGCCGAGTTCGCCTAAGCCGTCGACCCCCAAGCCCTCGACGACCAAGCCGTCGACGCCGTCCAGCCCGACGACTTCCGGTTCGTCGACACCGACGCCCACCCCGACGCCGACAGACCCGACCGAGACGCCTACGAGCACGCCCACCACCGAGCCCTCCACCTCCGACTCGGCCAGCGGTCCCGCCTCCACCGCCCCGGTGGAGACCAGCAGCTCGGCGAGCGCCCCGCAGAGCAGCGCCGTGAGCTCGCCGAGCGGTGCGGTCATCTAGGGACACCGCGCGACACAAGAGGGCCGGGTCCGTGCAGCGGACCCGGCCCTCTTCGTCGTAGTGCGGAAGGCGCTGTCAGAACAGGCGCAGCTTGTCGTCCTCGATGCCCCGCAGCGCGTTGTAGTCCAGCACGGTGCAGCCGATGCCGCGGTCGGTGGCCAGGACGCGGGCCTGGGGCTTGATCTCCTGGGCGGCGAAGATGCCGCGGACCGGGGCGAGATGGGGGTCGCGGTTCAACAGGTCGAGGTAGCGGGTGAGTTGCTCGACGCCGTCGATCTCGCCGCGCCGCTTGATCTCCACCGCGACCGTCTGCCCTTCGGCGTCCCGGCACAGGATGTCGACCGGGCCGATGGCCGTCATGTACTCGCGGCGGATCAGGGTGTAGCCGTCTCCGAGCGTTTCGATGCGGTCGGCGAGCAGCTCCTGAAGGTGTGCTTCCACGCCGTCCTTGATCAGGCCCGGGTCCACGCCCAGTTCGTGCGAGGAGTCGTGGAGAACTTCCTCCATCGTGATGATGAGCTTCTCGCCCGCCTTGTTGATGACGGTCCAGACGCCTTCCTCGTCGCCGGTCCCCTCCTTCAACGTGCAGGGCGGCGACATCCAGTTCAGGGGCTTGTAGGCCCGGTCGTCGGCGTGGATGGAGACGCTTCCGTCGGCCTTCACCAGGATCAGACGGGGGGCCGAGGGCAGGTGGGCGGTGAGCCGGCCCGCGTAGTCGACGGAACACCGGGCAATGACGAGACGCATGGTCGGCAACGCTACTCGACGGGCGCATGTCCACGCGATTCGGCCCGTAAGGCTGTGGAGAAACCCTGTTCACTTGTGGCCGATTGTGGGCCTGTTGGGAGTGCCCTTTGTTCGCATTCTCCTGGTGCCGTCACCGTCCGTTGCCTACCGTAGTGAACGGGAGGTCGCGAGGCGTGTACTGAGCGTGTCCGGCAGCGCGAACTCCCTTATCTGTCCGGCAACCCCTGAGGAATCAGGGGTGCGAGAGGAGAACCCATGTCGCTCGACGTCTCACCGGCCCTACTCGAGAAGGCCGAGCGAGGCGAGGTCGACGAAGCCGAATTCGTCGACTGCGTCCGGACCTCCCTGCCCTACGCATGGGAGATGATCAGCTCCCTGGTGGCCCAGCTAAAGGTCGACGGCGGCAACTTCGCCGACAACCAGACGCCCCCGCCGGACGAGCAGGCACGCGGTCAGTTGCTGCGTGCGCTTGCGAGTGACGCGATACGCGGCGCGCTGCAGCGGCACTTCGGTGTGCGGCTGGCCTTCCAGAACTGCCACCGGGTGGCGGTGTTCCCGTTGGACTCCTCCGTCGACGAGACGCTTGTCCGCTTCACCTCGGTGCGCAGTCAGTTGCTGAACCAGTCTCCGGAGTTCCGGGACTGCTGACGCGGCGCCGCTCGCTTGCCGCTCCGTACGCGGGAGGTGCATCAGTACCGGGGCGGCAAGCTCCCGCCGGACAGGGTTGTTCCGAATTCAGGTCAGATGCGGCAGCACCTCCGCACCCAGCCGCCGTACGTTCTCCTCGGTGGCCGCCAGGTCCCCCGAGCCCTCGACGAGCAGGGCGAAGCGGGAGACGCCCGTCCGTTCGCTGGTCGCCGCGAGGCGGTCGGCGGCGAGCCGCGGGGTGCCCACCGGGTGCAGCCCGCAGAGCAGTTCGGTGTAGGCCACCGGATCCCGCATCTGCCGTGCGCGGCCGTCGACCGTGACATGGGCGCCCAGCCCCTGCCTGAGCCAGCCCGGCATCGCCTTCACCAGGGCCTCCACCGCGTCCGTGCGCCGGTCCGCGATCTGGCAGACACCGGCCGAGACATGGGGCGCGTCCAGGACCTTCTCCGGAGCGTGGCCCGCGGCGCGCGCCTGCCTGCGCCACAGCGCGACCATCTCCGCCTTCTCCTCGTCCCCGACGTGCATCCCGAGCAGCATCGGCAGCCCGCGCTCGGCCGCCAGGCGGACGCTCGCCGGGGAGGTGCAGGCGACGATCACCTCGGGGCCCTCCGTCTCCGTGAGCGCCTCCGACGGCCGTGGCACGACCGGCACTTCGCGGAAACGGAAGCGCTCGCCGTCCGCCCCGACGGACGGTTCGCGCAGCCAGCGCACCAGCAGATCGAGTGATTCCGGGAACCCCTTCTCGTATGCCTCGAGACCCGACCCGAACACCTCCAGGTCGACCCACGGTCCGCCGCGCCCCACGCCCAGCGAGAAGCGCCCGCCGCTCGTCATGTGCAGCAGCGCGGCCTGCTCCCCGAGGGCCACCGGGTGCACCGTGGGCAGCACGCTCACGGCGGTGCCGACGCGGATACGGCGGGTGCGGCCCAGCAGCAGTGCGGCGAGTGTGATCGCCGACGGGCAGGTGCCGTACGGCACGAAGTGGTGTTCTGCCAGCCAGACCGCGTCGAGCCCGGCCTCCTCCGCGACCTCGGCCGAGCGGACCGCGCGGTGCAGCGCCTCCCCCTGGCCCTGCCCCGGGAACTGGGCCGCCAACACGAAACTTCCAACGTGCATGTGCTTTTCCTGCTTCCTTGGCTCCGACACGGAGCTCCCCCACCCGGCATAACCGCCTGACACGTGCCGAGGACACGGCCTGGCGGAGAGATTTGCCGATTGTCTGCAGAATCGTCGCCCCCGAGGGGGGACTTGTGGGGGTTGGTGCCCTACGCGTACCCGGCCGCGTCCCGCGTAGGCTGGACGCGGCCCCTGCTTCCTGTATAGCCCCGTGAGGTGTCCTGTGTCCCCGCGTCGCAACCGACCCAAGGGCTCCGGTTCGTCGGACCCGTCCGGCCGGAGTGCCGAGGACGACCGGTCCGGCCGGTACGGCGGCTTCCAGTCCTCGACGCACTGGCAGGGCGAGGACTGGAACGTCCGGCACGTGGCCGGGGCGAGCGCGCAGGGCAAGTCGTACCGGTGCCCGGGCTGCGACCAGATGATCCCGGACGGCGTCCCGCACGTGGTGGCCTGGCCGGACCACTCGGGTGTCGACGAGCGCAGACACTGGCACAAGGCCTGCTGGAACGCGCGGGACCGCCGCACCACGCGGGTGCAGCGGTCCCGTAACGCGCCGAGGTTCTAGCGGATCACACGTCCCGCTTCTCCAGCAGCACGAAGGCGGCGGCGAACACGGCGGCCGTCACGCCGAGGATGATCCACAGCGGGTCCCAGCCCGACGGGCCGGTCTCCGTGAGCGAGGTGGAGTAGAAGACGCTGAGCTGGCTCGGGATGGAGTACTCGAACAGCGCCTGGCGCAGGTCCTCAAGGGACCGCGAGAACATGAACAGCGCGATGACCAGCGGGGCCAGCAGGACACCGATCATGAGGGTGATCGCGCCCGCCGAGTGCCGGATGACCGAGCCGACGATCAGCGACAGCAGGCCGAGCAGCGCGATGTAGAGCGAGACGCCGACGGTGCCCTTCAGCCACTCCTGGCCGGTCGGCGTGCGGGCCCCGTCCAGCAGGGCCACGTCCGCGAGGGCGACGACGAGGACCGAGACCAGCGTGGTCACGAAGGCGACGGCGAAGAACACGACCGCCTTCGCCGCGAGGACCCGGCCCCGGGAGGGGCAGGCCACCATCGTCGTACGGATCATGCCGGTGCCGTACTCCGACGCCGTGGTCAGCACGCCGAGCGTGATGACGCACATGCTGCCCAGCAGCACGCCGAAGAAGCCGAACGACAGCGGGTTCTCGTCCCGCATGCTCTCCGAGGAGGCGTTGGCCGCGATCAGCGCGGCGGCCCCCAGCCCGATCCCGATCACGAGCAGCACGAACACGCCCAGCGTCCACATCGTCGACCGGACCGACCGGATCTTCGTCCACTCGGAGGCGATGGCGTGCCCGAGGTGCGTGCGCACGACGGGGATCGGTGAGGTGTAGCCGGCGTACGACGGTCCACTCGCCGCCTGCCAGTTCGGCACGGCGGCCTGGGCCTGCGGCATCGAGGGCTGCGGGGTGCTCATCGGGCGTCCTCGGGCTCGGTCGGGGTGGCGGGGGCGGAGGTCTGCGGGGCCGGTGCGGCCGCGGTCGCGGGCGGGGCCTGCGGCGGCGCGGGCGCGGCGGCCGGGGCCTGGGCGGCGGGCGCCTGCGCCGGCGGCTGGGGCAGGCCCTGGGGAGCCGCGGGGCCCGCCTGGGCGTACGGGTTGGGCATACCGGCGCCGGGACCGCCGTAGGGCCCCTGCGGACCGCCGAAGGGCGGCTGCCCGCCCTGCTGGGGCGGCGGCGGGGCGTACCAGCCCGGCTGGCCCTGGCCGGGGACCGGCATGGGCGGCTGTGCGCCCGGCGGCAGGGGCTGCATCAGGCCCGCCTTCTGGTCGGTGGTCGAGCGGTAGTCCACCGCGCCCTGCGTCATCCGCATGTACGCCTCCTCCAGCGAGGCCTGGTGCGGTGACAGCTCCCACAGGCGTACGTCCGTGGCGTGCGCGATGTCGCTGATCCGGGGGAGGGGCAGCCCCGTCACCCGCAGCGCGCCGTCCTGCTCCGGCAGGACGTGGCCGCCCGCCTCGGTGATCGCCGCCGACAGCTTCTCGCGGAGCTGCGGCTCGGTGTCCGGGGTGCGCACGCGCGCGAAGCCCGCGGAGTTCGCCGCGATGAAGTCCTGGACGCTCATGTCGGCGAGGAGCTGACCGCGTCCGATGACGATGAGGTGGTCCGCGGTCAGCGCCATCTCGCTCATCAGGTGCGAGGAGACGAAGACGGTCCGGCCCTCCGCCGCGAGCGCCTTCATCAGGTTGCGCACCCACAGGATGCCCTCGGGGTCGAGTCCGTTGACCGGCTCGTCGAAGAGCAGCACCTGCGGGTCGCCGAGCAGCGCGGCCGCGATCCCGAGCCGCTGGCCCATGCCGAGCGAGAAACCCTTGGAACGCTTCCTCGCCACGTCCTGGAGACCGACCACGCCCAGCACCTCGTCCACCCGGCGGGCCGGGATCCCGGAGAGCTGGGCCAGGCACAGCAGGTGGTTGCGGGCCGCCCGCCCGCCGTGCACCGCCTTCGCGTCGATCAGCGCACCGACCTGCCGGGCCGCGTTGGGCAGCCTGCGATACGGGTAGCCGCCGATCGTCACCTGCCCCGAGGTGGGGTTGTCCAGCCCGAGGATCATCCGCATGGTCGTCGACTTGCCCGAGCCGTTGGGGCCCAGGAAGCCGGTGACGGTACCGGGACGCACCTGGAAGGAAAGGTTGTACACAGCGGTCTTGTCGCCGTAGCGCTTGGTCAGGCCGACTGCCTCGATCATGCTCCGCACCCATCGCAAGGTTCAGGACAGCGGGGCACATGCCCCCCGTAAGAGTTAGGAGCTTATCGGGGCGCTGACGGTTCCGCTCATGGGCGGGACGGGGCTCCTCGCGTCACGCGTCCCGCTTCTTCAACAGGACATAACCGCCGATCAGGGCCGCCGCCACCCACAGCGCCATGATCCCGAGACCGCCCCAGGGACCGTAGGGGGTGTCGTCGTCGATCGGGGTGACCACCTGCATGATCTTGCTGCCGGCCTGGTCGGGCAGGAACCGGCCGATCTTCTTCGTCGCCGAGACATTGCCCAGGATGTTCGAGATCAGGAAGAAGAACGGCATCAGGATGCCCAGCGACAGCATCGGCGAGCGCAGCATCGCGGCCACGCCCATCGAGAACATCGCGATGAGGGTCATGTAGATCCCGCCGCCGATCACGGCCCGCAGGACGCCCGGGTCACCGATCTCCGCCCGGTGCGAGCCGAGCACCGCCTGGCCGAGGAAGAAGGTGACGAAGCTGGTGACCAGGCCCACCACGAGGCAGAGCCCGGTCGCCACCGCGATCTTGCTGACCAGGAAGGTGGCGCGCTGCGGCACCGCGGCCAGCGAGGTGCGGATCATGCCGGTGCTGTACTCGTTCGAGACGACGAGCACCCCGAACACGATCATCGCGAGCTGACCGAGGCTCATCCCGGCGAAGCTGATGAACGTCGGGTCGAAGGAGAGCTTGTCCTCCCGGCTCATGTTGTCGAACTCGTTCTTCGACAGCGCCGAGATCAGGATGCCGAGCCCGATGGTGACGACCACGGCGAGGGAGAGCGTCCACACCGTGGAGGCCACCGAACGGATCTTGGTCCACTCGGAGCGGATGACCTGGGTGGCCGCCATGGTCACTTCCCCTTCCAGCCGTCGCCCCATTGCTGGGGTGGTACGTCGACGGGTGCGTCGCTGTGGGCGTGGTACTCGACCGACTCCGCGGTCAACTGCATGAACGCCTCCTCCAGGGAGGCCTGTTGCGGGCTCAGCTCGTGCAGCACGATCTGGTGCTGGGCGGCCAGCTCGCCGATGTACTCGGACTTGCTGCCGTCCACCTCCAGCGCGCCGTTGCCGGTCTCCACGACGGTGACCCCGGCCCCGTGCAGCACGTCCAGCAGCCGCTCGCGCTGCGGGGTGCGGATACGGACGTAGGACCGCGAGTTCTGCGCGATGAAGTCGGCCATGGAGGTGTCGGCCAGCAGCCGGCCCTGGCCGATGACGACGAGGTGGTCGGCGGTCAGCGCCATCTCGCTCATGAGGTGGGACGAGACGAAGACCGTACGGCCCTGGGCGGCAAGGGACTTCATCAGGTTGCGGATCCAGTGGATGCCCTCGGGGTCGAGCCCGTTGACCGGCTCGTCGAACATCAGGATCCGCGGGTCGCCCAGCAACGCGCCCGCGATGCCGAGCCGCTGGCCCATGCCCAGCGAGAACCCCTTGGCCTTCTTCCTCGCGACGGCGGTGAGCCCGACCGTGTCGAGGACCTCGTCCACCCGCTTGCGGGGGATGCCGTTGCTCTGCGCGAGGCACAGCAGGTGGTTGAAGGCGCTGCGCCCGCCGTGCATGGCCTTGGCGTCCAGCAGGGCCCCGATGTACGTGAGGGGGTCCTTGAGCTGGTCGTAGTGCTTGCCGTCGATACGGACGTCCCCGGCGGTGGGCCGGTCCAGGCCCAGCATCATGCGCATCGTGGTCGACTTGCCCGCGCCGTTGGGACCGAGGAAGCCCGTGACGATGCCCGGTCTGACGGTGAAGGTCAGGTTGTTGACCGCCACCTTCTCGCCGTACCGCTTCGTCAGGCCCGCTAGCTCGATCATGCGGACCACGCTAGGGGCGCGCCGGGGCGGATGCCACTCCTATGGGCAAACGGAGACCGACGGATCCGGTAAGAAACCCGCACGCGTCCCGTGCACGGCGAGAGGCCCGCACCTGTCGGGGGAGAAGGTGCGGGCCTCTGGTGCCGTCAGGCGGTGTTACCGGGACTGCTGGGCCGGGACCCCACGGGAGATCGGCTCGTCGTCGGCCGGGGTGCCGGCGGCGGCCACCGCGGCGCCCGTGAGCGTGGCGAGCATCTCGCGCACGTTCGTGAGCTGAGCGTTGATCGAGTCGCGACGGTTCGTCAGAGCCGCCAGCTCGCGCTCGGATTCCGAACGGATGCGGTCGGCCTTGGCGTTGGCGTCGGCCACGATGTCCTCGGCCTGGCGCTGCGCGGTCTCCACCGTCTGGCGGGCGCGGCGCTCGGCGTCGGTGCGCAGCTTCTCGGCCTCCAGGCGCAACTGCTCCGCGCGGTGCTCGATCTCCGCGAGACGCTTCTCCGCCTTCTGCTGACGGGACGCCAGGTCGCGCTCGGACTGCTCCCGGCGCTTGGCGAGGTTCGTCTCGAAGTCGGCGGCGGCCTGCGCGGCCTTGGCGCGGGTCTCCTCGAAGAGGGCGTCCGCCTCCTCACGCTTGGACTGCGCGTCCTTCTGGGCCTCGGAGCGCAACTGCGAGGCGTCGCTCTTGGCCTTCTCGACGATCCGGACGCCCTCGTCCTCCGCCTTGGACTTGCGCTCCGCAGCGAACGATTCTGCGTCGTTGCGGACCTGCTGGGCCGCCGACTCGGCGAGTTCGCGGTGCTGCTCGGCCGCGCGACGGGCCTCCTCGCGCAGGTCCTTGGCCTCCTCCTCGGCGAGGCGGAGGATCTTCTCGACACGCGCGCCGAGGCCGGCGTACGACGGCTCGGCGTCGGAGACCTGGGCCTGGGCGTTCTGGGTCTCGAGGTGGAGCTCCTCGATGCGCTTTTCCAGGGCGGTGATGCGGGAGAGAGCGCTGTCACGGTCGGAGACGAGCTTGGAGATCCGTTCGTCCACCTGAGCGCGGTCGTACCCACGCCGCACAAGCTCGAAGCCGTAGGGGGAAGTGTCGCTCATGGGGTTCCTGTCAAATGAGACCGGTGAGGTGATAGGGGGAATCCTAGGGGCCGAAGCGGTGTGTCATCGAGCGGATACGTGTTTGATCTGGAGAATGACACCCCTTTTGAGTGGCTAACCCTCGGACGGCTTGCCAAAAAGTTGGTCAAAGGCCCCAGACGGCACCGGATTCCGACCAGTCGGTCAGCCGTCCGACGGCTTACCCGAACGAGGGGCGCCGACCGTGGCGCCCGCCTTGACGCCGCCGTCCTTGCCCGCCGTCGGGGCCTCGAAGGATTCCAACGCCTCCAGGACGTCCTGGACACGGGAGATCTCCGTATTGATGTCCTCACGGCGACGGACGAGGACCTCCAGCTCGCGCTTGCCCTCCTCGACCGTGCGCTTGGCCTCGCGGATCGCCTCGGCCTTGAGCTCCTCGGCCTCCCGGACCAGCGTGGCCTTCTTCTGCTCGGCCTCCTTGAGCAGCCCCTCGGCCTTCTTGACCGCGGCGATGCGCACCTTGCCGGCCTCCGAATTGGCCTCCGAGACCAGCTCCTTGGCCTTCGCCTGCGCCTTCGCGAGCTGCTCCTCCGCGGCCTTGATGAGCGCGTCGCAGCGGTCGCCGGTCGACTTCATGGTCTCCGCGGCCTCACGGCGGGCCCGCTCGTGCAGCGCCTCGATCTCGCCCGTGATCCGGTCGCGCAGCTCCTCGGCGCGCTCCCTTATGGCGGTGGCGTCCCGGCGGGCCCCGACGAGCAGCTCGTCCGCGTCCGTACGGGCCTTCTCCACACGTGAGTTGCCCTCGACCGTGGCCTCGGCCACCACCCGGTCGGCCTCCTTGCGGGCCGCGCCCACCATGGTGTCGGCCTGCGCCTCCGCGTCCGCGGTGGTCTTGAGCGCCTGCTGCTGCGCCTCGGTGAGCAGCTTGTCCGCCTCGGCGGTGGTCTCCGTGATGAGCGTGTCGACCTGCTCGGCCGCCTCGGAGCGCCGCTTGTTGGCGTCCTTGCGTGCCTCGTCGAGGGTGCGTTCGGCCTCCGTGCGCGCGGAGTTGACCAGTTCCTCGGCCGCGGCCGCCGCGTCCGCCCGGACCCGCTCGGCCTCGGTGCGGATCCGCTCCGCGTGCCGCTGCGCCTGACCCACCGTCTCGGCGGCCTCGGCCCGCAGCCGCTCCGCGTCCCCGGTGGCCTCCCCGATCAACTGCTCGGCCCGGGCGACCGATTCGGACCGCACGCGCTCGGCCTCGGCGACCGTCTCCGTGCGCAGCCGGTCGGTGTCGGTGATGGTCTCCTCGGTGAGCCGCTCCGCCTCGCTGCGCGCCTCGGTGATGAGGGTGTCGGCCTGCCGCGCCGCGTCCGAACGGATGCGGTTGGCGTCCTCGCGGGCCTCCGCCCGGGTGCGCGAGGCGTCCTGGTCGGCCTGGGCGATGGCGTCCGAGGCCTCGGTGCGGGCCCGCTGGGCGTGCTCGGACGCCTCCGAACGCAGCCGCTCCGCCTCCGCGATCGCCTCCGAGACGGTGCGCTCCGCAAGGGACTTGGCGGCGTCCGTCTCCTCGGCGGCCTCGCGCCGGATCCGGGCCGCGTCCTCGCTGGCCCGCTCCCGCTCGGAGTAGGCGTCCGAGCGGACCCGGTCGGCCTCCTCCTCGGCCTCGCGCCGGGTGCGGTCGGCCGCGTGCTCGGCGGCGCTGCGCAGCCCGGTGATCTCCTCCTGCGCCTGCTCGTGCAGCCCGGCGACGGAGTCGCGCACCTGCTGGGCGTGCTGCTCGGCCGCCGACACCATCTCCGTGGCGCGCCGGTCCGCCTCCTCGACCAGGCGCACCGCCTCGGCCTGCGCCTCCTCGACGCGGTTGCGCGCCGAGGCCAGCAGCTCCTCGCTCTGCTCGCGGGCCCGCTCACGCTCCTGGTCGGCCTCCTGGCGGGCCGAGCCGAGGTACTCCTCGGCCTCGCGGCGGCGCCGGTTGGCCTCCTCCTGCGCGGCGGCCAGCGTCTCGGACGCCTCGGCGGCGATCCGCTCGGCGGCGGTCTGCGCCTCCGCCCGGACCCGGTCCGCGGTGTCCTGGGCCTCCGTCTTGAGCCGCTCCGCCTCGGCGGCGGCCTCGGAACGCAGCCGTACGGCGACGGCCTCGCCCTCGGCGCGGGAGGCGGACGCGTCGGACGCGGCCTCGGTGCGCAGCCGGTCGGCCTCCGTCTCGGCCTGCTGCTGCAGGGTGCGGATGCGCTCGGCGGCCTCGGTGCGCAGCCGCTCGCTCTCCTCGGCGGCCTCGCGGCGGATCCGCGCGGCCTCCTCACGGGCCTCGGTCAGGGCCAGCTCGGCGGCGGCCAGACGCTCCTCGGCCTCGGTGTGCAGCCGGGTCAGTTCCTCGTCGGCCTCGGCACGGCGTGCCGCTATGGCCCGCTCGGTCTCCTCGCGCAGTTCGCTCGCGGTCCGCTCGGCGGCGGCCGTGATCTCCTCGGACAGCTCGACGGCCTCGGCGCGCTGCCGTTCGGCCTCGTTGCGGGTGCGCTCCAGGGTCTCCTCGGCCTGCCGGCGCAGCGTGGTGGCGCGCTCGATGGCCTCGGTGCGGACCTTCTCGCTGTCCGCGGTGGCGCTCTGGCGCAGCTCGTCGGCGTCGGCCTTGGCCTTGGAGAGCAGCTCCTCGGCGGTCTTGGCCGCCTCCTCGATCTGCTGGACGGCCTCCTTGCGGGCCTCCGCGCGGATCTTCTCGCCCTCGGCGACCGCGTCGGCGCGCAACTGCTCGGCCTCGCCGCGCAGCCTGCGGGCCTCCTCCTGCAGCTCGACCGTCTTGGCGCGGTACTCCTTGGTGTCGTCCTTCGCCGTGCCCTTGAGCTGTTCGGCGATGTCGTGCGCCTCGGCGCGCAGCCGGTCCGCCTCGGTCTCCGCCTCGCGGCGGATCCGCTCAGCTTCCTCGGCGGCGGCCTTGGTGGTCCGCTGCGCGTCCTCCTGCGCCTTGTTGAGGACGTCCTCGGCGGTCTTGGCCGCCTTGGAGAGCTGGGTGGCGCTCTCCTCGGCGGTGATCGTACGGGCCTTCTCGGCGGCCTCGGTGACGATCTTCTCGGCCTCGGCGCGGGCGTCCGCGACGATCTGCTCGGCGGCCTCCTTGGTCGCCTCGGCCTCCTGGCTGGCCTCGGTGACCAGCCGGGCGACCTGCTCCTTGGCCGTACGGGTGCGCTGTTCGTTGGCGGACTCCGCGCTCGCGAGCGTCTTCTCGGCGGCCGACTTCGCCTCGGTGAGCACCTTCTCGGCCTCGGCCTGCGCCTTGCGCAGCGCCTCCTCGGCCTCCGCCATCCGCTGTTCGGCGGCCCGGCTCAGCTCGGTGGCCTGGCGGCGGGCGCTGTCCGACTCGGTCGCGGTGGAGGTGCGCAACTGCTCGGCGTGCTCGGTGGCCTCCTGCGCCTGCGTGGAGGCGGCGTCCAGCAGGCGCTCGGCGTCCGCGCGGGCGCGGCGCAGCAACTGCTCGGCCTCCGCGCGGGCGGCCTCGGCCTCGCTCTGCAGACGCTGGCGGGCCTCGGAGGTGACCCGCTCGGCCTCGGCACGGGCGGCGGCCATGGCCTGCTCGGCCTCGGCGCGCGACTCCTCCAGGAGCCGGCGGGCCTGCGACTCGCTGCGGGCGCGCAGTTGCTCGGCCCACGCCACGTTCTCGTTGACGTGCGACTCGACGGTCTGCCGGCGCTCGGCCAGCTCCTGGTCGAGCTGCTGACGGCGGGTGACGGCCTCCTGGTGCAGCTCCGCCTGCAGACGCGCGGCCTGCTCGGCGTGCTCCTGGAGGATGCGCTGGGTCTGGGCGCGGACCTGGCTCAGTTCGCGCTCGGCGTCCTGGCGCAACTGGTCGGCCTGGATCTGCGCGTTCCGCAGCAACTGCTCGGCCTGGTAGCCGATGTCACCGCCGCCGAATTCGGGCCGGGACATGAGGGTGCGCCGCGCCTCGTGCAACTTGGCGCGCAGCACCTCGACCTGGTAGCCGAGGTCCTCGGCGTGCTGGATCGCCTTCTCCCGCTCGGTCTTCAGCCGATCCATCTCGGCCTCGAACCGAGAGAGGTGGTCGACGTCAGCCGCCGGCTCTCGCTCCTGGCGTTCGTAGCCCCGCACTGCGCGGTCCCATCCGTCCCCTGGTCGCAAGTCTTTCCGAACGAGCCCCGTCCATCCGCCGAACGGGGCCCCCGGGGAATGGTGTCAGATCAACGACGGAGCATGGGCTGCTGCCCGCCGCTCGTCCCCCGAAACCCGGACCCCGGCCCGGTCATGCCGCCATGGGCAGGACCCGGTCGCCCTGGGAAGAGCGGCGACCGCCCCCAACCCTACCGGCCCATATGTACGAGGGTCAGTGCTCAGGTGACTCAACAGGCGCCGAAGTGACCAGTTCTGTCAGTACGCCATGGCAATCCTTGGGGTGCAGGAAGGTGATCCGTGACCCCATGGAGCCGCGTCGGGGCTCCTCGTACAGGACGCGTACGCCCTTGTCGCGGATGTCCGCGGCCTCGGTGTCGACATCCGCCGTACCGAAAGCGATGTGGTGGACGCCCTCGCCGTTCTTGTCCAGCCACTTGGCGACGGTGGAGTCGGGGCGGGTCGGCTCCAGAAGCTGCAGGTAGGAGGCGCCGCCGTCGGAGGTGTCGTTGATCTTGAGCATGGCCTCGCGCACGCCCTGCTCCTCGTTGACCTCGGAGTGGAACACCTCGAAGCCGTAGGTGGCCCGGTAGAACTCGACGGTCCTGTCGAGGTCGAAGCAGGCGATTCCGATGTGGTCGATTCGCGTCAGCATGTAGTCAGTGCAGCGCTCGTGAAACGGTTACGCAACGTGCGCGCGATCACACCGACGGGGCGATGACGGCACGGAGTGCCACTCAGTACATTCGAAGTAAACCCTCGTTCACTCCTCGGCAGTGCAGCCGGTAAGGGGATCGCAGCTCATGTCTGGATCGAACAGCACGACCTCGGTGATCGTCGCGGGCGCCCGTACGCCCATGGGACGGCTGCTGGGCTCGCTGAAGTCCTTCTCCGGAGCCGACCTCGGCGGCTTCGCCATCAAGGCCGCCCTCGACCGTGCGGGGATCGGCGGCGACCAGGTGCAGTACGTGATCATGGGCCAGGTGCTCCAGGCCGGCGCGGGCCAGATCCCGGCCCGCCAGGCCGCCGTCAAGGCCGGCATCCCGATGAACGTCCCGGCGCTCACCATCAACAAGGTGTGCCTGTCCGGCCTCGACGCGATCGCGCTGGCCGACCAGCTCATCCGCGCCGGCGAGTTCGACGTGATCGTCGCGGGCGGCCAGGAGTCCATGACCAACGCCCCCCACCTGCTCCCGAAGTCCCGCGAGGGCTTCAAGTACGGGGCGATCGAGATGCTCGACGCCATGGCGTACGACGGCCTCACCGACGCCTTCGAGAACATCGCCATGGGCGAGTCCACGGAGAAGCACAACACCCGCCTCGGCATCGCGCGCCCCGAGCAGGACGAGTTCTCCGCCCTGTCCCACCAGCGGGCCGCCGCCGCCCAGAAGAACGGCATCTTCGAGGCGGAGATCACCCCCGTGGAGATCCCGCAGCGCAAGGGCGAGGCGGTCGTCCTCAGCAAGGACGAGGGCATCCGCGGCGACACCACCGCGGAGTCCCTGGGCAAGCTGCGCCCGGCGTTCACCAAGGACGGCACCATCACCGCCGGCTCCGCCTCGCAGATCTCCGACGGCGCGGCGGCCGTCGTCGTGATGAGCAAGGCCAAGGCGCAGGAGCTGGGCCTGGAGTGGATCGCCGAGATCGGCGCCCACGGCAACGTGGCGGGCCCGGACAACTCCCTGCAGTCGCAGCCGTCCAACGCGATCCTGCACGCCCTCAAGAAGGAGGGCCTGGAGGTCTCCGACCTCGACCTGATCGAGATCAACGAGGCGTTCGCGGCCGTCGCCGTCCAGTCCATGAAGGACCTCGGCGTGTCCACCGAAAAGGTGAACGTGAACGGCGGCGCGATCGCCCTGGGCCACCCCATCGGCATGTCCGGCGCCCGCCTGGTCCTGCACCTCGCGCTCGAGCTCAAGCGGCGCGGCGGCGGTGTCGGCGCGGCCGCCCTGTGCGGCGGCGGCGGTCAGGGTGACGCGCTGGTCGTGCGGGTACCCAAGGCCTGAGCCCCCTCAGGGAAACGCGTCGAACGGAGCTGTGATGCAGGACGTCTCCACCCTGGTGGCCCAGGCCAGGGAGGGCCGCCCACGGGCCGTGGCCCGGCTGATCTCCCTCGTGGAGGGGGCGTCCCCGCAGCTCAGGGAGGTCATGGCGACGCTGGCCCCGCTGACCGGCAACGCGTACGTGGTGGGCCTGACGGGCTCTCCCGGGGTGGGCAAGTCGACGTCCACCTCGGCGCTCGTGACCGCCTACCGCAAGCAGGGCAGACGGGTCGGCGTCCTGGCCGTCGACCCGTCCTCGCCGTTCTCCGGCGGCGCCCTGCTCGGCGACCGGGTGCGCATGTCGGAGCACGCCTCCGACCCCGGCGTCTACATCCGCTCCATGGCGACCCGCGGCCACCTCGGCGGCCTCGCCTGGGCGGCCCCGCAGGCCATCCGGGTCCTGGACGCGGCCGGCTGCGAGGTGATCCTGGTCGAGACGGTCGGCGTCGGCCAGTCGGAGGTCGAGATCGCCTCCCAGGCCGACACCTCCGTGGTGCTGCTCGCCCCGGGCATGGGCGACGGCATCCAGGCCGCCAAGGCCGGAATCCTGGAGATCGGCGACGTCTACGTCGTCAACAAGGCCGACCGCGACGGCGCCGACGCCACCGCCCGCGAGCTCAACCACATGCTGGGCCTCGGCGAGTCCCGCAAGCCCGGCGACTGGCGCCCGCCGATCGTCAAGACGGTCGCCGCCCGCGCGGAGGGCGTCGACGAGGTCGTGGAGGCACTGGAGAAGCACCGGGCGTGGATGGAGGAGCACGGTGTCCTCGCCGAGCGCCGCCGCACCCGCGCCGCCCACGAGGTCGAGACCATCGCCGTCACCGCCCTGCGTGAACGCATCGGCGACCTGCGGGGGGACCGGCGCCTGGACGCCCTCGCGGAGCGGATCGTCGCCGGCGAACTGGACCCCTACCGGGCGGCCGACGAACTCGTGGAGGGCCTGACCCGGGGCTGAGCCCCTGGTACGTTGACGCCCATGTTCCTCTCCTTGGCGTAGGGCACGCACCGGGCCGCGGTCCGAGCACACCGCTCCCGTGGCCCCTCGGTGTCCTCTCCCACGCCTCCTTCGAGGAACTCACCCATGTCTGCCTCCTATGCGCTGCTGCTGCGCATCCCGCACGCCCGCCGCACCTTCGCCACCGCCCTGCTCGGCCGGCTGTCGTACGGCGTCGTCCCGCTGTCCGTGATGCTCGCCGTGACCCGGGCATCGGGCTCGTACACGGTGGCGGGCGCCGTGATGGCGCTCTTCGGAGCCACCGTCGTCCTCCTGGCCCCCTCGCGGGCCGCCCTCATCGACCGGTACGGGCCGCGCCGGGCGCTCGTGCCGCTGCTCGCCGCCTACCTCGCGCTGCTCGGCCTGCTGACCGCGGCCGTGTGGCGTCCCGGGGCGTCGCCGCACCTCCTGGGCGCCCTCACCGCGCTCGCCGGGGCCGTCGTGCCACCGCTCGGGCCGACCATGCGGACCGTCTGGGCGAGGCTCGCCGAGGAACGGCCGCTGCTCCAGCGGGCCTACAGCCTCGACGGGATCGCGGAGGAACTCCTCTTCCTGACGGGCCCGCTGCTGGTGGGCGTCCTCGTCTCCGTCGCCCCGCCCGCCGTCGGCATCCTCGTCGGAGCGGCCCTCGTCGGGGCGGGGACGGCCGGCTTCGTGGCCTCCCCCGCCGTACGGGCGATCCCTCCCGCCGCGCCCACGGCCCGCCGCGGGACGGGCGAGCGGGGAGTGCTGCGCCGGATCGGCCGGCCGGTCGGCGCGGTCACCGGCGTCGGGCTCGCGATCGGCTCGCTCGACCTGCTCGTCGTGGCCTTCGCCGACCGGCACGGGCACGGCGGGGCGAGCGTGGCCTGGGTGCTGGCCGCCGTGTCCGCCGGAAGTGCCGTCGGCGGGCTGCTCAACGGCGCCGTCGCCTGGCGCGGGCCCGCCGGGACCCGGCTCGCCCTGCTGACCCTCGGTCTGGGCCTGGCCCTGCTGGGCGCGGGACTCGCCCCGGGGCTCGGCACCCTCGCCGTGGTCATGGGGGTCGCCGGGTTCTTCGTGTCACCGGCCATTACCACCGCGTACCTCATCGCCGACGAGATCGTGGGACCCGAGGTGCGCACCCGGGCCGGGGCCTGGGTCAACACGGGCGTGAACGCCGGGAGTACGGCCGGCACGGCCACGGCGGGCGCCCTGGCCGGGCACCTGCCGGTGGCCGTGTGCTTCGCGGCGACGGGGGCGGCGGTCGTCCTGACGGCCCTGGCCGCGGCGAAGGGCGTCGCACCCGCCGGGTAGCGGCCGGCTCAGGCGTCTTCGTCGCCGTCGTCGTCGCGGTCCTGGGTGACCTTGCCCGAGTCGAGGGCGACCTTCCACTCGCTGTGCTTGCCGTCCTTCACGGTCTCCGCCGTCCAGGCCACGGTGCCGTGGTCGTCGTCGAGGCCGACCTCGGTCACCGTGCCCTTCCCGGCGGCGGCCAGAGCGGCCTCGCGGGCGTCGGTCCGCGCGCCCTTCGCCGCGGCGAGCTCGGCCCGGTCGTCGGCGTCGCCGTCGTCGTCCGTGTCGCGCTGGGCGCCGAGCACCTTGCCGGAGTCCGGGGCGATCCGCACGTCGTACTCGGTGCCGTCGCCCTTGACGACGGTCACCTCCCACGCGGCGGTGCCGTCGTCGTCGAGGTCGGCGGAGAGGGCGGTGCCCGAGGTGTGCCCCAGCGCGGCCGCGATCGCCTCGGCCGCGGTGACATCGCCGCCGGAGACCGCCGTACGGTCCTCGGAGGCGTCGTCGTCCCGGTCGTCCGCGGAGTCGTCGTCGCGGTCCGCGGCCGGCCGGACGCTCGTGTCCGACGGGCGCTGCGTCGCCGTCGCGCCGTCGTCGCCCGCCGCGAAGGCCGCGACGGTGCCGCCGGTGGCCAGCGCGGCGGCGGTGAGGGTGGCGATGACGATGTTGCGCTTCATGAGGATTCCTCCAGAGCCGGTCTGCTTCGTTCAGCTTCGTTCGCTTTCGACGACCACCACGCTGCCTGAGGGGAGCTGAAGCCGACCTGAAGCCGCCTGAAGGCGTCTTCAGGTTCGCTTTGCGACGCTGTACGCATGCGCCTGCTGATCGTCGAGGACGAGAAACGACTGGCCCTGTCCCTCGCCAGGGGCCTCACCGCCGAGGGCTACGCCGTCGACGTCGTCCACGACGGCCGGGAGGGGCTGCACCGGGCCGGCGAAGGGTCGTACGACCTGGTCATCCTCGACATCATGCTGCCCGGCCTCAACGGCTACCGGGTCTGCGCCGCCCTGCGTGCCGCGGGCCACGAGGTGCCGATCCTGATGCTCACCGCGAAGGACGGCGAGTACGACGAGGCCGAGGGCCTGGACACCGGCGCCGACGACTACCTGACCAAGCCCTTCTCCTACGTCGTCCTCGTGGCCCGCATCAAGGCCCTGCTGCGGCGGCGCGGGAACGGCTCCGGAGCCTTGCCGGTGCTCGAACTCGGCGGCCTGCGGATCGACACCGCCGCCCGCCGGGTCTTCCTCGACGGCACCGAAGTCACCCTCACCGCCAAGGAGTTCTCGGTCCTGGAGCAGCTCGCGGTACGGGCCGGCGAGGTGGTCTCCAAGGCGCAGATCCTGGAGCACGTCTGGGACTTCGCGTACGACGGCGACCCGAACATCGTCGAGGTGTACGTCAGCACCCTGCGCCGGAAGCTGGACGCGGGCCTCATCCGGACCGTCCGCGGCGCCGGGTACCGGCTGGAGGCCGGGGGATGAGGCGGCTGTTCGGTTCGGTCCGGGCGCGGGCCACGCTGGCCGCGACCCTGGTCGTCGCCGTGGCGCTGGTCGCCGCCGGGGCGGCCGTGCTGCTGTCCCTGCGTTCCAACCTGATCGACCAGGCGGGCACCCAGGCCGAGCGGGCCGCGCGGAACGTCGCCGCCGACCTCTCCGGCGGGACGCCGTACACCGGCCTGGAGCTGGACGACGACGAGCCGGTGCAGGTCGTCGACGCGGACGGCCGCCTGGTCGCGGCCACCGAGCACCTGGAGCGGATCAGCGGCACGGGAGTCACCGAGGTGCGGTCCCGGCCGTCCGCGGGCGGCACGGCGGGCACGGGGGCCACGGCAGGCACCGGGGGGACGGGCGACTCCGTGGGTTCCGGCGACCGCGAGGACTCCGAGGGCTCCGCTGACTCAGAGGACTCCGGGGACTCCGGGGACTCCGGGGACTCCGGGGACTCCGGGGACTCCGATGACGACACGTCGGGGGACGACCGCTCCGTCCTGGAGCCGGGGGAGATCGCCGACGACGTCCGGCTCACGGCCGGTTCCGCCACGGTCGACGGGAAGAGTGCCGACTACCGCTTCGCGGCCGTGGAGGTCGAGGTGCCCGACAAGGGCACCCTCACCGTGTACGCGGGCGCCTCCCTGGACCCCGAGCAGAGCGCGGTGGACACCGCCCAGACCGTCATGCTGGTCGGCTTCCCGCTGCTGCTCGGTGTCGTCGCCGCCGTGACCTGGCTGGTCACCCGGCGCGCGCTGCGCCCGGTCGAGGGCATCCGCGCCGAGATGGCCGCGATCACCGCCTCCGAGGACCTCGCCCGCCGTGTCCCGGTGCCCGACACCCACGACGAGGTGGCCCGCCTCGCCCGCACCACCAACGAGACGCTGGCCGCCCTGGAGACCTCCGTCGAGCGCCAGCGCAGGTTCGTCGCCGACGCCTCGCACGAGCTGCGCAGCCCGATCGCCTCCCTGCGCACCCAGCTCGAAGTGGCCGCCGCGCACCCGGAGTTGCTGGACCTGGACGGGGCGGTCGAGGACACCGTACGGCTCCAACGCCTCGCCGCGGACCTGCTGTTGCTGGCCCGCCTGGACGCGGGGGAGCGGGTCTCCGACGCGCGCATCGACCTGGGGGTGCTGGTGCGGGAGCGGGCCGCCGGACGGGACGGCGTGACGGTCCGGGCGGACGCCGTCGAAGTGACGGGCTCGCGGGGGCAGTTGGAGCGGGTGCTCGACAACCTGCTGGACAACGCGCGGCGGCACGCGCGGTCACAGGTCGCGGTGACGGTACGCCGGGACGGTGACCGCCGCGCCGTGGTCGAGGTCGCCGACGACGGGGACGGGGTGCCGGCCGGGGACCGGGAGCGGATCTTCGAACGGTTCGTCCGACTGGACGAGGCCCGGGCCCGGGACGACGGCGGGGCCGGGCTGGGACTCGCCATCGCCCGGGACGTCGCCGCCCGGCACGGCGGCACGCTCACGGTCCGCGACGCGCCGACAGGCGGAGCCCTGTTCGAACTCCGCCTGCCGCTCGCCTAGTCGTGCCCCGGTGTCAGGGACGTCCCCGCTGCCCGCGCAGATGCTCCGCGATCGGCTTCAGGGCCTTGTCCAGCTCCGTCAGGGACTCGGGCGGTACGAGATCGATGAAGTGCCTCCGCACGGACGCCACGTGATGGGGCGCGACCTTCTGCATCGTCTCCATGCCGTGCTCGGTCAGGACCGCGTACAGGCCGCGGCGGTCGGACTCGCAGTTCTCACGCCGGACCAGGTCCGCGTTCTCCATGCGGGTGATCTGGTGCGAGAGCCGGCTCTTGGACTGGAGGGTGGCGGCCGCGAGGTCGCTCATCCGCATCCGTACGCCCTCCGACTCGGAGAGATTGACCAGGATCTCGTAGTCGTTCATCGTCAGGCCGAACGGCTGCAGGTCCCTCTCGAGCTGATACGTCAACAGCCTGTTGACCTCCAGGTGGGTGCGCCAGGCGCACTGCTCCGCATCGGTCAGCCAGCGCGTGGCCGTCTCGGTCTCCATGAATGAAGTCTACCTAAAAGGTTGAAAGGCGAACTAATGAGGGTGGTGTGACGGTGCGCACGCGTTCGATGTCACACTCCGCAGACTACCGCTCACAGCCCGAAGCGACGCTGGAGGTCCCCGAGCTGTCCGGGAAGGCGCGGTGCCCCCGGCTGCTGTGGCTGGCCTGTGGGTACCCCGTGACCACCGGGTACTCCGGGCTCGGACGGGACCATGCCGGTGGCCTGCTCGGCCATCAGGACCTCGGTCGACTGGAGCAGTACGGTTCCGGCCCCCACGAACTCGAACTGGTGCTCCTCGCCGGAGGCCCCGCCGAGGCCCGTCATCGCACGTAGACCGCCCATAAGGCCGGCCATGTACCCGTGGTCGTAGTGGTGGCAGGGGGAGGGGCAGTCGGCCCAGCCCACAAGCGCTTGCGGGTCCACCCGGATCGGGGGCTCCATGAACACCACCGGACCGTTGGACGCGGCCACGAACTTCCCGGTTCCGATGAGGGTGAGGAAGCCGGGCACGATCGACTGCTTCAGCGCCAGACTTGGCTGAAAAGCGAGCAGATTGCCCGAGCGAATGGTCAGGTTGCCGTCTTCGAGGTCGTACGAATTCACGTCGAAGGCCCGGTCGGCGAGGAGCATCTTGCCCGAGCCCTGCGCCACGACCCAGTCGCTCGCGTGCAGAGGCGAATGGAACGACGTACGGACGAGACCGTCGAGGCGGCCGTGTCCGATGCCGTTGAAATCCATCTGCCCGTAGTAGGCGATCATCTTCCCCTTCTGCAGGAACCACTGGCTCCCCTTGAGCTCCACGCAGAAGGTGTAGTTGTTGACGTTGTCGTCGGACGGCAGCGTCATCGGGTCGTAGACGGTGGGGCCCGCGCCCGGGTAGTGACTCACAGCTTCTCCTCGGACGCCTGGACGTAGACCACGCCGTTCCCGCTGAGCTCCAACTGGAAGGCCTCGCCGGAGCCGCGGCCCACCATGTCGCGCCAGCCGAGCGCCGTCGACAGCTTGTTGCGGACGTCGCCGTAGTGGGCGACGTAGGCCTGCGGGTCCACGTGGACCGGGCGCTGCGGGCTGATCGGGACCTCGAAGACCCCGCCGTGGGCCATCACGGCCACCGAGCCGTGGCCCTTCAGGGTGGTGGTGAACAGGCCCTGGCCGCTGATCTGGCCGCGCACCATGCCCATCACGCCGCCCTGCGAGCCCATGAACATGGTGCCCTGCTGGAGGGTGCCCTCGAAGGCGAGCAGCCGGTCCGCCTCGACGAACAGGGTGTCGCCGGAGAGGTTGATGACGGTGACGTGGTGGCCGCCGTGTCCGAAGAGCACGGTGCCGCTGCCCTCCACCGTCATCAGGGGCGTGTCCTCGTTGGCAACGCGGCGGCCGATCATCGACATGACACCGCCCTGGCCGCCCTGGATGTTCGGGGTGAAGGACACCTCGCCCTTGTACGCCAGCATGGCGCCGCGCTGGCTGAACAGGCGCTGGCCCGGCATGACGGTCGCCTCGACCATCTTGGAGTTGATCTCGCGGAACGGCATCACACATCCCCCGCGATCGTGTTGCGCTCGCTGGGCTGGACGTACACCAGGCCGTCGCCCTCGAAGCGGATCTGGAAGGCCTCGCCGCCGCCCTCGCCCATGAACGTGCGGAACGTCACACCGGACTGGAAGGACTGGTTCAGGTTGCCCTGGTGCGCGATGTACGCGCCGGGGTCCACGGTCAGCGGGTACTGGCGGCTCACGCGCAGGACGACCGCCGGGCCGTCCGACATGATCGCCGCCTGGCCGTGCCCCTCGACCGTGGTCGTGAACAGGCCGTTGCCCTGCGAGGCGCCGCGCATGCCGGTGAAGCTGGTGCCGGTCCTGAGGCCGGCGTCGGTCGCGAGCAGGTTGCTCGACTCCACGTACAGCTTGTCCCCCTGGAGGCTGACGAGGTTGATCTCCGAGGCCCGGTCCGCGAACCAGCACGTCCCGTGCCCCGACACCTCCATCACGGTCATCTGCTCGCCGGTGATGCGCCGGGTGACCATGCCCCGGATGCCCTCACCACCGCCGCTCATCTTCTTGAACGCCATCTGCCCGTCGTACGCGACCATCGAGCCGTTCTTCGCCTTCACGGCGTCGCCGGTCATGTCTACGGCGAGCACCTTGCTGCCTTGGAGTCGAAACATCGCCACGGAGTGAAGGTAGCGGGCGGAGGGGGTTTGCGGACAGAGGTGTGTGTTTCGTGTGCGGCTGGGTGGGGGCGGGCGTTTTGCGCAGTTCCCCGCGCCCCTGAAATGCCTGCGGCGGCCCGCTGCTGTCCGGTGGGGCTCGTGTAGCGCTTTGGGTCCGGTGGGTGGGTCGGTGCCGGGGTGGGGGGTATCCGTCCTCGGTCCGGCGCCTCGGTCTCTTTAGCTGTTGCTCGGTAACGGACGCCGGCCGCTGCGGGCGGACACCCCCCACCCCGTCCCCTCACCGCCGTAAGCGTCTGCACGAACGTCCACCTGCCCCACCCAGGGGCGCGGGGAACTGCGCGACCGGACACGACGGACCCGCACCCGACGGCCGGTAGTGGCGCACGGTCCCTCATGGCACGGGCGACTGCACCTCCCCAGGGGCGCGGGGAACTGCGTGACCGGCCACGACGGACCCGCACCCGCCAGACGGACCCTTTGTGACACGGGCGACTCCAACCCCCCAGGGGCGCGGGGAACTGCGCGACCAGCCGCAACGGACCCGCAGCCGCCCCCCGGCAGAACGCCCCCCGAACCGTTTGTCACAATGGACGGACGTTTGTGCGTTCGTTCACAAGCCGTCGACCGACCTCCCACCGAAGGTGACCCGTGGACCTCAAGACAGCCTCCGCCATCCGACGCCTCCGCCTGGTCTCCGCTCCCGAGGCGATCTCGTTCCTGATCCTGCTCGTCTGCTCGGTGCTGAAGCGGACCACGGACTTCAACGCCGTACCGGTGATGGGCTACGTACACGCCTTCCTGTTCGTCCTGTACGTGGTCTTCTGGCTCGACGCCTGGAACCGCACCAAGTGGTCCGCGAAGACCGGCATCTGGTACTTCGTGCTCTCCGTCCTGCCCACCGGCGGCTTCTTCGCCGAGCGCAGGCTCAAGCGGGAGGCCGAGGACGCGGTCATCGCCTCCCGGGCCCGCCAGGAAGGGATCGTGAACGCATGATCGTCGCCTTCTCCGTGACCCCGCTCGGGGTCGGCGAGGACGTGGGGGAGTACGTCGCCGACGCCGTGCGGATCGTGCGCGAGTCGGGGCTGCCCAACCGCACCGACGCCATGTTCACCTCGATCGAGGGCGAGTGGGACGAGGTGATGGACGTCGTGAAGCGGGCCGTGGCCGCCGTGGAGGCGCGGGCGCCGCGCGTGTCGCTGGTGCTCAAGGCGGACATCCGGCCCGGCGTCACCGACGGTCTGACCTCCAAGGTGGAGACGGTGGAGCGGCACCTCGCAGGCTGACCGGGTCCGCCACCACGGACGAACCCCGGCCCACGCGGGCCGGGGTTTTCTCATGCCCACTGATTGAGCGATCGCTCAAAAGCGTGTAACTTCCCGTCCTGAGAGTTTGAGCGGTCGCTCAAACAGTGAGCTCACCTGGGGGAACATTGGGGCTCTACGTAGAGACACGCATTCGTGCCGATCTCGACGACCTCTGGACGCGGACCCAGGAGCCGTCCCAGCACCAGCGCTGGGACCTCCGCTTCACCCGCATCACGTACCTTCCGCGCGGGACGGCGGACGAGCCGCAGCGCTTCCGCTACGCCACCCGTGTGCTGCCCGGTCTCACCGTCGCCGGCATCGGTGTCGCCGCGGGTGAGCGGGAACGCCCCGACGGCACCCGCACCTCCGCCCTGCGCTTCTCCTCCCCGCACCCCCTCTCGCTCCTGGCCGAGGGCAGCGGCTACTGGCGGTACGTCCCGGACGGCGACGGCGTCCTTTTCCTCACCGGTTACGACTACCGCCCGCGCTGGGGCCGCTTCGGCGCCGTGGCCGACCGCCTGCTCTTCCGCCCCCTGATCGGCTGGGCGACGGCCTGGTCCTTCGACCGGCTGCGGCTGTGGCTGGAACGGGGGATCACCCCGGAGCGGGCCCTGTGGAACTGGCTGGCCGAGCTTCTGGTCCGCGCCGTCGTCGTGCTCGTCGCCGGCACCGGCCTCGGCCTGGAGCGCTTCCTGCGCCTCTTCGGCCCGCTGGCCGCGTCGATGGCGTACCTCTCGCCGCTCCTGCTCGCCCTCGCCATCTCCGTGGCCCTGTTCAAGTCGCCGCTCCCCGGCACCCCGGCCGCCCGGCGCTGTCTGCGCCGGCCCTCCACACGCGTGCGTGCGCCGCGTGTCCTGCGCACCCTGGAGACCCCGCGATGACCTCGATGTTCCGCACGGTGATGGGCGCCGACTTCGACCGCCTCCACCCCCGCCTCCAGCGCCGCTTCTCGGTCGGGCTGACGTCCGGCGAGGCCTGCACCGGCCGGGGCGTGATGGACCGCGTCTGGCACGGCGGGGCCTTCGTGAGGCCCTTCCTGGCCCTCGGCGCGACCCGCAACATCCTGGTGCCGACCCCGGGACGCAACGTGCCGTTCGTGATCGAGAACGTGCCCTACGTCGACACCCACGGCCGTGAGACGGTGACCTTCGTGCGCACCTTCCACCTGCCCGGCGGCCCCCGCCGCTTCGACGCCCAGATGGTGCTCAGCCCCAAGGGCGACCGCATCCTGGACTACCTCGGCACCCACCAGCACCTGGCAAGCGAGCTGCACTTCAGCGCCGAGCCGGACGGCTCGCTGCTGATCCGCTCCGGGGAGCACCGGTTCCGGGAGGGCGTGGTGGACGTCCGGGTGCCCGAGCTGATCGGCGCGACGGCGGAGGTGCGGGAGTCGTACGACGAGCGGGCGGACCGTTTCCGCATCCGGGTCCGGGTCGTCAACCGGTACTTCGGGCCGCTCTTCGGTTATGAGGGGTCCTTCGAGGCGACGTACAGCGACATCGAGACCTGCGGGGTCCGGCCGGGTCTGCGCCCGGTGCGCGAGGAGGTGCGGGCGTGAGCCCCGAGTCCGCCAAGGCCCTGGAGACCAAGACCAAACTCCTCGACGGCGCCCTGCGCACCCTCACCGAACAGGGCATCGCCAAGACCTCCGCCCGCACGGTCGCGGCGGCCGCGGGCGTCAACCAGGCCCTGGTCTTCTACCACTTCGGCACGGTCGACGAGCTCCTCGCCGCGGCCTGCCGCTACGGGGCGGAGCGCTCGGTGGCCCGCTACCGGGAGCGGCTGGCCGAGGTGACCTCGCTGTCCGAACTGCTCGCGGTGGGACGGCGGGTCCACGAGGAGGAGCGGGCCGGAGGCCATGTGGCCCTCCTCGGCCAGCTCCTGGCCGGCGCCCAGACCCACGCCACCCTCGGCCCGGCCACCGCGGCGGGCCTGGAGCTGTGGATCGCCGAGATCGAGAAGGTCCTCACCCGGGTCCTGGCGGCCACCCCCTTCGGTGAGTTCGCCGACCCGGCGGGCCTGGCCCGGGCGGTGGCCGCGTCCTTCGTGGGCATCGAGCTGTACGAAGGAGTCGACGCGGCCGGCGCCACCTCGGCACTGGACGCCCTGGAGCAGCTCGGTGTGCTCGTCGCCGCGCTGGAGGACCTGGGGCCGGTCGCCCAGCGCGCGGTACGCCTCCACCTCCGGCGGACCGGCCGCCGCTGACCCCGTCCCCGCCCCGACCCGAGAGGACCCCCGTGCCCGACAGCGTCTACGAGATCCTGGACGACCGCTTCCTGCCCTGCACCAAGGGCGACAGCAGGCTGGAGACCCTCCACGACGGCTGCCGCTGGGCCGAGGGACCGCTGTACCTGCCCGCCTGGCGCCAGCTCGTCTGGAGCGACATCCCGAACGACCGCCTCCTGCGCTGGGACGAGGCCACCGGCACTGTCGGCGTCCTCCGCTCCCCGGCCGGCAACAGCAACGGCAACACCGTCGACCGGCAGGGGCGGCTCGTCACCTGCGAACAGGGCAACCGCCGCGTCACCCGCACCGAGCCCGACGGCACGGTGACCGTGCTGGCCGAGCGCTGGCAGGGCAAGCGCCTGAACAGCCCGAACGACTCCGTCGTGCGCTCCGACGGCACGATCTGGTTCTCCGACCCGGACTTCGGCATCCTCAGCGACTACGAGGGGCACCGGGCTCCCTCGGAGATCGGGGCCTGCCACGTGTACCGGATCGATCCGGGCACGGGCGAGGTGTCCCTCGCCGCGGACGGGCTGGACGGGCCGAACGGGGTGATCCTCACCCCCGACGAGCGGCGGCTGTACGTCTCGGACTCACGGGCGGCCCGGATCCACCGGTACGACGTCCACGCCGACGGCACCCTCTCGGACGGCGAGGTCTTCGCCGAGGCCCCCGCCGGCGTCCACTTCGACAACATCCGCTTCGACGACGAGGGCCGCCTGTGGGCTGCCGCCCTGGACGACGGCATCCACTGCTACGCCCCCGACGGCACGCTCCTCGGCCGCGTCCGGGTGCCGGAACGGGTGGCCAACGTGACCTTCGGCGGCCCGAAGAAAAACCGCATGTTCATCACGGCGACGACTTCGCTGTACTCGCTGATGATGTCGGTGACGGGGGCGGGGCGGGTCTAGGGGAGTGCCGGTCCGCTCGCCGGGAGGGTGCGGGTCGGTGGGGGCTTGTCGCGCAGTTCCCCGCGCCCCTGGGGGGTTGGAGTCGCCCGCGTCACGAGCGAGCGTGCGCCACGAGCGGCCGTCTGACGGGTGCGGGTCCGTCGTGGCCGGTCGCGCAGTTCCCCGCGCCCCTGGGGGGTTGGAGTCGCCCGTGTCACAAAGGGTCCATCTGGCGGGTGCGGGTCCGTTGTGGCTGGTCGCGCAGTTCCCCGCGCCCCTGGGTGGGGCAGGTGGACGCTCGTGCAGACGCTTACGGCGGTGAGGGGACGGGGTGGGGGGTGTCCGCCCGCAGCGGCCGGCGTCCGTTGCAGAGCACCACTCAAGGGACCGAGGCGCCGGACCGAGGACGGATACCCCCCACCCCGGCACCGACCCACCCACCGGACCGCACGCGCTGCACACGCCCCCACCGGACAGTAGCGGGCCGCCGCAGGCATCAGGGGCGCGGGGAACTGCGCAAAACGCCCGCCCCCACCGAATCCGCACCCGAGCAGTCTGAAGGGCGAGACACTGCTGACCACCATGTGACCGGCCGGTAAGGTCGTTGCCGTGCCGAAGCCGCTCAGTCTCCCCTTCGACCCCATCGCCCGCGCCGACGAGCTCTGGAAGCAGCGCTGGGGAAACGTGCCGTCCATGGCCGCCATCACCTCGATCATGCGGGCCCACCAGATCCTGCTCGCCGAGGTCGACGCGGTGGTCAAGCCGTACGGGCTGACGTTCGCCCGGTACGAGGCACTGGTGCTGCTCAACTTCTCCAAGGCGGGCGAGCTGCCGATGTCGAAGATCGGCGAGCGCCTCATGGTGCACCCCACCTCGGTCACCAACACCGTGGACCGCCTGGTCAGGTCCGGCCTGGTCGACAAGCGCCCCAACCCCAACGACGGCCGCGGCACCCTCGCCTCCATCACCGACAAGGGTCGCGAGGTCGTGGACGCCGCCACGCGGGACCTCATGGCGATGGACTTCGGGCTCGGCGTGTACGACGCCGAGGAGTGCGCCGAGATCTTCGCGATGCTGCGCCCGCTGAGGGTGGCGGCGCGGGACTTCGACGAGGAGTGACCCGGGGCAAGATCTCCCGGAACGGGCGGTTACGCTCGACGGCATGAAGAAGAGCGTGCTGACCCGCTACCGCGTCATGGCCTACGTCACCGGTGTGCTGCTGGTCCTGCTGACCCTCGGCGTCATCGCCAAGTACCTGCTCAAGATCGACGGTGCCGACAGCTTCACGACGGCCGTCGGCATCGCGCACGGCTGGCTGTACGTGGTCTACCTCGTCTTCGCCTTCGACCTGGGCTCCAAGGCGAAGTGGCCGGTCGCCAAGCAGTTGTGGGTCCTGCTCGCCGGGACGATCCCCACGGCGGCCTTCTTCGTGGAGCGGAAGGTCAGCCGGGAGCTGGAGAGCAGCATCACGGACGGGACTCCGGCCCCCGCCAAGGCATAACGCCCACCGACCCCCAGGGTCCCCACCCCCACCCCCACCCCCGCCCCGCCCCCACCCGCCGTACGGCACACGCACAGCGGTCGCGTGTCGACGTTTACTAGGACGTCCCAGTAACTTCGATGGTATGGACGCTGACGCCATCGAAGAGGGCCGCCGACGCTGGCAGGCCCGGTACGACGCCTCGCGCAGGCGTGAGGCCGACTTCAGCACGCTGTCGGGCGATCCCGTGGAGCCGGTGTACGGGCCACGGCCGGGGGACGTGTACGAGGGCTTCGAGCGGATCGGGTGGCCGGGGGAGTACCCCTTCACGCGCGGGCTGTATCCGACCGGCTACCGGGGCCGGACCTGGACCATCCGGCAGTTCGCCGGGTTCGGGAACGCCGAGCAGACCAACGAGCGGTACAAGAAGATCCTCGCCAACGGCGGTGGCGGGCTGTCGATCGCCTTCGACATGCCGACGCTGATGGGCCGGGACTCCGACGACCCCCGTTCGCTCGGGGAGGTCGGGCACTGCGGGGTCGCGATCGACTCCGCCGCCGACATGGAGGTCCTGTTCCGGGACATCCCGCTGGGTGACGTGACGACGTCCATGACGATCAGCGGACCCGCCGTCCCCGTCTTCTGCATGTACCTGGTCGCGGCCGAGCGGCAGGGCGTGGACCCGTCCGTCCTCAACGGCACGCTCCAGACGGACATCTTCAAGGAGTACATCGCGCAGAAGGAGTGGCTCTTCCCGCCCGAGCCGCATCTGCGCCTCATCGGCGACCTGATGGAGCACTGCGCGGCCGGCATCCCCGCTTACAAGCCGCTGTCGGTCTCCGGGTACCACATCCGCGAGGCGGGATCCACGGCCGCGCAGGAGCTGGCGTACACGCTCGCCGACGGCTTCGGCTACGTCGAACTGGGGCTCTCCCGCGGCCTGGACGTCGACGTCTTCGCGCCCGGCCTCTCCTTCTTCTTCGACGCGCACGTCGACTTCTTCGAGGAGATCGCCAAGTTCCGCGCGGCGCGCAGGATCTGGGCGCGGTGGATGCGGGACGTCTACGGGGCGAGGTCCGAGAAGGCGCAGTGGCTGCGGTTCCACACCCAGACCGCCGGGGTCTCGCTGACCGCGCAGCAGCCTTACAACAACGTCGTCCGTACGGCGGTCGAGGCGCTCGCGGCCGTCTTGGGCGGCACCAACTCGCTGCACACCAACGCCCTGGACGAGACCCTCGCGCTGCCGTCGGAGCAGGCCGCGGAGATCGCGCTGCGCACCCAGCAGGTGCTCATGGAGGAGACCGGGGTCGCCAACGTGGCCGATCCGCTGGGGGGTTCGTGGTTCGTGGAGCAGTTGACGGACCGGATCGAGGCGGACGCGGAGAAGATCTTCGAGCAGATCAGGGAGCGCGGGCTCAGGGCGTGTCCCGACGGGCGGCACCCCATCGGTCCGATGACCTCCGGCATTCTGCGGGGCATCGAGGACGGCTGGTTCACCGGCGAGATCGCGGAGGCGGCCTTCCGCTACCAACAGGCCCTGGAGAAGGGCGAGAAGAGGGTCGTAGGAGTGAACGTCCACCACGGCTCGGTCACCGGCGACCTGGAGATCCTGCGAGTCAGCCACGAGGTGGAACGGGACCAGGTACGACTGCTGGCCGACCGCAAGGCGACGAGAGACGAGGAGGCCGTGCGAACCGCCCTGCAGGCGATGCTCGTTGCCGCCCGCAACGGCTCCAACATGATCCCCCCGATGCTGAACGCGGCACGCGCGGAGGCAACCCTCGGCGAGATCTGCGGGGTCCTCCGGGACGAGTGGGGGGTGTACACGGAACCGGCCGGGTTCTGAGCGCCCGGTGCGGCAATCCCGTCCCTACTGTTCCGCGGTCTCTCCCGCGAGACCTGTCAGCAGGACCTGGGTGAAGCCGTGCACCCACGCCTCGTCCGCCGGTTCCGCGCTGACCAGCGTGCGGTGCACGACCGCTCCCGCCACCATGTCGAAGATCAGGTCGACCGTGCGGGCCGCCTCCACGGGGTCCGCCTCCGGCGGGAGTTCGCCGCGGGCCTGGGCGCGTTCTCGGCCCTCCAGGACCAGTCGTTTCTGGCGGTTGACGATCGAGGAGCGGATGCGCTCGCGCAGGGCGTCGTCGCGGCAGGACTCCGCCACCACCGCCATCAGGCCGTTCTTCGCCTCCGGCCGGGCCAGGATCGCCGCGAACTGGAGGACCACTCCCTCGATGTCCGCGGCGAGGGTCCCGCTGTCGGGGAGTTCGAGTTCGTCGAAGAGCTCGGCCACCGCGTCGACCACGAGTTCGTTCTTGCCGGCCCAACGGCGGTAGAGGGTGGTTTTCGCGACCCCCGCACGGGTAGCCACATCTCCCAGCGTGAGCTTCGACCAGCCCAGCTCCACCAGCGCGGCCCTGGTCGCCGCGAGGATCGCGGTGTCCGCGGCGGCGCTGCGCGGGCGGCCGGTGGCGCGGGGGGCGGGGCTGCGGCTCTGCATCCTCCGACCATAACCGGCCGTTCTTGTGCGGCAGTGAGGGAGATCACCGGGGCGGGGTACCGGGTGGGCACGCGGTGCCATTACGCTACGACTCGTAGCGAAAGCTCGCGACGGACGTACGCGAGTCAGGTGCGCACGGCGTGGGGTGGGGACCCGGCGTCAGGACCGCGCTGCACGACCGGCTTTCACATCGCTTTTCACAGACGCGCGCGCACGGGGGAGGATAGACGCATGCAGCCACGGAACATGTCCATGAGCGGAGTCGTCGACCTCGCCGCGGTGAAAGCGGCCCAGGAGGCCAAGGCGAAGGCGGAGCAGGCCCGCGCCGAAGCGGCCCGGCACGGCGGCGGCCCCGGTGCCGTCTCCCCGGCCGATCTCGTCATCGACGTAGACGAGGCGGGTTTTGAGCGCGATGTCCTGCAGCGGTCCACCGAGGTCCCGGTCGTCATCGACTTCTGGGCCGAGTGGTGCGAGCCCTGCAAGCAGCTCAGCCCGGTGCTGGAGCAGCTCGTCGTCGAGTACAACGGACGCCTGCTCCTCGCCAAGATCGACGTCGACGCCAACCAGATGCTGATGCAGCAGTTCGGGGTGCAGGGCATCCCGGCCGTGTTCGCCGTCGTCGCCGGGCAGGCCCTGCCGCTCTTCCAGGGCGCGGCCGGCAAGGAGCAGATCCAGCAGACCCTGGACCAGTTGGTGCAGGTCGCCGAGCAGCGCTTCGGGCTGACCGGCCTCACCGTCGACCCGGACGCCCAGCCGGGCGCCGCCCCGCAGCCCGCGGACGTACCGGCGGGGCCGTACGACGCGCTCCTCGAAGCCGCCGTACGCGCCCTGGACGCCGGGGACTTCGGCGGTGCCGTGCAGGCCTACAAGAACGTACTGAGTGACGACCCGGGCAACTCGGAGGCCAAACTGGGACTCGCCCAGGCGGAGTTGCTCCAGCGGGTGCAGTCCCTCGACCCGCAGCAGGCGCGCAAGGAGGCGGCCGAGAAGCCCGGTGACGCGCAGGCGCAGATCGCCGCCGCCGACCTGGATCTGGTCGGCGGTCATGTCGAGGACGCGTTCGGGCGGCTCATCGACACCGTGCGGCGCACGGCGGGTGACGAGCGCGACACCGTACGGCTGCGGCTCCTTGAGCTCTTCGAGGTGGTCGGGGCCGACGATCCGCGGGTCTCGGCGGCCCGCAGGGCGCTGTCCCGCGCCCTGTTCTGAGGGGCGGCAACCGAGCGGGGCGCGAGGCCGGTTCTGACCAGTTGCTAAACGCCACCGCATGTGTTGCCCGAGTGAAAGATCTGTCGTCCGGGTGTCACTGCGGCCGCGCTTTGCCAAAACTTGGCAATCGCGGCCGCTGTTACTTGCAGTAAGTCACCGGCGTTGATCTGTCGGATTCTGTCCATCGATCAACAGCTTTGTCCACCCCCTCTCTGACACCCAGCGTCGCCGACCGAGACCAGCGGGTCGTTGTTCGGTTATCCGGCCGTTACTACCGAGTAACGAAGCCCCTTGTGCGGGCGGCGAGAATGCACCACGATCGGCGACGCTCGGTCCTTTCCCGTACCCCGACAGCCGGTCGGGCCGCGGGATTCCGTGGGTCCCCACCGAGCAGAGCAGGCGGCAGGTGCGCCGGCTCTCGGACAGGGGGGTCTTCGCCCATCCGGCGAAGCCTGTCCAGCAAGGTTGTGCGTGATGTGTGTCAGGCGCGACCAGTGGTTGTCGCTCGGGGGTGATCGCCGGTGATCGGTGCGCGGTTCGCGCCTCCGAGTGCGGGCGCTCTCCTTCCCGAGGACGTAGCACTTCTCCCATCCCTGCCCGGCTGAGCCGTCCTTTTCGACAGGGCAGTCAGGGTCAGGAGATGTACGTCCGAGAAGGAGGAAATATGCAGTCCCAGGTGCGTGGCGGGACCAGATGGAAGCGGTTCGCTGTGGTCATGGTGCCCAGCGTCGCCGCGGCCGCGGCGGTGGGTGTCGGGCTGGCGCAGGGTGCGCTCGCCGCGTCGTTCAGCGTCTCCGGCCAGCAGTTCAAGGTGTCGGCGGCTGAGCTGCACGGTCAGGGCTTCGCCCAGTACGGCGGTATAGACACCGTCTACACGAAGACCGACGGCAAGGAAAAGACCCAGGTCCCGGTGGCGATCTCGTCGTTCGACGACGCGACCATCACCAAGATGTGCCAGTCGGTCAAGACCGAGATCCCGCTCATCAACAAGACGATCTACCTGCGTCTTGACGCGGGTGGCGGCAAGACGCCGGTCTCGGCCCACAACCTCTACATCGACGTCGCGCAGCTCGACGCCGATGCGGAGTTCCACAACATCGACATCGGTGTTGCGGTCAAGGACAAGACCCGCGGTCCCGCCGTGAAGCAGGGCGAGAACGTGCTGCCGGGCGGCTTCGCCCAGCAGGCCGAGTCGGCCGACCTCTACGACGTCAAGCAGACGGCCTGGGCGACCACGGCCGGCACGTTCAAGCTGAGCGGTCTGTCGATGAAGCTCGGCACGGACGCCAAGATGGAGTGCTACTGACGGCTCCGGCAATGGGGTGTCCTGAGAGCGGCTGAGCCGCTCTCAGGGGGTGGCGGAGCGTTCGCTTCTCCGCCGCCCCCGCCCGGCCGACCGCGCTGCGGGCACCCGCACAGACTCAGACTTCCGGCTTCACACGCCTACGGCCGAGCCGGTACGAACTTCCACCGGACCAGGGAGCTTTTTCCATGAGTGCCGAGACTCCGGTCCAGAGCGCCGGGACCTTCACCCGGCTGCGTCTGCGATTCCGTGCCTGGCGGGGCAACCGGCCGTTCTGGGGGGGCTTGTTCACCCTGCTCGGAGGGGTGCCGATCGCCTACTTCCCGTACGCCACCCTGAAGTTGGGCACCATGTCGGTCGCCATGGCGACGACCGCGGGTGCCGGCTCCCTCATCATCGGCGTACTGCTCGTCACGCTGGGCCTGACGATGTGGTTCCAGCAGGCCACCCGCGTCTTCGCCGGCGTCGCCGCGATCGTGCTCGCCCTGGTGTCCCTGGTGGTCTCCAACATCGGCGGCTTCATCCTGGGCTTCCTCTTCGCGCTGATCGGCGGAGCGCTCGCCGTCTCCTGGGCGCCCGGTGCGCCGCCCCGGCCGCAGCCGATGGGCGAGGACGGGACGCAGGGCGGTGCGCCCCAGGCCGCCGACCCCGACACCGCGATGCTCAAGCCGGTGGGGGACGAGCCCGCAGCCGCCTACCCGGCGCCGGAGCACGGCCGGAACGGATCGTCGGACCGGACGCCGGAGAACGCCTGGGCTGGCGGCGACGACGCGAACGGGGGGTACCGTGTCGGCTGAGAACCTTCATGGCGAGGGCTCCGCGGCCGCCGCCGAGGTCAGAACGGGCCCCCGGCACGCGGCGCCCAGGAAACCGCTGTTCAACAGGTTCCACGTGCCGGCCGGCAAAGCGATAGCCATGGCCGCCATGCCCACGGCCGTCCTCATGGGCATCGGGTTCACGCCGACGCTCGCCCTCGCCGACGACGCGCCGACCGCGAAGAGCCTGACGGCGGACGAGTACAAGGACTGCGTCGCGGCACTGGACGGCAGCGCCTCCCCGTCCGCCTCGGCGAGTGCCTCCCCCGGCTCCGGTGACGCCACGGCGACGCCGTCCCCGTCGGCCTCCTCCGGCGCGGGGTCGGACTCCGGCTCGGGCTCGGACGGTTCCTCTTCGTCGGATTCAGGTTCCGACGACGAGGCCACGCCGACGCCCACGCCGTCCGCCTCCGCGACCAAGCAGGAGAGCAGCTCCGGCTCCTCGGCTTCCTCCGGCTCCGACGCCGCCACGCCGTCCCCGTCGGCCTCCGCGAGCGACGACGGCAACCTGCTGACGGACATCGGCGACGCGCTCACCGGGATCCTCACCGGCGGCTCCGGCTCCGGCGCTTCGGCCAGTGCCACCCCGACGCCGACCCCCTCGGCCTCGGCGTCCAAGAGCGCGGACGACAGCGCGGGCGACACCGTCAAGGAGACGACCGACAAGGTCACCGACACGGTCAAGGACACCGTAAAGAACACGACCGACACGGCGTCCAAGGCGGCCCAGGACACCACGAAGGCCGTCGAGGACACCACGAAGGCGGCGGCGGAGGAGGCGGCGGCCGACGCTACGGCCTCCCCGAGCCCCTCGGCGAGCGCCGGCACCGACCCGGAGGACTGCCCGGCCGCCACGGACGAGGAGGGCGACACCGAGCCCGGGATCACGGTGGCGGACAACGCCTGGACCCTGAAGGCCAGTTCGCTGACCCTCAAGGGCGCCGACTACCAGGGCGTCGTCAAGGTCAAGACCGCGAGCGGCAAGACCAAGAAGGTCCTGAAGTACGTCGTGTCCGGCGGCACCGACATCGGCGACCTGCACCAGATCGTCACCGAGCGGGGCAAGACGTACCACGTGCAGGCGGGCAAGGGCACGACGTCGACGATCACCGACGGCAAGACCACGATGTACACCGAGAGCATCTCCGGCAACCTGCTGGGGCTGATCCCGATCACGTTCAGCCCGGACAACCCGCCGCCGCTGAACATCCCCCTGATCTACTTCACCAACGTCACGGTCCAGCAGGCCGCCCAGTACGGCGGGACCCTGACCGTGCCCGGGATGCACCAGTACAGCGAGGGCTGACCCACGCCCCTCACGAACCCTTCCGGGAGCCGCGAAAGGACTGTGCCCCACCGGGTGTCCGGTGGGGCACAGTCATGTTCGTCGCGGCGGGGCTGTGTCAGCCCTTCGTGCCGCCGATGTGGTGCACGCGGATCATGTTGGTGGTGCCGGGGACGCCGGGGGGCGAGCCGGCGGTGATGATGACGGTCTCGCCGGGGTTGAAGCGGTTGATCTTGGCGATCTCCTGGTCGACCATGTCGACCATCTCGTCCGTGGTGTTCACGAACGGCACCACGTGCGACTCCACGCCCCAGCTCAGCGCGAGCTGGTTGCGGGTGTTCTCGTCGGTGGTGAAGGCGATGATCGGCTGCTGCGCGCGGTAGCGCGACAGGCGGCGGGCGGTGTCACCGGACTGCGTGAAGGCCACCAGGCCGCGGCCGCCGAGGAAGTCGGCGATCTCGCAGGCCGCGCGGGCCACCGAACCGCCCTGCGTACGGGGCTTCTTGCCGGGGACGAGCGGCTGCAGGCCCTTGGAGAGCAGCTCCTCCTCGGCCGCGGTGACGATCTTCGACATCGTCTTCACAGTCTCGATCGGGTACGCGCCCACGCTCGACTCCGCCGACAGCATGACCGCGTCCGCGCCGTCCAGGATCGCGTTGGCCACGTCGGAGGCCTCGGCGCGGGTGGGGCGGGAGTTGGTGATCATCGACTCCATCATCTGGGTCGCCACGATCACCGGCTTGGCGTTGCGGCGGCACAGCTCGATGAGGCGCTTCTGCACCATGGGGACCTTCTCGAGCGGGTACTCGACGGCCAGGTCGCCACGGGCCACCATGACGGCGTCGAACGCCATCACGACGTCCTCCATGTTGTCCACCGCCTGCGGCTTCTCCACCTTGGCGATGACGGGGACCCGGCGGCCCTCCTCGTCCATCACGCGGTGGACGTCGGCCACGTCCTTGGCGTCCCGGACGAAGGACAGCGCGACCATGTCGCAGCCCATGCGCAGCGCGAACCGCAGGTCCTCGACGTCCTTCTCGGACAGCGCCGGGACGTTCACGGCGGCGCCGGGCAGGTTGATGCCCTTGTGGTCGGAGACGACACCGCCCTCGATGACGATCGTCTTGACCCGGGGGCCGTCGACGTCCAGGACCTTCAGCTCGACGTTGCCGTCGTTGATGAGGATCTGGTCGCCGCGGGAGACATCACCGGGCAGGCCCTTGTAGGTCGTCCCGCAGATGCTCCGGTCACCGGCGACGTCCTCGGCGGTGATGACGAACTCGTCACCGCGCTCCAGCTCGACCGGACCCTCGGCGAAGGTCTCGAGGCGGATCTTCGGGCCCTGGAGGTCGGCGAGGACACCGATGGCCCGGCCGGTCTCCTTGGCGGCGGCACGGACGCGGTCGTACCGCCCCTGGTGCTCGGCGTGCGAGCCGTGGCTGAAGTTGAAACGGGCCACGTTCATGCCGGCTTCGATCAGCGAGACCAGTTGCTCGTGGGAGTCGACCGCGGGGCCGAGAGTACAGACGATTTTCGAACGGCGCATGGGGCGATCCTATCGGTTTGTTTCGCTGCGGAATATTCCGTCTGGCGGAAGATACAAATGGGCGGAACGTCGCTCAACTGGGTTACCGCTCGGTCGCCGGACGCGGGTACCGAAATCAATCCCGCCCGACCAGCGCGTACGTCTGCGTCGCGATTTCCAGTTCCTCGTCGGTCGGCACCACGGCCACCTTCACCCGTGCGTCGGCGGGCGAGATCAGCCGCGGTTCGTCGCTCCGTACGGCGTTGAGCTCGCGGTCCACCGCCAGGCCCAGGGTCTCCAGGCCCGCCACGGCGGCCTCCCGCACCGGCGCCGCGTTCTCGCCGACCCCGGCGGTGAACGCGATCGCGTCCACCGTACCGAGAACGGCGTAATAGGCGCCGATGTACTTCTTCAGACGGTGAATGTAGATGTCGAAGGCGAGCTCGGCCCGCTCGTCCCCCTCGTCGATCCGGCGCCGAATCTCCCGCATGTCGTTGTCGCCGCAGAGGCCGACCAGTCCGCTCTTCTTGTTGAGAAGAGTGTCGATTTCGTCGATGGACATTCCGCCAACGCGCGCCAAATGGAAGATGACGGCCGGATCGGTGTCCCCGGAGCGCGTACCCATCACGAGTCCCTCCAAAGGCGTCAGCCCCATGGAGGTGTCCACGCACCTGCCCGCCCGGACCGCGGAGGCGCTCGCGCCGTTGCCCAGGTGCAGCACGATCACGTTGACGTCCTGCGGCGACCTGCCGAGCAGTCGCGCGGTCGCCCGGGACACGTACGCGTGCGAGGTGCCGTGGAAGCCGTAGCGGCGGACCCGGTGCGCGTCGGCGGTCTCCACATCGATCGCGTAGCGCGCCGCCGACTCCGGCATCGTGGTGTGGAACGCGGTGTCGAAGACGGCGACCTGGGGCAGGTCGGGGCGCAGCGCCCGCGCGGTGCGGATGCCGGTGAGGTTGGCCGGGTTGTGCAGCGGGGCGACCGGGATCAGCCGCTCGATCTCGGCGAGCACGGCCTCGTCGATCACCGTCGGCTCGGTGAACGCCTTGCCGCCGTGCACGACCCGGTGCCCGATCGCGGCCAGCTCGGGGGAGTCCAGGCCCAGCCCGTCCTGCGCCAGCTCCTCCGCCACGGCCTTCAGCGCCGCGTCGTGGTCGGCGATCGCGCCGGTGCGCTCCCGGCTGTCCCCGCCGGTCGCGAGCGGCGTGTGCTTGAGCCGCGAGGACCGCTCACCGATGCGCTCGACGAGCCCCGCCGCCAGCCGGCTGCTGTCCCGCATGTCGAGCAACTGGTACTTCACCGACGAGGAACCGGAGTTGAGGACGAGGACACGGGTGGCGCTCACTGGGCGGAAGCCTTCTCTGTCGAAGCGGTCGCGGCGGTCGCGGCGGTCGAAGCGGTCGCGCCGGTCGGGGTCTGGGCCTGGATCGCCGTGATGGCGACGGTGTTGACGATGTCCGAGACGAGGGCGCCCCGGGACAGGTCGTTGACGGGCTTGCGCAGGCCCTGGAGCACCGGGCCGACGGCGATCGCGCCGGCCGACCGCTGCACGGCCTTGTAGGTGTTGTTGCCCGTGTTGAGGTCCGGGAAGATCAGGACCGTCGCCTGCCCGGCCACGTCCGACTCCGGCAGCTTGGTCTCCGCGACGGTCGGCTCGACGGCCGCGTCGTACTGGATCGGCCCCTCGATCTTGAGGTCGGGCCGCCGCTGCCGTACCAGCTCGGTGGCCTCGCGCACCTTGTCGACGTCGGCGCCCGAGCCGGAGGTGCCGGTGGAGTACGACAGCATCGCGATCCGCGGCTCGACCCCGAACTGCTCGGCGGTCGCGGCCGACTGGATGGCGATGTCGGCGAGCTGCACGGCGTTCGGGTCGGGGTTCACGGCGCAGTCGCCGTACACCAGCACCTTGTCGGCGAGGCACATGAAGAAGACCGACGAGACGATGTCGGCGTCCGGCTTGGTCTTGATGATCTCGAAGGCGGGGCGGATCGTCGCCGCCGTGGAGTGCACCGACCCGGAGACCATGCCGTCGGCGAGGCCCTCCTGGACCATCAGCGTGCCGAAGTAGTTCACGTCGGAGACCACGTCGTAGGCGAGCTCGACCGTGACGCCCCGGTGGGCCCGCAGGGCCGCGTACTTCTCGGCGAACGTGTCGCGCAGTTCCGAGGTCGATGGGTCGATCAGCCGGCACTCGCCGAGGTCCATGCCGAGGTCGGCGGCCTTCTTGCGGATCTGGTCGACCGGCCCGAGCAGCGTGAGGTCGCACACGCCGCGGCGCAGCAGGACCTCGGCCGCGTGCAGCACCCGCGGCTCGGTGCCCTCGGGGAGCACCACCCTGCGCCGGTCGGAGCGGGCCGTCTCCAGGAGCTGGTGCTCGAACATCATCGGCGTGAGCCGGTCGCTGCTCGGCGCGGAGACCCGGCGGGCGAGCTCGGCGGTGTCGGCGTACCGCTCGAAGAGGCCGAGCGCGGTCTCCGCCTTGCGCGGGGTGGCCGCGTTCAGCTTGCCCTCCAAGGCGAAGAGTTCGGCGGCGGTGGGGAAGCTGTTGCCGGCCACCGAGAGCACCGGGGTCCCCGGGGCGAGGCGGGCGGCGAGGGTGAGGATCTCCTTGCTCGGCACCTCGTTCAGGGTGAGCAGCACCCCGGCTATCGGCGGGGTGCCGGCGCTGTGCGCGGCGAGTGAGCCGACGACCAGGTCCGCGCGGTCGCCCGGGGTGACCACCAGGCAGCCCGGGGTCAGGGCGTTCAGGAAGTTGGGCAGCATCGCGCCGCCGAACACGAAGTCCAGCGCGTCCCGGGCGAGCCCGGAGTCGTCGCCGAGGATGACCTTCGCACCGAGCGCCTGGCCGATCTGGGCGACCGTGGGCGCGGCTAGGGCGGGCTCGTCCGGTACGACGTAGCAGGGCACCGGCATCCGGCCGCGCAGCCGCTCGGCGATCTCCTCGCGGTCCTCCCGGGCCACCCGGTTGGTGACCATGGCGAGGACGTCGCAGCCCAGGCTGTCGTAGGCGCGGTAGGCGTTGCGGGTCTCCGCGAGCACCGACTCGGCGGGCTGCTTGCGGCCGCCGACGACCGGGATCACGGAGGCGCCGAACTCGTTGGCGAGCCGGGCGTTGAGCGCGAGTTCGTCCGGGAGCTGGGTGTCGGCGAAGTCGGTGCCGAGGACCAGGACGACGTCGAAGTCGCGGGCCACGAGGTGGAAGCGGTCGACGAGGGTGGAGACCAGCTCGTCGGTGCCGCGCTCGGCCTGGAGCGCGGACGCCTCGTGGTAGTCGAGGCCGTAGACGGTGGCCGGGTCCTGGGAGAGCCGGTAGCGGGCACGCAGCAGCTCGAAGAGCCGGTCGGGACTGTGGTGCACCAGCGGCCGGAACACCCCCACCCGGTCGACCTGGCGGGTCAGCAGCTCCATGACCCCCAGCTCGACGACCTGGCGGCCGTCGCCGCGGTCGATCCCGGTCACGTACACGCTGCGGGTCACGCGTGGTCTCCGTTCCGTCGCCTTCGGAAAAGTCGCTGTCATGAAAATCGCCCACCTAGGTGAGCGGAAACCCTCTTGACAATACCCCGGTCGATGGATAAGGCGCCCGTCAGCACCGGATGCGACGGGGCTGTGCGGGACGTGAAAGAATCGGACCTGGCTCACCGGTATCAACAGCGAGCAGGAGACACAGCACGATGCGCATCGGAGTTCTCACCGCCGGCGGCGACTGCCCGGGTCTGAACGCAGTGATCCGGTCGGTCGTGCACCGAGCGGTCGACAATTACGGCGACGAGGTCATCGGCTTCGAGGACGGCTACTCCGGCCTGCTCGACGGCCGTTACCGCGCCCTCGACCTGGACAGCGTCAGCGGCATCCTGGCCCGCGGCGGCACCATCCTCGGCTCCTCCCGCCTGGAGCGCGACCGGCTGCGCGAGGCGTGCGAGAACGCCTCCGACATGATCCACGAGTTCGGCATCGACGCGCTGATCCCGATCGGCGGCGAGGGCACGCTCACCGCGGCCCGCATGCTGTCGGACGCGGGTCTCCCGGTCGTCGGCGTGCCGAAGACGATCGACAACGACATCTCCTCCACCGACCGCACCTTCGGCTTCGACACCGCGGTCGGCGTGGCCACCGAGGCCATGGACCGCCTCAAGACCACCGCCGAGTCCCACCAGCGCGTGATGGTCGTCGAGGTCATGGGCCGGCACGCGGGCTGGATCGCCCTGGAGTCCGGCATGGCCGCCGGCGCCCACGGCATCTGCCTGCCCGAGCGGCCCTTCGACCCCGCCGACCTGGTCAAGATGGTCGAGGAGCGCTTCGCCCGCGGCAAGAAGTTCGCCGTGGTCTGCGTCGCCGAGGGCGCCCACCCCGCCGAGGGCAGCATGGACTACGGCACGGGCGAGATCGACAAGTTCGGCCACGAGCGCTTCCAGGGCATCGGCACCGCCCTGGCGTACGAGCTGGAGCGCCGGCTCGGCAAGGAGGCCAAGCCGGTCATCCTCGGGCACGTGCAGCGCGGCGGTGTCCCCACCGCGTACGACCGCGTCCTCGCCACCCGCTTCGGCTGGCACGCGGTGGAGGCCGCGCACCGGGGCGAGTTCGGCAGGATGACCGCGCTCAAGGGCACCGACATCGTGATGGTGCCGCTCGCCCAGGCGGTCACCGAGCTGAAGACGGTCCCGAAGGACCGGATGGACGAGGCGGAGTCGGTCTTCTAGACCTGTTTTCCCAGGCCGGGGCGGCGGTCCTACGGCCGTCCCTCGACCGCGTCCCAGAACCGCTCCACGATCTCGTCCAGGAACTTCTGGCCCGCCACGCCGGAGCGTTCGCCGCCGCCGCCCCAGCTCAGGGTGGACACCATCTGCCCCTGGTACTGCCGGTGCAGGTCCATGAGGGTCTCCTCCACCAGGCGCCGGTCCAGGGGCACGATCCTCGCGATCTGACGGACGTAGGCCTGCCAGCGGGTGCTGACCGCTCCGCGCAGGCATTCGGCGAGCCGCTTCTCGCGCCCCGTGACGGCGACGAAGTCCGGCAGGGTCAGCTCCAGCAGGTCGGCGAGGGCGCTGGACTGGCGGTCGGTGCCGCGCCACTCGTCGTGCTCCTCCATGCTCAGGTAGGCGAGCAGTTCGAGCCCCACCGCACGGGCGACGTCCTCGGGGGCGATGCCGCGCGCGACGCGGTGTTCGCGCAGGGTGCGGGGGCGGCCGATGAGTTCACCGGGAGAGCACCACAACACCCCCGCCAGGGCGGTGAGTTCCGGACTGGTGGGGCAGACGATCCCGCGTTCCCAGGCGATGACGAGATCCGGGGTGGCGTAGGGCAGCCCGTACGAGACACGCAGCCCGTAGGCCACGTGCTCGGGCCCCATGCCGAGGGCGACACGGAGTCTGCGGGCGGTGAGGTTGTCGAAGGGCGGTCCGGGCTGGTTCGGCAGGGCTGGGGGTCGGCGCACGGCCCACAAGTTAGGGAAGCGAAGGGCCGGTGACTACGGTCTGTTCGGCCAGGAACACGGATTGTAGGAAGCTACGGTTTCGACCGCGCATTCGGGCTGGTGGAAGATCCGCCGACGTCTTGGCGGACGCGGCGGCGAGGAGGGCGCCGGGTGCCGGGACGGGTGTCCGGAGCGGGGTGCGATCTTCGAGCACGGGGTGAATGGCAAGGTAGGGGGGCATATGCGCGAGCGCTTGTCGACGCCGAGCGTCCGGCACCTCGTGACCGTCGGCCCCGAAAGAGCGCCGCAGGTCTCGCCCGTGCGGTCGGGCCTCGAAGGTGAGTACGCCATGGTCGACACGGCGATCGGACGTGTGAGGGAGGAAAACCCGCGGCGCAATCCGACCGTTCCCCTCTCCCGCCACGACCCGTCCGCCTCGTCACCCCTTGACCGCGCCGCCCAGGGCGAACCCGCCTCCGAGCCGCCGGGCGATCAGCACGTACAGCAGGATCACCGGTGTCGAGTAGACGATCGAGAACGCGGCGAGCTGGCCGTACGCCACCATGCCGCGGTTGCCGAAGAACTCGTTGATGCTGACGGACGCCGGCATCTGGTCCGGGGTGAGCAGCAGCATGAACGGGACGAAGAAGTTGCCCCACATCATGACGAAGGAGAAGACGGTCACGACGGCGACCCCGGGTCCCATCAGGGGCAGCACGATCCGCACGAGCGACTGGAGGGTGCCCGCGCCGTCCGTCCAGGCCGCCTCCTCCAGCTCCTTCGGCACGCCGTCCATGAAGTTCTTCATCAGCCAGATGGCGAAGGGGAGTTGGGAGGCGGCGAAGAACAGGATCGTGCCCTGGAGGGTGTCGATCAGGTCGACCTGCACGAAGAGGGCGTAGACCGGGACCATGATCGCCGTGATCGGCAGGCTGGTCGCGAACAGGATCGACAGCAGGAACGGCCGGTTGAGGCGGGAGCGGAAGCGGGACAGCGGATAGGCCGCGAGGGCCGCGCAGACCACCGTCAGCAAGGTGGCCCCACCGCACAGGATCAGGCTGTTGAGCAGCGGGGTGAAGGTGATCTCCGAGGTCAGGATCGCGTCGAAGTTCCCGAGCGTGAGCCCGTCCGGGACCTTCACCCTCAGGTCGGCGTGCGGGTCCAGAGCCGACAGCACCACCCAGGCGAGCGGCAGCACGAAGGCGGCGGCGACCACCAACAGGCCCGCGTCGGCGGCCAGTCGGCGGTTGCGGCGGCGGTCGGTGAGAGAGGTCCCGGCCATGGTCACACCTCCGTCCGCAGCAGGCGCATGTAGACCACGGAGAAGAGGGACCCCACCAGGAGCAGCAGCAGGGCCACCGCGGTGCCGTAGCCGATCATGCTGTTCTGGAAGGCCTGTTCGTACATGAAGAGGGGCAGGGTCTGGCTCTTGTCGCCCGGTCCGCCTCTCGTCATCACCCAGATCAGCCCGAAGACCGAGAGGGTCTGGAGGGTGTTCAGCATCAGGTTCGTGCCGATGGAGCGCCGGATCATGGGCAGGGTGATGTGCCACATCCGGCGCCAGCCGCCCGCGCCGTCGACCTCGGCGGCCTCCGTGATCTCCTTCGGGATCTCGTTGAGGGCCGCCGTGTAGACCAGCATGGAGAAGGCCGTGCCGCGCCACACGTTCGCGAAGGACACCGCCAGGATCGGCAGGGTGAACAGCCAGTTCTGGGACGGGAGATGCAGCAGGTCGAGCACGGCGTTCAGGGTGCCCTCCTTGCGGAAGAAGGCGTAGAGGAGGAAGCCCGCGACGACCTCGGGCAGCACCCACGCGGTGATGACGATGCCGCCGGTGAGCGTGCGCACGGGCTTCGAGGCGCGCTGCATCAGCGAGGCGAGGGCCAGGCCCAGGGTGTTCTGCCCGACCAGCGACGACACGACCGTGAACACCAGTGTCAGCCATACGGCGTTGAGGAACTCCTCGTCCCCGAACGCCGTACGGAAGTTCTCGAAGCCGACGAACGACGACTCGGCCTGGCCGGTCAACTGCAGGTCGGTGAAGGCGATCCAGGCGCAGTAGGCGATCGGACCGGCGAGGAACAGGAGCAGCAGGACGAGGGCCGGGGTGAGGGGGAGGGCGCGGGTGAGGGAACGCGGGTTCACTTCTCGATCACTTGGTTGTCCGTGGCCTCCTTGAGGGCGTCGGTGTAGCCCTTGGCCGCCTCCTCGACGGGGACGTCACCGGTCGTCACGCCCTCCATCGCCTCCTGGATCGCGGTGGAGACCTTCGGGTACGCCGGATAGGCGGGCCGGTAGTGGGTGCTCGCGACCAGGTCGGTGAAGAACTTGATGCCGGGCTGGGCGTCGGCGTACGCCGGGTCCTCGGCCACGTCCTCGCGCACCGAGATACCGGAGTTGGCGACGTACCACTTCTGGGCGTTGGCCTTGGTCTGCATGGTCTTCACGAACTCGAAGGCGAGGTCGGGGTTGCCCGCCTTGGCCGGGACCGCCCAGGTCCAGCCGCCGGACATGCTCACCTTGCCGGGGGCCTGTCCGTGCTGGGTCGGCATGTACGCGAGTCCCAGCCTGCTGGACCACTCGGGCCATTCGTGGCCGCTGCCGGGCAGCCAGTCCTGGGGGAGCCAGGAGCCGTCCAGGTCGATGCCGAGCTTGCCCTTGGGGAGCAGGTCGCCGCGGACGATGGTCTGGATGTTGGGGTCGAGGGCGGTGGAGACGTCCGGGCCGAGCTTCTCCCGGTAGACGGTCTCGACGAAGGAGAGGGCGTCCTCGAAGCCCTGGCTGCCGCCGATCCACTTCTTGGCGGACTCGTCGTACAGGCGGTCCTCGGTGCCGTAGAGCAGCATCTCGAAGCCCTGCATGGTGGCGGCCTCGCCCGCGGGTTTGCCGGTGTAGACGTTGAGGGGCGTGACGTCCGGGACCCTGCGCTTGATGGTGCGGGCGGCGTCGAGGACCTCGTCCCAGGTCTTCGGCTGCCAGTCCGCGGGCAGGCCCGCCTTGGCGAAGATCCCCTTGTCGAACCAGAGCCCGCGGGTGTCCGTGCCGTCCGGGACGCCGTAGGTCCTGCCGTCCTCGGCCTTGGCCGCCGCCTTGGCGGTGTCGATGAACCGGTTCCAGTCCGGCCACTTGTCGAGATAGGCGTCGAGCGGTTTCAGGTAGCCGCTGGTGATGTCGGAGTTGATGAGGAAGGTGTCCTCGTAGACCAGGTCGGGCGCGGTCTTCGCGGAGCGGAGCATCTGCTGCAGCTTGGTGTAGTACTCCGAGTCCGGGGCCTTGATCGGGACGAGCTCGACCTTCTTGCCGGGGTGGGCCTTCTCGAACTGCTTCTTGATGTCCGCGAGGTAGTCGTCCATCACATGGATGGAGTTGTCGGTGGACTGCTTGTACGAGACCTTCACGGTGTCCGGATCGCTGCCGGAACCGCCGCCGCATGCGGTGAGGGCGGACGCGGCGAGGGCGGTGACGAGCAGGGAGGGGAGTACGGCGGTGGGGCGCACGGGCATGACCTCCTACGGGCTCACGTCGTTGTGGCCGGGACGGCTGCCGTGTGAACGTAAGTGGAGTGGTCTAGTCCCGTCAATGACCTTGCATCGGAAGGGACTTGCCGGGCGCCGGACCGGGGTGCCGCGGGGCCGGCCCTACTGCCCCTTGACCCACCGGTACTGCAGCTCCGGCCGCCCCACGGTCCCGTACTGCGGACTGCGTGCCGCCCGGCCCGCGTCGACCAGGTGCTCCAGATAGCGCCGGGCCGTGATCCGGGAGATGCCGACCACCTCGGCGAGACCGGTCGCCGTGAGCCCCTCCGCGCAGTCCCGCAGCGCCACCGTCACCCGCTCCAGGGTCGGCGCGCTGAGCCCCTTGGGCAAGGCGGCCGGGCCTGGCGCCCGCAGTGTGGCCAGCGCGCGGTCCACCTCGTCCTGACCGCTCGCCTCACCGGCCGCCGCGTGGAACTCCGCGTACCGGATCAGCCGGTCCCGCAGGGTGGCGAAGGTGAACGGCTTCAGTACGTACTGCACGACCCCGAGGGAGACGCCCTCGCGGACGATCGTCAGGTCCCGGGCCGACGTCACCGCTATCACGTCCGCCTGGTGCCCGGCCGCGCGCAGCGAACGGGCGAGCTGGAGGCCGTGCCCGTCCGGCAGGTGCAGATCGAGCAGGAGCAGGTCGACGGCCGTACGGTCCAGGAGGCGACGGGCCTCGGCGCCGGTGTGCGCCTTGCCGACGGCCGTGAAGCCGGGCACCCGGTTGACGTACAGGACGTGCGCGTCGGCGGCGACCGGGTCGTCCTCGACGACCAGGACACGGATGGGCTGCTGGGCGGTGGTCATGCGTCGCCTCCGGGGACGGGGGCGGGGGTGGGGACGCCGTCGCGGGCCGGGGGAGGACCGGCGGCGGGGGAGCGTTCCGGGGCCGTGCGGCTTGCGGGTTCCGTGGCGTCCTCCGGACCCGGGGGCCGCCCGTGGGCCTCCTTCTCGTTCCCCAGGGGCAACCGGACCTCGAACTCGGCTCCGCCGCCCTCCGCCTCCGTCACGGTCAGGGTGCCCTTGCAGCGGTTGACCGTCTGCCGGACCAGCGCGAGGCCCAGCCCACGGCCGCCCGGGCCCGCCGGTTTCGTGGAGAAGCCCCGCTGGAAGACCGTCTCCACGTGGTCCGGGTCGACGCCCGCGCCGGTGTCCGAGACCCGCAGCACCAGCCCACGCCCCACAGCGCCCGCCGAGCCGGCCTCGTCCGCCGCGTCCGCCGAACCGGCGCCGCCCGCCGCGTCCGCCGAGCCGGCGCCGCCCGTCGTGTTCGCCGAGCCGGCCGCGCCGGCCGTGCCCGCCGCGCCGGCCGTGCCCGCCACGCCGGCCGTGCCCGCCGTGCGCGCCCTGCTCGCCGCGTCCGCCAAGCCGCCCCTGCCCGCCCCGCCCGCCGTGTACGCCGTCACCGTCACCCGTGCCCGTACGCTGCCCTGGGCCGCGTCCACCGCGTTGTCGATGAGGTTGCCGAGGATGGTGACCAGGTCCCGGGCCGGCAGGCTCTCGGGCAGCAGTCCGTCGTCCAGGCGGCTGTCCTCCGAGACGACCAGCTCCACGCCCCGCTCGTTCGCCTGGGCGGTCTTGCCGAGCAGGAGGGCGGCCAGGACGGGCTCGCCGACCGCCGCCACGACCTGGTCGGTCAGGGCTTGCGCCAGTTCCAGTTCGGCGGTCGCGAAGTCCACCGCCTGTTCCGCGCGGCCCAGTTCGATCAGGGAGACGACCGTGTGCAGCCGGTTCGCCGCCTCGTGGGCCTGGGAGCGCAACGCCTGGGTGAAACCGCGCTCCGAGTCCAACTCGCCCATCAGTGACTGGAGTTCGGTCACGTCCCGCAGGGTGACCACGGTGCCGCGCTGCTCTCCGCCGGAGACCGGGGAGGTGTTGACGACCAGGACCCGGGTGGACGTCAGATGGACCTCGTCGACCCGCGGCTCCGAGGAGAGCAGGGCACCCGTCAGCGGGGCCGGCAGCCCGAGGTCCGCCACCGACCGCCCGATCACCTCGTCCTGCGGGGACACCCCGAGCAACTCCCGTCCGCCGTCGTTGATCAGCGCGACACGGTACTGTCCGTCCAGCATCAGCAGCCCCTCGCGCACCGCGTGCAGGGCCGCCTGGTGGTAGTCGTGCATCCGGCTGAGCTCGGCCGCGTTCATGCCGTGGGTGTGGCGGCGCAGGCGGGCGTTGACGACGTAGGTGCCGATGGCGCCGAGCGCGAGCGCGCTGCCCGCGACCGCGAGCAGGGCGGTGAGCTGGCCCTGCACCCGCTCGCTGATCTTCTCGACCTGGATGCCGGCGCTGACCAGGCCGATGACGTGCCCCTTGTCGTCCTTGACCGGGGTGACCGCCCGGACCGAGGCGCCCAGGGTGCCGGTGTAGGTCTCCGTGAAGGTCTCGCCCTTCAGCGCCCGCTCGGTGTTGCCGAGGAAGTGCTTGCCGATCTGCTTGCGGTCGGGGTGGGTCCAGCGGATGCCCTGCGGACTCATGATGGTGACGAAGTCGACCTCGGTGTCGGCCATGACCCTGAGCGCGTACGGCTGGAGTTCGGCCGTCGGTCTCGGCGTGCCTATCGCCTCCCGCACGGACGGCGAGTCCGCGACCGCCCGCGCCACCGCCCTGGCCTGACTGCGCGCCGCGTCCTCGGCCTGGCCCCGGTCGCTGACGTAGGTGAACAGCGCGTACCCCGCCACGACCACGGCGATCAGCACGGCCTGCATGGCGAAGAGCTGGGCCGCCAGGCTGCGGGGTCTCGGCACGGGGATGCGCATGCCGTCAGTGTGCCCCATGGCCGATTTTGGCCGCTCCCCTCGCGTGGACGCCGGCCGGCCCGGTGCTCCGGGGGGCTTGTCGGTGAACTCAATGAACGGAAGGGTGACCGCCCTCACAGGGCGGGAGATAGTCACGGCATTCCTTCAAAAGCCCGGACGTGAGCCGCACGCCGGTCATGCCGACGAAGACGTCAAGGAGGGCAGCCGTGGCCGCCAGCACCCCCGATACGGCACCCGCAGTCAAAAAGGACCGCACGCACTACCTGTACATCGCGGTGATCGTCGCGGTCGCCCTCGGTATCACCGTCGGTCTGGTCGCTCCCGACTTCGCGGTCGAGCTGAAGCCGATCGGCACCGGGTTTGTGAACCTGATCAAGATGATGATCTCGCCGATCATCTTCTGCACGATCGTGCTCGGTATCGGATCGGTACGGAAGGCCGCCAAGGTCGGTGCCGTCGGCGGCATCGCGCTGATCTACTTCACGATCATGTCGCTGGTCGCGCTGGGCATCGGCCTGGTCGTCGGCAACATCCTCGACCCGGGCACCGGTCTCGCCGTGACCGACGCGGTCAAGGACGTCGGCCACGCACAGGTCGACGCGGAGGCCAAGGACACCACCGAGTTCCTGCTCGGCATCATCCCGACCACGTTCGTCTCCGCCTTCACCGAGGGCGAGGTGCTCCAGACCCTGCTGATCGCGCTGCTCGTCGGGTTCGCGCTGCAGGCCATGGGCCCGGTCGGACAGCCGGTCCTGCGCGGTGTCGAGCACATCCAGCGGCTCGTCTTCCGTGTCCTCGCCATGGTGATGTGGGCCGCCCCGATCGGCGCCTTCGGTGCCATGGCCGCCGTCGTGGGCTCGGCCGGCGTCGACGCCCTGAAGGACCTCGCGCTCCTGATGGTCGGCTTCTACACCACGTGCGTCCTGTTCGTCTTCATCGTGCTCGGCACGCTGCTGCGGCTGGTCGCGGGCCTCAACATCCTGACCCTCTTCAAGTACCTGGGCCGTGAGTTCCTGCTGATCCTGTCGACCTCCTCCTCCGAGTCCGCGCTGCCGCGGGTCATCGCGAAGATGGAGCACCTGGGCGTCAGCAAGCCGGTGGTCGGCATCACCATCCCGACCGGCTACTCCTTCAACCTCGACGGCACCATGATCTACATGACCATGGCCTCGCTGTTCATCGCCGACGCCATGGGCACCCCGATGTCGATCGGCGAGCAGATCCCGCTGCTGCTCTTCCTGTTCGTCGCCTCGAAGGGCGCCGCCGGTGTCACCGGCGCCGGTCTCGCGACCCTGGCCGGCGGTCTCCAGTCGCACAAGCCCGCCCTGGTGGACGGCATCGGCCTGATCGTCGGCATCGACCGCTTCATGAGCGAGGCGCGCGCCCTGACCAACTTCGCGGGCAACGCCGTCGCCACCGTCCTGATCGGCACCTGGACCAAGGAGATCGACCGCGAGCGCGTCGACCAGGTGCTCGCCGGTCACCTGCCCTTCGACGAGAAGACGCTCCTCGACCACGACGACGACGTCCCGGCGGCGGACATCCCCGAGCAGGGCGGCGAGAAGGAGCTGGCCAAGGCCTGAACGGCCGCACGCCGGTGCCGGGAGCCGGTACCGGACCCCGGTGCCGACGCCGGACACCGGGAGCCGGTGGCCGTCGGCCACACAGAGCAGAGCCGGGCCCGACCTGAACCCGGGCCCGGCTCCCCACCCCGGGCGGCCGAGTACTCCCCCCGTGGCTCGGCCGCCCGGGCCCCCTCCGCGCGGGGGGGGTCAGTCGCTCAGCTTCGCCACCAGCGCGGTGGCCAGAGAGGCGGGTACGCCCGCCGCGGTCAGAACGGTGACCGCGGTGGAGCGGCCCGCCTCCTCCGCGTCCAGCAGTCCGTCGTTCACCGCCTCCATCACCGCGAACATCATCTGCTCGTGGACGTACGCCAGCGCGGGCGCGGGCAGCGGGGAGACGAAGACGCCCTCGTCCAGGCCGCGCCGGAGCAGTTCGGTGCAGGCCGCGCGCACCGGCGCGAGCCGCTCCCGGATGCCCTGCACGGTGACGCTGCGCTGGGCGAGCGCGACGAGGATGCGATAGCGGTCGGCGACCTCCCAGACCGCGAGCACGGAGCCCGCCACGGCCTGCGCCAGATCCTCGGTCCCCTCCCGTCCCGCCGCGTGCGCGGCCGCCACCGCCGCCACGGCCTCGTCGACGAGCGTGCCGATCAGCGCCTCACGGCTCGGGAAGTGGCCGTACACGGTCCGTCGTACGACGCCCGCGGCGCGCGCGATCTGGTCCATGGACGCGTCGGGGTCGCGCAGCAGTTCGGCGAGCGCGATGTCGAGGATGCGGCGGCGGTTGGCGTCGGCGCGGCTGGAGTGGCCCGTGGTCATGGCCGTCATTGTGCCCCTCCCGGCTGGACTTGCACACCGTTGTGCAGCAGGCGTACATTGCACAGCATTGAGCAAATGCACATCACTGTGCAAGTCCGCTGAGGAAGGCCACCCCTGCCATGCGACTCGTCATGACCGAACCGGTCGAGAAGATGGAGCGCCCCTACGCCCGCCGCTGGTGGGCGCTCCTCGTCCTCTGCCTCAGCCTGCTGATCATCGTGATGGCGAACACCGCCCTCACGGTCGCGGCCCCCGACATGACCGCCGACCTCGGGCTGTCGAGCGCCGACCTCCAGTGGGTCATCGACGGCTACACCGTGCCGTACGCCGCCCTGATGCTGCTGCTGGGCGCGATCGGCGACAAGTACAGCCGTCGCGGCGCGCTCCTGCTGGGGCTCGGCGTGTTCGGCGGCGGCGCGGTCCTCGGCTCCTTCGCCGGCAGCGCCACCACGGTCATCGCGGCCCGCGCGGTGATGGGCACCGGCGCCGCGATGATCATGCCGGCCACGCTGTCCCTGCTCGCCGCGACCTTCCCGCGCGGGGAGCGGGCCAAGGCGATCACCGTGTGGACCGCCACCTCCGGCGTGGCGATCGCGGCCGGTCCGCTGGTCGCGGGCGCGCTCCTGGAGAGCCACGCCTGGACCTCGACCTTCCTGATCAACGTCCCGATCGCGGCCGTCGCCGTCGTCGCCGCCCTCGTCCTCGTCCCGCCGTCCAGGGCCGCCGAGCACGGCCGCATCGACTACGTCGGCGGACTGCTGTCGGTGGTCTGGATCGGCGCGCTGGTCTACATGATCATCGAGGGTCCGCACTTCGGCTGGCACGCCAGGGCGATCGCCGCCGCGGTGGTCGCGGGGGTCGGCCTCGTGCTCTTCGTCGCCTGGGAGCTGCGCCACCCGCGCCCCGTCGTCGACGTGCGCCGCTTCGCCGACCGCGGTTTCGCGGGCTCCAACCTCGCCGTCGCCCTGTTCTTCCTGGCCGTCTTCGGCGCCTTCTACTACCTCACCCAGCACCTCCAGTTCGTCCTCGGCTACAGCGCCCTGGAGACCGGCCTGCGCATGCTCCCGCTCGCCGGCGCGGTCTTCGCCGGCTCCGCCCTGACCGGGTTCCTCACCCCGCGGGTCGGCATGAAGTGGACGGTCACCGCGGGCATGGTCGGCGGCACCACGGCCCTCGCGCTGCTCACCCGGATCGACGCGGGTTCGTCGTACGGCGACTTCGTCGCGCCCCTGATCGTGCTGGGCCTGGCGATCGGCCTCGCCCTCTCGCCCGCCACCGACGCGATCATGGGTGCCTTCCCGGAGTCCGAACTGGGCGTCGGCGGCGCGGTGAACGACACCTCGATCGAACTCGGCGGCTCCCTCGGCATCGCGATCCTCGGCTCCCTGCTGGCCACCTCCTACTCGGACCACCTCTCCGACGCCACCGCGGGCAGCGGGCTCCCCGCCTCGGCTCTGGCCGGCGCCCAGGACTCCGTCGGGGCCGGGTACACGGTCGCGCAGGGCATCGGCGAACAGGCGCAGAAGGCCGCCGCGCGGGCCGCACAGGCCACCGACCCCCAGCAGGCGGCCCAGCTCAAGGCGCAGGCCGACCAGCTCGCCTCCGGCGCCCGGCAGATGGCGGACGCGGTCGGCTCGTCCTTCTCCGACGCGGTGGCCCACACCAGCCTGGTCGGAGCGGTCGTCCTGGGCGTGGGGACGGTCCTGGTGGCGGTGCTGCTGCCGGGCCGGAGGACCGCGGAGCCCGCTGCTCAGGAGGAGGCGGAGAAGGAGCTGGCCGGCACCCGCTGACTCACCGAACTCTTACCCCGCCCCACTAGCGTGTCGTCCCCGGACGGCACGCTCTCGGTTTCGGAGGCACGGGGGATGAAGATCGACTGGGACCGGCGGACGTGCGCGCGCCGCGGCCATGTGACGTACGCGCCCGACGAGCCCCGGCTGCGGGAGCGGCTGTACGCCGGGACCGCCCTCGGAGCGGCCTGGCGCTGTCTGCGCTGCGGCGACTTCGTCCTCGGCGAGCCGCACGGCTCGGGGCCCGCGGACCACGCGCCCCTCGTGCCGCGCGGCAAGGTGCTCAGGGACCTGTTCGTGCTGCGCTTCCTCGCGGTCGAGCGGGCGGTGCGCGGGGTGTTCATCGTGCTGGCCGCGCTGGCGGTGTGGAAGTTCAGCAACAGCCAGGACGCGGTGCGCCGGCTCTTCGACGAGTACCTGGACGTCTTCCGGCCGGTGTTCCGGCACTTCCACTACGACCTCGACCACTCGCCGGTCGTCGACACCGTCCGCAGGACGTTCGGCTACCGGCACGGCACGCTCGTCCTGGTGGCCGTCCTGCTGCTGGCGTACGCCCTCATCGAGCTCGTCGAGGCGGTCGGCCTCTGGTACGCCAAGCGCTGGGCGGAGTACCTGACGGTGGTCGCCACCGCCGCGTTCCTCCCCCTGGAAATCTACGAACTCACCGAGCGCGTCAGTTGGCTGAAGATCGCCACCCTGCTCCTCAACATCCTCGCCGTCCTCTACATCCTCCTGGCCAAGCGCCTGTTCGGCCTGCGCGGCGGCCACCGGGCCTTCGAGGCAGAACGGCAGAGTGCGTCGCTGCTGGAGGTCGAGGAGGCCGGCGGAATGCGCGACCTCAGCGCATCCAGCCAGGGGTCCCGACACCCGTGAAGTCGTTCCAGGCCCGGCAATAGGCACGTGAGTGCGGGCCGAGGGCCGGCCAGACGGAGCGGAGGTCGAAACCCTTGTCCCAGGCGTTCAGCAGCGCCTCGAAGAACCCGGTGGCGACGGCGTCCCCGTACCGCTCGCCGTCGTGGACCTGAACCTCTTCCAGGAGCCGGAACAGTTGCCGGGTCTGCTCCGGGGCGAAGTCGGCCGAGCGCTCGGCGAAGACGCGTCCGAGCGTGCCCAGCCGGACGGTGAGGGGCGGGACGTCGTCGTCGCCCTCCGGCATCGCGCCGCCACGCCAGGCCGCGACCCCGGCACGGTCGGCCTCCGCCAGGACCGCACTGACGCCCACCAGTTCCGCCCACCACGCCGGAGTGGTCATCCGCCCTCCCTGAACCGGCACCGCGTACACCCTAGGTCGTGTCCGCAAAGTCAGGGCAGCCAGAGGCGTAGGCAGGCGAGGGTGACCAGGGCTTGGTAGTGGCGGGCGCGTTTGTCGTAGCGGGTGGCCAGGGCTTTGTTGTGCTTGAGCCGGTTGAAGCAGCGTTCGACGACGTTGCGG